>NZ_NJNQ01000003.1 GCF_002742445.1 Bifidobacterium sp. N4G05 | reverse complement strand
GGAAACCGCTGATTGATTAATTGATTGATCGGTGCGGCGGCTGCAAACAGAGCCGCCACGCCGACGGTTATTCAGAACGCGGCATTGCCGGTGAGGTGACGGTAGAGTTCGGGATCAACCGGTTTTATGAGTTTCAGTGTGGAGATCACAACTTTCGATTGGGTGCCATCATCCGCAATATTCACTGATTCGTGCGCATCGTTGACGGCCACTGCGGAACCGACATAATAGTAGGATTTCTCCTTCTCCTCAACTTTACGGCGAATAAAAATGGGAATAAAATGACGATTCCTCCATTCCGACGCATGCTCCGTGCCGTCAAGCATCCATTTGAATTCAGGAGATCGCAAAGAACGATTATTCTTGCTGAACCATTCAATTTCTTCAGGATTCAAGAAACGATCGCCATACTGACTTGCCTCATATTTAATGAAAATCGGCAAGGAATTCGTATCGGTGTCAAGCTTATATCCGCCCACGTTCTGCGGAATCTGCTCATCCTTCCATGCGCATAGCTGCATGACGTCAGCGAGACTGTATTTCTCGCCATATATGAACCCATGATCTGGCGTAACGCGACGCTTGCGAGCCTCCCGTGACAGTGCAAGAGCATTAAACAAGCTAGCTTCGATAGTGTCCGTGAAAAACGTGCGGAATGTTGAATGTTGGAGCATCGATTCGCATTCCTGAGTCAAAACGTATGATCCATCATCATGCATGTAAACCAAGGAAGTATTGCCGAAACGAGTACGATTCGCACTCGTGAAATACGAATAACCTAACGTGGAAAAAGCAGAATCACACTGCTGAATACTCTTATCGGCATAAGGGAACAGCGCAGACAATAATGTTTGCAAATCAGGCAGGCTTAGGCTGTGCTGCGCGGAAAAACTTTCGAATAATGCGGCCGCATCGTCAGAACAATCCGCATCAATATGATGCCAGTCCAAACCACAGAGCACAGCGAGAATCAACGACTCATGCGGGCGCAAACCACGCAACTGAGTCGCAGTCAACATTTTCAGCACACCAGACTGCGCGTTTGACACCGGTTCAAGCTGCTCCACATACGAAGCCGACGCATGCTTGCCGCGCGACAGACTCTTCTCACGAGAGACCACGAACGACAGATAATCGTTATTCTTCGAAGCCAACGTGAATACCAACGACGCATCGCGATGCGCGAAATCCATCAACATCGGAATACGCCCCAA
Organism: Bifidobacterium sp. N4G05; assembly: GCF_002742445.1. Lineage (GTDB taxonomy): Bacteria > Actinomycetota > Actinomycetes > Actinomycetales > Bifidobacteriaceae > Bifidobacterium > Bifidobacterium hominis. The sequence continues at coordinate 364,245 of NZ_NJNQ01000003.1, read as the reverse complement.
CTCATAGCGCATCTGCTGATACTGCTTGCTCAACAGCTTCATATCCGACAAATCAGCGGTATCAAGCGAAGCGAGCACGCGCTCGCGGGCGATTTTATCGAAACTGATCGAAGAAATGCCGATGGACTCGCGTTGAAGATTCTTACGGGCCACATCACGATCGCCAGTATTGCCATACAATGCGATCGGAATCAAATAATTATTGGCGTAATTGCCAATAAAATCAATCACTACAACCGAATCTTTACCGCTTGCCTTACGTAAACCTCGGCCGAGCTGCTGTGTGAAAATAATGCTCGACTGCGTTTGACGAAGCATAACAATTTGGTTGATATGAGGAATATCCACACCTTCATTGAATAAATCAACGGTGAAGATATAGTCAAGTTCGCCATTTTCCAGCTGTTTGACAGCTTCGTCACGTTCAGCTTGCGAGTTTTCGCCGGTAATGGCTTTCGTGCGATACGGTCGTTCCGCCTGCTGATTCACCTGCTCGTTGAACATGGCGGACAGACGTTTCGCCTCATCACGGCGAGAACAGAACACCAAACCGCGCACATCGGTTCCGGCTTCGCTGTAAATCTGGATTTTGTCGATGATATAGCGCACGCGATTAGGGTCGGTGAGCTGTTCGAGCCAACGGGAAAACTCAGTGCGATCCTTGTCTGTCATGGAATTAGCGGAAACCTGCTGCCCCATAAACTTGCCGTCCGGCGCTTCCTTGATATATTCGCCAACCCCGTAATAGTGGAACGGGCAGAGCATATCCTCTTCAAGCGCCTTCTGCAAGCGAATCTCATACGCAACGTTATTGCCAAATAATTCAAAAATATTCGCACCGTCAGTACGTTCCGGCGTTGCCGTCATACCAAGCATGAAATCAGGAGTGAAATAATCAATAATTCTCTTATATGAATCCGCGGCGGTATGGTGAACTTCGTCGATCAAAATATAATCGAAATCGTTTTTGCTGAATTGTGCAAGAATTTCCGGACGAGACATGGTTTGCACAGTGGCAAACACATATTTACGATCATGCTCTTTACTTGTTCCGGAAAATAATCCAAGCTCAGCATCGGTGCAACGAAGCACTTTCTGATATGATTCCCGCGCTTTTTTGAGAATTTGTTCCTGCTGGGCGATGTACAGCATGCGATTCGGCTTATATTGGCGCACGTCGAATGCGGACAGATACGTTTTGCCGGTGCCCGTTGCCGAAATAATAATCGCACGGCTTTCGCCCTGTTTGCGCAGTTGCACAAGATTCATCAACGCTTCGACCTGCATGGCATTCGGGGTGATGGCTGCGTCGGAATCGTTGTTCTGCCTGCGATTCGGCTGACGAGGCGGTGCGTATTTCTTGAAATCTTCCTCGTATAATGCAAGCCAAGCGTCGGTGAGCGGCTTGGATTCGCTGATTTGCGAATCAATTTCCTCTTCAAGCTGTCGTGCAAGACCACTTTGATTGGTGGAGGCGACCTTAAGGTTCCATTCGCGATTGGAATTCAGTGCGTTAATGGTGAGATTCGAACTACCAAAACATTGATGATCTTACGTGGCGTCATGGCTTCCTTTCTTGTCGAAAAATCAGATCCAGGATACAACGGGGGTGATTGCGCCAAGCCCAAAGATTGAAACAAAACAACAGGTGACGAGGTTTCTTGGCGTTGTGAATTTTTCGGTAACAAATAAAGTGGTACAATATCTTGTACAATCATAGGAGGTTATGGGTAATGGTTACAGCAATCGCATACAGTAATTTTCGCAAGGAACTTAAGTCCTACATGAGGAAGGCAAACGAGGATGCCGACGCGATCCTCGTTACGAATTCAGACCCGAAAGACAATATCGTCGTAATGAGTGCTAGTGACTACGACTCCCTTATGGAGACGCTGCATATCTATGAGAATCCTTACCTTATGGACAAGGTACAAAGGGGATTGGCTCAAGTTAAGTCAAGGCAGACTATTCGTCATGACCTGATCGAGCAAGAGGGGAAATAGTGATTCTCTCGTGGACGGAAGACGCATGGGATGACTATCTGTACTGGCAGAGGCAGGATCCCAAAACTTTCAAGCGAATCAACTTGCTGATAAAAGATGCCATGCGATCGCCTGCTGAGGGCATCGGCAAACCCGAACCTCTTAAATGGGCTCTTCAAGGAGCATGGTCACGTAGAATCGACTCGGCGAACAGGCTCGTCTACACAATCGACGATGATGGCATCACCATTCTCTCCGCCAAAAGCCACTACAGTAAAGAATGGTCATGATCCGACCTCACAAAATGGGTGAATCGTGAGGTCGGGAGGTTCATCACGCAAAGCGGGGCTCAAGAAATCAGTAGAGTTCTTTCCAGACTGGCATGAATGCATGCTCGTGCCGATAGGAGAGCACTGCTTGGTGATATTTCGCGGAATCCTTCCGGAAGAACCAGGACCCCAAGGGCTTGGTTCGGGTGCAATCCACGAGATCGCAACAAGCTTCCAAGCTGAACCGGTCCATGAAGCGGAGTAGGGCAGCGGCGCAATCGCCGTCCTGTCCGGAGGGGATATACTTCAGTCCGTAACCTCAACCAATGAAGCAACGTGCGTTACGCACACAGTATAGGACATGCAGACATTGGCGAAGAGCTGGAGATGATCTCTGGAAGCAAAAAACTTTCACATCACGTATGCCACGCTTATTTTGCTTGTTGGGTGTAGCGGCAGTTCGGGAAGCCGGTGCATCCGTAGAATGAGCGGTTCGGATCGTTTCGATTGTGCCGCAAGCTTAGGGCTTCGCCGCAATTCGGGCATTGCGGAGGAAGTTTGACTCCTCGGAAAATGTTCGGGCAGATCTTGCTATGCAGTTCGTACATGAATCGTGACGGGCGGGTCTGATCCACGATGAAGAACAGTTTCTTCTTGCATCGGGTCATCGCCACGTAAAACAGTCGACGTTCCTCCGCGTGCGGGCATCGCTCCACTTCCGGCAATAGCAGACCAAGCAGTGGCTCTTCGGGAATCGTGCTTGGGAAACCTTTCAATCCGCCGGAACAGCACAGCAGAAATACGAAATCGCGTTGTAATCCTTTGGAAGCATGAGCGGTCATGAAACGAATATCCATATCCGGTTTTTCAAGAAAACGAATATTACCAGTGCTCTGGTCAATGGAGAACAGACCGTCTTGATCGCAACGAATCATGAGATTGATGTCACTGCGATACCGGCCAAGCAATAGTACGGACGCGGTTTTCGGCAGTTTACGCAACTGCTCGACAATTGCATTGAATCGTTCTTCCTCAGTATGCCCGCCAAGTGCTTTCAGCGAGTAATCCTTCTTATCGCTGGGATTATGCAAGTGTTTGACATACAGATTGGTGTCGCGCATCACGAATGCTCCGCTTGCGTCGATGAGGCTTTGCCGGAAACGCCGTGTGGTGGTGATTTGGAACATGCGGGTCGGACCCCAGTCGTGCCAAATTCGGTCGAAATCGAGAATGAGATGAAGGTCGCTGCCTGCGAAACGATAAATCGACTGCCAATCGTCGCCAACGCAGAACAATGAGAAATCATGTTGCAAGCGAAGCGCGCGGATTAGCTCATAACGCGGTCGTGACATGTCCTGATATTCGTCAATCAGCACATATTTATATGGATGACGGTATGAGCCATTATTGACGCAACTGATGGCATCGACGATCATTCCTGGAAAATCAATACCATTATTGGTTGCGAAATTCTGCACATAGGCGTGATAAAGCGGTTCTATGAGTTGCAGCATCTCACGATTGCGACCGATGTTTTTACCGCCGTAACGTTCGTTAAGAGTTTGCATTCCAGCAGTGTCAATATTGTTTGACCGCATATGCTGGATAATGGTTTGTATGGTATCGATAAGATTCTGACGATATTGATTGAATGCATAATCGTCTGTTGGTAACTGAAAATTCTCAAGTCGTGCAGCTGTGGAATATTTATCGAGCAACTGTTGCGACATGAGTTTAAATGCCAGAAGACGATAGGAAACATTGTGTTCAAGCAAGTATTCAAATGCGTTACGCACCACATTGTTTGACGTATGCCCGTCAATAATTGGACGATTGGCAATAGTGGAGGAACGGCAGATTTCCAGTCCGAGACTATGGAATGTGCATGCGCGGATGACTTTGCCGGTGCTTTGCGTGATGCGACTCGACATTTCGTCGGCGGAAGCTTTGGTGAACGATAACACCAGAATCTCTTCGGGGGTGGCGGTTCCTGTGTTCAGCAACCATGCGATATAGCCGACGATAGTAGTGGTTTTGCCGGTTCCCGCACCTGCAAGCACCAGCGTATTGTGACCAGCTCCGGCGATGGCGCTGATCTGCTCGTCACTCAGATCATGCTTTTCGATTTTGCCGATGATATTCCGCGCCCTTGCAATCTGTTCGGCGGGAAGCAACGGTTGCGGCATAAGCTTCTGCGCCGGTTGTGAATTGGCATGAGATTGCGCTCGCGAACGATTCGTTGTGACGGAAGTATTGCAAGCTGTGGTTTGTGTTTGCGCGCGGTATGACGATCGCGCCAATTGTGATGATTGGGATGGCTGCGTAGGCTGTTGCGCTTGACGTGATTGTGCGGTGGACTTGTGTTGCGTCGTCTGCTGTTGCGTGGGCTTGGGAACGTTTTGCTGCGCGGTCCTGAGGACGGGCTGAGTCGCAGGTCTGGAGACAGATGGTTCTCCAATAAGCGCGTTCATGACCTTGCTCAGCAATCCCATAATGTTCCTCCTCAACCAGTGCAAGGAGAAATTATATGTGCTGCCAATGAATGCTTCAGCGTCGGCTGTTTGAAAGGAATCGCAATCCGCCGACGCTGAAACTAATATCGGAGCTCATTGGAACTCAACGTTCGAAGGGGTAGGTGAGGCTCCAGTCGCGGCGCAGGGAATCCATGAGTTCCATAATGCGCAGGGTGTCGGCGTGGGGCATTTCCTCGCATTCGATGCGACCGTCGATTACGGCCTGTGCGGCGGCCGCCACCTCGTACTCATAGCCGGTGAGCTGGGAGGGAACGTCATAATGCGCAACAACCGTATGATTGCCGTCATACACGTCAATCGCCTCAACGTTATTAATGTTCTGGCACGCCATATAGCCATCGGTTCCCCACACGGATCCCATGCGGTCGCTATGGCATAGAATCGAACTTTGCGCGGTCGCCATCACGCCGTTCTCGTAATAGAACGTCATGGAATTATGAGCATCCACGCCGGTTTCGTACGCTCGCATCGACGATTCAATGCGAGCGATCGGCGCATTATGCATGATCATGTCGATGAAATTGATTGGATATACGCCAACATCCAACAATGCGCCACCGGCAAGCGCGGGATCGGTGATTCGTGCCTTCGCGGTGGTGGGATAACACAGGTTCGCATCGATCGCCTGTATTTCACCAATCGCACCGGAAGTGAGAATCTTATCGATAATGGCGCGAGATGGCATGTATCGCGTCCAAATCGCTTCTGTGCATAGCATGCCGGTTTCCTTGGAAACGGATATCATCTTACGGGCCTGTGCCGCATTCGCGCCGAATGCTTTCTCCACCAGCACACCCTTGCCGGCTTTCATGCACAATATCGCTTGTTCCGCATGAAGATTGTGCGGCGTAGCGATGTACACCAAGTCCACGTTTGGATCGGCCACAAGTTCCTCATATGAACCGTATGAAACTGGAAAACCGTATTTCGCGGCGAAATCAGCCGCACGTCCCGCATCTCGTGCGGCGACAGCATACGGTTCCACCAAATCCGCATAACGACTGTCCGCGGCCATTTTCACCAACGTGTCAGCCATATGCTGTGCGATCCGGCCTGCGCCGAGAATCGCAACACGAATACGAGCCATATCAAACCCCATCTTTCGTAAACTGTCTGAACAGTGTTGATTCATTTATATTGCTGCGTTGCAAGTTCCAGCGTACGCCATGTGTGATCGCAACGCGCGTTGATCCGCATCGCACTTGCACGCGTTCGTCCGGATGCTTTTCTGATTTGCCGTATTTTGCCGGATCTTGCCATAATGGTGTGCTGTGGCAGCGCAGGAACAAATTAAGAAGACCGGAAAACCTCGGAAATCCGCAAAAAAAGAGAAATACGAGCGTGGCACGAGAAGTTACATCATGTCGCATATCCGAGGCAAAGACACCTCCATCGAAATGATGGTACGCAGTTTTCTTTTTTCGAAAGGCCTACGATTCCGTAAAAACGACAAGCGGTATCCGGGGCATCCCGACGTGGTGTTGCCGAAATACCGTACGATGGTGTTCATCAACGGCTGTTTCTGGCATATGCATGAAAACTGCCCGAAAGCCACCCGCGTACCGAAATCGAATGTGGAATTCTGGAGTGCGAAACTGCTGCGCAACCACGAACGAGATGTCAGACAGCATGCCGAACTTGAAGCGATGGGCTGGAAAGTGATCGTGGTGTGGGAATGCGAGCTCGCCAAAAAAGTGCGTGAGGAACGGTTGGAGAGACTGTACTGCGAAATCGTCGAAGCGTGATTCTTGCCGCTGGAACATGATGCTCGTGGTTCCAGCTTTCCGTGACATGTGATTTTCTGTTTTCAAAACGAGCGTAATGGCGGCGAGACGGTGTTTGCGATTTGTCGCGTCTGAAGAATACAAACGAACTATGGGAAATGCTGAGAACAGCGCGCTGCCGCAGATGTCGCACCGCGCCCAGATTGCTAATCCGTTCCGTGCCATGGTGTTTGGCGCGATGGCCGACGAGATGATCGCCGCAGGCACCGATGTGGTCAAGTTGAGCTTGGGGGAGCCGGATTTCGGCGCTCCACCTGCAGTGCGTGATGCGATGCGCGAACAGTATGATGGCCGTCCATTGCCCTATACCGCTGCAATGGGCTTGCCGGAATTACGTCAGGCGATTTCCGATTTCTACAAGGAACGCCACCATGTGAGCGTCGATCCGAAACGTATTGCAATCACGGCCGGAGGTTCCACGGCACTGCTGCTTGCCGCCGCATTGACGGTGAACGAGGATGACGAAGTGCTGATCGCCGACCCGTCGTACCCGTGCAATCGCGAACTGGTCCGCGCATTCGGAGGCAAAGTCGTGGACGTGCCAACGAACGCGGACACCCGATTCCATCTCACACCGGAACTATGCCGCGAATACTGGTCGGATCGCACCAAAGCGGTGATGATCACCTCGCCGTCGAACCCGACCGGTACCACCATCGCCTTCGACACCCTGAAATCCGTGTGCGATCTGGCGAAAGAACGCGGCGCATGGCGCATCGTCGACGAAACCTACCTTGACCTAGCCGACCGCGAACCGGACGGTTCCGACGTGAAATCCGTGCTCGCCTGCGACCCGGACGCCATCGTATGCTCCAGCTTCTCCAAGTTCTTCGGTATGACCGGCTGGCGACTGGGCTGGATGGTCGTGCCTGAATACGCGCTCGAAGCCATGGACGATCTCGCCACCAACTTCTTCCTGTGCGCGCATACACCCACCCAGCATGCGGCGCTCGCGTGCTTCACTCCGGAAACGTTGGCCGTGTGCGAGGAACGCCGTCAGGAGTTGCTGGAGCGTCGTCGCATTGTGGTTGACGGATTGGCTGAGATCGGTCTGCCGTTGGAGGTTGAGCCGAATGGTGCGTTCTATGCGTATTTCAATATTTCCAGCACTGGTCTTGATGCGTGGACGTTCTGTGAGCGCGCGTTGAAGGAAGCGCATGTTGCGTTGACGCCTGGTCGTGATTTCGGTGAGGCCACTGCTGATACGCATGTGCGACTGTCGTATGCGGCCTCGCGCGAGGCGTTGCGTGAGGGCTTGAAGCGGCTTGGCGATTTCGTTAGCAAGCTTCGCGGCTGATTTCTGCATGGCTTGTTGAGACTGTTGTTTTTGCGGTGAAGACGGTTTCGTGCGATGGAAACATCGTGTGGAACCGTCTTTTGTATATGTTTTTCTGTTGATTGCAATCGTTGTTTCCGCCCTATAAGAGGGGTAAGCACCCTTTTCTTCCTGACTTGAGATAAGAAAAAGCGAAGGTTGTCAATGGCATGTCGCGTAACATGTTAAATGCTTCGGTAACTATGCTGTTGAATCATGGTCGATTTGCATTCGTATGCCACGCGACTCGGTGTGCTTGATATTGGTTCGAATAACTGTACACATGCTCATCGTTGACGCGGCTTCCGGAGCTCGCCCTGAACCTGAGGCAAGCGCTAAAAGCACGGCGCGGCTGATGTGGTCAAACGTGTTGCGACACGCCGTGATTTGGTGATTGAGGCATGTGTGCGTATTATTTCATCTTGCGGTGATCAGAGCCTAGGTGAGACGCCCGGTCCCATTCCGAACCCGGAAGCTAAGGTCTAGCACGGCGATGGTACTGCACTCGAGAGGGTGTGGGAGAGTAGCACGTCGCCGCACTTAAACTTTTTTGAATCCCGAGTCGAGCATCGCTCCTCGGGATTTTTCGTTACGTGATTCGCCCAAGTCCAATTATGTTCCGGTTATGTGCGAAGGCGAATCCAGTGGTCACTGATTGCGGCGCTCAGGTAGCGAAAACCACCAACAGAACAATGCCGTTTCAATAAAAATGACAGGTAGCGGTATGAGCCACCACCAGCCAGTGGTGCCGAATTCGTTCGCGGGCGCAATAATCCAAGGATGCGAGCCCAGCCATCCCAGGAATACGGCTATGGTTGATCCCAACGACATGGTTATTCCTAAGGGTCTGAACAAACGCATGAGCTGAAATCGTGATGCACCGAATTCTTGAAGCGCCCAGCGTAATGTTGACTGCGTTTGACGTGTTGATATGGCCAATGCGGCGAATGTCAGGCCGCTGATAATTGTGGCCAAAGCTGGTATGGCAATGGCGCGTGCCATGTAGGAGCGGTAAGAGGTGGTGTCGTGTTCGGTAATGAATGCATACCCGCAACGGTTAATGATGTCGGATCGGATTGAATCGCGAACGCCGGAAGCGATTGACGGGAAATCAGTAATAACGAGAGTATGCCGGTTGCTTGGCGTAAGGCCAAGCGTTTTTGCCTGTGGTGAGTCGATTCCAAGAACCACGCCGGGCATGGTGTAATCATTGAGCAGCGAGTCGGTGCCCTCGGTGGATACTTGTGCTGCTTGAGTTATTTTTTGGGTTGCGGGATCGATGAGAATGATGCCAGTGTTGCCGCTTTCAGTAATATGAACGTCGTTGGTTTTACCGGCCAAAGATGAGTTGCTATCAACAAGCATGACAGTGGTTTCATTATCGGAATCTGAGTAGCAATCCGCATCGTCGGAGCCATGTTGAATGACGCAATCGTAAGCATGGGAAGTCGCGGCGCGGACCAGATACCGGGATTCATCCGGTGCCGTGAGCACGACGGCTTTATCTAGAGTCTCGGGATATTTGCCGGCAAGATAGTTCAAGTCATCCTGAGTCAAATAATCGGCGATGAACAGCCCATTATCCGAATTGCCTGTCGCTATCATCATTTGCCCGCTGAACAATGAGCTGGCACCTAACAATAAGAGTGCCAATGCACATACTGGGGCAGACAAACTTCGTGTACGTTCTACCGCATTGCATTGTGCTGGCGTGCGGAAAAGCCAAGGCAGTGAAAGGAGCAGAGGTCCCAGAGCGCAAGCCCCCATGACCGAGCCCACTGATCCGCCAAACGGCCATGCGGCTGCATGATAACGTTCTATCGCCACACAAGAAAACAGCAGAACGGCCGAGGAGAGAATGATGTACCATAATGCGTTTCTGGTTGTGATGTCATGCTTAAAGGACATGCGGAAGAACAAAACCAACCATGTCAAGCATAGCGAGCACAGCAAAATCGCTGCGACAAAAAAGATGGACAGCAGGGAAGTTGCTGATGGTTGCCATTCCCAATATTGGGCGAATATGTTGCCTATGATCCTGTAACTAAGACCGAATACTGTATATCCGGCCGCGATGCCAATTGCGGCTCCGGGTATTGTGCAAATAAGCAATCCTCGAAACACTGTCCATCTGCTGGTGGTGAGGGAGAATCCGCAAGCTACCAGAGCTTCTACCACAGCATCTCCAGAACACTGACCTGCTCGGAAGAATGCCGTCATTACTGCGATATGTACGCACAGCAAGCAAAGGAACAGAACTATTCCGTACCATTGGCATCCTGGCAGATCGCGAGTACGAACCGTTTCTTCGGCATTTCGTATTGTCGATTTGATGTATCCGATATTGACATTGTTGGTTGCGCTCTCTTTTGCGACTTCTCCCTGATTTACAGTAGCGTCATCGTCGGTGAGCCACATTTGTATGTTTTGGAGATTGTCTTTGGAAGACACTGCTGTTGCGTACACGGTGTTGGTGTTCGCAGCATCGACGGTGATGCCAATGAGCTTATAGTCGCCTGATAATGCGGAATCGTCACATTGCACGGTGACTATATCTCCCAGCTGGGCGTCAATTTGTTCAGCTGCGGCCCGAGACAGGGAGATTTCGTTTTTTTGCGACGGCTGATGCCCTTCGATGAGCGTGCCATATCGTGAGGGGCCTGTTAGAAAAGTTATGTCTGCGATGGTGTTTCGTGAAGAGCCGCTGGCGGAGGTGAGGCCTACTGATCCTTGTGCGGATTTGACGCCGATGGCCTTACCGTTTTGGACTTGTTGCCTGAGTTCTTCGGCTACATCGTTGCTGCCTCCTGAAATTTGGTACGTGTACCCTCCGGATTGACCTGCTGCGCCTTCTTTGGCGGCCTGTACGTATAGATTCAAGCTGTTTAAGGCCACCGCGGGTAGCATCGCCGACAATAATGCCACCACAAAGAGTGAGATGGTGAGCATCGGATGGAATCTCAAATATCCAGAGGTAACGTGCTTCGTGATTCCAGTGCTGTGGCAAGGCATGCCATTCATTGCTCCACCAACTTGTGGTCCTGAATGCGCACAATGCGGTCACTGTGCTGCGCGACCGTAGCGTCATGCGTTGCGATTATGACAATGGATCGCTCTTTGTGGGCAATATCTGAAAGCAATGTTGCGATTGCCTGCGTATTTTCCTCATCAAGCGCGCCGGTGGGTTCATCCGCGAGAATCACACGTGGTTTCATGGCGATCGCGCGTGCGATGGCCACACGTTGCTGCTCTCCTCCTGACAATTGGTCAGCCAAATGGTTTGCATAGCCTGCTAAATGCACTTCTTCAAGCAAGTTATCGATTATGTTGTTTTCAGTGCGGGAAGTTTTCTTAATCTTGGTTTGTCCGAGGTCCTTATGCGCCGCTTCAAACGCCAACATGATGTTTTCTCGCACGTCAAGATATGGAATGAGCCTGTAATCCTGAAATATGCGCATGCATAAAGATCCGAGAAGATTTTTTCGATCAATGGAATTGACATTTGCGCCATCAATGGTGACGGAGCCAGTGTCTGGTTGTAAAGAACCGTCCATCAAACGCAGCAAAGTGGTCTTTCCTGAGCCGGAAGGTCCCATTATTGCCGTTGTCGAACTTTCTTTGAATAATGCGCTCGCATTGTCTAAAATCAGACGTTTTCCATACGAAAACCCCACGTGGTCAAGTTCCAGCATGGTATAGCCCCCTCTCGGTATACATGAGCAGCCATTGCTCTTGCGTAAGGCGTCGTACCCCCATTAGTTACGATTTCTTATGTGTCCAGCATAATAGCATTTAATGGTTGGGGGCAAGATGGTGATTTTTGTGTTTCGATTGTTTTTCGTTAAATTTATGGAGACGATTGCGACTATTTGCCAGCGAATGTGGAAGTTGGGGTACTATAAAGCCGCACTATTGCCGATGGCGTTCGTCATGAACTCGGTTTTGATGGCTGATTTGATGATTGATGTATTGACTGATGGAACGCAATGCCCATGTTGGAGGATGTATGGCACGGTCTGGTACGCCTACGAAACCGCGTACGGCGCAGGCGAAGGCTGTTAAGCCTATTCGCACGTTGAAGAAAACTAAGTCGCATCGCGTGCGCAATATCATATGCGGTTTTCTGGCTGGCATTCTATCGATTGCGGCTTTGCTGGGCACTGTTTCGCACATACTGCCTGCTGAGATTCAGGCGTGGCCGTATGTTCCCATCATCGTTTCATTGGTGCCTTGGTTTGCGATTCTTGCAGTAATCGCGTTGGTTTGCGGCATTGTTTCGAAACGAACAATGTCGGTATTGCTTGCGATTGCAGCGATCGCTTTGCAAGTATGGTGGCAGTATCCGTTTTTCTACAATGAGACGAAGCTTCCGCGTGCTGCGATCGCAGCGGTTTCGGGAGCGTCCGCCAATACGCAGGATGATTACGCCCGTTTGATGACATGCAATGTGTTTAAGGGTCGTGCCGACGCGCAGGAAATTGTCGATGTGGTGCGTAGCGAGCGTGTGGAAGTGTTGGCGCTGCAGGAAACGACCGATGCTTTCGTGGACGAGTTGAACAAGGCTGGTATTGGCGATTTGCTGCCGTATGCGCAGGTGGCAAGCTCAGACGGCGTGTATGGCAATGGTTTGTGGTCGGCGAGTCCGCTTGTTGATCCAGCTGATGATGATGTTGATTCGAGCGCGTCGTTCATGCCAGGAGCCACGGTTGCATTCAATGATGGTCAGACGCAGATCCGTTTCGTTTCGGTGCATACCACGTCTCCGACCGATGGATATTGGCAACAGTGGAAGCGTTCATTGGATGAGCTTGGACGGCTTCGATACGATACGTCTCGCAGGTACGTGTTCATGGGTGATTTCAATGCGACCGACGATCATACGCCGTTCCGCAATTTCTTGGGAGCGCGGTTTACGGATGCGGCCAAGCAGGCGGCTGGGGGATTGGTGTTCACGTGGCCTGCGAATATCGATTATGTGCCGACGTTTGCGGGCATTGACCATATCGTATTGGATTCCGGCATGTTGGCCGGTCGGGTCAAATCGTTGAAAATCGATGGAAGTGATCACAAGGCGTTGCTGGCAACCGTGCAATTCGACGTGTGAGAAGAGTGTCGGCGCAACTACGTATCGACGTATCGGCTGCGTATCCGCATAAAATAAAGTGCCCCAGATAGGAATCGAACCTACGACACCTTCTTTAGGAGAGAAGTGCTCTATCCACTGAGCTACTGAGGCAACGAATCTTCATTCTACACACATTCCGGACGAGTGTGGTGCCGAAATGAAGAAATCCGAAATTTCTGCATGACTGTACGCCATATAACGCCTTGTAAAAACGTGTGGCGCACAGTCAGGAAAACGATGTATTGGCGGTATTTTCAGGCCAGATTGTCTTGCGTTCCAGCGGTATTGGCCGCAGTGGCCTGTTCCGCCTGTGCTGCGTCAAGCTTGGCGCGTACTTCGCTGAGCAAACTTTGGGCGCGCTTGGCAAGAGCCTCGCCAAGCTCCCACTGGCGCATGGACTGGTCAAGGTTAAGTCCGCCGGCTTCAAGTGCCTGCACGGCCTGAATGAGCTGATCTCGAGCCTCTTCATAAGGCATTTGTGCGATGGCTTCGCGTTCCTTGTCGGTCAGGCTGGATGCGGGGGTGGTTTCGTTGGTCATTGCTACTCCTTCGTTACGGTGGTGACTTCGGACACGATCATGCCGTGCTTCAATGTCATGGTGAGTTGGTCGCCGGTGTTCACAGCGTTCGCATCGTCGATTACATGGCCGTCCGCTCCCTGCACTACCGCATAGCCTCGGTTGAGGGTGGATTGTGGGCTGAGCGCGGTCAGTGAAGCGTGCGCTTTTTCGATGGTGAGACTTGCGTCGTCAAGAATACGTGTCAAGCCGATTCTCATGCGGGTTCTTGCGTCGTCGATGAGACGCTGATGCGGTTCCAGCATGGTGAGCGGCTGTGTAAGGCTTGGACGGTTCGCATAGCCTTCGATCAGTCTTGTTTCATTGTTGACGGTGGCGTCGATGCGCATGCGCATGCGTTCGATGTTCACATTGATGAGTTGCATCTGCTCACGAACGTCTGGCACGACTTTCTTTGCCGCATCCGTTGGCGTGGATGCACGCAAGTCGGCGACCAAATCAAGCAATGTCCAATCATCCTCATGACCGATCGCGGAAATCAACGGCGTATGGGCGGCTGCCGCGGCGCGCACCACACCTTCGTCGGAAAATCCGATCAGATCTTCGAAAGCGCCGCCGCCACGGGCCACAATGATTACATCGACGTCGGGATCGGCATCCATCTGCGCGATCGCCTTGATCACATCGGAAGGGCACTGCTCACCCTGCACATGCACATGCGTCACTTTGAAATCGACAACAGGCCAACGCAATCTCACATTGGTGATGACATCGCCTTCCGCGCGGGCCTGCGGGGCGCAAATCAGACCGATGCAATGCGGAAACTCTGGTAGTGGCTGCTTGCGGTCGGCGTCGAACAATCCTTCGCCTTTAAGCTTCTTGCGTAATTCGTCGATCATGGCTTTCAGGCTGCCGCCCGCGCCTGCGGCGATGATGGCGTCACCGCGTAAAGACAGGGAGGTGCGTTTCATCCACAGATTCGGTTTGCCGTGGATGATGACACGATCGCCCTGCACGAAAGGAGTGGCTGCTGCGGCGAACTGTCCGAAGCCGTTGACCTCCAACGCAATGTCCTGATAATCATCGCGCAACGTGATGTAGGCACTGCCCTGACGTCTGGTGTTGATCTGTGTGATCTGCCCGGCCACCCAAACCGATGGCCACCGTTCAACGGCCATGTGGAATTTCTCGCTGAGCAGACTTACCGGCCAGGGGTTGTCAGCGGTGGTTTCGCCGGCCAGTCGCGGCAGCGGTTTGCTGTTCGATTGCGCTGCCGGGGGTGTGTAATCCTGGTTCCAAGTCATAGTTCAAGACTCCATCATCTTGCGGACAAATGAAACACATGTTCGAATCGTGTGAGGGTACCCCACCTTGTATAGTCCCTCTTCGGTGCCTGCGTCAAATCGACACTCGGGCGACACTCTGTGGCGAAATCGTTACCTTTGTCACACAGGTTAAGGAATGGCGGAATCAAGCCAAAAATGGAATATATAGTCTTACTGTCGGCGTGCCGCTACTACATTTAGTGCTGACTATGGCGTAGAGTCTATGGACGTAGAAAACATATGGCATGCGAAACAAAGCATGAAAACCTGGTCGGATGGGGTCCGACCCGGAAAGGATGATGAATGGAAACGCAGGCTCTGAATGCCGTCTCCGCAACCGTTAAAACGGGAACCGGTAAGGTGCTCGTTGAGAAGCGCGACGGTCGTGTGGTCGACTTCGATCCGATCAACATCATCAGCGCGGTGAAGTCAGCCTTCGCCGACCTTGATAAGAAGATTGGGCCGCAGGAGGAACAGCTGATCCGTGATATCGCCAATCAGGTCGAAGCTGAAATCAAGGATCGTTACAACGGTCCCGCCAAGATCGAAGACATCCAGAATCTCGTTGAACACGGCCTGATCGAAGACCACCTGTACGATGTGGCGCGCACATACACCAACTACCGTCTGAACAAAGACATCGAACGTGCCAAGGCCACCGACATCAACGAAGCCGTCAAGCGTTTGGTGAACCGTGACGAGGCTCTGGTGCGCGAGAACGCCAACAAGGATTCCAACGTCTACTCCACCCAGCGCGATCTGCTGGCGGGCGCGGTGTCCAAGGCGTCCGCCTTCTCCATGCTGCCGGATGCGGTCTCCAACGCCCATATGAAGGGTGACATCCACTTCCACGACGCCGACTACTCGCCGTTCACCGCACAATCCAACTGCTCTCTGCCGAACTATTGGGATATGCTCGCCAACGGCTTCACCCTCGGCAACGCGCCGATGGGCTCGCCGAACAGCATTTCTATCGCTGCCACGCAGATTACCCAGATCATGAAGGACGTGGCTTCCAGCCAATATGGTGGCCAGACCGCCAACCGTGCCGATGAGCACTTCGTTGAATATGCCAGGAAAGATTACGATAAATTCCTTGAGCAGGCCCATGAGATCATGCCTGACGACCTGCCGATTGAAATCGCCGAACGCCAGGTACGCTTGGCCAAGGATGTCGAACCGAAGCGTCTGCATTTCGAAAAGGACCGTCCGGCCCTGCCGATGGACGAGCCGTTTAACAAGGATGCCAGCCGTTTGCAGCAGCTGCGCGAGGTGTGGGCGAAGATCCAGACCCGCAAGGCCATCTACGACGCCATGCAGACCATGGAATACCAGATCAACTCCAATCGTGTGTCGAACGGACAGACCCCATTCGTGACCGTTGGCTTCGGTTTGGGCACCGACTGGTTCGCCCGCGAGATTCAGCGTGCCATCTTCCTGAACCGTATCCGCGGCCTCGGTTCCGAACACCACACCGCCATTTTCCCGAAGCTCGTGTTCACCATCAAGCATGGTGTGAACGCCGATCCGGGCGATCCGAACTACGATCTGAAGCAGCTCGCCCTCGAATGCGCCACCAAGCGCATGTATCCTGACGTGATCTTCTACGAGAACATCGTGAAGATCACCGGCTCCTTCAAAGCCCCGATGGGATGCCGTTCCTTCCTGCAGGGTTGGATTGATCCGGCGACCGGCAAGGACGTGGAAGACGGACGCATGAACCTTGGCGTCGTCACCGTGAACGTTCCGCGTATCGCACTGGAATCCCACGGCGACAAGGATCGCTTCTGGAAGATCTTCGACGAGCGTATGGCCGTGGCTCATCAGGCATTGCAATTCCGTATCATGCGTTGCAAGCAGGCCGCGCCGGTCAATGCGCCGACCCTGTTCCGTTTCGGAGCCTTCGGTCGCCTCGGCGCCAACGACAGCGTCGACCAACTGTTCCGCAACGAACGTGCCACCGTTTCCCTGGGCTACATTGGCCTGTATGAGGCGACCAGCGTGTTCTACGGCAAGAACTGGATGCGCGACCACGGCTGGGATCCGCAAGGCAAGGAATTCGCACTGTCCATCGTCAAGCGCATGAACGAGCTGTGCAAGGAATGGAGCGACGCGGAAGGCTACCACTATTCCGTGTACTCCACGCCGGCCGAATCCCTCACCGACCGCTTCAACCGTATGGACCATGAGAAGTTCGGCGAAGTGGAAGGCGTGACCGACCACGACTTCTACACCAACTCCTTCCACTACCCGGTCTGGCTGCAGCCAACCCCAATGGAAAAGCTCAACTACGAGAAGGACTTCCCGTACTACGCGTCCGGCGGCTTCATCAACTACTGCGAGTTCCCGTGCCTGCAGTCCAACCCCAAGGCACTCGAAGCAGTGTGGGATTACGCCTACAACATCGGCATCGGCTACCTGGGTACGAACACGCCGATCGACCGCTGCTACGATTGCGGATTCCAAGGCGACTTCGAGCCCACTGAGGAAGGTTTCAAGTGCCCGGAGTGCGGCAACTCCGACCCGGACCACTGCAACGTGACCAAGCGCACCTGCGGCTACTTGGGCAACCCGGTGCAGCGCCCGATGGTGCACGGACGTCACGAGGAGATCGCGCACCGCGTCAAGCATATGAGCGGTGAAACCGGTCATGTCACCTTGAGCGACGGTTCCGAACGTGAATGGTTCGAGGAAGCCAAGTAAGGGCCGCATTGGCAGCAAACATAAACGAAATATGAAAGAGGGTGGATTTCCACCCTCTTTCATTCTGTGATAATCATGAGGCAAGCAGCAATCGCAAAAACGCGACGCAACGGCAAAACGTGAAGGGACAACGTATGATCAGCAGCGCGAATCCAGCAATTCAACGTCGTGACTTTGCAGCGGACGAAACCAATCGCGGGCCTTTCATCCCCACAACTCGTTCCAACAATCCCAAAGCAGGGCAATGGACCAATCGCATGAGCCGCAATATGATTGCCGACTACAAACGGTTCCTCATGACCGACGGAGAAGGCATCCGATGCTCGCTGTACGTGTCGGGCTGCCCGTTCCATTGCGAGGAATGCTACAACACATCAATCTGGGATTTCCAAGCCGGCCACGAATACAACGACAAGCTCGAAGCGCAAATCATGGATGACTTAAGCCAATCGTATGTGCAAGGCATCACCTTCCTCGGAGGTGAACCATTGCTCAACACGGGCGTGCTGTTGCCTCTCGCACGAAAAATCCGCGAACGGTTCGGTAATACCAAAGATATTTGGTGCTGGACCGGCTACACGTGGGAAGAGCTCATGCGCGAAGGCGAAAGCCCCGATAAGCGCGAACTGCTCGAACTAATCGACATTCTAGTGGACGGCCGTTATATCAAAGAATTACATGATTCCCTGCTGCAATTCCGCGGAAGCAGCAACCAACGCATCATCGACGTGCCGAAATCACTGGAAAACGGGCGAGCGGTGATTTGGCCGAAATTACATGATCAAACACGATTCATTCCCGAAATATACGGCAAAGACCGTTCTGCTGGGGAAGGCGGCGCATCCTGACATGGAAATGTTTGGATGGTTTTGCGATTTCGACGTTCGTCGAGTGTCCGGATGCATAATTAGGCACATTGACTGGATTGGTTGTCTAGTTTATGCACTGTTTCGTCCCTTTTATGCTGATTGCGAGCATTCACGAAGCGCTTAGGCGTGGGCACAGACTACGATTACATGATTGGATAACCGGGGTAGGGGCTTCCATGTCTGCCATGGAATGCAGCCCGGCGGATAGAACGATAGAGGTTGATACATGGTTGAAGCAGCAGAAGCCGGGACCGAAACGCACGGCACAAAGCCGTTGCGTGTAGGTCTTGATATCGGTTCCACTACTGTGAAGGCGGTGGTGCTCGATCAGTCCGACGCGCTCGCGGACGCGCTGTTCTCCGATTATCGGCGTCACCACGCGAATGTGCGCGCCACCGTGGCCGGGCTACTGGCTGACATCCACAAAGAATTGGAAAAGCTTGGCCGAGGCGACGAGCCGATTCGTCTGGCCATTACCGGTTCAGGCGGTCTTGCTCTTGCAGACAGCCTCGACGTGCCCTTCGTTCAGGAGGTCATCGCCGAAACCGAAGCCATTGACAAGGAATATCCGCAGGCTGACGTGATCATCGAGCTTGGTGGTGAAGATGCAAAAATCACCTATCTCAAGCCGACTCCGGAACAGCGCATGAACGGTTCCTGCGCAGGCGGTACCGGCGCATTCATCGACCAGATGGCAACACTGCTCGACACCGACGCCGCTGGTCTGAACGAAATGGCCGCGCAATACGAAACCCTGTATCCGATCGCATCACGTTGCGGCGTGTTCGCCAAAACCGATTTGCAGCCGCTTATCAACGATGGCGCGGCCAAACCGGATCTGGCCGCCTCCATCTTCACCGCAGTGGCCACGCAAACCATTGCAGGCCTTGCCTCCGGGCGCCCGATTCACGGAACCGTGATCTTCCTGGGCGGTCCGTTGTTCTTCATGTCCGAGCTGCGAGCCGCGTTCAAGCGGGCGCTCGACGGCAAAGTGGACGAATTCATTGTTCCGACCGACGCTCACCTGTACGTGGCATACGGTGCTGCATTGCAGGCCGATCAGGATGGTGACGACCTTGACTAAGCATTACGAAGCACGAACCTGTGCCGACCTTCTGGCGCGACTGGACGAACTGGAAAACTTGCCGTCCAACACCCCGACCATGCCTCCGCTGTTCGCTACCGAATCGGATCGCACCGCATTCAACGAACGACATCATCGCGAGCACGTCCATCAAGGCACGCTCGAAGGAGCCCAAGGACCGCACTTCCTGGGCATCGACGCCGGTTCCACCACCATCAAAGCGACATTGGTGAACGACGATCGCGAAATCGTATGGTCCTCTTACGCGACCAACGAAGGCAGCCCGCTGACGGCAGCCGTGCAAATCGTCAAAAAAATCCAAGCCGAACTCCCCGAAGGCGCATGGATCGCACGATCCTGCGCGACCGGCTATGGCGAAGGCCTCATCACCACCGGCCTGCATCTTGACGAAGGTGTAGTGGAAACCATGGCTCACTATCGCGGTGCCGAAATGGTAAGCCCGGGCGTCACCGCCGTCATCGATATCGGCGGCCAAGACATGAAATATCTCGCCATCAACGATGGCGTGATCGACTCCATCGCAGTGAACGAAGCATGCTCGTCCGGCTGCGGATCGTTCCTGCAAACATTCGCCATTTCCATGGGACTGACCATTCAGGAATTCACCCAAGCGGCGCTCAACTCTACCCATCCGGTCGATTTGGGCTCCCGATGCACCGTGTTCATGAACTCGTCCGTGAAGCAGGCACAAAAAGAAGGCGCATCCATCGAAGATATCGCCGCAGGCCTGTGCTATTCCGTAGTGCGCAACGCCCTCTACAAGGTGATCAAACTGCGTGATTCCGGCGAACTCGGCGACACTGTGGTGGTGCAGGGCGGCACCTTCCTCAACGACGCTGTGCTCCGCGCATTCGAACTGCTCACAGAACGTGAAGTGACCCGACCGAACATCGCAGGACTCATGGGCGCATACGGTGCCGCACTGACCGCACGCATGCACTATGCCGACGAAGCGGAAGACGAAGACGTCGATACCACCGACACCAAAGAAGCGGTGATCGCAGGCGTACGCCATACCGCATCGAACATTTTGAACGGAGAAGAACTCGACAACCTGTCGATGACCTCCGAACGAGACGTGTGCAAGCTGTGCCAAAACCACTGCAAGCTCACCATCACCACCTTCCAAGACGGATCCCGTTACGTGACCGGCAACCGCTGCGAACGAGGCGGAGACGCGAAAAAGAAGCGTTCCGATCGACCGAACCTCTACGATTACAAGTACAAGCGTTGCTTCGCCTACCGCAGACTCACCGACAAGAAAGCAACCCGCGGTGAAATCGGCATTCCGCGCGTACTCAACATGTACGAGAACTATCCGTTCTGGTTCACACTGCTCACCTCGCTCGGCTTCAAAGTGATGATTTCCGGACGAAGCTCGCACGAACTGTTCGAAACTGGCATCGAATCAATCGCATCCGAAAACATTTGCTATCCGGCCAAACTTGTGCACGGACACATCAAATGGTTGCTGAACAAGGGTGTGAAAAACATCTTCTACCCGTGCGTTAGCTACGAAGAGAACTTGGTACCCAACACCGACAACCACTACAATTGCCCGGTGGTAGCCAACTATCCTGTGGTCATCGGCGCGAACATGCCTGAACTGCGCGAAGAAGGCATCCGCTACATGCGCCCATACTTCAACATGGCCAACCATGAACTCATGGTCGACCGCATCGTCGAAGAATTCGCCTGGGCCAACGTGACCCGTGAAGAAGCCGAAATTGCAGTCAAAGCGGCATATGCCGAAAACGAAGTCTTCAAACACGACGTGCAAATGGAAGGCCTCAAGGCACTCGCCTACATGAAGGAACACGACTGCCGAGGCATCGTGCTCGCAGGCCGCCCATACCATATCGACCCGGAAGTCAACCATGGCATTCCGGAAACCATATGCTCGCTCGGCATGGTGGTATTGTCTGAAGATTCGATCTGCGAACTGCAGCCGGGGGAGAAGCTCAACCCGAGCGAATTCCTCGCAGCCGATGAAGACGATCCACGTAAGAAGAACGCAAACGGCTTCCGCCATGTGGAAGACCGCAAGGTCACCAAAATGCCACTGCGCGTCACCAATCAATGGGCCTACCATTCCCGTCTGTACGCGGCGGCCAATTTCGTCGCTTCGTACCCCGGCCTCGAACTCGTGCAGCTCAACTCCTTCGGCTGCGGTCTTGACGCCATCACCACCGATCAGGTGTCGGAGATCCTGGCGGACAAGGCCGACGTGTACACCATGCTGAAAATCGACGAAGTCTCCAACCTGGGCGCGGCGAAAATCCGCCTTCGCTCACTCAAAGCAGCCGTCGAAGAGCGTGAACGCAACCATCGCCGCGCTCTGGCCGGTGCCGTGCCCGGCAAGCAGGATCAGCCGGTGCAATCGGATGCCGTGGCTGAAGCGAAAGCCAAGCTGGAAATGGCTCAGGCGCAGCTCGCCGAAGCGCAGGCCCAGCTTGAATCCGCCGAAGCCGATGCCAAGCGTGGCGAATTCCGCAAGACCGGAACTGAAGCGCCGACTCCGGGCCGTCAAGTCATGCTTAACACCGTGATGAAAGCCAATCCGAAACTCACCGAAGCCGTTAAAGCCGCATCCAAGCGTGCCGCGGAAAACGGCATCGGCGAAGTGAAGAAGTCCGCGCACAATTCCGCCACCATGTCGAAGTACGCCAACCGCGTGCCATTCGGCAAAGACATGAAGGACTACACCATCGTGGCTCCGCAGATGAGCCCGATCCACTTCTCCCTGGTGGAATCCGCGATCCGCTCCGGCGGCTACAAGTTCGACATTCTCGAACACGCCAGCCGTGAAAACGTGGAAACCGGCCTCAAATATGTCAACAACGACGCCTGCTACCCGGCCATCATGGTTATCGGTCAGCTCGTGGACGCGATTTTGGACGGCAAATACGATCCGGAACACACCGCGCTCGCCATCACCCAGACCGGCGGCATGTGCCGAGCCACAAACTATTTCGGTCTGATTCGCAAGGCGCTGGTTGATGCCGGTTACCCGCAGATCCCGGTTATCGCCATCTCCACGCAGGGCATTGAGGATAATCCCGGTTTCAAAGCCACGCCGGCGCTGTTGCATCGTGCTATCAAGGCGCTGATCATCGGCGATCTGCTGATGAAATGCCTGTACCGCGTGCGTCCGTACGAGGTGACGCCGGACAGCGCTAACCAGCTGTATCACACGTGGAACACCATCGTGCGTGAAACGTTGGAACACCACGGCTATTCCGAGACGGCACGTAAGTTCATCGGCAAGGGGTATCTGCCGTACCAGACGCTCGTCAAGGAGATTGTGAAATCCTTCGACGCGCTGCCCTTGAAGGACGAACCGCGCAAGGTGCGCGTTGGCGTGGTGGGCGAAATTCTCGTCAAATATCAGCCGGACGCCAACAACCATGTGGTCGACGTGATCGAATCGCAGAATTGCGAGGCTGTGGTGCCGGGCATCATGGAATTCATGACCACCCGCCCGTACATTTCCGACTGGAACGAGCATTACCTCGGCATGGGCGGCAACAAGCTTGGCTACGCGCTGATGCGCAAGGCGCTTGACATGTACAACGCTCCTGTGCACAAGGCGATCGATTTGGCACACGGCAAATTCTCCCAGGACCTGCCGATGCCGGAACTTGTGAAGAAGGCCGACGAGGTCACTTCCGTGGGTGTGCAGGCTGGTGAAGGCTGGCTGCTAACTGCGGAAATCCTTGAGCTCATCGAATCCGGCTGCCCGAACGTGATTTGTGCGCAGCCGTTCGCCTGCCTGCCGAACCACGTGACCGGCCGAGGTATGTTCGGCAAGATCCGCCGCCTGCATCCGGAAGCCAACATCGTATCCATCGACTACGATCCGGGCGCATCCGAAGCGAACCAGCTCAACCGCATCAAACTGATGATCGCGGCCGCTAAGAAGGCTCACAGGGCCGCGCAGCAGGGTGAGACGGCGCAAAGCGAAAAATCCGCTTGATCATAGGCGGATAAATCAATAAGCACTGACTGGAATTGACTAAAATACCGACGCTGGCAACATCTTCAGCGTCGGTATTTTCATTTGATATATACAAACAATTCTTCAAATAACGGTAATTGCTTCTGACCTTATTAGTAGCTGTTAATTATTATTGGCCGGCTTTGCAGAGCATGTCTGTTTTAACCGAAAATGTGTATTCGGTTCGATATACGCAAGAGTTGGCTATCAGTTTTTCGTATAGCGATTGCGCCGTGCTCATCAATGCGTTTCGATAGGATTGCCAACATGACGACGCCACGAATTTCTTATGCACACCTGCTTACTGAGCCGAACCCGAAGCATGTGGAAAGTCTGGTCAAATTCTTCGAATCAGGCTGCCAAGAGCGCGGAACCGGCGGTTTCGGTGTGGAAATCGAGCATCTGCCGGTGCATAACAGCGATGATACCGCCGTGAACTATTACGAGGAGAATGGCATCGAGGCGTTGCTGAACCGCATTCGCCCGTATTACGACGAAAGCAAGGAATACTGGGAGAACGGCAGGCTTGTTGGTCTTGGCCGCGAAGGTATTTCTGTGTCGCTTGAACCGGGTGGTCAGCTGGAATGCTCGCTGGGCATTCTGCATAAGCCGGAAGATCTGCGCACGATTTATGGTGCGTTCCGCCGCGAAGTCGATCCTGTACTTGACGATCTTGGCTTTCGCTTGGTCAATTACGGGTATCAGCCGAAGTCCGGCTATGCCGACATTCCCGTCAATCCGAAGGATCGTTACAAGTCGATGACCGCGTATTTGGGGCGCGTCGGCCAGTTCGGCCCGTGCATGATGCGCTGCTCCGCATCGACGCAGGTCAGCATTGACTATGTTTCCGAACAGGATGCGATTTCCAAGCTGCGTTTGGGTACGGTGGTCGGTCCGATCCTCGCATGGTTCTTCCGTAACACCCCGTATTTCGAGGGGCAGGAGAATCCGTATCCGCTGCTGCGCCAACGCATGTGGGATTATTTGGATTTCCAGCGTACGAACGTTATTCCAGGATTGTTCGATTCTCGCTTCGGTTGGGAAGATTATGCGGTCGACGTGTTGAGCACGCCGATGATGTTCGCTGATCTGACGCACACTCCGGAAGCGTTGGAAACTCCCGGAACTGATCTGCATCATCCTGCATTCTACGAGAATGCGAACGACGTGTATCCTGATCGTGAACTCAACGCATACGAAATCAATCATGTGATTTCCACACATTTCAATGACGTCCGTTTGAAGAACTTCATTGAATTCCGTCACTGGGATTCGCTGCCGGTAGCGCGTGCGGAACGGTTGACGGAAATCATCGGATCGCTGTTCTACGATCCGACGAACCGTGAGCGTCTCGAATCGTATTTCGATGGTATTCGTGAGGAAGACGTGTTTGAGGCGAAGGCGAACCTGCAGGCGCGTGGCCATCAGGCCGCTCCGTATGGCAATTCGCTGGAATTCTGGCAGGAATTCTTAGGGCTCGAAGGTGTGCTTGCCGACGAACCCGGCGATCCAAAGCATCCTGACGTATTCCAGAAGTAAAACTGCTTTTCGAATATTTTTGGTTGGCTGAGGCTGACTGAATGTGATCTCGAAGTGGTTTTGAATGTAATTTCGAGCTGGTCTGTTGAAGATCGGCTCGTTTTTATGTGGCGAGTGGAAATGCTGTGTTTTGATACGATTTCGCCTGTCTAATGAACGGTAGATAGTACACTGTTCCGTATGGGTAATGAGGGGAAGAAGCGCGTTCGGAAATCACCTGAGGAACGTAAGAAGGAAATCATAGCTGCGGCGAGCCGTCTTATCGGGGAAAAGGGGTATTACGGTACATCGTTGAAAGATATTGCTGATGCGATTGGCATGAGCCAGCCTGGATTGCTGCATTACATTGGCAATAAGGAACGGTTGCTGTCGCTGCTAGTCACCGACAATTATGATCAGGAAGGCACTCCGGCTGATTTTGCAAAATCCGGATTGCCGGGCAGCGATCCGGAAGGCATGCTATTCCCCGCCTACTTGCGATTCTTGGTTCGCTACAATGCGAGCCGACGCAGCTTGTTGCAGCTATACATGGTGTTGGAAACCGAGTCGTTCAGCGAGGATCATCCGTTGCATGACTATTTCGAGAATCGACCGAAATACGTGTGGGAGCATTATTCGAGTTTTACTTGGAAGCTGCCGCCTGAAATCGGTGGTTGGGAGAATATGCGGGCATACGTGAGGCAAAGTTTGGAGGCAATGGACGGCATTCAGTTGCGTTGGCTCCGCCAGCCGCCCATTGACTTCTACGACGAATGGCTTGCCTTCGAAAAGATGATCTTCCCCTCGCCCATCTGGGACGGCTACCGCTAAGCCGCATGACTCCCTCAGCGTCCTTGGAAGAATAAGGACGCTAAAAGGCGCATAAATGGGGTAATTCCTCCTCTGACTGGAAGTTTTAGAGCCGTGTGTGGTGTTGTGAGAGCCCGATTGGCCTGTATCTCGCTTATATATGGCGGGTCAAGTAGGTGAAAAGGCCTTTTAATACCCCTGAACTGGCTTTGTTCCGGGAAGGTCTGCCATATATAGTCGAGATGTCTCCTGTCGGATCCGTGATTCTGCCATATATAAGCGAGTTATGGGTGAAATGTTGGGTTTGAAGCGTGTTTGAGGCAGCGTGAACGGCTGCCAGGTGTAGTGGTGCTGTCATCTGAAGATGACAAGAGGTGATGGAATGGGCGATCGGGAAATGGGGATGGACATAATGGTGCCGTAGGAATCTGTAGCGTATGAAGATTGGCATTGTATGTTCCAAAGAACCAAGTCAGATAAGAAGAAGCAGCGGTTTGCGTTGTTCATCACTGCGTGCATTATCGCAGCTCTAATTATTGTTGCGTTTGTGGGGTTTTTCCTCCAGGGGACAGCGGAAAAGCATCGTGATGATGTTGGCGGAGCTTACGATTTGTTGCAAAATGTCGAAAGTAAGCCTTCAAATGCCACGAAGCAAGGTGGTTTGGCGTCTTTCGTAGGCTCAGAGGAGCAAGCTCCCACGGTGGAGATCTATTTGGATCCTTTGTGCCCGGCATGTGGGCAGGTTGATCGAATTCTTAACGATACGCTCGAAAAAATGTATGAAGAAGGGCAAATCAAAATAGAAATTCATCCTCTGAACTTTTTGGATGGAAAATCGACGGACACCTACTCGAGTAGAGTGTCGAGCGCTATTGCTTATATTTCGGAACATGATCCCGAACATATTATCAAGTTTATTGCGAAAATATATGATGAAAGCAATCAACCATCAGAAGTAAATTACGCACCAGTTCCAGATAAAGAAATAATTCAATGGGCGAAAGAGGCCGGTGTGCCTTCCTCGATAGCGAAGAAGAGTGTTGATGGACGGTATGTTCGATGGGTGACGTACGCTACGAATTACACAATCACGAGAGATGATTTGATTGCTGTTGGCAAGGAAGGATTCGCAACTCCTCTGATACGTATCGATGGCAACATATGGTCCATGGATGGTCTTTCGCTTGATGATTTATCGAATGATTTCGTGCGTGAATTAACGTCGAAAAAGAGTGAAATCGGGAACTCAATCAGGAATTAGAATTACAACCGTGAGTTGAGATGTTTGATTGAGTTGATGCAGCAGGCTGAGTGAAATATTGAAGAATTATGCTTTGCATGCGGGCGGCAATGTGTGTAGGTAGGCGAATGCATGTATGTAGGTAAGCGAATACGAATCGGCATCGTGGATAATGACAAACTCACGCTTGGCGTCATGAAGCTGATGGTCGAACGGATTCTTCCGCTGGCGGATGTGTGCTGGACTGCGTCTGATGGTGCGACGGCGGTACGAAAGGGTCTTGATCCAAAAACGCAACTTGATGTGTTACTGGTGGATATGTCTTTGGAGGGGATGAGCGGTTGTGATGTTTGCCGCTGTATTCGCGTGGAAACCGCTCGCATCGCGCTGGTGGGCATGACGGCTTTCTCTCTGGAACGCTACGGCGCGTCCGCGTTGGAAAACGGAGCGGATTGCCTTGTTGACAAGGCGGATGTGAGAGGTCTTTGCCAGACTTTGTGTGAACTTGCGAACGGTCGGCGTCCGAATGCTGAATATGTGTCTTCTGAAAATGCGCAGGAGTCACATGAAAGACTGCTGAATGAAGGGTGGAAAGAGGGCGTTTGCGAGGCGTTTTCGCAGCGGGAGAGGGAAGTGATGCAGCTGTGCGTTTTGTGTTTCACCTCAAAAGAAATTAGTGCCAAGCTTGGTATTGGGGAGCCTACGGTGAAAACGTACGTCCGAAGAGTCATGAGGAAATTGGGCGCTAAGAACAGAACGCAGGCGGTGATTCGATGGATGGAAATGGATGGGCGTGAAAACTGACAAGCTGAAGTCGTTGGCGTCGTGGTGCGTTAATCATGTTCAATACTTGCTGATAGTGGTTTGCGTTGCCATGACTGTTGTGGAAACGTTGATATTCCCTCCCGTAGGTGCGGCGACAGCTTTGTTCGTGTGCGTGCATGTGTTGTCTCTTGTATTGATGCCATGGAGACCCCGTGTGTGCTGCAATATTGTGCTTTTGACTTTTGTGGCATGCTGTTTCATTCCTGATGATGGCGGACCCAGTCTTTTGTGGGGGACTTGGCTGGCTTTGGGATATGTGGGAATGCGGATCACATCGTGGTGGGACGTGTTGTATCCGTTGGCGGTGTCGACGGTTCGAATGTGGCGGTTTAATGCTGACGGTGTGCCGTTGAACGAGTACGTCATGCTGATTTTTGTTATGTTTTTCGCATTTTTTATTGGAAAATCACTCGCGTGGAAAGAATTTGTTGATCAGGCTCGGCGAAATGAACTGAAATATGAGAAGCTCAGCCAGCATGTTGAATATTTGCGTAGGGAACATATGTTGGCTGGTCGAATTCATGATTCAATCGCAGGTAATTTGACATATATGGCGATTGTGCTGGATGGATTTATGTTGGATGCTGAGAATCCGTCCGACAAACATGAGATGAGAAAGTTGCGAACGCTTGTTGTTGAAACCTTGCATGAGGTGCGGGATGTTGTTGACATGATGCATGGCAGCGATCGGCAAGAGTCTCAACAGGATGAACACGCTTACCTTGCTGAATTACGGGGTATCAGCGAACAGGGGGATGCTTTTTTACGAGAACTTGGCTTTCATGGGCAGACGAAAATAGAGATAGATAATTTGAATAATCTTGACGGTAATTATGTTCGAGAGATTCTTTCTTTAGTTCATGAATTGTATACGAATATTGCCGTGCATGGGAGTCCTGAGGGCACGTACTACATTGCTGTTGGTGTGCATGATGATAATTGGGTTCATGTGGATTCGGTGAATGATGTTTCATTACGAAGTTTGTTTCCTGATAAGCCGTTGTCGAAAAAGGGTTTGGCTTTGCATAGGCGTTGGATTGAATCTGTAGGAGGATTTGCTCGAACGTCTTCCGAGGGGGATACGTGGCATTTTCATGCCTGTTTCCCTGCCGCAATGGCGGGTGATGTGTTGAAATTTGCTGGTGGGCAGCAATGATGCAGCGATGAAGTGTTTGGCGCATTTGTTGGTGCTGATTTGGGTATTTGTCGACTAAGGAAACGTTTTATCTAATGGTTGTTAGGTAAGACACGCCTGAAATTATGCGGTTCTTGACAACTAAATCTGGAAGATCTAGATTTCTTATATCTAATGGCTGTTAGATACGAATGTTCTAAGGATATGTTCCGGAGATATCGCAGGCAATATAAAACAGCTTTAGATGCAGAAACAGCAGAAATAAGTAGTAATCAGTAACAAGTCAATGAAGACGATGGAGGATCCATGAGTCGTTACGAGGCAAATCACATTCTTTTCGGTGCCGCATATTACGACGAATACCTCATGATGAAAGGCATCGACCGTGTCGATGAAGACATGAGGATGATGAAGGAAGCGGGACTGAACGTTATCCGTATTGCCGAATCCACATGGAGCACCTGCGAACCGCAACCGGGTGCGTTCGACTTCACCTATGTGGATCGTGCGCTCGACGCGGCACAGCGTGTCGGTATCGACGTCATCGTCGGCACTCCAACCTACGCGGTGCCGAGCTGGCTCGTCAAGATCGATCCGAGCGTGCTCGCGGTCACCCCGAACGGCGAAGGCAAGTACGGCGCCCGCCAGATCATGGACATTGTCAACGCCACCTACCGTTTCTACGGTGAGCGCGTGATCCGCAAGCTGATCTCCCACGTTGCCGACCATCCGGCGGTGATCGGCTACCAGGTCGATAATGAAACCAAGTACTACGATTCCGTGTCCAACGACATGCAGCGCCTGTTCGTCAAGTATCTGCGCGAGAAGTTCCACGGCGATCTGAACGAGCTCAACCACCACTTCGGCCTCGACTACTGGTCCAACCGCATCGACTCCTGGGAGGATTTCCCGGACGTGACCGCCACCATCAACGAGTCCTTGGGCGGCGAATTCGACAAGTTCCGCCGCGATCAGGTGCGCGCCTTCCTGCAGTGGCAGGCCGACATCGTGCGCGAATACGCGCATGACGACCAGTTCATCACCCACAACTTCGATTTCGAATGGCGCGGATACTCCTACGGTGTGCAGCCGGCCGTCGACCACTTCAAGGCCGCGACCGCTGTGGACATCACCGGCGTGGACATTTACCACCCGACCGAAGACGACCTGACCGGCAAGGAGATCGCCTTCGGCGGCGACATGACCCGCTCCACCAAGAACGGCCAGAACTACCTGGTGCTCGAAACCGAGGCCCAAGGCCAGCACGGCTGGGTGCCATTCCCCGGCCAGCTGCGCCTGCAGGCCTACTCCCACCTCGCCTCCGGCGCCGACATGGTGGAATACTGGCACTGGCACTCCATCCATAATTCCTTTGAAACATATTGGAAGGGCCTGCTGAGCCACGACCTCGAACCGAACCCCACGTATCGCGAAGCCGGCGTATTCGGTCGCGAGATCGCCAAACCGGAAGTGGGGGAGCGGCTCGTCCACTTGAAGAAGCACAACAAAGTAGCCATCATGGTCAGCAACGAATCGCTGACCGCGCTCGACTGGTTCCTCATCGAAGCCGGCTTCCCATTCGGCGGCACCCTCAAATACAACGACGTGGTGCGCAATGTCTACGACGCGCTGTTCGAGCTCAACGTGGAATGCGATTTCATCCCCTCCGACGCTCCCGCCGAGCGTTTGGCCGCATACGAGATGATTGTGACCCCGGCGCTGTACTGTGCTCCGCAGGAAACGACCGATCGCCTGCGTGAATTCGTCTCCAACGGCGGACACCTCGTCTCTACCATGCGCTCCTTCGTGACCGACGACGAGGTGACCGTATGGCACGACCGCGCGCCGCACAACCTCACCGACGTGTTCGGCATGACGTACAACCAGTTCACCCGCCCAAACGGCCACGTTTCCGTGGAATTCGCAGGTGCGCTCGCCGAAACCGCGTCCACCGACGCTCAAGCGCTGATCGAACTGCTGAACGCCGACGCCGATACCGAGGTGCTCGCATCCTACGGTCACTACGCTTGGAAGGATTACGCCGCAGTCACACGTCACGCGTTCGGCAAGGGCGACGCCGAGTGGATCGCCACCCTGCTTGACGCCGATTCCATTCGTGCGGTCATGCGCGAAGCTGTGGAGCATGCCAGTGTCGCCGGTGCCGGAACCGCGCTCGCGGGTCAGATTGCAGTTCGTCAGGGCGTAAACGCTCGCGGCGAGAACGTGACCTATCTGCTCAACTATTCGGCTGATGAGGTTACTGTTGCAAGCCCGGTCGCAGGTGAAGTGGTGGTTGCCCCGGTTGCCATCGCCACTGACGGCAACGTCGATGAGGCTGCAACTGCTGAAGTCGCGCTGAAGGAAGGTGCTGCTGTCAAGCAGGGCGATCCGCTGACGATCGGCCGCTGGAATGTTGCGGTGATCGCCGGCTGAAATCGGCGAAAAGAGAACGATTAGGGAATGAGAAGGTCGATCATGGCCTTCCATTCCCCAATGAAATCGATATCGTGAGATCCGTTGAGCCACCGCAATTGCAAGCCTTCCATGGCGGATAGCACCTGCAGTGCGGTGCGTTTCGGATCGGCGACGCCATCTCGTTTGGCTGCGAACGTGTATTCCTTCAGCAGATTGATTTCACGCTGTTCGAAATACTCGTGCACCGGATGGTCTTTGCTTAGGGCCTCGCTTTCGAGCAGGGTGTAGAGGCGAACCATTTCGGGTCGGCCTGCGTTGGTTTCCACGGTTCCCGTGGAGATGGCCTTGAGTCCGAGATCGCAATGGTATGCGATGCCGTCTTGCAAGACTTCGCCGGTCACGCCTTCAACGCCAAGATGCTCTGCAATGGCGATTTGGTTAGTACGATCGGCGTATTTGAGTGTTTCTTCAAGGAGTTGTTCTTTGGATTTGAAGTAGTAAAGGAGGCCTGCTTCGGTGATGTTCTGAGCTTGTGCCACGTCGCGAATAGTAAATCCCCAGAATCCGAATTGTGAGATGAAGGAGACCGTGGTTTCGAGAATCGCTTTCTTGCGGTCTTCTGCGCTCATTCGTTTCTTGGTTTTGCTTTCGGTGCGGCGACGCATGCGTTCTCCTTTCTTGTGCTTACTAAGTTACAAGAAGGGGGAGAGGAAGTGTGGTAGAAACGTTGGGACACGCCGGAAAATGACAGATACAAGAGATTGTAATATGCTTTAACTAAGCAGTTACTAAGTAATAAAAACTGAAGTTTTCTGCATGGGGCGAATCGTTGTGGATTGCTATTCGAAAAACGCTGCCGTCGGAAAAATTCGCGTCTGACTTGCGTTCTTTTGAGAAGGCATCTATGATGAAAACCAGCTAGTTACCAAGTGGTAGTTAGTTGACTGGGCAGAGAGGCCCTATCGGAAAACAGGAATATCACAGAAAACACTACTGAAACATGAATCGAAGGAGAGAGTTTCATGAGTGAAACAATCGCAAGCAAAGAGGAGCGTTTGGTGCGTTATAACGCCAACATCGCCGCTGCGGACAAGGATCCGCAGCTGTCTCCTGAAACCGGCAAGCCACTGAGTAAGGTCAACACCATCCGTTTCGGCGCAGGCTTCCTGCTGTTCGGCGTGTTGTGGATGTCGGGTCTCGGCATCGTCTCCGCCGTGCTTCTGCCGATGCACTACAAGACCATCGAAGGCGCCGATCCGGATGCTCTCGTTGGCATCGTCAATGCGTTCACCGCAGTGGCATCCCTGGTTGCCAACCTGATGTTCGGCAACTTCTCCGATCGTTCCCGCTCCAGGTTCGGTCGTCGTACTCCGTGGATCGTTTTCGGTGCGGTGCTTGGTGGCGTCACCCTGTTCCTGACCGGCACCACGCACAACGCGGTGCTGCTCACCATCTTCTACTGCGCCTGCATGTTCGGCCTCAACTGCATGATCGCCCCGCTGGTCGCCGTGCTGTCTGACCGTGTGCCATCCGGCATTCGTGGCACCATGTCCGCCTTCTATGGCGCAGGCTCTACCATCGGTGCTCCGATCGGTACCATGATCGGCGCATTCTTCATCGAAAACCTGACTGCCGGCTTCGCTGTCGCGGGCGTGCTCATGTTCCTCGGCGGCATCGTCGCCGTGATCATCCTGCCGAAGGAACAGTCCGCTGACTTCCTGCCGAAGGAAGAAGGCTCCTTCAAGGACGTCCTCGTATCCTTCCGTCCGCCGAAGTTCGCTGGCGCCCACGACTTCTACAAGGCTTTCGCTGGCCGTTTCTGCATGATCATGAGCTACCAGATGATCAACGTCTACCAGCTCTACATCATCCAGAACTACATTGGTCAGTCCGTCAAGGAATCCGCTGTCACCGTGTCTGTCGTTTCCATGATCATGATGGTCATGTCTCTGGTCGGCTCCTTCATCTCCGGCCCGGTTTCCGATTTCATCGGCCGTCGTAAGGTTCCGGTTGTCGTGGCTTCCGTGCTCTTCGCTATCGGTATCGCCATGCCGTGGCTGATCCCGTCCACCCTGGGCATGTACCTGTTCGCTGGCATCGCTGGCCTCGGCTACGCTGTCTACTCCGCGGTCGATCAGGCTCTGCTCGTTGATGTGCTGCCGAACAAGGAAGAGGCTGGCAAGGATCTGGGCATTCTGAACATGGGCACCACCCTTGGTCAGATGTGCGGCCCGGTCATCATGTCCACCATCGTGGTGGGCCTCGGCTACAACTTCGCCTTCCCGACTGCCATCGCCCTGGCTATCATCGGCTGCTTCTTCATCATGGCCATCAAGAAGGTCAAGTAAGTAATCCTTCCTTGAACGATCGCCCCGGATCCATCGTTTCCCTCTTCTCGATTGGGTCCGGGGTCTTCCGTGAGGAAGCATACAATTGCAAAGTGATGAACACGGAGGGCCCATGACGATGCTGAGGGTTTTTGAATTTGCTGATCCTTGCAATGCCGATCATGGTATCAAGGTGACGCTTGTTCCGTGTTCAGGTAACGCGTTCGTGTTGGACTGACGGGGAGTTTTGCCGGCTGACGTGGATGTGTGCGTAACATGTTGGCTTGGCTGTGGCAATGGTTTGTTGGATGCCGGGTGGTGGGTTTCCCACTTTTCCTGACACCTCCGCAAGCCGGTGTTGTGTTGTAGGACGTTTGTCTGCGGTGATTAGTTACTAATCGCCGTATGCAGACGTTTTTTCGTTGCGAATTGCGCAAAGAAGAAAAACGTATTATCATTTAACTAAGTAGTTACTAAGTAATAGAAACTACGGTTGAAAGCGTACGAAGGAGTGCATATGGATCTCAATTACGTCAAGGGCGTGAACCTGGGTAACTGGCTGGTTCTGGAAAAGTGGATGAACCCGGCATTATTCGATGGAACCACTGCTGATGACGAATACTATCTGCCGACGCAACTCGATCCGGCCGTGTATGAGGCGCGCATCAAAACGCATCGTGCGGAATATGTCAATGAACGTGACTTCGCCACCATCAAATCATGGGGATTGAATTCCGTACGAATTCCGGTACCGTATTTTATTTTCGGCGATCGAGCACCGTTCATTGGTTGTATTGATGAGCTTGACAAGGCCTTCAATTGGGCTGAAAAGTACGGTCTGACCATTCTTATCGACTTGCATACCGCTCCGATGAGCCAGAACGGTTTCGACAATGGCGGTATTTCCGGTGTGTGTAAGTGGGCGCAGCTGCCGGAAGAAGTCGAATTTGTGTTGAGCGTGCTCGAACGTCTCGCCAAGCGTTATGGCGATAGGGAAGCGTTGATGGGTATTGAAATCATCAACGAGCCGAACACCACCACGTCGTGGCCAATGATGAACGTGACTGAACGATACAAGGCCGTCGACCCCGAACTGGCCGAAGGGACCGGTCCGATCGCATTCGACTGGCTGAAGGACTTCTATGTCACCGCATACCATCGCCTGCGCGATGTGGATAAGGGTGCATTGCCGACGAGCAAGGCCGTGGTGTTCCATGATGGCTTCGGCATCGATCAGTGGAAGGACTTCATGCGCGGCGAAGACGGCGGACTTGCGCCGGAATTCGAAAACGTGATTCTTGACACGCACCAGTATTTGATGACTGCCGAAATGATGGGCTGCCCGCAAACCGTGGAAGGCTACGACGATTTCGTGAAGAACACGTACGCGCCAATGATTGCTGAAATGAACGAATACTTCCCGGTGATTGTAGGCGAATGGTGCTTGTTCAACTCTGTCGGCTGCGGTGTGGATACCCATGGCGGACAAAGCGTGCTCAATGGCGAAGAAGGCGCTCAAGCGGAAACGCTTAGCGACGAAGAAAAGCGTGCTCTCTACCGTGGCGTCGCCGAATCGCAGTTGAATGCATGGAGCCACGGCAACGGCTTCTACTACTGGAACTACAAGCTGCTCACCGACACGGTCAACACCCCCGGCTGGATCGGTTGGGACTCTTGGGACCTCGGCCGCTGCATCGCCCAAAACTGGTTCCCTATTTCTCCTTCCACCCTTTAAAAAGGAAAACTACGGGAACATTCAACTTGCGTAAGTGCAACGCAACGTAACGCAAAACGTTACGAGCCGGAGTTTGCGATGCTCTGTTGAAGATCGTAAAAACCGGCCAGAACGGCCTTGGAGCGTGTCAGCAATAGAGCATCGCAGACCCAGACGGACGCTGCAGTAACTAAAAAACTGCGGTGACTGAATAAAAAAGCAGAAATCAAAGGAGAAATAATGCTGCAAAATCCTATTTTTAAAGGCTTCAATCCTGATCCGGCCATCTGCCGTAAAGGCGACGACTACTATGTTGCCGTTTCTACGTTCGAATGGTTCCCGGGCATTCCGATCTACCATTCGAAGGATATGAAGCATTGGGAGCTGCTCACCCACGTGCTCACTGATGATACGAAGCCGAACCTCACCAAGCTGCCGAGCGCGAAGGGCATTTGGGCTCCATGTCTCACGTATTGTGAGGAAGAGGACATGTTCTACGTGATTTACGGCGTTATGAATTCCATGAATGCACGCTATTTCGACGTGAATAATTATCTGATTAAGTCAAAGAGCATTGAAGGTCCGTGGAGCGAGCCGGTATATCTGACATCTTCCGGTTTCGACGCGTCCATTTTGCATGATGACAATGGCAAGAAGTACATCGTCAGCTTGGAGTGGGAGACCCGTGAAGGCTATGAGAAGCCGGGTGTGATCTGCTGTGTGGAATATGATCCGGAAACCAAGCATGTGGTTGGCTATCCGAAGCGTATATGGCGTGGCGCTACTGATCGTGGCTGCATTGAGGCTCCGCATCTGACCAAGCGTGACGGCTGGTATTACATTATGTGCGCCGAGGGCGGCACTGGCTACAACCACGCCGTGACCATGGGCCGTTCACGTAACGTGTGGGGGCCATATGAGCCGGACCCAAACGGTCCGCTCGTCACCTCACAGCCTAAGGAATCCAACGAACGCGCCGATGACGATCATCTCAAGCCGCGCTATTTCAACCCGGATTCTGTGCTGCAGAAGTCCGGTCACGGCTCTTACGTGGATCTGCCGAACGGCGAGACGTATCTTGTGCATCTGACCAGCCGTCCGTTCGTGCCGGAATTGCGTTGCACGCTTGGCCGTGAAACCGCCATTCAGAAGATGCAGTGGACGCCTGATGGTTGGTTGCGTATGGCTGACGGTTCTAATCTGGCAAAGATTGAAGTCGAGGAGCCGAATCTGCCAGATGTGCCGATGCCGGAAATTCCAAGCCTTGACGATTTCGATGGCGGCGAGCTGGGGAACTGGTACTACTCGCCGCGTCAGATGCCGAGCACGTTCGCGAATGCCACGGAACGCCCGGGCTGGCTGCGTATTCGTGGTGAGGAATCGCTTGCCTCGCTGAATCGTACAAGCCTGCTTACGCGCAAGCTGACGAGCGTGTATGCCACGGTAACCACCAAAATGGAGTTCGAGCCGGAAGTCTACCAGCACAGCGCTGGCTTGACCATCTACTACGACAACATGAACAATATTTTCCTGCGCAAGTATTATTCACAGACGCTTGGCGGCGGCGCGATTTCGATTGTGCGTCTCGAAAACGGTGAAAAGACGGAAATGCTTGACACTCGCGTTGCTGTGGAAGACAAGCCGATCTATTTCCGTTTGAATATCGAAGGTCGCCGCACCTGGTTCGAGTGGAGCTATGACGGCGAAGCTTGGGCCCAGATCGGACCCGACTTCGACACCACCACCTTCTCCGACGAATACTGCAAGTACGGCGAATTCACCGGCACCATGGTCGGCATCGCCGTCACCGACGCCGCTCTGCACGAGAAGACCGCCGACTTCGACTTCTTCGACTACGAGGCAGACGAGACGAAGCCCGTCGACTGATCCCGCCCGGCCGGCCATCACGATCATTCAACGACCCTGATCCGGCCGTGATCCGATTCCGAGCGGCCGCGTGGCCGCTCGCGGGGTGCATACAATGGACCAAGGAACGTTGCGAATGATGTGCGGTTCCTTGGCCCATTGGGCCGAATGGGTTTTGCCATGGGTTGTGATGGGCGGAAGCGAAAAGTCGGGCAACCCCCGAACGTAAGGGCGGTGAGACGCATGGTGCTAGGCATCGACGAGCGAATCGACGGCGTGAACCTCGGCAACTGGCTGGTGCTGGAGAAATGGATGGATCCGAAACCGTTCACCCGCAGCGCCGAAGACGATGAAATCTGGATGCACCGCACGCACGTATCCCTCTGGTCCGAACGGAATCTCGCCGAGGAACTGCACCGGCACCGCGAAACCTACATCACCTTGGAGGATTTCCGTATTATCGTCGGTCACGGAATCAACCTCGTACGCATTCCCATACCGTATTTCATCTTCGGCGACTGGCCCGGGCATCCGGGCTGCATCACGTACCTCGACCGCGCGTTCCGCTGGGCGCGGGAGACGGGATTGAAGATTATGATTGACCTGCATACTGTTCCCGAATCGCAGAACGGTTTCGACAACGGCGGTCTGACGGGTGTGTGCAAATGGGCGCAGAATACGGACTTGGTGGAGTACACGCTGAACGTGCTGGAACGATTGGCTCGCCGATACCGCGACGAACCGGCCCTGCACAGCATCGAAGTACTCAACGAACCAGTGAGCTGGTCGGTGTTCCATAGCACGTCGAACACGGCGAAAGACTCTCATGAGGCTTCCGGTAGCACGTATGTCTCACTGCGGTTTCTGAAGCGCTTCTACCGCGACGCTTACGCCCGGTTACGCGCCGTGCTACGTCCGGAAACCGTGATTGTATTCCATGACGGTTTCCGACTACTCCGCTGGGGCGGTTGGTTTCGTCGTGCTGGCATGCGCAACGTCATGCTCGACACCCATCAGTATCTCATCGCGATGGAGGATCCGCTGTTCTCGGGACCGGCACGCCGGCTGTACCTGCGATCGCGGCGACTGCCATGGCTGTACCGGATGTTGGTGGGCGCGAGTGGCATCGCCATCCGTTTGGCGGCTCGTCGTATTCCCGTGCTGGTGGGCGAGTGGTGCGTGGAGAATCAGTGGGCCCTACACAGCCAAAACCGATCGGCTGCATACCGCCAAGTGTCACGATTGCAACGCGCGGCATGGGACGTGTCGGCGGGGCAGATCTATTGGAGCTACCAGCTTGCGCGCTCCGCGAAACCGGGTAGTGGCGAAGGGAAACCGCCGCGGGATCCTCGCAACGGCGGCAATCTTGAGGCGTGGGATCTGACTCGCGTATGGCGTCATGGATGGATTCGGGCGGATACCTCTCACGATGACGTGCCATAGGCAGTCAATCAACGGCAATCGACGCAAGGTGCATTAGACTCGGAATCATGGCAGAGGAAGAGACTTCGAAACGTATCCGAAAATCACCGCAGGAGCGTCGAGCGGAAGTGCTGGATGCTGCGGTTCAGTTGATCAGCGAGCGTGGGTTCAATGGCATTTCCATCCAGGACGTGGCCGACAGGGTGGGCATTTCCAAGCAGGGCGTGCTCCGCTATGTCGGCAATAAAGACAATATGCTGGCCATGGTGTTCAACGAGTATTACGGTGAAACGGGTACTCCTGAGGATTTCTTCGCGTCCGGCATGCCTGGCAGCGACCCTACCGCGCCGCTGTTTCCTGCATATTTGCGCTATTTGGTGCGCCATAATTCGCGTCGCCGCATGATGGTGCAGTTGTTTACCGTGCTTTCTGCGGAATCGTTGAATCCTGAACATCCGTTGCATGATGAATTCACTGCTCGTATGGACGATATTTGGGAGAACTATTCGCAATATCCTTGGCTGATTCCTCCGCAATTGGGTTCGTGGAAGTCGAGTATGCGTCCGGTGGTGCGTAAGGCCATGGAAATTATGGATGGCGTGCAATTATGGTGGTTGCGCGAGCCTGAAGTTGATTTGTGCAAAGAGTGGGCTCAGATGGAAAACATGCTGTTTCCGTCCCCGTTGTGGGATGCATATCGCTGATTGTTGAATCTTTTTTGATATTTCATTGCATGTTTTCGTGTGAAAAGGCGGGAGGTCGATGGCGCTCTCGCCTTTTGCATTGATGTGGTTATGTCGAGTTGCGGATGCACATATGATGCGTTAAACTACCAATTGGTAATTAAAGGAAATCGCTTCAATGAGGAAAGTGAGCAATCCATGACCGAAACCACTGAAAATACTGCAAATCTGCCCTATAAAAATCCGGAACTTTCCACTGAGGAACGCATCGCTGATCTACTTGGACGCATGACCCTTGAGGAAAAAGTCGGGCAGATGATGCAGCTTGACGCGCGCAGCGGCGATTTGGACGATCTGATCGTCAACAAGCATGTCGGTTCCATTCTGCACACCTCGCCGTCTGATCTGCCGAAAGCCGTGGAAACGGTGAACACCAAAACCCGTCTCGGCATCCCGCTGGTGATCGGCGACGACTGCATTCATGGCTATTCCTTCTGGCCGGGAGCCACCATTTTCCCGGAGCAGCTGGGCATGGCAACCACGTGGGATTCCGAAAAAGTGCAGGCCGCAGGCCGTGCCACCGCCGAGGAAGTGTCAGCCACCGGTGTGCACTGGACGTTCTCCCCGGTGCTGTGCATCGCACGAGACACCCGTTGGGGTCGTGTGGGCGAAACCTTTGGTGAAGATCCGTGCTTGATCGGCGAAATGGCATCGTCCATCGTCAAGGGATATCAGGGTGGAGCCAAAGCGGGTGAGCCTCTCGCCAAAGACGCGATCCTCGCATGCGCCAAGCATTTCGCAGGCTATTCCGAAACCCAAGGAGGTCGTGACGCTTCCGAAGCCGATCTGAGCCACCGCAAGCTGGAGTCTTGGTTCCTTCCGCCGTTCGAACGTGTAGCCAAGGAAGGATGCGGCACCTTCATGCTCGGCTACGAATCCATCGAAGGCGTGCCGGTCACCTTCAACAAGTGGCTGCTTTCCGACAAGCTGCGTGGCGCTTGGAACTATCAGGGCACGCTTATCACCGATTGGGACAACGTCGGCCGTTCCGTGTGGGAGCAGAAGGTCAAGCCTGACTATGCACAGGCTGCTGCCGATGCGGTCAAGTCCGGCAACGACTTGGTGATGACCACGCCAAAGTTCTACGAGGGTGCGATCGAAGCCGTGAAGACCGGTCTGCTTGACGAATCGTTGATCGATGCCGCCGTGGCTCGTATTCTCGCACTGAAGTTCCGTCTTGGACTGTTCGAAGATCCACGCTTGCCCGACCAGAAGCGTATCGATGCAGTGATCGGTTCCGAAGAGCATCAGCAGCTCAACCTTGAAGTGGCTCGCGAAGCCGTGGCATTGCTGAAGAACAACGGTTCGCTGCCGTTCAACGTGGCCGGTACGAAGCGTATCGCGGTCGTTGGCCCGCTCGCCGATGACGCCCAGACCCAGTTGGGAGACTGGGCCGGCAGCTCCGGCCAGATCAACTGGATGCCTGATGGCCATCCGCGTGAAATGATCACCACCGTGCTTGATGGTTTCAAGCAACTCGCTCCGGAAAGTTGCGAGGTCGTGTACTCTCGCGGTGCCAACATCGTGGATTTGGCGCCCGATCCGGAAGGCGAGTTCTATCCGGATGGCCAGCCTCGCCCGAAGATCGGCGTTTCCGCTAAGCTTGACCGCGTGCTGCTTGACGAGGCTGTGGAAAACGCTCGCCAAAGCGACCTGATCGTGGCCGTGGTGGGCGATGTGATTCAGGCCATTGGTGAAGGCTGCTCTACCGCCACGCTCGAACTGCTTGGCGGACAGAATGCACTGATCGATGCGCTGTCGAACGTGGCTCGCGAAACCGGCAAGCCGTTCGTGGTGGTGCTCGTCAGTTCCAAGCCGCAGGTGCTGCCGGCATCCGTGATCGGTACCAACGGTGTGATTGTTGACGAAACTCCGGCCGAAGGCACTTCGGCTCTGCTGTGGGCTCCAAGCCCGGGCATGAAGGGCGGCCAGGCCATCGCCGAAATCATCCTCGGAGAAACCGAGCCGAGCGGACGCCTGCCGATCGCCTTCCCACGCCATGCAGGTCAGCTGCCGGTCTACTACAACCAGATTCGCGGCCAGCACGGCAACCGCTACGCCGACCTCACACAGGATCCGGCATTCGCATTCGGCGAAGGTCTGAGCTACACCACGTTCGAATACGGCGAACCGACGGTCACCAACGTTCCGGAATCCGGCGCATTCGGCGAAACCGACACCGTGCATGCTGAAATCACCCTCACCAATACGGGCGATCGCAAGGGCACGGAAGTAGTGCAGCTCTACATCGGCGACATCGTGACCTCCTACAGCTGGACTGATCGTGAACTCAAGGCATTCCAGCGTGTAAAACTCGAACCAGGCGAAAGCAAGACCGTCGTATTCGATATTCCTGTTTCCGACTGCACCATCGTCGATTCTGAAGCCAACCGAATCGTCGAACCGGGCGAATTCGAAGTGCTTATCGGCCACTCCAGCCGCCGCGAAGACCTGAAGCGCACCACCTTCACTGTCGCGTAAGCAAACGAAATAAACCGTGTCACAGAACCCAATAATCGACACGATCTGATATGAGCCGCCTACGGAATACTGATCGTGGGCGGCTCATGTAATTTCACGTAACATTTCTGTCTTGCATAATGTTCTGTCTTGCATAATGTCATGCTGATTCGCAGGGTGAAGTAGCTGCAGTAATGCGCAATGTGCTGGCGATTGCGGCACAGGTGATTTCTACATTGCGTTCCGTGCCGGCGATCAGCGTCGCAAGATCCGCCGGCCCGGGCGCAATACCGAACGTCGCGACAATGCCGGCCTCGTTCAGCGCTTCGATGGTGTGCGAATCGCGGGTTACCGTTCCACCGATGGCGATAGTCGGTTTTCCTTGCGATTGCGCCAGTTTCGCAATGCCACTCGGCACTTTGCCGTACGGTGTCTGACTGTCAATGGAACCTTCGCCGGTGATGATGACGTCGGCCCATGCG
Organism: Bifidobacterium sp. N4G05; assembly: GCF_002742445.1. GTDB lineage: Bacteria > Actinomycetota > Actinomycetes > Actinomycetales > Bifidobacteriaceae > Bifidobacterium > Bifidobacterium hominis. Next base: position 321,762 of record NZ_NJNQ01000003.1, on the reverse strand, counting down.
CATGCTTCTCGACCATGCGCAAGATCGAGCACAAGTTCGATTCCCGGCCGTACTGTTGTATTGAACAGGCCGAGCATCCCGCCGCCGGTACCGCCCGCGGCGCCTGTACCGGGAATGCGCTCAATATCGCGGCCATTGTATTGCATGATCGCGTGTGCGAGATTCGCAAGTCCCTGATCGAGGAGTTCGACCTGTGCTGTGTTCGCGCCTTTCTGCGGGGCGAATACATGGGCGGCGCCTTCGGAGCCAGTCAACGGATTGGTGACATCGCAGGCAAGAATAATTGGAATATTCTTCACGGAATCGGGGACTTCCGAATCGTCAATCTTCACCAAATCAGCGAGAGCGCCGCCGCCAAGCGGAATAGCGTGGTCTGTCGAATCGAGAAAACGAAACCCAAGCGCGCGTGCCAATCCGGTACCGCCATCCGTGGTGGCGCTACCGCCCAATCCAAGCACGATGCGATCCGCTCCGGCATCAATCGCCGCACGAATCAGCAAGCCAGTGCCGAATGTGGAAGCGGTCAGCGCATTGCGGTCGGCGGGGGAGACCCGCTCAAGTCCGCTTGCTGAAGCCAATTCGACCACGGCGGTATGGAGATTACAAGAAGCGTGGTTATTGCCAAGAAAGCCATATTGTGCGGTAATCGGGCGGCCGATCGCATCAACCGTCTCGACATCGCGCAATGTGCCGCCGGTGGCGTGAACCAACGCTTGCGTCAATCCCTCTCCGCCGTCGGAAAGCGGTAAAAGCCGGCATTCTGCCTGCGGGTTACCATACATAACGCCGCGAGCCATCGCCTGCGCGATTGCTTCAGCCGAAGCGGCCTCTTTGAACGAGTCCGGTGCCAGCAAGATCCGCATACATGCCTCCTTTACGTCTTCCCAAATTTAGGCTACAACAGCTGCCTCCAGACGTGACCATTTCTTCCAGTGACTGGAGGTTTTGGGACGCTGGTGAGGTTCTAAGCGGGGTGTTTCTTCCAGTGAATGGAAGAATCTGGTCAGTTAGGGTGGGTTTTGGAGTCTGGATTCTTCCAGTCACTGGAGGTTTTGGGATGCTGATGACGTTCTTGGCGGGGTGATTGTTCCAGTGACTGGAGGTTTTTGCCTGTTGGAAGGGCTTCTGGCGGGATGATTTCTCCAGTGGCTGGAGGAATTTGGACTTGTATGAGTGGACAAGTATGTGTTTCAGGATAGGGGGTCAGCGGTAGCCCTCCCACATGGGCAGGGGGAACAGGGCGTCTTCGCATTCCGCCCACATGGCGTTCAGGTCCTGACCGGGCGTGCGCAGCCAGCGCAGCTGCACGCCGTCCATCATGGCGAATCCCGCATTAAGCAGCCGACGCGTATCAACGCCTTCGGGCGCGCGCCAACGAATGTTGAGTGCGGTATCGGCATTATGCAGCTCGCGGTTGGCGAAATACTCGTGCGCAGGGTGGTTCGGATCGATCGCTTCGGCACTCAATGTGGAAAACATGTGCACCTGAAGCGGTCTGCGTGCGTTCACCGCCACGATTTTGCGCCACATATTGGCGATCAGCGGGCGCGGCTCACGTACCATATCGGTCAGAATGTCTTCCGTTTCGGAATCATAGACCTCGTCCAATGCGGAAGCGAGCAGACCCTCTTTGCTGCCGACATAATGCAGTACGCCGGCCTTGGTAAGGCCCACACGGTCGGCGATTTTTTGCAGGGAAGTGCCGTAATAACCGAGCGTTCCAAACAGTTCGACGGCCGCATTGAGGATCTCCGCTTTTCGGTCGACTTCTTCGTTGGCCATGATGATCCTTTCTTTTGCCCTTCATGATGGCGACTTGTACGCACCGCGATGCATTGCAAATATGCGTTGACGCCATGTCTTCTCGTATGTTGTGAGTACTGCAGTTACTTTACGGTCGGTTAACTGATTTTTCAAAGATGATTGGCGTGTTGTGATGTTGGTTTTGATAAAGTACCTACCGACCGGTTAGTAAAGATTTCGGGGTTGAGATTCCACAAACCGGTTAACCGATACGAACTCAAGAAAACGATGCGAAAGAGGAACGTATGAGCGAAAAAACCTATCCTTCCATCAATGACCTGACACTTGAAGAGAAAGCATCCCTGACTTCCGGCGGCGACGCCTGGCATCTGCAGGGCATTGAATCCAAGGGCATTCCCGGCTACATGATCACCGACGGCCCCCACGGCCTGCGCAAGTCCAACTCGGCCACCACCGGCGAGGTCGACCTGAACAACTGCGTGCCAGCCACCTGCTTCCCGCCGGCCGCGGGCCTGTCCAGCTCGTGGAACCCGGAACTCATCCACCAGGTCGGCGAAGCCATGGCCGAAGAGTGCATTCAAGAGAAGGTCGCCGTAATCCTCGGCCCGGGCGTGAACATCAAGCGCAACCCGCTTGGCGGCCGCTGCTTCGAATACTGGTCCGAAGATCCGTATTTGGCCGGCCACGAGGCGGTCGGCATCGTCGAAGGCGTGCAGTCCAAGGGCGTCGGCACCTCGCTCAAGCATTTCGCCGCCAACAACCAGGAGACCGACCGTCTGCGCGTCAGCGCCAACATCTCCCAGCGTGCATTGCGCGAAATCTACTTCCCGGCATTCGAACACATCGTCAAGGAAGCCCAGCCGTGGACCATCATGTGCGCATACAACTGCATCAATGGCGTACATGCCGCCCAGGATCACTGGCTGCTCACCAACGTGCTGCGCGACGAATGGGGCTTCCAAGGCATCGTCATGAGCGACTGGGGCGCCGACCACAACCGCGTGGCCTCCCTCAACGCGGGCCTCAACCTCGAAATGCCGCCAAGCTACACCGACGACCAGATCGTTTACGCCGCACGTGACGGCCGCATCCAACCGGCACAGCTCGACCGCATGGCACAAGGCATGATCGACTTGGTCAACAAGACCCGCTCGGCCATGAGCATCGAAAACTATCGCTTCGACGTCGAAGCCCACGACGAAGTCGCACATCAGGCCGCCGTCGAATCCATGGTGCTCCTCAAGAACGATGACGCCATTCTGCCAGTCGCTGACGATGCCAAGGTCACCGTCATCGGCGAATTCGCGCGTACCCCGCGCTACCAAGGCGGCGGCTCCTCGCACATCACCCCAACCAAGATGACCAGCTTCCTCGACACCCTCGCCGAACGCGGCGTGGATGTCAAGTTCGCTCCAGGTTTCACCCTCGACCTCGAACCGGCCGATCCGGCACTCGAAGTCGAAGCCGTCGAAGCTGCCAAGGGCGCCGACGTGGTGCTCATGTTCCTAGGGCTTCCTGATGCGGCCGAATCCGAAGGCTTCGACCGTGAGACCCTCGACGTGCCGGCCAAGCAGATCGCACTGCTCGAAGCCGTCGCAGCCGAAAACAAGAACGTTGTGGTCGTGCTCTCCAACGGTTCCGTCGTCACCGTGGCACCATGGGCCAAGAACGCCAAGGGCATCCTCGAATCCTGGCTGCTCGGCCAGTCCGGCGGTCCGGCGCTCGCCGACGTGCTGTTCGGCAAGGTGAGCCCGTCCGGCAAGCTTGCGCAGACCATTCCGTTCGACATCAACGACGACCCAAGCACCATCAACTGGCCGGGCGAAGAGGGTCATGTCGACTACGGCGAAGGCGTGTTCGTGGGGTACCGCTACTACGACACCTATAACAAGGCCGTCGACTACCCGTTTGGCTTCGGCTTGAGCTACGCCACGTTCGAAGTAAGCGACGTGAAGGCCGTCAAGACCGGTGCTTGCACCGCATCCGTCAGCGCAGTGGTCAAGAACACCTCGAATGTTGACGCCGCCGAAACCGTGCAGGTGTACGTGGCTCCCGGCAAGGCCGACGTGGCTCGTCCGAAGCACGAGCTCAAGGGCTTCAAGAAGGTGTTCCTCAAGGCCGGCGAATCCGCCGAAGTCTCCTTTGAGCTCGACGATCGCGCCTTCGCCTACTGGTCTGAGAAGTTCAACGACTGGCACGTGGAGAGCGGCGAATACACCATCGAGGTCGGCACGTCCAGCCGTGACATCGCCGGTTCCGCGGTAGTGGAGCTCGACGGCGACGGCAAGGCCCAGCTGCTCACCGAATGGTCCAACTTCATGGAATGGCGCAAGGATCCGCTCGGCTCCAAGGTGCTTGAGAAGCTGCGTGCCGAAGGTGAAGCCGGCCGCATGCCGATCGTGCCCGACAATGACATGACCCGTCTGTTCCTCGATTCCATGCCAATCAACAGCATGTCGGTGCTGATGGGTGCCGATGGCAAGCAGGTCTTCGAATACATGCTTGCCGAATATGCTGAACTCACCAAGTAGTTTCGCGGGATTCAAGGCTTAAGCCGGGGAATCTGGTCCGTTGCTCTGAACCGGTGTGGACCTGATTTCCCGGCCTTTGCATTGTCGGAAGGTTGCTCTGGGGTTGTTGCTTTATGACGATTTTCAGGGCAAGCGGATACGTGCGACACGCCGATTGTTGCATGTGCAACAGTTGCATATACAACGGTTTACTATGTACGCTGTGACAGAAGTGACGAACGAACAATACAAGGAACCGACTGGCTCGCGACTCTTCGAAGTCTGGGAAAGCGGCTTGGCAAAGCCCCCCAGCGTGGCCATTCGCTCGCTGCACAACGTGGTCAACCGGTATCTGCGCGTCACCCGCCCTGAAGCGGCGGAAGACATCAGCAACGGCAACGTTGACGTCATCGTGTATCTCGCACGGCATGACAACGAGGAAATCTTTCCTCAAGACATCGAGCAACGCTTCGGCGTGACCCGATCCACATCATGCCGGGTGCTGGGGCTGATGGAGCAGAAGGGCCTGATCGCGCGCGAACCGGTGAAACGCGACGCACGACTGAAGAAAATCGTGTTGACGGACAAATCAAGGCATATCGCCGAAGTCTTGCGCGACAATGCGAAAAACATGGAACGAATCCTGCTGGAAGGCCTTGAAGACGATCAGATCCGCCAATTCATGCACGTGCTCGACATCATGCAGACGAATCTGGTGAAAACAGGTTTGATCGGAGACGAAAGTCGATATCCAAGTTTGGAAATACAGGAACAGGACGCAAGCAAATCGCAAGTTCCGCAAGAATCGCAGGTTCCGCAAAAAACATGCGATGACTATGCCTCGAATAATCGCGATGCTCGTGATGAGTACGTCTCGCACGTACTGCGGATATCGCAGGAAATGGCGATTGCGCGCAATCGCAAGTAACACACGTCATAGGTAAAAATAAAAGGAAAGGACAAGTAGTGACAACGGCAAACGCGACGGCGTCCGCAGCGCCGAAACCAAAGCAGCACGTCATTCGCACACTGGGCAAATCCCTGCGCGAATACAAAAAAGCCAGTCTGCTCTCCCCGGCATTCGTAGCCGTGGAAAGCGTGCTGGAAATCCTTATTCCGACTGTCATGGCATCGCTGATTGATGAGGGCATCAGCGGTGGCAGCATGCCGGCGATTTTGAAATTCGGCTTGATTCTGCTGATTTGCTCGGTAGTTTCGCTGACATCCGGCTTTTTGGCTGGAAAGTTCTCGGCTATCGCAGGTGCCGGATTCGCGAAGAATCTGCGTCACGATCAGTTTGAGAAGGTGCAAGGCTACAGCTTCACCAATATCGACCGTTTCTCCACCGGTTCGATCATCACACGACTGACCACCGATGTGACCAACCTGCAGAACGCGTATTCGATGATCATCCGCATGGGTGTGCGTGCTCCGATCATGGTGATTGTGGCGTGGATCTTCTCCTTCCGCATCAGCCCATCCATCTCTTTGGTGTTCCTCGCCTGCATTCCAGTGCTCGCCATCGGCTTGTGTGGCCTGGTGGTGCTGGTGCACCCGGTGTTCGAACGCGTGTTCCACACGTACGACAAGCTCAACAACGTGGTCGACGAGAACCTGCAAGGCATCCGCGTGGTCAAGTCTTACAATCGCGAAAGCCACGAAACCGAAAAGTTCAACCGTATTTCCGAGCGTATCTTCAGGGACTTCACCAAGGCCGAACGCATTATGAGCTTCAACAATCCGCTTATGATGCTGTGCGTGTACGTGTCCATGCTGCTCATCGCGTGGATGGGCGCCCGGCAGATCGTGGCGTCCGGCAACAATGCGGCCCTAGGCCTCACCACCGGCGATCTGACCGCACTAGTCACCTACGCCATGCAGATTCTCATGGCCATGATGATGCTGTCGATGATCTTCGTGATGTGCATTATTTCGCAGGCTTCCGCCGAACGTATCTGCCAGGTGCTGAACGAGGAAAGCACGGTTACGAATCCGGCTGATCCTGTCAAGGAAGTGAAGAATGGCGAGATCGATTTCGACCATGTCACCTTCCGTTATTCCTCCACTTCCGAAAAGCCGGTGCTTGACGATATTGATTTGAAGATTTGTTCCGGCATGACCATCGGCATCGTCGGCGGCACCGGTTCCGCAAAGTCCAGTTTGGTGCAGCTTGTGCCACGTTTGTATGACGTGACCGAAGGCTCGCTGAAGGTCGGCGGTGTGGATGTGCGCGATTACGATTTGGAAGTATTGCGTGATCAGGTTGCCATGGTGTTGCAAAAGAACGTGCTCTTCTCCGGAACCATTGCCGAAAACCTGCGTTGGGGCAATCCAAACGCCACTGATGAAGAGATTCGCCACGCGTGCCAGCTTGCGCAGGCTGACGGCTTCATTCAGGAATTCCCCGACAAGTACGATACGTACATCGAACAGGGCGGTACCAACGTTTCCGGCGGCCAGCGCCAGCGTCTGTGCATTGCGCGTGCGTTGCTGAAAAAGCCGAAAATCCTGATCCTCGACGATTCCACATCCGCGGTCGACACCAAAACCGATCAGCTGATTCGTACCGCATTCCATCATGAGATTCCCGACACCACGAAGATCATCATCGCCCAGCGTGTGGCCTCTGTGCAGGAATCCGACATGATTCTCGTCATGGACCATGGCCGCATCATGGCAGCCGGCACGCATGAACAACTGCTCGAAAACTGCGACGAATACCGTTCCATCTACGAATCGCAAACCAAGAATCAGGCTCAACCTGAGGAACTGCAGTGAAAGGAGGCAACAGATGACTGAACAAACTTCCGCATTGAAATCCAAAGACAACAACAACGCGGCCGGCATGCAGCAATCGCATGGCAAGCCGCCGATGCAGAAAGCCGCACCGGGCACCACCAAGCGTATTTTCGGCTACATCTTCCAATACAAATGGCGTGTGGCGCTCGTAGTAGTGTGCATTCTTGTCGGAGCCGCAGCGCAGGCCGGATCGTCACTGTTCCTACAGTCGCTGGTCGATACGTACATTCTGCCGATGGTTGGTGCCACCAATCCTGATTGGATGCCGTTGCTGCGTGCGTTGACGCTTATGGCATGCCTGTATGTGGCTGGTATTTTCTGCAGCTGGCTGTGGCAGTGGGTTATCGTCACTGTGGAACAGGGCACGTTGAAGAAGATTCGCGACGACATGTTCGCCCATCAGCAGACCCTGCCGATCCGCTACTTCGACACCAACGAACACGGCGACATTATGAGCCGTTACACCAACGACACCGACACATTGCGTCAGGCCATTAGCCAGTCGTTCCCGCAAATGTTCTCGTCTGCGGTGTCTGCGCTCGCGGCGCTCGTCTCCATGCTGTGGCTGTCGGTGCCCGTCACCATTTTCGTGCTCGCCTTCACCGTGATCCTGTTTGTGGTGGTACGCAAGGTTGTTTCCCGCTCCGGACGTTACTTCGTCAAGCAGCAGATCGCCATCGGCGATGTGAACGCATTCGTGGAAGAAGCTGTCAACGGCCAGAAGGTCATCAAGGTCTTCAACCACGAAGACGCCACCCAAACCACTTTCGACAAGAAGAACGAAGAACTCTTCGAAGCTTCCGCCGAAGCGAACACGTGGGGCAATGTGACCATGCCGATCGTAGGCAACATGGGCTACCTGCTGTACATTCTGCTGGCGATTTTCGGCGGATTTGCTGCGATTAGCGGACTTGGAAACTTCGGATTGTCCGGTACTGGCCCGCTCACCTTGGGTACGCTGATTTCGCTATTGACGTTGTCTCGTTCCTTTGTGAACCCGCTTGGCCAAGTGTCCATGCAATTCAACATGGTGATGATGGCGCTCGCCGGTGCTTCCCGCATTTTCGCGCTCATGGACGAACAGCCGGAAGATGACGGCGGTTCCGTGACCTTGGTGAATGTGGAACTCGGCGAAGACGGTCGCACAATGACCGAAGTCGACCACGAAACCGGCCACTGGGCGTGGAAGCGCGAGGAAGGCGATGACGGCACCCGTTCGCTCAAGGCCGCGCAATCCTTGAGCCCACGTGCCGCCGAAGTGGCCATGAAGGCCCGTGAAACCGCTATCACTTCGCCGGATGGACGCCTCACCCTGCTGCAGGGCGATGTGCGCTTCACCGACGTGACCTTCGGCTACAACCCCAACAAGCCGGTGCTGCATGACATCACTTGGTTCGCCAAGCCCGGGCAGAAGATCGCATTGGTCGGTGCCACGGGTGCCGGTAAGACCACGGTGACTAACCTGATCAACCGTTTCTATGACATTCAAGACGGCATGATTCTGTACGACGGCATTTTCGTCAAAGGCATCCGCAAGCCGGATCTGCGTCGTTCGCTGGGTGTGGTGCTGCAGGACGTGAATCTGTTCACAGGCACGGTGATGGACAACATCCGTTACGGTCGACTCGACGCCACCGACGAGGAATGCATCGAAGCGGCGAAGCTCACGAACGCCGACGGCTTCATCCGCATGCTGCCCAACGGCTACCAGACTGTGCTCGAAGGCGATGGTTCCGGTCTGTCTCAGGGCCAGCGTCAGCTGATTTCCATCGCTCGTGCAGCCGTGGCCGATCCGCCGGCCATGATCCTCGACGAGGCTACCTCGTCCATCGACACCCGTACCGAAGAGGTGGTGCAGGCTGGCATGGACAACCTCATGAAGGGTCGCACCGTGTTCGTGATCGCTCACCGCCTGTCCACCGTGCGCAATTCCGACGTGATCATGGTGCTCGACCATGGCCGTATCATCGAACGTGGTTCGCACGACGAGCTCATCGCGCAGAAGGGCGAATACTACCAGCTGTACACGGGAGCCGTGGAACTCGAATAATCGAATGGTCTCCTGAATTGGAGCGATGCGAGCGTACGCTAGTTATACTAGCCGCGCTTCGAGCCCTGTCGGCTGATGCCGCCCTTATGGCCGGTGGCCTTGAACGGCATGGATCCTCTGGAAAATCCCTTGCTTTGGAATTGCGGTTTCGAAGCAAGGGATTTCTTATTGTCTTTGCCGTGCATGGTATTCGGCTGCGGCCAGCCTGCCTTCCGTGAAGACTGTTCCGTCATACGTTCATGAGACTGCTGCATGAGCAACGATTATAATTGGCTTGCGTAATCGTTGCACAAATCTCGCTTGGTTTGTCGTTATATCAATAATAGGTTATCCTTTCATGAGGTAAACGATTTACTAAATTGGAGAGCGAGACATGGCGACGATTAAAGAAATTGCGCAGCGTACCGGGTTTTCTCAGGCTACGGTGTCTCGACTTCTGAATGGGGATCCCACTCTTTCCGTGCGTGAGGAGACGCGTCGTAAGATCATTCAGGCGAGTGAAGATCTCGGCTACAGCATGCAGACCAAACGCATCGTCATTCCTCATGAGGTCGCGCTGCTTGATAATGAGAAGTCCGAAGAAGCGTTGCGTGACTCCTATTTCACTGATTTGCGTTCGGCGCTCGAGCGCAATGCTGAGCAGCAGCGCATGGAAATGACGGTGTTCCACAACCTCAATGACATGATTGCGTCCGGTTCCAAGTTCGACGGTTTCATGGTAATCGGCGCCGACCAGATTGGCGAGAAGGAATTGGAACGGCTGCACAGGGTCATGCCGTATGGCGTGTTCATTGATGTGAATCCGGCGCCGAATCTGTTCGATTCCGTGCAACCTGATTTGCAGCAGACCATACATGATGCGGTTGCGGCGTGTGCGGCCAAGGGCATGAAACGTGTTGGATTTATTGGTGGCAAGGGCTCCCTTATGAACTTTTATGAGGCCGACGAGGAGAACCGTGCCACGTATTTCCGCCGTGAAACGAAGCGTTTCGGCATTCAGTCCGACGGGCTCGTGTATTCCGACGGCCTGTTCACGGTGAGCAACGGACGTGCTTTGGGGGAGCGGTTCGTGCGCGATCATAATGGTGTGCTACCGGATGCCGTGATTGTCGCCGCCGATGTGATCGCGGTGGGCATGCTACAGGCATTCAATGCGGTTGGCGTGCTGGTGCCACGTGACATCAGCGTGATCAGCATCAATAATCAGACGATTTCGCAGTTGACTTCGCCACCATTGAGCACCTTCTCCATTGATCTGAACGAGCTTGCGCGCGTTGCGACCTTGACATTGGGCGACGCCATTTCTGGCAAGCGTACGATTCGTCAGCATGTGTATCTGTCGACGTCATTGGTGGCGCGTGACAGTTTTGTGCCTGCGAAATAGTGATGCTTAAGACGTTACGCGTCTGGTGTTTCTTTTTACTTTTTCATTCTTGTGAATCCTACTAAAGAATCGTCCATAATCATGAAAAACAAGCGAAATAGTTCGCGCCGCATGCTATAGTGACAACCGAAATGCGAGCGATGATCCGTTATCAGCGGGGAGCTTCCGGAAGAACGGTCGTGTCAGCGGCTTATTAGACCCGGCGGGAAGGCCCGAACAGCCGAACATACGAGCGGTCGTGCGCGTCACAAAAGCATGGCAAACGAGGTGGTACCGCGGTGGCGGCGTCCGGATGGGCGCGATGCCATCGTCCTCGTAGGAGACAAATAGTAAGAACCTACGAGGAGATACGGTGAGCGAAAACAACGTGTATCCGAAGGCAGCTGCGGGTGAGCAGAGCGCCAATGTAGCGCCGAACCCCAGTTTCCCAAAGCTGGAAGAATCCGTCCTTGATTATTGGGAGAAGGACGACACTTTCCAGAAGTCCATTGAACGCCGTCCTTCCGGCGATCACAGCCAGAACGAATTCGTGTTCTTCGACGGCCCTCCGTTCGCCAACGGTCTGCCGCATTACGGCCACCTGCTGACCGGTTACGCCAAGGATGTGATTCCGCGTTACCAGACCATGAAGGGCCACAAGGTCAATCGTGTGTTCGGTTGGGATACGCACGGTCTGCCGGCCGAACTTGAAGCCCAGAAGGAACTGGGCATCGATTCGGTCGATCAGGTCAAGGAAATGGGCATCGACAAGTTCAATGATGCCTGCCGTGCCTCCGTGCTCAAGTACACCAACGAGTGGAAGGACTACGTGCACCGTCAGGCACGTTGGGTCGATTTCGAGCATGGCTATAAGACGCTGAACATTCCATACATGGAATCCGTGATGTGGGCGTTCAAGCAGCTGTACGACAAGGGCCTCGCATATCAGGGCTACCGCGTGCTGCCGTACTGCCCGAAGGATCAGACGCCGCTTTCCGCGCATGAGCTGCGCATGGATGCCGACGTGTATCAGGATCGTCAAGACACCACCGTGTCCGTGGCCGTGAAGCTGCGCGATGAGGAAGACGCCTACGCGGTGTTCTGGACCACTACGCCGTGGACCGTTCCCACCAACTTTGCTATTGTGGTCGGCGCAGACATCGACTATGTGGAAGTGCGTCCGACCGAAGGCAAGTTCGCTGGCAAGAAGTTCTATCTGGGCAAGCCGCTGCTCGGTTCTTACGCCAAGGAACTCGGCGAGAACTATGAGATCGTGCGCGAACTCAAGGGTGCCGAAATGGAAGGCTGGCGCTACTACCCGGTGTTCCCGTACTTCGCAGGCGACGAGAACGCCGTCGAAGGCAAGGTTCCGGGTCCGGAAGGCTATCAGATCTTCACCGCCGACTATGTCGACACCGTTGAAGGTACCGGCCTCGTGCATCAGGCTCCGTACGGTGAAGACGATATGAATACGCTCAACGCCAAGGGCATCAAGAGCGTTGATGTGCTCGACGCGGGCTGCAAGTTCACTTCGCTGTGCCCGGATTACGAGGGCATGTATGTGTTCGATGCGAACAAGCCGATCCTGCGTAACCTGCGTGCCGGCGACGGCCCGTTGGAGCGCATTCCGGAAGATCAGCGCGCGATCCTTTTCCAGGAGAAGAGCTACGTGCACTCCTACCCGCACTGCTGGCGTTGCGCCACTCCGCTGATCTACAAGCCGGTGAGCTCCTGGTTCGTGTCTGTCACCAAGATCAAGGACCGTCTGCTCGAACTGAATCAGCAGATCAACTGGATTCCGGGCAATGTGAAGGACGGCCAGTTCGGTAAATGGCTCGCCAACGCACGTGACTGGTCCATTTCCCGTAACCGTTTCTGGGGTTCCCCGATTCCGGTGTGGGTGTCCGATGATCCTAAGTATCCACGCGTGGACGTGTACGGTTCGTTGGAGGAGCTGAAGGCCGACTTCGGTGACTATCCGCGCGACCATGAGGGCAATGTCAACATGCACCGCCCGTACATTGATGAGCTGACGCGCGTCAACCCGGACGATCCGACCGGCAAGAGCCATATGCACCGCATCAGCGACGTGATGGACTGCTGGTTCGAATCCGGTTCCATGAGCTTCGCCCAGTACCATTACCCGTTCGAAAACAAGGAAACCTTCGAACAGCATTTCCCGTGTGATTACATTGTGGAATACATCGGCCAGACCCGTGGCTGGTTCTACGTGCAGCACATCATGGCGACCGCCCTGTTCGACAAGCCGGCATTCAAGAACGTGATCTGCCACGGCATCGTGCTTGGCTCCGACGGCCAGAAGATGTCGAAGCATCTGCGTAACTATCCGGACGTGAACGGTGTGTTCAACGATTTCGGTTCCGACGCCATGCGTTGGTTCCTCATGAGCTCGCCGATTCTGCGCGGCGGCAATCTGATCGTGACCGCCGATGGCATTCGTGACACCGTTCGCCAGGTCATGCTGCCGGTGTGGAGCTCGTACTACTTCTTCACCCTGTATGCGAACGCTGCTAATAATGGTGCTGGTTTCGATGCTCGTGCGCTGCGTGCCGATGAGGTTGCCGCACTGCCGGAAATGGACCGTTATCTGCTGGCACGTACCCGCCGACTGATCGAGAAGACGCAGCATTCGCTGGATGACTTCCTGATTTCCGATGCATGTGAAGCCGTGTCCGATTTCATCGACATGCTCACCAACTGGTACATCCGCAACAATCGTGACCGTTTCTGGAACGAGGATGCGAACGCGTTCAACACGCTGTACACCGTGCTTGAAGCATTCATGCGCGTGATCGCACCGCTTGCTCCGATGGAAGCGGAAGCCGTGTGGCGTGGCCTGACCGGTGGTGAATCCGTGCATCTGGCCGACTGGCCATTCCTTGCCGACGAGCAGACCGGAGAGGCAACAGAACTGGGCCGCGTGCTTGTTGACGATCCGGCTCTGGTTGATGCGATGGAGAAGGTGCGCGAGGTCGTGTCTGGCACCCTGTCTATGCGTAAGACGAAGCAGATTCGCGTGCGCCAGCCGCTGTCCAAGCTGACCGTTGTGGTGGAAAACACTACCGCCGTGGCCGCATACGACGAGATTCTGAAATCCGAACTGAACGTGAAGAACGTTGAATTGTGCACGCTTGAAGATGCCGAAGCCCAAGGCTTGAAGATCATCAACGAGCTGCGTGTGAACGCTCGCGTGGCAGGCAAGCGCCTGCGCAAGGACGTGCAGTTCGCCATCAAGGCTTCCAAGTCCGGCGCATGGCATGTGAACGCCGAAGGCGCTCCGGTATGTGAGACTCCGAACGGTGAGATCGTGCTTGAGGAAGGCGAATATGAGCTGATTAACAGCGTGGAGGAGAAGAACGCCGAAGAGGCCGCCAACTCTGTAAGTGCTGCACTGCCGACCGGTGGCTTCGTGATCCTCGACACCGAGCTGAACGACGATCTGATCGCAGAAGGCTATGCCCGCGACGTGATCCGCGCCGTGCAGGACGCCCGCAAGGCCGCCGATCTGCAGATCTCCGACCGTATCGCACTGAAGCTCGTTGTGCCCGCCGAAGACGTGGCCAAGGTCGAACAGTTCAAGGAACTTGTCTCCTCCGAGACGCTCGCCACTTCCTTCGAAGTGACTGCCGGCGATGAGCTGAACGTCGAGGTCGCCAAGGCCTGAACTGAACGAAGCTCGGTCGGCTTGTGATTATTCCAAGCTGCGGCTAGAGTAATCCCTTGGCTTTCGAGCCGCCGTGGCGTTGCCCACCGCGGCTCGAGTCCACTCAAGACTTGATTTGTGTCCGTGCCGCGCAGCCGCGTTCCTTACGCGGTTGGCGCGCACGGAAACAGATCGTTAAGCGAATGGTTCTCAGTACCATCCATGTGAGTCAAGCACACATTCTTGAGAAGCAGTCGCGCCGCCGGACGGCGGATTCAACGGGTTCGCCCAAGTGGGTGGATTCCAAGAATCCGCTGTCCGGCTTTTTCTATGTGCGAATAAATGTGGCTAACGCGGAATTTAGCTACACTTATTCGATTAAGTGTAGCTAACGCAAAAATATTCATATCTTTCCATTTGGAATTGAAAATGGAAAGATATGAATAGGTATACCAATGAGTATGCGTATATGCGGATTATTCCACTTGAAAGTCTTCTGCCTCTATATGCCGAACCTCGTTGCAATGCTCGTGAGAACTGTAACGCTATGGTAATGTAGGGGTGCTTGAACATATCTGTGAAGGAGCAGATTATGACTTTGCTGGCGCACAAGGACGCGGATGGCGGTGTGCAGACGTTGCGTGACCATCTTCACAATGCGGGTGACTTAGCGGAAAGCTATGAATCGGAGTTTTCTCAGATTCCGCGAATGGCGGCGCTCCTGCATGATGTTGGAAAGGTCGCGCAACAGTTTCAAACGTATCTGATATCAGGCAAGGGACGTCGTGGTGAGATTCCTCATGCGAGGCAGGGTGCGTTCGTCGTCAATGACCTGCCGATTTCGAATTCGGCAGCGGAAATCGTGAAAGAGATTCTTGAACTTGTTATTGCAAAACATCATGGAGAGCTTCCTGATTGCATCAATGAAATCGGTGATGAGGCTTTTCTCACAGGTTTTACGGAAGCAGATAAACAGAATCCTAAATATGCGTATGGGGAGATCAAACAGGGGCTACATGATTTGGACCTCGACTTGCAAGACACCTTCCAGCAGGCCGAAAAAGATGTTTTCGATTTTGCAGGACGAACTAAATCGCTGAAATTGTCGAAAGATAGTCGTTATTTCTACTCGGGATTACTAGTTAAATACGTTTATTCTCGTTTGATTGATGCCGATAGAACAGATACGGCTTATTTTGAGACGAAAGAGCAATATCATCCGATCAAGGCGGATTGGTCGGAACTGATTCGCCGTCTTGACGAAAGCATGAAATCATTCGATTCGACATCCGAAATCAATAAAATCCGTCAACAGATTACGGAACAGTGCCGTCAAGCTGGGAGCAGGGAGACAGGGATTTACCGATTGTCGGTTCCGACCGGAGGCGGTAAAACGTTGGCTTCGTTGAATTTCGCCTTGCATCATGCTTTGGAAACAGGGAAAAGACGAATCATTTATGTGATTCCGTACTTGTCTATTACGTCACAGACCGTGGCAACATTCCGGAATATGCTTGGTCTGGATGCTGACAGCAATATTGTGTTGGAGCATTACTCCACCGCGGGCCTTCAGAATTCCGATAACACGGGATCTATCGGCACAAGTGAGGAAGAGGATGCGAAGGAACGTCAACGTAAACTGGCGTCTGAACGTTGGGATAATCCGATCATCGTGACTACGATGGTCGAATTCTTGGAAACGGTTATGTCGGCGCGTGGTACGAAACTTCGTAAATTCCACAACATGGCCAATAGCGTCATCATTTTTGATGAGATTCAGTCGCTTCCGTTGAATATCATCAATCCGTTTAATGAAGTTGTGAGTTTTCTTTCGACGATATTGGACTCGACTATTCTGCTGTGCTCAGCTACGCAGCCTTTATTGGAACGAACGGCGCGAAAGAATCTGCGTCTGTCAGACGAGCCTGATCTTATCGACAATACTGATGGTTACGAAGAGAAGCTCAAGCGTACCCGGATTATTGCTTCACAGGAAAGCAAGAGTTGCGAGGAACTTGCGAACATCATATATGAGCAGGCACTTCGGAACGGCAATTGCCTGTCTATCGTCAACACGAAGAGTGAAGCGCGCAAAATGTATCAGTGTTTGCAAGAGCTCAATGCTGGCGGGCAGTTTGAGTTGATTCATTTGAGTACTGCCATGTGTGGCAAACATAGGGCAGACCAGTTAGCGAGAATAAAGGTGTTAACTGATCCTCATGATTCCAAGCCGGTGATTTGCGTAAGCACTCAGCTTATCGAAGCGGGAGTGGACCTTTCGTTCGCATGCGTAGTCAGGGCGATGGCTGGTCTGGATAGCATTATGCAAGCGGCTGGCAGGTGCAACAGGAATGGTGAATCGAAAGAAATCAAGGATGTGTATGTCTATCCGTTGCAAGGTGAGGAAAGGTTCAAGGACTATCTTCCAGAGATTCACAGAGGCAAAAAGCTCACTTTGCAGATTATGGGTGAGCATCCTGATGCTGATCTGCTTTCTACTGGCATGCTCAATGAGTTTTATGGCATGCTGCTTCAAAGTGAGGATCGATATGGCGGCAATAGTTTGCTGGATGGTCCGCTTTGGAAAAAGGAAAACGCTGGAAAAACGATTTATGAGTTGCTGGCATACAACGAAAGCCAACGTAAGCAATTCGAGAACAATACGATGGGGGAGAGATACAATCCGTTTTTTGCCCAGGCGTTCAAAACGGTCGGCAATGAATATCGTGTGATTCCGAAAATCACGCACAATGTTGTGGTTCCCTATGGCAATGCGATGGAATTACTGGATATGTTGGGCCACGGTGAGTTGAGGGAGAAGATTGCGATTCTGCGGCGGCTACAGGAATACACGGTTTCCCTTTTCGATTACGAATACAAGATTTTGAACGAAAAACATGCGATTTCCATCGCTAACGAGGATTTCGATATTTGCGTTCTGAATGGAGATTATTACAAAGGCGAATATGGCGTGGTGACAGAGACGGACATGTCTCTGTTGATGATATGAAAGGGCAGTGGTTCTCCTGCAGATCGATGGGAATCTGCAGGAGAGTTTCGTTTGGTAAATACGCATGTTGTACATATTTTCAATCCACGCCATGAATGTGGCGACAGTAGGAAAACCCACTTATACAAGAATAACTGGTTGATTGTTGATTGAGAAACACTCAAAGAGTTCTATGTACAACAAGCGTAAAATGTGCTATATTGACAGTGACTGGTTGAGGGAACGATTAACGAAGGAGTTATATGCAACGACATCGCAACTCAATTGAATATGAGGTATCAGGCAGATATGCGTTGTTCTCGGAAGCGGCAACACGTGTTGGGGGTGAGAAATTTTCGTATCAGGTGCCAACGTACCAAGCTTTGAAAGGCATTACGGAAAGCATCTATTGGAAGCCAACTTTTATGTGGGTTATTGACGCTGTTCGTGTGATGAACAGAGTTCAGACTGAAGGAAAGGGAATTCGACCCATCAAAATGAGCGGTGGCAATGATCTTTCGTACTACACATATCTCAAAGACGTGCGTTATCAGGTTTTGGCTCATTTCGAATGGAATGATCAGCGTGAAGATCTTGTCGCTGACCGCGACGAAAACAAACATCATAATATCGCCTTGAGATCCGTTCAGAAAGGCGGTCGCCGAGACATATTCTTGGGGACGCGCGAGTGCCAGGGGTATGTGGAACCATGTGAGTTCGGATCTGGCGAAGGGTTTTATGACGGTTATGGCGAGTGGAATATGGGATACATGTTCCATGGATTCACGTATCCGGATGAAAACGAGGACCACGATTTTATCGCCCGATTCTGGTCGCCTGTTATGTCCGACGGCATCATCGAATTTGAGCGTCCGGAATCCACGAAATTGGATGGACGAATTATCAGGAAAAACCAGAGTGTTAAGGAATTCGCTTTGGGGAGCAATCTGCAGCCGGTGGGAGAGGAGTGAGTGATGAGCCTGTCGAACAATCTGTTGCTTATCAACGAATCTGTGCACAACGCCGCCGGAAAAATTCCGAGAAGTGGCGACGGTTCTACGCTTGACATTAGGAAAGCCTTGATTCCTCCGGGGCATACGACACTTCCGACACTATTGACGCTAGGGGTAAACGGGAATGGTGAGATACTACGGCTTCTGAGGGAAAAACAAACGATTGTCATCCCGTGCACAGAAAGTTCCATGGGACGTACCAGCAAGCCGGTGCCGCATCCTCTGTTTGATCAACTCCAATATCTCGATTTGCATTTCGACGAGAAGAAAACCTCCATGTATTTGGAGCAGCTTGCCGCTTGGAAGGGTGATAACGTCAAACTCAATGCCATCTATCGATGCGTTTCGGAACACAGCATCAGCGAAGAAGCCGCTCGGTTCAATGTGGAAATAACCGAAAAAGACCGAAAAGCAGGCGTTTGCTTCGAAGTTGAAATTGGGCTGCAAAACTCAGATGTCTCGAATGATCCCGATATACAGGCACAATGGATTTCCTATTTACGACATGATCGTCAGAAAATAGGAAAGGATATGTTTGGAGAGGACCTATATACTCCGATCTTGAACTTCCCTAAGAAAATTGTCAGTGTCAATGGCAATGCCAAACTGTTATCGGCGAACGATTCATCGAATTTTACCTATCGAGGGCGCTTTGCTTCCAAAGAAGAAGCTTTGCAAGTCGATGGTGAAACATCGCAGAAGATACATTCGACGCTGCAATGGTTGGTCAATAATCATGGAACGATTACCGATACTCAGGCTATAGTCATCTGCTCGGTGAAAAACCCCAACGAAAAGCCGAAACTCGACCCGCAGGAAGGCTCTTATGATTTTGGCTCTTTGTTCTCATCGGCTGTAGTCGAGCCGGAAACTCCACGCAACGATGTTGCAGATGCGCTGACCGCAACAAACTTTCAATACGCAAAAGTTTTTTCGAAGGTACTGCGCGGATATGGCAATGCTAACAAACTCAAAAAGCATACCGATCCAATGATGATCGTCATTCTGGATGCGGCGACGTCTGGACGTTTGAGCGTTACGTATTATCGTGAACTTTCGAGAGACGAATATGTCGAAAGTATTCTGCAGTGGCATGTTGATGCAGCATGGCCGTTGAAAATATACGACAAAGAAAAGAAGAAGTTTGTCACATATGAAGGTGCGCCACCATTTGCTGACATCATCAGCTGTGCATACAACGTGTCAGACAGAAGCAGCAAAGCCTATAAACGTTTTGCGAAAAACACGAAAAAGCAGCTTATAGAATGCATGTTCGGAGGAGAATCGCTTCCCCGTTCCATATTGGACGCCACATACCACAGAGTCACTAAACCTATGGGATATGACGCTCCAGGAGCATGGCTAAGAGATTTTGAAATCGCATGCAGCCTATGGAAAAAACATTACATTGATGACGCGAGGAAGCAAAACAAACAGGAGGACACGATATCCATGTACCTTGAACCAACACGAAATGACCGCGACTATTTATACGGGAGATTGCTGGCACTCGCGGACCGCTTTGAAAACGGCGTCCTGTACAAGCAAGGAATCAGTGACACCCGTCCGACCAATGCTGTTAAGCTCATGAGCAATTTCGTCGCAAAGCCGTTTGCAACATGGGGAACGCTGTGGAAGCAACTGATGCCCTACCTGAAATCAGCGAATGGCGCGCCTTGGTTCCAGAACAGCGTGGATGAGGTCATGGCGCTTTTCAAAGAAGGAGACTTCGAAGATAACCGTGCACTTTCACCGCTCTTTCTGCTCGGTTATTCATGCCAGCGAAGGGAGTCTATGCGTAAAGCGCAAGAAGCATCCCAGAAGAGCAAAGAAAACTAGCGTTTAGTTTTTGAAGTTATCGACGTTAATTATCCAAGAAAAAGTTAAGGAGTCATTATCATGGCAGCTTTGGAAAATAAGATTGATTTCGCAGTCGTTTTTGCGGCTAATAATGCCAATCCTAACGGTGATCCGTTGAATGGCAATCGTCCACGAACCACATCGGAAGGGCTGGGCGAGGTTTCCGATGTTGCGCTGAAAAGGAAGATTCGCAATCGCCTGCAAGATGCTGGTGAAACGATTTTCGTGCAGTCCGATGACCGTTCCGATGACGGCGCAAAATCATTGTCGGACCGTTTCAACACATATATGAAAACCTTGCCGAAAGAAGAGCAGAAGCAAAAGAACCTAGTGTTCCAGAAAGTGTGCGAACAGTGGCTTGACGTACGCACGTTCGGACAAGTATTCGCGTTCAAAAAAGCTAAGGATGTTGATGAAGTCTCCCTGGGCGTGCGCGGTCCGGTTTCCATTCAGGCTGCGTTCTCGGTTGAACCCATTGCCATTGACGACGTGCAGATCACTAAGTCAGTGAACAGTGAAACCACGGACACCGGTAAGAAATCCTCCGATACCATGGGAATGAAATACCGTGTTTCCGGCCGTGCGGTGTATGCGACGTATGGCAGCATCAGCCCGCAGCTTGCCGAAAAAACCGGGTTTACTGCAGAAGATGCCGAAAAAATCAAGGAAGCTCTCGTCACGTTGTTTGAGAATGATGAAAGTTCGGCTCGTCCTGCGGGGTCCATGGAAGTGTTGGACGTTGTGTGGTTCACGCACAACAGCAAGTCAGGGCAATACTCTTCCGCCAAAGTTCATCGTTCCGTTTCCGTTAATGTGAATGGAACGGTGGCAGTGAATGAATCTTCTATTCCCGACTTGCGGTACGAAGTGCTTGAAGGACGCTGAAGCGTTTGGAATTGAGTGAGTAAGGGGTGTTGCATGAAAGGGCCAGAAGGATATCCGGAAGAAGATTGGCTGGCCCTTTCAGGTATCCAGCATTTCTCATTCTGCAAACGACAGTGGGCGCTTATCCATATCGAACAGCTGTGGTCAGAGAACTATTTGACTACAGCTGGGCATCTGGAACATGAACGTGCCCACGATTATGCGGCTTCTGAATCTCGCGGCGATACGCTGATCATGCGAGATTTGAGAGTCTATTCGCGAGCGCTCGGCATAACTGGAGCCTGTGATGTTGTGGAATTCCATAAGTCTAATGATGGTGTTCCGCTTCACGGAAGAGATGGATTGTGGTTGCCGTATCCGATTGAATACAAACACGGCAAATCCAAAACGATTGATGCTGATCGTTTACAGCTATGCGCGGAAGCGATGTGCTTGGAAGAAATGCTCGCGTGTGATATTCCTGAAGGTGCTTTGTTCTATCGGCAGACAAAACGTCGTGAGCGGGTAAAATTGGACGAAGATCTTCGCCGCATGGTCGAAGCTGACTTCTTGCAAATGCATGATCTTTTCTTCCGCGGATGGACTCCCAAAGTGAAACAGACCAGATCGTGTTTGTCATGTTCTCTACGGGATTTGTGCCTGCCTGAATTACGGAAGGTGAAATCGGCAAAAGCATATATCGAAGAACGGCTCAAGGAAAGCGGGGAGTGATGAAGCAGCTGTTAAACACGCTGTTTGTGATGACGGAAGATGCCTATCTTGCTTTGGAGAACGATAATGTTGTGATTTATCAGAATGACAAAACCTTGGCGAAAGTGCCATTACGGTCAATTGAAGGAATCATGTGTTTCTCGTATAAGGGTGCTTCGCCTGCTCTTATGGGGCGCTGCGGCAAACTGGGTGTTTCTATGGCATTCTATTCACCGAGAGGTCATTATTACTGTTCCGTGTTAGGGGAGGAGAATCGTAATGTGCTACTTCGCCGTGAACAATTTCGAGTCGCGGATGACGAACAAAAATCTTTGTGTTACGCGAAATCTTTCATTGTTGGAAAACTTTACAATGCGAAATGGGTGCTCGAACGCACGAAACGTGATCATGCTTTGCGGGTGAATATCGATCGACTTGCCGAGCAGAGCGGCAAATTGTCTGTGGCATTGTTAGAAGCTCGGAAAAGTTTGACGGTTGATGAGTTGAGGGGTGTCGAAGGGCTTGCTGCCAAAGATTATTTCTACGCTTTTGACGATTTGGTTCTGAAGAATAAAGATGATTTCTTTTTCACCAGTAGGTCGAGGAGGCCTCCGCTGGACAGACTAAATGCATTGTTATCTTTTTGTTACTCCATATTGACGAATGATTGCATTGCGGCTTTGCAAGGCGTGGGGTTGGATCCGTATGTTGGTTTTATGCATACGGATCGGCCTGGGAGAGCCTCTCTGGCATTGGATCTGGTTGAAGAGTTTCGCCCGGTGTTGGCTGACCGCTTTGTGCTGACATTGGTTAATACAGGTGCTGTTAAGTCGGGGGATTTTGAAATACGGGAGAATGGCGGTGTGCTGCTGTCTGATTCCGGGCGGAAGAAAGTGCTTACGGCGTGGCAGAAAAAGAAGAGTGATCAGATTCTTCATCCGTTCCTGCAAGAAAAAATTTCGTGGGGATTGGTTCCGTATGTGCAAGCGTTGCTGCTAGCTCGATCGTTGCGGGGTGATCTTGATGATTACCCGCCATTTATGTGGAAGTAAAAGGTGTGTAGCTGTGTGTGGCGGTATGCGATGATTCGTGGTGATACGTTATTGGAGGTGAAAAACCATGATGGTTGTGGTTGCGTACGATGTGAGTACGGAAACCCCTGAGGGGAAGCGTCGTCTTCGTTTGGTGGCGAAGACATGTATGAAATACGGACAGCGTGTGCAGAACAGTGTTTTCGAATGCTCGGTGAATCCTTCCGATTATCTGGTGTTGGTGCACGATTTGCTGAAGATTGCCAATACCGATGAGGACAGCCTGCGCTTTTATAAACTTGGCGCTCGATATGCGGATAGGATTGAGCATTATGGACGTGAACGGAGTTTGCCGGTTAATGATGTGATGATGATATAGCACAGGTAAAATGGTATGGTGCCATAACGATATGGTGTGGGGTATGCTGGGTTGAGTGTTTGAGTGTGCCGTCCGGTATTCAGAGTGTGTTTTCTAGCCAGCAGTATTGTGTTTTCGGCAAGGTGGCCGGTCTTGGAATGGTGTTTGTGCGAAGTGGAAGCGCTCATGATAAGGGACGTCTTTCGCACCTGAAAAACTATCGAAATCCGAATTGTGATTTTCGTGGGGCGTTTGAAAACTAAATAATGGACATTAAAATGAGATAGAAAGCCAGTTGCTCGTTTTAGACATGTTGTTCGTCGTATCGGCGGTGTTGTTTGATATGCTTAAAGCTAGGCAGCTGGCTTGCGTCTCAAAAAGCGGACAAAAATGTCCAGCTGCACTGTCGCTCTCCTCATGGAGAGCGTGGATTGAAATAATCCACGCTCTCCATGAGGAGAGCGACCGAAAAGGTCGCTCTCCTCATGGAGAGCGTGGATTGAAATTTGGACATACGCCCACCATGCCCAAAACGCATCAAGTCGCTCTCCTCATGGAGAGCGTGGATTGAAATGCCATATCGTCGGAACCTATCGACGTGTGGTGTAGTCGCTCTCCTCATGGAGAGCGTGGATTGAAATATGGAAGGCCGTACCCTGAACCCCAGCGCCCGGTAGTCGCTCTCCTCATGGAGAGCGTGGATTGAAATTCGTCTGGTCAATCCATTGTGTAAAAGTAATAGCCGTCGCTCTCCTCATGGAGAGCGTGGATTGAAATTACGTTGTCCGCTCCAAGTGCGGTGAGGATTTCCGTCGCTCTCCTCATGGAGAGCGTGGATTGAAATTCGCATGGTACGCCCCAAATAAAAGACGAACATGTCGCTCTCCTCATGGAGAGCGTGGATTGAAATGTCGAAAATCGGATAATATTGAGTGCTCAAGTGCAGGTCGCTCTCCTCATGGAGAGCGTGGATTGAAATGCGGAAGACTATGCAGGATATCCACAAGAATACGGGTCGCTCTCCTCATGGAGAGCGTGGATTGAAATCGACCTGCTCTCGGACAAGACAGTCGCCAATGCCAGTCGCTCTCCTCATGGAGAGCGTGGATTGAAATCGTAGTATCATGATTGGCATGAGCATTGCATTGGTCGCTCTCCTCATGGAGAGCGTGGATTGAAATCTCACGTCGGCCGGCTGCGGCTCGACATCGACCGGTCGCTCTCCTCATGGAGAGCGTGGATTGAAATTCCACCAGTTTGGACAGCATGGCGGTGGTATCAGTCGCTCTCCTCATGGAGAGCGTGGATTGAAATCAGTCTAGTGTGCGACACGCCAAACTTGATTATTAGTCGCTCTCCTCATGGAGAGCGTGGATTGAAATCTGGCACCGTTCGCGGCCGAGCTGAAGATGCCGAGTCGCTCTCCTCATGGAGAGCGTGGATTGAAATCAAGTGTTGACCACTGGCGTGGCCGTGTTGCCTTGTCGCTCTCCTCATGGAGAGCGTGGATTGAAATGACTGGGACAGCAGCCGGCGCGCCAACATGGCCGGTCGCTCTCCTCATGGAGAGCGTGGATTGAAATATCGACCCCGAGGCCGTGACCGTGTGGGAGTCCGGTCGCTCTCCTCATGGAGAGCGTGGATTGAAATCAAGTGTTGACCACTGGCGTGGCCGTGTTGCCGTCGCTCTCCTCATGGAGAGCGTGGATTGAAATGTTGGCCACAAATCGCAGTTCGCGGCCACACAATGTCGCTCTCCTCATGGAGAGCGTGGATTGAAATCAGTACGTGAAATTACTCATTGCCATCAAATCTGGTCGCTCTCCTCATGGAGAGCGTGGATTGAAATGGATACGGATATCCATATGCCGAAGCGCGCGTAGGTCGCTCTCCTCATGGAGAGCGTGGATTGAAATACACCGCCAATATTGCCGGACGTGACCATAAAACGGGTCGCTCTCCTCATGGAGAGCGTGGATTGAAATCACGTAGGCGTTGCCGAGCTGGATATCGTGCTGGAGTCGCTCTCCTCATGGAGAGCGTGGATTGAAATTCATAATCGCCTTGCGCCGTGGCTTGCGCCAGCTGGTCGCTCTCCTCATGGAGAGCGTGGATTGAAATGAGTCACGCCATGGAGTCACCCACGACATAGCATGTCGCTCTCCTCATGGAGAGCGTGGATTGAAATGTCGCCAAGGACGTATGCGACATCCTCGAACTGTCGCTCTCCTCATGGAGAGCGTGGATTGAAATACGACGGCCATGATGCCGGTCCACAATGATTGCGTCGCTCTCCTCATGGAGAGCGTGGATTGAAATTTCCGTTGGCTGCACAAAAGCGGCCGGCGGGCCGAGTCGCTCTCCTCATGGAGAGCGTGGATTGAAATTTCTTTGGTGGTGTCCAAGACGCACACCCCACTCTGTCGCTCTCCTCATGGAGAGCGTGGATTGAAATCTGCGGGAGCGTTTGCCTTTGAGGAACTTTTCGGTCGCTCTCCTCATGGAGAGCGTGGATTGAAATACCACGCGCGCCACCAAAAAGACGGTCTCGCTAGTCGCTCTCCTCATGGAGAGCGTGGATTGAAATTCGCCGGCAGCGACACCGCCAACTACAGCGACCTGTCGCTCTCCTCATGGAGAGCGTGGATTGAAATAACACGGTTAATTCCACCAGCTCATTACCGGTCTTGGTCGCTCTCCTCATGGAGAGCGTGGATTGAAATGGCGGGCATCGCCAACAATGACGGCACCATAACGGGTCGCTCTCCTCATGGAGAGCGTGGATTGAAATACATTCGGTACGCTGTATGGTTTTGCGCTCACATGTCGCTCTCCTCATGGAGAGCGTGGATTGAAATAACTTGCCGGTGACATGCTGTATGCCTCCGACTGTCGCTCTCCTCATGGAGAGCGTGGATTGAAATATGAATCTTAAAGCATTGTCTAATTCAATTGATGTCGCTCTCCTCATGGAGAGCGTGGATTGAAATTCGAAGTCCGACGTGGTGTTCGACTGGGGCGACGCGTCGCTCTCCTCATGGAGAGCGTGGATTGAAATACATACGACATCAATTCCAACGGCCAGACCGTGAAGTCGCTCTCCTCATGGAGAGCGTGGATTGAAATAACGCCGACCGGCTGGAAGCTCGCCTTGTCCTTAGTCGCTCTCCTCATGGAGAGCGTGGATTGAAATAATGGATCGTCCCAATCGGCATGCTGGATATAGAGGTCGCTCTCCTCATGGAGAGCGTGGATTGAAATATCGTCTACGGTTTCGGTCTGCCGTTCCTCTTCGGTCGCTCTCCTCATGGAGAGCGTGGATTGAAATCTGCAGGTCAGCCACCCACAGGTCATCGGCGTTGAGTCGCTCTCCTCATGGAGAGCGTGGATTGAAATCGTAAATGGGCCACCGCCTACACGCCATACCGGCCGGTCGCTCTCCTCATGGAGAGCGTGGATTGAAATAACGTCACCATCGCGCCAATCGCCATCGGCGGCGAGTCGCTCTCCTCATGGAGAGCGTGGATTGAAATTACCATGCGTGGGAGTCGATGGTTCGAAAGACGCTGGTCGCTCTCCTCATGGAGAGCGTGGATTGAAATCGATACGCCACGCACGGCGCGGTGGCTCCGCAAGTCGCTCTCCTCATGGAGAGCGTGGATTGAAATTGGCTGTACGACACGATCGACGTGACCGCGCAGAGTCGCTCTCCTCATGGAGAGCGTGGATTGAAATTGCTCGAACCTCAGGAACGATCCGGCCAACCGCGTCGCTCTCCTCATGGAGAGCGTGGATTGAAATTCGACGGAGCCAAATCGGTCGGCAAGTCCAGTGGGTCGCTCTCCTCACGGAGAGCGTGGATTGAAATTCGGTCGAAGGTCTCGGCTCCGTCCCATGTGTCGTCGCTCTCCTCACGGAGAGCGTGGATTGAAATCATACCTTGTCGGGCTTCGGATTACGCACGTAGACGGGTCGCTCTCCTCACGGAGAGCGTGGATTGAAATAAATCGATGCAGGCGCTCGTCAAACGCCCCGGCCGTCACTCCCCGCAAGGGGAGTGTGGATTGAAATACGGTCAACATCAGGAAGACTCAAACCGTGAGCCGAAGTCACTCCCCGCAAGGGGAGTGTGGATTGAAATCCTGACGTCCAAGTCCTTGGTCTGCGGATTCCGGGTCACTCCCCGCAAGGGGAGTGTGGATTGAAATTTTTGGACCGTTTGGTCAAGCGAAGCGTGACCGGGTCGCTCTCCTCACGGAGAGCGTGGATTGAAACGACGTTGACCATTGGGTTATATTCCATGCTATGCCGGCCACGGCTAAGTTTTTGCGTGAAGTTACCGAGTAGGAGGTGTGTTGTGATTAGTGATGCCGAGTTTGATCGTTGGGGCGAAGCCGCCGAACGTGGCGATTACGGTGGAAGTAAGGGACCCGTGATGCATGGTCCTATTTTCCCAGTGGACGCCGATTATCCCGATAGTGTCTCGTTGGGTGTTTCCGCGGACATGTTGGCGTTGGTTGACGCGAAAGCTAGGCGGTTGGGCGTTGGGCGTGATGACGTGATACGCCATGCGATAGCGCGCGATCTCGTTGACGCTTGAGCATTGTCCCGGTTGCTTTTGGCTGCCGGGATTTTGTTTACTTGAACATGTTTGTCGGGGTTCCCGCCTGATGAAAATACCCCAAGAGTGTTCCGCACTCTTGGGGTATTGCTTAAAGCAAACTGATTTATAAGCCTTCTCGTTCTAACGCGGGGCGTTCACCGTTATGCTGCCGTTGGTTGAGGAAAACACTGAATATGTGGCGAAGCCTACAATAATCCGTCGGCGTGCAATGCGTTGAACATTCGGTCCAAGCATTCAACCAGCAGCGGATAGGGCATTGCCACGTTCACACGCACGCATCCGACACCTGCCTCGCCGCATGAGCGTCCATCGGTTAGCGCCACTTGCGCTTTCTCAAGGAAGTATGTGGCCGGGTCTTCGATGCCAAGCGGCGAGAAATCAAGCCATGCGATATATGTGCCCTGCGGTTTGATATAGCCGATTCCGGCGAACCGCTCACGCATCTGCTCATCGAACAGGGCAATATTCCTACGCACGTAGGCGAACGCGTCCTGGAACCACGGATCACCTTCGTTATATGCGGTGGTGGTGGCGATTGCGCCGATGGTGGCGGTCTGATGTTCGCTCCACTCCGCCTTGACCGCCCACATGTCACGATCCGCAGGATTGGTAAGCAGCACCTGCGCGCACTTCGTGCCCGGAATATTGAACGATTTCGACGCGCTGGTAGCGGTCATCGACTGTAATGCGGCCTGCTCGCTGATGGTGGGGAACGGAATGTGCTTGCCCTCAAACACGAACGGCGCATGAATCTCATCATTGAAAATACGCACGTCATACTGTGCCGCAAGATCGCTCAGACGCAGCTCCTCTTCCAAGGTGAGCACTTTGCCGATCGGGTTGTGCGGGTTGCAGAGCACGAACGCATGGCATCCGGCCGCAAACGCGCGTTCAATGGCGTCGAAATCGAACAGCCACTGCGCCTCACCGGTTTCGGCGTCGCTGCTTTGCAGCATTTCGATTTCGATCACATTGACGTCATAGAGTTTCGGCACGCTTAGGAACGGCATGTAGGCAGGTGTCGGCACGATCACGCTGTTGCCTGCGCCGACTAGTTCGCGCAGGAAGACCTCGTATGCCTCAAGCACGTCGGGAACCACGCGAATGATACTGGGATCCACATCCCAGCCGTAATGTGTGCGCTGCCAGCCTGCGCATGCCTCTGCCACGCGTTGTTTCCAAGGTTCGGGAATGTAGCCGAGTTTGCAATGGTCACAAGCGTTGTCGATGGCTTCCTGAATGCAGGGTGCTAGGCCGTAGTCCATTTCGGCGATGAACGCGCCGATGCAGCCGGGGTAGCGTGTCCACTTGTCGGAGCCGACTTCGGCAAGGTCGGCTGCGGTGGTGTGGTCGATGGCGTCGGCGTTAAAGCCGGAATCGGTACGATGCTTGATATCCATGATTTCTTCCATGGTTCCAGCATGACGTACGCGTTGGGTGAAAGAACAGTGTGTTCTTGTGCTGAAAGCAGAGATGGTTATGAAGTTTTCTTATATCAGATGCTTTTGCTATTCAATTATTAATCTGATCATGTCGATGCTGAAAAATACAAGAAACATTCGCTCGCATCAGCATTCCGCAATCAGGGAATCAGAAGCGAATCAGATGCTTTCCAAATACTGATGTGACGCCTTTTCGATTTCGTCTTTGACGCGGGCCACTGACGGTCGGTCGTCAGCTTTTCTTGTGACGAAACAGACGGTACGGAATGCGTTGTTGTCGGCAATCGGCAGTGCGGCCAGATTGGACTGCATTCCAGCGGTTGTGGCTAAACGGGATACGATCGAGACGCCCATGCCGACTTCCACAAGATTCTGCGTTGCCCAAAAATCATCGGTCGAATGCGTAATCTCCGGCGTGAAACCGGCGGCATGCGCCAACGACACCAGATTCGCCTGACAGGTCTCACAGCCGGCGATCCACTGTTCGCCGCGTGCCGAAACCAGCTGGACCGGCAGATGCGAGCTTTCATACTGGCGTGCGATCGTGTTGTTCGCGCCGATCAGCAGCATCAGCGGATCGATACCGAAGGGGGAGACTTCCAAATCGTCCGGACCAACTAAGGCGGGCAGTGAATTGTATTGGAAGATGATCGCGCAATCGGCAAGCCCCTGTTCCAACGCGTCCATGGCCTCAGGCGGCTCCATCTGCATGAGGCTCACGCGAATGTCGGACGTTTTGCTGATATGCACGAGTACGCGCGCCACGAACGACGAGCATACCGATGGGGGAGCGACTAGGCGAATATGCGTCGATCCGTTGCGCTGGTATTCCTCCACATCTTTGACGGCCTGCGTAACACGATTGTCGATGAGCTGCCCGTGGCGTGCCAGAATACGGCCGATCGGCGTTAATCCCACCCCATGCGACGTGCGCTGCACGAGTTTTGCGTCAAGTTCGCGTTCGACCTTGCGGATCTGTTGGCTGATGGCCGGTTGCGACCAGCCGGTTTCGCGCGCGACCGCGGAGAACGAACCCAAACGTTCCACATTCCACAAGGTCACGAGAATCTGCGGGTTCAGTGTTTTCGTGCTGAATCCCGTGGCATTCGCGGTGATGCTGATGTCGGTGTTCGTGTTGGCGTTTTCGCGCGTGTTGCTATCGGCTGGAGTGTTCATATAAGGGTAGTGCTCAACTTTTTAGGAATGCGGGAATGGCCTCGGCTGCCGCATAGCCCGCGCGGTACATGCGTTCCAAACCTTCGAACGACTTGCTCAACGTGTTCAGGCCGTACAGGCTTTCCGGCGCGAGGATGAGCACGCGGCCGTCCTGCTCGTATTCCTTGGCCAGCGCCACTTCGTCGTTGTACTTCTGATAACGGTTGAGCAGTTTTTCCGCGGCTTCGGGGTGGCTGCGCTTCAAAATCCTGGCCGGGCCGATGTCCCTCTTCTGTTCGCGTACGGTGTCTTTCGGGCGGGTGAGTATCACCACGATACGGTCGTAGCCGTCATCGATGGCCTTCTGCACCGGAATCGGATCGGCGATGCCGCCGTCGTAATAGGGGACGCCATCGATCGCATACGGTTCGCAAGCTACCGGCACTGCTGATGACGCCTTCATGATATCGAAATTGTCGTAGCTCACGTCGGACTTGCTGAAATACTTCGTGGAGCCGTCTTCGGCGTTGCACGCAACCACGGTGAAATCGGTCGGGTTGGCTTCGAAAGCCGCGTAGTCAACCGGATTTTCACCATCATGATTGCTGAGCGTGCTATACACGTAGTCGAGGTTGGCGAAATTATGGTTCTTGACGTAGCTGTCGAAGCTCGCGTACTCCTTGCGGAACGCGTACTGCGTGTAGAACGTGTGGTTGCGCCCGTGCTGCTTCGCGATGAACGAGACCATGTTGGCGCTGCCTGCGGAAACGCCGTAGCAATGGTCGACGCTGATGCCGTCCTCAAGCATGCGGTCCATCACGCCCGCACCGTAGATCGCGCGGAAACCGCCGCCGACGTCGATCATTGCCGTCCTGTGAGCCATATGCGCCCCGTCCTTTCGCCGTCCGTCCCTTTTGCGGGTTCAATTGACTTTACGCGGTCTAATTGACGTATTTCTGCGTATTCGGTCATTTCTTAGCGAAGAACGACGTAAGATATCTGCGAACAATCAATAAAAATGGAGTGGAGAAGATATCAATGAACGAAGCTGCACTGCCTCAGTCGACGGTCCACATCGCCCAAGCTGATCCGGACGGGATTCTGCTGGTGATTCACGCGGGTGCCGGCAATCGTGGCAAAAAGGATACGCCGGAACGTCGTGCCCAGGTGGAGCAGGATTTGAACAGGGCTCTTGAAGCTGGCTATGCGCTGCTGGAGCAGGGTGCGCCGGCGGAGGATGCCGTGTGCGCGGCTATCCGTGTTATGGAGGATGCTCCGGAGTTCAACGCTGGTCGTGGTGCTGCATTGACGAGCGAAGGCATCGTATCCATGGATTCCTGCCTGATGACCGGTGTCGATGGCGAGGTCGGTTCCGCGTGTGGTCTGACCACGTCTAAGAATCCGATCAACGTAGCGCGTGCCATCAAGGAAAAGACCAAGCATGTCATGTTTGCCAAGCCCGGTAATGATTTGCTTAAGGAGTGGGGAATCGAACTGTGCGACAGCGAATATTTCATCACTCCGGCACGCCAGGAATCCTTGCGCGAGGCGCAATCCAACGGCGATGAGTGGGAGAAGCATGGCACCATCGGCGCTGTCGCCCGCGACTCGTTCGGCAACATCGCTGCCGGCACCTCCACCGGTGGCATCACCAACCAGATGCCGGGACGCGTCGGCGATTCGCCCCTGCCGGGCTGTGGCACCTATGCCAACAACGATTCCGTCGCGATCTCCTGCACCGGCATCGGTGAGGCGTTCGTCAAGGAAGTCGCTGCGCATCAGGTTTCTGATCGCGTTCTGTACGCCAAGGAGGAGCCGGTCGAGGCTGCGAAGGCGGCGCTGGATGGTGTCGCCCGTCATCATGGCGATGGCGGTATGATCGTCGTTCCGGCGCACGGTGAAGGCGCGATGGTATTCAATAGCGAGATGATGAACTGCGGTTGGAAGTCTCCGAAGGGCAGCTACGTGCAGAGTTGATACTGTAGCGGCAAACCGTCAAAAACAAGTCACAAAAGCACAGCGGGGTTCGAATCCATGAAGGATTCGAACCCCGCTGTGCTTTAGCTCCCTTTCTGGACGGCGAATCATTCGTTCGCCGTCCAGAAACATCACTTAGTGATGGTGTTGTAGGTAGGTAGATTGGTGTAATCGAACGACACGTTCTTCACGTTCGTCGCGGACACGGCGGCGACGTTGTCGTTCCACAGCGGAATCACCGGAAGATCCTTGGCCAGCACTTCCTGAGCCTTGGTGAAGTCCTCGGTTCGCTTCTTTACGTCGGTCTGGGCAAGTGCGGCGTTCAGGAGCTCGTCGAATTCCGCGCTCTTGTAATCACCATCGTTCGAACCATGACCGTCAGCGGAGCTGGAGGCATATAGCGGATTGAGATAATCTTCAGCGGACGGGTAATCCAGCATCCAGCCGGCACGGAACGCGGTTTTGATGGTGCGGTTGGTCACCTGGTTACGCACGTCGCTGAACGTGGCGTACGGCTCGCCAGCGGCGTCGATGTCGAGTGTGTTCTTGATCTGGTTGCACACGGCATCGACCCATTCCTTATGGCCGCCATCGGCGTTATAGGCGATTCGGAAGTTGCCGGACCATGGCTTGATGGCATTGGCTTTCTTCCAGAGTTCCTTGGCCTTGGAAGCGTTGTATTTCAGGTTGCTGCCGTTCTGTTCCAGTTTCTTCACATATTCGGGGACGAGCGGTGAAGTGAAATCGGTGGTCGGGGTCTTCGTGTTGTTGTAAACCTTCTTGACGATCTGGTCGCGGTCGATGGCCATGGAAATGGCCTGACGACGCAACTGGCCTTCTTCGTCGTTGCCGAAATGCTCAAGACGTTCCGGAATGATGAAGGACTGGAACGAGGATCCTGCCTGGCTGTAGGCGATCACGCTGGAATCCTGACGGAAGGTCTTCACCGCAGACTGTGGAATCTGATCCATCACGTCGAGGTTGCCAGACAGCACGTCGGAGTAAGCGGAATCCTCATTCGTGTAGACGCGGTATTCGATGCCTTTGTTGGACACCTTGCGGCTGCCCTTATAATCCTTGTTTGGTACGACGATGATGTTCTTGTCGTGGGACCAGGACTTGAACTTGTACGGACCATTGCCAATCGGAGCCTGACCGAACTTCTTGATGTCCTTAAATGCCACGCTTGGCAGCGGGAACATGGATTGGTGCGCGAGCTTGGTCGGGAATACGGAATCAGGCTTGTTCAGCTCGACGACCAGCGTGTAGTCGTCCGGGGTGGAAAGACCGGAAAGTGTGGCCTTCGGATCGACGTTCGGATCCTGCAGCTCGTCATAGCCCTTGATGGTGGAGAATCGGCTTGCGGTCTTCTGCGCGTTCTTCACATTGGCGGCGAAACTCCAGGTGTCGGCGAAGGAATGGGCGGTTACTGCCTCGCCGTTGGTGAACTTCCAGCCTTTCTTCAACTTGATTGTGTACGTGGTGGCATCCTCGTTCGGGGTGATACTCTCGGCGACTTCGAGATGTTGCTTGCCCTTTGCGTCAAAGCTCACCAGACCTTCGAACAGGTATCGAATAACTTTGCCGCCGCCCATTTCGTTGGTGTCGCTTGGAATTAGGCCGTTCTGCGGTTCGCTGTTGTTCACTGAAATCAGCGAGGTGCTATCGGAGCCGTTGGAGGCTGTGTCATCGCTGGACGACGAGCCGCATGCGGCGATCGACGTCAGCATGGCGCCCGCTGCGGCCATGGCCAGCAGTCGACGGAACGCGTTGTTCTTCATTTCATTCTCCTTTAATGTCGGCATTTCCGCCGATTATGTCGGCGAAAAACAATAGGACACAATATAGGAGCTTTATAAAATTTTCGTGTTACGTCTCAATTTGGAAACGAACAGCTCGCAGGCGATGAATACGGCGTGTCCGCATCCAATGCGTGTGCGGACGCCATCCTCAGCTTTCCAGGAATGAGGGAATGGCCTCGGCCGCCGCATGGCCCGCGCGGTACATGCGTTCCAAACCTTCGAACGACTTGCTCAACGTGCTTAAACCATACAGGCTTTCCGGTGCGAGAATAAGCACGCGGCCGTCTTTCTCGTATTCCTTGGCCAACACCACTTCATCGTTCTCTGAAGCTGCTGTTTTCTTGACTCTACGCGCGTATTGAGGACATTTGCGCTCATTCGCCGATCAGCGATCGAGCAGCGACTGTGCTAACCGTGCAATTCGTTCGCAAGTGTCTGAATTCGCAAGTTCAATACCGCCGTCGGCATGGTCCGGCGCAAGTTTGCCCAACGATTCGAGCACCACGCCAAGATGGCGCACGGTACCGGCGTTACCGTCGATGATCGCAGCTGAACTCGGCAGCAATTCGCGGAAATAGTCACGATAGAACACGAAATGCGTGCAGCCAAGCACTACCGAATCAATCGTCGACAAATCATACTGGTCGAAATACTCATGCAACGTGCGCATCACCGTGTCATGATTGTCAAGCAGGCCATGTTCGACGATCTCCACCAAACCGGGGCATGGTTCCGGAAAAATCGTATGATCGGCTTTGAACCGGTCCATCAACACGGCGAATTTCTTCTCGCGCAACGTAAGGGGAGTGGCGGCCACGATCACGCGCTGACGATGGCCCTCACCACGGTCGCATGCCACTTTCAATGCCGGTTCCATGCCGATGATCGGAATGTCGTAGCGGTCGCGCAGTTCGTTGGCTGCTGCGGAAGTTGCGGTATTGCAGGCGATCACCACCGCTTTCACACCTTGTTTCACGAAACGCTCCACGATGGTGTTCGACAGGTCGCGCACCTGTTCCGGAGATTTCGTGCCATATGGGGCGTTTGCGGAGTCGCCGAAATAGAGCACACGCTCATTCGGCATGTTATGGCGGATCTCACGGACCACGGAAATACCTCCCAAACCGGAGTCGAATACGCCGATTGGTGCCGTTGAAGTCATGATTCCTCCTGCGATTGCCAGACTTAGCCTGCCTCCAATAGCCTACCGCGTGTAGAGTGAATTGGTATGAGCATTCCGAACATTGTTTACAAAGCGCACGCCACAGGCAACGATTTCGTGGTGTATGTTGACCCCGAAGGAGCGTATGAGCCGACCGCCGACGAAGTGCGAATGCTGTGCGACCGTCATTTCGGCATTGGCGGCGACGGACTGATTCGTCTCGCCCACCCGAAAGACGTTTCCGACCTGAATGATGCCCAAGTGGACGAATGCGCTGCCGGGGACGCGCAATGGTTCATGGACTACCGTAACGCCGACGGATCATTGGCCGAAATGTGCGGCAACGGCACACGAGCCATCACCCTGTTCGCGCAACGCCAGGGTATCGCCGACCAGCCGGGTGGCAAACCATTCCGCCTTGGCACGCGCGCCGGCGTGAAAGTGCTGACGTCGCTCGGCAATGTGCCCGGCCTCGGCAACGACGTGTTCCAGGTGGAAATGGGCGCGTGGAAGCGTGGTGACCTCGACTTCTACGAGGTAACGATTCCGGGAACCAAGGGTTCCGCGCGAGGCACGTTCGTGGACATGGGCAATCCGCATGTGGTCGCCGTCATCGAAGACGCGTTCTCCAGCCTGCCGACCGTGGAACAGCTTGATCTGGTGACCAAGCCGGTCGTCTCGCCCCAGATCGAAAGCGACCAGAACGTTGAATTCGTGCGTATCGACGAACAAAGCGAAGGCGACAACGAGGGCAGCGCCACCATGCGCGTCAACGAGCGCGGCTGCGGCGAAACGCTGTCGTGCGGTACGGGCCTGTGCGCCACCGCCATCACCCTGCGTGCCAAAACAGGCATCGACCATTGGACGATCACCGTACGTGGCGGCACCTTGCGCGTCGACGTGACCGACGACGATGTGAAACTCACCGGATCGGCCACCATCGTCGGAAAAATCGAACTGCTGTAAGACTGCTGTAAGACGGTTTTCGCGCGAATCTCATATGAGAAACCGAAATCCGCAAATAAATACAAGAGAAGCCGGCTGTTTCCAGTCGGCTTCTCTTGTATTCAGGCAAATATTTGATATTGCATAGATTGTTGGCTGACGTCAGCTGAACAGCATCGGGCCATCCTTGACGAGAATGATCACGATCAATGCCACAATCCATACGGCATCGACCATTAGATCGTAATTAAGACGGTAGTAAGTGCGTACGCCCGCACCTTTGGCCGGAATCCCCTGAACCACCGTCGTGGCATGAGACAACGCCATGAACTGCACGGTAGTGGAGAACATCAGACACAGGCACCACGGGCATAGCGCGTTGATCACAAACAGCGACTGCGAGGTCAGCCAATACGAATAAGCCAGCGCGGCCAGTCCACCCAGCCATGTGCACAACGCAAACCAGCGAGGCACGGCAACCTTCATCAATCCAATCACCGCAATCGTTACAAACACTGATTCCGCGGCGATACCGAAGAACGCATTCGGGAAACTCAAACCGGCGAACTTCACAATCTCAGCCTGCCACGATTCCGCAACCGTGGAACACGACATCACGGCATTCACATCACAGCTGAGCTTTTGACCGGGATTGCGAGCCAATTTCAGTGTCTCGGCGGAAAGCACGAACGATACGACCAGCGCGACTGCCGAAGCGACCAGCATAATCAGATACGTCCAAGTGGCGCCGTGACGCCAGCCGCGCGGTTTCGTATAATCATCGTCGAGAGTGGCTTCGGCAACCAGTCCGCCGGGGAAATCGCTCATCATGCATCCTTGAATCAAAATACAAACGTTGTCATCGCCTAGTTTACGCGGTATTGTGCCGCGTTGCGACGAAGAACAGCTTACGATGGATACATGATTCGCGTAGGCACTGCGGCACCGCCCGCTGAAGGTTGGGACATTCACTGTCATACCGTTTTTTCCGACGGTACGGAAACGCCGCGTGTGTTGCTGAAAGAGGCACGATCATTGCGATTGCATGGTGTTGCGATTGCCGATCATGACACGACCTCCGGTTGGCAGGATGCGTTGGCCGCTTCGCAGGAGATTGGATTGCCGTTGTTGCGTGGCACGGAAATCACCGCCGTCGACGGCAATGTGTCCGTGCATATGCTTGCGTTCCAATATGATCCGTTGAACGCCAATATCAGCGAGATGTTCGCGTCCACCCGCGAGGCGCGACTGCGTAGAACCAAGCGCATGGTCGAACTGATGGCGCAGGATTTTCCGATTACGTGGGATGATGTGCTCGCGCAGGTGCGTGAAGGCAAACGCACCACGATCGGTCGGCCGCATATCGCCGACGCATTGGTGGCTGCCGGCGTGTATGAAACGCGATCCGACGCGTTCGCCGACGCGGTGAGCGCGACGTCGAAATATTACATTCCCACGCCATCGCCGACCACACATGACGTGGTGGCCGCGGTCAAGGGTGCGGGCGGGGTGACGGTTATCGCCCACGCCGGAGACCCCCGGCGTAACCGGACCCTGCTGACTGACCGGCAAATCGAATCTCTCATCACCGAAGGGTTGGACGGTTTGGAAGTGTGGCATCGCGGCAATCCACCCGAGCAGCGTGAGCGGCTGCTTGCCATTGCCGGCAAGCATGATCTGCTGGTAACCGGTGGATCCGACTGGCACGGCAAAGGCAAGCCGAACGTGCTGGGGGAGAACCTCACCGATGATGAAACGGTTCAGGAAATCATCAATCGAGGCGTTCACTTGAGCAAATAATCGTCGAAGGCGAAAATAAAAAACCGAAACGCAATCATCGATGCGTAATCGCGATATGAAACCAGGAACGAGTTGATCGCCCAAAATAGAAAAGTCAGACGTGAACGTCTGGCTTTTCTTGTTACGTCGAAAACGTGTGTTTCAGCTCGAAGCTGAAATCTGGTGATGCGAACGGATCAGAGGTTGCCGAAACCGACGGCGTGCTTGGTTTCGGAACCGATGATGGCGTAGCCGAGCGAGCCTGCCGGCACCACAATGCGACGGCCCTTGGCGTCCGTCAGATTGATGGTCTTGCCGTTCTCCACGGCGTCGGCGATGGCCGTGTTGACCTCATCGGCGCTCTGTTCGGTGCTGAAGGTGACGGTGCGGGCCACATTCTGAATGCCGAGTTCAATATCCATGGATGCTCCTTCGTGATAATGCGCAATGCATGCGCACATGTATGTACGGGTTATGTGTGCCTATTCTACGCGTGGCTTCTCATCGGTGGCGTCTTCCGCCTCCCACTGATTGATCTGCGCCTGCGCTTTCTGCATGGTCGCCTCATCTCGTTCCAGCAGTGGAATGAGTACTGTTGCGGCCTCGCTATGCGATGCGGGAATCGATTCTTCGTTCGTATCGTCGTTGTCGTCGGCCGTTCCCAGCCTGCTGATTACCATGGTGGAACTTGACGGCATGGATTCGTGCCGTTCTTTTGCGGAACGTTCCGGAATGAAGGTACTGACCGGGGTCGCCTCACGCTCATTCGTATTGTCGGACGGTGCTTGTGATTGCTGGGTTCCGGCCGGTGCGAACGCTTCCGTCGCGTCGTTGACGATTTCCTTCGTCTTGCGGACCGGCTGGGAGCCGGTCACGTCGAAATCTCCAGTGGAATCATCCATGTCTACGGCGTCGATGTGACGTTCGCCGGTCGTGTCGGAATTATTCTGCTGTGCGGCCGCGTTACGGCGACGCTCCGATTCGTTCAGTAACGTGCCTACGGTGATCGTGCTCGGCGGGCGCTGGGGATGATCCTTGGATTCCTGCCTCGGTTCGGTTTGTGCGCGATTCTTTGCCGTGACAACACCCAACTGGTGCGCCAAACGTTCCACCTGTGCCTTGAATTGCATGATCTTGGCGTTGTCCGCCTTGTTCAAAGCGGAAATGAAATCGCCGACCTGTTCCATCTGCAGCCACAGATTCGCGCGCAGCATAATCAGATCATCCAAACGGTTACCCAACATGCGACCATATGCGGAAAGCAGGGCGTTACGGTGATTCTCATCAAGTTTGGCGAAAATCCAAGACAAATCGCGAGCAGGATCGTTTACCTGCATGTCCTGCCAATTCGTGACCGCGGTGATGGACGAACCGGAAAACAGCAGATCGCCGTCGCGCAACCCGCCATGCACCGGGCAAGTGGAGAACGACCATAGCCCGTCGGTCTCAAGAATATTCGCCCAGCTAGTGGTGATCTCCTGCGGAACATGCCCGGCCTGGCGCAACCGTTTGATCCAAGCGGTCAGCTGAGCGCGAATCTGGTCAGTGACAAACACCGGATAACCCGCTTCCTGAAGAAAATCAGGACGAAGTCGATGGATCGCACCCAGAGCGGTGCCCACACTGGAACAATCATCCAACGTCAGCAGTTCCAGCGGTCGTGCCTGGCCCACATGGTGGGTGGACACGAGCACGGACGTGTCTCCAGTGGCGGAATGCTTTAAATCTCCGTTGGAAAAAGCCACTACGTGATCGATAGCAAACCCCAATCCACCCAATTCGCGGGCTTGCGCCAACGTTTGAGCCGCACGCACACGGCCGGCAAGACGCTTGCGGCCTTCAGGCGTATTGGATGCGAACACGTCATACAGTTTGCCTGCCGTATCCTGAACCACGGCGTGGTCGACGCCATACCCCTTGTCGGTCGAGTTGGTCTGTTCGCTGGCTCGCGTGCCGGCAATGGCGGCATTGGGCATTGTCGCGCTGGTCAGGGCAGCCATCATAAATTTGCTTCGTTCGGTCACAATTCCAACCTTAATACACAGTAGGGGCGAAGATGCGCCGACTTGCCCGTAAAACTGCCGGCAAACCGCCCTTAAATCGACGTTGCATCATATTGCGCAGTCATGACGGGCATATTGGGTGCAGTCAGGCAAGACATGCAATGACATCTCGTGAAAACGCATGCGCCGATGACGGCAATCTGCCACAATGGAACGCATGAGTGCAACAGTGGAAGAGATTCTCGACGGATTAGATGACGCGCAACGGGCTGCCGCCACGGCAGTGGACGGTCCGGTGCGCATTATCGCTGGCGCTGGCGCTGGCAAAACGCGAACCGTAACCCGTAGAATCGCCTATGCGTGCGCCACCAAAGCATGGAATCCGCGAAGCACGATGGCGGTCACGTTCTCCGTCAAAGCAGCGGCGGAAATGCGTAGCCGACTGTCGAAGCTTGATGTCGCAGCCGACGTCAAAGCCGCGACCTTCCACTCCGCGGCCCTCCACCAGCTTCGTCAGGTTTGGCCGGACGTGTGCGAAGGGCCGATGCCATTCATCTGTCGAAATCCACGGGAACTGGTGGAGCGTTCGCTACGCCGCGTCACCACCTTCCAGGTGGATGACGACACCATACGCAACTTGCAGACGGAAATCAACTGGTGCAAAATCTCACTAATCGCGCCGGAAGATTACGTGCGCGTTTGCGCGGCAACGCATCGTCAGCCGCCTTCAGGTCTTGAACCAAGCCAATTCGTAGATGTATACAAAGCGTATGAAGCGGAAAAAACAAATCGCAACGAAATCGATTTCGACGATATTCTGCTGATCGTATGCCATTTGATGGAAAGCGATGATGACGTGGCCTCGGCCATCCGTTCCAATATCGCATGGCTCACCGTCGACGAATATCAGGACGTTTCGCCATTGCAACACCGCTTGCTCACCCGATGGCTTGGCTCAAACCGCAACATCTGCGTGGTAGGAGATCCCGCGCAGACCATTTACTCGTTCGCGGGCGCAAGCAGTTACAGTCTGCTCAATTTCGCTTCGGAATTCGGTCCGCTCACCGCAGATATCAACCTCAACAATGACTACCGTTCCACGCCGCAGATCGTCAACTATGCCAATCGTATACTTGCCGCATCGCCGCAACGGGCCGATTATCTGAAGCTTAGCTCTGAAAGGAGCAAAGGGCGGAGGGTTGTGGAAACCATATACGGCAATGATTGGGAAGAAGCGCAAGGCGTAGCGGCACGTATTCGTAAACTGGTGGATGCGGGGGAGTCGACGGCCGATTGCGCGATCCTCACCAGAGTCAACGCGCAGCAGAAAATCCTGTGCAAGGCATTGGGCAAACAGCATCTGAGATATCGCGTGCGCAGGGATAGCGGGTGGCAGAATTCTGCGCTTTCCGACGATGTACAAACCAGATTGGCCATGTTGGAGGCATTGGGCGTCGGTGCGGATCTTAGCGGCGTGACCATTTCCACCATCCATGCATCCAAGGGTCTGGAATTCAAACACGTATTCCTCATCGGCTGCTCGGAAGGGCTCATACCGTATGGGGCGCCGCAGGAGGGCGACGTGCTTGAAGAGGAGCGCAGACTCATGTATGTGGCCGTGACGCGCGCCGAGGACACGTTGGACGTCTCATATGCGCGCACCCGTGAAGGCAATGAGGGCGAAAGGGCACGACGAGTGTCGCGCTTCTTCCGCTGATACTGCTAACGGAATAGCGCGATTACTCGGCGTCGGTTTCGTTGTTGCTGCCGGATTCTGCGGAATCGTCAGAGCCGTCGCCATTGGTATCGGATTCGCCGCCCTTGTGCTCTTCCTCGTCAAGCAGCTTGCTGAGTTCGGCATCCCAATCGATGGTCATGCCATCGGCGTCGCCAAGGGGCTGTGGTGCCGTGCCGGTTGCATTGGAAGCGGCGAACGTCGTATTTTCCGTGCTTTCCGACGATCCGTTGTTTTGCGATTGCGAGGCGTTGCCATCGTCATCATTCGGCAGTTGCGGCAGCAGATCGGGATGCGACCATTTCGCGTCTCGTGCCTGCGCGCCTTCCGTGGCGCAGATGTTATCCCACAATGCGGCCGCTTCACGCATGCGCTTCGGACGCAATTGCAAGCCGATCAGGCTTTCGAAGGTTCGTTCCGCAGGACCTCCGATGGCGCGCTCGCGGCGGAGCATCTCACGAAGCTGTTCGATATGCGGAATATGGGCCATGCCGGCGCGCCACACTACGGTGTCTACCCAGCCCTCGACCAAGGCGAGCAGATTCTCCAGCGATTTCATGGCCTGCTGTTGTTCAGGCGTGTCGGGGAACGCCACCTTGGTGATGTTCACCGCGTCGGCCATGGAATCCGGGTCGACGGACTGCGCATCGCGGATCTGCTCCTCCATGGCGTCCAAATCGATGCTGGTGCCACGGGCATATTTGCCCAACAGCGCCTCGAAGCGTGGCATCAGCCACGGCACGGAAGCATACAGGCGCGAATGGGCGAGCTCCTGCAACGCAAGATAGCCCATCACCTCGGTCACATCGATTTCCAAGGATTTGGCGTATTCAACGACGTTCTGTACAATCAGGCCTCCAGCCGGATTCTTCAGCAGCGAAATACCTTGGTCGAAACTGCCGCGCACCTCATGTGACAGATCACCGGCGGCGCGTCCCAACTGCATGGCAAACGACGTGTTGCCGACGAAACGCATCAGCTTTGCCGGATCCTTCATGTCATCAGGAATCGGAATCTGCACCGGACCAGCGAAAATGCCGGAAACTTCTGTATGAAACTCCGAATCTCCAAAGCGCTGAGATAAAATCGAAGCCAGTGCGTCGCTCATCGACTCGGCTATGGGAGATGCGAACTGCGCCCAGGAATCGATGCAGCCTTCCACCCATCCAGCGCGGGTGAGTACCTGCGTCTCGCCCTGTGCTGGATTGAACTCGCAGGCGGTATCGAGCCACAGATTCGCCTCGCTGATGGCGCGGCGGGCCATCTCTCCGTATTCCGCGCTCACGCTGGTTTCAGATCCCTCGCCATTGGTCTGCTGCAGTGCCAATGATTTTGCCAATTTGACGTTGATTGGACCTTCTTCGGTAATGTGCTGGATGTCTCCGAAAGTGTTGAGTCCGCCCGCGGTGAACGCCTGCATCATAGACCTGACTTCAGCCGGTTTGGGAAGCTTGCTTACATCCTGACTCATCAGCTGGTCGCGCAACTCCTCCGGCATGTTGGAAAACTGGTTCCATGCCATCTCGCCTTGAATTGGTCCGAAACAATCGATAAACCATTGGCGGATCGCGTTCTCGTCCATGCCGGCCCTGCCTTTTCCTAAGCGTTTTTTCAAGTTTGGTTGGTTCCATACTATGCTATGGGAGGTATGCCCAAGATGAAGGAAACACGACGAATTTACGGCAAAAACACACGTAACGGTGCTCCGGGACGTGTCAAACGATGGCTGATAAACGCGGAAGGTTGGCTGTCCGCGCGTTCATGGCGTTATCTTGCAGGGCCGGTGGTGGCGGTACTGTGCGTATTGGTGTTGATTATGCCCAGCGCATATGTGGTGCAGATGCCCGGTCCGACGCAGAATGTGCTCGGGGAGGTTTCCGGCAAGCAGGTCGTCGCCGTTTCCGGTGTGAAAACGTATAAGGACTCAGGCCAGCTGCTGTTGGTCACGGTCAATGCTTCAGGTGTGCCAGGATACCCGGTGTCGAACGCGCAGGCATTGGTGGCGTGGGCCGATTCGAAATCCACGGTGATGCCTCAGGAGGCGGTGGTTCCTGTTGGGCAGACCGCAGAGGAATACAAGGATTCCAGCGACAAGGAGATGACGTCATCGCAGGATTCCGCCACCGCGGCGGCGAAAAAGTTTCTGAAAGAGCATGGCTATGACGTGTCCGGCATGAAAGTGTCCATGCATGTGGACGACATCGGAGGGCCCTCGGCGGGCATGATGTACACGCTTGGTCTGATCGACAAGGTGACCGGTGAAAAACTTTCCGGGGGTAAGATCATCGCGGGAACGGGCACGATGAACGACAAAGGTGAAGTCGGCGAAATCGGAGGCATCCGTTTGAAGATGCTCGGAGCGAAACGCGACGGCGCAACCTGGTTTCTCGCCCCGGAATCCAATTGTTCCAGCGTTGTAGGCCATATTCCGGAAGGCTTGAACGTGGTGAAAGCGTCCACTTTGCAGGAGGCATACGATGCGCTGATCGCCATCCGAGACGGCAAGGGTGCATCACTGCCGCAATGCTCTGCGGAAGAGTGACGCATTCCAAAATATAAGAAAAAACAATCTCGCAAAGTGAGCAATTTCACGGTTTGTAACGTATATGTTCGAGCAGTGTTGGTATATTGACGAACGTGAATCAAACGGCATCTGATAACGCTGAAGAATTCGGTTTCCACGCCGGCGACCTGGTACAGGAATGGCTGTGGGACGATGATGTGGACGACTCGATCCGTGCCAAGATCGAGGAGCTGACCGGTGAGGAGCTGGTCGACGAGGACTATGATTCCGCCGTTGATGGCGTGATTATCTGGTGGCGCGACGGCGATGACGAAGACGAACTGTCTGACACCATCGTCGATGCGTATGCGGTCCTTGGAGGCGACGGTCCATTGTGGGTGCTCACCCCGAAGCCGGGACGTCCGGGCGCGGCAAGTTCAAGCACCGTGCAGTCCGCCGCGAAGACCGCCGGCATGAATGCAGCCACGCCACTGACCGTCAGCGGCGACTGGAACGGCATCCGTCTGCGTGCATTCGGTAAAGGCCGCTGATCGTATTCGTTTTGCCCGCCTCGGCACGCTTGGCCAAGGTCGGACGCTCATATAAAGGCTTGGAATCACACCATTCCAAGCCTTTTTGCTTGTGGAAACGGTCGAAGAAGATGTTTCCATGAAATTCCATATTTGAGCGAATGTAATAACCGTGTATATCGCGTTGGATTCTGCCGTTCCATATTGCT
Organism: Bifidobacterium sp. N4G05; assembly: GCF_002742445.1. Taxonomy (GTDB): domain Bacteria; phylum Actinomycetota; class Actinomycetes; order Actinomycetales; family Bifidobacteriaceae; genus Bifidobacterium; species Bifidobacterium hominis. The sequence continues at coordinate 276,920 of NZ_NJNQ01000003.1, read as the reverse complement.
GCTTTTTGGTTATGCTGCGGTTACCGCGCCTCGCATCGACGCCGAAGGCAACATCATCGAAGAATGAATCGGTAGCGTTGACAGAGGTTTTGACAAAGCATTGACGGAAGCCATGACTTCTCGAACGTGTACGCGAGGCTGACATGCACGCGAGATAGTTGGGAATATCAGAAGAGTCGGAACGGCTTATTTTCCGCGGAAACGAAAGGTGGGCGATGAGGGACTCGAACCCCCGACATCCACCGTGTAAAGGTGGCGCTCTAACCAACTGAGCTAATCGCCCGCAAAGCTCTACTGTACAGTATTCGTTGCCGGCGACAGCTTCAACGTGTGTCGCGTTGTCAGATAAGGGGTTCCTCTCACGGCAAATGCGTGAAAAACGGTGCGATTTTGAGTGTCAATTCGCTGAATTTTCCACATGAAAGCGGCACGCGTCGAATCAATCACGTAGAGTAGTTGCGTTGAGTAGTGCAGTAGGAGGTCGATAGCCAATGGCGCAGGAACCTGAATCCGAGAGGAACGCATCGGGGATCGCTCGTACTTCGAAGCGCAAGTGGGGGTACGATTCCGAACAGGTGGACGCTTTTCTTGAGCGTGCGCACATGCTATACGAAGGTGAGGGAGCGCAACTCACCCAGCATGATATTCAAAATGTTTCTTTCGATTTGGTCAAGGGCGGCTATATGATCGCTCAGGTGGACGCGGCCCTTGCCCGGCTGGAGCGTGCCGTGGTAGACAAGCAGACCACATGGGAGATCTCGCAGCATGGCCGCGTGGCGTGGAAGGCACAGACCGAAACCCTGTTCAGTCAGCTTGACACCCACTCCAAACGTGAGCACGGCGAACGTTTCAAGCCAGGAGAAGGCAAGGACCCGAGCTATGACCGCAAGCAAGTGGATCGCATCGTCGATCAGTGCCTGACGAAGGCCGCTGGCGAGCTCGGCGTTGAGGAAGTATCGGAAGACGATGCCAAGAAACTCGTCGATCTGAACTCCCAGACCGTGGCGAATGTGATCTTCACCCAGCGCAAGGGCAAGCGTGGCTATGACGAGCGTCAGGTGGATTATTACCTGAACGAATGCGTGCAGCTGCTGACCAGACTCGAATCCTATGCGCGTGTGGCCGACTTCGTGGGCGAGCCCTCCGCAAGCGCGATAGCCGCAGTCAATCCGTCCTCAACAAGTCTGGAATCTCAAGAGACGCAGGTGGTTTCGCCGCTATTCACCGTTCCAGCCGTTTCCGCAGAACCTACTGCGCAGTCCGCTCAGGTTCAAAACGGCGCCGACTCCTTCGATGCTTTGAATAAGGCGGAACGTGAGATTTTCACCACGTCTGCAGCGTCCCCGGTGAGCATTCCGGCCGCTCAAACCGCTGCGCCGACGTATGCTCCCGTGGTTCCGCCTGTGTTCCAGCCGACCGTCAGCACTCCGCCGGCTCCGGTAACTCCGGCAGCTTCTGCAACGTCGGAACCTCAGGCTGCTCCGATTGCTCCAGCGGCTCCGGAACAGTCGTTGGCACACCTGTTCCAAGCGTCCAATGCGGTTGCCGATGAGCCATCTTCCGCAGGAACGGAAACCGAAGCATTCAATCCGCTTTCCGATGATGACGCGCCGAGCTATGATGCTCCGTCCGAGCCTTCGGCTCCTGTGATTCCAGACACTCCGGTCGCGCATCAGCCGGAAGAGTCTCACGGCATCAATATCGCTCCCGATTCTTCGTTGGCTGCCTTGGCGCAGATGGCCCAGAACATCGACGCTCCCGATCCGGTTGAAGACACGTTCACCCCGCGCGTGCCAAGCCTATCGACGCCGAACCTTCCGCAGATCAACACCGACTCGATCGATCTCGGAACCTTGCCGACCGTTCCACCTTCCTTCACGCCGGAACCGGCAACCTCTGCAGATCACTCGACAACGGCAACTCCCGTTGAACCGGCGAAGCCGACAGTGGAAGAGAAGAAGAACGAAATTCAGCCGGCAACCAATCCGATGTTCGGAGCGACCAACAGCAATCTGGATGTCGACATTCCCGACCTGTCGTTCCCCTCTTTTGAATAAGCAATCGCATTGAACAGGCTGGCGTGACCGTCAGCCTGTTTTCACGTTCACACGAGCAAACAAAAACAATACGGAGCACACGCATAACCCATGCAAACCTCAACCGTAGTCATTCTCGGATCCACCGGATCCATCGGTACCCAAGGTCTTGACGTCATCTCCCGACATCTCGACCGCTTCAACGTGGTCGGACTTGCCGCAGGCGGCTCCCACGTGGAACTTCTGGCCCAACAGGCGGCACAATTCCATGTCTCAGAAGTCGCTGTTTTCAAAGAAAGCGCGGCAAAAGCACTACGTGAGGCATTAGAGCAAGCTGGTGCAGGCAATGTGAGAATCACAGCCGGACCGGAGGCCGTGGTCGCCATGGCCGGATCCGGAGCCGACGTGGTATTGAACGGCATCACCGGATCCATCGGACTTGAGCCTTCCATCGCGGCACTGCAGGCAGGATCGCAGCTGGCACTCGCCAACAAGGAATCCGTAGTGGCAGGCGGGCATTTGCTGTTCGACGCGCAAGTGCGCGCCCAGCAGATCAATCCGGTCGATTCCGAACATTCCGCCATCTGGCAATCGTTGCGTTCAGGCACACATGGTGAAGTGTCGAAACTGGTCGTCACCGCTTCGGGCGGGCCGTTCCGTGGTTGGAAACGCGAACAGATGACCGATATCACACCGGAACAGGCGTTGAACCACCCCACTTGGAATATGGGTCCGGTGGTGACCATCAACTCGTCCACACTGATGAACAAGGGACTTGAAGTCATTGAGGCGAGTCGTCTGTTCGACATGCCTCCGAGCCGCATTGACGTGACCGTGCACCCGCAATCTATCGTGCACTCCATGGTGGAATTCCGCGATGGTGCCACCATTGCGCAGGCTTCGCCGCCTGACATGCGCCTGCCGATCGCGCTTGGACTGTCCGCTCCGGAACGACTTGGCAATATTGCGGCGGCATGCGATTGGACAAAAGCCGCGACCTGGACGTTCGAACCGCTCGACGATGAGGCTTTCCCCGCGGTGAGCTTGGCTCGACACTGCCTGGAAGCTTCCGAAAAGCATACGGCCGTGTTGAACGCTGCCAACGAACAGGCCGTCCATGCTTTCCTTGAACATCGTCTGCCGTATCTCGGCATTGTCGATACCGTCAGGGAAGTGTTGGACGAAATGGACGCGGAGCTGCGTGGCAATCCGTTGTTCGCTTCCGTGGAGGAAATGAGCCAACTCGAGCTTGAAGCCCGCCATCGTGCCGACAACCTGATAAACAAGTAACGGAAAACGAAACAAGACAAACAAACGAAACGTGAGTGACGCAAGGCTCCCCGTGTTGGGAGCCTTGTTATTGCAAGGATTTGACGTATGCCAGAAATCGAAAAGCCGTTCCGTAAAACCGGTGAGGCAGCCATTAGCGAAAGCCCATTGCATCCGCGCCGCAAGTCCCGCCGAATCATGGTCGGATCGGTGCCGGTAGGTGGGGGAGCGCCAATTTCGGTGCAATCCATGACCAACACGCTGACCGCTAATGTGCCCGCAACATTGCAGCAGATTGCCCAACTGACCGCAGCCGGATGCGACATCGTGCGCGTGGCCGTGCCAAACCAGGATGATGCCAACGCGCTGCCGGAAATCGTGAAGAAATCGCCGATCCCGGTAATCGCCGATATTCATTTTCAAAGCAAATACGTGTTTCAGGCTATCGATGCGGGCTGTGCCGCGGTACGCGTGAATCCGGGCAACATCCGTAAATTCGATGAGGTTGGTCCCTCCATCTGCAAGGCCGCCACCGATGCGGGCATCTCGTTGCGCATCGGCGTGAACGCGGGCTCGCTCGATAAGGAACTGTATGCAAAATATGGCGGTCCGACGCCGGAAGCGTTGGTTGCGTCCGCCATGAAGGAAGCGCGCATGTTTGAAGACGTCGGCTTCCATGATTTCAAGATTTCCGTCAAACATCATGATGTGATCACCATGGTGGAGACGTACCGTCTGCTCGCGTCCAAAGGCGATTGGCCGCTGCATCTCGGCGTTACCGAGGCGGGTCCCGCATGGCAGGGTACGATCAAAAGCTGTCTTGCATTCGGTGCGCTGCTGGCTGAAGGTATTGGAGATACGATTCGTGTTTCACTGTCCGCACCGCCCGTCGAAGAAGTGAAAGTCGGCTGCAAACTGCTGGAATACATGGGATTGCGCCCGCGTAAGTTTGATATTATATCCTGCCCGAGCTGCGGCCGTTCCCAGGTTGACGTGATTCAGCTGGCCAATGCCGTGACCGAAGGATTGAAGGACGTGACCGCGCCGATTCGTGTGGCCGTGATGGGTTGTATCGTGAACGGTCCAGGTGAGGCACGAGAAGCCGATCTGGGTGTGGCATCCGGCAACGGCAAGGGGCAGATTTTCATCAAGGGCAAGGTTATTCAGACCGTTCCCGAAGATCAGATTGTGGAAACGTTGCTGGCCAAAGCGCAGGAAATTGCCGCACAGATGGAAGCGGACGGACAGATGCCAGTCAATGCCACCGGCCCTGTAGTGGTGCCGGTGACACAGGGTAATTGCTGATTCGTTGAGTGCTCTGATTCATTGATTACAGGAGGTCGATCACAGATTGTGATCGACCTCCTGCTGATTTCGCTGGCTGTTGATTGTCATTTCAGCTGGGGTCGGTACAATGAACGGCGTGTCAGATCAGGAACGTCAGTCAGTCATGTCCAACGGGGAAATCCAATCCAGTCAGTGGACGAGGAGCAAACGACTGATGGTCAGTCTGCCCATTTTCATCATATTGTTGGGCATTCTGGTATCGGTCTCCAATCTGACGGCATCATCATGGAATTACGAGCCGACCGGGCAAACCATCGAAACGTTGACGTCCGACACGTCCGTGACCTTCGGCAATCCTTCGGGCAAAACCCTTGCCAAACAAGGCGATTACGAAGTGACGCAACGCTATGTCACCATCGACGCCAAGCAACCGTCAACCGGTGAGATCCAACATATCAAAGTGCTGATCCGTGAGCCGAAAGGTGCAGGGAATAATCGGCCTGGCGTGGTGTTCATGCATGGAGCAGGTTATGGCACATGCGACAGCTCCTTCGGAGACATGGCATTTGCGCTCTCATCCGCGGGTTTCGTGACGGCTGTGCTTGACAAGCCGGTGTGGTCCACCAACGATGCGACCCGTGACTATCCAGGATCCGCAGCCATCTACGATCAGGTCATCAACATGTTGCGTGATCTCGACAACGTTGACGCTTCGAATGTTGGCATTTACGCGACTTCCGAAAGCACATGGATTTCCTCATATCTGCTTGGGCAAGACCCTAACGTGGCGTTCCAAGTGCTGTTGAGCCCAATGGTGTATTCGCCACGATATTCGTTGGGATTCCTTGCGGCGCAGGATTTCGCGCTGGTCGGAGCGCATGATGGATACCAGTCCATCGTGCGCCGCGCATTCAACATCGATGCGAAATTGTTCGGCCTGACTAATCTCGACCTCGACACGTTGAATCCCCAAGCCTATTCCATTCCCACGCTTGTGGCGTACGGCACCAAAGACGTGATGACCGCGCAGGTGGAAGGCACGGAGGAAATCATCGACATGGCGCATAAGTCGGGCAATTGGGACGTGACCGTGCGCACATATCCGATCGCCAACCATGTGCTCCGACTCGGCGACGAAGCCAACAGCGGTACTCCGTTCGCTGACGCCTACGTGGATGATGTGATCAGTTGGGCCGTCGGTACCACGCAAGGACTGGAGCAGACCAGCGAACGTGTGGCCGGCACCAACCTGTACCAGTCGATCGCGGTTCCGTTGGAATTGCGATCGAATAGTGGGCTGACCATCTATCTAGTGGTGTTGCATGTCAGCATGGTGCTTTTGCTGCTGGTGATCGGCGTGCTGTGGTTGATTGTGCTTGTACGTAAAATTTGGGCGCGTGTGCATCGACGCCGATATGTGTTGGGGCTGAGTCCTGTGTTCAAAAACGCGTTGATTACGCTTGCCGTGACCACCATGGCCACTTTTGTGCTGTTTGGTGCAGGATTGGGCGAAGTGGTTATGGGCGTGGTCAAGCTAGCGTGGGGTGGCGCTCCCGCCGAGAATCCGGGCATGATGTATTGGAGTTGGCCGGTTATTCAAATGGTTTGCGTTGCCGTGGTGTGGGCGTGGTCCCGCGTATTCATGCGTCTTATCGAGGAGGCGACGAATCGTGGTCTTGCACAATGGCCACCGCGTAAGGGGGCTATAGGCGCGATTGTGAGTGGCCGCCAGCCGGTGCTCGCATCGACGCGATTCGGACGTGTGATGTTTTGGATCACGGCGGTCACCATGCTGTATATGCTGTTGGTGTTCGCGTTCTGGGGATTGTTTATTTACTGATATCGCGGGAAAGTGCGGCTGGCGCGAGAATGTGCGGAAAATATATAGTTCAGTTGGGAAAACGAGGCGAGGCAAAGGAGGCGTGTGAATGCCGCTGTATCAGGACGAGGGCGTGGTCTTGCGCACCGTCAAACTTGGCGAAGCTGATCGTATCGTCACTTTGCTGACACGCGACCATGGCAAAATCCGTGCCGTCGCCAAAGGCGTGCGCCGAACCAAATCGCGTTTCGGAGGTCGTTTGGAGCCTTTCATGCGCGTCTCGTTGCTTATTGCGGAAGGACGTTCGCTTGATGTGATTTCCCAAGCCGAGTCGGTGTCGGCGTATGCGAGAGGCATCTGCACCGATTTCAAGGCGTATACCGCGGCGAATGTGATTTGCGAAACGGCTGACAAGCTTGTGGTGACGGAGCATGAGCGTTCCGTGGCGCAGTATCGGCTGGTGTTGGGAGCATTGAATGCCCTTTCCAAGCATGCACATGAGTCTGCTGCGATTGGTGATTCCTACGTGATGCGTGCTCTTGCAATTGCTGGTTGGACGCCACGTTTGCGTGCCTGCGTGGTGTGCAGGGATCCGATTTCTACTGATCGTCCATGGTTCTTCTCGATTTCCGCGGGTGGTCTGATGTGTTCGACCGATCATATTCGTGAATCGTTTGACGTTTCGTGGAATGCGATCTGCCAGTTGCAGGCGCTTGTCGACGGCGATTGGGGAGAGCTGGACGGTACGGCATTGCTTCCGAAAACCCGCCAAATGGTGGAAAAATGGGGTGAATACTATTTGGAACGTCCGATTCGTTCCATGTGCTTGCTAGATTAGCGGGTATGGCTTTTGAGAACGTGGATTACAAGTCCCTTGACATTCCGGCGGCACCATTTTCGGACCCGTCGATTATTCCCGATTTTCCGAAGAACAAGGTTCCGCGCCATATCGGCGTGATTATGGACGGCAATGGTCGTTGGGCGCAGCAGCGTGGGCTGATTCGCACTGACGGACATCAGGCTGCCGAACCGGTGGTGTTCGACACCATCGCAGGTGCCATCGAAGCTGGTGTGCGTTACCTGTCGCTATATACGTTCTCCACGGAGAACTGGAAGCGTTCTCCGCAGGAAGTGCGCTTCCTGATGGGCTTCTCGCGTGACATCATCCATCGTCGTGTGGAACAGATGAACGAGTGGGGCGTGCGCGTGCGCTGGGCCGGCCGCCGTCCGAAACTATGGAAATCCGTTATCGACGAATTGGAAAAAGCACAGGAACGTACCAAAAACAACACGACCATCGACGTGGTGTTCTGCCTGAATTACGGCGGACGTGCCGAAATCGCGGATGCTTGCGCGGCAATCGCAAAGGAAGTGCGTGACGGCAAGATCTCCGGCGATCGCGTAACGGAAAAAATGATTGCCGAACACCTGTACAATCCTGATATTCCTGATTGCGATTTGGTGATTCGTACTTCCGGCGAACAGCGCACGTCGAACTTCCTGCCGTGGGAAGCGGCGTATGCCGAACTCGATTTCGTGCCGGAACTGTTCCCTGATTGCGGTCGAGACGTGCTATGGCGTTCGATCGATCACTACATTCACCGCGACCGTCGTTTCGGTGGCGTCAAAAAGTAGTGTTGCCTAATTGATCGCGTTCACTGCGGGGAGAGCATAAGGCTCTCCCCGTTTTGTATTGCTACAGAGACTTTATGCGGGTGGTGAAGTCAGAGACGAAACGATGGGAATCGACTTGAAGGGCCACGTGGATACGAGGGGCGTTGGAGTCGATCAGGCCGGCGGGGTCTCCGATGGTTCGGCCGCGCGTGCCATGGAAATCGCCGGTTTCGAGTTCAACTTTCATTGGCAGATCAATGCAGTTCACCAGTGACGGATCTACGGCGACAGCTGCGGCCAGTGGATCATGCAAAGGCATGCCTTGAGAAAACAGGCGTGCATCGGCTTTGTAATTCGCGGCAATGGAAAAATCAGCCATGCCAGCGAGGAATACGCGCACATCGGAAGCAGATGGGCCTGAGTCCGAACTTGAGGTTCGAGCTGAAGCTGCATTCGAATTACCGGCTGGATCACCAAGTGTGTCGGCATTTGCTGCTTCACGCCAAGCACGGGTTGTATCAGAACCCATCAGACATTGATGTGTCACGTCCAGACCGACCATAGTGATGTCTGCACCGGAATGGAACACACGATCCGCGGCTTCCGGATCCTGAATGATATTCGTTTCCGCAGTCAGATCCCAACAGTTGCCTTCCTGCGTCAACGTGCCGCCCATCATCACCAGTTTGAGTTTGCCCGCAATATCCGGAGCGGCCGCAATCGCAGCATCAATATCGGTCAACGGACCAGTCGCAACCACAGTGACGTCGAAACCATAAGCACGAACCTGATCAATAATGAACTGTACGCCCTCGGAAACCGAGTCGGCGGAAGAATCATCAGCATGAATAGAAGAAGCCGAATCCGTAGTAAGCGACAATTCAAACGAATCAACCGCAGGATTCGCATGAATATCATCCAACGCATATCCGCCAACGGAAATCAGACTGCGATAATCACGAGAAAAAACAGTATCAGAACCGGAATTACCCACAAAATTATCTGAAAAAGCATTATCTGAAGACGAACTATCGCAAGCCGGGCCGAATCCTCCCAATCCGTCCGTGCCATGGAATTGCGCACAACCTGCATCCGGAATGAAACACCGAGCCCACGAAGGATGCGACGATCCGCGCATCACCGGTATGTGCCGAAACCCCAACCGTTCCAGCACATACGAAGTATTGCGAACCGCAGTGTCGACAGAAACGTTGCCGTACGTGCCGATCACGCCAAGCACGTCAACCGTATCGAACGTCGCAAGATACGCCAACGCCAGCGCATCGTCGATACCGGTGTCCACATCAAGAATCAGTCGTGTCATATTTTTATTTAATCAAACTCGTGCAATGAAGCCAAGCGCAACGCATAAAGGTGCGGCATCCTACAAACCATGTTCAACCCGTACTGAGCAAGCAGTGCTGGGCATGAAATAAAAATGCAGGATGCCGTATTCCAATATTTCGATTATTCGCACATAAACGGGTTACAAACCTATTCGTTCAAACCCGATTATTTCAGGAACTCGTCGGTGGCGAGATCCTTGGCCTGCGGAGCGTCATGAATCACCTTGTCATGCGAATCGGTGTAGGCGTTTTCCTGCGCGAGGAAGTCGAAATACTGCTGTGCGCCTTCAACATCGTTCGTGCCGAACGTGAACGAACCGTCCTTGATCTTGGCAGGATCGCCCCAATACTGGCCATCCACAATGGTTTTCATGCTGTTCTTGACGAAATCGAGCTTAAGATTCGCATCGGGAGCCTCGTCCACAAGAATCTTCGCCGCATCGTTAGGATTCGAATATGCGTACTCGTAGCCCTTCTTGGTGGCCTGCACGAACTTCTTCACCAGCTCAGGATTCTTGGAAATCGTCTTGTCGTTGGTGATCACGCCAATAGTGTCGGCATTGCCGGGAACGCCGTAATCCGGTTCGGCAAAGCAGTTGAGCTTCGGGCCGTACATGTCAGCCTGCACACCCTCCCAAGTGGCGTAGAAGCCGCCGAAATCGGCCTTTTTGCTGGAAAGCGCTTGGAACGTGGATGTGCCGACGGTCACCTTGTCGAATTCGCCCTTGCCGCCGTCAAACTGGATCATGCGGCGGATCACCGCATCGGATTCGTTGGAACCGAAGGTGGCGAAGGTTTTGCCGTCGAAATCCTTTGGAGATTTGATTTCAGTGTTGGAAGCGAGCGAACACCAGATGGCGCTTGGCTTCTGCTGCACCTGCAGCACCTGCTTGATGGTTGCGCCCTTGATGGCATACGTGCCTACGTTGGTGAGATTCGACAATGCGAAGTCGGCCACGCCGTTGTTCACAGCTTGTTCGGCACCGGCCTGTGCCACGGCCACGATATTGACGTCAAGACCTGCCTTTTTGAAATAGCCCTTGTTTTTTGCCACATATACGCCGATATGATTGGTGTCGGGCGCCCAGGACAGCATGAAGGTCACTTTGGTCAGACCGCTGCCGTCTGTTGCGCTTGTTGCGGAATCGTTGCTTTGCCCGCATGCGGTGACGCTGAACAGCATGGCGATTGCGCTGAAGAGTGCGATGATTTTACCTGCGATGTGAGTATGTGCGGTGGCGTCATGCCTGCTGAAGATGCTCATAAAGCGATTTCCCTTGAATCTATCTTCTCTACCGTTTTCTAGGGATGTGCTGCGAGCGGAGTTCGGGCAGAAAACGATACGAAGGGCCTAAGGCCCCCGCTCGTCCAATGCCCCCGACGTTCCTTATGGTGCCTGTTGAAAGGCTGTGGAACATTGCCGGTTTGCCACACATTGGCTTAACAGCGGGTTTTATTATATGCAGTCAGTGTGACCGTCTGCATGATGCGGAGTGGCGGATTGCCGCGTGCTTTTGGAAAGGCGGGTGATTGCCGTAATGAGGTACGCGCGCGATTTACTGGTCCGCGTCGGGATCGGCGTCAGCGTCGGCAGGGCCAAGCAATATGCGTTCGCTCAGGTTCACCACAATCATCAATATGCCGGTGATGGCGATGATGACAAGCGTTGCCGCAAAGATCAGCGGCGTGCGGAACGAATTGTAGGCGGCCTGTAGCCAAATGCCAAGACCCTTGCGTGCGCCCAAATATTCTGCGGTGGCGGCAGTGGCGAAAATGTATGCGCCGGAAACGCGGATGCCGCCATAAATCTGACGAGCGGCAACACGCAACTTCACATGCCACAGTGTCCACGCTTTCGTGGCACCACAAGTCAGCGCAACATCCGAATAAAACTGGGGGACCGCTTCAAGACCGCGAATCGTCTGCACTGCAATCGGGAATAAGCCGAATACTGTTACGATCACGATTTTTCCGGAAATTTCAAAACCGAACCAAATCAAGAACAGGGGAGCGATGGAAATCAACGGCATGGTCTGCGCGGCCGAAAGCAACGGGAACAATGCGGCGTTCGCAATGCGCGAACAGTACAACAATATGCCGATAAGAATGCCGAACAGTACGGCGAACAGAAAACCGACGGTGCCTTCAATCAGGGTAACTTGGGTGGCGGGCCATAACGTCGACCAGGTTTCGACGGTGGCCTGCGCGATTTCGCTCGGCGCGGCAATCATAGTGCTGGGCACATTGCCGATACGAACCCACGCCTCCCAAATCACTAACAGCAACACTACTGCGATGACTGTGGGAATGCGGCGCTTGCAGATACTCAAAACAGTGGAGAAATATCGTGAGATTACTGACTGAGCATGCTCAGAGTGTATGTGTTGAACGTGCGAAACCGCCATCGTTCACCTTGCTTTCTGCGCCATAGTGGGCGCGCACGTGACCGGTGGCGAGAAATCAGTAAGGTGAGGAGCCTGCCCGCGTTCCGGTCAGAAAAGTTCATTACCGGGGTGTTAGTATAAAGCACTCCCTAAACCACGTTCTGAAACGAAAATCGTTTTTCAAACCAAAACGTAAGTCACAACTTGCGGCATAACGCAAGGTGGGTTCCGCATCTTGCCTGACACGGAACCCACCTTACTATTTACCCCTTGCTACTGCCCTGGATCAGCTTCACTCCAGTCCGATGGACTTCATGGTGTGGAGCTTCAGGGACTTGATCTCAAGCGTGCCGGATTCGGCAACAAGCTTGATGGCGCGCGGGCCTTCGGAAGCGTAGCTGAAGGAGCTCATGGCCTGGTGACCGTCGTTCACATACACTTCCACGCAGCCGCGATCCACAAACACGCGCAGCTTGAGTTCGCCGGAAGCCAGTTCCTCGGTGGAAAGCGGGGCGGTACGGTAGCCGCGATCACCCTGGGCTGCGGCCTGACGATCGACCACCATACGACCGATCTGATCGTCGAACGCAACGTACGTGTAAGCGCCATCTTCAGTCGCGTGAATCTTCAGACCAGCACGTTCCGCAGTGGAGGCGTTGAGATCGATGGTCATTTCGATTTCCACGGCTTCAGCATCATCAGCAATGGTCTGCTCGCCATTGACACCCAGTGAGATTGCGCCGAAATCGGTGGTGTTTTCACGCAAGCCCTTCATTTCGGCAACTGGAGCAGTGTGCAGGTCGCCGTCGGCACCCAGCGTGATCTCACGTGGAAGGGTCATGTTGCCGCACCAGCCGTCATCCTGCATCGGAATCGGCTCAACGAACGGGCTCATCCAGCCGTATACGATTTGGCGTTCGCCGTCGTTGAACGACTGTGGAGCGTAATAGTTGTGGCCGCAATCCCACAAGCGGAACTCGGTTTCCGGCTGGAACGCCTCACCCGGAGTCCATGTGCCGATCATGTAGCCGGCATTGGAAACGTTGCGGTTCATGAAGCCGGAAGCCTTGGTGCCCATGGCGGAGAAGCCGATAACCCACTTCTCGTTGCCTTCGGCGTCCTTGATCGGGAAGAAGTCCGGGCATTCAAGCATGAAGACGTTCGGATCCGGGTGTTCGAACAGTACGCGTTCGTAGGTCCAACGAACCATGTCATCGGAGGAGAACAGCCACATCTGGCCGCGCTTCTCGGCAGAGGAGACACCGAAGGTCATGTACCACTTGTCGCCGGTCTTCCAGACCTTCGGATCTCGGTAGTGGTGGTTGACCTTGTCGGTCGGGCAATCAATGATCATGCCGCGCTTGGTGGCGCTGGTCAGCTCATCGTTGTCTGGTTCGGCGAGCATCTGTACCTGCCAGTCGCCGCCAGTGTTGTCCTTGCCGTTGGCCCAACGGTGGCCGGTGTAGTAGAACTTGAGTTCGCCGTCGTCGCCAATCACTGCGGAACCGGAGAAGACGCCGTCCTTTTCCTCTTCCAGAGACGGGGCGAACATAATCGGTTCACGCTTCCAATTGACCATATCGGCGGAGGAGACGTGGCCCCAATGCATCGGGCCCCACTGGGTGCCATACGGGTGCAGCTGGTAGAAGACGTGCCAACGGCCCTTGTAGAAGCACAGGCCGTTCGGATCGTTGATCCAACCGCCGTTGGATGCGATGTGGAACTTCGGGTACCAGCGGTTGTTTCGTTCGGCGGCCATGGCCGCAACGCCTGCTTCCGCCTGTGCCAGAGCTTCGCTGTGGTTCTTGATTTCGTGGAGGACGGGTGCATCCGGAGTGAAGTCAGTCATCGTTGAACAGCCTTTCTTAATGATTGTTGAATCTTGCGATTGTTGAATTGTTGCGTATTGAGTTTTTAAGTGAGAGTTTTTAAGAATGCTGCCCGAAGCGGAAAAAGGGTGAAACGCTTCGAGCAGCACGATTTAGTTGTGTTCTTGCTGATTTTGGCGTACGCTCAGGCGTTCGCTTCAGCTGCGGCTTGGGCCTTGAGCTGCTTATCGGTGTAGAACGGATCACCGCCGACTTCCTGGTCGTCCTTCTTGATCACGAAGAAGCCGTAGACCAGAGCGGCGAACACGATGCCGGAGATGGTGAAGAAGGTCGGACGGTCGCCCATGGCGTCGTGCAGAGCACCCATCGGGGTGGAGAAGATCACCTGTCCGATCTGGGAAGCGATCTGGAAGCCCACCATGTACAGGGTTGCCGACAGCTTGGTATCGAAGTGCAGGGTGAAGTAGCGGAATGCCGGTAGGCAGAATAGCGGAACCTCGATCGAGTGGAACAGCTTGACGATGGAGACGCTGACCGGATCGTGGAACACGCCGCACAGTCCGATACGCAGGAACATCACGGTTGCGCCGAGCAGCAGGGAGTTACGAACGCCGATCTTCTTCATGATGATCGGGACGACGCCCATCATGGCGGACTCGAGGAACACCTGGAAGGAGTTCAGGGTGCCGTAGGTGGCGTTGCCGACTTCAGTGGAGGAGAAGAGGGAAGCGTAGTAGTTAGGGAACATCTGCTGGTCGAACACGGTGTAGAAGGTGTTGGTGAACAGCATGAAGACGATGAGCACCCACAGGGTCGGCATCTTCAGAACGGAGATCATCTCTTTGAAGGATGGGTTGGTTGGAGCCGCGTTCGGATCGGCTTCCTTCTTGAGTTCTTCCTTCTGCTCGGCCGGAACCCAGAAAGCGTAGATGCACAGCATGCCAAGGCCGCAGATAGAGCCGACCCAGAAGTTCAGCAGTGGGTTGATGTTGAACAGGAAGCCTGCGCATAGTGCCACGATGGCGTAACCGAAGGAGCCCCAAGCGCGGGACTGGCCGTATTCGAAGCCGAACTTACGGGAGTAGCGTTCGGTGAGCGCTTCGAACAGGGAGCAGCCGGCCATGAAGCCTGCGGAGAGCACAATGGAGCCGATGAGCACGCCGATGAAACGGGTGGTGCCGCCGGCGGTCAGCATCGGGGCATACACGAACTGTACGAACGGGCCGACGAGCGCTGCGATGGCGGAGACGAAGATCACGAGCTTACGCTTGATGCCCAGTTGATCTTGGATGGCGCCATAGGCGAACATGATGACTAGGGTTGCCAAGGAATTGATGGAGTAGATCTGGCCCTGCTCTGCGGAGGTCATGCCCAGGCCGTGGGTCGGGTCGGTGAGCCAGCGGGAGAAGAAGGACCACCAGATGCCCCACGAGCAGAAGAACATGAAGATGCCGAAGGAGCTCTGCAGGTAGGAAGGATTCTTCCATGCAGATCGAGTGTTGCTTGCCATGTTGTTTTCTCTGTTTCTCTTTGTTGGTGCCGCTACCGCGCAGCACTTCATTGTTTGACCGATGCTGTGTTGTACCGTCATTCACCCGGCTTCCGTGCCAAGTGAATGAACATGGTTAAATAATAGCGTGTCAAACGATTGACGTCAATCGATTGACGTCAATAATTGCAACGCTTCTCAGAAGTGTTGCAATTAAGCCGAAATGAGGTATGAAAAAAGAAGGCCTTCGGCGTGTCGCAACAGACATGTCAAAAACCTTCTTGCATGATCTCAAATCAAGGAAATCAGCTTCGGACTGATCCCTTTTCTATCAGCGCACAATGGATCTTCGCGGGAATCGGCGAATCCAACGGTGGCAGGGGAGCGGTGGTGCTCGGCCAGGACGAGCTGTCGACAGGCTTGCGTTCGATCAGCGAAATCAGCTTGCAGGCAGCCCAATAACCCATCTCATAGTGGGGCAGCTCCACTGTGGTCAACTGCGGTTCCAGCGTTTCGGCAAACACGCGGTGGTTGTCGACGCCGACGATGGAAATATCCTTGCCGACAGTCAGTCCACGGCGTGCCGCGCATTCGTACACATACCACGCGCGCGCATCGTTGAAACAGAAGAAACCGTCGGGATTGCGTTCGTCGAACAGCTTGTCGACGGCGCGCAACGCCGGGCCATTATGGAGTACATTGCATACCAACGAAGGATCGTAGGTAAAACCGGAATCCTGCAACGCTGCCTGATATCCGGCAAAACGACCATCCTGCGCAATCATGTTTTCGGAACATCCGATATAGGCGATCCTCTCGCAATCGGCTTGAATCAGCCGTTTTGTGGCATCGTAGGCGATTTGGAATTCGTCTGGCTCGATGCTGGGGATCTGGTTGTCGGCATCGGTGGCATCCACCATCACTACCGGATAATCATCGAGGGATGCGGGCACGGTTGCAATGCGGTTCGACATCTTCGAATAGAAGAAACCATCCACGCCATACCGTTTCAATGTGGCGATTTCATTCTCTTCGCTTGCCTTGCCATCGGTGCTGACCGTGATGATCATATACCCGTAGGTGCTTGCCGCATCCTGCGCACCCAGAATGATGCCGCCTGCATACGGGGTGGTGGCGACTTCCTCGCTGATGAAGCCGAGAATTCGTGTGCGGCAAGTGCGTAGGCTGCGCGCCAGAGGATTGACCGTGTAGCCGAGTTCGTCCGCCTTCTCACGTATGAGTGCGGCCAACGGGGCTTTCACACGTCCCTCATCTCTGCCGTTAAGTACCAAGGAAACGGTGGAAATGGACACCCCTGCCGCTTCGGCAATTTCCTTCATCGTAGTCATGATCGCTACACTATACCTGAATCAATAAGAAAAGCGCGCCATTTCTTATAGATGACGCGCTTTTCGATTTTTTTTTTACGACGATATAACAGTCTATTGCCGGATTTATTCCGACAGGATTTCATCCACAAGCGCCTGCTTGGCGTGAATCTGACCTTCGAAACCCGGACGAATATCGAGACGGATCACCACGTCGGTGCGATAGCCTTGGCCAGCCAGCTTCAGGGTGGCGTCACGAATCACCTTGAGCACGTCGTCGATATCGCCTTCGATGTTGGTGAACATGGCGTTGGTTTCGCTCGGCAATCCGGATTGGCGGATCACGTCGACCGCCTGCGCCACGTACGTGGACTTTTCAGGGCTTGCTCCAGCGGGGGAAATGGCGACTGCGGCAAGCGTGTTGATATACGGCTTGCCTGTTTCCGGATTGATCGGCACTTCCTGCTTTTCCGCATTGCGATCAAGGGTCATGTTCGTTCCTTTCGTTGCGTTCCTATCGACTTGATATGGCTTGGATTGGATGGTGCGAATTTGGCTGTCAGCGCCATTTCCAAGCGTGATCCATCGGTCCGGATCCGTGACCGAGGTCAAGCTGTGCCTCCAAGGCTCCCGTCAGATACAGTTTTGCCCTGTCGACGGCTTCCGGCAATGTTTCGCCAAGCGCCAGATGCGACGCGATCGCCGAAGACAGCGTGCATCCGGTGCCATGCGTGTTCGGATTGTTGATACGACGCGCGCGGAACCAGGTGACTTTGCCGTTCGGCTCAACGAGCACATCACTGGCATCCTGCGTACCATGACCGCCCTTGACGAGCACCGCGCAGCCGAAATGGCCGGCGAGCATATGGCCTGCAGTCACCATGTCGTTCTCGCTGGAGATGCTCTCGCCATTCTCGTAGTCGATCGCGTCGGCACCCTGTTCGACGGCCAGCTCGCACAGCGCCTGGGTTTCCGGCATATTCGGCGTGATGACGGTGGCCAGCGGGAACAGCTTGGAAGTCAGTGCCGCAATCGCGTCATCTTCGATAAGCTTCGCGCCGGACGTTGCCACCATTACCGGATCAAGCACAATATTCGTGGCACCATGCGCAATCAGACGGTCGGCGATCACGTTGATGAGCTCCACGCTCGACACCATGCCAATCTTCACGGCGACCGGCGGAATATCTTCAAATACTGCGTCGATTTGCGCGGCGAGCATTTCCGGAGGAGTGTTCGTGACCATAGTCACGCCTGTGGTGTTCTGCGCGGTCAGTGCAGCGATGGCGGTCATGCCGAACACGCCATTGGCGATCATGGTTTTCAAATCCGCCTGAATGCCGGCACCACCGGAGGAATCCGATCCCGCGATGCTCAATACCGGTGGCAATGTGCTGGTCATGAATGACTCCTTACTTGCTCTTGCTTACTTGTGATCTGAAGTTTTGAAATACTCCGCATACGCAATTGCCGAACCCTGCATAACATGCCGCATAGTGTGCAGGGTTCGGCAAAGTCTAGTCGACGATGATTTCGGAGGCGGCGACTTCCTCGGCTGTGACGTTCCAAAGCGCATCGAGCAGCGCTACTTGGAAGGACCCCGGGCCTGAAGATTTCGCTTCGGCGATTTCGGAAGCCCTGTTGTACAGCAGTGAAGCGGAAATCGCAGCTACCAACGGTTCCGCTACGGCCAAGTATGTTGCGGTAACGCCGCCAAGTGAGCAGCCGGCGCCGATGATCTTCGTCATCATCGCGCTGCCGCCTGGCAGACGGAACACATGCTCGCCGTTGGTCACCAGATCGACTGCTCCGGAAACGGCCACCGCACCGGCGCCGGTGGGGGAGTGTTTGGCAAGATGACGAGCCACTCGTTTGGCTGCGTCAACAGCTGCATCGACCTCGTCCACAGCCTCCACGCCTGCCGGACGCGTGCCGGGAACGGTGGAATCGTTTTGTGCAAGACCCCACATCGCATCGAGTGCGATGATCTCGCTCGCATTGCCGCGCACGATGGTCGGCGGATAGGTGCGGAACGATTCGAGAATGGCGGTACGGGTTTTTCCGATGCCCGCGGCGACCGGGTCAAGCACCCACGTCTTGCCGTTCTTGTGTAGTTTGTAGGCGATTTCCGGCAGCGCATCTTTGAAGAACGGCAGCAACGTGCCCACATTGATGTAGTTCGATCCTGCGATTTCCGCGGTGTCGATTACATCGTCCGGTAGAAAGCTCATGGCGGCAGTGCCTCCGGCGGCAAGCTGTGCGTTGGCCACAAGATTCATCGTGACGAAATTGGTGAACGACTGCGCCAAAGGCGTGGTCGTTCGTACGTTGTTGACTGCCTGTGCAATCTGTTCGCGCAACGTTGCCGAAAATGAGTCATCGCTCATTGTCTGCTCCCTACGTTGGTCCTAACCAACAGGTTCAAAGGGTCAGGCATTCGCCTATCTCAGCTCCCACTTTCGTCGGAAGCCCCCCTGCATGTACATAACGTATCCAACCTATACAAAGGCCCTGACACTGTACTACTGACGTGGATGCCTTGCTCGAGGTGATTCACATCTGTGGTTATGATCCATCTTAAACAGCAGATAATTACATAGTTATTGTTGTTTAGATTCTGCTAAACCATGGATATGTAAATATGTGTATGGGGTTTGTACGGAGGCTTCTCGCTTATATATGGCAGTCCTCTCCGAAGAAAGGCCATATCGGGGGTGTGAAAATGGCCGGTTTGACTATTTGACCTACCATATATAAGCGAGAAGCCTCATGTCGAGATGTGGAATCTGCCATACGCAGGCGAGATACGACCCAATTGGGTGGCGTTCTGTCACCGCGTGAAGGTAGGCTTTGCGCTTGTAAAGACCCCAAACCGTTCAAACCAGAAGGTGCATTGTGGCTGTATCCAAACTCGATGAAGTCGTATCCCTCGCCAAGCGTCGTGGCTTTGTTTTCCCCGCCGGTGAAATCTACGGTGGAACCCGTTCCGCGTGGGATTACGGTCCGCTCGGCGTTGCGCTGAAAGACAATATCAAGCGCGAATGGTGGCGTTCCATGGTCGTCACCCGTGGCGACGTGGTGGGCGTTGACACGTCCATTATTCTTCCGCCGGCTGTGTGGGTGGCTTCCGGCCACGTGTCCGTGTTCAACGATCCGCTGATCGAATGCCTCAACTGCCACAAGCGCCACCGTGCGGATAAGCTTGAGGAATCCTATGCCGAAAAGCATGGCGACAAGCTGCCGGAAAACGGTCTCAAGGATATTGTGTGCCCGGATTGCGGCACCCGTGGCAACTGGACTGAACCGCGCGACTTCAACATGATGCTGCGCACCCACCTCGGACCGGTCGAAGACGAGAATTCGCTGCACTACCTGCGTCCGGAAACCGCGCAGGGCATTTTCGTGGACTTCAAGAACGTGATGACCTCTTCTCGTTCCAAGCCGCCGTTCGGCATCGCCAACATGGGCAAGTCCTTCCGTAATGAAATCACCCCGGGCAACTTCATCTTCCGTACCCGCGAGTTCGAACAGATGGAAATGGAATTCTTCGTGGCTCCGGGTACCGATGAGGAATGGCACCAGTACTGGATCGACGCACGCACCCAGTGGTACATCGATCTTGGCGTGAAACCGGAGAACCTGCGCCACTATGAGCATCCGAAGGAGAAGCTGGCCCACTATTCGAAGCGTACCGTCGACATTGAATACAAGTTCGGCTTCCAAGGATCCGATTGGGGTGAACTCGAAGGTGTGGCCAACCGTACTGACTTCGACCTTTCTGCACATGCCAAGCATTCCGGCGAGGACCTGAGCTACTTCAACCAGGCCACCGGCGAAAAGTACGTGCCGTACGTCATCGAGCCGGCCGCAGGCCTGACCCGCTCTCTCATGGCCTTCCTTGTTGATGCCTACGACGTTGACGAGGCGCCGAACACCAAGGGCGGCGTCGACAAGCGTACCGTGCTTCGTCTTGATCCGCGCCTGGCTCCGGTCAAGGCCGCAGTGCTGCCGTTGAGCAAGAAGCCGGAACTGCAGACCGTGGCACATGATCTGGCAGCCGACCTGCGTCAGCACGATTGGATGATCGACTACGACGAGGCCGGTGCGATCGGTCGTCGCTACCGTCGCGAAGACGAAATCGGCACCCCGCTGTGCATCACCGTCGACTTCGATACGCTCGACGATCAGGCCGTCACCATTCGTGAACGTGACACCATGCAGCAGGAGCGCGTCGCACTCGACAAGGTGGCCGATTACGTGTCTGCACGCATTGGCGAGAAGCATGTGCGCTACCCGCAGGTACCGGTCGAGATGGGCGGCGAGGCTTGGCCTGAGTCCGTCAAGATCGCCGAAGCCGGTGGCTTGTACTAAAACTGGTTACTGGTTACCATAGCGTTCTTATGCCAGATAGCATTGTGACTGCTTACGAGGAATCCGACGTGCTCGACCCGCGTACCGACGCGGTGAGGCCGTCGGTTCCTCCGGTTATTAAGCCTGTTGATTTAGGGTCGGTGCATGTTGAGACGCCGGTGGTGCTTTCGCCTATGGCGGGAGTGACCAACTGGCCGTTCCGCGTGATTTGCGAAAGCTACGGTCCTGACGGTCTGTACGTAGCTGAAATGATCACCGCGCGCGCGTTGGTTGCCCGCAATCCCAAAGCATTGCGGTTGTGTCATTTCGCTCCAAGCGAGAAGATTCGCTCGCTGCAACTGTATGGCGTGAATCCAGCAATCGTGGAACAGGCTGCGAAAATCGTCATCGACGAAAACATGGCCGACCACGTCGATCTGAATTTCGGATGCCCCGTACCCAAAGTGACCAGGCGTGGCGGCGGTTCGGCGTTGCCATGGAAGACGGATCTGTTCCGTGAGATTATCCAACGCGTGGTCAAGGTCTGTGATGCGGCCAATGTGCCTGTTACGGCGAAGATTCGTGTCGGCATCGACCACGAGCATGAGACGTTCCTTGAAGCCGGGCATATCGCGCAGGAGGAAGGTTGCAGGGCCGTTACCCTGCATGCGCGTACCACCGCCGAATATTACGGTGGGCATTCCGACTGGAGCAGAATCGGTGAACTGGTCGAAGCGCTAGATATTCCAGTGTTCGGCAACGGTGACATTTGGGGTGCGAACGATGCGCTTGCCATGGTTGCCGAAACCGGTTGCGCTGGTGTTGCGATCGGCCGTGGCTGTCAAGGCAGGCCGTGGCTGTTTGCCGATATCAAGAACGCGTTCGCCGGCTGCGACAAGCGTGTCGACCCTACATTGGGAGACGTGTGCCGTGTGGTTGAACGCCATGCGGAACTGTTGACCGAATTTTATGATGGCGACGAGCAGATGGCCGTGCATGATCTGCGTAAGCATATCGCGTGGTATCTCAAGGGATTCCCCGTTGGAGGCTCCACCCGTCGCGCTTTCATGGAATGTGAAAATCTTGAGGATGTCAGAACCGAAATAGGCAAGCTGGATCCCGACACCCGTTTCCCCGAACGAGTGGTCGACAAGCCAAGGGGGCGCGTGCGCTTCGCAAAGAAAGTGCATTTGCCCTACGGATGGTTGGAATCACGGGAAACGACGCATGATGAACGTCAGGCGCTGTTCGGCGATGATCCTATGGATGCCAGTTATTGAACATGACATGCTGATGTGGTTAAATCGTGTGGGGCGCCGAAAGAGGGTACATCTGAGGCGAAATGAACACGTTAGCAATAAAAAGTGAAAAAACGTCGTTACACACGGCGAAAAGCGCGCGTATTACGGCGTGTCTGCGATAAAGTTGTGCGTAAACGCGAGTGACAGGAGACTATGGTGAGCGAGATTGCCCAGACTGACAATTTCAACGACAAGACGAATATCAAGGTTGTCGGTGTTGGTGGAGCTGGCGGTAATGCCGTCAATCGCATGATTGCCGAGGGTCTTCAAAGTGTTGAATTTATTGCGATCAATACCGACGCGAAGGATCTGATGCGTTCCGACGCTGATGTCAAGATCTCCTTGAACGATGCCACCAGCCGTGGTCTTGGCGCCGGTGCCGACCCGGAGAAGGGCGCTAAAGCCGCTCAGGATCATCAGTCTGATATCGAGGAATCGCTCAAGGGCGCCGATATGGTGTTCGTGACCTGCGGTGAGGGTGGTGGCACCGGTACCGGCGCAAGCCCGATCGTAGCTCGTGCCGCACACCAGCAGGGTGCGTTGACCATTGCGGTGGTTACCCGTCCGTTCGGCTTTGAAGGTCCCCAGCGTGCGGCTTCCGCAGCACTTGGCATTGAGAATCTGCGCAAGGAAGTCGATGCACTGATTGTGATTCCGAACGATCGACTGCTTGAGCTTTCCGATCGCACCATTGGTATCGTCGACGCGTTCAAGACCGCCGACACTGCATTGCTGGCAGGTGTGCAGGGCATCACGGACCTGATTTCCTCCAATTCTTACATTCACGTCGACTTCAACGACGTCAACGCCATTCTGCGTGGCGCAGGCACCGCACTGTTCGGCATCGGTTCCGCCCGGGGCGAGGATCGCGCCACCCAGGCCGCCGAAATCGCCATCAGCTCTCCGCTGCTGGAAGAAAGCATCGAGGGTGCTCATGGCGCTTTGATCAACATCGCGGGTCCGTCCGACCTGAAGCTGCAGGAAGCGGCTGCCGCCACTCAGCTGGTGGGCAAGGCCATCCATCCGGAAGCGCAGATCATTTGGGGTCTTTCCCTCGACGACGCCTATGGCGACGAAGTGCGTGTCACTGTCATCGCCGCAGGCTTCGATGCCAACTCCAAGAAGGCCCCTCAGGCCGAGGCCCAGAAGCAGGCCGAGCCTGCGGAAGATACGATTCCGCTGTCGGCGCTGTCCGCGGCTCCGAGAGCTGCTGCTCCGAGGGCGGCGGCTCCGCAGCAGCCTCAGCTCATTCAGACTCCGGAAGCCCCGAAGGTGCAGCCGCTGTCCACTTATGTTCCGTCCACTCCGGAACCCGTCGTTCCGTCATTCGATCAGACCACCGAGCATGAAGTGGTGTCTTCGAACGACGCCGGCGATTTGGATATTCCGGATTTCCTGCGCTAAAAGCAACGCGAAGACGCGAAAGGATCGTTCATGGCAGGTTTTATGAAAAGCGCGATGTCCTATTTGGGCATGACCGACGTTGCCGAGGGTGACGAGGATTTTAACGAGGAGGCTGAGAGCGGCGAAACCTCGTTCGATTCCGATCATTCTGTGACCCCGATGGCTTCGACGCCTGCCGCGACGTCCGCACCGCGCGAGCAGACCAAAGCCAACCCGTTCCAAGGTGGAAGGGTGAGCCGTATCACCACGATTCACCCGAAGTCCTATGAGGATGCGCAGCTGGTCGGACGTGCCATTCGCGACGGCGTTCCGGTGGTGCTGAACCTAACTGGCGTTGCCGAGGCCGTGGCGTATCGTATTGTGGACTTTTCCGCGGGTGTGGTTTTCGGCGTGCGTGGCTCCATCGAACGTGTCACTCCGCGTGTGTTCCTGCTTAGCCCAGCTCAAGTGAATATCAAGGTTGAGGAACCGCAGGTGAATAGCTCGTCGCACGATTTGTTCGCCGACTGACGCAGACGAAAGCCATTGCGAAATCAGACTGCGTAAAGCCTCCATCACTCGTGATGGGGGCTTTGTTATGTTCTGTTGCTATGGTGGTGCTCCATGATTTTGACTTTGATCGGTAGCGTCGTTCACTTTCTGGTGAATGCCTACATTCTGGTGCTGTTCATTCGCATGATTCTCGATTGGATAGCTGTGTTGGCGTCGGCATGGCGTCCACGGGGGTTGGCGTCGTCGCTGATTGACGCGGTTTACCAGTTGACAGAGCCTCCACTGCGCTGGCTACGCCAATATATCCGCCCTATTCCAATGGGTCCTATTTATTTCGATGTGGCATTCATCGTTCTTTATTTCATTCTCATTGTTATTGATTTCCTCATTTAATGCATGTCAAATGCCGATTTTTCGCAAAAAATCGGTGGTTCCGTGCTAGAGTCAACAAATGAAAGCAACAACAGCAAGGCATCAAGCCCAAAGCGAGGTGTAAGATTTATGGCTCTGTTGACGCCGAAAGATATCAGAGAGCATACTTTCCAGACCGTAAGGTTCAAAGAGGGGTATGACGTCGACGAAGTCGACGATTTTCTCGATCAGGTAACCGAGACGGTGGAGGCTCTAGGCAAGCAGGCAGTCGCCAGCGGCCAGGCCACTCAGGCCCTCGGCCCGGATGTTGCGGGGCTCAACTCCAAGATTTCCGAGCTCAGCGCTCAGGTTCAGTCCCTGCAGCAGGAGAACGCGACATTGAAGTCCGCCTCCGAGCAGGCAGCCGGCGCTGGTGATCAGGCAGCTCAGGCAGCTCAGGTCGCAGCAGCCAAGCTTACCGAGGCTGAGGAAAGCAACCGTGCTCTGTCGGCTCAGAACGAACAGCTCAAGGATCAGGTGGATCGTCTGTCCGCACAGGTTGACCAGCTCACCGCACAGGCGGCTGAAGCTGCCGGCCAGGCGGATTTGGGCGAACAGCTGACCTCCATGCAGCATGAGCGCGACGCATTCCGTGCGCAGACCGAAGACCTGTCCCGTCAGCTGGCTTCCGCCCAGCAGCAGGTTGTGGTGGCCCAGCAGCAGGCGGCTGAGATCCAGCAGCTCAATGCAAGGCTTGAAGAGGCTCAGGAGCAGGTCGCCCAAGCTCAGCAGCTCACGCAGCAGCATGCGGCACAGTCCCAGCAGCAGGATGAGCGTGCCCAGCAGCAGGCCGCGCAGATTCAGCAGCTTGCACAGCAGCTGCAGGAATCGCAGCAGCGTGAAGCCCAGCTGCGCGAGCAGGTCGCCAAGGTCGAGCCGAGCACCGAAACCGGAAGCCTGCAGAAGATCGCAGGAGCCGCAGCCACCGCTAATACGGAGCCGGAGCGCGCCACCGCCATGCTGACCTTGGCCATGCAGCTGCACGACCAGTATGTCGACAAGGGCAAGGCCAAGGCCAAGGAAATTACCGACGAGTCCCAGCGCAAGTACGATGAGCTCATCGGCAATGCCAACGACTACTCCAACCGTACTCGTTTCGAGGCTGACAACTATTCCGAAAGCACCCGTTCCGATGCTGATCAGTATTCGGCCGACACCCGTGCCAAGGCTGATGGTTACCTGAACCAGAAGACTCAGGAAGGCGACGCGTACTTGGCCAAGCGTGCCCAAGAAGGCGATGACTACCTGGCACAGCGCACTCAGGAGGGTAACGCCTACTTGGATCAGAAGACTCAGGAGGGCGATGCTTATCTTGCGCAGAAGACCCAGGATGGTGATGCTTATCTTGCGCAGAAGACCCAGGATGGTGATGCTTATCTGGATCAGAAGACTCAGGAGGGCGATGCCTACCTTGCGCAGAAGACCCAGGATGGTGATGCTTATCTGGATCAGAAGACTCAGGAGGGCGATGCCTACCTTGTACAGAAGACCCAGGATGGCGATACCTACTTCTCCACGAAGCACAACGAAGCCGACGAGTACGAGTCCGAAGTGCAGAAGCGTGCCTTCGACTACGATTCGAAGACCCGTACCGCAGCCGACGATTATGCTCAGCAGGTCCGCGACAATCTCGAAGCGCAGACCAAGGTCATCGAAGGTAACATTCAGGGCCTCAAGCAGTTCGAAACCGAATACCGCGCGCGTCTTACCGAATTCCTCGGACAGCTCGTGTCGCAGGTGTCCGACACGAACAACTATGATCAGGATTCCCAGAACGACTGAGATTAGGCTGTGTCTGACATCATGACAAATGATCAAAGACGGCTGCGCACTCGCGTGGCCGTCTTTGCGTGTATCGCCGTTGCGGCGCTGGTACTTGATCAGATCACCAAGGCATGGGCGCAGTCGGCGCTTGCCGACGGGCATACGGTACGTGTGGTTCCGGGAATGCTTTCATTCACGTTGGTGCATAATCCGGGCGCGTCCTTGGGTATGGGATCCAACATGACGTGGTTGATTTCCCTGCTTGCCATTGTGGCTTGCGTGGCGTTGGTGGTACTGGAGATCCGTACCATTTCCATGAAATGGACGGTGGTGTTCGCTCTTGCATTCGCCGGAGCGTTAGGCAATCTCATCGACCGCGTTGCATATGCCGAAGGTTTCCTCAACGGCAAAGTCGTCGACTTCCTCAACTACGGATGGTCGGTCGGCAATGTTGCTGACGTTTTCCTGATGGTGGCGGGCGTTGCCGCAGTTGCATTGCTGCTCGTAGGAGAACCGTTCAGTCAGAAGGAACTTGACGAACGGAACAAGGAACAGATGGAACGGACGGCTGGAGAGAAGAGCACATGAGCCGTCTTGTTCCCGCACCCGACGCGCTTGTCGGCAAACGTTTCGATGTCGCCGTTGCCAAAATGCTGGGCATTTCCCGTGCCAAGGCAGCGGAACTCATCGAAAGCGGGCAGGCGCGTGTACTTGGCCGTGACATTTCCAAATCGTCGACTCTGCAATCAGGCGAAACCGTGGAATTCGATATCGTCGAGGAACGAACCGATCCTGAACCGATCGCGCATGATATGGCCGTGGTCTATGAAGACGACGATGTGGTGGTGGTTGACAAACCGGTGGGTGTGGCGGCTCATGCTTCCGTCGGCTGGACCGGTCCGACGGTGCTCGGCAGTCTGCTCGACAGGGGAGTGCACATCACTTCTTATGGCGCTGCAGGGCGTCAAGGCATCGTATCCCGCCTCGACGTGGGCACATCCGGATTGATGCTCGTATGCAAGTCCGATCTCGCCTATGTGGAAATGCGCAGACAATTCGCCGAACATGAAGTCGTAAAAACCTATCATGCGCTCGTGCAAGGCAATCTCAAGGAAAACAAAGCAACCATCGAAGCACCGATCGGTCGCGCCAAAGTCTCCGATTTTCGTTTTTGCGTGACTCCTGCCGGCAAAGAGGCCATTACCCATTGGGATGTGATGGAACGTTTCGGTGAGGCGACACTAGTTTCCGTGAACCTTGAAACCGGGCGTACGCATCAGATTCGCGTGCATTTCTCATCCATCGGGCATCCGCTTGCCGGAGACGCCATGTATGGCGCCAATCCGCAACTGAGCGAAACGTTAGGACTGGAACGGCAGTGGCTGCACGCGATGCAACTCGAATTCCGCCATCCGCGAACCCGTGTCTGGACTACGGTGAAATCACATTACCCAGCTGATCTGGAGCATGCGCTTGATGTGATGCGCGACAGACACGACACACAAGACAAGCCCGAAGCGTGAGCGCACGTCACCAATCACCGGTAGATTGGAACGCATGGCTACTTCCGGAAATTTCGTACAACTGCATAATCACACGCATTATTCGCTGCTTGACGGCGCATCGAAAATTCCGGATCTGGTCAAGCGTGCCAAAGAACTCAATATGCCCGCCGTCGGCATCACCGACCATGGCAACATGCATGGTGCATACGAAATGTGGAGCACCGCGGTCAAAGAGGGCGTCAAACCGATCATCGGCATCGAAGCGTATGTGACGCCGGAAACCGCGCGACAGGACCAAACCCGCGTCAGCTGGGACACCAACTGGAATCCCGATATCGATCCGCAGCATCGCCGGCGCAACCCTAACGACGTATCCGGCGGCGGCCTGATCACCCACCTTACGATGTGGGCCGAAACCGACGAAGGCCTCGTCAATCTTATGAAAGCGTCCACCGACGCGAATCTTGAGGGACGTGTCATGCGATACCCTCGAATGGATAAGGAAATCCTTGCCAAATATTCCAAAGGCATCATCGCATCTTCCGGATGCCCGTCAGGAATCATCCAAACGCGACTGCTGCTCGGCCAATTCGACGAAGCATTGCGTGCTGCAGGGGAATTACAGGATATTTTCGGACGCGACAATTTTTATATCGAATTCATGGACCACGGTCTGAAAATCGAAAAGCAAGTGACCGACGGTCTGCTGGACATTGCGAAAAAACTGAACGCGCCGCTGCTTGCCACCAACGATTCGCATTACGTGCGTGCCGAAGACGCGGGCTCGCAGGACGCCATGCTGTGCATCAACTCGGGTTCCACGTTGGACGAGCCGGGACGATTCAAATTCGACGGAACCGGCTACTACCTGAAATCTGCCGAAGAAATGCGCGAACTGTTCAAAGACATTCCCGAAGCGTGTGACAACACGTTGGAAATCGCCGAACGCTGCAATGTCATGTTCGACGATCATGAGGACGGCGCGTTCATGCCGCAATTCGACTGCCCGGAAGGCTGGGACGAGACCTCGCTGTTCCTGCGAAAAGTCGAGGAAGGCTTGGAACAGCGCTATGACGGTCATCCGCCGATCGAAGTGCTTAAGCAGGCCGATTACGAATGCGGTGTGATCTGCCAGATGCAGTTCTGCGGATACTTCCTCGTGGTGGCCGACTACATCAACTGGGCCAAATCGCATGGCGTGATGGTGGGGCCGGGCCGTGGATCCGCGGCAGGAGCCATGGTGGCGTACGCCATGGGCATCACCGAACTCGACCCGATTAAACATGGTCTGATCTTCGAACGATTCCTTAATCCGGAACGTGTGTCACTACCTGATATCGACGTCGATTTCGATCCGGATGGCCGCGGCCGAGTGCTTGATTACGTCGGCGACAAGTACGGTCGAGACAAGGTCGCGCAATGTGTGATCTACGGCACCATCAAAACCAAGCAGGCGCTGAAGGATTCCGCGCGAATCATGGGCTACGAATTCTCCATGGGCGAGCGTATCACCAAGGCGTTGCCGCCGGCGCAGACGGGTGGCAAGGATATTCCGTTGCGCGATATTTTCGAGCCGACGTCGAAACGTTATGCGGAGGCTCGTGAATTCCGTGAATTGTATGATTCCGATCCGGATGCGAAGCGTGTTACGGATGAGGCGATGGGTATTGAGGGGTTGATTCGTCAGACCGGCGTGCATGCGTGCGCCACGATCATGGGTAGCGAGCCGATTTCGAATACGTCGCCGCTGCTGGAACGTACCGATGGTACGGTTACGACCACGTTGGAATATCATACGTGTGAAACGCTCGGTTTGGTCAAGATGGATTTTCTTGGTCTTTCCAACTTAACGGTTATTCGCGATACGTTGAATAATATCGAGGCGAATGGCAAGGAGCGTATCGACCATACGAAGATTCCGTTGGATGACCGTGCCACGTACGATCTGTTGTCGCGAGGTGACACGCTTGGTGTGTTCCAGTTGGATTCCGATGGTATGCGTTCGTTGCTGAAAACGTTGAAGCCGAATAACTTCAACGATATTTCCGCATTGATCGCGTTGTATCGTCCTGGTCCGATGGATATGGATTCGCATACGAATTATGCGAAGCGTAAGAATGGTTTGCAGAAGATCACGCCGATTCATCCTGAGGTGGCTGAGCCGCTGAAGGAGGTGCTTGATGAGACGTATGGTCTGATTGTGTACCAGGAGCAGGTACAGTCGGCTGCGCGTATTTTGGCTGGTTATTCGTTGGGCAAGGCAGATGTGCTTCGTCGAGCGATGGGTAAGAAGAAGCCTGAGGTACTGGCCAAGGAGAAGGTGCCGTTCTTCGCGGGCATGAAGGAGCATGGGTATTCTCAGGAGGCGGCTCAGGCCGTGTGGGATATTTTGGTGCCGTTCTCAGGCTACGCGTTCAATAAGGCGCATTCGGCCGCATACGGTTTGATTTCGTATTGGACCGCGTATTTGAAGACGCACTATCCGGTGGAGTTCATGGCGGCTTTGCTGCAGGGTGCGAGCACGAACAAAGATAAGACCGCGTTGTATTTGGGTGAGGCTCGCCGCATGGGCATTCAGGTGTTGTCGCCTGATGTGAACGAGTCGGTGTATGAGTATTCCGCTGTTGGCGATGTGGTGCGTTTTGGTCTTGGCGCCATTCGTAACGTTGGCAAGGCTGCGGTTGATGCGATCGTCAAGGAACGTGACGGCAGTCATGGCAAGTATGTGAATTTCCCTGATTTCATCAAGCGTGTGCCGATGGAGGCATTGAATCGTCGATTGGTTGAATCGTTGATCAAGGCCGGTGCGTTTGATTCGATTGATCCGAACCGTCGTGCGTTGTTTACGATTCATGAGGCTGCGATCAATTCGGTGGTCGGTTTGAAGCGTAAGCAGGCTGAGGGCCAGTTTGATTTGTTCGCCGATTTGGAGGATTCCGGCGAAGATGATGCCGGCATGGGTGATGCCATGGTGAACGTGCCTGACGTGGAGGAGTGGGATAAGAAAACCAAGTTGAATTTCGAGCGTGAAATGCTTGGTTTGTATGTGTCCGACCATCCGTTGAGCGGCATGCAGTCGATTCTGGCGTCGTTGTGTGAAATGTCGATCGCGCATCTGATTGATCGTGCCGCAAATATGCCTGACGGTCAGCAGGTGACGGTGGCGGGCTTGATCACGAATGTGGATCGTCGCGTGTCGAAGAAGGGTAATCCTTGGGCGATTGTGACGATTGAGGATTTGGAAAGCTCCATCCAGTGCATGTTCTTCGGCAAGGTATACGAGGCCGCCGCTCCCGAACTGGCAGTCGATACGGTGGTGCAGATCCGTGGACAGGTCGAAAAACGCGATGAGACGGTGAGCATGCGTGCCACGGAATTCAACGTGCCGACGTTGGAGGCGCAAGATGAGAAGCCGGTGACGATTATGCTGCCGCCGATCGCGCTTGACCAATCGCATGTGCAGCAGTTGGGGCAGATTCTCTCGAATCATCCTGGACCCTGCGAAGTGAAGCTCGCATTGATGGACGATAAGGGCAACGCCAAGGTACTGACGTTCGGCGACCGTTTCCGCGTGCGCCGCGACACGAGTCTGTTCGCTGAAATCAAAATCCTTTTCGGTCCCAGTTCTCTGCCTTTGGGCTGACCGGTCGTGGGGATGATGCCGAAAGTTCAGCCGAATATCTCACTATGCGGCTGAACTTGAGACGTGCAGGCGTTCTCGTGACATTACGTTGTTACCATGGGGCGTTATGAGCGAAGAAAACTATATGCGAATCATTGACCTGCGCGGCAAGAAGTTGACCCGAGCTGAAATGCTGGAGGCTATGCCCCGCGCCGAGATGGGCACCAACGAGGCAACCGATCTCGTGCAGCCCATTCTTGACGATGTGAAGGCCCGCGGTGCTGCGGCCCTGCGTGACTTCGCGGAGAAATTCGACCATATCCGTCCGGAGAATCTGCGCGTGCCGGTGGAAGCCATGAAGGCCGCCGTCGACGAGTTGGATCCGGAAGTGCGTGCCGCCATCGAAGAGTCCGTGCGTCGTTCCCGCGCCGTGTCCGCTTCCCAGGTGCCGGCACCGTTCCACACCGATCTGGCTGAGGGTGCCCGCGTTTCCGAACGTTGGATTCCGGTGCAGCGTGTCGGTCTGTATGTGCCTGGCGGCAAGGCTGTCTACCCGAGCTCCGTTATCATGAACGTGGTTCCGGCACAGGCCGCCGGCGTGGAATCTCTCGCCATCGCAACCCCGCCGAGCCGTAACAATGCCGATGGTCTGCCTGACAAGACCATTCTCGCCACCTGCGCCATTCTTGGCGTTGATGAAGTGTATGCGGTCGGCGGCGCTCAGGCCGTGGCCATGTTCGCCTACGGTGCCAAGGGTTCCGAACCGCAGGACGGTGAGATCCTGTGCGATCCGGTCGACAAGATCACCGGTCCTGGCAACATTTTCGTCGCTACCGCCAAGCGTATGGTGTCGGGTATTGTCGGCATCGACGCCGTGGCAGGACCGACCGAAATCGCCATCATCGCAGACAAGGGCGCCAATCCGAGCTGGCTGGCCGCCGATCTGATCGGCCAAGCCGAGCATGACGAACTCGCCGGTTCCGTGCTCATCACCGACAGCGAAGAGATCGCCGAACAGGTGCAGGAGGATCTCAAGTACCGCGTGCCTCGCACCGAGCATTCCGAGCGTGTGAACACGTCGCTGCGTGGTCGTCAGTCCGGCATCATCCTCACCGATGGCATCGAACAGTCCATCGACGCGGCCAACGCGTATGCCGCCGAACACCTTGAGGTCCAGACCGCCGACCCGGATGCCGTGATCGCCAAGATCCGCAACGCCGGTGCCGTCTTCCGTGGCCCGTATTCTCCGGTGCCGCTGGGCGATTACATGTCCGGCTCCAACCACGTGCTGCCGACCTCCGGCACTGCACGTTTCGCCTCCGGCCTGGGCGTGCACACCTTCATGAAGCCGGTCGAAGTCATCGAATACGACGAGCAGGGCCTGAAGACCCTCGCTGCTCGCGTGAACGCCTTCGCCGTTTCGGAAGATCTGCCGGCACACGGCGAAAGCGTGCTGAGCCGCTTCATCGACGATCCGTACAACAAGGAAACCATCAAGGAACAGGAAGAGCAGGCAGGCCTTCGATGAGTGAGACTTCCAGCAACGCCATTCCGGCATATCTCCCGCTGCGTAACGATCTGATCGGCGAAGAGCCGTACGGTGCGCCGCAATTGGACGTGCCTGTATGCCTCAACGTCAACGAGAACCCGTATGCGCCGGAACCGGCAGTGGTCGAAACCATCGCGCAGCGAGTCAAGGAGATCGCCCCGTCGCTCAACCGTTACCCGGATCGTGAGCATATCGCGTTGCGTCAGGCGTTCTGCGGCTATCTCGAACGCGAGTCCGGCGTTAAGATGGAAGTCGACCAGCTGTGGGGCGCCAACGGGTCCAACGAGATCATGCTGCAGCTGTTCCAGGCTTTCGGCGGTCCAGGGCGCATTGCGCTCGGTTGCGATCCGACGTATTCGATGTATCCGGAATATGCTCGCGACACGTTCACCACGTGGAAGCTTGCGCACCGCAACGAGGATTTCTCACTGAACGTCGACGCCACCATCAAAGCGATCGAAGACGTCAAGCCGGCCATGATCGTGCTCACCAGCCCGAACAATCCGACCGGCACCCCGCTGAAGATGGACGATCTCAAGCGTGTGCTTGACGCCGCCAAAACCGCTGAAGTCGAAGGCGCCGCCGAGGGCGTGCATCCGGTGGTCGTAGTGGACGAAGCCTACATCGAATTCCGTGATCCGGGCACGCCCACCGCGCTCGAACTCATCGACGAGTATGAGAATCTCGCCGTGAGCCGAACCATGAGCAAGGCGTTCGCCTTCGCAGGCGCACGAGTCGGCTATCTGGCCGCCAACAAGGGCATCATCGACTGCGTGCGCATCGTGCGCATGCCGTACCACCTGTCGGCCGTCACCCAGGCAGCCGCGCTTGCCGCATTCGAACATACCGACGAGCAGCTCAGCCGTGTGGCACACCTGCGTGACATTCGTAATCAGACCGCAGCGTGGCTCAAGGAACAAACCTACAAGGGACAGCCGCTCGAAGTGGCCGAAACACAGTCCAACTTCATCCTGTTTGGCGGTCATTTCGACGATCGCAGCCGCATCTTCGACGAACTGCTCAAGCGTGGCGTGCTCATCCGTACCGTCGGCCCTGATGGCTGGATGCGCGTATGCATGGGCACCGACGAGGAAATGGCGCGTTTCCGCGAAGCATTGGTCGAAGTGCTGCGTATTGTGGAACAGGACTGAAATACATACGTAAAAACTGCACCAAAGCAGGATCGAGCATTTTCAAAAGGAGTCGCAACATGGCGCGTACCGCAACCATCGTTCGTGAAACCAGCGAATCCAAAGTCGAACTGAGCCTGAATCTCGATGGCACAGGCAAAACCGACATCGACACTTCGGTGCCGTTCTACAACCATATGATGACGGCACTCGGCAAGCATTCGCTGATCGACCTGACTATCAAAGCCGCCGGTGACACCGACATCGACGCGCACCACACCGTCGAAGACATTGCCATCGTATTCGGCGAGGCGTTGAAGCAGGCGTTGGGTGACAAGCGTGGCATCCGTCGTTTTGCCGACGCCACCGTGCCGTTGGATGAGGCGCTCGCCAAGGCTGTGGTCGATATTTCCGGACGCCCGTACTGCGTGTGCACCGGAGAGCCGGAAGGCTTCGAATACTGCATGATCGGCGGCCATTTCACTGGCTCCCTCGTGCGTCACGTTATGGAATCCATCGCCATGCATGCCGGAATCTGCCTGCATCTGCAGGTGATCTCTGGCCGTGATCCGCACCACATCGCCGAAGCCGAGTTCAAGGCCTTGGCGCGTGCGCTGCGTTTCGCCATCGAGCCGGATCCGCGTGTCGATGGTATTCCGAGCACGAAGGGCGCTCTGTGATGAGCGACGATCGAAATAACGATTTCGACGATTTCCAAGGATTCGACGGATCCAACGATTTCGGCGATCCCAACGCTGATGGCATGCATTTCAGCGAAGAGGAATTGGAAGCGGCTATGGCTGGCTTCGAGCAGGAATTCAAAGATGCCGAGGCAAGCAAGAATGAGCGGACGGACAATCCGCCATCTAAAGCTCTCGATTCCTCCGAAGCTTCCGATGATGCGGAATCCTCCGAATCCTCGGGAATCGACGACATGCTCAACGCGGCTGAGGATTCGTTGAAATTCGAAGACGAGCTGCAGGGACTGCTTGGCAATCGTGCGAAAGTGGCTGTGATCATCACCAGACTGACCTCGCCACGATTGCTGGCGGCATTCTGCGAATTGTCCGATATTTCCGCACAATGCATCGGATCGGCGCAAGGTGCTGTCGCGGTGCTGCGCAATCTCGACGGAGACGGTCCGGAAGCGGCGGTCAAAGACATGACGATCGTCGTTGCCGGCATGCCCGCGATTCTTGCCGTCAACCGTGCGGACAAGCTCGAAGCGACGATGTACGTGGAAGGCAAGGCGGGCAAAACCTTCGCTCCGCCGGTGCTATTCACCTCCACTGCGCCGTTCGTTGAAGATCTCATGCTTGGCATCACCGATATGAACGCGCTGGAACAGGCGGATATGACCATTTTCGATTCCGCCGACCTCGATCGGGATGCAGCGATGAGCATTATCGCCGAGCATACGCGGTTCGGACGCGGCGCATCAAGCATCAGTTAACGACGGCAAACGTGAGTCATCCTGCCGAACATGCGTTACGCGACACAAGACGACTCACGCCATAGAACAACGAATGACACAAGAAGGAGAACGCCCATGACATCCGTGGTGGTTTTCGATTATGGTTTCGGCAACGTGCGTTCCATGGTTCGTGCGCTGGCCAATCTCAACCTTGACGTGACCCTCACTTCCGACCATCGGCAGGCCTTGGAAGCCGACGGTCTGGTAGTGCCCGGCGTGGGCGCTTTCGGTGCATGCATGGAAGGTCTCAAGTCGGTGGGCGGAGACACCGTGATCAAAGATCGTCTGCGTGCCGGGCGACCGGTGCTCGGTGTGTGCGTGGGCGAACAGATCATGTTCGAACGTGGTATGGAACACGGCGCCGGCACTCCGGGCCTTGGTCTGATCAAGGGCGACGTGGAACTGCTTGACGCCGATGTGGTGCCGCACATGGGATGGGACACCGTCGAGGCACCGGAAGGTTCCGTGCTCATGAAGGGTGTGGAAGGTGAACGTTTCTACTTCGTGCATTCCTTCGCCGCGATGAACGCCGCTCCTGCCGACATGTCCGGCGACCAGCTTGATTTCGATGACGCCGAGGAGCGCGTGACCTGGTGCACGTACGGACGTAGCCGTTTCGTGGCGGCCTACGAGCGTGGTCCGCTGTTCGCCACGCAGTTCCACCCCGAAAAGTCCGCCGAAGCGGGCTCGCAGCTGCTGCGCAATTGGATTGCGACGTTCTGATGATATGAGATCGTCATCGCCTGTTTCGACGTTGACTTCATATATACGATTGATACACGCTTATTTGATGCACATACTTGCGATTGCCATGTAATGGCGATCGGTTGATCACAGAGAGGTACAGACATGTCTTTGACATTGCTTCCCGCCGTCGATGTTCGTGATGGCAAGGCCGTTCGCCTACGTCAGGGTGAATCCGGTTCGGAAACCGACTACGGTTCGCCGTTGGAGGCCGCTCGCACGTGGGCTGAGTCCGGTGCGGAATGGATTCACCTGGTCGATCTTGACGCCGCGTTCGGCACGGGCAACAACCGTGACCAGCTGCGTGCCATCGTCAAGGAACTGGGCGACAAGGTCAATATTGAAATGTCCGGCGGTGTGCGCGACGATGCATCGCTCGATGCGGCCTTGGAAGCAGGAGCAGCCCGTGTGAACATTGGCACGGCCGCTCTCGAGAATCCGGATTGGACCGCTTCCGTCATCAAGAAGTACGGTGATCGCGTGGCAGTCGGCCTCGATGTGCGCGGCCACACCCTCGCGGCACGCGGATGGGTGAAGGAAGGCGGCGACCTGTTCGAAACCATGGCGTTTCTGGATTCCGTCGGCTGCTCCCGTTACGTGGTCACCGACGTGGCCCGCGACGGCATGATGAGCGGCCCGAACATCGACCTGCTGCGTGAAGTCGCGGAACGTACCGATGCGAAGGTCACCGCGTCCGGCGGTATTTCCAAGCTCGATGACCTGCGTGCCATCAAGGAGCTCGCCGATTTGGGCGTGGACTCCGCCATTCTCGGCAAGTCGCTGTACGCATGCGCTTTCACCTTGGAAGAGGCTCTTGAAGTCGCACGCTGAACATTGTTCGACAAGCCAATGATGATAGGACCGTCTACAACGTGGACGGTCTCGTCATATTTCGGCGCGTGTTAACGGCTTTCGTAACATGCGCATGGAACGATGGGACACTATGGATAAACAGCAAGAGTTTGCTTTGCGCACAGTCGAAGAACGCGACGTGCGCTTCATTCGTTTGTGGTTCACGGATGTGTTGGGAACATTGAAGTCCGTGGCTATCGCACCGGCTGAATTGGAAGCTGCATTCGAGGAAGGGCTCGGATTCGACGGTTCCGCGGTGGAAGGTCTCACCCGTGTGTCCGAAGACGATATGATCGTCAAACCCGATCCGTCGACCTTCCAGATTCTTCCATGGCGTGGCGGTCCGCAGGGCACTGCGCGCATGTTCTGCGACGTGCTTACCCCTGATGGCGAGCCGTCGTTGGGCGATCCGCGTCATGTGCTGAAGCAGGCTCTGTCGAAAGCCAAGGAGAAGGGCTTCACCTTCTACGTGCATCCGGAAATTGAATTCTATCTGTTCGAAAGGCAGGATGATTGGTCCCAGACGCCAACCCCAATCGATGAGGGCGGCTATTTCGACCATGTGCCGCGCAGCCCTGGCATGGACTTCCGCCGTGCCACCGTCAACATGCTCGAACAGATGGGCATTTCGGTGGAATACTCGCACCATGAGGCGGGTCCAGGCCAGAATGAGATTGATTTGCGTTATGCGGATGCGCTCACCACGGC
This sequence comes from Bifidobacterium sp. N4G05, assembly GCF_002742445.1. Classification (GTDB taxonomy): domain Bacteria; phylum Actinomycetota; class Actinomycetes; order Actinomycetales; family Bifidobacteriaceae; genus Bifidobacterium; species Bifidobacterium hominis. The sequence continues at coordinate 239,213 of NZ_NJNQ01000003.1, read as the reverse complement.
CGACAACATCATGACCTTCCGTACCGTCGTCAAGGAGATTTCGCTGGAGCGTGGCATTCATGCCAGCTTCATGCCGAAGCCGCTTTCCGACGCTCCAGGTTCAGGCATGCACACGCATTTGAGCCTGTTCGAAGGTGACTCCAACGCGTTCTATGAGGCGGGTCAGGAATTCAACATGTCCGTCACCGCACGCCAGTTCGCCGCCGGCATCCTGTACCATGCGGCTGAAATCTGCGCGGTCACCGACCAGTACGTCAACTCCTACAAGCGCCTGTGGGGCGGCAATGAGGCTCCGAGCTACATCTGCTGGGGACACAACAACCGTTCCGCGTTGCTGCGCATTCCGCAGTACAAGCCAGGCAAGGGCAATTCCGCCCGCATGGAATTCCGTGCGCTCGATCCGGTCGCCAACCCGTACCTCGCATACTCCGTGCTTTTGGCCGCGGGACTCGATGGCATCGACAAGCAGATGCAGTTGGGTGAGCCGACCAGCGATGACGTCTGGGAGCTTACCGATGCGGAACGTCAGGCCATGGGCATCCAGCCGCTGCCGGAGTCTCTTGACGAGGCGTTGAAGGTTATGGAGAAGTCCGACTTCGTGGCCAGCGTGCTCGGCGAGCACGCGTTCGAATACTTCCTGCGCAACAAGCGTCAGGAATGGGAGGAGTATCGCAAGCAGGTCACTCCGTTCGAATTGAAGAAGTACTTGCCGAGGCTGTAACGGTTTCCCATAATCGAAAATCGCATATCAAAAACCCGCTGTAGTGATCGAAAATGATCACACAGCGGGTTTTCGTATGCCTGAAAATTTGTATTTACGTATCTACAATTGCTGATTAGCTTCGAGGAGAGTCGAACATCGAATCGTAGATGATTGCGAAGTTGCGGTTGCCGTAGGTCGAACAGGCGTCTCCTTCGCCGACTCCCGCATCCAATGCGGCTGTATTCGGCTGATAAGGCGTGTAAATGTACAGCAGTGCGGTCGCCTTGTTTTCGATGTACACGTTGCTGCCACCGCAGCTGGCGTCCGGATTGTATTGAATATAGTTGAGCGTGCCCGCATGGTATCCGTAGCGATCCTCATGATGCACGTAATACTGGTAGCGTTTCGCCGCGCCATACACCTGTTTGAAAAAACCTGCATATTCCGGATCGCAGTTCGCGTCGTCCGGGCAGCTTAATCCCATGGCCGACTTGAATTGGAAGTCGCTTGGATCGGTGGCGGTAAGCAGATGCTGTTCCTTTTGCAGCACGGTAAGCAACACTTTTTGACTGATATCGCACGCCTTTCCCGACTTGTAGATGATCGCCGCGGCGCTTTCGTTCGACCTTCCCTCATATGCTTCGCAGTATTCGTTGGCAGGCTGCGATTCGGTGCTAAACGTCATGGATTTCAAGCATTTCTCGCCGTTGCATGCGGCGCCCTGCTCTTCGATGATGGCGTTCACCTGCTGCTCGCTCAGCGCGTTCCCGTTAAAGAACAGACCATCTGAAATGATGTTGCCCGGATTGAAATCGTATTTCGTCTGCAATTGTTCCTGCGAGGCGACCGCTTCGTCCACTTGCACACGCCAGCCGATGAATCGCACCAATCCAATGATCAACGCGAGCGCGGCGATAATGGCTACGGTTGTTTCGCCGACTATGAGGATGCGCTTTTTGGTGTTTGCTTTTTTCCAGACGTTACGGAGTTTGGCGAAGCTTGGCTGGTTGTTTTTCTTGGGTTTGCGGTTGTTTTTTGCTGTGGTGGTTGTTTTGCGTGTCATCGCGCATCATTGTATCGCGTTTGGCTTATCGTTTGTTTGACGATTGATTCGTCAAACGATTGACGTGAGAAGATTCAAGGAAAATGTGAGTCTGGCAAGGCGTGGGGAGCGTGAGGGGTCATGGAGGAGAAGAGTATGGCTAAGAGTGATGTGGCGAAGGAACGGTTTTTCAATCTGCCTGTGATTGTGCTGATCTCGCTGAGTTTCATGTTGGGTATGAGCGAGTTCATTGTCGTTGGCATTCTGCCGGATATCGCGGCCGGTTTGAAGGTGTCGGAGGTGACGGTCGGCAATCTTGTGTCGCTGTTCGCGTTCGTGTATGCGCCGGTCACGCCGCTCGGATCGGCGTTGTCGGCTCGTTTTCCGCGTTTTGCCACGCATCTGACGCTGGTTGGGGTGTTCCTCATTGGCAACGTGTTGTGCGCGTTCGCGCCGAATTATGGCGTGCTTGTGGTGGCGCGAATCCTTATCGCATTGGTATCTGGCACGCTGGTGGCTATCGCCATGACGTACGCGCCCGATGTAACAACTGAACAGTACCGCACGAAGTTCATCGCATGGGTGTTCTCCGGCTTCTCCATCGCATCCGTGGTGGGTGTGCCGGTTGGCACGTGGGTTGCGAACACGTTCGGCTGGCGTTGGGCGTTCCATTTGGTGAACGTGCTTACGGTGGCGCTTATTGTGCTCATGGTGATGGTGCTGCCGCGCAACAGCCATATTGTGAAGATTGGTTTTCTGCCGCAATTCCGCCTGTTTTTCGACCGTCGTATTCAGCTGGGCGTGCTTGACGTGGTGTTTGGCGCGGCGGCAACTTACGTGTTCTACACGTATCTGACGCCGATCATGCGAGACGAAGTGCATGTTCCCGAACAGTATTTAAGCGTCGGCCTGGTGATTTTCGGCGCGGCCTGCCTGTGGAGCAACCTGTATGGCGGCAAGCTTGCCGACCGTGGCAGGGGAGTGGAACCGCTGACGCATATTCGTCCGATCTACTGCGCGCACGCCGTGCTTATGGCATCGTTGATCGTAGCGCATTGGGTGCCTGTGTATGGTGCGTTGCTGCTGGTGGTGCTTGGCATGTTCATGTATCTGCAGAATTCCGCCTCGCAGGTGCTGTATATGGATGTTGCCTCGCAGTCGCATCCGGGATCGTTGAATCTGGCCGCGTCGCTCAATTCCATGTCGTTCAACATCGGCATTGCGGTCGGCTCCGCGGTTGGCGGACTGGTCAACACCCATTTGGGATTGATGTGGCTTGGTCCTGTGGGCGCGATCTTCTTGCTGTGTGCGGTTGGCACCACAACCCTGCTGCTCCCGTTCGTAGCTCGAGAACGCGATTTCTATGCCAAACAGCAAGCCTGATGGCATTTGGTTGTGGTTTTGAGCGATTGGTTTTGAGAGCGGCAAAGTTATAGAAGTTTTATCTGTCATTCGTTGAGATTGCGGAAAACGATTAGGGGACTGCGATGTTGGCGAGTTGGGCAGTAGATCCACCGACTTGCGGAGCGTAGTCGGCTAGGTCGATTACGCGATCGCATGCGTTCCGCGTGTCCGGATCATGGGTTGCCACCAGCACGATCATGCCCTGACCGGCCAGATTGCCGAGCACGTGGCTTACGGAATGTGATGTACGCGTATCCAACTGGGCGGTCGGCTCATCAACCAGCAACATGCTCGGCCTGGAGCATACCGCACGCGCGAGCATAAGACGCTGCGCCTCGCCTCCAGATAAATCGCAGAAACGCCTGTCCGCCGCATACGCCAGATCGAACAGTTCCATCGCTTCCAAAGCCTTCGGTTCCGCTTCGCGGCGGCTCATTCCCTTGGCGAGCAGTGGAAACACCACATGGTCGAGCGCCGTGCGCTCCGCAACACCATACGGATTCTGAAACACCCATCCGACACGATCCACACCTTCTCGCGTCACCGTGCCAGCGTAAGGCTGCTCCCATCCTGCAAGAATCGACAGCAATGTTGACTTGCCGCATCCCGACGGACCGCATATCGCAATGGTTACACCAGGTTCGGCCACGAAACTCAAATTCTCGAACAGCAGATCGGTTCCCTCAAATCGATGAGCCAACCCCTCAACCGCAACGCGCATAGCCAACCTTTCACGAGGCAATCACCTTACCAACGCACCCTTGCCAATCATTTATAGTCCGCCAATCACCCCCGTGCAACACCCACCCTACCTCATTCGTGTATATGCAAGTAAGTTTTTCGGAAACGCCGCTTGCTATGCACATTATCGTGCAGTGCTACACTCGCTGTGACGCATTAGTACGGGGGTGAAGATGGTGACTTCTTGGATGTCATTTTGCAAGACTTGCGTTCTTGCTGTCGCATTGTCAATGCTTTTGGCTGGATGCTCAATTAATCAGGATGCCACAGGCACATCTTCTGATTCTGTCACATCGGAATCATCATCCGAAAATGGGTCAACCAGTGGACAGAAATTGGCGGCGTCTTTGAGCGAATGGATCGAACAGCGGGAATCGCAAGGTAATATCGCTGAATCGCAGAAAACGATATTGGACAAAGCCAAAAGTACGGGTGAGATTTCGACGTCGGATTATGAGAAAGCCTGGTCCGATTACCGGCAGTGCATGATCGACAAAGGATATAAGGAAATCAAACTCATCAAATATCCGAGCGGACTCTATGCCGAAGCTGGACACAAACAGGGGACGACTATTCAGGAATCCCGATATTCCGATGATTCCACGGAATGCGGCGATGAGTATGTTGCAGATGTGCAAGATGTGTACGGCATTATCGTAGGCAATCCGAATCTGTATGCCGATCAAGCGCAGGCCGTGGTCGATTGTTTGCATAGAGACTCGCTCGTGCCGAAGGACTATACCGTAAGCCGGTTCAACAAGGAGTTTTCCGGAACGGATGGCAATACTTCGTTTGACATGCAGAACCTGCAAGTGCGCAGTTGCCTTGTGTCGAACGGCTACAACGTGGGATATGCGACCGACGATACGGAACAGTTGTGGTGAGAAGGTAAGTGATTCCAGGGGAATCATGGTGATGTGTTCGCTGATGGTGCTTGTTGGCTGTGAGTGAGTGGGTATATGTGAGTATGACGCGACGATTCGAAATGAAACAAAGGATGGGCGGTAAGCGTTCGAAGTGCACTGCTGTGACTTGGACTCTGCTGGCGGCTGTCACGGCAGCTTGTATTGCGGTCGGATCCTGCGCATTGTGGCTGCCTGACCGCACTCCGACATTGCTCAGTTCGGCGGGGGAAAAGGCTGTGGCTCCCGCCAGCGTACAGGAATACGCGGGCATGCAGCAGGTTACTGTGGTGCCCACCATTTCCAGTGACCGTGATCTTTCCGGCAATGCGAGTGGCATGGTCACCGCGGACTGGTCCGGCGACGGCCTGATCTCAGGCAAAGGCGCCTACCAGGTGAACGATCGCACGGTAGTGGCGTTGAACACCGCAACCCCCTTGTATCGCGACTTGAAGACCGGAGACACCGGCGGCGATGTGCTCGCCCTGAATAATGAACTCAACTTACTTGGCTACAACAGCGTTCCCGGATCGGATACCTACGGGTGGGCCACATCGGACGGGTGGAAGCAGTTGATGGCCGACAACGGTAATACGTCGGACGGATCATTGTCATTGGCCGACACATTGTGGATTCCCGAACACGAAGTCGCAGTTGCCGAGTGGAACGCAACCGCCGGATCCATGGTGACGGGCGGCACTGCAATCGGCAAAATCCCCGGATCATTGACGAAACTCACCATCAAAAACGGCACTGCATCCGCGCAGGAACGTTCGTTGACGATATTCGGCATTACGGGAACATTGCCAGCCAATACCACTGAAATCACGGATGCCGGGTTCCTGCAACAAGTCGAAGCGAACGACAGTTACCAATCCGTGGACGTGGAATCCAGAAAAGCGGGATTTGACGCCACTTTGGCCTTGAGCGAACGGATGCGAGTGCTGCGCGTTCCCGCCGGCGCGGTATTCGGCATAAACGGTTCAACCGGCTGCATCGTGCCCAAATCCAATAACCATGGCAACACTCCCGTGAAAGTGTCGATCGTGGGAGGCGAACTTGGCGTGAGCCTCGTGCAAGCCAACAGCGAAGACATCGCTTCGATCTCCAATGTGGAAATCGGCAGCGGACTCAACAATTTCACCTGCGAGTAGACGATTATGCGATTACGATCGGTACTTTCCGAAGCGTTACGCAATATTGGCGCGGGAGTGAGTCATGCGATGCTCATGTTCGCAGCGGTATTGTTTGCGTCTACATTGCTCGGCGGGTACGAGGCCGTCAATGTGGTAGGGCTCGAAACCGAGGCGGTACAACGCATCAACGCCTATGCCGACGTTGACGCCATCGTCGGGGGAACGGTGGACGGAGCCGCATGCGACAGGCTCGCCGACGCTGGCGACGGTGTGATGGGCACCTTGGCCGGTGCGATGCGTGCCGGTCAACAGATTGTGCCGCTTGCCACGCCCGGCAAGGATATATCGTCGTATGAAGTGACGCCCGGCATGATCAGGATGATCGCTGGGAGCACGAAGTCCGATGTGTCCGGCGTGTGGGTATCTACCGACGTGGCCAAGGATTTTGGTCTCACCAAAGGCAGCGTAATGCAGACCGAACAGGGAACGATGAGCGTCGCAGGCGTGTTTGATTGGCCGAACGATAGTCGTGACACGCGATTCGCCTACGCGTTCCTTGTGCCTGTATCCGCGTCGAATGGCACATTCGACGAATGTTGGGTCAGACAGTGGCCGCAAAGCGGGCAGACGGGGGATTTGTTATATTCCACGCTGGTCGCGTCGGGGTCGTCATCCAATGCCGGCGTGACGCAGGTGAATAAGAGTTTCGATTCGCATTACGATGCGCAAGCTTCGTACGAGCAGCGCATGACCCGTTGGATGCCGTGGCTGGGATTAGCTGTGGGGCTGATGTTCGGCGCGTTCAGCGTACGTCGTCGTAGATTGGAATACGCTGGCGCATTGCATTCAGGACAGTCCAAAGGTGCTCAATTGCTGGAAATCACTGCGGAAACGATGATTTGGAGCGGTTTGGCGTGTGTCTCTTCAGTCGCGCTGTTGGGTGCGTATTGCGTTCGCATGAGCAGCGCCGATGCGATGACCGTATGGTTGGGTGCGATGCGCACGCCATGTGCGATATTCGCTGGAGTGATGGTATCAAGCATGCTCGTCGGTATGACGATACGTGAAACGCAGTTGTTCCGTTTCTTCAAGCAACGCTAAACATCGCTAACCATGGTTCGGTTGAGAATGATTTCGTTAGGTTCCATTGCCGTCGATACTGGAAAACTGCAAGTATCGACGGCAATGGAATGCGAAAGATGATATGCGTTAGCTCAACGCTTTCTTGATGCGCTGCAGGCTGATCGGCTTCGGCGTGCCGAGTTCCTGCGCCCACAGTGATACGTAGAATTCTTCAAGCATCCAACGTGCGGTGGCCGCCTGCTTCATCAACGCCTCATGACGCGGACCTGCAGGCTCGCGCTCGGCCTTCGCCATGGCCTTGTCGGCCAACTGCTTGGCTTCATCAGCCTCCCAAGCCCAACGTACATCACGATTCTTGTCGTTCTTCGCCTTACCTAAACGAAGCATGTCAGCATGCAGATACCGTTCAATCGACGCCAACGCATCCGGGGGAGTCTTACCAATGAATCCCGGATACACCAGCGTGGCGATATGCTCACGAATCGACTGCAAAACGCTCAACATCGGCAGATCAGCCTTGCCTGACACGGCCTTATCAACCTCCGCATACCGCTTCAAAATAGCAATCACATCATGCGCAACCGCATACACGGTATCTTCGAACACTTCACGCACATCAAGCACCGCATTCGCCAACGCCTCATCATCCGGCAATTCATCAACATTCGGCAGCAAACGCTTCACCGCAGCCAACTGCAGATCCTCAGTAAGATCCTTCGTGGACTGATATGGTGCGGACGCCAACATCAACGCCTCCGCACCCAACCAACGCGACGAAATACGTTCGCTGGGCATACGCAAAACATCAAGCGCACCGCGCCACAGCATGGTGGAACGGGCTTCAGTAGTGGCACCAGCCTTATGCAGCAGATTGGCCTGCTCCACAAGCTTACCCTGATTCCCGGCGTTTTCCGCCTGCTTCTTCACCATCTGCCGTGCGGAAGCCTCAGCTTGCTCCGCAAACTTGCGCTGCAACTCCACCAACGATTTGCCCGTGCCAAGCACCTTGACCGGACCTCGCGCATGCCGCCTGCCATGCTGACTCTTACGACTCGGAGGCAACTGTTGCTCCACCGAGAACGTCACGCGCAAATACGGTGTGAGCTTGCTCCACAATTCACCAGTCAACACTTCAGGGTGAATCTGCGCGCCGACAATGTTGATGGCCGCCTGCGTAAACACATGCGGCAAATCCGGCCACGTGCTCACACCCTCCGCATTGGCAGGAGCAAGATTCGGTTTCTGCTGGCTACCAGAACCAGGCAGATCCGGATATCTCTCATCAATCCACGCACGAATCTTACGAGACGTATCAGGAGCGGGAACAAACTGCACACGCAGCGTCTTCGGCAACGACTTGATCATACCGACAATCAACTCATCCAACAATCCGGGAACATTCCACGTGAACTGCTCCGGTGTCAAACGAGACAACACCTTCAACGGCACATGCACAGTCACGCCATCATGCGGATCATGCGGGTCATACACATAACTCAACCGCAAATCGATAGGGGAGCCGTCCGTGCCCAACGTATGCCAATGATCCGGATAGTCAGCCAACGACACCGACTCGGCATCAGCAAGACGCTCCACCTTCTCCGGATCAAAATCCAACAAATCCGGCTGCTCATCACGCGTCGACTTCCACCATTTCGCAAGATCCGCAACCGACGTGACAGTATTGGGAATCACCGAATTATAAAAATCGAACAGATCCTCATCACTGACCGTCTGCGCCATTTGACGTGTACGACTCGCATCGTCTGCGGCATCCTCCAACACATCGCGATTCTTCGCAATGAAATCGTCATACGAGAACCGCTGCTGAATATCGCCCTCGACCAAACCCTGACGAATCAGAAAATCACGGGCCTCCAGCGGATTGATACGACCCCACTGCACCGTACGATCCTGCACGATCGGCAAACCATACAACAGCACCTTCGCGCTCGCCACCGCGGAACCACGCGAACCAGACCAATGCGGATCCGCATACGTGGTTCGCGTCAACGAACCCGCCAACGGCTCAGCCCAAGCAGGATCGATCTGGGCGGAATATCGCGCCCACAAGCGGCTCGTCTCCACCAACTCCGTGCTCATCACCCATTGCGGCGTCGACTTGGCAACCGCGGAAGCCGGGAACAACGCGAAATGCGTGCCACGCGCACCCTGATAATCATTCTTCGCCATCTTCTGCGCACGCTTCATGGCACGTGCACGGGCAGCGCCCTTCAAACCAGCGAAATCAGACGCCTTCGGCTCACGCACGATCTGCATGCCCATCATCGACAACAAGCCCGAAAGCATCGACGTATGAATACCCTGCGCATCCCACGAACAACACAGCGAATGCGCAGCCTGCTGGTTCAACGGAAGCTGACGAATCTCAAGCGGTGGACGCGAAACCGGAATCGGATCACCAACCTTGAACTTGAATTCCTTGCACATCTCACGCAACTGCGTGACCAGATCCTTCCACTGACGAATGCGCAGCCAACTCAAATATTCAGTCTTGCAAATCTTACGAAGCGCGGAATTACTGGGCTCACCGTCAGCCTGAAACACACGATCCCACAAGTTCAACGCGGTCAGAAAATCACTGGACGAATCGGCATACCGGTTATGAATACGGTCGGCCTCCTCACGATTCTCATCCGGGCGCTCGCGAGGATCCTGCAAACTCAGAAACGCGACCACCACCAGCACCGCGGCCAACGTGTTCGGCGTAGTCGACTTTGCAGCCTCGATAACCATACGGCCCAAACGCACGTCGATCGGAATGCGCGCGAGCATACGGCCCGTGTGCGTCAGCACAACCTCGCCATGCTTACGCGCCACAGCCTTCAATTCGGTCAACTCATTGAAACCATCAGACACCGCCTTCATATCAGGCGGATCGATAAAGCCGAAATCCGTAACATCCTGCGCGGTACGAGCCACACCCACCGATAGCATATGCAACACAACCGCACCCAACGACGTGCGCAGAATCTCAGGCTCCGTGAACTCCGGACGCGTCTCAAAATCCTCACGAGAATACAAGCGAATCGCAATACCATCGGCAATACGGCCGCAACGGCCCGAACGCTGATTCGCACTCGCCTGACTGATCGGCTCAACCGGAAGCCTCTGTACCTTCGCACTCTTCGAATAACGCGAAATACGGGCGGTACCAGGATCAACCACATAACGAATGCCCGGTACCGTCAACGACGTTTCAGCCACATTCGTAGCGATCACAATACGCTGATGATCATGCAGCTCAAACACACGATGCTGCTCCTTGGCAGACAATCGTGCGAACAAGGGCACAATCTCAATCGCATCAGGACGACGCATATCAACAGCACGCGGGCCATAATGATGACGCAACGCATTCTCAAAATCATGAATATCGCGCTCGCCGGAAGCGAACACGAGAATATCGCGCGGTCCACGGTCATGACTCGAATGAATCACCAATTCGGCACAGGCGCGTGCCACAGCCGTCGGCATATCAACATTCGGCTCGCGAGAATCCTTCGCATCGGGGGCGGCAGACAATGCTTCATAGTCAGCATCGCCCGGCATCGCGCCCGTTTCAAAACCGGGTACGGAACGCATCAACGCGGGAGCGGTACCCAGCGGCTCATACACGACCTGCACGGGGTAGGTTCGCCCCGAAACCTCGATAACCGGTACTTTCGTATGCAAAGCATGTTCGAAATGCTCTTGGAACTTCACCGAATCAATCGTCGCCGACGTGATCACCAATTTCAGGTCACGTCGTTTCGGCAACAGTGCAGTCAAATATCCAAGAAGAAAATCAATATTGAGACTACGTTCATGCGCTTCGTCAATAACGATCGTATCGTATTGCATCAGCTTCGGATCACGTTGAATCTGCGCCAGCAGAATACCGTCCGTCACCACACGAAGACGAGTCTTCGGCGAACTTTCATCGGTGAAACGCACCTGATAGCCGACCTCGTCACCCAGACGCACGCCCATCTCCGCGGCGATACGTTCGGCTACGGTACGCGCGGCCAGCCTACGCGGCTGCGTGTGCACGATCTGCCTGCCATGCGATCCGCGACCCAATTCCAACAGAATCTTCGGCAGCTGCGTGGTCTTACCGGAACCAGTCTGACCGGAAACAATCACCACCTGGCTCGACTTCACCGCCTCGGCAATATCGCCGCGCGCAGCAGAAACCGGCAGTTGGGAAGGATATTCGAATTTCATGCCTTCATAACCTCGATAACGCGGAAGCCCTTCGAACTCGCGTATTTACTTACCTCATAACCATCGCCAAGCTGCGTGGCAAGCCACGGAATCAACGAATCCGACCCCAGATTCTTCTGCACCACCAAATAGGCGGCACCACCCGCATTCAAACGCGGCAGCCATGTCATCAGCAGCTTATGCAGCACATCCTTGCCGACACGAATCGGCGGATTCGACCAAATCAGATCAAACGTCACATCCGAAGGAATCTCATCGGCGGTGACCGCACGAATGTTTCCCACACCATTGAGCTCGGCATTGCGACGCGTCAGATCCAACGCGCGTTCATTCACGTCCAACGCCCAAATATCAGCCTTCGGCGAAGCAAAACCAAGTGTCAACGCAATCGGACCCCAACCGCAACCCAGATCAAGGAACGTACCCTCCTCAGGAGGCTCCGGAGCCTGACGAAGCAGCACGGACGTTCCCAAATCCACGCGATTGCCGGAAAACACGCCATTGGAAACCTCAACATCGGCCTCGTTGCCTCGCAACACAACATGCAGCCTCTTACGTACATCCTTCGACTGCGGATCAGCCGCGAAATACTGTTCGGCCTGTGCCATACCCACTCCTTGCAAACGCTCGCCTCCGGTATCACGCAAGCCACGCTCATCCACGTGGCGAATGCCCGATACCCATGTCTCTAGAGAATGATGATAATAAAGACACCATAGTTTAACCGTGAGAGGTGCCATTGAGCCAAGAAAACGACATCGAGCATAGCATGAGTGCCAACGACGTGTCAGGCGTGCTCGCAGACCAGTCCGAAGTGCTGCTTGATACCAACGGCGAAAACCATTTCAACGAATCCCATGACGAACAATGGCAGGAACGAGAATCCCGCAATGCGTTGAAGCATGTGTCCGGACTCGGCGAAATGCAAGACGTCACCGAAGTTGAATACCGAAAAGTCCGCCTTGAACGCGTCGTGCTCGTCGGCGTATGGTCAAGCCGTGAAACCACACAGGCACAGGCCGAAGAATCATTGCGAGAACTTGCCGCGCTTGCCGAAACCGCCGGCGCCGTGGTATGCGACGGCCTGCTGCAGCATCGTATCAAGCCGGACGCAGCTACATACGTTGGCTCCGGCAAAGCCCGCGAACTCGCTGGAATCGTGGCGCAAGAGGAAGCCGACACCATCGTTGTGGACGATGACCTGCCGCCAAGTCAACGCCGCGCCTTGGAAGACGCCACCAAAGTAAAAGTCGTCGACCGCACCGCCGTGATCCTTGACATTTTCGCCCAACACGCAACCTCACGCGAAGGCAAAGCCCAAGTGGAACTGGCGCAACTCCAGTACATGCTGCCACGACTGCGAGGCTGGGGTGGGTCACTGTCACGACAGGCGGGCGGCCGAGCCGCAGGAGACGCCGGCATCGGCTCGCGAGGACCAGGCGAAACGAAAATCGAAATGGACCGCCGCGTGATCCGCAGCCGCATCGCCAAACTCCGCAAACAGATCGAACAGATGGCTCCCGCGCGTGACGTCAAACGTGGCGCTCGCCGTCGTTTCGGATTGCCGACCGTTGCCGTGGTGGGATATACGAATGCGGGCAAATCGTCGTTGACAAATCGGCTGACCGGTTCCGCGGAACTGGTGGAGAATGCGTTGTTCGCCACACTGGACACCGCAGTGCGCAGGGCGCGCGCCAAAGATGGACGTCAATATGCGTACGTCGATACCGTCGGGTTCGTGCGTCGACTGCCTACGCAGCTGATTGAAGCGTTCAAATCCACGCTGGAGGAGGTTTCCGAAGCCGATCTGATCGTGCATGTGGTGGACGGCTCGCATCCGGACCCGTTCTCGCAAATCGACGCGGTCGACGATGTGCTTTCCGACATCGACGGCGTCGAAACCATTCCCACGATTATCGTGTTCAACAAGGCCGACCGTATGGATGAGGCCACACACGAGCGTATCGAGGCGTTGATGCCAGAAGCGTACATCGTGTCGGCGTTTTCCGGCGAAGGCGTCGACGAGCTGCGTATGCAGGTGGAATCCATGCTGCCGACGCCGAACGTGCATGTCGAGGCGTTGCTGCCATACACTGCCGGTTCGCTGGTGTCGCGCGTACGTGAATATGGCAAAGTGATCAACGTCGAATACCGTGACGATGGTATGATGCTCGAAGCGGAAGTGGACGATCATTTGGCTGCGCAAATCGTGGAACAGTCAATCGGCTGAAAACCTTGCAAAACAGTGCAACGCAACGGACACAGCGTTTGTGAGCGCTCACATACTTTGTGAGGCAAATCACTTTTTCAGTACTTGCAAGTCGTGTTACAGCATGTCAAAACGTCATGCTGTATGGATAAAGTAAAGATGAAATCCTAAGAGAAAACCTGCTACTAGCGGGACATTCTTTTCTTGTAAGAGAGGTAAGCACATGGTGGATTCACCAATCAAGCCCACAAAGCTCGCTATCATCGGTGCCGGTGCAGTCGGCTCCACTCTCGCTTTCGCTGCCGCTCAGCGTGGCGTCGCACGTGAGATCGTGCTCGAAGACATTGCCAAGGAACGTGTCGAAGCCGAAGTGCTCGACATGCAGCACGGCTCTAGCTTCTTCCCGACCGTGTCCATCGCAGGCTCCGACGATCCGGAAATCTGCCGCGACGCCGACATGATCGTCATCACCGCAGGTCCGCGTCAGAAGCCGGGCCAGTCCCGCCTCGAACTGGTCGGTGCCACCATCAACATTCTCAAGGCCATCATTCCAGGTCTCGTGAAGGTCGCCCCGAATGCCATCTACATGCTCATCACCAACCCGGTCGACATTGCAACCCATGTTGCCCAGAAGATCTCCGGCCTGCCGGCAAACCAGGTCTTCGGCTCCGGCACCAACCTTGACTCCGCACGTTTGCGCTTCCTGATCGCCCAGCAGACCGGCGTCAACGTCAAGAACGTGCACGCCTACATTGCCGGTGAACACGGCGATTCCGAAGTGCCGCTGTGGGCCTCCGCCACCATCGGTGGCGTCCCGATGTGCGACTGGACCCCGTTGCCGGGCCACGCCCCGCTCGACGCCGAAGTCCGTGAGCAGATTCACCAGGACGTCAAGAACGCCGCCTACAAGATCATCAACGGCAAGGGTGCGACCAACTACGCCATCGGCATGTCCGGCGTTGACATCATCGAAGCCGTCATGCGCGACTCTAACCGCATCCTGCCGGTGAGCTCCATGCTTCACGACTTCCACGGCATCTCCGACGTCTGCATGTCCGTGCCGACCCTCCTCAACCGCTCCGGCGTCAACACCGCCATCAACACCCCGGTGTCCGACCGCGAACTCGCAGCCCTTACGCGCTCTGCAGAGACGCTGAAGGAAACCGCCGCCCAATTCGGCTTCTGATAAAAAACGCGGTAACGGAGCGTCAGCTGCGTTACACGGAATTCGACGTACTTTTGCACGCCTTCGTCTTGTGTGCCTTGCCGATGCAAGCGTTGCTGCGTTTTTTGTTTGTTTTGACTATTGACAGACGGATGATGAGTCGTTAGACTGCAAGCAGAAATAACGGAAACCCCAGCCTTTGGCTGGGGTTTCTTGCGTTTTACAAGCAATGAAAATGGTATTGAGAAACAATTTCAATAAGTTCCTCAATTAATTAGGTTGAAGGATTGCATACATGGCACATGACCACACGTACGGAACAATGGCGAACACGGGAGCAGAACATCAAAAACGACTCATGATGTCACTGGGGCTCACCTCGACTGTATTCATCGCGGAAGTCGTCAGCGCAATCATCACCGGATCATTGGCACTGCTCGTAGATGCGGGCCATATGCTCACCGACATGTCCGTACTCATCGCATCAACCGTCACCGCAATACTGATGCAACGCAAACCCAGCAACAAACGCACTTGGGGATGGGCGCGGCTCGAAGTGCTCACCGCGGCAGTCGGAGCCCTCATACTCTTCATCGTCGGCATCTACGCTCTCGTGGAAGCAGGCATGAGACTTTTCGGAGGAGCTGCTGACGAAATAAACGATGTGCGACTATTGCTCTTCATGGGTATACTCGGCCTTGCCGCCAACGTCGGATCAATCTTCATCCTTGCATCGCAAAGCGAAGACAACATGAACATGAAAGCGGCGTTCCTCGAAGTTATGAACGATGCCCTGGGATCCGTAACCGTAATCGTATCGGCGATCGTACTCATCTGCACCGGCTGGGCCGGCTTCGACGCGGTTGCCGGCGGCATCATCGCGCTCATGATGATTCCACGCGCCATCAAGCTCCTGCACAATGCGGTCCGCGTGCTCTTGGAAGAAACACCCAACGGACTTGACCTTGACGAAGTGCGGGCCCATTTGGAACAAGTGCCACATGTTATTGCCGTGCACGACCTTCACGCCAGCACCGTATCCACCGGCATGCCGATCCTCATGGCACATGTCGTGGTCGAACGAGACCTCACCATGAAGGAGGCTGCAGAAATACTCGCCCAACTACAGGACTGTCTGCGTGAGCATTTCCCCGTATCGGTGCCACACACTACCTTCCAGCTCGAACCGGAGGGATACAGTTCGGCGAGCAAATCCGAAATGCATTCCTGACCAACGAAGCCTGCTGTGTTATGAAAAACCGCGCTCTTGGACGTGAAATCAAATGTTTGACTTCACGTCCAAGAGCGCGGTTTTGTAAAGGGCGAGACGATCATTATGCCTTAGATCTTGCGGAGTACGGTAACCACCTTGCCCATGATTTCAGCATGCGTGCCATCAATGGGGGAGTAAGCGGGATTGTGCGGAATGAGCCAGACATGACCGTGATCCTTGCGGAACGTCTTCACTGTGGCCTCATCGTCGAGCAGTGCCGCCACAATATCTCCGTTCTCCGCGGTATTCTGCTCGCGTACCACCACAAAATCGCCGTCGCAAATGGCCGCGTCGATCATGGAATCGCCGTGCACCTCAAGCATGAACAGATTTCCGGTACCGGTGAGCCGTTCGGGCAGTCGCATCACATCATCCACATGCTGTTCGGCGGTGATGGGCACTCCCGCGGCGATGCGCCCCACCAAAGGAACATCTCGTGAGGCCATGATGGAACCGCTGGAATCGGATTGGCCTGGGAATGGAATGACCCGTGCCACCTTGTTCGGCGAGGATTCATCGTCAAAGCTTACGACTTCAATAGCCCTGCCCTTGTTCGCATTCATGCGAATAAAACCCTTTTCGTCAAGCACTTGCAGCTGGTGTTTGACGGATGACGGACTTTTCAGCCCTGCGGCTTCGCCGATTTCGCGGAACGAAGGGGCGAAACCCTGTTCCGCCAGATGCTTTTTGATGGCGCCGAGCACCTTGCGCTGGCGATCGGTCAGCGTGCTTTCATCCGGACGCTCAGCATCCTTTTTGGGTGTGAATGGGACGGTGCTCACGGTGGGCTCCTTTCAGGTCTCAGGTAAGCATAACGCGAAACGCTGAGGAAATCAAACATCTGTTCGAGGTGTGTTTGCGATTATCGAACATATGTGCTATGTGTAGAACGTGCGTTCGATAGAACAGCTGTTTGAGAAGGGTTGTTGTGATGATTCGTGTGCAGTAAACGAGCTGGCGCGCTTGAATAATCTGGATTCTGTTTCGTTCAGAGTGGGCAAAGGCTTATCGTTCCTGACGAGGTGTAACTCACGTGGGATTGTCCTAGTTCAATGGCTCAGGCTATTCTTGACATCATGCATTGCCCTTTTTGTCAGAATCCAGATACCAAGGTGGTCGATACCCGCATCAGCGATGACGGCCACTCCATTCGCCGTAGGCGAGAGTGCCCGAAATGTTCCAAGCGTTTCACTACGCTGGAGACCACCATGCTGTTGGTGGTGAAGCGTTCCGGCAACGTCGAACAGTTCGATAGGAACAAGGTGATTTCCGGCGTTCGAAAAGCATGCCAGGGTCGCCCGATCAAGGAAGACGATTTGAAGGCGCTCGGGCAGCAGGTTGAAGAGGATCTTCGTGCTCGAGGGCTTGCCCAGGTCAAGTCCGACGAGGTCGGCAAAGCCATTTTGAAACCGTTGCGTGATCTTGACGAGGTTGCTTACATGCGTTTCGCCAGTGTGTATCAGAACTTTGAGAATCTTGGGGATTTTCAGAACGCTATCAATGAGCTGAAAGCTGACGCGCTGAAGTAGTTTGATGGTCGCTATCGAAACGTGTGGCAATGCGTTGTCTCGTCAAGGATGGACTAAGTGACGCAGAAGTTGGGCGATTACGGCATGACATGACGATTTATGCATTGTGGGGGGGTCCAGCCGCTTAGGCTGGAACCCCCCACAATGCATTTATGCCGTATTGACGTATGTCGTATTGCAGACCGTCAGCTGATTATACGCATGCGAATCGTGCCTTCAATGGCTGCAAGCTCGTCCAAAGCCTTCTGGCTCGGGCGCTGCGCCACATCAGTGACCACATAGCCGATTTCGCCTTCGGTGCCAAGCGCCTGGGCTGCGATATTGATGTTCTCTTCGCCAAGCACGTGGTTCACCTTGGCGAGGACGCCAGGCAGATTCGCATGAAGATGCGCGATACGGAAGTTCGAACGGATATCGGACAAGGTGATCTGCGGAAGATCAACCGACAACATCGTGGAACCTTTGAACCAATAATCCTCAAGACGCTGTGAAACGAACTGGCCGATGGATTTCTGCGCTTCAAGTGTGGAGCCGCCAATATGCGGGGTCAGAATCATATTGTCTTCATCTGAAAGGTTCGTCAGGAATTCATCGCCGCTTTTCTTCGGCTCGATAGGGAACACATCCACTGCAGCGCCTGAAATATGACCGGAATCCAAGTGCTTCTTCAACGCGTCCAAATCCGCCACGAAACCGCGGGACAGATTGATGAAAATCGAATCCTGCTTCATATGGGAGAACTGGTCCTCACCGAAGAAACCGGTATTGGACCTGCGGCCATCGACATGCAAGGTGACCACATCGGACTGCTCAAGCAGCTCGTTTAGCGTGGAGCAACGGTGAGCATTGCCCATGGCAAGCTTCTCTTCGATGTCGTAGAACACCACACGCATGCCAAGCGCCTCGGCGATAACGGAAAGCTGGGAACCGATATTGCCGTAGCCGATGATGCCGAGCGTTTTGCCTCGCACTTCATGGGAGCCGGAAGCGGACTTATCCCACGTGCCATGCTTCATGTGATGGGTGTGCGCGGGAATGCGGCGCATCAGGCAGATGATATCGCCGATGACCAGTTCCACCACGGAACGGGTGTTCGAATATGGGGCATTGAACACGGCGATGCCATGCTTGCCCGCATAGTCAAGATCGACCTGATTGGTGCCTATGCAGAAGCATCCGACCGCGGTGAGCGTCGGACGGGCATCGATGACCTTGCGGGTCACGCTGGTTTTGGATCGGATACCCAGAAGGTCAACGCCCTCCAGAGCGTCGATGAGTTCGTCTTCGTTGAGAGCGCCCTTGAGGCACTCGACTTCGAAGCCGTGGTCACGCAGCGACTGCGCCGCGTCGGGATGAATGTTTTCAAGTAACAATGCTTTAGGCATGATTCCTACCTTATAGCTTGAGCAGTTTTTCGTCAGCATTTGTCCGGACTATAAGCAGGCGTTGCGTCGGTCTGGTCATGGCGACATACAGATCGGCGGCTGCCACAATGCGCGAAGGAGCGTTCTCCTCGATGATTCCCGGCTGTACCACCATCACCGCGTCATACTCCAGTCCCTTTACCATTTGGGTGGAGCAGACGGTCACCTGCTCATCCCAGGAGCTTTGCGCATCAAGACGGTCGAATTCCTTTGTCGGCAATGTTTCACGCAACTGTTCGTACACGCGCCTACGCAGTGACTTGACCATATCATCAGGCGCAATGATGGCCACACGTCCAGTGCCGTCGGCGGATATGTACGAACGAACCAGATCGACGGTCTGCTGCGCCACGGCGTCGAAAATCAGACTTTCATCGGCCAAGGTGAGACGCTTGACCGAATCAGGCACGCCGCGAACCGCATTGACGGTGGAGATGTACAAACCTTCGGCAGCCGCGAAATCGCAGGCGAGTTGCGACACTTCCTTTGGATTACGGTAGTTGATCGTCAATTCGTTGAGCTGCCAATTGCGGGGGCCGAATAGAGGATCCATCATGCGTCGCCACGAACGAGTGCCGCCTAACGCGGACGTTTGCGCTACGTCGCCCACAATGGTAAACGAACGCGATGGGCAACGGCGGATGAGCATACGCCAATCCATGGCGGTGAGCTCCTGAGCCTCATCGACGACGATATGGCCATACGTCCATTCGCGGTCCGAGGCGGCGCGCTGCGCGGTGAGTTCGGCGTCCATACCATTGATATTGTCCACCAGCATTTGCGAGGTAACGATGCCGGACCCGATGCCAGCCTGTGCCAACGTGTCCTGTGCGAATTGCTCTTCTTCGGCGCGTTTGGCGTCCAACGCCTTTTGACGGGCGACCGCCTTCGGGTCGGGGCCAAGCAGCTCCATGGCCTCATCCAACAAGGGAACGTCGCTGACTGTGAACGGCGATCCCTTCGGGCGCGTCAGCGCTTCGATGTCTCGTTCCTCAAGCCAAGGTGCGAAACGGCGAAGCTGCTGCGGCTTGCAGAACAATTGGTCGACCAGCCATTCGCCGGTCATCGGCAGCCAGGCGAGATTCAACGTCTTACGCAGTGCGTCGTTCATGCGCAGCTGCTGCATCACATCCGTCAACTCGGCTTGTTCCGGTTCGTAATCAAGTTTGTCCACATAACGGTTGCGCATGGCGATCAGCATGCTGTGCACGAAGGTTTCGCGTGCTTTGTTGTGCTGCTGTCGCGTGCGTTTGGCATCGGTGATGGCCTGTTCAATATCCGTGCGCACGATGGACACAGTGAATCCGTTGATACGAATCGACGGCAATTGCGAAGGAACGCGTTCCCTTGCTGCGACGGCGTTGGCGATGGCCTTGGCCATGCGTCGGTCGCCCTTGAGTTTTGCCACGAACGGATCGTCATGCGCTGTCGCGATTACGCCGGGAATGAGATCGGCGATGGTGCGGCTGACTACTCCGGTCTCACCAAGGGAGGGAAGCACCTGGTCGATGTAATGCAGGAACGTAGAGCTCGGACCAACCACCAGCACGCCGGAACGTTCGAGCATTCTTCGATGCGTGTAGAGCAGATATGCGGCGCGATGCAGGGCAACGGCGGTTTTGCCGGTACCCGGACCGCCCTGCACCACCACGGCCTGATTGAGGTCTGCACGGATGATACGGTCCTGTTCGGCTTGGATGGTGGCCACGATGTCGGTCATCTTGCCGGTGCGTTTGGCGTTCAATGATGCAAGCAGCGCGCCTTCACCGGTTAGCGTGCCGTCCGAGGACGCTTGACCTACTTGGTCGGAATGCACATCGAGCACCTCATCTTCGACACCGACCACTTCACGGAAACTCAGCGTGATATGGCGACGCATTACGATATCGCCATGGTGCGAAGGCGTCGCCTCATAGAACGGGCGTGCCGCGTCGGCTCGCCAATCGGTGAGGATCGGCTCATGGTGCTCGTCGGACAATCCGATACGACCGATATACCGGTGCGTGCCGTGAACATCATCGAGCCTGCCGAACACCAGACGGTCCTCGACTGCACGCAACTGGGTGAGACGGTCCTCGTACATGGTGGCGAAGGAGTCGCGTTCGGTGCGTTGCGTGGGCGAACCGTGCGAGCCCGCTGCCCGCACGGTGTCGAGACGGGCGCGAGCTTGAGCCCGTAGGTCGTCCAAGCGGCCATACGCGCGGCTGACGGCCTGTTGTTCTTCACGCAACTGGGCGGAATAACTCGACATCTACAATCCCTTCCTCACAAAACTTAGGCACTCCAATGTACCCCGAGGCTTCTACGAAAACATTATTGTCAAACGAAAAGCGATGTTTCTAGGGCAGGATGATGAGTGAATTTCGACGGAGCTTGTTCATTGTGGGGAGAAACGGACTTTTATTTGCCGATTTTTTCCATTTACGTGGGGATTTATGGTGACCTGTGGGGTAAAGTGGGAAAGAGTCTCGGGCCTGAGGTGTTCATGTGTGTCGGATAAGGAGGTGTGGTGATGGTTCAAAGTGTTGCAACCACACCATTCTCCG
Source organism: Bifidobacterium sp. N4G05 (assembly GCF_002742445.1). GTDB lineage: Bacteria > Actinomycetota > Actinomycetes > Actinomycetales > Bifidobacteriaceae > Bifidobacterium > Bifidobacterium hominis. The sequence goes on along the minus strand of NZ_NJNQ01000003.1, from coordinate 217,829 downwards.
AGGACGATGCAATGCAGGCAGGCAACATGATGGTGGAATTGCCGCCATTGTTGCTGGGAACATACACTCCAAAAATCGACGCCAAAGGACGCATGGCACTGCCTGTGAAATTTCGCAGTCAATTGGGACCGGGCATGGTGATGGCCCGAGGTCAGGAGCGTTGTGTTTACCTGCTGCCCCAATCGGAATTTCGCCGGATCGCGTTGCAGATTCAGCGCATATCCATGGGCAATAAGGCCGCGCGCGACTATTTGCGCGTATTCCTTTCCGGTGCTGTTGACCAGGAGCCGGACAAGCAAGGACGTGTGCTCGTGCCGCAGATGTTGCGCGATTACGCGAAGTTGGGAAGCGACATTGTGGTGATTGGTGTGGGAACCCGAGCGGAGATTTGGAATAAGCAGGCATGGGAGGAATATCTCGCCGAAAAGGAGCAGGGGTATTCCGATATTGCCGATGACGTATTACCGGCGGTGGAATTCTGATGACAGATGTGACAACGATTCATCAGCCAGTGTTGCTGCGTGACTGCGTGGATCTGGTGGCGCCTGCATTGGCGAAGCCAGGGTCGATCGCAGTGGATTGCACGCTTGGCTTGGCCGGGCATTCCACGGCATTCCTTAAAGCGAGCCCGCATGCTTGCCTGATCGGCATCGACCGAGACACCGAGGCGCTTGCGCTTGCCACACAGCGAATGCAGATGGAAGGCCTTGCCGATCGCTTCATACCTGTGCATGCCGCGTTCGACGATTTTGCGCAAGTGCTTGATGATCAGGGAATCGATCAAGTGAACGCCGTGTTCATGGATTTGGGATTGTCAAGTCTGCAGATTGATGAGACGGAGCGGGGATTCTCGTATTCCCACGATGCGCCTTTGGATATGCGTATGGACGTGACCCAGCCATTGACCGCTGAGCAGGTGCTTGCCGAATATTCGTTTGCCGATCTGGCACGCATTTTCCGTACGTATGGTGAGGAACGCTTCTCCAAGCAGATCGCCCGTGCGATCGTGCGTAGGCGTGAGATCGAGCCGTTGACCACATCAGGGCAGCTTAACCGTCTTGTGGATGAGGTTGTGCCGCAGGCGCACCGTCCTGCAGGAAATCCTGCCAAACGAGTGTTCCAAGCGTTGCGCATCGAAGTCAACGGTGAGCTCGACAAATTGGCGGGAACATTGCCCCAGATCGCCAACCGTCTCGCGGTGGGAGGGCGTTTGGTGGTGGAGTCGTACCATTCGCTGGAAGACAAAACCGTCAAAACATTCATGAACCAAGGTCTGAAAGCTGATGTACCTGCGGACATGCCGGTGGTTCCGCCGGATATGATGCCGTTCTTCAAGGAACTCACGCGAGGCGCCATTAAAGCCGACGAGGAGGAAATCGCCATGAATCCGAGGTCGGCTTCCGTACGATTGCGTGCAGTGGAACTGACCAGGCCAATTCCCGAACGCTGGCGAAAACGATTCGACCGGGGCAATGACTACGCAAGCATGAAACGGCAAGGAAGGAGGGGCTGAACGTGGCCGCACCAAGAACGATCGCATCAAACGCGGCTCCCGCAGGACGCCGGGACCAAACCGAAACTGTAGGCACCACTCGCCCTGAATTGCATGTCGTCAAAGGAACGCGTGCCGAAGGCAATGGTGTCAAGCGAGGATTCAAACAGCTCATCACATGGACTCGCACCAGAAGCACCCCGTTGCTGCATTTGGTCATTGCTGTCATTTTCCTTGGAATCTGCCTTGTGGGATCCTTGATGCTACGCACCCAAATGGTGCAGGATTCCTTCGACGCGAACAGGATCGAGTCGAACATCATCCGTTTGACGCAAGACGTGGGAGATGACCAGACCAAGCTCGACGAGCTTGAGGCCTCGCTACCAAGCAAAGCCGAGGAAATGGGTATGGTGCCTCAAAAAGGTGCCTTGACGATTGATCTGAACGGCTATCAGCCAAGCGGAGACGACGCTCAGTGAATCCTTTTCGCAGTACGTACACGCGTTTCCATAAGAAGCTGCTCACAAAAACCATGGCCATCGGCGTCCTTCTGGCGCTGATGGGCACGGCATGCCTTATCCAATTGGCCAACGTTCAGCTGATCAACGGCAAAAGCATGGCGCAAGCCGCGGCGCAAAGCAGAACCATCACAGTGACATTAAAGGCGAGCCGCGGAAAAATCATGGACACGAACGGTTCTATCCTCGCACAGAGCGTGGAACGATACACCATCATCGGCAATCCCGAGAGGGCGCAGGCCTTCACGCCGATAACGTGCACCAAACAAACCGGAGACATCTGCCACCAGATCAACGGCAAACCGGTAGGTGCCACAGGAGCCGCGGCCGTGGCCAGGCTGCTCGCCCCGGTACTGGACATGGATGCTACCGAATTGGGTGCCATGCTCTCGGGAACAGGTCAATACGCGGTACTGAAGAAAGACGTGACGCCGGCGGTTAAACGCAAAATCTCCAAGCTCAATTTGGACGGTATCGTCTATGCGGAACTCAGCAACGAACGTATCTATTCTAACGGAACCTTGATGGGAGCGTTGCTGGGAGGCGTCGATGGCGAAGGCAAAGGCGTCGCCGGTATCGAACAAATGGAAAATAAGACGCTGACTGGCGAAGACGGATACCAGGTTTACCAACAAGGCAACAACGGCGTCGAAATCCCAGGAACCATGACCGAATCGAAAGATGCGGTCAATGGATCCGATGTCACGCTGACCATCAACCACGACGTGCAGTGGTATGTCGAAAAAATACTGAGAGAAAGCTGCGAAAAATACAGTTCGCCATGGGGAATCGCCGTGGTGCAGGACACTCAAACAGGGGATATTCTCGCGCTCGCAGACAGTGACGAGATCGAAGCCGGCAGCGATCAGGCGAAGATGACGGTTTCCAGGGCCGTCAGCGAAACGTTTGAGCCAGGTTCCATTGGCAAGGTCTTCACAATGTCGGGAATGATCCAGCTTGGATTGCATCAGGCGTCAGACAAATTCACTGTACCGGACCATATCACGATGAACGGGCAGACCTACAGCGACGCGACCACCCACGGTGACGAACACTGGACCCTTGCGGGCATTCTCGAGCAATCGTCGAACGTCGGCATGATCATCGCAGGGGAGAAGATGTCTAACGAGCAGCGATACGATTTCATCAGCAAATTCGGCATCGGCCAAGACAATGGGCTCGGGCTTCCTGGCGAATCGGATGGTTTGCTATATTCGGCCGATCAATGGGATCTGCGAACCCAGAACACCGTGTTGTTCGGCCAGGCTTACACGACCAATGCACTCCAGCTGACGAATGCGGTTGCCGTGATCGCCAATAAGGGCGTTAAGAAGCCGCAGCGCATCATCAAGGCGATCAGCGATGCCGAAGGACATTCCGAAGAGCAAAAGCCCGAGGGCGAGGCAACGCGCGTGATTGACGAGCAGGTGGCCTCTCAGGTGCTGAACGCCATGGAATCCGTGTCCGACCATTACTCCCAGTTCATCAAGGTGGATGGTTATCGTGTCGCAGCAAAGTCCGGTACGGCGGAAGTCGCTGGTGCCGATGGCAGACTGTCGTCGATTATCAGCGATTATTCGGCGATTATTCCTGCGGACAATCCTCGCTTTGTCGTCACGGTGGTGTTGAAGGAACCGCAAGGCGTTTTTGGTGGTCTGACGGCAGGTCCGGTCACCGCGGAGATTGGTGAATTCCTTATGCAGAAGTATGAAGTGCCTGCGTCAAGCCCGCGAACTGATGCTATTCCAGTAACTTGGTGAGTATGCAAGCATGAAGAACGGAGGGGTGGAAAGATGAGCGCGATCAGTGAGTCCATGAACAGACGAATGACATTGGGTCTGCTTGCCAGCAGATATGGCTTTGACTTGGATCCTACGTTTGCCACTGAAGTGACGATCACGTCCATTGCGGACGATATCGATTCGGTACGGCCGGGATCGTTGTTCATGCCGTCCGCACCGGTGGATGAGCAACAGCTGCGTCAGGCTCAGGCACTTGGCGCATATGGTGCGGTGGTACCTCATGCGTTGCGTGGAAAGACAGAAGATATACAGATTCCTGTGATCTATGCCGAGCCGACCGCACAGCAGTTGGGTAGGCTTGCCAGCGAAATGGCGGGTAGTCCGTCCGATTCATTAGCGGTGTTCGCCGTGGCGGGAAGCGATACGCAGGCGGTGGACCAAGGGGTGAGGGATCTCGCTGATTTCCTGCATATGCTTGGTAATCCGGTTGGTGTGATCAGCTCGGGCAACTCGCAATCGTTGGAACGATATCTTGATCTGAACTATCCATTGTCGATTCTTGACGTGCAGCGTACGATGGCCGTGTGCGCTGAAGACGGTGCTGCGGCTGCGATTCTCGCTCTGAGCGAGGAGACGTTGAAAGACGACGCATTACAGTCGGTAAGTGTCGATGTGCTTGGTTGCGATGACAATGGTCTAAGCGAAGCCGATATCGTCAAATCGGTTGCGCGATTCGGATGCACCGTCGGGAAGCGGACCCGTATCGCCGTCCGTACGCAGGAATCCGATATGCTCGCATCGCAAGCGGCAGCGGCGTACGGGCAGACGAACAGCAGCGCATTGTCGCTGTCCATATCGATGGTGCTTGCGGCGGGTGTGCGCAAGGCCAACATCAAAAGTGCGTTGCGCGTATCCCGAGATCTGAACTAGTTTCAATCGGAACGGATGCGTAAAACGCACACGATAATCGCAAAACAACGTGAACAGTAAACGGAACAGCAACACAGAGGAGAAAACACAGTGAGCAGCCCGACCATGATGCCAATGAGCTTGGAGGAGATCGCCCAGGCGGTTCAGGGACGGCTGATTGCCGGAACTGCGGCAGTGAATGTGCCGGCGGCCACCAGCGCATTCACCGATTCAAGACAGATCGTTGAAGGTTCGGTTTTCGTAGCGATTGCCGGAGAACGTGTGGACGGTCACGATTACGTGCCGCGTGTGGGCGCTCAAGGTGCCGTTGCCGCAATAGTCGACCATGAGATCGCCGACGCCGGTGTGCCTCAGATTGTGGTGGAGGATACGGTGCTGGCCTTGGGGGCGTTGGCCAAGCATAATATCGAGCGCCGTCGCGCGCTGGGAACTCCGTTTACGGTGGTCGGCATTACCGGTTCCGTCGGCAAGACCACCACTAAGGATCTTATGAAGGCGCTGCTGTCTCGCATGGGATCGACGGTTGCGCCGGTCGGATCGTTCAATAACGAAATTGGCCTGCCTCTGACCTCGCTCAAAGTAAATGCCGAAACTCGTTTTCTGGTAGCGGAAATGGGCGCCAACCATGTTGGGGAAATCGCCAATCTGACGTCGCTGGTGCCGCCGGACATCGCGGTTGTGCTGAAAGTCGGCGTTGCGCATTTGGGTGAATTCGGCTCCGTGGAACGCATCGCGCAGGCCAAGTCGGAAATCATTCATGGTCTCGTTCCCGGCGGTCTTTCCGTGCTGAATGCGAACGACGAGCATGTGGCTGCGATGAGCGCCTTCGCGCCGGGCGATGTGATGTGGTTCGGACTTCCGAATGGTGAAGGTGGCAATCCTGCGATCACCGCTCAGCATGTGCGTTGCGACGAGTTGGATCATCCGTCCTTCACTTTAGAAAACGGTGATGGCGAGCATGCCGAAGTCACCTTGGACATCTGCGGTCAGCATAATGTCATGAATGCGCTTGCCGCCGCTTCAGTGGCGATGCGTTTGGGCATGTCGATTGGCGATGTCGCATCCGCATTGTCGGATGTGACGGCCATCAGTCCCCATCGCATGGCTGTTTCCATCGTGAACAAGCAGGAAACGTCATTCACGCTGATCGATGATTCATTCAACGCCAATCCTGATTCCATGAAAGCCGGTCTTGACGGATTGCTGCGTTGGAAGGCTGGTTCCGAAAGCCAGCCATTCCGTGTTGCGGTGTTGGGCGCCATGCTTGAGCTCGGTCCGGATGAAAAGGATTTGCATGTTGGCATCGGCCGGTATGCGTTGGAAGGCGGGGTTGATGCGCTGCTGACGGTTGGCAGTGCATCCGATGCTTCCCTGGACGCTCTGGCAGGTGCCATGGCGGACGGCGCATCCTCGGCGGGAGACGCTTCTCATGTCGATTGGGTTCACGATATCGATGAGGCCGATCGTCTTGTGACGCGACTCGCCGTCGAACATCCAGGTGCCGTGGTGCTGCTTAAAGGTTCCCACGCTTCCGGCTTGAGCGCTCTGGCCGAACGTTGGCAGGCCCTGGCTGCACAATAGAACAAAAGCATTTGGCAAGATTTGAATAATCGACGTTATCTGAAGAATGTCTGACTGAAACGGAGAACATCAGGTGATTTCGCTCATCATCGGAATTGTGGTGTCGCTGGTCGTAACGATTGTGGGAACACCGCTGCTGATTCGTTTGGTACACAAGCTTAATTACGGGCAGTACATACGCCAAGATGGTCCGAAGTCCCATCTGGTCAAGCGTGGCACGCCTACGTTGGGTGGCGTGGTCATCAATCTGGCGGTTGTGTTGGGTTGGGGCTCGTCGGCACTGTATCGCTTCATCACCAGGGGAGAGGTGCCGTCATGGTCGGCGCTGCTGGTGCTGTTCGCCATGCTATCGATGGGTATGCTGGGATTCATCGATGATTTCGCGAAGGTTCGCAAAAAGCAGAGCGAAGGCCTGACGGTCAAAGGCAAATTCATCGGCCAGTTCATTCTCGCCACCATCTATGCGGTGCTGGCGTTGATTCTGCCGACGAATTCCGGCTTCCCCAGCGCGCAGGCCGGCATGAGCTTCATTGAAGAGCCGTTTTTCAGTTTCGAGTTCGCAGGCAAAGCCGTGGCCATCGTGTTGTTCGTGATCTGGGTGAACTTCCTGATGACCGCATGGACCAATGCCATCAACCTGACCGATGGTCTTGACGGATTGGCTGCTGGTTCTTCGATGATCGCATTCATGGGATATGCGGTGATCACTTTTTGGGAGTTCTACCACCTCAAGGGTTTGGGACATGAAGGCTTCGCCTACGCGGTGTCCGATCCTCTTGATCTGACCATCATCGCGGCCTGCGCGGCGATGGCGTGCTTCGGATTCCTGTGGTACAACTCCAATCCAGCATCCATTTTCATGGGAGATACCGGTTCTCTGGCGCTTGGCGGCTTGTTTGCGGCCATGTCAATCGCCACACATACGGAATTCTTGGCGATTATCCTTGGCGGCCTGTTTGTGATTGAAACCATGAGCGACGTTATTCAGGTCGGCTATTTCAAGATGACTCGCAAGCGTGTGTTCAAGATGGCTCCGATCCATCATCACTTCGAATTGAAGGGGTGGCCGGAAGTCAAGGTTGTAATTCGCTTCTGGATGATTGAATTGCTGTTCGTGTTAATTGCGTTGGTGATTTTCTACGGCGATTGGGTCTCCCGTTCCGGTCTGTGACGGCTGTTGCGTTCCGCTGATATGTGAACGGCTGCAACATGACTGTGATCTGTAAGGAATATCAAGGCATATGAGGTGCCGACAATCGAAGGATGATGGATATGGATATGAGCGGTAAGACCGTGATTGTGGCGGGTCTTGGAGTTTCTGGCCAAAGCATGATGGAAGTGTTGGGGTCCCGCGCCGAAAAAGTGCTTGGCGTGGATGAAAAGAAGCCCGATGCTGATTTGCACTCCTTTGATCGCATCGACTGGGATCATGTTGATTTGGTTATGACTTCGCCGGTGTTCAATCCGAGGACTCCGTTTATTCTTGAGGCGCAGCGTCGTGGCATTCCTGTGATGAGCGAGGTTGAGCTTGCTTGGCAGCTGCGAGTGAATTGCGATTCCACCGGCGAACCAGCACAATGGATCGGCATCACCGGCACCAACGGCAAAACCTCCACTACGGAAATGACTTCGGAAATGCTGACGGCTTGTGACCTGACGGCACCGGCTGTCGGCAACATCGGCAAGGCGGTATCCCATGCCGTGGTCGATCCGGCAAATGATGTGCTATGCGTTGAGCTGAGTTCCTTCCAGTTGCATTTCACCGATTCGCTGGCTTTGGATTGCGCTGCGATTACCAATATCGCGGATGATCATCTTGACTGGCATGGCGGCATTGAAAATTATGCGGCAGATAAGGCGAAGGTCTTCCACCGCGTCAAGAAGGCTTTGGTATATAACGCCGATGACGAGCGTGTGACCAGGCTGGCGTTCGCAGCCGAGACGGCGGAAGGCTGCCGCAAGGTCGGATTCACTCTGTCTGAGCCGCAAGATGGTCAGATCGGCGTGAAGGACGGTTGGATCGTCGATATGTCTGGCATCGCAGGTGGCGAGCTTGGAATGCCAGAGCAGGTCGCCAAGGTGTCTGAGTTTACGCATCTGACTGAGCCTGATGGCACGGTGTACCCGCATTTGCTTGCTGATGCGTTGACCGCATTGGCGCTGGTGCTGGGGCTTGGCGCAGACAAAGAGAAAGCCATCGCATCTCTGGAACAATTCACGCCAGGCGGGCATCGCATTCAGACTGTCGCCACCGCCACCACGCCAGATGGGGGCAGCATTCGTTTCGTGGATGATTCCAAGGCGACCAATGCACATGCAGCCAAGGCATCGCTCAATAGTTTTGCAGACAAATCCGTGGTGTGGATCGCTGGCGGATTGGCCAAGGGCAGCCGTTTCGAACAGTTGGTGGCAGAACAGTCGCACACCATCAAAGCCGCGGTCGTCATCGGCAAAGATCAGCAGCCCATCTTGGACGCGTTCGCAGCGAGTGCCCCCGACATTCCGTTGACCATCATCGATCCGGCGAATAATGACGTCATTATGGAACGGGCCGTCGATGCTGCGGGTGAATATGCCCAATCCGGCGATGTGGTGCTGATGGCGCCTGCCTGTGCGTCCATGGATCAGTTCAAGTCGTATGCCGATCGTGGAAACCAGTTCGCGCAGCAGGCTCAGCGTTGGGTGAATGAGCATGGAGAAGCCTAAAACCAAGCAGAGTGACGGTACCCGTCAGAAGAGGCAGGCTGCTGCTGAAGAACGGGTCGACGATTTTCGTGGTTATGTCGGTCTGCGAAGCATGCTTAATCCGATTTGGTGTTTTCACGGGTTTAGGGTCTCTGTGGTTATCCTCACCATTTTCGGTGTGATCATGGTGTTTTCCAGCTCTTCGGTGTATATGATTGCCAATGACCAATCTCCATGGTCACAAGCGATTAAGCAGGGCGCATTCTGCGTTCTCGGACTTATTGTGGGCGTGGCCTGCATGATGGTTCCGGCGGAGCTTATCAGAAGGGTCAGTTTCGCTTTTCTGCTCGTCGCCTTGTTCTTGCAATCGTTGACATTTACGCCGTTAGGTGTTGATGCTCAGGGTAATAAAGGTTGGATTGGTCTTTTTGGATTTACCTTCCAGCCGGCTGAGGTCGTCAAGCTTGCGCTATGCGTATGGCTGCCTCGGGAGCTGATTAGCGCGCAGAAGCGGGTAAGTAAGGTGGGGCCGGTCAATGCATATCGCAGGTTGATTACGTGGCTTGGTCTTGCATTGCTGTTGGTTATGGGCGGCAAGGATCTTGGTACGGCCATGATTCTCTTTGCGATTGCGGGAACCGCGTTGTTGCTGGGAAATTTTCCTGGCAAATGGCTGGCTATTGTGGCATGTGGCGGTCTGGCTTTGGTCGGCGGTCTTGTTATCAGCAGTCCGAACCGACTTAACCGCGTCATGGCTACATATCAGACTTGTTCCGCAGCTGATATGGAGGGTGTCTGCTATCAGGTGGTGCATGGCAAATACGCCATGGCTTCCGGAGGCTTGCTGGGCGTTGGGATCGGCAATTCCGGAGAAAAATGGGGATATCTTCCGGAAGCGCACAACGATTTCATTTTCGCCATCATTGGTGAGGAAACGGGTTTCGTCGGCGCTTCGTTGGTGATTCTGCTGTTCCTTGTGCTTGGATGGTGCATGCTGGTGGTGGCTATCCAAGCGCATGACAGATATATCACTTTGGTGCTGGCCAATATTACCGTGTGGATCGTCGGTCAGGCGTTTGTGAACATTGGTGTCGTGGTGGGGCTGTTCCCTGTTATGGGTGTGCCTTTGCCTTTCGTGTCGGCCGGTGGTTCGTCGTTGATTCTGTGTTTGGGCGCTGCGGGCGTGACCATCAGCATGATGAAACAGCAGCCGCAGATCCAAGCGGAGATTCAGAGAGTCTGAAAAGCCACTGTTGCCTGCGGGGTGCTGTCGCATGCGGCGGTAATCAAACGTAGATGAAATGTGAGTATCCTTGTGAGCATCGGTATGGCGCATGGTGTGCCGGGATACCGTGGGGCTAAGCTCGTACATTATGAGCAATCAGAAGCATATCGTTCTAGCCGGCGGTGGTACGGCAGGTCATGTCAATCCTCTGCTCGCCGTGGCACATGTGATTCGCGAGCTTGAGCCGGATGCCGATATTGCGGTGGTGGGCACTGCAGTCGGTCTGGAACACGAGTTGGTTCCGCAAGCGGGCTTCGAGCTGGAAACCATTGAAAAGGTGCCCTTCCCCCGTAGACCCAATATGGCGGCATTGAAGTTTCCTGCGCAGTGGAAGGCTGAAACGGCCAAGGTACGTGATATTCTCACCCGACACGAGGCGCAGGTGGTCGTCGGATTCGGTGGATACACGTCGGCTCCCGTGTATGCGGCTGCGCACAAGATGGGCATTCCGATTGCGATGCATGAGCAGAACGCCCGTGCCGGCATGGCCAACAAGCTGGGTGCACGCTGGGCGTCCATGATCGGCACCGCGTACGCGCAAACCGGTTTGAAACCACGCAAGGGTGTTGAAGCCGAACGTGTGGGATTGCCGTTGCGTGCTGAAATTGCGGCAATAGCCGAAGGTATGGAACATGACCGTGCAGCCACAAGGCAAACGGCTGCAGCGCAGCTGGGAGTCGATCCGAACCGTCCTCTGGTGGTGGTGACCGGAGGATCGTTGGGTGCTGTGAACGTGAATCGTGCGGTGGCGGCTTCCGCCAAGGAATTGCTGGAACATGCGCAGGTGATTCACCTGACGGGAAAAGGCAAAGACGATGAGGTGCGTTCGTTGGTGTCGGTGAGTGCCGGAGAGCAGGTGCTTGGTGAGCTTGGACCAGAGCATGCCAACGACGGTGATTATCGAGTCGCGCCTTACTTGGAACGTATCGACCTTGCGTTCGCTTGTGCCGATCTGATTATCTGCCGTTCCGGAGCGGGCACCGTTTCGGAATTGACTGCTTTGGGACTTCCTGCGATTTATGTTCCATTACCGATCGGCAACGGCGAGCAGCGTTTCAACGCTCAGCCGGTCGTCGATGCGGAAGGTGGCCTGATGGTGGCGGACGCTGACTTCACTGCCGAATGGGTCAAACGTCATGTGCCGAATCTGCTAGCCGATTCGGATGCGCTTGCCAGGTATGGCGATAACGCTTGGAAATATGGTATTCGAGATGCCGCCGAAGTCATGGCCAAGCGTGTACTTTCCATGATTGACGAAAGGTAAGCCGTAGCGGCGGCAGGTGTGTCCGTCGCATTTGAAGTCGCGTTCCGAATCTCACCCATGATCGACCAAGTACGAGACCATGGGTGAGACCATAATGGAACAAGCTAAACATAATATGCAAGAGGAGCAGTCGTGACTGACAACCAGCGTGAGGCCGGTACCATTATTCTTGATCCAACCCATGTGTCATTCAGCCAGCAGGAAGGCGTGAACGATTTGGGGGCCACCCATTTCATCGGCATCGGAGGAGCGGGTATGAGCGTACTTGCCGAGATGCTGCACGAGCAGGGTGTGGAGGTGGATGGCTCGGATCGTGAGCCCAGCGCCAAAACCGATCGTTTGCAGGGGCTTGGCATTGCCGTCGAATTCGGGCAGCGCGAGGAAAACGTCGAAGGCAAACAAACTATTGTTTTTTCCAGTGCCATCAAGCCTGACAATCCGGAAATCGTCGCAGCGCATGCGGCGGGCGAACGCATCGTGCACCGCAGCGACATTCTTTCGTTGCTGATGAATACGAAACGTGCGGTAACGGTTGCGGGAGCCCATGGCAAAACCACAACCAGTTCCATGCTCGCCCATATTCTCACCCATGCCGGTGAGGGAAATCTGGCTGATCCAAGTTATGCCATTGGCGGATCCATCCAAGGCAAGGATGGCGTGATACTTGACGGAGGCCATGCAGGCCAAGGCGATGTGCTTGTGGCGGAAGCCGACGAATCCGATGGAAGCTTTGCCAAATATCATCCGGAAATCGCGATTGTCACCAATTCCGAAGCTGACCATCTTGACCATTATGGAACGCAGGAAAACTATCGGGCGGCTTTCGTGAACCATGTTCAGCATGCCATCAAATCGGTGGTGATGTGCGGTGACGACGAAGGGAATCTGGCTGTGTTGCGCGCTCTTGACGCGTCTGCGGCAGCACATACGGTCGTGTATGCGACACAGGATGCGGCTTCGTTGGGTGAGCTGAACGGTGCGGCATTCGTACATATCGAATCGGAAAGTGAAAGCGCGCAAAGCGGCGCCGAACATTTCACCTTGCATGTGCCTGCGGGACTGCTGGGCGAACAGGAACGTATGGTTCCCGTGACGCTCGCCGTTCCAGGCATTCACAATGCGCGCAATGCTTCTGCGGCGATTATCGCGGCAGCATTGCTGGGAGTCGACATTGAGAAGGCCGCTGAAGCGGCCACGTCGTTCCTCGGCGCAGCCCGTCGCTTCCAAGTACGCGGCACCGTCAGCCAGGTGACCGTCGTTGACGATTACGCGCATCATCCCACTGAGATTTCGGCTTTGCTGGATGCTGCCCGCCGTAAATATCCGCAATCGGCGATTCGTGTGATTTTCCAGCCGCACTTGTTCTCCCGCACCAAGTTCTTCGCGGAAGCATTCGCGGAGGCGCTGGCCAAGGCGGATGATGTGATCGTCACTGGCATTTTCCCTGCACGTGAAAAGCAGGAGGATTATCCGACGGTCGGCCCGGCCACCATTGTGGATGAGGCTCTTAAGCTCGACCATACGCCTGCCGAGGATTGGATCCGTGGTGTGGAAGACATGCATACCGCGGCGCAGATGATGGTGATGCGCGCCCATCATGGTGATGTCATCTTCACCGTTGGTGCGGGTGATATCACGCAGATGGACGAGGTGATATTGCACGCGCTGCAGGCTCATCGCTGGGATTGTGAGGGCTGATGGCGCGAAGGGTCGTCAGCTCCGGTACGGGGTCGGATGGTTCTGAAACGACGTCTGAAAAGCATGCGTTGCGCGGCAGGAGCATTCAAAGCCGGAAACATTTCGACTCCCCGGCTCAGTCTCAGCCGAATGGTCGTTCCATTGCTGGAGGAGTGGGACGTTCGTCTTCTTCAGTGAGCCATGCGCAGGCGGAAGCCAAAATGGCGCACGGAGGCAAGAACAAGGCAAGTCGCTCCCGGTCAGGTGACTTCGTGGATGCGCGCAATCTTGCGGGTGAGGATTTCGTTGCGAAGACGCTGGAGGAAACCACTGGCACTTTGGGGGTGGTCACCCGTCCGAAAGTGGTTGATTTCAAAGCGCGGTTGAAAGAACGACGTAAGGCGAATGCACGTGTTGTAGCGATGCGAGCTTTCGTGTCGGCCGCGGTTGCGGCCGTCGTGGTGGCGCTGATATGGTTGTTTTTCTTCTCATCGGTGTTTCGTCTTGAAGCTGGCAATATTTCCGTTGTCGGAGCCAACGAATGGGTGAGCGAGTCGCAAGTATTGGATATTGCCGGTCAGCAGGCCGGCAAATCGATTCTGCTGGTATCAAACAATGATGTGGAGAAGAAAATCAAGGAAATACCGGGAGTCACCACCGCGCAATCCAAGAAGCAACTTCCTAATTCCCTTGAAGTGACCATCAAAGCGCAGAAGCCGGCTGCGATGCTTAAAACAGGTGAAGACAGCATGACCGCGGTCGATAGCAAGGGCCGTATATTGAATTCCGTCAGCGGTGCCTCCGTGGATGGAATTCCCGTCATCGAAGTGAAGGATGTCGAGACGAGTCTGAGCCACCGCTCCATTAAAGAGGCACTGAAGATTTTGAGCTCGCTTCCTGAATCTATACGTAACTCCATTACCAAGGTGACGGCTGAAACCCAGGATTCCATCACCACGGAAATCAATGGGGGAGACCGTGTGATCGTATGGGGTGACTCTTCCGATCTTAAGTTGAAGAAAGCCGTTGTCGACAAGATCATCAACGATCCAAATGTGATCGGAGACAAACACAACGTCGACGTGTCCGCGCCTCTACGCCCGATCATCAAATAGTGGTGAAGACATGGGAAATTAGGGGAATTACATACGTTGAGTAGTCTGGTTTGGTATGCGAAGAACCCCGGTCGCTTTGCCGTGACCGGGGTTCTTCGCAAATAGGAGGAGAGAAAAGAAGAGAGAAAAAAAGGGGGAGCTTATTATTGCGTGCCGTCAGGCGTTCGGATTGGCTTTCAGCGCCGGAGCGACGGAAACCGCCGGATCGAGACGCGGGATTAGCGTGCACTGCGTGGCGTGGTATAGGTCGGACTTGCCTGGCCAGACGGTGCCGATGACCTCGTTGTCCTTGTTCAGCTGGTGGAACCAGGAACCATTCTCGTGGTCGATCAGGTATTCGTCGATGTACTTCCAGAAGGTCGCATACCAGTCCTTGTACACCTGCTTGCCGGTGACGGTGGCCAGCGTGGCGGAGGTGTTCACGGATTCGGCGAGGGTCCAATGCATACGGTCGGTGACGACGGGCTTGCCGTTCCAATCGGTGGTGTAGGCCAAGCCAATGGTGCCTTCGGCGTTCCATGCGTCGGAAAGTGCTTGGGCGAACAGATTTTCGGCTGCCTCGATAAGCTGCTGCTTGCCTTTTTCGGAACGCTGCTTGGAGCTCAGCGCATACTGGGTGATGAGACGAGCCCATTCAATGCCATGGCCTGGGGTTGCTCCGTACGGCTTGAACTGGTCATCCGGCTTGTCGTGGTTGCATTCGAGGTCCGGCTGCCAGTCGGCGGTGAAATGCTCTGGAATGCGCCAGCTGTTGTTGGACGCCCAGCCGACCACATGGTCGATGATACGGCCCGCACGCTCGCGGTATTCCTCGTTGTCGGTAACATCGGCGACGGCGAGGAACGCTTCGGTGGTGTGCATGTTGGCGTTGATGCCACGGTAGGAGTCAAGCTCGGTGAATTCCGTGTTCCAAGTATCGACGGCTAAGCCGATCTCATCATCCCAGAAATGCTTGTCGTAAGTTGCCAGAGCCTCTTCGAGCAGCTCGTCAGCGCCCGGACGGCCGATGAGCTTGGCGGAAGTGGCGGCAAGAATCACGAAAGCGTGAGCGTAACAGACCTTGCCTGCTTCATGTGTGGAGCCGTCTGCGGAAATGGACGGATACCATCCGCCGTTCTCATCGTCATGCAGTGGACCGCACAGACCGGCGATGGCCTTGTCGACCAGTTCGACTGCGCCTGGCTCGCCATACAGGAATCCCAAGGAATACACATGTGCCATACGGCAGGTGATCCACGTGTGGATGCTTTGGGTCAGATCTGGATTGCCGGTGTCGTCCAGCCAATAGGAGCCACCCTGCGGGGCGGGGAAGTTGTGGCCGAAGTGCAGGAGCTCGTTGGTTTCCGCATTGAGCAGGCTATGGTTTTCTTCGGAGCCGAATACGTAGGCTTCGGGAGAGTAAGTGCAGGTCATCGATCAAGTCCTTCCTTGACATCGTCTGCTGTGACGTGATAACTAGGTTGAAGTATTAACTATGTTAATCACTTAAGCGGTTAATGCAAGTCGACACGCGGAATTTGAAGCTGGGATTATATGCGATTTGTAATGGGGCTGGGTATGTGAGATCAAGCAAGACAAGAAGGGGGCTTTCGACAATATTGCGTCAATATTTTTTGAATATCCGGTATGGCGGGGGTGGTTTACAGTAAACTCAAGGATCTTTGAAAACCGTTGGAAATAAAAGAAAAGCCGCCATTTCTGGCGGCTTTCAATACGTGGAGATGCGGGGAATTGAACCCCGGTCCGATAACCGAACCCTCAGTCTTCTACGTGCGTAGTCTGCTGGCCGTGCGGCGGTTTTTCTGCCCCCATCGATATCGCAGACAACTGATGGCGAGCATATCTACAGTAAAAGTCCCTTGCCGGCCCTGTGGCTCAGCCGACAAAGCAAGTCTTCTTAACGACGCTCAACATCCTCCCAAAGACGAGAAGGAGTGAACGGAGCGGCTGCTCACTGGTTAATCCTGGCGCGAAGCTCAGGCAGCGAGAGCGAACTCAGTGCGGTTAGATTTAGCACTTATTCTTTTGTAGGGGGCATCCACGAGTGGACCCTACGTTCTCGGCACGCTTCCCTGCGACGAACAGGTCACCGTCGAAACCGATCATCCCCAATCTTGAATTATCAAGCACCCGATGCAAGACCGGACTTTTCAAGATATCACGGAATGTCAATAATTGCAAATTATATGCCGCTTTTCTTGCGCTGCGAGCGAAGTCTAAACATGGGCTTACTGCCTGACCCGAATATCGAAATAATCCATACAGGTCGGTGATGCGCTGCATGAAATCGGAGGATGACTGTGGAATATCGGATTGAGAAACGGCATTCATGGTGGTGTAGGGTTCGTTCAGAGCATCTTCTTCGTTGAGGTGCGTATGCCGTGGCAATCGGGATTGCGCAAATTGCGGATTGAATATGAGGATGAAAAACGAGGCCATGATAACAGACATGGCCTCGTTGGTGATGATGAAAGGGAAAACTAGGATTATTTACCGGCTTCGGCGAGATAATCCGGAACGCCTTCCGCCGGGTAGGTCGGCCAGCCGCCTTCCTTGGTGCACACGTAGGCCGCGGTGTTCACGGCGGCACGATGGGCTTCCTTGAGCGGAGCGCCGGTCAGCAGCTTGCCGGTGAAGGATCCGGAGAAGGAATCGCCGGCCCCGACGGTATCTGCAACCTCGACATGCGGGGTCAGCAGGGTGGAGACTTCGCCATTCTTGGCAGTGATGGTGCTGAACGTGGCGCCGCCGGTCAGAATGATGTACTCGAGGTTGAAGCGGTCGATGAACCACTTACATGCCTCTTCGTCATTGCACTTAGGAATGGAGAACATGTCGCGCATCATGATCAGCTCTTCGTCGTTGATCTTGAAGATGTTCGCGTAGTCGAGCAGCTCTTCGATGAGCTCATTGGAGTAGAAGTTGGCGCGCAGGTTGATGTCGAAGAACTTCAGTGCGCTTTCCTTGGTGTGCTTGAGCAGTTCGACGATGGTGTCGTGGGATTCGGGGGAGCGCAGGCCGAGGGTGCCGAAGCAGACGGCGTCGGCCTTGGACACGGCTTCGACGAGCTCGTCGGTGAGCTTGATGTGATCCCAGGCCACGTTTTCGACGATGGTGTATTCCGGAATGCCGTTGGTCAGAGCCACATCAACCGTGCCGGTCGGGTATTCGTTGACCTGCACCAGCGTGTTGATGCCGGCCTTGTGGGCGTCTGCAAGCAGCTCATTGCCCAGCTCGTCGTTGCCGACCGCGCTGATGGCGAAGCTTTCCGCGCCATTCTGGGACGCATGATATGCGAAATTGACGGGCGCGCCGCCGGCGCGCTTGCCGGTGGGGAGCATATCCCATAGGATTTCGCCGAGAGAGATGACGATTGGCTTGGACATGGTGTTCCTTTCTTTGGTTGTGGCGTGCTATGCGACGTCAAAGAACATCGAAGGATGTTCTAGAAAACTGGTGATGGCCACGGCTGCGGCGCCAGTGACGGTGGCGTCCGTTGGAAGGCTGGACAGAGTGATTTCGGTATCGTTCCCGACTTCGGGAATGGTGCGCTCACGAACGACTTTCTTGACTTCGTCGAGCAGGGGTTGGCCTGCTTGGGAAATGATGTCTCCCAACACGATATGCGTCGGATTGAAGGCGTTGATGATGTTGACCGCGCCATAACCGATATATCGTGCGACTTCGGAAGTCAGTTCCGTGGCTGCCTTGTCTCCCGCGGAAACCTTGGCGAACAGTGCGGTGCATGCCTGTGCGTGGGTCATGGTTTCGCATCCTGGGACAATGCTTGGCTGCTCGTTGAGTCGCTCGTGGATCGCATTGGCCGAGCAGTAGCGTTCCAGGCACCCGACATTGCCGCAATCGCAGGGTTTGCCGTTGACGTCGACGGAGATGTGGCCGATTTCGGTGGCCGTGCCATGCGCCCCGTAATAGATTGAACCGTTATCGATGATGCCGAGGCCAATGCCTTCGCCAAGCAGATAGTAGGCGAGGGATCCTTCGGACAGCTCCGGGTTGAACAGGAACTGTGCCAGGGCGCCTGCGCGTGCGTCCTGCTCCACGAATACGGGCACATTGAAGGCTTCGCTGAATTCCTTGATGAAGTTGACTCGCCTCCAACCCTGCATGGATGAGACGAGCGCGGTGTGGCCTTCCTCCACTAAATATGGACCGGGAACGGCCATGCCGACCGCCACGATGCTTGGATCGTCGGCAATGAGCTGGCGCACGGTGGAGCGGATCTGTTCCACCGTTTCTGGAATGTTCTTTTCGTCGACGGTCGGCAGATCGGTAAGCGAGATGCGGTTGCATTTCAGATCGAACACTGCGATCTGAACCAGGCTTCGTGCGAATTTCACTCCTACGACATGGTATTTCGCGCAATTGAGGTTCAGTCCGATGGAACGGCGGTTCTTATCGCCTTCCATATCTCCGGTTTCTTCGATGACGTTTCTGAATAGCAGTTTCGCGGTGATTTTCGTGATGGCCGCGGGCGTAAGTCCGATGGCTTTGGCGATCTGCGCACGTGAGCTGATGCCGTTGTGGTAGAGGTATTGCAAAATCCTGGAACGATTGTTTTCTGAAATCGATGATTGCTGAGCGCTGTAACTACTCATGACACCTCCCTGCGACAGTGCATGGACCCTCGTTGAACTAGTTGATATATTAACGACGTTAATTACTTGATGCAAGTTCCGTCTTTCGGCGTGTCATGAAGAACGTCGATTCCTGATATGGGCTTAACTATCTCATTATTTGACACACCCTTTTTGGGAAGTTATTGACTGCAAAACAGTTGTGATTGCTGGGTTTTCGTCGTATATAAAAAGGGTGGTGTCGCAAAATGAACTTCCATGAAATGTTCCGCTAACAAAGTGTGCCCTACCCTTAAGGCGCGTCGTTTTGGAGTACCAATTACGGCAGTAGGAAGAGAAAGGATTCCATAGTGAATCACAAGAAGATTATGGCTGCGGCTGTTTCGGTTGCCGCGCTGGCCTCGCTCGCGGCATGCGGCGGCGTAAAGGATAGTGGTTCCGCCTCGGGGAATGCGGATGTCATTACCGTCGGCACCACAGACAAGGTTACTAGCATTGACCCTGCCGGCTCCTATGACAACGGTTCCTATGCCGTTCAAATCAACGTGTTCCCGTTCCTGTATGCGCAGGACTACAACACTTCTGAACTGTCTCCGGACATTGCTGCGGATAACGGTACTTGGAGTGACGACGGTACTGAGTTCACCGTTAAGATCAAGTCTGGCCTGAAGTTCGCCAATGGTCACGACCTGACTTCGTCCGATGTCAAGTTCTCCTTCGACCGTGTCAACACGATCAACGATGAGAATGGTCCGAGTTCGTTGCTGGCCAACATCGAATCCGTAGATGCGCCAGATGACACCACTGTAGTGTTCCATTCCAAAGTCAAGAACGATGTGACCCTCAAGCAGGTGCTTTCCAGCCCGGCCGGTCCGATTGTCGATGAAGAGGTCTTCTCCGCCAACAAGCTCACTGATGCTGACACTATCATCAAGAAGAAGGCTTTCGCTGGTCCATACATTCTGACCTCCTACAAGGCCAATGAGGTTGCAGGCTACTCCAAGAACGACTCTTATCAGGGTCTGACCCCGGCCAAGAACAGCACTGTTCAGGTCAAGTACTTTGCCGATTCTTCCAACCTGAAGATGGCCGTGCAGCAGGGACAGATCGACGTGGCCTACCGTTCTCTGACTCCGACCGATATCGATGATCTGTCTAAGGACTCCAAGGTTAAGGTCGTCAAGGGTCCGGGCGGTGAGGAACGCTTCCTGGTCTTCAACCTCAGCATCCAGCCGTACGGCACCAAGTCCGATGAACCGAATGCCGACAAGGCCAAGGCTGTGCGTCAGGCCGTTGCTAACCTCATCGACCGCGAGGAGTTGGCGACCAAGGTCTATAAGGACACGTACACCCCGATGTACTCCTACATTCCGGACGGTTTAGTTGGTCACGAAGACACCTTCAAGACCGCGTATGGTGACGGCAACGGCAAGCCGAGCGCCGACAAGGCCAAGAAGGTTCTTGAGGACGCAGGCGTTTCCACTCCGGTTGAGCTCAAGCTGCAGTACAATCCGGACCACTATGGATCCTCTTCCGCCGACGAGTATGCGGCTCTTAAGGCTCAGCTCGAGGAGGGTGGCCTGTTCAAGGTCGACCTGCAGTCCACCGAATGGACTCAGTACAACAAAGACCGTGTTGTTACCGAGGATTCTGATGGATCCTACCCGGTCTACCAGCTCGGCTGGTTCCCGGATTACTCCGACCCGGATAACTATCTGTCTCCGTTCTTCCGTGACGGCAACTTCGTGAACAACGCTTACTCCAACTCCGAAATCAACAATTTGATTATGGAGCAGGCTGGTGAAACCGACGAAAGCGCCCGTGAGGATCTGCTCAAGAAGATTCAGACCCTTGAAACCGAAGACCTGTCCACCATCCCGCTGCTGCAGGGTGCGCAGGTTGCAGTTACCGGCACCAACGTGAAGGGTGTTGTGCTCGACGCTTCCTTCCGTTTCCGTTTCGCATCTGTCACCAAGGCGTGATGTGTGCGGATGTGCGGCATAACCTGCCGCAGTCTGCATAGAAAACCACTGGGGATCCCCGGTCTATGGCCGGAGGTCCCCATTTCCCGAATTATCTGCCTGAAACGGCGCAGTGATTCGATATTGTTGTAAATCAAAGCCGTACAGGCTTCTTATCAAGGAGCATCGCGTGTCAGACACAGCAGCTCCGGCCGTCTCTCAAGAGACGAAGCCGAAACAAGCCAAAAAGAATCATTTGTCAGGCGGATTTTTCCGTTTTGTCCTGACTCGATTCCTACTTATTATTCCAACCGTTTTCATTCTCGTCACCGTCGTGTTTTTTGTGATGCGAGCTACAGGTGATCCTATTTCTGCGGCATTGGGTGGTCGTCTTACCCCTGACGAGTTGCAAAAGCGTGTTCATGCGGCCGGCTACGACCGTCCTCTTATTGTGCAATATATCGATTACCTTGGGGGTTTGCTCCATGGGGATCTCGGCACTACATTGACTGATAATCAGCCGGTTATCAGCATTCTTGTTCATTACGGATCAGCGACTTTCGAATTGGCGCTCCTATCGCTCATTGTTGCTTTGATTGTAGGTATCGGCTTAGGTCGTGTAGCTGCGTGCAGACGCGATCACGCTGCCGATGCGGGCATTCGAACCTTTGCCATTCTGTGCTATGCCACCCCCGTGTTCTTCTTGGGATTGGTCCTCAAACTCATTTTCGCCATTTGGCTGAACGTGTTGCCGGCATCCGGTCGATGCTCGTTGTCTTCGGAAATGCAGTTCAGCCGACTCGTCTCTCCGACCGGCTTCTACATTATCGATGCACTGCAGCTGGGTGATATGAGCGTGCTTACCGACGTGTTGAGTCACGCCGTACTTCCTGCACTGGCGTTGGGATTGCTCACCGCAGGCGTGTTTATTCGTTTGGTACGTACCAATGTGATTTCCACCTACAATTCCGGCTACGTCGAGGCTGCGCGTTCGCGTGGCGTCTCCGAAAAGCGTCTGATCAGCAAGCACGCATGGAGGCCGGCTCTTATTCCAATCATCACCGTTATGGGCATGCAGATCGCATTGATGCTCGCCGGCGCGGTGCTTACCGAAACCACCTTCGAATGGAAGGGACTCGGATTCATGTTGTCCCAATATCTGAAGGCGCGTGACTTCGTAGCTGTGCAGGGCATTGTGATTCTGATCGCCATCATCGTGGCCGTCGTCAACTTCATCGTTGACGTTATCGCCGCGTTGGTGGATCCGAGAGTGAGGTACTGATATGACTGCATCAGCAAATAACGTCACCGTCCCGGGTGACACTCGTCTGAACGATCTCAAAATCAGCAGGAAAGCTCCGTTCTGGACCAAGATTCCGATCATCAAGGAGCTTCACGTAGCGGTCGGCTGGCAGAAAGGCATGCTGATTACCGGCCTGTCGCTTACTGCGTTCTTCCTGCTCGTGGCCTTGTTTGCGCCCGTGATTGCGCCGTACGGCTATGCGCAGCTCAAAGATGCCAATGGAGTTTCATTCCCAGCTCAGTCAGCACCCTCATCCGAACATATTTGGGGTACCACCGCAGGTGGTTATGACGTGTTCAGCCGTGTGATTTGGGGCTCTCGTACTGCTGTCATTGCGATTGTGATCGCTGTGCTGCTTTCTATTTTCGCGGGTGTATTGCTCGGTTTGGTTTCCGGATATTTCGGTGGCTGGGTGGATCGTGTGCTTGTCATGATCGCCGACGCCATCTATTCTTTCCCCTCGCTGCTGCTTGCGATTCTGATGGCCATTATGATTTCCGGCGGTCAGTCTGGTCTGTGGAGTGGCATTTTCGCGTCGGGTATCTCCATCACCGTGGTTTATATTCCGCAGTATTTCCGTACCATTCGATCCGAAGTCATTCGCATCAAGGAATCCGCTTACGTTGATTCCGCTCGCGTGGTGGGCGCGTCGACATGGCGCATCATGACCAAGCACCTTCTTAAGAACTCCACCAGAACGTTACCGGTTATTCTGACGTTGAACTCGTCCGAAGCGATTCTGACTCTTGCAGGATTGGGCTTCCTCGGATTCGGCATCGAGCCTACCGCAGCCGCTGAATGGGGTTACGATCTGAATCGTTCCGTGTCGGACGTCACCGCAGGCATTTGGTGGACCGCAGTGTTCCCGGGTATCGCCATCGTATTGATTGTTCTGGGCATCACCTTGGTGGGCGAATCCCTCAATGACCTTGCCGACCCGCGTCTGCGTGCACGCAAATCCGCTGGTGAGGTGGTTGGATCCATCGAAGATACTTCGGTTGATCCCACCCAGAAGCCGGGCGTTCGCAACGAGGTCGTAGCCGAGCTCGAGGCCGCCAAGAATCCAATGGGAGCCAGCGATCAGCCAGTGACCGTTACGGATCGCGACCCGTCATTTACCGCCTCCGAATGGGGCTCCAAGGAAGAAGAGTGACGCAATGAGTGACGAACAAACCAATCTTGCGCAAGTCAAGGATCTGAGCGTCTCCTTTATGACCGACGCAGGATCCATCAAAGCCATCGACAAAATCAACTTCACCATCCCACGCAAAACCGTGGTAGGTGTGGTTGGCGAATCAGGTTCCGGAAAATCCGTGACCGCGCGTTCGATTATCAAGCTGTTGCCGGAGACGGCAACCACTTCCGGCGTGATTTATCTGTCGAACCGTGAAGGCAATGAGCAGCTTGACGTGCTGTCCCTTTCCGGAGAAGATCTGCGCCGTATGCGCGGATCGGAAGCGGCCATGGTGTTCCAGGAACCTAATTCGGTACTTAATCCGGTGTATACCATCGGATGGCAAATCGAAGAGGGACTTCGCGCTCACGGCATGAAAGACAAGAAGGAGCTTCGTGCCAAGTCCGTGGATATCCTCAAAAAAGTAGGTATTCCTGATGCCGAAACTCGAATTGACTACTATCCGCATCAGTTCTCAGGCGGCCAAAAACAGCGTATCGTCATCGCCATGGCGTTGGTGCTCAATCCAGGTCTGATTCTGGCTGATGAACCGACTACTGCACTCGACGTGACTGTGCAGGCCGAAATCCTTGACTTGTTGCGTCTTGCCCGCGACGAATTCGGCGCTTCCGTGCTGATTATTACTCATAATATGGGTGTGATCGCCGATATCGCCGATGAAGTGGTGGTCATGTATCGAGGTCATGTGGTCGAGCAGGGCAGCGTCGAACAGATCTTCTACTCGCCAAAAGACGATTACACCAAGCGGTTGCTCGCAGCTGTGCCGCGTATCGGGCAGAAACTGGTCGTTCGTGATGAGCAGGGCAAGGTGATTGAACGCAGCAAGGATTGGCATGACCAACCCATTGCCGTCGAGGCCAAGGGACTGACTATCACCTATCCGGGGCATTTGACGCAGCCTGATTTCAAGGCGGTCAATGGCATTGATTTCACTATTCGCCGTTCTGAAGTGCTGGGATTGGTCGGCGAATCCGGTTCAGGCAAATCCACTACTGGTCGTGCCATCGCGGGCTTGCAGAAGGTGTCCGGTGGCTCCCTGAATGTGTTGGGTGTAGAAATGAACGGTGTCAAGGAACGTCAGTTCAAACCCAAGCGTGCTGATATTGGCTTTGTGTTCCAAGACCCGGGTAGCTCATTCAATCCGCTGATGACAATCGCGGAGAATGTGGCAGAACCGCTGATTGTGCATAAAAAGTACTCGTCTGTGTCGGATGCGAGCGACTATGTGGGAGATCTGCTCGAAATGGTGCAGTTGCCGCGTGCGTATATGAACCGATTCCCGCACGAGCTTTCCGGCGGTCAGCGTCAGCGTGCCTCCTTGGCGCGAGCACTGGCGCTTAAGCCAAGCCTGCTTATCGCCGACGAGCCGACTTCTGCATTGGATGTGTCGGTACAGGCGAAGGTGTTGGAACTGTTCAAGAAACTGCAGGCGGAAATAGGTTTCGCATGCCTGTTCATCACCCATGATCTTGCTGTGGTCGATATGCTGGCCGATCGCATTATGGTGATGCATAAGGGTGAGATTGTGGAACATGGTGATGCCGATCAGGTTATGAATAACCCGCAGAATCCCTACACGCAGAAGTTGTTGGCATCGCTGCCGGTGCCTGATCCGCGTGAACAGCGAGAACATCGCGCCCAGCTGCACGAATTGCTCGCCAAAGGAATTTGATTCCGGAGTGAGTTTCGCGGCTTCCTGACATACACAAGAGCTGGTGTGACGGTTCATGATCGTCACACCAGCTCTTAGTTTATATATTCAATTGTGACTGTGTTCAGCGAATCGTGCCGTTGAAGGAGAACTGTGCGTGTGCGTCTCCGTTTGCCCTGTTCTTAAGGTACTCGCGCACGTAGCCCATGCGTTCCACTGTGGTGTCGGCTAAGGGCTGAGGCAGGTCGTTGGGAGAGAACCAGCCCACGTTGAGGCTTTCCTCGTCACCTACGAACGGTTCGGCATTGCCATTCGGATCTGGCTTGCACACGAACAGGTGATCCATGTACATGGTGTTGTCGCCGTTCGCATAGGTAAGCACCTTGCGTGAGGATTTCACCGACACCAAGTCGGTGACGATAACATCCACGCCCGTTTCTTCCTTGATCTCACGCGCCACCGTGTCGGCAGGTTCCTCGCCAGGCTCATTGATGCCATATACCATGGCCCATTCACCGGTATCGGAACGTCTGCCGAGCAGCACGCGACCCTGCTCGTCTTCGACATAGCCGGAGACGCCCATCAGCCACAGGAGATCATGACCGACTTTCTTGCGTAACTCGAGAATGAATTCAGGCGTTGGCATATCAGGCCTTTGCGCCTTCGGCAGCCATGTTGGCCATCCACTCTTCGACCTCATCTATCTGCTTCGGAATGCCGGCGGAAATCCATTCCGGACCATCCTCAGTCATCAGCACATCATCTTCAATGCGAATGCCGATGCCGCGATACTCCGGTGGAATCAACAGATCATCCTCACGGAAATACAGACCCGGCTCAATCGTGAAAATCATGCCAGGACGAATCGCAGCACCCTGATACGACTCATAACGTGCCTGGGCGCAATCATGCACATCCAAACCAAGATGATGGGCCACACCACAGGCGAGCCAACGGCGATGCTGCTGTCCTTCCGGAGAAAGCGACTCCTCGACATCGACTGGAAGAATGCCCCAATCATGCAGACGCTCGGCGATCACACGCATGCACGCATGATGAATGTCGGAATACGTGGCACCCGGCTTGGCGGCTTCGAAGCCTGCCTGCTGAGAATCCAAAACCGCCTGATACAGCTTCTTCTGGAAATCGGTGAACTTGCCGTTGGTCGGGAACGTGCGCGTGATATCGGCCGTATACAAGCTATTGACTTCCACGCCGGCATCAATCAGCAGCAGATCGCCGGACTCCACGGTACCGGTGTTACGCATCCAATGCAGAATCGGCGCATGAGCGCCGGAAGCGATGATTGTATCGTAGCCGACCTCATTGCCTTCCTCGCGGGAAATGGCATTGAACGCGCCTTCCAGCATACGTTCCGAACGAGGCTTGTCGAGCGATGACGGCAGCTTGCGCAGAATATTGTCGAAACCATGCTTGGTTGCGGCAACGGCCTTGCGCATCTCACGAATTTCATATTCGTCCTTGCACATGCGAGCCTCGGCGGCAAACTCATGAAGCTTGTCATCGGCATTGGTATTGCCATCCGGATCGGCGAAGCCGTTCGCCTCGCGAATATCCTCCACCATTTCGGTGATCTGCGGATCAGCCTCGCGAATCACACGCACACGCACGGCACCAGCCTCAGAACCGACATCCTTGCTCAATGCATCAGCCAGCTGTGCAATGTCATTGGTCTCAATACCGGTCATTGCAGTCATCTCCTGCAATCCGGCACGAGGTCCAACCCAATATTCTCCATAATGGGCATCCATGAAAAAGTCCTGCGTGTAATGGTTCGCACGCGGAGCCACAAACAATTCCGGCACATGCGTCTTGCCGGCCGCAGCCTCCGGAGAATCAGGATCAATCGGATTCAACACCAGCACTGCACCGGCCTCGTAGTCTTCACCCAAACCGGTGTAATACGAAAACGTCGTATCCGGACGGAACGCATAATCGCAGTCGTTGTTGCGCACCTTCGGCTGACCGGCCGGAATCACAATACGTTCTCCGGGAAAAGCCTTACCCAGCGTGTCAAGACGAGCTTGAATGTAATGGGAAGACTCCAACGGTTCAATAGTCGGCTCATTATCATCCCAACCGGTGGTCATGAACTCCTTGAACGCCTCGGAACGCGGGCGCAGCGAACGATTGTTCACACGGTCGCTCATCGCCTGATCAGGGCCAGGGGCGCTGGACTGCTCCATGGCTTCATACTCCTTGTCTTTATCGGTAATGACTTCGTTCATCACATCTCCTGAATATGGTTATCCATGCTTACGCAATTACCGCAAACCATCCTATAACCTTTTGTGCCGCGCAACGTTCATGCAAGCACATAGAATAAGGGAGATTGAGTGAGTAATTCCAAGGTAGGGGAGGAATTCGAAAGAATATGTCATTCGAACATCCGAATCGCAACAATGAAAGCATGATCGACGTCGAACGCGACATCATGAGCCGCCCATCAGAGCGCAATACCACCAATCTTGACCTGCAACGCATGAAGATGATCCTCGACATCATGGGACATCCCGAGCAGTCGTTCCGTGTGATTCACATCACCGGAACCAACGGCAAAGGGTCTACCGCACGCATGGCCGAGGCGATCTGCCGTGCCTACGGCATGCGAACCGGCTTGTACACGTCACCGCATCTTGAACATGTCAACGAGCGCATCGCCATCGACGGGCAGCAGCTCTCCGACGACGATTTCGTTGATACCTGGGATCAAATCAAGGACCTTGTAGCCATGGTCGACATGAAGATGGAAGAACTCGACAAGCCGAAAATGAGCTTCTTCGAAGTGCTCACCGCCATGGCCATCTGGAAGTTCGCCGACGCTCCGGTCGATGTGGCCATCGTTGAAGTTGGCATGGGCGGCCGCTGGGACGCCACCAACGTGCTTGATGCCGATGCGGCCATTATTGGACCGGTCGATATGGACCATATGGCATGGCTTGGCAATACCGTGGAACAGATCGCTTCCGAAAAGGTCGGCATTATCAAGCCTGGCTGCACTGCGGTCATCGGGCGTCAACCGCATGAAGAGGCCGTCATGCCGATCATTGAAGAAGCGGCGAAGCAGAACCATGCCAATCTGGTGAGGGACGGCATCGAAGCGGAAGTCGTGACCCGCATTCCGGCAGTCGGCGGTCAGGTTGTGACCTTGCGTACGCCGAATGGCACATACGCGGAAGTGCCGGTCGCCAAATTCGGCGAACATCAGGCGCATAATGCGCTCGCGGCCCTGTGTGCGGCGGAAGTGGTGATTCCCGTCAACGGTGCGCTCGACGGCGATCTTGTGGCCGAGGCATTGAGCACGGTGAAGATTCCAGGCCGCATCGAGCAGATCCGTACGTCTCCCACCATTATTTTGGACGGCGGTCATAATGTGAATGCTGCGGAATCGTTGCGCGCCGCTATCGAGGAAAATTACGATTTCCAGCAGCTCGTTGGCGTGATCGCCATGATGGGAGACAAGCAGGTCGAAGAGTATTTGGGCGTGCTTGAACCGCTGTTGAGCCATGTGATCGTTACGGAGAATTCGTGGCGTGATCGTGTGATGCCTGCGGGAGATCTGAAAAAGATTGCCGAGCGCGTGTTTGGGGCGGAAAGGGTTACATGTGTTCCTGAACTGCCGGACGCCATTCAGGAGGCTGTCAATATGGTTGACGCCGATGATGAGCTTGGCGTTGGCTATGGTCACGGTGTGCTGATTTGCGGTAGCTTCACTACGGCTGGCGATGCGCGTCTCATGCTGGAAGAGAAAGTCAATCCCGATTTGAAGAAGCCGAAGTCGGAACGTGTCTTCCAGGAGGCTGTTGAGCCGGAGCCGCGTAAGGATCAGGACGAGGCGGATCTCGATTTCGAATCCGACGCCAATCCTGATTTCGATATCAACGATTTCGGCAGTGTCGGTCCTGATCTTGCTGAAAATGAAGATACTGATGTTTCCGAAGATGCTGCCGATACTGAACGTGCGGATGATGCATCTTCCGATGGCGTGCGGTAATCGCATATACGCATGTGAATGGTGCATCGTCGCTTGAGATCCTTGCAATCGGCGATGCATTCGTAAACAGTCCATAAGCAATACAAAAAGGATGCAGCGAACTGGTTTCGCGGCATCCTTCTTGTTATGATATTTGCACTATCTATTGTGCAGTGCGATCACTACTTGCGCAGTTTGCGACGCAGCGACTGCAGCAATGTGAGCGAACGGTAGAACGCTTTCTTGACTGGGATATCGCGACCTGCGGAAATCTGTACGATGTTCTCTGAGAATTTCGTTTTGAACCCATTCAGGCTCTTGAGCGAAGGGGCGAAATCGTTGCCGATGCCCATCAAATCGAGAACAGTGCAGCCCTGCTCTCCAAGCGCGCAGCATATAACGTAAATCAGCTTGTCAGGAACATGCTGGCTCATGATTTCCGTGCGCATGCACGCATAGTAATAGACCGCGTGATCGCCATTGATGGTGACGATGGACCATGCCACGACCTTGCCGTCGATACGTGCCGCGAATACGCGAGCATGATCAGGGCCAAGATTGCTGATCATATCGACGTAGTCGCTCATCGGAGCGGGGGAGAAGCCATCACGGCGGGCGGTATCAACCATGACCTCGTAGTATTCGGAGAAATCAGCCATCGCCTGCGCGGTCTCATCGGCGCAAGCGGCAGGACTCTCCCTCAACGCCTTACGTACGTCGCGGCGGCCACGCTTCTTCATGCGTGCAAGAACCGCCTCATCACCACCGGTGATGTCCACATACACGGTCTCGTTGTAAGGAACGGTGGAAAGCACCGGGAACGAGCCTTCGAAATCCCATAAATCGATACGCAGGAACACAACGTTTTTATCGCGCTTGCGTACATCCTCAACAAGCAGGTCACGAACCTGCTTTTCCAGCTGTGCGGAAGGCTTGTCAAGCCAAGCCGGACCATGAACGGACCTCAAATAGTGGTAGCCATGGGTTTCGTAATCTATGAATGAGATGAATGCGATTGGGGCGTCGTCCTGCTTCACCACATACGCACCCCACGGCGTACGTCCGTCAATGGTGTTCTGATATTTGGCCCACACTGCGGTCTGTTCGATGGGCAGGGTAAGACCCGCCTGCACAGCCTGCTGCTCCATGGTGGCTGCGTCGGTGAATTCAAGAGTGATCATGATTGTTGGATTGTTCCTTATGGTTGGTGATTACTCGATGTTGGTCGGCTGTTGCCGCAGGTCAGGCAAGTTCAAAAATACGTTCCACAATGTGGTCGTCGCCTTCGAAGGGAACATGCTTGCCGTGGTCTTTGAACCAGCGCTCGTTGCCTTTGCCGATGATGAGGATGATATGGAGGCGGTTGGGATTCTTGCGATCGATTGCTACGGTCGATTCCACTGCTTCCGTACGGTCGAGAATGATTCTCGCATCCAGATCAGGATTGGTGACACTGTCAAGCATGTCTTGGCAGACGCGTTCCACAGGCTCATCATCCGTGTCTTCGAAGGTGAGAATCAGATGGTCGATGCGATTCTGCGCGGCCCTGACGATTTCTGATCTGCGGTCATACGCTTTATTGCCTGCGGATCCAGTGACCAGCGTGACTTCAGGATCGTCCTTGCCGTAACGTTGGTCAACATAGTCGAGCAACGCCGTTACGGAAGCATAATTGTGCGCGTAATCGACAATGGCGATGGTATTCGATTTCGTATCGTGGAAATGCTCCATACGACCGGCGATACGTACCGGTTCCATATTGCGCAGCGCTTCCTTCGCGGCGGTTTCGTGGAAATCGAATCCAACGGCATGCGCAATGGCAATGGCCGCGGCGGCGTTCGCATAATTGAAATCGCCATCCAATTGCAGGCTGAGAGAGCCAATCTGTTCACCTTCCAGCGCAATGGCGAATCTACTATGGTCGGCGGATTTCGGCCACGCGGTCACATCTGCGGCCGATGCTTCGCCAAGAGCGAACGTGGCGACGGGAATATCGGCGATTGCAGCATCCTGACGAATAAGATCGGCGTGTGCGCATGCCGTGCCGAGAACCAGGGAACGGCAATTCTTTACGATCTGGCGTTTGCAGTGGAAGTAATCCTCGAATGTAGGATGTTCGATGGGGCTGATATGGTCCGGGCTGATATTGAGGAATGCGGCGACGTCGAAGGTGAGTCCGAAAACACGGTCGACTTTGTACGCCTGCGACGAAACCTCCATGACCAGGTATTCCATGCCATTGTCAACAGCCTCGCGCATCATACGGAACGCATCCATGGATTCCGGAGTGGTCAGGTCGGATTCGACATAGGTATGTCCGTCAAGGCAATTGTCGACGGAGGAGAATAGTGCGCATTTTCCTCCGGAGCAGCCGTTGAGCATGGCCTGGGTGAGATAGGCGGTGGTGGTTTTTCCCTTGGTCCCGGTAATGCCGACGACTTTCAGTTGATTCTGCGGATGGCCGTAGAACGCGGCAGACAGTAGGCTCATGGCCTTGCGCGCGTCGTTCACAATGAGTCCAGGGGCCGTTGTTGTTGCGGAGAAGTCGTTTTCCGCAACGTATGCGGCAAGACCACGATCATCGATGCCATTGAGATATTCCGCTTTGAAACGGCCTTTGCAGCACAGGAGTGTGCCAGATACGACCTGCCTGGTGTCGTAGGTGATTGAACTGAATGGCTTGTCGAATCCGTTGATGGTCTGCGCGTCAAGCGTCCAGGCGTCTCCTTGGATGATTTCGCGCAGCAATCCGTACTCGCTGAGCAGACGTGCTGCTGATGCCAGAGTCAAAGCCATGTTTCGTGTTCTCCCTGTTCTTCGGATACCGAACAGCCATTCTACCTTCAGCTATGTGCATGGCATGTGGAAGTCGATGTGATTACAATGAAGCTGTGACTGAAGTACGAACGGAAACCATGGCAAGCAAAAGGGCGCGTTTTGAAAAACTTGCCATGCCTGTGGTTGATGCGTTGTACCGGCAGGCGATGAAGCTGACCAACGATCCCGATGACGCCCAAGATTTGGTGCAGGATACTTTCGAACGAGGATTCAAGGCATTCGACTCCTTCCAAGAGGGAACGAATTTCGCCGCATGGATGACGACCATTGAGCGCAACGCCTACTTCAATCAATACGCCAAAGCCAAGCGCAGACCGCAGCGGGCCAACGATTCCACCGGCGAATACGACGATTGGGACATCTATTCGGCTTCTGGGCATTCACCGGAAGAGCTTAAATCAGCGGAACAGGAATATTTGGACGCTTACGCGCCTGAAGAAATCATGGCGGCGCTCGCCAAGCTTTCGCCGGAACGCCGTCAGGTGTTCATCGACGCTGCGATCGACGGCAAGTCATACCAGCAGGTAGCTGACGAGCAGGGTGTGAAAATCGGTACGGTGATGAGCCGTCTCAATCGCGCGCGCACGCAGTTGAAACGAGAACTTGCCAACTATGCGAAGGAACGTGGCTATGCCACGGCGGGGAAGGGCAGAGCATGAGTGAATCGATCGAACGGCATATCACCACTGTCACCACCAGCGAGGACGGCACTGTTGTGACCCGGGTTACGCATACCAGCGTGCGCGTTAGCGCCTCCAGTGATTGTTTCGACCCCGAACGTTGCTGCGACGAGCATGAAAGGGCATTGATCGCGGCCATGCGCGCGTATCTGCGTCCGCAGCATGCCCCGCAGAGTCTGATTGACCGTCTTGAAGCCACACTCGACCATTGCTGTGGCGAGTGAGCTTGTGCATGCCGTTTGACAGTGGCATTGGTATCGGCAGTGGCAGTTGGCACGACGGACTTGTGACAGACTGAAAGGAGATATGAGAAAACCCCGCGAATCAATGGTGATTCGGCGGGGTTTTCAATGTTCTGTAGCGTTATTCACGCTGGCAGGGATCAGGCGTTTGGACGCTTGCCGTGATTGGCGGCCTTCTTACGACGATCCTTGCGCTTACGTCCGCGCATGCCCATGATGGACTCCTTTACTTACGATTAACAAGCCTTCGGGATTATCGCACACAAGCAAGACGTTTGACAAATCCTGTGTTCGATACATGACCATTTCGGCTTATCCGTGGACCTTGATGTGAACGAGGTCGGTTGATTCAGACGATCAGATCACTCGGCCATACCGAGGAACAGCGACGTGCTGGTGGTTTCGCCCGGCTTGATCACAATCAGGTCGTTACCCGTGTTGAACGCGTTGGCATAAGCGGTCTGCGGTTCCACTGCAACGCCGGCGGGATGCTGGGATGCGGGGAACTTCGTGCCTGTGCACACCTGGAACGAAGTAATGGTTTCATCGCCGCCAACACGGACCTTCTTGCCGTCGGCACGGGTGAACACTGCCGTGACGGAACCGTCTTCGGCATGCTCCAGATTGGTCCATGCATCGTCGAACGGCTGCTCGGTAAGCAGAGTGTCTTCGCGCAGATCGTATTTGGTGCCGTCAACCGGCTCGGTGCCGGTCGGAATGAGGTTCTCGTCTACGGTGACGTGCGTTCGAGCCGGCAGCGTGAGGCTGCATTTGGCGTTGTGCTCGTCGATCTCGTCTCCATAGCCGTTAAGGCTGTTGGCGAGCCACGGGTGAATGGCCAAAGCCCACGGCGCGTTTGCGTTGCCATTGTTGTAGGCGCTGACGGTCAAGTGCATGCCGTCATCGGCGAGGCTGTAGGTGGCGGTGACATACAGGTCAAACGGGTAACCGACCATGTTGGGGGAGCGCCAGGCGAGGGTCACTGCGTCTTCGGCAAGCGAGATCAGCTTCCAGAACGAGCGGTAGCCGTAGCCGTGGATGGCGGTGTTGCGGTCATGCTCGTCGATTGGCAGCGAATAGGTTTTACCTTCGAACGTGTACTCGCCGCCCTTGATACGGTTCGGGAACGGAATGAGGATCTGGCCGTGGCAGCAGGTTACCAGATCATCAGGGCCAAGGGCGACGGTCAGATCCTCGCCCTTATAGGTCAGTTTGCGCATAGTTGCGCCAAGTTCGGTGATGACGGCTTCATAGTCGCCATGGGAGATGGAGAATTGCTGTCCGGTGCGGGCAGGCAGGTTGATGCAGGTCATAGTCACTCCATAGTGCCGTTGGATAGGTTCCGGTAACGGTATTGTTACCACCAACACCACAGTCTACCTGTTTTACGCCGTATGACGATGCAGCTTCTTCGGCGTGCCGTCCATGTCTTAGTATTGATGAGGTTTTCACGAAGTGACGAAAGGCGGCCATCATGACCAAACGCATCGTACTGGCGGATCCCCGTGGCTTTTGTGCGGGCGTAGACAGGGCGATTCTGACTGTGCAGACGATTCTCAAGGCTGCCAATCCATCTCGGAATGACGATCTGCCGCCGGTGTATGTTCGTCGTCAGATTGTGCACAACAAGCATGTCGTCGAAGAATTGTCGGCTCAAGGTGCAGTATTCGTGCAGGAATTGGCTGAGATTCCCGATTCCGCGGCTTCCGCAGGAATTCCGATTGTCTTCTCTGCGCACGGCGTGTCTCCTGCAGTGAAGGCTGAGGCCGCGGCTCGGGGCATGCATATTGTTGATGCCACATGCCCCTTGGTGAGCAAGGTGCATCGTGAGGTGTTGCGTTTCGTCAAAGAAGGCTACGAAATCATCTACATCGGGCATAAGGGTCATGATGAGGCTGTTGGCGTGGTCGGCGAATCTCCGGAACATGTGCATCTGATTGAGCATGAGTCGGATGTTGATTCGCTGAATTTTTCTTCGGACACGAAGTTGGTGCTGCTTTCGCAGACCACGCTGAGCGTGGATGAGACGGCAGGCACTATCACCGCGTTGAAAGAGCGGTTCCCATGGATTGAGATGCCTCCGAATTCCGATATCTGCTATGCCACGTCGAATCGTCAGGCCGCGGTCAAACTCGTTGCCGAGCAGTCGGATTGCGTGGTGATCGTCGGTTCGGCGAATTCGTCGAATTCTGTACGCTTGATGGAGGTTGCGCAGGAGGGACTGAACACGCGTTTTGACGGTGTACTTGATGGTGCTTGCGGAAAGGCCTACCGCGTGGATGATGCGTCCGAGCTTGATCCCGCATGGTTCGAGGGGGTTGAATCCGTGGGAATCTCG
The DNA here is from genome assembly GCF_002742445.1 of Bifidobacterium sp. N4G05. Classification (GTDB taxonomy): domain Bacteria; phylum Actinomycetota; class Actinomycetes; order Actinomycetales; family Bifidobacteriaceae; genus Bifidobacterium; species Bifidobacterium hominis. Next base: position 182,743 of record NZ_NJNQ01000003.1, on the reverse strand, counting down.
TCGGGCGCATCTGTACCTGACGAATTGGTGTCAGGCGTGATCGAATCGCTGCAAAGTCAAGGTTTCAATGATGTGACCACCATTGAAACCATCAAGGAAAACATGCATTTCGTGCTTCCCAGTGAACTTCGCAAGAAACCGGTCTGCTGATTGGACCTTACGATCGTCGAGTACTTTACCAAGTGCCGATAGGCGCGGCTACGCCGTCAAGCACTTTGAGCAGATCGTTAGGATTGACACCGATTGAGAAGCCGCGTTTGCCTCCCGACAGCAGTATTTCGCTATATTGCAAAGCGCTTTCGTCGAGCACGGTTTTGTGATGTGTGCGTTGGCCGAGCGGTGAGATGCCTCCAACCACATATCCGGATTCGCGCATGGCGACCTTTGGGTCGGCCATGGCGGCTTTTTTGGCTCCGACCGCTGCGGCCAACGCCTTCAGATCCATGTGTCCGCTTACTGGAACTACGCCTACTACGCGTTCGGAGCCGGTATCGGCCATAAGCGTTTTGAATACCTGGTGCTCGTCAAAGCCAAGTTTGGTGGCGGCTTCGACCCCATAGCCGTCATCCATATGGTCGTTTGAATGTGCATATTCGTAAGTCTTGAATGGGATTCCCGCTTGTTCGAGTTGCACTGTTGCCGGTGTTGAACCGGCTCCCTTTTCATGCTTTTTCTTGCCCATGTTGCTTTACTCTAAAACGTATTTGTATCGGTACGTATTTGCGTCGGTTAACAAAAGGGCTTCCGCCGTGAAGCGAAAGCCCTTACACTAAGTTCTACTTAGAATCGTGCGGATTGTTCCGCTATTGATTCACTCGGAGATCTCGGCGAAGTACAGCAGGGTGCGCACCATGTTGCAGGTGAAGCCGTACTCGTTGTCGTACCAAGAAACGGTACGAGCCATGGTCACGCCGTCAACGGTGTTGACGTCGGTCTGGGTCGGATCGAACACGCCACCGTGGGTGTCGCCGATGATGTCGGAAGACACGATGCCATCCTCGTTGTAGCCGTAGAAGTCGGTGGAGGAGAAGGCGGCCTTGAATGCGGCGTTGATCTCGTCAGCGGTGACTTCCTTGTTCAGGACGGTGGTCAGCTCGGTGACGGAGCCATCCGGAACCTGGATACGCTGGGCGTGGCCCTGCAGCTTGCCGTTCACGGACGGAACGACCTTGCCGATGGCCTTGGCAGCACCGGTGGAGTGAGGAATGGTGTTGATTGCGGCGGCGCGGTTGTTGCGAGCCTTCGGGAAGCGCGGGCCGTCAAGGATCATCTGGGTGCCGGTGTAGGCGTGGATGGTGGTCATGAAGCCAGCCTTGATGCCCCAGTTCTCGTCCAGCAGCTTGACCATAGCGGCCATGGAGTTGGTGGTGCAGGAGCCGGCGGACACGATCACGTCAGAAGCCTTCAGGATGTCCTGGTTCACACCGAAGACGACGGTCGGGGTGGTCTCGTCCTTTGCCGGAGCGGAGATCAGGACCTTCTTGGCGCCAGCGTTGATGTGAGCCTGGGACTTCTCAGCGGAGGTGTAGAAGCCGGTGCACTCGAGCACGAACTCAACGCCATCGTTCTTGACCCACGGGATGTTGTTGGCATCCTTCTCGGCGTAAACCTTGTATTCCTTGCCATCAACCACGATGGAGTCTTCGGTGGAGGTGACCTCAACCGGGGTGCCATCGTCATGACGGAAGGTGCCGTGGGTGCTGTCGTACTTCAGCAGGTAGGCCAGCATGGACGGGGTGGTCAGATCGTTGATTGCAGCGACCTCAATGTCACCGGCCTGGCCGCCACGAGCCTGCAGCTCGAAGATGCGGCGGAAAGCCAGACGACCGATACGACCAAAGCCGTTGATACCAATCTTAACTGTCATGTAATTCTCCCTTTAGGGTAGGCCACACGTGTGCTGGGCACACAGAAGCCATTGTTTACCAACGTCACCCACTTTAGTGCGTCACCTGTACTTAAGGCAACGCATTCGCGCGTGTGTTTCAGAAAACGTCGTATTTTCTGTGAGCGCTCACGCTGCATGTGGTTTCAGGCCGCATTCGACAAGCGCAGACGAGATTTGGGTGTCCAATGGGCCGAGATCGCCCTTGAACGCATGATGCCAGGAGACCTGCGGCAGAGGAGCCTCGGCTGGGAATGTCACGATGAGCGTGCCCTGGGTAACTCCGACATGCGCGGGCAGGCCATGCCGGAACTCGTTACTGACTCCGTTGACCTTGGTGCTGGTCATGAGTACGTCGCTTAACTTGTATTTCAATCCTTTTTCGCAAACGCCGACGGAAGTGTCGGAATGCGAGAAGACGGAGATCATGCGACCCGGTTTGACATCGTTTGCTGCGAAGTCGAGATCTCCATCGCATATCGCCGTCACAATGGAATCATTGCCATGCAGAAAACCGATGGCGCCATGATTGGCGAGCAATGCCATCAATTGGATGTTGGATATCGTATGGTCGATTCGTCCTCCGAGCGCACCGTAGATATGGAAAAGCCTTGCACCGTGAAACCATCCGATCTTAAGTGCGGACAGCAAATCCGGATCGTCTTTCTCCGGTGGCAGTTCAATGGTACGTTCGCTTTTGGTTGGGCGATTTCCCGTAATCGAATCGAAATCGCCTACCACCACATCGGGCGTCACTCCAAGAGCGCGGGCATGATCGAGCCCACCGTCCGCGGCGATGACGAACGAGTCAGCCGGAACTATTGGTGCTTCTCCGTAATATTCGCCTGCCGCGAAAATCACACAGGTATTGGAATTATTTGTCATACAAGGTCAGTGTAGTATGCTGACCGGCGTTGTTGTAAGGTGCGCTTTAGCTGGGCTTGTGAATGCGACACGCGGTGGTCGTGGTGTGTGGTATTATCTACGAGGCTTGAGAAATCAAGAAAGCGGGATGTCCCCACCTGGAAGCCTTTCAGGGCCTCGGGTTCAGGCATAATGCCCTGTCACTGTGTTGAAACAGTGCAATGAAGAGCGTATCAGAACGTTCTTCGGCGTGCCCTTATGGGTGCGTCTGGCGTGCCATGAACTTTTGAGACGTTGAAGAACTGCCAATCTGGGAGCATTCCGTTGAATGGAACATGAGGATTGGAGTCATCATCAGCGACGAACCACGCATTAACGACGAGATTCGCGTCTCCCAGGTGCGTCTGATCGGCCCGAACGGCGAACAGGTGGGAGTCATCGCGACTTCCGTCGCACTGAACCTGGCAAAGGAAGCGAACCTCGATCTCGTCGAGGTGGCGCCCAACGCGAAGCCTCCGGTTGCCAAGCTCATCGATTACGGCAAGTACAAGTACAACGAGAAGATCAAGGCTCGCGAGGCACGTCGTAACCAGAGCACTGCGGAAATCAAGGAAATTCGCTTCCGTCTGAAGATCGACGACCACGACTTCGAAGTCAAGAAGGGCCATGTTGTGCGCTTCCTGAATGGCGGAGACAAGGTCAAGGTCACCATCATGCTGCGCGGTCGCGAGCAGTCCCGTCCAATTGGTGGCGTCGAGCTGCTGCAGCGTCTTGCTAGCGAAGTGGAGGAATACGGCACTGTCGAATTCGCTCCGAAGCAGGAGGGCCGCAACATCATCATGACGCTCGCACCGAAGGGCAAGAAGGTCCACACCCAGTCCGAGCAGCGTCGTCGTGGTGATCAGTCCCGTGCCGAACGTCAGGCTCGTCAGGCCGCACGCTTGGCGGCCAAGCAGGAAGCCCAGGCTCAGGCAGCAGCCGAAGCTAAGGCCGCAGTGACGTCCGACAAACCGAAGACTTCCGAAACGAAGTAACAAACAAGGAGGGCAGCAATGCCGAAGATGAAAACTAATTCCGCCGCTTCCAAGCGCGTCCGCGTGACCGGTTCCGGCAAGCTGATGCACGCTGGCTCCGCAATGCGCCACAACCTCGAGCACAAGTCCGCTCGTAAGCGTCGCGCACTGAAGGCCGACGGCGTTCTGGCTACTTCCCAGAGCAAGAACATGAAGAAGCTGCTCGGTCGCTGAGCATAGCGAGAGCCAATAAGAAGACTTAATAGAAAGCTGAGGAATTAAATATGGCACGTGTCAAGCGCGCAGTAAACGCCCACAAGAAGCGTCGCGTCGTTCTCGAGAGGGCTTCCGGCTACCGTGGCCAGCGCTCCCGTCTGTACCGTAAGGCCAAGGAGCAGCTGCTTCACTCCTTTACCTACAACTTCCGCGACCGCAAGGCTCGCAAGGGTGACTTCCGCAAGCTGTGGATCCAGCGCATCAACGCTGCTGTCCGCGCAGAGGGCATCACTTACAACCGTTTCATCCAGGGCCTGCACCTCGCTGGCATTGAGCTGGATCGTCGCGCTCTCGCCGAGCTGGCCATCTCCGATCCGGAGACCTTCAAGGCCATCGTTGAGCAGGCCAAGGCTGCTCTTCCGGCTGATGTGAACGCTCCGAAGGAAGCCTGAGCTTCTTCGCTGATTCAGCGTGACTGATGGGAACCCTCGCTCCAGCAATGGGCGGGGGTTCTTGCATTGCGCATCGGAAACCATCCATCTCATAGCCATGGCAACGGCGGTATACGATGCAAACGGGCAACCTTCGGCGGAAGGAGGGTGATGAACGATTTCGAGCGGATGATCAGACAGTTTCTTGCACACATCGATGTTGAAAGAGGATTGTCAAAAGCAACGGTATCGGCATATGGCGCCGATCTGAAAAAATATCGGCAGTGGCTTGCCGATCATGGTATTAATGACATTACGTCCGTGACGACGCAGGATGTGGAGAACTACGTCGCTTTTCTTGACGAATCCGGGGAATCTGCCCGAAGCAAGGCCCGCCGGTTGGCCAGCATCCACGCGTTTCATCGTTTCGCAGTGAACGAACATAGCGTCGCCGACGATGTATCCGCGCAGGTGAAGGCTCCCAAAGGTGCAAACACCCTTCCTGATGTGCTGGCTATTGATGAGGTCGCCAGATTATTGGAAGCGATTCCCGTTTCCCAGAACAGAGCTCCTGGCGACGCTTCGTTGGAGGTCCCGGATGATCCTGTGATGCTTCGAGACAAGGCGCTGCTTGAATTCATGTATGCGACCGGCGCGCGAGTGTCGGAGGCATGCGGGGCGAATCTTGATGACGTCGATACGGAAGCCAGAATCGCCAAACTGATGGGCAAAGGTTCAAAACAACGTTTGGTTCCTGTCGGCAGCTACGCATGCGAGGCGATCAGCCGGTATGTGCGTTCGGGACGCCCAATACTGGAGTCGAAGTCGAAAGGTCCTCAAGAGCGTCGCGCCCTGTTTCTCAACAAGCGCGGAAGAAGATTGTCGAGACAGTCGGTTTGGGAGATCATAAGGGTTGCGGGGGAACGCGCGCACATCGACAAGCCGTTGCATCCTCATACGTTGCGTCATTCTTTCGCCACGCATCTTATTCAAGGCGGCGCTGATGTACGTACCGTGCAGGAGCTGCTTGGACATGCAAGCGTCACCACCACACAGATATACACGCACGTCAGTCCCGAAAACCTGATTGAAACGTATCTGACGTCTCACCCCCGCGCCAGATGATGGTGTTGCTGCCGTTTTGAACGGCGGCAATGGACTAGCATGGATTACAGTGAAAGTTGACACAAGGATGTTGGTAAGGTAAACGGTATGCCTACGGATTTGCTTGGACGAGATTATGAGACGTTTCCCGCTCCGGAACCGCTGCAGACGCACGGTCCGGCGAGGGTCATCGCCATGTGCAACCAGAAAGGTGGCGTTGGCAAGACCACCAGTTCCATCAATATCGCCGGTGCGTTGAGCCAGTACGGTCGTCGTGTGCTTATCGTCGATTTCGACCCGCAGGGTGCTTCCACGGTGGGACTGGGCATCAACGCCAATGCCGTGGAAGATACGGTGTACACGGCACTGTTCAATCCGCGCATGGATGTACATACCGTGATTCAACATACCGATTTCGAGAACCTCGACATCATGCCGGCCAATATCGATCTATCGGCCGCCGAGGTGCAGCTGGTCACCGAAGTTGGACGTGAACAGGTGCTGGCTGGCGTGCTGCGACAGGTCAAGGATGAATATGACGTGATCATCATTGATTGCCAGCCTTCGTTGGGCTTGCTCACGGTGAATGCGCTGACCGCGGCGGATGGCGTGATCATCCCTGTGGCTGCCGAGTTCTTTGCGTTGCGTGGCGTGGCTTTGCTGATGCAATCCATAGAAAAGGTGCAGTCCCGTATCAATCCGAGTCTGGAAGTGTATGGAGTGCTCGTCACCATGTTCACGCATACTCTGCATTGCGATGAGGTGTTGCAGCGCATTTATGAGGCGTTTCAAGGCAAGGTCTTCCACTCGGTGATCTCGCGATCCATCAAGTTGCCGGATTCAACGGTCGCTGCTGCGCCGATTACCATCTATGCGCCGAATCACAAGACGGCGAAGGAATACCGTGAGGTTGCCCGGGAGCTGATTTTCCAAGGCGTTATCGCATAGATGTTCAAGGCTCCCTTGCGGGGCCTTTTTCGTTGGCTGGATGTGTGCTGAATTGTGATGATTGATTGGTGGAACACCCAACTTATAGTCACATTGACTATAAGTGATACGTTGTGATTTCGAAACAATTTGTATTGACGGGAATTTGAAGGAGTGAAGTCGCAAGGATCATGGGAAATGCCTCGGAACGGCGTAAACAGGCAATGGCGACGGCTGCCGTGATGGCGGGTGCGTTCGTTCTGCAAAGCCAGTTGTTCGGGTATGCCAAGAGGTGTTGATGCCCGGTGGGCCGGCTGCGGGAAGTCGATGATTCCATGATGACACCATTTATGGTCGGCTTGACTATAAATGGTGTTACGCTATGTCTCATAGCAGGGAAATACCCTGCCGTGAAAGGAACGGCCATGGGCATCGGAAATGTCTCGGAAAGGCGTTTGGCGCAACCGAGCATCGGCATCTCCGTGGTGATTCTCGCGCTCGGCCCGCATGGCGACAGCGCGGCCAACGGAAGCAGCCGTCTATGGCTGCCGCTGGTCCGCCGCGTCAGACAACCCTTCATGGGTTCCTGGGCGTTACCGGGCGGTGACCTGCGTGTAGGACATTCCCTGGAGGAATCAGCGTTCAAGGCTCTGGAATCCACCACCGAACTGCATCCGAAATATCTCGAACAGCTGTACACGTTCGGCGACCCCTCACGGTCGAGCGGTGGGCTTCCCATGGTCTCCATCGTGTATTGGGCGCTCGTCGGCGAAGCCGAAACCAAGGATTTCGCCGAAAAGGACAACGTCAAATGGTTCCCGGTCGACGATCTGCCGGATCTCGCCTTCGACCATCGACGCATCATCGACTACGCCCTGTGGCGCTCGCGCAGCAAATTCGAATACCCCGACATCGCCACCAAACTCGTCGGCGAGGAATTTACCCTCAGCCAGCTGCACGACGTATACGAGGCTGTTACCGGCCAGCCGATCGACCTGGCGAACTTCCGCAGAAAAATGCTCGCATCCGGACATTTGGAAGATACTGGCAGGAAACTCCACGTGGGGCGCAGCCGCCCAGCGGCCATATACCGGTACCGGCATGACGGCGAGCCACGCGCCGAATTCACGTTTCCCACAACGGTGGAACACGGCAAACCGGAAACCCTTGCCGACGACGCGCTATCCGCGCTCATGCCGTCGTGACAGGGCACGGCGAGCCACATCGGAAATCTTTCGGCATCGGCACATCACAGCGCCATGTCGGCATCATCGTGAACACACCATATGAAAGGAACGCAGCATGACTGCAACACTCTCCTCGCCGTCCGTCGACGAAATCATCGCCAAGCTCGGCGCACAAAGCACCTGCGACGCCGGACTCACCCAGGATCCATGGCATTTCGACACCACCAAGCCGAGCTACGGACCCGGCGCATCCATGTTCGACCCGCTGCCGAGCAACGCCCCCAGACAGCAGGTGCTCCCGGAGGAATACCGTAACGCCTCCGACGAGGAACTGCAGGAACGCATCCGCGCAGCCAAATCCCGCCTTGGCAAGAAACTGCTGATCCTCGGCCACTTCTACCAGCGCGATGAAATCATCTGCCATGCCGACTTCGTGGGCGACTCCTTCCAACTCGCCAAGAACGCCACCGAACGTCCCGACGCCGACCATATCGTCTTCTGCGGCGTGCATTTCATGGCCGAAACCTCCGACATTCTCTCCACGCCCGAACAGACCGTGACCCTGCCGAATCTCTCCGCCGGCTGCTCCATGGCCGACATGGCCAACATCGACCAGGTCGAGGAATGCTGGCAGCAGCTCGGCGAAATCTGCGGCACCCAGCCCGGTTCAGATGGTCGCCAGCAGATCGTGCCCGTTACCTACATGAACTCGTCCGCCGCGCTGAAGGCGTTCTGTGGACGCAACGGCGGCATCGTATGCACCTCATCCAACGCGCACGCCGTACTCGAATGGGCATTCGCCCGCGGCAAGCGCGTCCTGTTCTTCCCCGATCAGCATTTGGGCCGCAACACCGCCCGCGCCATGGGCATCCCGCTGGAAGAAATGCCACTATGGGATCCGTTCAAGCCCGCCGGCGGCGCCGAAGACCCGTCCGTGTACGCCAATGCCAAGATGATCCTATGGAAGGGGTTCTGCTCCGTGCATCAGCGTTTCACCGTCGAACAAATCGAACGGGCCCGCAAGGCATACCCCGGCGTGAAGGTCATCGTGCACCCCGAATGTGCGATGGACGTGGTCGATGCGGCGGACGGCACCGGTTCCACCGCCTACATCGTCAAGGAAATCGCCAACGCCCCGTCCGGATCCGCCGTGGCTGTCGGCACTGAAATCAACCTCGTGAACCGTCTCGCCGCGCAATACCCCGACAAGACCGTGTTCTGCCTCGACCCCGTGGTCTGCCCGTGCTCCACCATGTACCGCATCCACCCGGCATACCTCGCCTGGGCGTTGGAAAACATCGAACAAGGCAATATCGTCAACCGCATCACCGTGGACGACGCCACAGCCCGCGACGCCAAAATCGCCCTGCAGCGCATGCTGGAGGTGCACCCGTGATCGTCGTGATCGGCGCCGGCATCGCCGGACTGTCCGCGGCGCTCGCGGCCGCGGGGGACAAGCGCGTAGGCGCGGAAGGCCTCACCACATACGGGAACGCGAACATCGCCGGGAACAACTCCTCGGATGACGTGCTGCTCGTCTGCAAGGATGAATTCGTGGAGTCCAACACCTACCATGCCCAAGGTGGCGTGGCATGTGCCATCTTCAGCGACGACAACCCGCAGCTGCATGCCGGGGACACCATGGCCGCAGGGCATGGCCTATGCGACCGCACCGCAGTGGACGTGCTCACCGATGAGGGGGCGCGCCGCGTGCGCGAACTCATCGCCGCCGGATGGCATGTGGATCGCGGCGAGGACGGTTCGGTGCTGCGCGGGCTCGAAGCCGCGCACTGCCGTTCCCGCGTGGTGCACGCCGGAGGGGACGCCACCGGCAAGGTGCTCGAACTCGATGTGAGCGCCATGGTTCGTGAGAATCGGCGCATCCACGTGCTTGAGCACGCGTTCCTGAACGATCTGATTGTGCGCGACGGGCATGTCTCCGGCGTGCGGCTCATCGTGCGGGGCGTGGACGGCGAAGCCGAATCCCGCACAATCGACGCGACGCGCGTGATCCTCGCCACGGGCGGTGCGGGCCGACTCTACCCGTACACCACCAATCCCGCCGTGGCCACCGGCGATGGACTGGCCGCCGCACTGCGTGCCGGAGCGCAGGTCGCCGATCTTGAGTTCTATCAGTTCCACCCCACGGCCATGGCCATTGGCGAACACTTCCTCGTCTCCGAAGCCGTCCGAGGAGAAGGCGCGATACTGCTCGACGAGCATGGGCACCGGTTCATGACCGACGTGGACCACAAGGCCGAACTCGCACCGCGCGACGTGGTGGCACGTGCCAACTTCCGCACCATGCAGGCGCAGGGCGGCAAGCCGGTCATGCTTGACGTTTCACCCATGGCCAAAGAGAACCCTGATTTGGCGGCGTTCCTACGTCACCGGTTCCCGACCATCGACGCATACACGCGCTCCCTCGGCTTCGACTGGAGCAAGGAGCCGATTCCGGTCGCCCCAGCCGCGCATTACTGGATGGGCGGCATCCGCACCGACCTGTTCGGACGGTCCAGCATCCCCGGCCTGTATGCCGCGGGCGAATGTGCGCGAACCGGCGTGCAAGGTGCGAACCGTCTCGCCTCCAACTCACTGCTTGAAGGACTCGTTTACGGATACCGCGCGGGACTCGCCGCGGTGCGTGATACGGACGATGCCGTATGGCAGCCGCAAACTCTTAACAACAGTGCGATTGCAAGCCTGCCGGTCGCCCAAGAGCCGATGGTGCTGGACATGCCCAGCCATGATGATGGCAACGCGAACACGGGCGTATGGGACCGCAAGCACATCGAGGACGAGATGTGGAAGCATGTCGGTGTGCTGCGCGACCATGACGGGCTTGCCGCTGCGGTGACGGATCTTGCCGACGCGCTCGCCGGAGCGAACGCCGCGGTACCCGGCATGTCAGGTGCTGGTTCGTATGCCGATTGCATCGCCGTGCTGGAGAACCGTAATCTGCTCACCGTCGGATACGTCGAGGCCGTCGCCGCGCTGAACCGTTGCGAATCGCGTGGCGCGCACACCCGCACCGACTATGCGATGGTCAATCCGACCATCGCACATTCCATCGCCTACCGTCTGAAAGGAACGTCATGCTGACCCGTCAGGTCATCCGCAAGGCCGTGGAGGCCGCTCTTGAAGAGGATGCGCCCAACGGCGACATCACCTGCGCCACTACGATTCCGCTGCAGGCATGGGGAGAGGTGCGTCTCGTCGCTCGCGAGCGTGGCGTGATGAGCGGCATCGACGTGTTTGCCGCGGCATTCAAGATGCAGAATCCCGAAATCGTGGTCACGCCGGCAATCGCCGATGGTGAGCGTTTCGAACCGGGGCGGATGCTCGCCACCGTGAGCGGCCCGGTGCGTGACCTGCTCACCGCGGAACGCGTGGCATTGAACTTCACCCAGCGCATGTGCGGCATCGCCACCATGACCGACACGTTCGTGGCCGCGGCCGATCAGGCGAGAACCCTGCCCGGGTATCGCGTCCCGCGCACCTACGCCGCCACGCGCATCGTCGACACGCGCAAAACCACGCCCGGACTGCGTCCGTTCGAGAAATACGCGGTCGTCTGCGGCGGTGGGCACAACCACAGGTACGGGCTGTCCGACGCGGTGATGGTCAAGGACAACCACTTGGTCGCGCTTGCTGAACAAGGCATTGACATGGCCGGCGCGATCAGGCATATCCGCGAACAGGTGGGGCATACCACGCATATCGAGGTGGAAGTCGACCGGCTCGAACAGATTCCGGCGGCGCTCGACGGCGGCGCAGACACCATCATGCTCGACAATTTCACGCTGGAGGATACGCGCGCCGGCGTGGATATGATCGATGGCCGTGCGATTGTGGAAGCCAGCGGCACCATGACGGTGGAACGCGTACCCGAAGTGGCGTCCACGGGCGTGGACGTGATCTCCGTGGGCGCGTTGACGCACAGCGTGCGCAGCATCGACTTGGGATTGGATTGGGTGCGATGAGCGGGAACGGAGCAGGGGACGAACTGTATTTGGACGCGGCGTCCACCGAACCGGTGTCACGCGATGTAATTGAAGCGATGATGCCGTTCCTCACCGAGGCATACGCGAATCCGCTGAGCGTGCATCAGCCGGGCAAAACCGCGGCGCGTGCGCTCGACGCGGCCCGCGCCTCGCTGGCCGCCGATTTGGGGGCACGTCCGGATGATGTGATCTTCACTTCGGGTGGCACTGAATCTGACAATCTCGCCGTCAAAGGCATCGGCATGGCCCGGATGCGCATGTTGCGCGACAAGTACGGCGAATCGGTGAAACCGCGTATCATCGTCTCCGCGATTGAACATCCTGCCGTACTGCAGTCGACAGCTTGGATGGAACGCTGGTTCGGCGTGGAAGTCGTACGCATCCCCGTCGACGAACAGGCCCATATCGATATGGCGGCGTTGGAGCGTGAACTCGCGCAAGGCGATATGACCGGCATCGACAACGGCGAACACGAAATGGCCGGGCAGGGGAGTGGAAGTACGCTCGCCCTGACCAACCGTACGCTGCTGGTGTCCGTCATGCTCGCCAACAACGAGGTCGGCACCATCGAACCCGTCGATGAGATCGCGCACATCGCGCACGCCCACGGCGTACCCATACATGTCGACGCAGTGCAGGCGGCCGGACAGATCCCGATTCGTATGCGCGACTGGGATGTGGACGCGCTGAGCGTATCCGGGCATAAGTTCGGCACCCCGAAAGGGCTCGGCGCCTTGCTGCTGCGCGGTCGCACGCCGGCCGAACCGGTGCTGTCCGGCGGCGGGCAGGAGCGGGGATTGCGATCCGGCACGCAAAACGTGGCCGGTGCCGTGGCGCTCGCCATCGCGTTGCATGAATCGAACACGCGCATGGCCGGGCAATATCAGGCGTTGACCGAATCGCGCGACAGGCTGATGGATGCCGTGCTGCGCGTCGAACCGAGGGCGCAGGTGACCGGTGATCCGAAACGCAGGCTTCCCGGTCACGCGTCGTTCGTGTTCCCCGGCCTGTCGGGCGAGGCTCTGCTGGTCGATCTGGATGCGCGTGGCATCGCCTGCTCATCCGGTTCGGCGTGCGCGCTTGGCCGCCATGAGGCGCCCGCAACGCTGTTGGCCATGGGATTCACCGCGCCGGTTGCGAAATCGGCGTTGCGTATGACCTTCCGCACGCCGCTTACGTCCGAACAGATCAACCGCGTTGCTGCGGCCATTGAGGAATCCTGCCGTTTACTCACCCACACGGACGCTGTCGCATTACCTCGCTAATATTGGCTCGGTTTATGTGTAAGTGCAGATAATCAATCACGTACCGAACATTACGCAACAAGAACAGTAATACTAAGAGAGGTTTCGATGGCGGTTCGCGGCGATATTCGAAATGTAGCGATTGTGGCACACGTCGATCATGGCAAGACCACGCTGGTAAATGCCATGCTGGCACAGTCCCACGTGTTCAACGAGCGTGAGGAAGTTCCGGATCGTGTGATGGATTCCAATGATCTGGAGCGTGAGAAGGGCATTACCATTCTCGCCAAGAACACCGCTGTGCAGTACACCGGTCCGCTGGCAGCCAAGTACGGGCATCCGGAAGGCATCACCCTGAACATCATCGACACCCCTGGCCACGCCGATTTCGGTGGTGAGGTCGAGCGCGGTATCTCCATGGTGGACGGCGTTGTGCTCCTTGTCGACGCTTCCGAAGGCCCGCTGCCGCAGACCCGCTTCGTGCTGCGCAAGGCTCTGGAAGCCAAACTGCCGGTTATCCTGTGCGTGAATAAGACCGATCGTCCGGACGCCCGTATTGAAGAAGTCGTGGGTGAATCCTCCGACCTGTTGCTCGGCTTGGCCCAGGATGTTATCGAGGAAGGCATCGACCTCGATGAAGACGCACTGTTCGACCTTCCGGTCATTTACTGTGCGGCAAAGGCTGGCTATGCTTCCGAAAACCAGCCGGAAAATGGCGGTCTGCCAGACAATGAAGATCTCGAACCGTTGTTCGAGGCCATCATCAAGAACATTCCGGCTCCGGAATATGAGGAAGGCGCTCCTCTTCAGGCACACGTCGCCAACATCGATTCCTCCGACTTCCTTGGACGACTCGGCTTGGTGCGCATCTACAATGGCACCCTTGAGAAGGGTAAGACCTACGGACTGTCCCGTGTGGACGGTTCCATTGAAAACTTCCGTGTTTCCGAACTGTTGCGTACGCAGGGCCTTGAGCGTACTCCGGTCGATTCCGCGGGCCCTGGCGACATCGTCGCAGTCGCAGGTGTGAACGACATCATGATCGGCGAGACCATCGTCGACCCGTCTGATCCGCGTCCGCTGCCGCTGATTCACGTTGATGACCCGGCCATCTCCATGACCTTCGGTATCAACGATTCCCCGCTTGCAGGCACTGAAGGCAAAGACCACAAGCTTACCGCCCGCATGATCAAGGATCGCCTCGACCGCGAGCTCATCGGCAACGTGTCCATCAAGGTGCTGCCGACCGAGCGTCCGGATGCTTGGGAGGTTCAGGGCCGTGGTGAACTTGCGCTGGCCGTGCTTGCCGAGCAGATGCGTCGCGAAGGCTATGAGTTGACCGTCGGCCGTCCGCAGGTGGTCACCAAGACCATCGACGGCGTGATCAACGAGCCGATGGAAAACACCACCATCGACGTTCCGGAAGAGTACATGGGTACCGTCACTCAGCTGCTTGCCGACCGTAAGGGCCGTATGGAGAACATGACCAACCACGGCACCGGTTGGGTCCGTCTGCAGTTCACCGTGCCGTCCCGTGGCCTGATTGGCTTCCGTACCGCGCTGCTGTCCGCCACCCGCGGCACCGGCATCGCATCCTCCATCTCCGCCGGCTACGCTCCGTGGGCCGGTCAGATTGTGACGCGCCAGAACGGCTCCATGGTCTGCGATCGTAAGGGTATCGCCACCCCGTACGCCATGCAGCGTCTGCAGGCGCGCGGCAACTTCTTTGTTGAGCCGCAGTCTCCGGTGTACGAGGGTCAGGTCGTCGGCGTGAACAATAAGCCGGACGAGCTTGATGTGAACATCACATTGGCCAAGCATATGACCAATATGCGTTCCTCTACCGCGGATGTGCTTGAAACTCTGACTCCGCCGATCAAGATGAGCCTCGAGGAGTCTTTGGACTTCGCCAACGAGGACGAGTGCGTGGAAGTCACCCCGGAATCCATCCGCGTGCGCAAGATCATTCTCAGCCGTGAGGACTGGTATAAGTGGCGCGCCAAGCAGCGCCGACAGAATAACGCTCAAAATAACAAGTGATTTTCGCGTTGCTTTTACGAAAAGAGATACGTGTTCTCACGTGTCTCTTTTTCTTTTCAGGTTAGCGAGAGATAGTGGAGATATGACGCAACAGATGAAGCAATCGCATGATACGGATGAATCCAATCAACGGATGGTGGCTGATGCGCGATTGATGCCATGGTCGTACCGCCTGCCGATATGGGGACGATTCCTGATCGATCTTGCTTCTGGAATCGTAGTTGGCATGGTAGGAACCATGTCTCACCGTATGGGGGCATCCATGAACGTTCCCTACGGATTGCTGATCGCCTATCTCATGGTGATCATCTCAACATGGTCCGCTCGATCGCGTGACGGCGTTTCAGGCCTCGCGTTGCATCTGATTAGCTCTTCTCTGGTGGTCTGGACAGTGATGGCTGGGTATGGTCCTGGCGGAGATGCCATGATTCCCGTTGGATTCGGCGGAGACGATCCCATGCCGTTCTTCAGTGCACAAGCGGGATATTTTTGGCTATACGGAGTCGTGCTCATTCCGATCGTGATGCTGGTATTACCGAAATGTTGGTTCGTCACGCCTCCGCGCAAGAAGACGCATGATGATGCGTTTGTTACCGACACCCAAACGAGAGGGCCCGAAACGTCTGGCATCGCCCAACCAGTGAAATGATTGGCGGCTGATTCCATGTCAATGAGATAAGGTGCATGGAAACATCAAGACAAGAAATGGGGTTGAATGAGCGCACGAAAGCTGTTCTATCTGGGGCCGCAAGGCACCTTCACCCATCAGGCTGCGGTCAATGCATCGCAGGAGCTGGCCCATCTCGAACCTGAAGGGTTCGAATTGATGGCTTTGGACGATGTACCGCAGATTCTCGAAGCCGTGCAGCAGGGTGAGGGCTGGGGCGTCGTGGCATGGGAAAACAATGTCGAAGGCTTCGTGGTACCGAACTTGGACGCGCTGATCGACGCCAAAGACCTGGCCGGATTCGCGCGTGTGGGCGTCGATGTTACTTTTGACGCGTACGTGCGTTCGGGATCCGATCCGAAAAATGCCACCGTGGCCACCGCGCATTCGCACGGACTCGCGCAATGCAAACGTTTTATCGCGGAACACCGTTTGCAGCCGGTTCCAGCACCATCCAACGCCGCCGCATGTCGAGACATTAAAGCGAACGAAATAGCCTTTGGGCCAAGTGTCTGCGGTGAACTCTACAACGTCACACGCATCGGCACCGCCGTGCAGGATTATCAAGGCGCGCAAACTGATTTCCTTGTGCTCGCCCCGCGCGGGGAAGCAGGGAAACTGTTGGAACAGCCACGTTCCCAAGCCGGTATGGAATACGAATCCGTGTTGACGCTTATCCCGCTCGTCACCGGCCCCGGCGTACTTGCGAACCTGCTGGACGTATTCCGCGACGCGGGACTCAACATGACAAGCTTCATCTCACGGCCAATCAAAGGACGCACAGGCACCTACAGTTTTATTGCGACGTTCGATGCGGCACCGTGGGAGCAACGTTTCCACGATGCTCTGGTCGAAATCGCAGAACATGGTGACTGGGCCAAAACTCTGGCCGTATATCCGCGTAGAGAACGCCCTAATCCTCCAGTCACCTCATGGATGCTGCCCCAGGGAGGCGTACGTCTTGACGAACAGCATCTGCTAAACGATTGGCAGGACAGTGAAACGGCCAAAAAGGAGCTGATGTGGTGAAGCAACGTATCGCAATCGTGGGTCTCGGACTTATTGGGGGGTCCCTGGCGCGCAGGCTCGTCAATGCGGGCTGCGAGGTCGTCGCATGGAACCATAACGATCGGCCATATGAAACCGCGGAGGCGGACGGCATACGATGCGTGCCCACGCTGGCTGTGCTTACTGATGCAAAACCTGACGTGCTTGTGCTATGCAATCCGCTTAAAGCCATGCCGCAAATTCTGGGTGCACTCAAACCGCTGATCGATCCAAGTGTCACCACGCTCACCGATGTAGGCAGCGTCAAGGGAATGGTCAGGGAGCAGGTCAGGGCCGCAGGTCTGGAACACTGCTATGTGGGGGCGCACCCCATGGCCGGCAATGAACTTTCCGGTTGGGAATCGTCGGATCCAACGCTTTACGACGGTGCTCTTTGGGCCATTACCGTGGATGGAAACACTGAATACCAGCGTTTCCGCGCCGTTGCGACAATGATCGTCGACCATTGCGCGAATCGTCTCATCGTACTCGACGATGCGACCCACGATCGTTGCGCGGCACTGATCTCTCACATGCCACACGTCATTTCCACGGCCATGATCAACGAGCTGGTGGCCAATCCCGATCGAAACATCGCGGCAGCGCTCGCCGCCGGCTCGTGGCGAGATATGACCCGTGTTGCGCTGACCGATCCGAACCGTACCCGTGCAATGGTGGAAGAGGACGCGGCCAACGTTGAAGCGTTATTGCGTAACATGGCCAATCGCTTGATGCTTATGGCCAATGTGTTGCATGGCATGACCGCGCAGCAGGGCGCGCCTACTGCGGGCGATGATAAGGAAATGGCGCGTTTCTTCGTACAGGGACAGCCATTCCGTGAATACAAGGCTCTCGCCAAAGAACCTGATTTCGCAGAACGTTGCGAAACGGCCGAACTGTCAATCCCTGAGACCGATTGGCAGAAGATGCTGCTGGATTCGGCACGCAGGGGAGAGCATATTGTGCGATTCAACGGCTACCGTCAAGCCATGGCACAGGTGCGTTCCTCAGTATGACGCGCTATGGGCGCGGCCTGGTCATGGAACGTTCCGGAACCGGTTTGATGGTGACGACGGTGTCGGCGGGAATACTGACACGTTGCTCCGGACGCGAACCGTTGGCTGCCGCATCGCGCGTCATTTCCAGTGTCTGCCCGTCCCAAGAACGCACGTGACCGACATAATCGCGGAATTTCATGCGCTGGTCCTTTGGATCAACACCTTCGCATGTGCGCACCACAATGCGCGCGCCTGCTGGAATTTCGTTTGGAATCGGCATAATCTCCCCTTCGAATAGACGATTATCGACGGATTCGCTAAGCGAACGCTACTGGATAGCATAGTTGGTCTCCTTTCAAGTTGTGTCGGGATTGCGGTTTCTATCGGAGAATGGACACATAATGGAGAGAAATTCATGGATTCGGGCTTGCTGTTGAGCTCGGGAAAGGCTGATCGGCATGCTGTTCGATGAGAGTGCAGAGGCATTCGATACATATCTGAAAGCTAACCGTGGATTGAGTGAAAACACGCGGAAGGCATACCGAGGTGATGTCGAAGAATGTCTGCTTGCCTTGGAACGGCTTGGATGCAGGGATCTTAACGAGGTGACCATCGAAGATCTTCGCATGTGGATGGCAGAATCATCGAAAAACCATGCGAGAAGCAGCATGGCCCGAAAAACCGTGGCGGTACGTGGTTTTTTCGCGTGGACGCATGAGCATGGCGTGACGATGTCGGATCCGGCTTGTGTGCTCATGACCCCGAAGATACCCGATACGTTGCCGGAGGTGCTCAGCGAATCACAGGCCGAACAACTGATGGAACGCGTGGATGAGGAGGGTGAAACGTCTCATTCGAAGGAGCGGACCATGAAGCAGCAGGCCATTGAGCTGCGTGACGCCGCAATGCTGGAACTGCTGTATGCGACGGGCATGCGTGTGGCTGAACTGGTGGGACTCGATGTGCCGGATGTGGTCTTTTCCAATCGAACGGTCAAAGTGACCGGCAAAGGCAACAAACAACGAGTCATGCCATTTGGTGCTCCGGCGCAAAAAGCGATATGTCGTTGGCTGGATGATGGGCGTCCCCTGTTGGTGGGGGAGCAGTCCGCGGCAGCGCTGTTTCTTGGAATGCAAGGCAAACGCATTGATCAGCGGATGGTACGTCGTGTGGTGCACGCATGCGCGCGTGATGCCGGCGTTCCCGACATTAGCCCTCATGCTCTGCGGCACAGTGCCGCCACGCATATGCTTGACGGGGGAGCGGATTTGCGTGAGGTGCAGGAGCTCTTGGGACATTCCTCGCTGAAGACCACGCAACGGTACACGCATGTCTCCATCGAACAGCTGAAAGCCCGATACGGTCAGGCTTTTCCCCGTGCGTAGACGCGGTCCATGGATATTTCGTTACATTCCTGTAACAGAAATTGGTGTTTCTTCTTGATTTAGGGTGTATTTACTAGGTGGAGCTGGTACGGGGAAACGATACCGACCGGTAATCAAAATAATGAAGGGAAACATAATGAATATGAGGAAAAGCAAGGTGTTTGTCGTTGCGGCGGCGGCCTGTGTGCTTGGCATGGCGCTGGGCGGCTGTGGATCTTCCACATCTGGGGACGCGGCTAAAGGGTCGAATGTCATTACGGCATTTGACTCCGAACCGCAGAATAGCTTGATTCCGGGCAACACCAATGAAACCGGCGGTGGTCGTCCTATCGATCTGATGTTCGCCGGATTGGTGTCTTTCGATAAGGATGGCAAGGCCAAGAATGAAGTGGCCGACTCCATTACTGCCAATGATGACGCCACCCAGTACGACATCAAGCTCAAGGATGGTTGGAAGTTCACTGACGGCACCGATGTGACCGCCGAGTCCTTCACCAAGGCTTGGAGCTATACGGCCAATGCGAAGAACGCGCAGCTGTGCTCCTCCTTCTTCTCCAGCATCAAGGGCTATGACGCGCTGCAGAACACCGACAACCTCAAGGGTGACGAGCAGCTTGAAGGTCTGAAGATCGTCAACGATCACGAGTTCACCGTCGACCTGAGCCAGCCGGATTCCGCGTTCTCCATCAAGCTGGGTTACTCGGGATTCTATCCGCTGCCAGAATCCTTCTACAAGGATCCGAAGGCCTTCGGAGAGTCGCCGGTTTCCGATGGCCCGTACAAGTTCAGTTCCTGGGATCATGACAAGGAAATCAAGCTGGTCAAGAATCCCGACTACAAGGGCAATCGCAAGGTGAATAACGACGGTGTGACGTTCAAGATCTACACGGACGCCAACGCGGCCTATGCCGATGTTCAGGCCGGCAACCTTGATGTGATGGATACCGTGCCGTCCGCCGACAGCAAGACCTTCGAATCCGATTCCTCCGTGGTGCCATACAACAAGGCCGGTTCCGTGATTCAGACGTTCACCATTCCGTCGGATCTTGAACATTGGAAGACATCCACTGAAGAAGGCCAGTTGCGTCGACAGGCATTGTCCATGTCCATCGACCGTCAGGCCATCTGCGACAAGGTGCTGAATGGTTTGGGAACTCCGGCAGTCGAATTCACGTCTCCGAAGACTCCGGGCTACTCCGATTCGCTCAAGGGCAACGAGAATCTGAAATACAACAAAAAGAAGGCCAAGGAACTCTGGGAGAAGGCCAACGCCATCAGCCCGTGGACTTCCGACGACAAGCTTACGTTCTCCTATAACGCAGACGGCGGAGCCAAGCCGATTTTTGAAGCCGTGGTGAATTCCGTGAAGAACACGCTTGGTATCGACGTGACCACCAACCCGGTGCCGACCTTCCAGGAATTCCGAAACGACGTTACCGACCGTAAGATGACCGGCGCGTTCCGTACCGGCTGGCAGCCGGATTATCCGTCCGCCGAAAACTATCTGGTGGCCAACTTCGCTTCCTCCGCTGCCGATGGCAATGGTTCCAACGATGGCGATTACAAGAGTTCGGCGTTCGACGATCTGTGCTCCAAGGCCGCTGCCGCTCAGACCACCGACGAGGCCAACAAGCTGTACCAGCAGGCTCAGGAGATTCTGTTGAACGACCTCCCGGCCGTTCCGCTGTATTACTCCAATGCCAATGGCGTTGCAGCATCCGGCGTGAAGAACTTCGTCATGAACTGGCAGAATGTTCCGATGTATAACGAGATTTCGAAGAGCTGACTTATTCTTCGGATACATTGTTCGATATGACGGCGGAAAACGTATGTTTTCCGCCGTCATATCGTTAAGGAACGGTATGCGTTTTTTGGTTTCACGGGAAGGTTGTCCGTCAATTGAGCAAGAATAGTGCACTATCGCCAAATAGAGATGCGTCGGTGAGTAGGTCGGCTCGTTTCCATTTGCGGGAGGACAATCCCGATGTGATATCGAATAGGAGAATGATTATATGAAGAAGAAAGCATTGGCTTTCGCTGCCGCCGCATGCGCTTTTGGTATGCTGCTGAGCGGCTGTGGCTCTTCCAACGGCAGCGATACCGCCGCTGAAGGTGCCAACATCATCACCGCATACAATTCCGAACCGCAGCACCCGCTCATTCCGGGCAACACTAACGAGACCGGTGGTGGCAAACCGGTTGATCTGCTGTTCTCCCGCCTGATTTCCTTCGACGCCCAGGGCAATGCTTCCAACGAAGTGGCTGAGTCCATTGAGGCTAACGATGACGCCACCCAGTACGACATCAAGCTCAAGGATGGTTGGAAGTTCACTGACGGCACCGATGTGACCGCCGAGTCCTTCACCAAGGCTTGGAGCTACGTGGCCAACGCCAAGAATGGCATGGTCGGCTCCTCCTTCTTCTCCACCATCAAGGGCTATGACGCACTGCAGAACACCGACAACCTCAAGGGTGACGAGCAGCTTGAAGGTCTGAAGATCGTCAACGATCACGAGTTCACCGTCGACCTGAACCAGTCCGATTCCGTGTTCGCCATCAAGGTGGGCTATTCCGCATTCGCTCCGCTGCCGGAATCCTTCTACAAGGACACGGATGCCTTCGGTGAGGCTCCGGTCGGCAATGGTCCGTACAAGTTCCAATCCTGGGATCACGACAACGAGATCGTGCTCGTGAAGAACCCTGACTACAAGGGCAACCGCACCCCGAAGAACGACGGCGTGACCTTCAAGGTTTACACCAAGGATGACGCCGCCTACGCCGACATCCAGTCCGGTGCCCTCGACGTGATGGAGTCCGTGCCGGCCTCCGCCACCAAGACCTTCGAAACCGATGAGACCGTACAGGCCTACAACAAGGCCGGTTCCGTCATCCAGCAGTTCACCATTCCGTCCAGCCTGAAGCACTTCGAGGCTGGTACCGAGGAAGGCACCCTGCGTCGTCAGGCCATCTCCATGGCCATCAACCGCGAGAACATCTGCGACAAGGTGCTCAACGGCACCGGTACTCCGGCCGTCGACTTCACCTCTCCTCTGACCCCGGGCTATTCCGACTCTCTCAAGGGTAGCGAGAATCTGAAGTACAACGAGAAGAAGGCCAAGGAACTCTGGGAGAAGGCCAACGCCATCAGCCCGTGGACTTCCGACGACAAGCTTACCTTCGCCTACAACGCTGACGGTGGCCACGAGACCACCTACACCGCTGTGGTGAACTCCATCAACAACACGCTTGGTTCCGAAGTGGCTGCCACCAACCCGTACCCGACCTTCAACGATTACCGTACCGCCGTGTCCGATCGCAAGGTGCAGGGCGCATTCCGTAGCGGCTGGCAGCCGGATTATCCGTCCGCCGAAAACTATCTGGTGGCCAACTTCGCTTCCTCCGCTGCCGATGGCAATGGTTCCAACGATGGCGATTACAAGAGTTCGGCGTTCGACGATCTGTGCTCCAAGGCCGCTGCCGCTCAGACCACCGACGAGGCCAACAAGCTGTACCAGCAGGCTCAGGAGATTCTGTTGAACGATCTCCCGGCCGTTCCGCTGTACTACGCCAACGCCTACGGTGTGGCTGCTACCGGCGTTTCCGGTTTCGAAATGAACTGGCAGAACCTGCCGGTCTACGAGAACATGACCAAGTCCGGCAAGTGAGCCGATCTTCGTGAGTGAATCTCGCTGAGCCAATTGAAGGAAGGGACGGATCATATCCGTTCCTTCCTTTCCATGTAATACGCACCGTTTTTTAGGGTGAGATCAGTGTGGCCAAGAGGCGTCAGGGATAGATGCCGGCAACCAATGCATTTTTCCCAGCTGATTCCCATGAAACTGCAATATAAAGCAGTTTGTTGTGTGTTGCCACAAAACTTGCGGGGTAAATCGTTAACCTTCCCCGATGATTATGAGTAATAATCTGAAAAGGTTGACAATGAATAAGCAATAAAAGGAGAAACCAATGGGCAGATATCTTCTGCGACGCATTCTGCAGATGATCCCTGTGGTTCTCGGCACGACGCTTTTGGTGTACGCCCTGGTGTTCGCATTGCCGGGCGACCCGGTTAAGGCGATGTTTGGCGATAAGCCGGTCAATGAGGCCGTCGCTGCGCAGATTCGTGCCGAATACAATCTGGATAAACCGTTCATCGTACAGTATTTGCTGTTCCTGAAAAATGCGCTGACTCTTGATTTTGGCAAGACCTTCTCCGGCCAGCTGGTCATCGACCAGATCGGACGTGCATTCCCGGTCACTATCAAGCTCGCACTGATGGCTTTCGTGTTCGAAGCCGTATTCGGCGTGATCTTCGGCGCGATTTCCGGTCTGAACAAGGGCAAGTGGTGCGATACCGTGATCCTGATCATCTCTCTGCTGCTCATCTCCGTCCCGACCTTTGTCACGGGCTTCCTTGCCCAGTATTTCCTAGGCGTGAAGTTGCGTCTGCTTCCAGTTACGGCCGGCGCCAATCCAGGATTCATCGATCTACTGATGCCGGCAATAGTGCTTGGATCTGTGTCTATGGCATATATCATCAGATTGAGTCGTTCGGAGATTTCCTCCAATATCGCGCTTGACTATGTGCGCACCGCACGCGCCAAAGGCATGAGCAATAGGTCGGTCATGAATCGTCACGTTTTGCGTAACTCCATGATTCCTGTCGTCACTTACCTTGGTCAGGATCTTGGCGCACTGATGGGCGGTGCCATGATTTCCGAAACCATCTTCAATGTGCACGGCATTGGTTACCTGACTTATCAAAGCATCATCAAGGGCGAAGGCAACCTGGTGGTGTCCATTGTGACTCTGCTTATGTTGATTTTCGCAGTGTGCAACCTGCTGGTCGATATGCTCTA
Source organism: Bifidobacterium sp. N4G05 (assembly GCF_002742445.1). Lineage (GTDB taxonomy): Bacteria > Actinomycetota > Actinomycetes > Actinomycetales > Bifidobacteriaceae > Bifidobacterium > Bifidobacterium hominis. The sequence goes on along the minus strand of NZ_NJNQ01000003.1, from coordinate 158,872 downwards.
TGCGGCGCTTGATCCGCGAATCCGCTACGCGTGAGTTGGGAGGATTGAACAATGACTGATATGAACGAAACGAATCTTTCCCACGCACTTCCGGGACAGGAACGATATGTTGCTCCTCTTGAGGAGACGCCGCTTAAGGACGTTGACTCGGTCGACGAGTCCGTACCGGCTTCAAGCCTTTGGGCTGACGCATGGCGTACCCTGCGCAAGAACCCGATGTTCATCATCTCCGCTGTGCTTATTGTGTTCATTATCTTCGTGGCGCTGTTCCCAGGAGTGATGACCAAGCAGAATCCGAATTACTGCACGCTTGAGAACTCCTTGGAATCGGCTTCGAAGGGACATCCTTTCGGATTCGATCTGCAAGGATGCGACGTGTACTCTCGCGTGGTGTATGGTACTCGTACCTCGCTGAGCGTCGGCGTGTTCGCTACGGTGCTGGTGGTGCTGTTGGGCACGCTGATCGGTGCATTGAGCGGCTTCTTCGGAGGCTGGGTTGACGGCATTCTCAGCCGTTTGACCGATATTTTCCTGGCTTTGCCGATTTTGCTTGGTGCCATCGTGGTGCTGCAGATGTTCAAGACCAACGGTTCCATTTGGAAGATTATTCTGGTCATGACGTTGTTCGGCTGGACATCTGTTGCGCGAATTGCGCGAGGCGCTGTTATGGAAGCCAAGAATCTGGAGTTCAATACGGCTTCCACCGCACTTGGCTCAACGCCATGGCGTAACCTGTTCCGCCACATTCTGCCGAATTCCTTGGCACCGATCATTGTGGTGGGCACAACGTCTCTGGCTACCTACATCGTGTTGGAAGCAACGTTGAGCTTCCTTGGTCTGGGTCTGCCGACCACTACCGTCAGCTGGGGCGGCGACATCTCCAATGCGCAGTCCATTCTGCGTACAGATCCGATGGTGCTGTTCTACCCGTCCGCGGCGCTTGCCATCACTGTGCTTGCCTTCATCATGATGGGCGACGCTGTGAAGGATGCGCTTGATCCGAAGAGCCGTGCGTGAGTGTAAGTGAGGGATATTCGATGACTGAAATGAATACCGAAAACAAGCTCGAGGCCATGCAACGCGCCAACGGTCCGCTGCTGGAAGTCAAGAACCTCCAGGTCGACTTCACCACTGATGATGGCCGGCCGATACATGCGGTGCGCAACTCCTCTTTCAGCGTATACCCGGGTCAGTGGGTGGCTATCGTTGGTGAGTCCGGCTCCGGCAAGTCCACGTCCGCTATGGCAGTGCTTGGTCTGCTTCCAGGCACAGGCCATGTGGTCGGAGGATCCATCAAGCTTGATGGCGAGGAAATCTCCGGTTACAAGCAGAGGGATTTCGACAAGTTGCGCGGCAACAAGATGGGTCTTGTCCCGCAGGATCCGATGAGCAACCTGAACCCGGTGTGGCGTATCGGCACCCAGGTGAAGGAGGCGCTGGTCGCCAACAATATGGATATCGCCCATGAGAAGCGTTCCTCGCTGTCGAAGGCTCTCGCCGATGCTGATGTCGAGCTTAAAAACAACGACGATGAGACTTTCCTTGGCTCCAAGGATCTTCCGGAGCTGTTGTCCGCGGCGAAGGAAGCGCTGTCCAAGATCGGCAAGACCGGCGACGACTTCGACAAGACCGTGGCATACTTCGAGTCGGAGTGGGTTCCGGGATCTGAAACGCGTTGGCGCGTGGCCGACGACCTGATCAAGGCCGGCGTGGCCGAGGATGACGCTTGGTACATCGCCAAGAAGTATGTAATCGGCTCTACCATGGACGACCGCATCGCAGGTCTTCTTTCTGAGGCAGGTCTGCCGGATGCCGCCACTCGTGCACGCCAGTATCCGCACGAGTTTTCCGGTGGTATGCGCCAGCGTGCGCTCATCGCCATCGGCTTGGCATGCCGTCCGGAACTGCTGATCGCCGACGAGCCGACCTCCGCGCTTGATGTGACCGTGCAGAAGAAGATCCTTGATCACCTGCAGATGCTCACCGATTCGTTGGGAACCGCAGTGCTGTTCATCACCCATGACTTGGGCTTGGCGGCTGAGCGTGCGCAGCACATCGTGGTCATGTACAAGGGACAGGTCGTTGAGTCTGGCCCATCTCTGGAAGTACTGCAGCATCCGCAGCATCCGTACACCAAGCGACTGGTGTCGGCAGCGCCGTCGTTGGCCTCGCAGCGCATCATCTCCGTCAAGGAGCATGGTGGCGATGCCAGCCGTGTGATGGAACACAAGGTGAATGAGGATTCACTGAAGACCGGCGAATCCATCATCACGGTGAATCATCTGACGCGCGAGTTCAAGCTGCCGCGCAAGAAGGAGATGTTCAAGGCCGTTGACGATGTGAGCTTCTCCGTCAAAAAGGGTACCACGCTGGCGATTGTGGGCGAATCCGGTTCCGGCAAGTCCACGGTGGCCAACATGGTGCTGAAGCTGCTTGAACCGACCTCAGGCACCGTCACCTATGAAGGCAAGGACATTTCCGGCTTCCAAGGCAAGGAATTGCTTGACTTCCGTCGTCACGTGCAGCCGGTGTTCCAGAATCCGTATGGTTCGCTTGACCCGATGTACTCCATTTACCGTTCCATCGAAGAACCACTGCGCATCCACGGCATTGGAGACAAGAAAAGTCGTGCTGCCCGTGTGCGTGAGTTGCTCGATATGGTGGAACTGCCGGGATCTGTGCGTTTCCGTTACCCGAACGAGCTTTCCGGTGGTCAGCGACAGCGCATCGCCATCGCACGAGCCATGGCTCTCGATCCGGACGTGATCGTCTGCGACGAGGCCGTATCCGCTTTGGACGTGCTGGTACAGGACCAGGTGTTGCGATTGCTCAATGACCTGCAGACGGAAAAGGGCCTGAGCTACCTGTTCATCACCCACGATTTGGCGGTTGTGCGCCAGATTGCCGATGAGGTCGTGGTGATGCAGCACGGCAAGCTTGTGGAGCACGCCACCACTGACGAGGTCTTCGAGCATCCGCAAAAGCAGTACACTCGTGATCTGCTTGACGCCATCCCCGGCGGCAAGCTGCAGCTCGGTCTTGACTGATCCGACCGATATGTCTCAAAATAAAGCCTTCGGCATTGCCGGAGGCTTTTCTTGTATTCCGGCTACTCTAGGACGCTATGACGATCACTATCACAACCTCTAATGTGAATGGAATCCGCGCGGCGAAACGCAAAGGCATCGAGGAATGGGCGGGTCGCAACACTCCCGACGTATGGTGCCTGCAGGAAGTACGTGCTCCGCAAAACGAAATCGATCCCATCTTTGACGAATTCGGTTTTGAATATTCGACTGCAGGCCGTATCGCTGATCAAAGTGAATTGCATCGCATGAACGAGATCTGCCGCATCAAAGGGCGTGCCGGTGTCGGTCTACTGTCGGCATTGCCTGTTGCCGAACGGCGGTATGGCTTGCCGGGACTTGATGAGGATGTTGATTCTGGACGCTGGATCGAAGCGGACGTGCAAACTCCGCAAGGCTATGCCGTTACCGTGGTTTGCGTGTATGTGCATGCGGGAAATACCGATGATCCGGAAAAAATGAAGCAGAAATACCGTTTCCTCGACACCATGCTGGTACGTATGGAGCAATTGCGCGATGAAGCTGCACATGGTGGGAAACAAGCGGTGCTGTGCGGTGATTTTAATATCGCGCACACGCCGCTCGACATCAAAAACGCCAAAGCCAACGAAACGCATGCCGGATTTCTCCCCGAAGAGCGCGCATATGTCGACAAATGGCTGGGAGAACTGGAATTTGTGGATGTGATGCGTGATCTCGCCGGAGACATCCAGGGACCGTACACATGGTGGAGTCAGCGAGGTCGTGCATTTGACAACAATGTCGGCTGGAGAATCGACTACCAGTTCGCAACACCGGAACTTGCGGAAACGGCCTGCGGATTCGTGATCGATAAGGCTCCGACCTACGACCTGCGCTGGTCCGATCATGCGCCGCTCAGCATTATGTATGACATTTAAGCCACTGTTTACCGTGCACAGACTGGGAATTGGAATATCACACCCCGATTCCCAGCCCATATTAAGCATGGGTGCTAGGCTAGTCACGGTTGCAAACGTTATGAAATGAGGAACATCATGGGATTGTTTGGATTCGGTAAGAAGAAGCGTCAGAGCGAGGAAGCTCTTGAAGCATCCGCCGAAGAAAACGAAGAGGCTGTCGACGCAGCTGAAAATGTTGACGAAGCTCAGGAGGGCGTGGCGCTTCCGAAGCCTTCCGCTGAATACGAGGGTCGCGGTGACAAGCATGGTCCGTGGGACGTGGAAGATGAGAACGTTCCTGATTACGACGAGTACCTCGATATGGGATCATATTATCTGCCGTTCCTGAAGGGCATTGAATTGCGCGTGAAAGCCAACCGTGCCACTCAGCAGGTTCTTGGCACCACCATCACCTACGGTTCCTCCAGCGTGGAGATTGAAGCGTTCGCGGCCCCGAAGACGCTCGGATTGTGGGATGACGTTCGCGCCGACCTGATTGAAGCCAACAAGGACGCGAAAGAAGTCGAAGGTGTGTTCGGCACCGAACTGGCATTGCCGGTCACCGTCAAGGGTGGACGCAAGGTGCTTACCCGCATCGTAGGCGTCGACGGTCCGCGTTGGATGCTGCGTGGCATCTTCTCCGGCAAGGCCGCCACCGATCCTGAGGGTGAGGAAGCAAAGGCGTTGAACCAGTTCTTCGCCGATATTGTGGTGGAGCGAGGCGATGATCCGTTGGCACCGCGCGACCTGATTCCCATGCATCCGCCGGTCGCTCCGGCCGAACGCAAGGCCGCGAAGGCCGCTGCGGAAGAGGCTGAGCAGAAGACTGAGATTCCAGGCAAGCCGAAAGGTCCATTCGACTCCGACCAGCAGGTTGAGGTCAAGACCACGCTGTCTCGTGGACCGATGTTCTCCGAAGTGCGCTGAGCCGCTCGAACCGATAACTAATACGTATGGCTGAAACCGAAGCAAAAAAACGAACCGGTCTTGGTGCGCTTGCCGATGCCGGTAATACTGACGATTTTTCCGTGATCGACGCCATTGGCGGTCCGAGAGGCGTTATCGAATCAATGCTGCCGGGCGTCGTGTTCGTGGTGTTGTTCGTCATCACGTCCAATTTGCAACTGACCATCGGCGTGTCCGCAGTGTTGGCCGTGCTGCAGGTGATCGTGCGCCTGTGCCAACGACAGTCCGTCATGGGAGCGGTATCAGGCTTGCTGGCAGTAGGTATCTGCCTGATTTGGGCATGGAACAGTCACGAGGCACGTAACTATTACATGTTCGGATTCCTGACCAACGCCTTTTACGTTATTCTGCTGACGATTTCACTGCTGGCCCGAGTGCCTGGCTTAGGATTGGTCATCGAGTTCATCAGAACGTTACCGACCGAACATTTTCGTGCCTGGCTTGCCGATTGGCGAGGTGACAAGGCGCTCAATCGCGCCTATACCATCATCACCGCGATGTGGATCGGGGTGTTCGCGCTGCGTCTGATCGTGCAGGTGCCGCTCTATTTCGGCAATCACGTCGGCTGGCTGGGAACGGCGCGTCTGCTGATGGGCATTCCGTTCTGGGCGCTCGCGATTTGGGTCTCGTATCTGATCGTGGCGACGCCAATGCACCGGCATAAGATGGTGCAGGAAGCTTCCGAAGATGATGCTGAGGCAGCACAAACCACCGAAATGAGGGAAGAACACTGATGGAAACAACCATCCGCATTGAACGGTACGCCGACCAAGGCCGTTGTGTCGGTCATATTGACGGACGTGTTGTGTTCGTGCGATTCGCATTGCCCGGAGAACTGGTCCGTGTCGCATTGGACGAGCCACATGATCGTGAGGATCGCTTCTGGACGGGCGAAGTGGTGGAAGTGCTCGAGGCGAGCGAAGACCGTACTGATCCAATATGGTCATTGGCAGGCCCCCTTGCCATGGGCGGTGGCGTCGGCGGCGCCGATCTGGTGCATGTGTCGCTTGCCGGGCAACTCAAGTGGAAAGCCGCGTCGGTTGCGGAACAGATGGCAAGACTCGGCCACGTTGATACGGAAGTGCCCATTGAGCGTATGCCGGAAGACGATGCGGAGCAAGGTCTGCATTGGCGTACTCGCATCGAGATGATCGCTGATGCAGATGGCCGTCCGTCGATGCGCCGTCGGGGCACGCATGTGCGCGTTCCGATTGATACCATGCCGTTGGCCAGCCGTACGTTGCTGGAAGTGGCCGAGCGTGAGCATGTATGGGAGGGTGGCTTTGAGCCGGGTTCCCAGATTCGTCTATCCGTTCCGGAACCTCGCGATAATGCGCCGATTCCAGACAATTACGCCGTGCTTGTGAACGGTGAGGTGGTTGCTGGAAGCCGTGAGCTTACGGAAAAGGTGACTGTTGCCGGCCGTGCATTCGAATACAACGTGGATGCAGGCGGTTTCTGGCAGATGCATAGGCATGCGCCGATCGCTTTGACCAACCATGTGATTGATTTGGTACGCGGCGAGCTCGACGGCGCCAAATCCGCATGCCTGTGGGATTTGTATTCCGGTTCAGGTCTGTTCACGCTGCCGTTGGCTACGCTGACGGCGGAGCGCACTCGCATGTTGAGCGTCGAAGGCGGCAAAACCGCGGTAAGGAACGCGCAGCGTAATTTGAGGCACATTCATCTGGGCAACGTCGATGCACGTGTGGGCGATGTGGCGAAAACACTTGCCAACGTGCGCAATGATCTCGCCAAACCCGATGTGGTGGTGCTTGATCCGCCGCGTGCCGGCGCTCGTGCGAAAGTGTGCAGGCAGATTGCCGAAGCCGAAGCGAAAAGCGTGGTCTATATCGCATGCGATCCGGCAAGCCTCGCCAGAGATACTGCCACACTCGTGTCGCTGGGCTACGAATTGGCGGATATCCGCGCATTCGACATTTACCCCATGACCCATCATGTTGAGACTGTGGCGCTGTTCAGAAAGCACGAGCAGTGAGCATGCCGTTATTCGCACGTCGTGCGTTTTATGGAATGACCGCGATTGCGTTGCCTTGCGCGTCGCTATCTGGTTGCGTGCCGTCGAATGCCGCGGTGGGGGATACGCAATCTCCCGGTACCGCGGTGGCGCACTCCATGGAGGATCGTGACAGCCTGTCCATCGCCATGATTGGATCGGATGATGTCACTGCCGATTCCATGGCAATGGATGCCATGAAAGCCGGTAAGCTCAAGCCGGTGTACATTACCGTCTCAGGCACTGTGGACGCGCAATCCACCGCGCAGCAAGGCGTGCGTGACATGGCGCAACGCAAGGCCGACCTCATTGTCATCGCAGGAATCGACGTGGACAAAACCAATGCCGAAAACTGGAATGATGCTTTGGAAACCGCAAGAAAAGCGGGCGTTCCAGTGGCGCTTCTCGATCCTATCGCTGTGCCGGAAGACAACAAACTCTATGCGGCAACCATGACCATCAACGACCGCATGACCGAAGCGACGCCGCTCGACGATGCGGTCGTGGCCGTAGCCAACAACGATCCCCACGACCGTGAGATGCTGGTGACTACAATCGACCACTGACATGGCTCTGTGCCTTGCCTACGTGAGATGGGTGCCAAATCAGTGCTCGGCGAGTACCCTGAAAATTCCCTGATTTTTACCTGTGTTTCACAAGAAGTTGACCAGAAAACGGGACTGTGACGGTAGTCTGGCAATTATGAGCGAAAGTCGAACAATGCCTCCCATCGAAGAGACGGGGCTAACACAAGGCGAAGTGATCACCCTCAAAAAAAGCGGACTGGATAACACAGTCAAAGCATCGACTTCGCGATCTCTTGTCGACATCGTGCGAGCCAACGTGTTCACCCTGTTCAACGGCATCATTTTCGCCGCCATGGTCATGGTACTGATCACCGGTTCGTGGAAAGACGCGGTGTTCGGTCTGATCATCATCATCAATACCGGCATCGGCATCTGCACCGAACTGAAAGCCAAACGTACGCTTGACAAACTATCGATTCTGGTGGCCTCCGATTACCTTGTGCATCGCGACGGCAAAGACGTTGAAGTACCACACAACGATATCGTGCTCGGTGATCTCATGTGGATCCGCTCCGGCGAACAGGTACCCGCGGACGCACAGATCGTGCACACTTGGGGACTGGAACTGGACGAATCCATGCTCACCGGCGAATCACGGACCGTACGCAAAGGCGAAGGCTGCGACATTTTCTCCGGATCCACCGCCATCTCCGGCATGGCATTGGTGAAAGTCACCGCCACCGGGGAACACAGCTACGCAGCCAAACTTACCGCACAGGCAAAGGTCTACAAGAAAACCGTATCCGACCTAAACAAGGGCATCAATACGATTCTGAAATTCATGACCTTCCTGGTGGTGCCGCTCTGTGTGCTGCTCATCTGGTCGCAGGTACGCACTGTTGGCGGCTGGAATGCGGCCATCTCAACCGGTGAATGGCGTTCCGCAGTCATTTCCGCAGTGGCCGGTGTGGTCGGTATGATCCCTGAAGGCCTGGTGCTGCTCACCTCGCTGAATTTCGCGCTCGCAGCCATTCGTTTGGCACGTAAGAACACGCTGGTGCAGGAGCTGGAATCCGTGGAGACTCTCGCTCGTGTGGATTGCCTGAACCTTGACAAAACCGGTACTGTCACCGACGGCACCATCCGACTTGATTCCGTGGAATTGCTGGATATTCGAAGCGCCGGCACTATGTGCGGCAACGTGAATGAGCATGACGTCAAACAGGCTCTATTCGACCTATCGAACGAAGGACAGCCCAATGGTACAGGACAGGCGATTCTGTCTGGACTACGGGAACAGGGATTTGCGGACGGCACTGTCGAGGCACGAGTACCGTTCTCGTCGGCGCGCAAGTGGAGTTCGATCTATGACGGCAATGCAGTATGGACGATGGGTGCGCCGGAAGTCATTCTTTCCCAAATCGATGGCGACCATGCCGACATACTCAAGCAGGTCAATGATTTCGCCAACGACGGCAACCGTGTGCTACTGGTCGCGCGAATCGACGGTGCAGCGCCCGACGATTACGAAACCAATCCAAAACTCAATCCGGCATCGTGCCCTGTCGCATTGGTGTGCTGTTCCGAACATATTCGCGCCGATGCCGAAGAAACGCTTGCATGGTTCCGTGAACAGGGTGTGCGTTGTCGCGTCATCTCCGGTGACAATCCTGTAACCGTTGGCGCAATCGCAAGAAAAGTGCATCTGACCGGCGTCCATGAACCACGATTCATGGACGCGCGTGAATTGCCTGCCGACATTGCGGAACTGGCACAAGTACTGGAAAACGTGGATGTGCTTGGGCGTGTGCTGCCCGATCAGAAAAAGGCGATCGTGGAGGCATTGCATGCGGGTGAGCATGTGGTGGCGATGACCGGCGACGGCGTGAACGACGCGCTCGCCATCAAAGAGGCCGATCTGGGTATTGCGATGGGCAATGCTGCTCCCGCCACCAAGGCCGTGGCGCAGGTGGTGCTTGTCGATTCGAAATTTTCACATCTGCCCGATGTAGTGGCGCGAGGGCGTCAGGTCATGGCCAATATGGAACGTGTGGCAAGCCTATTCCTCGTGAAAACCGTGTATTCCGCACTGATTTCGTTGGGCGTGGTGTTGACGCAGATACCATTTCCGTATCTGCCTCGCCACATCACATATGTGGGCGGATTGACGATTGGTGTGCCGGCATTCATTCTTGCGTTGGCTCCGAACACGCGTCGTTATATTCCAGGATTCCTGAAACGTGTGCTGCATTTTGCTGTGCCCTGCGGTGTGGCTGTTGGATTGTCGATTTTGTCCACGTCGTGGCTGCTGCCGATATTCATGAAGTGGAATGTGCAGGATTCGGGTGCGCAGTTGGCGATGCTGCGTGGAGTCAACGCGATTATTCTGCTCATGATGGGAGTGTTTGTGCTTGCGCGTGTGGCAAGGCCGTTGCATTCGTGGCGTGGCATATTGGTATTGGCCTTTGCCTCAATTGGATTCGGGGGCATGTTTGTAAAACCGGTGGCGAATTTCTTTGCGCTGGTGGTGCCGACCGGGCAGATGCTGGCTGCGACGACGGTGGCAATGGCGCTTTCGGCGCTCGTGTTCTTGGTATGTTTGCGTTTGGTACCGAAAATTCCGAGTATTTTCCCATACTTTAAGAAGACACGCCAGAGCTGAATTAACTTGGCTGTATCGTAGGCAACGAATAATCAGCTGTGTTATACAGCCAAGAAGCTCGGAGGTAGCATGTCTGTGCGCGACGACCAGCTCGACACCTTGAAGGTGAACGGCGAGGATTATGAATATTACCGCATCGCAGATCTGCCGGGCATCGATCATCTGCCGTATTCGTTGAAGGTTCTCGTCGAGAATCTGGTACGTAACATCGATGGCGCCAACATCACGGATGATCATGTCAAGGCACTGTTGGATTGGGATCCGGCTGCACAGCCGAGCCATGAGATCCAGTTCACCCCGTCCCGTGTGGTCATGCAGGATTTCACCGGCGTGCCCTGCATTGTGGATCTTGCCACCATGCGTGATGCGGTCAAGGATCTTGGGGGAGACCCGGAGGTCATCAACCCGCAGGTGCAGTCCGACATGGTCATCGACCATTCCGTACAGATCGACAAGTACGGCATCGCCGACGCGGTCGAACAAAACATGGATATCGAATACCAGCGCAACGGCGAACGTTACCAGTTCCTGCGTTGGGGCCAGCAGGCATTCAAGAACTTCCGCGTGGTACCGCCGGGAACAGGCATCATCCACCAGGTCAATATCGAATATCTCGCCAAGGTCATCATGACCAAGGTCGAAGAAAACAGTGGCAAGACTCTTGCCTACCTTGATTCCTGCGTGGGCACCGACTCGCACACCACCACCGTCAATGGCTTGGGCGTGCTCGGCTGGGGCGTTGGCGGCATTGAAGCCGAAGCGGCCATGCTTGGACAGCCGATCTCCATGCTGGTGCCGCGTGTTGTCGGTTTCAAGCTTACCGGTTCCATTCCTGAAGGCGTCACCGCCACCGACGTGGTGCTGACCATCACTGACATGCTTCGTCAGCATGGTGTGGTCGGCAAATTCGTGGAATTCTACGGTGATGGCATCGCCTCGGTGCCGCTGGCCAATCGTGCCACCATCGGCAACATGGGGCCGGAATTCGGCTCCACCTGTGGCATTTTCCCGATCGACGGCGTCACTCTCGACTATCTGCGCTTGACCGGCCGTTCCGAAGACCAGATCGCATTGGTCGAAGCGTATGCCAAGGCGAACAAGCTGTGGGGCGACACCACCGATCCGAACTACGTCGAACCGCAGTATTCCGAATACCTGGAACTCGACCTCGGTACTGTCGTGCCGTCGATCGCAGGCCCGAAGCGCCCGCAGGATCGCATCAAACTGTCTGAATCCAAAGCGAAATTCGCCGAAACATTGCTCGCGTACGAAACAGACAAGACCGTGCAGGAGCCGGTTGCTGTTTCCACCGACTTCCGCGGCGACTTCGACATCACCAACGGTGATGTGGCAATCGCATCCATCACCTCGTGCACGAACACATCCAATCCGTCCGTGATGATCGCCGCCGGCCTGATTGCACGCAACGCGCATGCCAAGGGTTTGAAGCCCAAGCCGTGGGTCAAGACCTCGCTCGCACCGGGCTCCCAGGTTGTGGCCGACTATCTTAAGGCGGCTGGCTTGCAAGACGATCTCGACGCGCTCGGTTACCAGCTGGTCGGTTTCGGCTGCGCCACCTGCATCGGCAACTCCGGCCCGCTACTGCCGGAAATCTCCGAAGCCATCAACGCCAACGATCTGACCGTCACCTCAGTGCTGTCAGGCAACCGCAACTTCGAAGGCCGCATCAGCCCGGACGTCAAGATGAACTACCTGGCATCCCCGCCGCTCGTCATCGCCTATGCGCTCGCAGGCACCATGGATTTCGATTTTGAAACCCAGCCGCTTGGCAAGGATTCGGACGGCAATGATGTGTATCTGAAGGATATCTGGCCAACCAATAGCGAAGTCGCCTCCGTGGTGGATGGTACCGTCAGCCGTGAGATGTTCCTGAAGGATTACGCTTCCGTATTCGAAGGCGACCGTCGTTGGAAAGGACTTGACGTTCCGGAAGGCGAACTGTTCGCATGGAATGAGGATTCCACCTACGTGCGTAAGCAGACGTTCTTCGATGGCATGAAGGCCACTCCGGACCCCGTCGAAGACATTCATGGCGCCCGCGTGCTCGCGCTGCTCGGTGATTCCGTGACCACCGACCATATTTCTCCGGCCGGCGCGTTCAAAGCTTCCAGTCCTGCTGGCAAATACCTGACCGACCGCGGCGTCGAACCGAAGAACTTCAACTCCTATGGTTCCCGTCGAGGCAACCATGAGGTCATGGTACGTGGCACGTTCGGCAATATCCGACTGCGCAACCAGCTGCTTGCATCTGTAGGCGAGGAGGTCACTCCTGGCGGCTTTACGTATGATTTCCTTGACCAGAAGCCGGCCACGATTTTCGAGGCGTCCCGTGACTACATCGAACATGATGTACCGTTGGTGGTGCTCGCAGGCAAGGAATACGGTACCGGCTCATCTCGTGATTGGGCCGCCAAGGGAACCGTCATGCTGGGTGTCAAAGCCGTCATCACCGAAAGCTTTGAACGTATCCACCGTTCAAACCTGATCGGCATGGGCGTGCTGCCGTTGCAGTTCCCCGCAGGCGAATCCTATGAGAGCCTTGGTCTTGATGGCACTGAAACATACGATATTTCTGGTGTTGAAGGGCTTAACGATGGCGTCACTCCGAAGACGGTTCATGTCACTGCCACCCATGGTGACGGTTCCACGACCGAATTCGATGCGGTCGTGCGCATCGACACTCCTGGCGAGGCTGACTACTACCGCAACGGAGGCATCCTCCAGTACGTGCTGCGCAATCTCATGAAATAAATATCAAATGATTGAGATCGGCAAGTGACAAAGCCCGTGTCGCACTGCGCAATGCAGTATGACACGGGCTTTGTTGATGTCGGATTGTTCATGCGTTTGATACTGTGGCGGAATCGGTTTGTCGCGTCACATTGTTGACCCAACGATACTTCCGATAATGCAGCAAAGCAGGGATCATCTTGAGGCATTCATCGGTATTCAGCAAAGCATAGACCGCCAATACCGGCAGCTTCCACACGAAAGCCGCCAACAGACCGACCGGTACGACAATCAGCCACATAACGATCGCATCGCAGACAAGTCCGAACCGGGAATCGCCTCCGGCAGGGAAAATGCCGGCGATAGTCAGATTCGTCATGCACCCGCATGCAGCATAATAGGCGCAGATGAACAGCATAACCGACAGATAATGCGTGGCCTGCGGCGTCAATCCCGCCCACTGCAACGCCAAAGGACGTACCGCGATAATCAACAGGCCGGTTCCAACGCCAACTGCCGCCACCAGTACACAGAGCCTATCGCCCATAACCTTCGCCTGATCGAAAGCATTGCGGCCAAGCAGATTACCGACAAGAATGCCGCCCGCATTGCCAAGGCCAAGACTCAAACAGACCAACAAATCCTTGACGATATTCGCAATGGAATTGGCCGCCACCGCATCCGTACCAAGATGACCCATAATCACGGTGTACATGGTGAAACCGCAACCCCAAACCAGCTCATTGCCCAGCACGGGCAGACTATACTTCCAAAAATCCTTCTGCAACGCCACATCCGGATGCAGCATCATCGACAACCGCAAATGTGGGCGACCATTGCGGCTGGCTACAAGCACAGACCACACCAGTTCGATAGCTCGGGAAATCACCGTGGAAATCGCCGCGCCGAAAATACCTAATGCAGGTAAACCGAACCAACCATAGATCAGCACCGCGTTCAGCGCAACATGCACGATCACGCCAACCGTGCTTATCGTCATTCCGGTGACCGCCGCACCCACATTCTTCATCAGGCACAAATACATCTGAGACAAACCGATGAACAGGTACGAAACCGACGAAACCCGCAAATACTGTGAGCCGGTAGCAATCAGCGTTATGTCGTTCGTCATAATCGACATCAACGTTTCCGGAATGAGTAGCGTCAATGCGAAAAACACCAGCGACAATCCGCCGGCATACAGCATGATGAACGCCAATACACGTTCGACGGCATTCGTGTTGCCCGCACCCCAATACTGGGCCACCAGAATACTCATGCCAAGCGTGAGCGCGGCAAGACACAAACTGAAAATGAACTGGAACTGTGTGGCAAGAGACACTGCCGACAGCTCATTTTGACCAACGTTCGTCAGCATAAGAGTGTCGGCGCACGATGACAGCGCCAGCATTAGTTGTTGAAACGCGATGGGCAGGGCGAGCGTCAACGTCTGTCGAAGAAACTCGCGCCAAGTGATGGAAGATTGCATGATGATGTGAGAATGGTTGGTGCGTGTAGGAAATGTACGAGAAATACATTGATGGGGTGTGGTCGATGATAGCCAATGCCCGCACCCGAGTGAAATTGCGGTGCGTGAACTAACGATTTACTGAATCGAACCCTTCCAAGCGCGATATTCCGCTGCCTTGCCTTCCCAATATTCGCGGTCGGCATCGGTGATCTCACGGATCACGTGACATGGATTGCCGACTGCCACCGAATGCGAAGGAATATCCTTGACCACTACCGATCCCGCGCCGATCACCACATCGTCACCGATGGTAATGCCGGGGCCGACCACCACATTGCCGCCGAACCAGACATCATTGCCGATGGTGATCGGGCGTGCACCTTCCGGCCCGGAGGAACGTACGGCCGCATCAATCGGATGATACGGCGTGTACAGGCCCACGCGAGGTCCGAAAAAAACGCGGTCGCCGATGGTGATGCGTGCCACATCAAGGAAAATGCAATCCATATTGGCATAGAAATTCTTGCCGATGAACGTGTTGCATCCATAATCGCAATTGAACGGTGGCTCTACGAATCCGCCTTCTCCAAAGGCACCGAACAATTCGTGAAACAGCTCGTCACGTTCCTTGAACGCGTCGTACTTGGATGTGTTGATGGCCTGCACCAAGCGACGTTTGCGCATATTCGCGTCATGCTGTTGTGGACTATCGGCCACATACAGTTCACCGGAGAGCATGCGCTCCCACTCATCTGCCGCTGACTGCTTTGCAGTATCTGCCATGGTAATGCTCCTGTGTTATGAGTCGTGCGATAGCATGCCGCACGCCCCTTCTGGTCAATAATGGTCTTACGCATATCATTCAATGGCATGATTGCCCGGCAACACAGTATCTGCCTGTATTATCGTTCCCAGAATTTGCATTATTTACCGAAATGGTGGAATACAGTGGTGAATGATATGGCATGCGATATGACCGTGACGCAAGCAGAAAGCGCGGCAACAGGCGGTTTGAACGTTTCTTGTGTATGCATGCCGATCACTGGATGGGGACGTTTGCCCAATGGTGCGGAAATGGTGCAATACGACGCTCCGATGTTCTTCTCATTCACCGAGCATTCGTTATTGAGCCAATATCCGAACATGCGTGCGGAATGCCATTGGCATATCGATTTCGAATTCACTTACATTATGCGCGGCCATATGTGGTATTTCGTGAATGGCGAAACAATCCGCCTCGATGAGGGGCAAGGCATATTCGTTAACTCGCGACAACTGCATTACGGTTTCACCAAAGACAATGCGGAATGTGAATTCTCATGCACATTGCTCAATCCCACGCGAATGGGCGCGCCCAATGCGGTATACGAACGATTCATAGCGCCGATTCTGGCGGATTCATCAATGCCATATATCGTGTTCGATACCGACAGCGAATATGGTAATGCGTTGGTTGACGGCATCAGACGAATCCATCGCGCGAAATTCGGCTGTTCGACATGCAACGAACATCCGGCGTTGTCTGGTCTGGTTTCTTCTGAATTCGTTTCATCCGAACCGGTTGACATGCTGTATAGAAAGCTGTGGTCCGATAGTGAATCGTTGACTGTACTGAGTTGTTTCTATGCCATGGTACGAGCATTGACGGCGTTTGCGGAGGAACGAGAAGGGGATGGTTCTCGTGTTGGTGGCGTTGATGAGGCGAAAATTGCCGCGCTGCGCAGCATGATTGATTATGTGCAACAGCATTATCATCAACGGGTTACGTTGGCGCAGATTGCTGCTGCGGGGTGTGTGGGACGCACGCAATGCGCGGTGTTGTTTCACGACATGGTTGGGCAGTCGCCGATTGAGTTTGTGAATGATGTGCGCGTTCGCGCTGGCGCTGAATTGCTGGCGACCACGCAATTGCCGGTTGCGGAGATTGCGGTGCGGGTGGGATTCTCACGTTCGTCGTTTTTTGCGCGAGTGTTTCAACGATATATGCATGTTACGCCATCGGCCTACCGCAGAAGCATGCGCAGATAAACGCGTTTTTGCGGTAGGCCGACGGGGTGCGTGATCAGCGCAATGCTGAAGACATATGTGATCGCCTATGTTATTTGGCGAGTTGTGTGGTAGCGGGGGAGGCGAGTGTTGGCCTTGTACGTCGGATGCGTCCAAAAGTGAGGCCAAGACAGATAAAAGTCACTCCGAACAGTGCCACCAAGCCAATGGATGATGCCCATAGGCCGATATTCACGCCGGTGGATGCTGCGGTGCCAATGCCGAACACCTGATCGATTGACGTGCAGAACCACCATCCAGGCAACAGCTTGCCGATGGTGATCATGGGATCCGGCATCATGTCCGTAGGAAATGACATGCCGGAGGTGAACATGACCAGCAGAGCGAACACGTTGACGAAGCCATTCGTCGCCATTTCGTTGAAGCCTGTCGATCCCAGCAGAAAGCCGCATGCGATCGCCATGAACGTGTAAGTCAGCAGCGACACGAATGCCAGTCCGACATTTATGATGGTGAGCCCGTCAAAGGAGACTCCGGCCAACATCATCAGCAGGAACGTCACCGCAGTGTAGGCCACGCATACCAGCAGGCCGAACGCTCCGCATGTCAACATTTGCTGTGCTTCCAACGATACCGTGCGTGCGGGCGACGAGTAGAGTCTGCGCCTGATCTCGCTGTCGTTGAACGTGCTGACCACCAGGAACGTGCATATCGGCATGACCAGCAGCAGTGGATACAGGCCGGTTTTGATCGTGCCCGCGAATGCCGACGCACCCGGTTTGACTATGCTTTCATCTTCGGAAGACGAAGACACCACGGCGATATGTGATTGTTTCGTATCGTCGTTGGCAACATCCAACACCGTTGTCATGGCGGTGCCGAGTTCGCGTTGCGATTGCGGCAGACCAAGATAGGAGGTACGCGTCAAAGAAAGGAATTCGTTGACTTCCAGCTGGGCCAGGGATCCAGCTCCGGAAGCATAGCTGACCACGGTATCGATGGTTGGCTGCGCATCCGTGCCACCGTCCGCGTACTGTAAATAGTGCTCGGCGAAACCTTCTGGAACAATCGCAATCAAATCAACATAATTCGATGCGACAGCCTGCTGCAATGATACGGAATCGTCGTCAATGTCGACCATCTCACCATCCAAGGCGAGATAGGAACGCAACGATTCCGCCACATGGTCAGCGTTATTATCACGGTCGATCACTGCGATGCGGGCTGATTTCGGCTCATACGTCGACGCTCCGGCAGTTGAGGAGCCTCGCATGATCTGCCAGCTGATTGAGAACATCATCGTGCCGATCAGCACCAAATAGATGATCACATACAATTTGCGCGCCTTGAGAATGCGCATCGCGGCTTTACAGGTGTTCATAGCGCTGCCTCCTCAACAGAACGGTCGCCACAGCAAGGCAGACCAGGCTCATTGCAGCCAGCACGCCCACCGTGGTGAGGAACGGCCGGAAACTGTCGTAATACAGAATGTCGTAGAACAGGTTCGTTACCTGCTGTGCCGGATTCAATGTGCTCAATATGGGCGCGTGCTGCGCTATCTGATCGCTCAGAGCCATGGCGAACGAACCATACAAACCGGAAAACAGTGAAAGAATGCAAGCCAGAGCCGTGCACAATCCCTGCTTGGCGCCTGCGGGAATACCCGGCAATGCGCCGATTAATGTGCCAAACGCGCTCGTGGCGAACGATGCCATCAAACATGCGCACAAACCTGCCCATTCACGGCCGCCAAGGGAGATCTGACAACCGAAACGGATGTACAGCATGTCCACGGTCAGACTTAGGAACGAGCAGATCCAGCTGGAAAGAAAACCGGCAAGTAACTGCTGCAATTTCGGCAGGGGAGCGACGGAACGTCGGATGCCAAGCGTCGAAAGATTCGCCTGCGCCATCGATACCACGTTCACGGCTAAATTCATGGCCATCATCGCAACCATGCCAAGCAGCGCGTAATAGTAGCGTGCGGTGCTGCTCGGTTTGAAATTCGTCAACTGGATTTCTTTCGTGAACCCGCTTGACGATCCGATACTGCCGGTGAATGCGTCATCCAGCAAAGCCGACGGATTATGCTGCACGGCATTGACCACCACGTCGGTGTTGCGATTGTACAAGTCCACGATATTGCCCAATACCGTCAGGGAAATGTCCAAGCCGCTGCTTGATGCCATCACATCCGTGACGGACGATTGCGTGGCCTGTGAAATGGCCAACTGCAGTTTCCCTTCGCCGTCGACGGATAGCGCGCCTTGCGCCTTCCCGTCGGAAAGCAGCTGATTCGCGGCCTGCACTGAGCTGGTTTTCGTAGCCGTGATGAGCTTTGGCATGGCACCATCACCACTATCGGCCTTTTCATGATCGCCGTCGGAGCCGGACGAAATGCCGTCAACCAACGTTTGCGCGCCAGGGGAGGCACGCCAATCGTCATTGTCGACCACGACGACATCGATCGTGTGCAATTCGTAACTTTCTGCGATATTGCCGAACATGCCGTTGAACATGGTCGCCAGAATGATGGGAAAAGCGAACAGCCAGAACAGTGACGACTTTTCCCTGAAATGAAGTTTCAGATTGACCAGCAGTGTCTGCAGCATAATGCCAAACCTTTCAGATTATGGTTTCCACTAGTCGCGCAACGCGGTGCCGGTCAGCTCGAGGAACACGTCGTTCAGCGTCGGCTGCCGAGAGGAAAGATGCCCGATATTCGTGCCGTTGGTTTTCAGCAACGTCAGCACGTCAAGAAGATTGTGGTCGCCTCTGCGGCAACGCACCGTCAATTCGTGACCGTCATAATCGGCGCCGACCACACATGGCAGCGCTCTCAGCTCTTCCAACGTCTTCCTTATGCCGGACTCATCGTGAGTACCGCCCAAGTCATCGGTTTCCACGCTGATACGTTCGCCGGTGTCGATCATCGTCTTCAACTCGTCGGCAGTGCCCAATGCCAGATGCCTGCCGTGGTCCATGATGAGAATGCGGTCGCAGATCTGTTCGACCTCCTCCATGTAGTGGCTCGTGTAAATCACCGTCGCGCCTTCGCGGTTAAGCCGCTGAATGCCTTCCAGAATCGCATTGCGGCTCTGCGGGTCGACGGCAACGGTCGGCTCGTCGAAGAAAATCAGATCCGGCTTATGCGCCACACCGCATGCGATGTTCAATCGACGAAGCAAACCTCCCGACAGTTTCGACGGACGGAACTTGCGGTAATCGCGCAAGCCCACGAAATCCAGCGCATCCTCAACCATCGCATGGCGACGAGCCCTGTCGGGAACATACAATGAGCAGAAATAATCGATATTCTCCTCAACGGTCAGCTCGTTGAACACGGCAACATTCTGAGGCACAATGCCAATGCGACGTTTCAGCGCATAACTGGTCGGGCCTATCGGTTCGCCGAACACGCGCACCGTACCCTCATCGAACGTAAGCAATGCGAGAATGCAATTAATCGCAGTGGTCTTGCCTGAACCATTCGGGCCAAGCAAACCGAAAATCTCACCTTCACGCACGTCAAGGTCGAAATAGTCAAGCGCAAGCATATCCCCATACCGTTTGACCAGCTTCGACACCTTGACCGCGCTACCGAAACGCTCATCAGTACCGCGTTCCATATGCCCGCTCATAGCAACTCCTTACTCACATGTTCCACCGACGATGGCGGCCGTTGTTCGATGATGATTCCATTCTCTCCGATGAAAGAGGAACAACACAGTGTTTGCAGTCATGAAATACGATGCGAGACGAACGGGCAAAAGGTGACAAATGTCATCTTCGAGGCAAAGCGGGACGGTAACGACGGCATCGTGCACTACGCTGATAAGACGTGACCACGTTGGGCGGCGACAATGGAGGATGGCATGTTGCGATTGATGTTCCAAGCCATTTTCCTGGCGTTCGCGTTGATTGCGAATCTATATATGACAGGAGATGCGTCAGCCGAACTGGTATGTGGAGCGTTACTGGCCATCTGCTGCGCCTCAGTGGGGGAGTATGCACGCTCGTCGGTATGGAACGCTGCCCTATTGCTGGTGTTGGACTGCGGCGCCTGCATCATGCCTTCATGGTGCGCGATGGTGCCGATCGCCGCATACAATGTAGCCATGTTGCCTGCAGCCTCACATGACGCCGACCGGCAATACGCTATCCAACGTCAGCAAGCATCAAGACCGCACCACATCTTGCCGAGAATCATACGGATTGTCGTGCGATGGGCATGGCTCGCTCCTGCCGTGGCGTCGATGCTTCGTTGCCACGGTGCAAGCACGAACGAAAACTCTCCAATGGTCGCCGCGCTGCTGATCCTGCACATGATATTAGGATTCGCGGTCGGCATGCTATGCGCCCGCAACATCGAACTTGCATGGCAAAACAAGAGACTCCAAGATTCCAGACGCGACCAGATACGTCGGTTGCGCTCGCAATTGGCGGAAAGCGAGGAGGATCGCGCCGCCTCGGTACGTGCGGCCACGCTTGCGGAACGTACGCGCATAGCACGGGAAATCCACGACAACGTCGGTCATATGCTCACCCGCGCCATCATGCAGTCCGAAGCGTCGCAGGTGGTGGCGCAGATTTCCGGACAGGAACAGGCGGCTCAAGGATTCGCGCAGATTCGCGACACTGTGGGCGAGGCGATGACATTGGTGCGAGGCGCGGTGCATGATCTGAAGGACGAAGGCACGGATTTCGTGGCGCAGATCGAAGCCTCCGCACATGGTTTTGATGGTTCCAGTGGAGTGAAGGTCATGTTGAGCAACGGCATTGATGCGGCTCCGGCCGCGGTGTCACGCTGTTTCGCCACGACGATTCGTGAGGCGTTGAACAATACGATCCGTCACAGTATGGCGCGCAACGTCGATATCGTTTTGCGTGATTTTCCTGCGCTATGGCAGTTGCGTATACAGGATGACGGGGCCTTGTGGAGCGATGGCTCCCAGGAAAGAGACGCCAGCATGATGGGGGAGACTTCCGTCCGCATCCACCAGTTCCGCAGTGCCGTTCGCAAGGAGGCGATGCAAGGAGATACAGGCATTGGATTGGCCGATATCGAGGAACGTGCGCGCGCCCTCGGTGGCACAGCGGTGTGCGGCCCTTATCATGAAGGGTGGCGGGTGTTTGTGTCCATTCCCAAAACGGACAATAGCACGGCAACGCATATGGCAACGAAGGAGAACGTATGACGCGAGTCGCAATCGTCGATGATGATCCGATCGTATGCTCGTCGCTGTCCACGATCCTCAAGGCGACAGGCACCGCCGACATCGCATGGACGGCCTGCGATGGCGAAACCGCGGTGGACCGATATGAAGACGATAATCCGGACGTGCTCCTGATCGACGTGCAGATGCCGGTCATGGATGGGCTCACTGCGTCACGCAAGATCATCGACGCCCATCCGAATGCGAAAATCCTGATCCTCACCACATTCGCGGACGAGTCGTATATCGCCAAAGCGCTGGAAATCGGCACCAAAGGCTATCTGATCAAACAGGATGTCTCATCGGTAATTCCCGCAGTGCAGTCGGTGATGGCAGGGCAGGTCGTCATGGGGACACAGGTGTTGCAGAAACTGCACGTCGGCAATACCAGTCCAGCACGGAACGACGTTTCACAAGCGCATAAGAGCGAAGTGGCTCAGTTTCCGGGCCGTTTCACGAATCTCACCGAACGGGAGCGCGACGTGCTGCAACTGGTCGCCGAAGGCTACGATAATCGGGAGATCGCCGCGAAACTGTTCTTAAGCGAAGGTACGGTACGCAATCGCATCAGCGACATTCTCGCGAAAACCAACATCACGAATCGAACGAAGCTTGCCGTCGAATGGCTGGCCTGCCAATAAGCGACCGTCAGTAAATGACCGCTGGCCAATGGCACCCACGCAAGCGACCAACGGATACCACTCTTAGCGTGTGCGCAGACGATAGGTCTTCCACACATCGCTGAGCTTTTGGCCGTTCGACGTGCGCTTCCACACGGTCAATCCCGCCGAACTGCCGCCGACGGCGCGTGCGGCCGCGGTCGGCGTGGAATATTCGTTGCCGTCATCCATGCGCAGCTTGCCTTCCGCGGTGACGGTCACTACCCAACGTTCGCCCTTGCGAGGCCGATCCCACACCAGCGTTTCGCCAGGAATAAGCAGACCTGCCTCAAGCACCTGCGTGATGGACACACGTTTGGACGTAGGCGAGGTGGACGTATCCTTAACCCTCAACGATTCCTCGCTGAACGTGGACAGATCATTGCGTTCGGCATCATAACGGATATTCCAATAGTCGGCGATCAGACGAACGGCCTCATCCTGCCGATACTGCAGGGTTTGAGGCGTGCAGTCCGCGATATCGGCCAGTTCCGCGGTGAGTGGGAACCGTTTGGAACTCGGGGACAGCAGCATGCGGTCACGACGGTCCTCATAAGAGGCCAATTCTGCGATCTGCTTGTCGTTGGCCTGGCTGAGCGCAAGATTGCCGATGCGGTTGGCCCAATGGTCGCGCGTCGCTTCAGGCCATGTGGCGAACGATGAATCAGAAGCTACCTGCTCTGGCATAATCGGCAAAGCATTGAGGCTACGTGGGCGGATGATACGATGCCCGGCTCGTTGCTCGTTGGCACGCACCAGCAGCAGTTTCTTCATGGCGGGACTGGTCTGCAACTCGCCACGCAGGTGGGCGAGCGCGCTGCGGCGGTCTTCGTCGGTGATGAGCAGTCCTCGGATTTGTTGGATGGTGTGGTTTTTGTCGAGGTCGCGGATGGTGCTGGCTGAGCGTGTGCGGCGGCTGAGTGGGGTTTGTCTGTTGAGACTATCTACGCCGGTTGCGCGTTCCAGGGCCGCGAGTACGTCGTGGAGTCGCTCGAGGTCGTGCAGCTGTGGTTCTTCGAGGTCTTTTTTCGAGGTGCGTGTGGCTGTTGGCGCGTGTGTGCCTGGAGTAGAGAATATGCGTGTGCCGGGGTTGCCGAGGTTGCGGATGGAGTTGACGAGCGCCCACATGGCCACCGGTTTCCAGTCGGTGGTCTGGTAGTCGTTGAGTGCGACGAGTTGACCGATGATGTCATCTGGCAGGTTGGCGTCGGTCGGGTGGCCGATGATGCGCCAGGCGTTGGCGTAGGGGGCTAGCAGATCGTCGATGAAGGAGATGACGTTCTGTTTCTTGACGTACGGTTTGAGTACGTCTTTGCGGAATTCCTCAAGCAGTTGCGTGCAGACGGCTTTATGCGAGATGATGAGGTGGATGTCGCTGAAGAACGCTTCGAGTGTTTGTGCGTCATCGCCGAGCGGATCCATGATGTCGTCCCAGCGGGAGGCATAGGCGTTGCGTGCGACTGGGGAGATTTCCGCAATGGTTCTTGCTTTGAATACGTCGGATGCGGTGAGGGGCACCCCGCGCATGTTCATGACGTCGAAAATACGGTGTGCGCCGGCGAGATCGTCGGTGGTTACGATGACGAGGGTGACTTCGTTGACGAGATATGAGGCGAATGCGCGGCGGTCTTGGGTTGGCATTTTCGCGAGTTCGTCGAATACTTGTCTGGTGTTGATGGCGATGTTGCGTTGCGCGTGCGATTCGATGTCGTTGTCGCGCAGGTCGAACAGTCCCTCCAGATCTCCTTCCTGCACGTACATGCGGAAGAAATTGGTGTCGCGTTCGCGTAGTTTGAGGCGCGGCTCGGCTTTGATACCGCGTAGTTTGTCTCCTGGTTCGACGATGAGGTCGTTGAGGCTTTCGATGAGTTCGGGGTCATCTTCCAGTTCTCGTAGTACGGAAATGATGATGGAAAGTGAGATGAGGCGTTGCTGTCCATCGATGACTTGGTATTTGGTTTGTCCATCATGGACGAGGATCAGCGATCCGAGGAAATACGGCGTGTCCGGGTCGTGGCATGCGTCCTGCAGATCGGTGACCAGTTGCGCGATGTTTTCTGTTTGCCAGGTGTACGCGCGTTGGAATGATGGGATGACGAATCGGTAATCCGAAGTGAAAATCTTGCCTAATGGTTTTTCCGTTGCGTTGATTGACATGGCGTTCCCCCTCGTTGCGTTGCTCTGTGTTCAAGTGTACGAGTGTGTGATGTCATAGTCGTGGCGGCAGGTTGGCGCGTTCCACTAGGCGGGCCATTTGCACGCGGCCCATGTAGAGTTTGTCTGCGGCTGATGAAAGATGCGCTTTGACCGTGCGTTCGGAAATGAACATTCTTTCACTGATTTCTGCATTTGCGAATCCTTCGGCCGCGAGGATGACCGCTTCACGTTCGCGCTCCGGCAAAGCGTCGAGCATGGCGCGTGCTTCGTCACGTCGGGACTGAGTCTGTTGCTGGTGCAGGTGAACACAGCGCTGATGCGTCCGGAGGAATAATCCTCCAAAATCAAACGCATCATCTGGCAGATCATCGGATCATCATCAATCACGCCGACGGTGATCGGCTGCTCGTCATGGTTACGCTCGGTGCTCACCCAACCCATGGTAGTCGCACATCAAGGTGGAAGACGTTATGTTGGTCAAAACCATATTGGCATGCTCCACCAGCTCTCCGAACACGTTCCGCCAAACTGGGAAGTCCAGCCCCCTTCCTTGGATTTGCCGTATCGGGATGAGATTGCGATATCGTCGGATTGCTGACATGCACATGCACTCCTTGTGAAGGATTCGCATTGACCTGCAACGTCACCGGCGTTCCAAGCGCATGTCTACGCGCATTGCTTTGCCTGTCCGTCCTAAATGTTTTCCGATAAAATGGACGCTATTGATTCCTAATATTAAAACCAACTTGCTCTTTCGTCCCTAAATTCGGGCAAGTCACTATGCTCATAAGGATTATAATTATTCAAATTGCAACCAAACTCTTTCAATGATTTTATTTTATTATCCTTTGTCCATTCAACCAGGGAAATTCCATCAAATTCCTCTATGCTCCCATTGTTCATTTCATTTTTGAAATACCACTCCACAATCGTCTGATTTCCTTTGTGGAAAAATTGTTTGATTTCCCAAGCAACGACTTTGCCACGGGTATTCCATTCCTGAAACCAGTGCTTTACGATTTGACGGTTATTATATTTTGGACTCCAACTTTCAGTATAAATTACATCTTCTGCAAAAATATTATCAATACCTAAATCCTGTTTTGTAAGCCACATTTCAAACCATAAGTGAATAATTCTTTCTCTTTCATTCACAATCCGACACCTCACTAACTTCCGATTTTTCGGTTTCGTTCTACATCAAAACTATGAACAATTCAACCATAGAAAGCGAGGTATCAAAACTTATGTATTACACCCAAGAACAGATAGACCGGGCGAACTAAGCTGACCTTGTTTTGTTCCTGCAATCACAGGGCGAGCAGCTTACCCGCGCCGGACAGGAATACCGCTGGACGCGGCACGACAGCCTGACCGTCCGGGGAAACAAATGGTATCGCCACAGCCAAAGCAAAGGCGGCGGCCCCGTTGATTTTGTCATGGAGTTTTCGGCAAGAGCTTCACCGAAGCCGTTGAACTGCTGGCAGGAGAAAAGGCGCAGCCCAACCGCCGGCCATCAAGACCGTTTATCTCTGCCTTGACAGCGACGAAGCCGGAAACGACGCTTGCAGCCGCCTCGTGAAGCTCATGCCGGAGGGCTGCGCCGTTCACCGGCTTATCCCTCTTTTCAAGGATTGGAACGAGGTGTTGCAGCACCGGGCGGAAATCACAGACGGAAAGTTTTTGCGGGAAGCAGTCTACGGCTTGAAAGAGCCACCGCAGGAGGAAATCGTTGAGATTATCCGCATGAGCGAGGTTGACACACAGACCGTCGAATGGCTATGGAAACCGTATATCCCCTTTGGGAAAATAACCATAGTACAGGGCAACCCCGGCGAGGGAAAGACCACATTTGCGCTGCGCCTTGCCGCTGCCTGCACCACTGGCGGGACGCTTCCGGGCATGAAGCCCATGCAGCCGTTTCAAGTGATTTATCAGACCGCCGAGGACGGTTTGGGCGATACCGTCAAGCCCCGCTTGATAGAAGCTGCCGCAGACCTTGACCGGGTGCTTGTGATTGATGAAGCAAAACGGGAGCTTACCCTGTCCGACGAGCGCATAGAGAAAGCAATCATACAGAACGGGGCGCGTCTGATTATCCTTGACCCCATACAAGCGTACATGGGCGAAAAAACCGACATGAACCGGGCAAACGAAGTGCGCCCCATGTTCCGCCGCCTTGCCGATGTTGCGGAGTGTACCGGGTGCGCCGTTGTGCTTATTGGACACTTAAACAAATCAGCCGGAGGGCAGAGCGCATACCGGGGATTAGGTTCTATCGACTTTCGCGCCGCAGCAAGGAGCGTCTTGCTGATCGGGTGCGTGAAGCGTGAGCCGAATATCCGGGTAATCGTGCATGACAAATCTTCTCTTGCGCCGGAGGGCAAGCCGATGGCGTTCTGTCTTGACCCCGAAACGGTCTTTTCGTGGGTAGGCGAATATGACATCACCGCCGACGAGCTGCTGTCCGGCGCGGGCGGCAACAGCGCCACCAAAACCGAACAGGCTGAAAGGCTGATACTTGACCTGCTTGCAGACGGGAAAGAGCTTGCCAGCGAGGACATTGTAAAAGCCGCAGCCGAAGCCGGAATATCCGAGAGAACGGTGCAGAACGCCAAGCGCAACATGAGCGCGGTTTTAGGCGCAAGGCGCGTGGGCGGTTCAATGGTACAACTTCATCAAGAAGGAGTAGCCCCCCGAACCCGCAAGCTGAAAGTGCAAAACGCAGACCCTTTGCACTTTGCACTTTCGCACTTTCACGATAATTTGCGTCAATAACTCAAAAAAGCACTTGACAAAACGCTTCATGGTGAGCCCCTCCTGCACCACACGATACGCGATCATGCTGATGGAATCATCTAACTGGCCCAACTGCTGAATATCGATCCACGTGTCGATCCGCATGCCCGCGGCGCGAACGTCACCAATCAACCGCAACAGCGAATCGCGGGTCAATTCGGCAGACTGCAACGCATCGCGCACCTGGGACCAGATGGTCGCCGCCGCTGCGGTCAATACGGAACGAAGCGTCATCTTGACATCCTGACGCCTGGCGAGCAGCGGAGTCAATGCCATAAGCACGATCAGCGAATCGAAGGGGAGCACCACCACCAGTAGGCATGCGGTCCAGAACACTGCCTGCGGGTGGCTATTGCGGGACAGAAGGATCAAGCCCGAAGAAATCGCAACGAGCGCGCATAGGATCATCCATAAATAAGGTGCGCTATCCTGCGCATACTGTTGGGACGCGAAAGATGCCTGCGCCAGACAGGCGAAACTAGCGCACGCCATCATCGGTATGGTGCACCAGATTCTGGTGCGTACCGGTACGTCGACGGGGGAAGGTCCGAAAGTTTTCCAAAACGGTCAGGAACTCGACACCGCCAAAGTGACGCACAAGTTCGCCATCTGACATGGCATGTCCCAGTCTTTCGCGTCCGGCACACTCCCCGTGTCGAACGCGAAACCTATGCGGGCTTTGAAGAAAATACGAGATTAAGCCAATATTCATGAAATCGTCAGGAAAATGCCGTATCGTGATGCGCAATCGAGCAAAAAGGAGCGATTATGGCATTCGGTCAGCAGCCCCAGGGTAACAACGCCCAGAATAACGGCTTCAACAATCAATACCAGTACAACCAACAGTACAACCAGTACAATGCGCAGCCGCAATACGCCTACGCGCCCAACGGTACCGCCGCGGTCAACGTGCAGGCCACCTATTCCTACGAGCAGGCCGAACGCAGTTCCGTCAACAGCGCATACACGCACATGACCCTCGGTTTGATCGTCACCGCCGTGGTCGCCATCATCACCCAAATGAGCGGCGCATACCTGGCACTCATCCAAACCACGGGCATCATCGGCATCTTCGCTCCCGCCATCATTGAAATCGTGCTTGCCATCTACCTTGGCGCGCGCATCCATACAATGAAGGTCTCCACCGCATACGTCATGTTCTACGTGTATGCGGCGCTCATGGGCTTCACCCTCAGCACCATCTTCATGGCCTACGATCTTGGCACCATCGGCATTTCCCTCGCATTGTGCGCCGGCTTCTTCTTCGCGCTCACCATGTTCGGACGCACCACCAAGATCAACATGCTCAAGGCCGGCCCCATCCTTTTCGTCGGTCTCATCGTGCTCATCATCGCCGAAGTGATTCTCATGATCTTCGCCCCCGGCAACACCACCCTCATGATCGTCTCTGCCATCGGCCTTCTGCTTTTCGCTGGTATGACCGTCTACGACGCCCAAGCCACCCGCGCGATGCTTGAACAGTATTCCGCCCAAGGCCCCGAAATGGTCAAGAAGGTTTCCATCCTTTGCGCGCTGAATCTGTATTTGGATTTCGTGAACATGTTCATGTATATTCTCCAACTCCTTGGCAATCGCGACTGAAATCCAAATGACGGAGCGTCCTCGGAATTGCTCCTCGGTCAACGTAACGGATAAAGCCTGACCAGAATGTGGCCAGGCTTTATCCGTTGGTCAAAGACATGCTTTACGGTGGGTGCTCATGCAGAGAAAAGAGATTGGCGGCATGGCATGCCTCGTACTGGCGGCCCTCATTTGGGGATTCGCATTCGTGTCGCAAGTGCAAGGCATGGACTCCACAACACCGCTGTTCTTCGGAGCCACCCGATTCACCCTCGGATCCATCTCGCTGATACCGTTGCTTTGGGTTCGCCGCAGCACCATAGCGGAACAAGAGCGTAAACGCCGTGAAACCCAGGGAAAACCGTCCATCACCCTCGGCAACGGCGCAATCGTCGCCATGCCGAAATGGGCCGGCAATCCCATCGTGGTCAGCATCATCTGCGGAATCGTGCTTTTCACCGCAAGCACCGTCCAACAATACGGCATCCTTTACTCCGGATCGGCGGGACGATCTGGCTTCATCACCGCGCTATACATCGTCATGACTCCGCTGCTTGCCTTCGTCATACTGCGTCGACGAGTGCACCTCAGCGTCGTCATCAGCGTCGCCATCTCCGTTATCGGCTTTTACCTGCTGTGCGTCACCGACGGATTCGGATCCATCACCCTGGCGGACATGGTGCTGCTGTTCACCGCGGTTCTCTTCGCTGGGCACATCCTCGTCATAGACACCTTCGGGCGAGACATGGACCCCATCCTGCTTTCATTCGGGCAGATCACCACCACCGCGATCCTCAGTTGGATCGGCTCTATCATCGAAGGATCCATCGACTGGGCCGGTGCCGCGCAAAGTTGGATCGCCATCGTCTACGCGGGCGTCTGCTCCGCTGGCGTAGCCTATACGCTTCAGGTCGTAGGGCAACAACTTGTGACCCCGACCAGAGCGTCCGTGATCATGTCGCTCGAATCGTTCTTCTCTGCGGTCGGCGGCGCACTCCTGCTTGGCGAGATCATGACCACCCGAGCCTATATCGGCTGTGCGCTCATCTTCGCGGGCACCATACTTGCCCAGCTGCCCATCGACCAGCTTCTGCACGCGGTCAAATGCAGGCAGGCGGACGTCAATCGGCCTTAGGGGCCTCGCCAGCCTGAGGCGCGCCATTAATGTCGCGGTGGATGTTCTGCATCTGCGTTTCGATATTCTGCAGACTCCTCGCACAATCAAGCAGCGTTTGCGAATGCTCCGACAGCTTCGTGTCGGGCAGATCCGTCTTATAGCGCAGAGCGTGCTCCAAACTCGCCCAATAATCCATGGCGATAGTGCGGAACTGCACCTCCACAGGCGTGTAATGCGGTCCGGAAGACAGAAAAACAGGCACTGCGTAAATCACATGCAGCGAACGGTAACCATTCTGCTTCGGATTCTTGATGTAATCCTTCACGCGCAACACCTGAATATCGTTCTGGGCAGACAGATAATTCGATACTGAATACACGTCATCGCGATAATTGCAGATCACGCGAATGCCGGCCACATCAAACAGATTGTCTTTGATCGACTCCACCGTCAGCGGCAGCTCCTTACGTTCCAGCTTGCCGAGAATGGAATTGATGGACTTCAGCCTGCGTTCCATGTGATGGATGGGATTGTGGGAGAAACGTACCTGGAATTCGGAATCAAGAATCTCCAACTTGGTGCTAATCTCATACATCGCACCCTCGTACACCTGCATCTGATCGATGAACTCGGTGATCTGATTGGATGGCAACGAACCATCGTCGAAATTTATCGATTTCAATCGCGCTTGCAGTTCACTGGTATTGATGCGGCTCTGTCTATCAAGTATCACGGTTCCATAGTGTACCCAAAAGGGGCGTGGAAAACTGGAAAAGCGCTGAAAAAACGTTATTCCTTCAATCCTTCAACATGCCAAGCACAGTACGGCGCGTGCTGGGAATCCCTGCCGATAGCATGGAACACTATGAACGAAGACATGATGACCGAGGCGGAGCGCGCCTCGAAACTCGCGGAACCTACCGCAGAAGACACCGCCACGAGAGGCAAAGGCGTGTTCTATGTGCACACCCTCGGATGCCAGATGAACGTGCACGATTCCGAACGTATCTCAGGCGTGCTTGAAGCGGACGGCTACGTGCCCGCCACCGAGGGGCAATACCTCGACCATGACGTGGATCTCATCGTCATGAACACGTGCGCGGTGCGAGAAAACGCGGCGGAGCGCATGTACGGTACCATCGGCCTGTGGGCCGAAATGAAGCGCCAGCGCCCGAACCTGCAGATCGCCGTCGGCGGCTGCATGGCACAGCTCGACCGTGAGAAAATCGCCAAAAAGGCGCCGTGGGTCGATGCCGTGTTCGGTACGAAGAACATCGGCTCACTGCCGCAGCTGCTCGATCAGGCACGTATCGAAGGCCATGCCCAGGTCAAGGTCAAAGAGGAGCTCAACTACTTCCCAAGCCAGCTTCCCACCGACCGTGCGTCGAAGGTGTCAAGCTGGGTGGCCATCTCCGTCGGATGCAACAACACCTGCACATTCTGCATTGTGCCTACCACCCGAGGCAAGGAACATGATCGTCGCCCGGGAGACATTCTTGCCGAAATTCGCCAGTGCGTGGATGAAGGAGCCAAGGAAGTCACGCTGCTCGGCCAGAACGTGAACTCGTTCGGTTACGGCATCGGAGACCGTTTCGCCTTCTCCAAGCTATTACGCGCATGCGGTGAGATCGAAGGATTGGAGCGCGTGCGATTCACTTCGCCGCATCCCGCCGCCTTTACCGACGACGTAATCGCAGCCATGGCCGAAACGCCCAATGTCATGCACCAGCTGCACTTCCCGCTGCAGTCCGGATCCGACCGAATCCTGCGCGCCATGCGCCGGTCGTATCGTTCCGCGAAGTTCCTTGACATTCTGCGAAAAATTCGTGAGGCAATGCCGGATGCGCAGATTTCCACCGACATCATCGTCGGTTTCCCGGGTGAAACCGAAGAGGACTTCCAGGAAACCTTGCGCGTGGTGGAAGAGGCGAGATTCGCGTCCGCATTCACCTTCATCTATTCGCCGCGCCCAGGCACTCCGGCCGCCGAAATGGAGCAGGTGCCGCACGACGTGGCACAAGACCGGTTCGAACGACTCGTGGCATTGCAGGAACGAATCACCGAAGAAAATCTCAAAACCTTCGAAGGCCGTGACGTCGAAGTGATGGTCACCGGCGCATCCGGCAAGAAGGATGCCGCAACCCATCGCGTCACCGGGCGAGAGAAAACCGGCGTGCTCGTGCATGTCGGTGTGCCCGAAGGCGAGCCAATGCCGCAGGTAGGCGATTTCGTGACCGTCACCATCACCCATGCGGGGCGCCACAATCTCATCGCCGATCCCGATTTGAAGGCGGGGCAGACCTATGCCGTTCGACACTGAGACTTCTGAAACAACAGGCAAAACAGGGGATGCCGATCCTGCCTTGCAGCGTAAGGTCGTATCCATTGTCGGTCCAACCGCATCCGGCAAAACCGGGTTGGGCATTGCCGTCGCCAAAGCGTTGGCGCGCAAAGGCGAACAGGCGGAAATCATCAACGCCGACGCATACCAGATGTATCGGGGCATGGATATCGGTACGGCCAAAGCGAGCCCTGAGGAGCAGGCGCAGGTCAGGCATCATCTCATCGATATCATCGAGCCGGACGATGCCATGTCCGTGGCGCGGTTCCAAGAGCTCGCCCGCGAGAAAATAGCCGAACTACAGGCCAGGGGAGTGCGTCCGATCCTTGTTGGAGGTTCCGGCCTGTACGCACGGGCGGCTATCGACGACATCTCCTTCCCCGGCACCGACCCGCAAGTACGCAAGGCGCTTGAGGAACGGGAGAAAGCCGAAGGTGCGGGCGCGCTGTTCGACGAGCTGAAGGCCAAGGATCCCGAAGCGGCGGCGCGCATGGACCCGCACAATCCGAGACGAACCATCCGCGCGCTGGAAGTCATCGAAGTGACGGGACGTCCCTATTCGGCAAGCCTTCCGCACTATCGGTACGTCATTCCTACCGTGCAAATCGGTCTCGATCTGCCTCGGGAGGAACTGGACCGTCGCATCGACATTCGCACCAAGCAGATGCTCGAAGGCGGATTCATCGAAGAAGTGGAGCGCATACGCCCCAAACTGGGCATCACCGCAGCCAAAGCGCTCGGTTACCAGCAGGTCGTCGACTATTTGGACGGGTTGCGTGACCTGAACGACACGTTCATGGACATCGCACAGAAAACGAAGCGTCTGGCACGCAAACAGATGGGATGGTTCGGCCGTGACCCGCGCATCCACTGGCTCCAAGCGCTCAATCCGGCGCTGCTAGACAATGCGATGGCCATCATCGAGCATGCCGATGCAGGCGCCTACGACGCCATAGACGTGCAGGCGGACGCCTACACCCAGCATCATCTCGGAGACCTCGCCTGAAATGAAACCCCGCTGCCATATCGGCAACGGGGTTTCATTCGCAGTATCATGCCTCCCCTCTGCCTTAAGTTAGAAAATGTGTGCGATTCGAGGAAATGACATGTCATGGTTCATCCCATGGGTAAAATCATGACCGTTATGGCACGAACAGCATCTTCCAACACGAAATCCAGCGGCAAAAGATCCGCTGGCAAGGCCCGTTCCGGCGAGACCAAGGTCATGGACGCGGTCGAACCATCGCCAGTGATGGGCGTCTTGACCAAGTACAGGCGCGACATCGCATGTTTTGTTCTGGTGATTCTCGCGGTGCTGTTCTGCGCCTCGGAATGGTTCCGGGTGCAAGGTGCGTTCGGCCGGGCGCTCCATGCCATGGCCTCCGGATTGTTTGGCCTGATGAGCATCATTTTGCCGGTTTTCCTAATGCTAGTGGTGTTCAGCCTTATGCATAAAACCCAGCGCAAAAGCGACAATGCGCGTATGGCGACGGGATGGTCCATGATCTTGTGGTCTGTCTGTTCCATACTTGACGCGGCGCTTGCATCCGACATCCAAGGCTTCGATATGGCACTGCTGCAGAAATCGGGAGGATTGCTCGGCTACGTGCTTGGTTGCCCGTTGGCATGGGGGCTTTCCAAAGCATTTGCCATCGTTATTTTCGCGGTCGTCATTCTGTTTTCGCTGTTGCTGATCACCCGTACGCGGGTTGATGAGGTTCCCGACAAAATATGCGCGTTGATGTCCCGTTTTGGTTTCGGTGCAAATAAGACGGACGATGACGAGACTGAGCAATTCCCGAATGAGGTGCGCATCGGAGATACCACGCTGTCCTTTGCCGAGGGAGTGCCGGCGCATGATGGGACCGACGATGCGGCAGCCGAAGAGAAGAAACCGATGCTGTTTTCTCGCTTAAAGCAGTTGATATCATCAAAAACCAAGAAACAGGGCGCTCAGGGCGGACTCGAATACTATGACGGCGATGAGGCGTTTCGCAATGCCGCCGAACGACATGGCGAAACGGCGGAAACCATGCTTGACGAACCATATCAGAGTGTTTCGCAGCCGCGCAGCATTTCATCCAGCGAACATTCCGCTCAGGATTCTGGCGGAACCGTCGTCATGACTCAGATGCCTGTGGCGCGTTCCCTTTCGTCAGATCCGATCGGAATTGCAAGTGGCACCATGCCGAAAATTCCAGAAACCGTCCCTGCGATGGTTGGAGCGGTGCCATCCAGTGAAATCAAGTCAATCGGCGTGGCTGCGGACGATCCGTGGGCGGTCATCGATGAGAACGGCACATCCAACGGAACGCAGGTCATGGTCGATGCGGCGACCAACGAGGTCGTAGACGATCTGAATGGCGGTTTGAGCGAAGAAGGCGTTTCCGATGAATCCGACGAGATTCCGGAAGGCCCATACCATCTACCTGACCTCGGCATGCTGAAGCAAGGCGCACCGCACGCCGTGCACACGCCGGAGAACGATCGTGTGATTCGCGCGCTTACGGTCACCTTCCAGCAATTCAACGTCGATGCCAAAGTCATCGGTTTCCTGCGCGGTCCATCCGTAACCATGTACGAGGTGGAGCTTGGTCCTGGCGTGAAAGTGGAGAAGGTCACCAATCTGCAGAAAAACATTGCCTACGCGGTGGCCAGCTCCGACGTGCGCATCCTGTCGGTGATCGAAGGCAAGTCTGCCATCGGCATCGAAATACCGAACACCGACCGTGAAACCGTGGTGCTTGGCGACGTGCTTCGTTCGGACAAGGCAAGGAATGATCCGAACCCTATGCTCACAGGCGTGGGCAAGGATGTGGAAGGTCATTTTGTAACGGCCGACCTCACCAAGATGCCGCATCTTCTGGTGGCAGGCGCCACCGGTTCCGGCAAGTCCAGTTTCATCAACTCCATGCTGACATCTGTGATCATGAGGGCGACGCCTGACCAAGTGCGCATGATCATGGTTGATCCGAAACGAGTGGAACTGTCCGCTTACGCGGGCATACCGCATCTGCTGACCCCGATCATCACCGATCCGAAGAAGGCCGCGCAGGCGCTTGAATGGGTGGTCAAGGAGATGGATGCCCGCTACAGCGATCTTGAATTCTTCGGATTCCGCCACATCAAGGATTTCAACGCGGCCGTGCGTGCGGGCAAAGTGCATGCGCCGGCCGGGTCGAAGCGGAAGGTCGCCCCATATCCGTACATCCTGGTGGTCGTCGACGAGATGGCCGATTTGATGATGGTGGCCAAGAACGATGTGGAAAGCTCCATTCAGCGCATCACGCAGCTGGCGCGAGCGGCAGGTGTGCATCTGGTGCTCGCCACTCAGCGTCCGTCGGTTGATGTGGTCACCGGTCTGATCAAGGCGAATATTCCTTCACGGCTTGCTTTCGCGACCTCGTCCGCCACGGATTCTCGAGTCATCCTCGACTCCACCGGAGCGGAAACCCTGATCGGGCAGGGCGATGCGCTGTTCCTGCCGATGGGACAGGCCAAACCGTTGCGTGTGCAGGGCGCATGGGTCGACGAATCGGAAATCCGTCGTGCGGTGGAGTTCGTGCGCACCCAACGCAAGCCACATTACCGCGAAGATATCGAGGAAATGTCCAAGGAAGCCGACAAGAAGGCCATCGAACCGGATGAAGACATCGGCGGCGATATGGACGTGCTGTTGCAGGCGGCGGAACTGGTGGTCACATCGCAGTTCGGCTCGACATCCATGTTGCAGCGCAAGCTGCGCGTCGGATTCGCCAAGGCAGGACGTCTCATGGATCTGCTGGAGTCGCGTGACATCGTGGGGCCGTCCGAAGGGTCCAAGGCACGCGAGGTGTTGGTGCAGCCCCAGGACCTGCCGCAGGTGCTCGCCTTCATCAAAGGCGAGACCTCGTCGCTGAATTCGGCAGCTTCTTCGGCAGCGGATTCCGAAGAGGCGATGTGATCGGGGAACGCTCCGTATGAAACGCAAATTGGTAAGCAAGTAGAAGTGTCGGGGTAACGTGAACGGTATGGAAAAGCAAGAAGAACGCAAATCATCGTTGCTTGACGGCTGGAATGAGCCGCCGAACCTTGTCACCTTCTCTCGTATCATCTTGGTCATCGTGTTTTTGGTGCTGTACGCCAAAGCTGGCGCGTGGGGCGTGGACAACGTCACCATGCGTTGGGTTGCCGCGGTCATCTTCATCATCGCGGCATGCACCGATAAGCTTGACGGTTGGATGGCTCGCAAATACAACCAAGTCACTGAACTTGGCAAGCTGATGGATCCGATCGCCGACAAACTGCTCACCTGTGGCACACTGATCGTTGCCGCCATCTTCAACGAATTCGGTAATCCGGTGCTGGGATGGGTCGTGACCGCCCTGTTCCTGATTCGTGAGATCGGTATCACCATCATGCGCTTCTTCGTGATCGACACGGGCGGCAAGGTTATCGCCGCATCCCAGGCGGGCAAGTACAAGACGCTCTGCCAGTGCATCGGTCTGGCTATGTTGATGCTGCCGATGTGGAGCTTGGCTCCGAAAGGGTTTAACGACATCCCGATGTGGATGACCGTCTACTACATCATCACGTACGCGCTGATTTATCTTGCGCTGATTCTCTGCCTGTATTCCGGCGGCGAGTATCTGGTTAATACTTTCGGCGGTCGTAAGAAGCCCGCAGACAAGACCGGAAAAGAAACCAAGTAGGGTATTCATGGTTGAATCCTTGAACCAGACGGCTGCCGCCAACCAATCGCAATGCGATGAATTGGCGACGGCCGTTCTTGCATATTGCGAAACCAATCGTTTCAAAATCGCGGCGGCCGAGTCGTTGACGGGAGGTTTGCTGGCCGATGCTTTCGTGCGTGTGCCGGGGGCGTCGAAAGTGTTTCTTGGCTCCGCCGTGACATACGACATTCGCGCCAAGGCGTCGATTCTTGGTGTGGATGCCGAGTTGTTGCGCCGAGAGGGGGCTGTCCATCCCGAAGTGGCGCGCCAGATGGCTTTCGGAACGGCGAGGCTGTACCGGCAGCGGGAGGATGGCGATTGTGTCGTCGGATTGTCGACCACCGGTGTTGCAGGTCCTGGACCTGACGGAGACAAGCCTGCGGGACTTGCCTACGTCGGCTGTTCCCTGCCGGACGGTTTTGGATCTGTTCGCTCCAGGCGAACGGAGGCTTTCGAGCTGCGCCTGCAGGGAGATAGGGAAAGCGTACGGCGTGGAGTCGTGCATTGTATTCTGCAAAAACTGAGGGAGCTTTCAGCGGATTCACAGGAATAATCTACAAAGATGAGTGTTGACCATAGTGGACAGACGTACGCACGAAAAAGGGGCTGATGAATGGAAACGATGACACTCACCGAAGAACAGAGGGAACTCAAGGCTATGGCCCCCGCAACCGCGCAGGCTGCCGGGGCTCGTGTCAGGGAACTCACACCGGCTCAGAGGCGTGCGGTGATGTTCGCGCAGCAGCAGGTGCTCCGTGCTCGTGCGGCCAAGAAAGCCAAGGACGAGCGTCAGGCCGCGTTGACGCGAATGTGGCAGGAAGAGGACTCCGAGCGTGTACGTACGCATGCTGTGCAGCATGCTCCGGAGCAGTCTGATGAGGCCAAGGAGGTTTCGTTGCGCGAGGCCATCGGTCATGTGCTGCGTGACCTGCGCACGCGAGACCATAGGACGCTTCGTGAGGTCAGCGAAAAGGCCGGTGTGTCGTTGGGGTACCTTTCCGAAGTGGAACGCGGGCAGAAGGAAGCCAGCTCTGAGCTACTGTCATCCATCGCGCAGTCCTTGGGGTTGTCCACAGCCCAGATGCTTCGCATGGTGGCTGACTATCTTGATTCCGTGACTGCCTGATTTGTGGAATATGACATGATGACGCCCGGCGATTGTTCGCTGGGCGTTTCTCTTTTCGCATATAAATCAAGTCTGTGTACACTGGGGCGCGTGCAGGAACGTGAATTTTGGCAGTTGCTTGAGGAAGTGCTCGGACGTAGCTATGGTCGATCGTTGGCGCATGATCAGGTACTTGATCGCCTTGGCGGTATGACGGCGGTCGACGCGCTCAGTGCGGGCGAGGAGCCTCGAGTGGTCTGGAATGTGCTATGCGACCAGATGGGCATCCCGGATTCCCAACGTTGGGGCAAAGATCATAACGCGCCTCCCATGCCGGTTCGTTGAGTTTTTTCGAATACAACACACCTTTTCGAACAGATGTTCGCATGTTGGGATATAGTTATCCACAGACAACAACATAAACGGGCTGTTTCCAAATTCCTCAAGTCGCGTGAGAACGTTGATTTTCCAAGGAATGTTGGTTTATGACTCGTTGGATTGCATGTCTTCCGACCACAACGGTCGTTGGATTTGCAAAAACGAATGCTGTGGCCTTACGGTGAAGCCACCATTCGTCATAGTCGGCAGAAGGAGTAGTCATGGCACAGACGAGCGCGGCAAAGGGAGCCGCACAGAACAAGTCCGCGAACGGCATCGACCCGCGTCGTCAGGCCGCGCTTGATACGGCGCTTGCGCAGGTCGAGAAGAGTTTCGGCAAGGGGTCAGCCATGCGATTAGGCGATCGTCCCGAGCAGGATGTCGAGGTGATTCCTACCGGATCACTGGCATTGGATATGGCATTGGGCATCGGAGGTTTGCCGAAGGGTCGTATTGTGGAGATCTACGGTCCGGAATCCTCCGGCAAGACCACGCTGGCGCTGCATGTGGTGGCCAATGCTCAGAAAAACGGTGGGGTCGCCGCGTTCATCGATGCGGAGCATGCGCTTGATCCTGTCTATGCGCGCAAGCTTGGCGTCGACACGGATTCGCTAATCGTCTCCCAGCCCGATAACGGCGAACAGGCGCTGGAGATCGCGGATATGCTGATTCGTTCTGGAGCGCTTGACGTGATCGTCATTGATTCCGTGGCGGCATTGGTGCCGAAGGCCGAAATCGAAGGTGAAATGGGCGACAGCCACGTCGGTTTGCAGGCGCGACTGATGAGCCAGGCATTGCGTAAGATGACTGGCGCTTTGGCTCAGGCGGGCACCACGGCCATCTTCATCAACCAGCTTCGTGAGAAGATCGGCGTGTTCTTTGGCAATCCGGAAACGACCACCGGTGGCAAGGCATTGAAGTTCTACTCGTCCGTCCGCATGGATATTCGTCGCATCCAGACCATCAAGAACGGCGACGAGGCTGTGGGCAACCGCACCAAGGTCAAGGTCGTCAAGAACAAGATGGCTCCACCATTCAAGACTGCTGAGTTCGACGTGCTGTACGGCGAGGGGATTTCCAAAGAAGGATCTGTACTTGACATGGCGTTGCAGGTCAATGTCGTGAAGAAGTCTGGATCGTGGTTCACGTATGGTGGCGACCAACTGGGGCAGGGGCGTGAGAACGTGCGTCAGTTCCTCAAAGACAACCCGGAGCTCACTGAAGAGATCGAGAATAAGGTGAAAGCCGAATTCGGCCTCATTGAGCCTACCGACCAATTCGCCGAGGATAGTGACGATGCGTCGGCGAAGGATGCCAAGGGCGAGGAAAAGGCGAAATCTGCTGCCAAGCCGGAAACGGTCAAGGGCGCGGCAAGGTCTTCCAAGACCGCCGACAAGGCATGACGTATGATCAGTGCCGAGCAATTTCTTGAACAGCAGGGCCTCCAGCCGGTATCGTCCGAGGCTGGGGGCCCTGCCCTTGCCTGCGGCGGGCGGCTGCAGGACGACCGAATCGAATCCGGCTGCGGACAGGTTTTGCGCAATGATGAAGAAGACACGCCGAAGCGTGCGCGACACGCACGACACGCAGGGCGTGTCGTGGTTGGCGTGTCGCGAACCCCTGACGATCCGAATAATCTGGATGCGTGCAGGGAGGCCGCCCTCCGGTTGCTTGATGCGGCGCCGCGTCCGTCAGGTGCGGTGAGGGAGCGACTCGTTGGCAAAGGGTACGCTCCTGAAATAGTGGACGATGTGATTGCCAGACTGATTCGGGTTCGTCTCATCGACGACGAGGCGTACGCCCAGTCCGCGGTGCGGTACTGCGCATCACGACTGATGGGGCATAGGGGAGCAGTTATGGAGCTCAAACGCAAAGGTGTAGACCGCCAGCTTGCGCAACGTGTGTGCGATGAGGCCGAATCCCAAGGCGTGTTCGCCGAGGCCGCATGGGAGCTGGGACGTCGGACGGCGAGAAAAACTGCTGGATTGGATGTCGAGGTGCGTAAAAGACGGTTCTGGAGTGCTGGTGGTAGGAAAGGCCATAATCCTGAAGTTCTGCGGGAAATCGCACAGGAATTGTTCGTCTGAAACGGCTGATTCGCATAGTGGCTATGCGGGTTTTGAACACTGTTTCGCCACGGGGATCGGTCGATGCGATAAGGGAGTGAGACCTCTTATACCCCGGGTTCTGTCGTGCCTTAGGCACGGATGGCCATCCATCTCGACCTGACGTTGCCGCCAGGCTCTAGCAGCCTACCCGAAGGCTTCGGGCGAGCAGCCCTCAAACGCCTTCTGCTTGGCCTTGCTCCCGATGAGGCTTGCCATGCGGCCGACTGTTACCAGTGGCCCGGTGGTCTCTTACACCGCCGTTTCACCCTTACCTACCGGTCGAAACCGATAGGCGGTCTGTTCTCTGCTGCGCTATCTCTCAGGTCGCCCTGGGCGGACGTTATCCGCCATCGTGCTCTATGGAGCCCGGAAGTTCCTCAACCGACGGATCGGTCGCGGCCATCAAGAGGTCTCAAACGCACTATGATAGCAAGAAAACGGACGAAAGGAAAATCAAAAAAACTTTATTTTTCTTTCGTCAACTTTTCAGTGAAATCACAATGTTGCGGCTACAATGTTGACTACCGAACAGCGAAGCAGCTGTTTGGTCCGTATATAGCGGGTAACACCGCTTGAGTCTAGGGAGGTCCACATGGAAATCGTCGTTACCGGACGTCATACGCAGATCAAGCAAAGGTTCCGTGACGTTGTCGAAAGCAAGATGAATCGTGTGACCGCTATCGCTCCGGATGCGCAGCGTGTTCAGATTGTGCTGTCGCATGAGGGCAATCCGCGTCAGGCCGATACTGCCAAGCGCGTTGAAATCACTGTCATCGCCGGTCGTACTGTGGTGCGTGCCGAGGCTTCAAGCGCCGACGAGTTCAGCGCTTTGGACATGGCTCTCGACAAGCTGACCCTCCGTCTGCGTCGCACCCGTGATCGTCGCAAGGATCATCGTCGTGGCTACAGCGATCCGGTCCCGGTCGATCTTGGCGTCGTCGAGCCGACTCCGGAAGTCGAGGAGCCGGTCGAAGAGCCGAATAACAGCCCGGCCGATGCTGTCGCCGCTGAGCTGGGTCCGGGTGAGTCCGTCGAGGTCCAGGTAGGCGACACTCCGATTGTCATCCGTCGCAAGCTGCATATCGCGGAGCCGATGACCATCGATGAGGCGCTGTATGAGATGGAGCTGATCGGACATGACTTCTTCCTGTTCGTGAACAAGGAGACCGGTCGTCCGTCCGTCGTCTACCATCGTCACGGTTGGAGCTATGGCGTCTTCGAGATCGACACCCCGGAGAATGTGGCGAAGTAAGACATGCAACGTGGTCGGATAGGGAGATAATCTGACCGAATGAGGCCCGCACAGTGTATGTGCGGGCCTCTTTTTCATGACTGCAGACGGTATGTCGAATGGTAGAAAGCCGCAACACGCTGAAAGTTACGTAAAATGGACGGTGTTTTTCGGAAATCGTTAAACAGCGACTAACCTCGGACGAGGTAACTCGCATACACAAAGGGAGTGATTGTGGTAGATATCGTTGACAAAGCTCTGCGAATGGGCGAAGGCCGACAGATCAAGAAGCTTGAGCTTGTCGCTCAGGCAACCAATGCGCTGGAAGACGAGATTGCAGCGCTCAATGACGAGGAGCTCAAGGGCCAGACCGCCAAGTTCAAGCAGCGTCTCGACAATGGCGAGTCCCTCGACAAGCTGATGCCGGAAGCCTTCGCCACCGTGCGCGAGGCCTCCAAGCGCACGCTGGGCCTGCGTCACTTCGACGTGCAGCTCATGGGCGGCGCGGCGCTGCACTGGGGCAACATCGCTGAAATGAAGACCGGTGAAGGCAAGACCCTCGTGGCGACTCTGCCGGCATACCTGAACGCGCTCGATGGCCAGGGCGTGCACGTCGTCACCGTCAACGACTATCTGGCAAGCTATCAGGCCGAACTCATGGGTCGTGTTTACCGCTTCCTCGGCATGAGCACCGGCTGCATCATCACCAACCAGAAGCCGCCGGAGCGTCGTAAGCAGTACAACGCCGATATCACCTATGGCACCAATAACGAGTTCGGTTTCGACTACCTGCGTGACAATATGGCGTGGGAGAAGTCCGATCTGGTACAGCGCGGCCACCACTTCGCCATCGTCGATGAGGTCGACTCCATCCTCATCGACGAGGCTCGTACCCCGTTGATCATCTCCGGTCCGGCCGAAGGCGACGTGACCCGTTGGTACCGCCAGTTCGCTCGTTTGGTGCTCAAGCTCACCCGTGACGAGGACTATGAGGTCGATGAGAAGAAGAAGGTTGTCGGCATTCTCGATCCAGGCATCAACAAGATCGAGGATTATCTCGGCATCGACAACCTGTACGAGCCGAACAACACCGCACTGATCGGTTACCTGAACAACGCCATCAAGGCCAAGGAACTGTTCCTGCGCGACCGCGACTACGTGGTGACCGGCGGCGAGGTGCTCATCGTCGATGAACACACAGGTCGTATCCTGCCGGGTCGTCGTTACAACGAAGGTCTGCACCAAGCAATCGAAGCCAAGGAAAACGTGGAAGTCAAGGCTGAGAATCAGACCTTTGCCACCATCACCTTGCAGAACTACTTCCGCATGTATGACAAGCTGTCGGGCATGACCGGTACCGCAGAAACCGAGGCCGCGGAGTTCATGGGCACCTACAAGCTGGGCGTGCTCCCGATTCCGACCAACAAGCCGATGATTCGTGAAGACAAGGACGATCTGATCTTCCGTACCAAGAAGGAGAAGCTTGCCGCCATCGTGCGCGATGTTGCCAAGCGTCACAAGAAGGGCCAGCCGGTGCTGCTGGGTACCGCTTCCGTGGAATCCTCCGAAATCGTGTCGTCCCTGCTTGACGTTGCCAACATTCCCCACCAGGTGCTGAACGCGAAGCAGCATGACAAGGAAGCTGCCGTCGTGGCCGTCGCAGGCCGTAAGGGCGCCGTCACCGTGGCTACCAACATGGCAGGCCGTGGTACCGATATCATGCTCGGCGGCAACGTCGAATTCCTCGCCGATGCGAAGCTTAAGTCCGAGGGCTACTCTCCGGATGACACTCCGGACGAGTACGAAAAGCGTTGGCCGGGCACCTTGGCCGAAATCAAGGAGCAGGTCAAGGACGAGCATGAAGAGGTCGTCGAGCTCGGTGGTCTGTACGTGCTCGGTACCGAGCGTCACGAGTCCCGCCGTATCGACAATCAGCTGCGTGGACGTTCCGGACGTCAAGGCGATCCGGGCGAGTCCCGTTTCTACCTGTCGCTCGAAGACGATCTGATGCGTCTGTTCAACACCCAGCTCGTGGCCCGCGTTATGGCCAAGGGTATGCCGGAAGGCGAGCCGATCGAGGCGAAGAGCGTTTCCAAGGGCGTACGCACCGCACAGAAGGCTGTGGAGTCACGCAACTTCGAAATCCGTAAGAACGTGCTCAAGTACGACGATGTGATG
This sequence comes from Bifidobacterium sp. N4G05, assembly GCF_002742445.1. Taxonomy (GTDB): domain Bacteria; phylum Actinomycetota; class Actinomycetes; order Actinomycetales; family Bifidobacteriaceae; genus Bifidobacterium; species Bifidobacterium hominis. The sequence continues at coordinate 114,883 of NZ_NJNQ01000003.1, read as the reverse complement.
AACAAGCAGCGTACCGTCATCTATGCCGAGCGCCAGGCCGTACTGAAGGGCGAGGACATCCACGAGGATATCCTCAAGTTCATCGACGAGACGGTATTGAGCTACATCAAGGGTGCCAACAAGGGCTCTGACAAGCCGAAGGATTGGGATTGGGAAGGCTTGTTCAAGGCTCTGAACGCCGTGTACCCGATTGCCGTTGATTCAGAAGCAGCCAAGGATGCTGTCTCCAAGCTCAAGGGAGACAAGGCCGTCGTGGCCCTGCAGGAGCTTATCGTTTCCGACGCCAAGGACCAGTATGCCGACTTCGAAGGCAAGCTTGGTGAAGAGGGTCTGCGTCAGCTGGAACGTCGTGTCGTGCTCGCGGTTCTTGACCGCAAGTGGCGCGAACACCTGTATGAGATGGACTATCTCAAGGATGGCATCGGGCTGCGTGGCATGGGTCAGCGCGATCCGTTGGTCGAATACCAGCGCGAGGGCTATCAGATGTACAACTCCATGATCGAAGCGATCAAGGAGGAGACCATCCAGTTGCTGTTCCATGTCGATATCGATCGTGTCGCCACTACCGAAGACACCGACACTGAATCTGACGAGGATGAGGCCGTGAACGCGGCTGAAGCGGTGATGGGACTGGAAGGCGAGACCGAACCTACCGGCGAAATTGCTCCTGCCGAGCCGGAAACCGATGATGAGTCCGAAAAGACCGTCATCGACGAACTGGCCGACGAGCAGAAGAACGAACCTGGCATCGTTGGCATGCAGCCGATCAGCCACGCCGAAGGCAAAGTTCCGGCCAACAAGCGTCCGAAGAGCGCGGAATTGCACTCCCCATGGGCGGATGGCCGTACCTTCCCGGGAACTGGCAAGAACGCCCAGTGCCCGTGTGGTTCCGGTCGCAAGTACAAGATGTGCCACGGACAGAACGAGGCATGACGCTTCGCATAAGCCAAGGCGATGGCCCCGTCGGTGTGTTTCATACTGTCTGGGCCATCGCCATATCAGGGGTTCACACAGCGGATGTCATTCCCCGAAATCGATGTCGCCCATGGCCTCTGTGTCTGGAATGCGCACCTCCGGTCCGCAAATCCAGTTGAAAACAGGTCTTTTTACAAAGGGACCGAGGTCTCCATCTCCATAGCCAATACGTCCACGGCAACGGACCCACTGCCCACTGTCTTATTTGCTGTCATATCGTCTGTTTTTTCGGGTAACGCTTCGGCATCCGCCGAAACGATTTCCCGAGTATGGAGAATGCTGAAACGAATACCACGTTGCCTGCCTCCAGATTATTTCGATGCAGTCAAGTCAGAGTCACCTTGAAGCGATCGTACTTTCACAGATACGTCGCAGACTCGCCGCAGTTTCTTGATAGCAGCATTGATTTGTTTGGAAACGGCTGCACGTGAAATCCCACTACTGCGAGCTACATCGGATTGGGATAGGTTGCGGAAGTACACATTTTCCACAGCTTTCCGCTGTCCATCGGGAAGCGTCCGCAAAGCTTCAAGAACCCGACGAACGGCTTGCTCCCGTTCTTGTGCCGTCTCGTATTCGATGAGCAGCTCTTCCGGAGATAACGAATGCTCTTGCGGTTCACGGTTGATGCCGGCTATTTCCTCATACGACCATGCGCTTCCACCAACGCGATCGGAACGGTGCCAGGAGTGCGCCACACGCTCTTCGGCATTCCAGAGTTCCTGCAAAATGCATTGCGGCGCACGGAATTCCAGCTCTTCTTCGTCGCGGTGTTCAGCCGCAGCACGCAGCGCACGATCGCGTCTAATCATCGGAAGCAGTTCCTCCTGGGTAAGTTCATATGTTTCAGTAACGGATGCATTGCCCGCAATAGGGGCCTCATGCTTAAAAACAAGCTTCATGTTCTTGGGCCTTGCTCATATAAAGTTGCTCAAGACCTGCTGACGCAATATGAGACCAGCCTTGAAAACAATGAAGCGAGATGTGTCTGCCAGTTATATGCACACTGACAGACGGCATCTCGCCCGATATCGATAAGCAGGTCTCAAAACGGATTGTGAACCACAGCCAGCTTCGCCGTGGAGTAAAAATGCAGACAGCGATTACGCCATACATAAGTCACTGATATTCGAACGGCCGTTTCCGAATACGAGCCTTAGCAATAAGAATTCACGGTCGTAACTGATTTACATGTCCATCTCCTTTCGCCATTCGGCAGAGTTCCGAAACGAATGCGGCTGATTCGTCGTATACTGGCCGTAATTCCAGTAATGACAAGGCTTCATCCGCATCTGTTTTCATCGTAGGAAATTGACCTATCAGAACCGAAGACGAAATAAGACGACGTAAGGCGAGGAGGAGACGAACGATGGATAAGCCCAACGGCACATATGCTTTAGGAGTGTTCTGCACATTCGTTCGGCCCTACGTCAGTGGGGAAAGCCGCGGAATCAGCACACAGAAAAAAGGGTTCATGAAAGATTTCTTCGATGTCATCCTTGAATCAAGCGCAACAGACACATCAGACGTAAACAAAAGGCACTATTCAAAGGCGAAGACGGCAATCAATGAAGGCGTATGGGCGGGTATCAACCAAACGGATTTGGTGAAGTTCTTCAACGGATGCAGAAAACTACCGCAATGGAAGGCCTCTGAATTCTTTCAGCATCTGGATAAGGCCCGAGTGGAAAGCCTGTTTGACGATATTGGTATTGACGCGCTATCGCAGTTTCAGCGTTGTCTCGGTCAGGTGAACATCAAAGCCCCGTCAATTGACAAACTCCCATCCGCAGTGAGCACTTGGCTGTTCGAGATTTTGGAAGCGAATGCCGACAATCGTGATCTTCTGGTGGACGGCACCGCATTTCAGCCGGAATTTGAATTGCTGGATGATCTGCCGCTGGCCGAAGGACACATCTCATCAGGGAAGCTCCATCTTGGGCGTTCAGCCGTGGCATGGCGGAAATCTCCATCCCCACCAGAATCACCGGATTTCAATGTGGAAAGAACGTATCTTGCACAAATGGAATCGGCCTACGCCGAACACTTGCACAGGCAAATCCGGTCCCGAGATGATTTGCCCGACCGACAGCGCAAGGAATATGACCGGCAGCGTGGGTATTTTTACAATGCAGAAGGACTGCGGCGGAACATGAGAGATGTCATCGATGATGGTGAAACCGAGTTCCATGCGATGAAAGACGACCTCTACGATGGAGTCTGCGACGTATGCAACGAAGAATATGACGATGGGCTGGCCAGAATGCTGGCAACCTTGAACCAAGCTGCGATTCTTCCCCTTTCCGGTTCCGTCATCACCCGTTTTCCAACCATCGTCAAAGCCGCGGAGAAGAAAGGCATATGCCACATGCTGGTCAATGACACTCGACTGGAATGGGTGAGCGCCGATGAGTGATTCCCTGTTCAACACCCCGAGCGAAACCGCAACCCGTCTTACGCTATGCCTGTCCTTATTGCCACACCCTGCAACATTGGATGAAATCACGGTCATGGATTTTGCCGCAACTTACATGAAGGTCATGGGCTTTGGCAATAGTAACCTTCACGGGGACAACCCTTATGCCACAGCAGAGTATGATGCCAGGCGCAAACGTGTACGAAGAGGGCTGAACAGGCTGGTAATCATAGGTTTCGCCATCACCGAAGATGTCGGATCCAGTTATTCCGCAAGCCCGACGTGCATGCAATTCGCCAACGAATTACATGGAGAATATGTCATGGCTTATCGTCATGCCATCGAAACATTGGCGACGCTGAATTACTATTCGATAATAGAACGAATACTGGAAAGCCGGTAACCAAGATGGGGAAAATGTGGATTCGTCAAGTCAAGGCGATTCGGAACGATGGCAATGCCTCAACCATTGATTTGCAGCAGGGATTGAATTGCATCATCGGCCCGTCGAATACCGGCAAAACCGGGATTGCGAAAACGATCAGCTTCGTATGCGGCGGAAACGCCATACCATTCACGGATGTCACCGGATATGCAGGAGCATCCGTCACCTTCAGTACCGAACACGGAGAAGTGACATTACAACGCTCGTTGGCTTCGCAAACGATTCAGGTCTCTTCGACTGACTCAGATGTGGAACCGGGAGATTATACGGTCGCACGCAGAGGCAAAAACAAACGACCAATCAACTCGGTACTGCTAACAATGCTGGACGTTGATGAGGCACGAAGAATCGCAGTCAATGAGGCCTACAGAACCGTGGCCTTTACTTGGAATGCCATCCGACATTTGCTGCTTGTTCCCGAAGATCAGATCGTTCGCTCCGAACCATCGATTCTATTGCCCAAAACCACCCGCAACACAACGATGACGCAGAACCTGTCCGCTTTGCTGGTCCTCGCTCAAGATGAAACATTCAATGATGAGGCAAGACAGGAAAGTTCCGCCGAGCGCCATGCACGCAGGCAAGCGGTGGAACGATTCATCTTCAGCCAACTCGATATCATCGAGCCCCGCATCAAACAGCTTGAGCAACTTGAACGGGACGCGGCTACCGAAGGCAAAACCGTCGATAGTTATATTGAGAAACTGCGCAACACGTTACAGCAATTGGAACAACAGCGTCGAAAAACCATTGATGAAGATGCGGAACTCGTTGAACACATCAGCGCACTGCATCAGGAAAACGAGCGTCTGGACGTATTGCTCGCCCAGCGTGAAACCCTACTAGGGCAATACGATTCCGATTTGGCACGCCTTGATCTGCAGTTGCAGGCAATGCGCCATAACCGGGAACAACCTTATCCCGATGTTTGTCAGTTCTGCCACAGCACCGTCCATATCGATCCACCGAGTGAAGAAGACATTCGTGCTCGGGAAAATGAAATGTCCCGCATTCGCGAACTTCGTAATGGTGTGGCCAAGGATCAGGAATCCTTACGCCAAGCAAGAATCCAAGTGACACAGAGCATCGACGAAGCGCAAAACGCCCATCAGTCCAATATGGAACAGCTGCACCGGAATCTTGAGCCGGAGGCCCGAACAATACGACAACGACTTGATGGGCTTGCCCAGTCAGAAAGAATTCGTGCAGAATATGCCGAGCTGACTGCTTTGCGTAAAAGATTTCAAGCTACTCTTGATGGTGCCGACGAGGAAAAGGTCGATTACAAGAAATATCGGCCAAGAGAATGGTTCCACGAGGATTTCTATTATTCGATGGGTGCCACCATACGCGGAATCCTCAAGGATTCCGGCTTTTCCGGCACCGATAACGTCGGTTTCAGCCGGGAAACATTCGACATCGAAATCGGCGGATACAGCAAGGCTGAAGAGCAGGGAAAAGGATATTGTGCATTCTTCAATACGGTTATGATGCTGGCATTCCATGATTACTTGAACCGCCGTTCGGTTCATGCTCCAGGATGGTTGCTCATCGATACCCCGTTGCTGGGCTTCGACGAAGGCACGTACACAGCGAACGGTTCTCTAAGAAGCGGCCTGTTCGAGCATCTTAAACTGCAGGCGGCAAACCAGCAGATCATCATATTGGAAAACACCGATCATATCGGCGAACTGGATTTCAGCGGAAACGTCAACGTCATCACCTTCACCAAAGACCAGACTGACGGGCGTTACGGATATCTGGACGGCGTGGTCGACGTAGCGGAAAGGCCCGGCGTTGGGCGACGGTAAACATCAGGCCATGCACAGACACATCACAAAACAGCCGGATTGTTCACACGGGAAGAACATCATGCCAGAACCCAGTAAGAGCGACAGCGAGTGTATAGCCGGACTCGAACTACCGAAACAGGACAACGCACATGCACCACACCCGGTGTCGGCAGCCATTATATATGCAGGCGTGTTTACCATGACATGCGCACTGTATAGCAGCATCTTATCCGCCTGTTGGGGATTTTTACTGATAATACTTCCCGGCTATGCAATCGTTCCCTTCATAGCCCTGCTACTGACACGAAAAATCAACGCCTCATGGAATCTCTTGTGGCTTGCCGGCACCACCGCGCTCACCTACGCGATGACACTAGTAAGCATGGCAGCCTTGCTAATGCTCATACCTCCCAAAGCCACCCTATGGTTTAGCATGGTAAAAATACTGACCAACTCATTTTCAGACATACTATCGTTCCAGCTTTTCATGGGCGGGTATACAATTCCGACCATCTTCTATATCCTTGGCTTGATCTGCCGCGCATACCACAACAGCCGCAATCGGTAACAAAGAACCGGCGTTGGGCAACGGTAAAGGCGAAAATTATGCACAGACATTGCGGAACAGATACATTGAAAACATACAAGGGGGGCATCATGGCAGAGAACGACGGGAATGACAGCAAAAACAGCGGCTGCATGGCCACAGGCAAACACGATTCGGCCGGGCACGACCCGGATGTACAGGTGACGTTCGCGCAGAACTCACCGGACCAGAAGAACCCACTCATGCGGAATCCAGTGATAGCGGCCGTGATATACGCGATTGTGTTTGCTGCAATATGCGTGCTGTATACCGCTATTGGTTTATTTACCTATTTTGCGTATGTGATACTCGCCATCCCCGGTTGCATACTCATCCCCTTCGCGGCCCTGCTGTTGACGCGCAAAATCCGAACTCTGTGGAATCCTCTGTGGCTCGCCGGCACCGCTATACTCACCTACGCAACAACACTGGTCAGCATAGCGGAGGCAATAACGCTCATATCATCAAGGCTTACCTTGTGGACCGCCATCATAGAGCTACTGACTGGCTCATTTACGAATGGAATATTGTTCATAGTCTCCATGGGCGGATACAGCATCCCGACCATCTTCTACATTTTATACCTGATCTGCCGCGCATACGACAATAGACACAATCGGTAACAAAGGACCGGCGTGGGGCTGGCTTTATCGCACACATTGTCGCAAACCAGCCCCACATCGGAACCGTATCGATTAGAAGATGAACTCCGCCAATGCCGAACATGCCGCATCAATCACGGAATCAGGGGTATCGTATGAATGGGTCAGGAGCCAACATGTAAACATTTGCTGCCAATCGACACCGCGGAATGCACTTACTGCCGCCGCCTTATCACTGGCACCCATGCTCCATGCGATTCGCTTGAAACGGTCAGACAACTGGTTCGGCGCGTTATAGTAGCTGCGCATGGTCTGGGACAACAGGTGAGAGTCGCTGCCGTTACCGTTCTTAAGCGTGTCGGCGAAGTAAATGGCATCGCCATCACAGCACAGGTCGTCACGATTGCAGGTATTGCTGACGGTCTGCCATGTTCCATCCACCTGTTTGTCAAGCGTAAGCCCCTGAAGAGCGCCCTGCTGCCGATAGTTGTCGTCCGCACCTACCAAGGCTTCGGCGATGACATCAATGCTGGCCTGCGGGTTCCAATCCTTAGCTTTCTGAATGTTACTCATGGCCGAACCCAAGTCGCCCGCCCAGCCGGTCCACGTATCCGGAACGACCAGTCCATTGAGATATCCCAGCGTCGTGACGCACATATGCGACAAATCCACGCTTTCCCCATTGACATCGATCATGGACTGCCGCCACGAACCGATATAGCGATCCAACGACTTGATGATTGCAGACGCCGTAGCATCCTGTTCGAGGATTGCGGCATCCGCCTTGCGGAAACTTTCGGCTGATACCGACCATTCGATAGTTGAACCATTTCCTCCGTCGCGCAGGTAATCCTTGGACAGGTAGTTCAGCATGCATCGCCATGTCGGGACCGTCACCCAAGTTCCAGTGGTTCCACTGGCCACATAGTCCTGCCCCACCTTTCCTTGAGCGCGCAGTTCATCGAACCGTTTCTCAAGATGCCAGATCAGGTCAATCGGCCCCATCTGATCGTAGTTAGTTCCCTGATCGATGGTCGTTCCACCAGCCGACGTCTGCTTCACATAGGATACAGCAGGCATTTTGCCGGAATAGGCAACGCGGTCAAGATCCCAGCCTTGTCCCTGATAACCACTGATTTCAGTGAACTGGTCATATACCCAATTATCTGGGATCGGGAACCCCAGATTGCCGGAGAACCCGGTGGACATGTCGGACACGAACGCATAACCCGCATAACCGGCCTCGATAACGCGAGTGCAGATGTTACGGGATGCGTAAATACCGACCTTATATCCACCTCCGAGATTAGCCAAAACCGCCCTGAAATACGGCAGGATGTTACTGGTGACTTGGTCGTCAGTGGCGTCGAAGTCCACGGCAAAATAGATATGCGTCGGCGGGATGCCCAACCGCTGCGCCGCTTCACGTGCCGACTTGGCATGAGCAGCACCGTTCGCGGGCGTAAAGTGTGCCAGCTTGGTGGAGTATTCCTGAAAGATCGGGAAGAACTTCATGCCGCCCTTGGTGATGCGTTCCAGCTCGCCCGGACGAATCGCCTTGAAATAATCGGCAGGTGCCAAGCTGCTTTGCCCAGGCTCGGTCAGATACCGTCCCACGATCTGGTATCCGTTGGCCTTCAACGTTGCGAGTCGCGCATCGGTGATTTCAAAACGGGTATCGCACGCCACACAAGGCCGGTTCGGATCACCCTTGGAGGTAAGCAGGCTCATCCACGTGGTCGGATCGACGGTACCGTTCTGTGGCAACCCATATTGCCGCTGAAAGTCCGTGACCTGATCGGACAGACCAGTGTACCAGCTGGTTCTGATGACCGCCGCGATGCGGTTACACACCAAAGCCACAGTCGCCAACCAGACCCACTGCGGATTATCGCCGGTACCATTGCTGGCGCTGATGGTTTTGAGACGAGACTTAGTCCCACTACCAAAATTGCCGGTGGCCTCGCTGGGCGTAAAACCTTCGATGGCCTGAAGCACCTGGATGAGCGCCGTGTTCATTTCGCGCCCGTACAGGCCATCGGTCGGAATGATGCCCGTATAGTCACGGTACTTGTTGTTGATTTGCTGCTGCGCTTGCCGAATGGCGTTGAGGCCGCCATACGATTCGAGCAGCACGAACTGTTTCATGGATAACAGGGCACCCATGATGCCCACGTCAACGCTGGAATCGCCGCCAATGCCCATATCGGTTTTGAGATTCTTGATTGCCTTGCCGGTGCCGCCGTAGAAATGCTGGGTGATTTCGTCACTTCCGGCAGAGTATCCCTTACACCAGAGTGCTCCCTGGATGATGGAATACACGTTGGACGTGGCGGTATCGCCGGATTTCTGCTCCTGCACACCATTTGGATACCGCTGGACGAACAGACGTTGCGTGGACGGGCCGAAATTATCCGCCGTGTTCTGGATACCCAGTTCGATCTGCAATGCACGGGTCAACCCGTAAATCGTCGACCAGCCGGTCTGCCCATCCTCGGCGACCTTGTTGAAACGCGAATCACCACCGTAGGTTTGATTCAGCCATTGCTGCGTTCGCAGTACCATTTTGTCCGTCATAATTTTCTCCTTGTAGGAAAACGATGATTTTGTTCGGGCGGGCGGTTGCTCGCCTTCACTGGTACTGCCGCGACATCGCAGAATGTTAACTTCCCATCGCCATATCAGAGGTTTATGACGGAGGGAGGCCATTACTTGGATATAAGTGCATCGGCCACGGCGGCAAACGACGGAAAATGCCGGTTAACGGATGGATGATCTTCAGCTGCATGCGTGCGAACACGGCCAACGCCGCCACGCAGACGACCAGCAAGGCCCATACGAGCCAGTCGCCGTTCCATTCGGAGAAGAAACTCACCGCCATGATGAGCGATGCCAGGCCGATCGCCACCAACAGCAGCATGTAGCCGGTGGTGAGCCACTGCACGGTCGCCGCGTCGATGCCGAATTCCGGCGGCGCATGTTCGTGCGCTCGAATGTGGTGGATGATGCGGCCATGATGTTCCTTTCTTCCTGCTCGTGTGATGCTCCCCATCGCCACCGATACGGGCGACGATGGAATCCTGGTCGTCCGGCACGGCGTTTCGGCGGAGCGGAAAGTCGTGCGGTGGGACATGTCTAAAAGATGGGACGGTTTCCCGCCGTGCTCGCGCCAGGACATTGGTCCTTGGTGCCGGCGACCGCGGCAGCAAGGCTTCCGTGATTCGTTTGGCGGTCTGGCAGGCGTCGAGCAGAATGCCAATCGTGTTGGAGGTCGGTGTGCCGTGGCCGTCGTCCGGCACGCTGAAGTCCGGTGTGTCGGCGTTGTGGACGTTGCGCTCCGCGGGTTTGCTCATGATGCCTCGATATTGGTTATCTTGGATAATTACCTCGCATAACTAATGGGAAGCGCTCTGGACAACCACAGGATGGTGGGCGGAAGTTATGAATCATACCGTCATGCGGACGGGAACGGTTTACGCAATATCCGGCGGTTAGAATATGCGGCGGAAACACAATCGAAGCGCTTGGCGTGAAGCCAGGGGAGGATACTATGGCCGAGATCACATGGAAGTCGATTCTCACCAAACTGGTTGGGGGAGACCATTTGAGCGCGGAGGAATCGGAATGGTTCGTCGATGATCTGATGCAGGGTAACGCCAATCCCGCCGCCGTGGGCGCGGTGCTCGCCACGCAGCAGCAGCTCGGCCTGACCGCCGATGAGGTACGCGGCGCGGCCAAGGCGATGGTGGGGCACGCCATCCCATTGAATGTCTCCGGCGAAACTACTGACATTGTCGGCACTGGCGGTGACGGCGCTGCGACGGTGAACCTGTCTTCTATGGGTGCGGTGGTGGCTGCCGCCTCCGGAGTGAAAGTCGTGAAGCATGGCAATCGCGCAGCTTCTTCCAAGTGCGGCACCGCCGATTGCTTCGAGTCGTTGGGACTGCCTCTTGATCTGGAGCCGGAGCAGGTTGCCCAAGTCGGCAATGAGTGCGGCATCGCTTTCGCTTTCGCACGCACCTTCCATCCGGCGATGCGTTTCGTTGGTCCGATTCGTGCCGCGCTGGGAGTGCCCTGCGTGTTCAACGTGCTGGGCCCGCTGACCAATCCTGCCGCTCCGAAGCATATGGCGGTCGGTTGCGCCAATCGCAAGATGAGTCCGATTATGGCCGAAGTATATGCGGCGAACGGTCAGACCGGTATGGTCTACACCTCCAACGAAGACTTGGATGAGATGGCTCCGACTGGCCCGGTATCCATCTGGGAGTTCAAGGACGGTAAGGTCACGGAAAACGAATTTGATCCAACCGTTGAACTCGGTCTCTCCAAAGTGACCGTCGCCGACCTCAAGGGTGGTGAACCGGAGCTTAATGCCCAACTATTCCGTGACTTCCTCGCAGGCAAGGACGTACCGTTCCGTACCACCGCTCTGCTCAATGCGGCATCCGCGATTGTCGCCGATGGACATTTGGTGCCAACGGAAGCCAGCCTCGCCGATCGTTTCAAAGCGGCCTACGCCATCGCCGAAGAGACCGTCGACTCCGGTAAGGCATCTGCGTTGCTTGATCAGTGGATTGCCACCGCTCAGTCGAAGAAAAATGCCTGATTCAAGACTTTCTGATCGATATTTGCCAATAACTGAATAATAATGCGTGTGCGGCATCGAAATATCCGGTGCTGCACACGCATTTTTTGATGCGAGGCTTTCGATATGGAAAACTCGTTGCCAGGATTCTTATGATGTTCTGAAAATATGCTCGATGAAGAAAAGAGCGAAATCAGACCCTCGCGCCATCATCAAACTCATCAAAGCGAGTCTGCGAGTGTCCCTTGTGCTGCACAATAAGCCCTGCGGCGCCAACCAATGCACACAAGCCGAAAATCGATCCCAGAATCGCCGCCAACGCAGGCATGAATGCGGAAGCGATGATGCCGATGACTCCGGCGACCAGCAACGCCCAGAACACGAGTTTCGAAAGCTTGACATGTCCGATTTCGGGACTCGGAGGCACGAAATCATCTCCATAACGGTCCATCACGCTATCGGTGTCCAGCCAGCTGGAACCCGTGAAATCGCGTGGTCCACGACCTTGCGGCATATCGTCGGTGAATGTACCCTGATCCAGATCCTGAATCGATAGCAGCGCCTCTTTTTCACGTCGCTGCGCATGCTTCTCGAAACGCTTCGCATTCCGTGAGTGTTCCACGGCCTTCAAATCGTCGGCATGGGAACTGGCGAACTCTGCCCAAGCGGCATCTAGATCGTTCGCATCAGAGGAGGGAGCATTCCCTCCGCCATGCGACTCGGCATTTGGGTGTTCTTCGTCGGCATTGCTATTGTTGAGGTCAGTCATACTGATAACTTTAATCAAGCGGATGCCCATCCGCTGGGAGGACCGTGAAGAATGCTCTACTGGTTTTTCGTTAAAGGCCTAGGACCGATCGCCATCCACCGTTTGGGACCGACCACAAAAGGGCTTGAAAACATTCCTCGCGAAGGCGGTGCCATTATTGCGGCCAACCATCTTGCCGTCATCGACGACGCGCTGTTGCCGCTGACCAGCCCACGCATGATTCACTTCATGGGCAAAGCCGAATATTTCGAAGGTAAAGGCATCAAAGGCAAGTTCAAGAAATGGTGGTTCACATCCGTTGGCGTGTTCCCCGTGGATCGTTCCGGTGGTTCCAAGTCGTTGGGCGCGCTGAACCATGCCCGTGAAATCATTGAGGACGGCCACCTGTTCGGCATCCACATCGAAGGCACCCGCAGTCCTGACGGGCGTCTCTATAAAGGCCACACCGGTGCGGCGCGTCTGGCATTCGAAACCGGATGTCCGATTGTTCCGGCCGCTATCATCGGCTCCCGAGAATTGCAGAAGCCAGGGCAGGTCATTCCCAACAAAGGCAAGACCATGGTGATTTACGGCAAGCCGATCGAGGTTGAAAAAAAACCGTTGGACCAGATCACGCATGACGACCTGCGTTCGCTTACCGACCGTGTGACCATGGAGATTCAGAAGATGAGTGGTCAGGAATATGTGAACGAATACGCACAAAAAGTCAAGGAACAGCTTAAGGCGGCCAAGGAAGCGGAAGAGCAGTTGAAGCAGGACTGAATTTCGTCGTTGTCACGCAGCCGCAAAGATGGTTTGAAAGCGGAGACGGAACGCCATTAGTGAGCCCATCCGGGAAATCGGACGGGCTCACTCTGTTGTGAGGAAACACGTTGCCGGATCCGGCGATTCCCCCACGTTTTAGAACAGTGAGGAATACATTTTCAATGTGATGGTGGTCGGGGTTCCATTTTCGTCTCGGATACGTACTTCGGTGCCACCTACCGGATCCTGCGAAGCGACCTTCTTATCTTGGCTGGCGTCCAATGTGAGCTTCGAACTCACTTTGACCGTGAATCCAAGCTTCTCCAACGCAGCTTTGGCGTCAGAGGCTTTCTGACCCACATAATTCGGTAAGGTTATGGTTTCCGGTCCTTTGGAGACCACTACGTCGACGCTATCTCCCCAATGCAGCGTATTGCCGTTGCTGACGGAAGTGGAAATCACCTGGCCTTGCGGAATCTTATCGTCGAAGGATTCCGTCCAATTGGCAGTGAGTTTGAGGTCATCCATCGTCTGCTGCGCCTCATCCTTCGTCTTGCCGACAATATTAGGCATGGTTACTGGCTTTGGTCCCTGCGACACGGTGACGGTGATCGTCGTATTATGCGGCAATGTGGCACCGGGATCCACGCTTAACGACAGCAATGCCCCCTGCGGCACCTCCATGGAATACGTGTCATCGGAAGCAGTGGTCTGCTCGACATTATCGAATCCGGCCTTCTTCAACGCATTGATCGGATCCTTGCCGGATGCGCTGGTCGCGTCGAGAATGTCGGCGGGAACCGTCGCCTGCCTGACTCCCTTGGAAACCACGACCTTGACCTTCTGACCGCGACGCTTGCTGCCACGATCGCCGACATTCGCCGGATCGGTAGAGATGATATCGCCTTCCGTTATGGAATCGCTATACTTTTCCGACACTTCATATTCGATATCAGAAACCTTTAGCAGACTCTCATAGTCGCTCCATTTCACACCAGTGATGGGGCAGGCTACGGAATCGCTGCACGACATGCCATCCGGCTGAGGCATGGTCCAATAACTGCCAGGCCCCTGGTAACACCACCATGCCCAGCCGCCTGCGCCACACGTCAGAAGAAGCGCAGCCACACCTGCGACGATCAGCGGCGTACGATGCTTTTTCGAAGATTTGTCCTTTCCCGCATTGCTGTAATCGCCGTTCTGCATGGCAGGGGATTGCGGTCTCGTACTGCCGTCTGCGGTATTGACGTCTCCATCCAGCGGCAGCGAGAAGCGCGTTGTCGCCTCGGGGTCAACGTTCTGTTGTTGCACTGGCATGACGGTCGTCATGTTCGGTTTGACTCTGTCCAGCTTGCGTGTACGATCGTCGAATTGTTGCGTTGGCGGGGCCGGGGGAGTGGGTGGAGCCGGATTACCCTCATTCATCGGGGCAGCGGCATCTTCTGCTTGTGTGGTATTGGGCGATATGTTGACGTTTGCCGCGGGAAGCTTATACTGCCAATCGCTGACCGCGAGTATAGATTGCAGTCGCTGCAACTCGGCCAGTGCGGCGGAAGCGTCTGCGGGTCGTGCTTCGACCGCGCGCGCCGTGAGGTGAGCGATGAATGCAGCCACATTGGCATTGATGCCCTCACAGACGGTAACGATGCTTGGCACATCCTCGTGAACATGCTTAAATACCAATGTCACCGGATTGTTCGAAGTGAACGGCACCTTGCCTGCGAGCATTTCCCAAGCCATGATGCCTACGGAGTACAAGTCGCCTTGAGGCGTGGCCTGGTTCCTCTCAATCATTTCCGGCGCCAGATATGCGGCCGTTCCAAGCAGGATGCCAGTGGAGGAAAGCGTTGCCTGCGAAACCGTTTTGGCCAAACCGAAATCGGTGATCTGCACATGGCCGCGGTCGTTGAGCAGAATGTTCTCCGGCTTGATGTCGCGATGCACCACGCCCGCACGGTGTGCGGAAGCAAGGCCATCCAACGTTTCACCGATGATGCGTAACGTTTCACGAACGCTGAACGTGCCTTGCTGGTTCATTTCGTAGCGCAGATTTACGCCGTGAACATACTCCATGACGAGGTAGTCAAGACCGTCGAATTCGCCGGTATCATACACTTGCACGATATGCGGGTTGGCGATGGCGGCCGCGGAGCGTGCCTCGCGGTGGAAACGCTCCACGAATTGATCACGGTGCGGCCCCTGAGCCAGCTGCGTATGCATGATTTTGATGGCGACTGTGCGCCCCAAGCGCTCGTCTACCGCCTGGTACACCGTGGCCATGCCACCATCGGCGATTCTGCTGACGACCCGATACCGGCCTTCGATGACCTGACCTTCGGGGGCATGTGGAGCTTCACTCATGGTTAATTGCTGCGGTTCCTTCTTCAAAACGCTTCACGCTGAATGTTCTCATTTGTAGTCTACAAGCAGAGGTTTGCGGATTATGCAACGAACGCGCGTCCTGTCCGGATACCAGTCAGAAGACACGCGGATCTCGTCACGCATTTGCACGTACGTCAGGTACAAAACGTGCGCAAGCCTCGATGAGCGGCGATTTGCGATACTCAGAAAGATCAAGCGCATTGATAGCCGATTTCGACGCATGCCACAGATCCGCGATTCTGTTGCGGGATTGCGCGATGGCTCCCGTCTGCCCGAACAGTTCAATGGCGCGTTGCACTTGAGTCTCGGAACGCGAATCGGCTTCCCACATGTCGATAAGCTCACGTCGCTGCCCATCATCCGCAGCGTTGATGGCATCGGCGAGAAGCACGGTACGCTTGCCTTCGCGAATATCTCCGCCAACAGGTTTTCCGGTATTCCTGCTTGATCCGACAACGTCCAAAAGGTCATCCGCAAGCTGGAATGCCAAACCGAGCGGCAACCCGACCGCCAATGCTTGCCTTCGAGCATCATCCTTGCTTAAACCAGCGGCAAGCATGCCGAATTCCAGAGGGGCGATGGTAGTGTAGCTGGCGGTCTTCCAACGGAATACGTTCAACGAAGCCTCCACCAGCTCGTTCGGATCGTTCAACGGGTTGAGCTCCACCGCTAAATCAAGTACCTGGCCAACCTCGACCTCGCGATGCATATTAAGCAACGCCGCAACCACATTGGAACCATAAGTAAGCTTGGATGCGGCCTTATCCGCGATATCCACGCTCGCCGTGGCCAACATGTCGCCAAGCATGATGCCCAAACCATGGCCGATAGTCTCGCTATGCGTATTGGTGGAAAACGCACGATGCGCGGATGGCTTGCCGCGACGCAGATCGGAATCATCGATGATGTCATCATGCACCAGGGCGCCGGTCTGAAAAACCTCTACGGCACACGCCAAATCAAGTAGCGCATCGAAATCGCGTTCCAGCACATCCTCCGAAGCGAACGCGCGGAACGAATCCAACGTCAGCAAGGCGCGAAGTCGCTTGCCGCCCTCACTTGAAGTGACCGCTTGCATGGCGACCATGTCTGCGATGGGCTTGCAGGAAGAGGCAACCGAATCGTCCACATGAAGGAACGCAAAATCCTTCACTAACGAAACAATGCGCGATTCAATCTGTTCCAAATCGGAAGAGCTAGTCATACCAACAGTTATCCACAGGCGTTCGACAAGACCAAAGCTCAATGATTGCAATAGTTGCGGTACCGAAACCATTGTGCGAAACGCCGAAAGACCCATCCTCCGACCACAAGCCCCGAAAAACAGTGCATCGCCTCAGCGCATCAGACATAGTGCCATACAAGCGGCGCGCAGAGAAGCCGATCAACCATGCCAAGGAGGACAGAACAATGACAATCGACAGGACCGTACGCATCACCGGAACGGAAATGAAAGAAACCATCAACCAATTCGAACAAGATCGCCGATCGAATGGCACGCGCAAAGCGGTGCGCTCCCTCATATCAGAGGCGTTTCTCATATGGATGGACGTACTCGAACAGGCGTCGGCGGAAAATGACGAGTCATGCCGAGTAAGCGTGACACGTACCGAATGCAGCCTCGATAGGGACACGGTCATACGAATTACAGTGGGCATGGGCGAAATGCTGTCTATACGCGATGCGTTCCTCATCTCCGCCATAGTCGATGAGCAACGCGCCAGTCGGGAGTTCCTTATGGATTTCGCCGAACGACCCAAGCAGCCAAGCAATGCGCAACGTTTGGAACAGCTGCTCAGCGATGCATTCCGCGACCCATCAGCCAGACCCGATATGAAACGTTGCGACCAAGCGATCAACATGCTGTTTGACATCATCGATATGATTCCCAAACCATATCGGGCGCAGCCGTTCGCCGTAATCAGCTACATCATGTGGTGGATGGGTCAGGAAGGCGCCATAGCGGCAGCCATCAGCGCGCTCGCGATAGATGATCGGTGTTCGCTGGCGGCGATCGTATGTTCGGCGGTCGAACGGCATATCGGGCCTGCCTGGACATCGGAAACCTAAAACAACACGCCGTAAAGTGGCGTGACTTGCGCGTGAAGGCCTCATTATGCGGGAATAATCGTCCTTGCAAGATGGTTTACTCACATAGTTGACGATTTGCCCTTGCCAGAAGTGGGTCCTTGTGGTATACGCTTCTGGCAGGATCAATAGGAGGATAAGTTTGGCCACCAAGGAAACGACGGCAAGCATGGAACAGGCTGATCTGACCGAAAAGACCACCTCCACGAAGAAAGCCGCCACGCGTAAAGCCTCCACCAAGAAAAGCGCAGCGAAGAAAACCCCTGCCACGAAGACCCCTCGCAAGACCACCGCCAAGAAGAGCGCCCCCGCCAAGAAGGAAGAGGAGCAGATTGAGGATGACGTCCTTGACGATGAGGACGCTCAGGTGGATGACCCCGATCTCGATGATTTCGATGACGATCTCGATGACGTCGATTCGGATGATGATGACGATCTCGATGATGACGAGGAATCCGAGCCGGAGGATGATGACGACGAGGAGGAACGCAAGAAGCCGGAAGAGCCCAAGGAAAAGGGCGCTTTCGTGGTGCGAGACGATGACGATGATGAGAATCTGACTCCGTCCGGCAACCCGAAGCGTCGTGTGATCGCAGCAGGAGCGACCGCCGATCCTGTCAAGGATTACCTGAAGCAGATTGGTCGAGTGAGCCTGCTGAACGCGGAGCAGGAAGTCGACCTGTCCGAGCGTATTGAGGCTGGTCTGTATGCCCAGCACCTGCTGGACACCGAATCCGACCAGATGGACTTCAAGCGCAAGCGCGAGCTTAAGTGGGCCGCAAACGATGGCAGGCGTGCCAAGGACCACCTGTTGGAGGCTAACCTGCGACTCGTGGTGTCGCTGGCCAAGCGTTACACCGGACGAGGCATGCTGTTCTTGGATTTGATTCAGGAAGGCAACCTTGGTTTGATTCGCGCTGTTGAGAAGTTCGATTGGAAGAAGGGCTTCAAGTTCTCCACCTACGCCACGTGGTGGATTCGCCAGGCCATTACCCGAGCCATGGCCGATCAGGCGCGTACCATTCGTGTGCCTGTGCACATGGTCGAAGTGATCAACAAGCTATCCCGTGTGCAGCGCCAGATGCTTCAGGATCTTGGCCGCGAACCTACGCCGGATGAGCTTGCGCGCGAGCTTGACATGCCAGTCGAGAAGGTGCAGGAAGTGCAGAAGTACGGTCGTGAACCTATCTCCCTGCATACCCCGCTGGGCGAGGACGGCGATTCCGAGTTCGGTGATCTGATCGAAGACACCGACGCCATCGCACCGTCCGATGCGGTTGCTTTCTCGCTGTTGCAGGAACAGTTCAGGCAGGTGCTTGAGACGCTGTCTCCGCGCGAGGCCGGTGTGATCAAAATGCGCTATGGCTTGGAAGATGGTCAGCCGAAAACGCTCGACGACATTGGCCGCGTGTATGGCGTAACCCGTGAACGTATTCGCCAGATTGAGTCGAAGACCATGTCGAAGCTGCGTCACCCGTCTCGTTCGCAGACGTTGCGTGACTTCCTTGATCAGTGATCAGACGATACGTGTGTGAATGAAGTCGAGAAATCCGGCGGGAATGTCGAATTTCTCGACTTCTTACATCTACAAGACGTTTTTATGTTTTTGAAAAACCGAAGCGAATAAGCAAGTCGGAATGAGGGAAATGGCGAAGGACAAGGACAACTACGGCGCAGGCAGTCTTACTGTGCTCGAAGGTCTTGACGCGGTGCGCAAGCGTCCAGGCATGTATATCGGTACCACCGATAGCCAAGGTTTGATGCACTGTTTATGGGAGATCATCGATAATTCCGTCGATGAGGCCCTTGCTGGTGTCTGCAACCATATCATCGTGACGCTGCATTCTGACGGTTCCGTGGAAGTCGCCGACAACGGACGAGGTATTCCTGTCGACATTGAGCCGAAGACCAAGCTTACCGGCGTGGAAGTGGTGTTGACCAAGCTGCACGCCGGCGCGAAGTTCGGCAACTCTTCGTACGGCGCCTCTGGCGGCCTGCATGGTGTAGGCTCGTCCGTGGTGAACGCGTTGAGCTCTAGGCTTGATGTGGAAGTGGATCGTGATGGCAAAACCCATCACATGTCATTCCATCAGGGTCATCCGGGTGTATATACCGACGTCGATCCGGAGCATCCGTCGCCGGACGCGCCGTTCAAGCGCACGCGCAAGAACCGTCCGACCGAACTCGAGATCATTGGCAAGGTCAGTCCGAAGACCACCGGTACCCGCATCCGTTACTGGGCTGATCCGGAGATTTTCAACGATACCGCAGAATTCAGCTACGAGCAGCTGATCGACCGTGTCAGGCAAACCAGTTTCCTGGTGCCGGGATTGAAAATCACCGTCATCGACGAGAATATTCCGGAAACCGGCGATGAATCCATCGATGAAATGCTGGAAGTCGACGATATTACGAATACTGCGGACGACAAATCTCAGGATTCTGAAGGAACGCAGGAAGTTGCGCAATCTCAGGAACCGGTAGCGGATAACGATGCGCAAACGCAGAAAAGCGACGAAAGCGGCGATGCTGAAAATGCCGTCGCAGGTCAGACGGTGGAAACCGATGCCGTGGCACAACCTCAGGAATCGAAATACACGCATGCCCGTATCGAGGAATTCTGCCATACCGGTGGCGTGAGGGATTTCGTGGACTACCTGTCCAAGGGTGAAGCCGTTTCCGACATTTGGCGCGTTACTGGCGAAGGCACGTACGTTGAAGAAACCCAGGCCGTTGGCGACGGCGGCGAGTTGCATGCGCAGAAGGTTACAAGAAAGTGCGCCGTTGACATCGCCATGCGGTGGACCAACGGTTACGACACCACCATGCGCAGTTTCGTCAATGTGGTGGAGACCCCCGGCGGCGGCACGCATGTGGACGGCTACTTGTTGGGAATGACCAAGCAGATTCGTAAGGCCATTGAAGACAATGCGCGCAAGCTCAAGGTGAATCTCAAAGATTCCAACATGAAGGTCGAACGTGATGATATTCTGTCCGGTCTTGTGGCCGTCATCACCGTGCGTA
This sequence comes from Bifidobacterium sp. N4G05, assembly GCF_002742445.1. Taxonomy (GTDB): domain Bacteria; phylum Actinomycetota; class Actinomycetes; order Actinomycetales; family Bifidobacteriaceae; genus Bifidobacterium; species Bifidobacterium hominis. The sequence continues at coordinate 94,474 of NZ_NJNQ01000003.1, read as the reverse complement.
TCGCCGAACCGCAGTTCCAAGGCCAGACCAAGGATGTGCTTGGCACCGCGCAGGTCAAGCCGATCGTCAGCAAAATGACCGACAAGCAGTTCGGCGAGATGATCACCGGATCCAAGCGCGGATATAAGGAACAGTCCGGTCGCGTGCTTGAGAAGATCGTCGGCGAAATGCATGCCCGCATTCAGGCGCGTAAGACCAAAGAGGTGACCCGTCGCAAGAACGCGCTCGAATCGGCGTCCATGCCTCCTAAGCTGTCTGACTGCCAGCCGGGTAATGACGATGTAGCTGAACTGTTCATCGTGGAGGGTGATTCCGCACTCGGTACTGCCAAGGCCGCACGTAACTCCGGCTTCCAAGCGTTGTTGCCGATTCGCGGCAAAATCCTTAACGTGCAGAAGGCGTCGCTGTCGCAGATGTTGTCAAATAAGGAATGCGCGGCGATTATTCAGGTGGTCGGCGCTGGCTCCGGTGCAAGCTTCGACATTGAACAGGCAAGATATAACAAGGTCATTATGATGACCGATGCAGATGTTGACGGTGCGCATATCCGCATTCTGCTGCTCACCTTGTTCTACCGTTACATGCGGCCGCTCATCGAGCATGGCCATGTGTATGCGGCTGTGCCTCCGTTGCACCGCATTGCCTTGACCGGAGCTCGCAAGGGGGAGTACATCTACACGTATTCCGACGATGAGCTTGCTGGAAAATTGGCGGAGCTTGACAAGAAGCGCATCGGCTATAACGAAGACATCCAGCGTTACAAGGGTCTTGGTGAGATGGACGCCGATCAGTTGGCTGACACCACCATGGATCCACGTACGCGCATGCTGCGCCGTATTCGTATGGAAGATGCCGAACAGGCCAGTCGGATCTTCAGCTTGCTGATGGGTGACGATGTGCCTCCTCGAAAGGCATTCATTGTTGAGAATGCCGATGACTTCGACCGTTCCAAGATCGATACCTGATCGGTGTTTTCGATGGTTCGCCTTCCGTTGCGTCAAAGACGTTGCGGAGGGCGTTTTCTTAGCGAAGACGGTATATGGTTTCGCGAGATAGGGATTGAAGATTCTGCGGTAAATAGTGCAATTGAGCAGTTACCGATCGGTAGATAGATATGTTTACAATGACGACTGATATTGTCTTCTGCAGCTATCAGTCAAGAGGGAGTGGGGCGTGGTCAATCTTTTGCTTGCCGTAATCTATGTGGCGTTCATCAGTCTTGGTTTGCCGGATGCTGTGTTGGGTGCCGCATGGCCGACGATGAGTGTCGATTTGGGTGCACCCATCTCTTGGGCTGGCGGCATTTCCATGACGATTTCTGCTGGAACCATTGTCTCTGCGCTGCTTTCCGACCGTATGACCTTGCATTTTGGAGCGGGCAAAGTCACCGCGGTTTCCGTGGCATTGACGGCGTTGGCGTTGTTTGGCTTTTCGGTGGCTCCGAACTATTGGGTGCTGATTCTGCTTGCCATCCCGTACGGTTTGGGAGCGGGCGGAGTTGACGCGGCCCTCAACAATTATGTGGCCATTCACTACGAGAGCCGTCATATGAGCTGGCTGCACGCCATGTGGGGCATCGGCGCATTGACTGGCCCATACGTCATGGGATTTGCCTTGGGTGCGGGTCAAGGCTGGCCGTGGGGCTACCGTTACATCTCCATACTGCAGGTTGCGCTCACCGCCATTCTTATTTTCAGCCTGCCACTGTGGAAGAAGCGCTCCGAGGCAAAGACGGGCGAAGTTTCCGGCGAATCCGACGGAACGGTCAATGATGAAACTCGCAAACCGCTTGGTGTACGAGGCGTGCTTGCCATTCGCGGTGCCAAAGAAATCCTGGTGATGTTCTTCTGCTACTGTGCGTTGGAATCCACGGCCATGCTGTGGGGTAGTAGCTACATGGTGCTCGGCAAAGGTATTGACAAGACCACAGCCGCCATGTGGGCCAGTCTGTTCTGCATCGGCATCACCGTAGGCCGCTTGGCGAGTGGCTTTTTGACCATGAAGTTCAACGATCCGACTATGATTCGCCTAGGCCAGGCGCTCGTGCTGACCGGTATCGTTAGTATGTTGTTGCCGCTGCCGTACAATATCGGCACTATTGTGGGGCTGATGATCATCGGTCTCGGCTGCGCTCCGATTTATCCGTGCGTCATTCATTCCACGCCGGCATATTTCGGCGAAGACAAATCGCAGGCGATCGTCGGCATGCAGATGGCATGCGCATACGTCGGCTCGATGTGCATGCCGCCGGTATTTGGCTTGATCGCACAGCATATCAGTGTGCTGTGGTTTCCTCTGTACATGTTGGTTTTTCTGGTGCTTATGGTGATCATGCACGAGAGCCTGCGTAAAAAGTGCGGTGGTCAGACCATCGGCTGGTAGGGCGTTGCCACCACTGCGTCTGCGATGCCATGAGCAGCATTGTAGATTTCGCATATACGGTTAGGGTTACTAAAACCGAATGCAACATACCATACGATAAGCAGTACGGCCACGGCCACGGCCAATGGCAGTCGTTGTGTTTTCAAACGAATAAGACATAGCAGAATCACAGTGGCAAGCAAGGCGATGAATGATGCCGAAAGGTAGCGTAGCCAAGTCAAACCGTATGCGTTGATGTACAGCCCCAGTCGAAGTGCCGCTGAAGCCAGAATAACGGCGGTTAACGCCAGCAATGCGACCAATGTGATGTTGATCGTGCGTGTGCGTGGCGCGAGGGTGATCGCCAAGCCGAACAGGGTCACATTAATGGCCGTAACTGCCAGCAGTTGAAAGAATCCGCTGCGTGCGTATTCGCTGTAGGTCAATCCGTCTGGCAGTGCGATTGAACCGTCAGTGAGCAATCCCGCGAACAGGAACCGGACTTGCACGGTGCAGAACAGTGCGTACACCATCAGGGTCACGGCCAGTACCACGAACGCTGTTACTGAACTGAGGGAGAAGCGTTGCTCCGGTGGTGTGGAAGCGGGCTCGGTGTCGAGACTGATAAGCAAAGAGAACAGCAATGGCCACGGCAATACGATGAACATGATGTGAAGAGTGATCGCCATCGGATTGAAATCACGAAAAACGTTCAACACCTCATATTGGACTATTTGATCGGCACCAACAAGCAACGGTATGATTGTCAAAAGCAATGGAATGGAAATCAGCAGCGCGATGCCGATTTCGCGCACTTTTGAACGTTGTTTCGACGCGACTGCGAATCTTGCGAATATGACGGAAAACGGTTCCGCAAAATCGCGAATGTGAATAAACGGCTGCTGCAACCAGCCGGTAAACCAATTCCAGACAACTTGAAGTGGACGGCGAACATCGTAACGCCCGTTGACCAGCTGACAGTGCAGCATAAGCAATGTCGGTTGAACGAATTGCGTGGTGAGCGCGTATTCGTCGTTTCTCGAATAGCACAAGGTCGAGTGAGCGAGCATATTCCACACGCCAATGGCGACGATGCTTCCCAAAACAAGCCAAACAAGAACTTGTTTTCGTGCGGTTTTCCAGTGCAGCGCGGTTACGGTAAGCGCACAGATGATCCAGAAAACCGGCAGCTCATATCCGATAAGCCATGTCGGAGGCATGCTGCAGATCAGACGGTCGAATGCGAAAGTGATGAGAAATGCAGCGCCAATGGTGATGACTGCGCGTTTGCCGAGGGGATGTTGCGCTATTTCTTCCCGCGTGATTTTAGGTTTTGCCAAAAGCTGTTCCTCCTGATGCGCGGATGGTTCTTGTGTTGGTTGGTTTTCTTGTGCGCCTGGTGTTTCTTGGGTCTCTCGCATTTCTCGTAATGGCGATGATTGTTGAGATTGTTGAGCTTGTGATGGGGAAGTGCTGGCTGGTTCCGGCATAACAAATTCCTTCCTTGAGTGTGTTGGATGTCATCGTACATATCGAAAAACGATAGAAAAATATCGACTAACATACTTTCACAAGATTTGCATATCGAATATCGATAGAATATTATCGATATTCAGGTTTATTGGATTGAAGGAGACGAATATCATGTCGAATTCCGTGGCGAAACGTTCCATGGTGATTGACGTATTGCGTGTGCTGATTGTGATAATTGCAATATGCTGCCTCGGACTGCAGGTCAGTGCGATTGCGGCATCCGCTGCCGTTGCTTCCAAGTATGCCGGCGCTGACTCGATGCATTGGCTGTATGCGGTTGCCGCAGTGCTGATTGTCTCCTGCTTCGAGTTCGCTTTGATACCGCTGTGGAGATTGCTGACCTTAGTTGAAAAACGTGATGTCTTTTCCGGCAAAGCCATGCGTTGGGTGAATCGCATTCTCGTATATGCGGGGATTGAAGGCATACTGGTGCTCGCTGTGATGATTGGCCAAATCTGGTTGTCACCTTCGCGCTTTCTGATGGCCGCGATAGGGGTCGACGAGCAAATATTTCCATACGTCGTGCTGGCGGTTGGTGTGGCAACGCTTCTGCTGATCGCGGCGTTCGAACTGTTGATGGTGGTGATGCGCTCGCTGTTGATGCAGGCTATCGAACAGCGTGACGAACTGGCGGTGGTGATTTGATATGGCCATTCGTGTGAATCTTGACGTGATGCTCGCCAAAAGAAAAATGAGTGTCAGTGAATTGGCGGAGGCTATAGGCATAACGCCGGTCAATGTTTCGGTGTTGAAGAACGGACGGGCCAAGGCGATACGGTTTTCCACGCTTGATGCCATATGCGAGGCATTGCATTGTCAACCGGGAGAAGTGCTCGAATGGGTTGACGGCGAAGATGAGTGACGTCTTACGGTGATGCGATAATCGAACGTATGTGCGAATGTTTGAACTTGTTTTCGGAGCCGACCAAAGCATGGTTCAAACATGCGTTCAACCGGCCCACCGAAGCCCAGCAGCAGGCGTGGCCGGCCATCCATTCCGGCGAGAACGTGCTCGTTGTGGCGCCCACTGGGTCGGGTAAAACCCTCTGTGCGTTCCTTTCGGCTCTTGACCGGCTTATGGCGGGCGGAGCGCGTTCCGCAGGAGTGGACGTTCAGGGCGAAACCGCAGCAACCGAGAGCCATGCGGAACGAAGAACTGTGAAGAAAGGTTCCCACAAGAAAACGAAGCGTAACGTCAGAGTGCTGTATATTTCGCCGTTGAAGGCGCTTGGCGTCGATGTGACGAAGAATCTTGAATTGCCATTGCGGGGAATTGCTCAACAGTGCGAGGCGATGGGACTGCCCGTCCCCGATGTTGAAGTGGCTATGCGCAGCGGTGATTCCACACCTGAACAACGTCGAAAAATCGTCAGCCATCCTCCGGATATTCTCGTCACCACGCCGGAATCATTATTCCTGCTGCTTACTTCCAAGGCGCGCAGCATATTGGCGGATGTGGAGACGGTGATCGTCGATGAGGTGCATGCGGTCGCGGGTTCGAAGCGAGGCGCGCATCTCGCATTAAGTCTTGAACGCCTTGACGATATGATCGGACATCCAGTGCAGCGCATAGGGTTATCGGCAACCGTTAATCCCGTTGAGGAAGTAGCGCGGTTCCTTGGAGGTTCGCAACCGGTAACGGTGGTGAACCCCGGCGCTGTTCCGGCTATGGACTTGAGAACCGTGGAACCATTGCGCAATATGCTTGACACTAGCGCTACAGGTGGTTCGGTATGGCCGGCTCTTGAACGGTCCATTCTCGATGAGGTGTTGCGGCACCGAACCACATTGGTGTTCGTCAACTCGCGTGGATTGGCAGAGAAGCTTACTGCACGGCTCAACGACATGTATGCGGAGTCGAAACAGGGCTCGGAGGCGCCCGATTTGAGTGAGCACCGTGATTTGGGCTCACCGGAAGGCCGTGAGCAATTTGCCGGACATTACGATTCGGTGGTGGGGTCCACCACCATGTTGGTTGAATCGCATGACGATGTTGATGTGATTGCCATGGCACATCACGGGTCCGTGTCAAAAGATCGGCGCAAACGGATCGAAGAACAGTTGAAACGCGGCCAGTTGCGTTGTGTGGTGGCCACCTCCAGCTTGGAACTCGGCATCGATATGGGCTCTGTGGATCTAGTGATTCAGGTGGCTGCCCCATTGTCGATCGCATCGGGATTGCAGCGAGTGGGCCGTGCCGACCACAATGTCGGGGGAGTCTCTCATGCGTTGTTCTTCCCTATAACCCGACAGCAGATTATTGGCATAACAGCCAGCATGGAATGTATGCGGGAAGGGGCTATAGAACCATTACGAATGCCCCGCAATCCTCTGGATGTGCTCGCACAGCAGACTGTTGCGGCCGCGGCCATGGAAGATCTTTCTACGAATGATTGGTACGACCGCGTGCGTCGTTCCGCGCCTTTCCGAGATCTCGATCGGTCCATGTTCGATGCGGTTATCGGCATGATGACAGGCGCATACAACAGTGAGGACTTTTCCGCATTCCGCCCGCCGCTGCAATATAACGAAGAAGCGGGACTGATTTCCGCACGTCCAGGAGCGCAACGTTTGGCAGTGACCAGCGGCGGTACCATACCTGACCGTGGCATGTACACGGTGGTGCTTCCGGAGGAAGGCTCCGGTCCGGGCCCTCGGCGGGTAGGTGAGCTGGATGAGGAAATGGTATACGAATCCCGTGTGGGAGACATCATCACCTTGGGGACTTCGACTTGGCAGATCCAAGAGATCACACGGGACAGGGTAGTGGTGGTTCCCGCACCAGGCCGTACTGCACGCCTGCCATTCTGGCATGGGGATCAGGACGGGCGCGATTATGGTTTCGGATTGGCACAAGGACGTTTGACACGCGAACTCAGCCAAAGATTGCACAGACATGAACCAGCAAAGAATGGTGATCAGAATACGGTTCAAACTGTATCGGAAGTGCGATTCGACCGTGAGGCCACACAACGTTTGAAGCGGGATGGTCTTGATCGCAATGCCATAAGCAATCTTGCCAAACTGCTTGACGAACAACGTGAGGCGACCGGTGTGATTCCTTCGGATCGTGATTTCGTGGTGGAACGTTGTCAGGATGAAGGTGGGGATTGGCGCATTATCATCCACTCGCCATACGGTAGGCGCGTGCATGAGCCTTGGGCGTTGGCTATTACCACTCGAATCAAACAGTGGTTTGGTTTCGATGGTCAAGTGTATGCGGCCGACGATGGCATTGTTCTACGATTGCCGGACGGTTATGGCGATTTGCCGATGCATGAGCTGCTGCTGTTCGACGCGGACGAATTGCAACGTATCGTTGAGACACAGGTTGGCGAAAGCGTGCTCTACATGGCCCGATTCCGCGAATGCGCGTCCAGATCACTTTTTCTGCCGCGCACTCGTCCAGGTAAGCGTGTGCCGCTATGGCAGCAGAGGTTGAAGGCCGCACAACTATTGAATGCGGCCCGTACCCGTAAGAATTTTCCCCTACTGCTGGAAACCGCGCGCGAATGCCTGCAGGATGTGTATGATCTTCCCGCATTGCACACGATTATGAACGGGTTGAATACTGGGACGATACTGGTGTCGGAAGTGGTTACCGAAACGCCGTCTCCGTTCGCGGAGAATATGCTGTTTGGTTTCGTTGGCTCGGTGATGTACCAGTATGACGTGCCGCAGGCCGAACGAAGCACACAATTGCTGTCCATGGATCCGGAAGTGCTGGAACGGCTCTTAGGGAGTACGGACATGGCATCGTTGTTGGATGCCGAAGCCGTTACACAGGTGGAAGACGAGCTTGCCAAACGAACATTCTGGAATGATCTCGCCGAAGAAGATATCAACGGGCGCGTAACGAGATACGCCAAGACGCATGGCCCATTCACCTCCGACAAGATGATTGCCGAACTTGATGTTGACGCGGATCAAGCGGTGCATGCGCTTGATGAGCTGGATGCTCGAGGTGAACTCATCAAAGGAAGGTTCACTGATTTAGGTGAGACTTCCGAAAAGAGCGCTATTCAGCAATGGCTCCACAAAGATGTTTTCCGGCGTATTCGATCGTTGTCTCTTGTCAGGGCCCGAAAAGCCGTCAAACCGGTCGATCCGAGCGTCTATCAGGCTTTTCTGCTTGATCGTCAAGGAGTCGGTCCTGTTGGAGGTGAACGCTACGAAGGCGTCGATGGTCTGATGCGTGTCATCGAACAGTTGGAAGGCGTGTTCCTGAACGCTTCGGTATGGGAATCCACGGTATTCCCGGCACGTGTGCGTGAGTATCAGCCCAGCATGCTCGACGAGCTCATTTCATCATCGGATGTGGTATGGGTCGGCTCGAAAGCGAGTGGATCCAACGCCAAAGAAGCTGGTGATATCGCCTTCTATCCAGCGGGTTCTTTGCTGCTCAACCCATATGAACCGACATTGGAAGAACTGAAAAATAATGAAACATTGACTATGCCGGAAGCCGTGCTAGCAGCATTGAGCGGTGGCGGAGCGTTCCCCATTCAACAGCTTTCAGCCGCAGCCAAAGCCATCTGGCAGCAGCATGCCGAAGTGCAGGTGAACCCTGAAACAGGCGAAATCATATTCCCCGCATGGGGTGAGCAACAGTTCGAGGAAGCCCTATGGTCACTGGTATGGCAAGGAAAAGTGACGAACGGCTCGTTCACGCCAGTACGAACGCTCCTACACGGAGGCAAAACTGTTCGCACACCTCGTCGTGTTGCACGTAGGCGCGTCACCATGCGTCCTCCAACACCATTGAGCTTGAGTGGATTATGGTCCGCTGTAGCTTGTGGTGATGGGCGAACCGTTCTATCAAATAAAACGCTAGGCAGTGTCATCGAGCCTGCCATGTCTAAAAACAGAGATACCGGCATTGATGATGCGGCGCATGCAGCAAGTGTGGAGGAGCGTAAGTTGGCGCTCATCGACTCGCTGCTGGATCGATATGGGGTGATTGCCGCTCCTTTGGTTGATAAGGAACGGATTGCCGGAGGATTTTCATCACTCTATCCAGTACTCAAACGAATGGAAGAACATGGCACACTGGTCCGAGGCATGTTCGTGAAAGGTTTCGGCGCGGCACAATTCGCGGAGCGAGAAACCATCGACGCGCTTCGTAGCGATACGCAATGGCATAGTCAGTCCTGCGCGGCGCTCGATGTGACTGATCCCGCCAATCTTATTGGCTCCGCAATCGTCTGGCCAGAACAGGATTACCTCAAACCGGCACGTAGATCTGGCTCCGTCATCGTACTCAGACAAGGCGAACCCGTGTTGTTTGCCGTGCCAAAGAGTCATAAAATCGTCAGCTTCGTAACTGACGAGACAATATTGAAACCAGCTTGCGCCGAATTTGCCTACGCATTGCAACGACAGCCCAGTGGCAGCATCAGTTTCAGCGAAATGAACGGTATGTCGTTAAAGGAACGGAATGCGAATCGGCAGATCCTTCATGCGGCCGGTTTCGTCGACAGCCCGCAAGGCATGAAGCTCTACTGCTAGCTTGGTGTTACATTGCCTGAGCCAAAGCGAACGAAACGGACGCACTGGCAGAACCGTGTCGACAACAACAATGCCCGCATCTTGCAAGCACAGGCGAAACCAAAACGATCCCAGCCATCGCAAGATACGGGCATTGTCAATGAAAAACAAGTTAGCCGATGATGGCGATTGGTGCGGAAAGCTCCGTGCCAGAACCATCTCGACGCATATCCGGCTTCGGCAATTCCACGCCGGCACCGCCCTGCGTGGAGGCGTGTACTGGGTATGCGCCCACAAATGCGAGAACCAACGTATCCTGTCCCTTGAGGAAGCGCTGCGAACGAACGCCACCGGTACCGCGGCCCTTCGTCGGATACATTTCCAACGGGGTTACCTTCGCAGAACCATTCTCCGTACCCGGCAACGCTTCGGAATCGCCCGCAACCGTCAACACCACAGCTCCAGACGCGGAGAACAGGCCATTCTCGCCTTCTTCATAATTCCACGCCACCTTGCTGGCGGGAACTACCGCGAACGCAGCCGCTGAGCAGCCTTCAGCCAGGCGAATGCCTGCCATGCCTCCGGCAGTGCGTCCCTGCGGGCGTACGTTCTTCGCCTCGAACGTCAGCAGAGAGGAGTCGGTGGATACAAACACCAGCCGATCCTCGTCACGCGCTTCAGCGGCAGCCAGAACTTCATCATCATCCTTCAAATCGATGACACTCCATGAATCCATGGTGGTGGGCGATTCGCGATTCCAACGCTTGACTACACCATTGCGCGTACCCAATGCAAGAGGAGTGGGCTCTACGGTATTATCACCGGAATCGTCGGCGGATGGCATGGCGATCGCAGCGATCACACGTTCACCACGAATTGGATCGGTGTTTTCCGTCATGCCGATCAACTCTTCGGCGCGAACGCCGCCAGTCACATGGAGCGGACCATCCGCAGACATAACCGGCAATTCCACGACATGCGCCACAATCAGACGGCCGGCAGATGTGATCAAACCATATGAGGAACGCGTGGTCGTGCGGAAGATCGAAATAATCTGATCATCCTTTACACGCTGGTCGGCAGAAGAACGATTCTCCCAACGTTCCAACGCGTCTTCGGAGGCGCGTGCGATCAGACCAGTGGCCGACAACATCACAGCGCACGGTTCGTCGTCGATCTGCAAAGCCATGGCTTCGGCATTGTCTTCGCCGGCTTTCTTCGCGGCCTTTGCAGCGGCGGCGACATCGGCGGCGGCGGACGACACTGTGGCTGCGGCGCGTGCCGCAGCCACAGCGGAGGCGGATACGCCATCATCGCCATGCGCCACAACAGGCACAAGCCTGCCGTCAGCGTCTTCATCCAACAGCACAGTGCGACGTGGCGTGCCATACGTGGCAACAGCTTCGTCCATTTCGGCGATCACCACGCCGTCAAGAGCTTCAGCGGAGGCGAGAATGCGATCCAACTCCTCGATACGTTGCTTTAAATCGTCGCGTTCCGCTTCAAGCTCGATGCGGCTCATTTTCGTCAGGCGACGCAAGCGCAAATCGAGAATGTACTGTGCCTGAATCTCATCCAGATCAAACACTTTGATGAGCTTCGTCTTTGCTGCTTCGGCATCGTCAGACGAGCGAATCACCTGAATCACCTCGTCGATGTCGACCATCGCAAGCAGAAGGCCTTCAACTAAATGCAGACGTTCCAGCGCCTTCTTTTTGCGGAATTCGCTACGACGGCGAATCACCACACGGCGATGGTCCACCCACACCTGAAGCATTTCCTTCAAGCCCATGGTGTGTGGGCGACCGTTGACCAATGCTACGTTATTGATGGTGAAATTGTCTTGCAGCGGCGTGTGCTTGAACAGTTGCGCCAGTACGGCGTTCGGGTCGAAGCCGGTTTTGATTTCAATGACAAGACGAGTGCCGTTATGGCGGTCCGTCAGGTCGATTGCGCCGGAAATACCCTCCAGCTTGCGATTCTTTACACCCTCGGAAATACGTTCCAACACACGTTCCGGGCCGACCATGAACGGCAGTTCCGTTACGACAATTGCCTTCTTACGAGCGGTCACGTTTTCAATATGCGTCACCGAACGCGTGGTCAACGCGCCACGACCGGTCTCGTAGGCTTCGCGAATGCCCTTACGTCCCACGATCACGCCGCCGCTCGGCCAATCAGGGCCGGGAACATAGCGCATAAGCTCTTCCAACGTGGCGTCAGGATGATGCATCAAATGTTTGGCTGCGGCAACCACTTCGCCCAGATTGTGTGTCGCCATATTTGTGGCCATGCCAACGGCGATGCCGGAACCGCCATTGACGAGCAGATTCGGGATCGCGGCAGGCAAAACAGTTGGCTCCTGCAGCTTGTTGTCGTAGTTCGGTGTGAAATCCACTGTATCTTCGGCGATATTCGCGTTCATGCCAAGCGCAGCCTGGGCCATACGAGCCTCGGTGTAACGCGATGCTGCCGGACCGTCATCAAGGGATCCGAAATTACCGTGGCCGTCTACCAGGGGCAGACGCATGGCAAACGGTTGCGCAAGACGAACCATCGCCTCATAAATCGCGGAATCGCCATGCGGGTGAAGCTTACCCATCACCTCGCCGACCACACGGGCCGACTTCATGTACGGACGATCCGGATTGAGGTTCATCTGACCCATTTGGTAGATGATGCGGCGCTGCACCGGCTTCAGACCGTCTCTGGCGTCGGGCAATGCGCGGGCATAGATCACCGAATACGCGTATTCGAGGAAGGACTTGCTCATCTCCTCGTTCAACGGTGTTTCGACGATGTTCTCTTTGACCGTACGCGGGTCAAAGGCTGGTTTTGCCGGTTTGCGGTGCGACACCATGCGGTGAATCTCCTCACGGAAAAGTAATGGTAATCAACCTAGCAATGTTACCAGCCGGTACCACCGCGGTGCTTGAATAGGAGTCATGAGTGTTGAAGTGCCAAGCGACGAAGAGCTGCTTACCATGACCGAACCGGCATGCTACGGAGATGACATGCCATCTGAAGGGGCCCGTGGGGGAGCGTTGCACCTGTCGTCAGTACTTCCTGCGGTTTCCAACGCCATTGGCTGCCCCATGCCAACGGACATTCATTCTGACCCGAAAGGTCTGCAGGAAGCGCTTGGACTGCCGGACGCGGCGTCCGCGGTCGTGGTGCTCGTGGATGGTCTCGGCTACTGGAACCTCAACATGAGACTGGGACATGCGCCCTACTTGCGGTCCCTCATGAACGAGTCCGCCAATCAACGTCCCATCGCCACATGCATGCCGAGCACTACCGTCGCGGCCATGTCTACATTCGGTACGGGAACATGCCCCGGTATGACGGGTATGACCGGCTATACGCAGCTCAATCCGAAAACCGGTGAAATATGTCAGCTGATTTCCTTCAAAAATGCGGTTCCTCCGCTTGAGTTGCAGCAGCAGCCGACCATGTTTGAACAGCTAAGCGCGCAAGGTGTTCGTGTGACCAGTTCTGGATTGCCGAAATTCGCGTTTTCCGCGTTGACGCAGGCTGCCTTGCGTGGCAGTGACTACATTTCCAACGATGATCCGCGCAAGCGTGTCGCAGTCGCGGCTCAGGCGGCGAAAAATCCCGGACTGACGTACCTGTATCTGCGTGATACCGATAAGGTCGGGCATAATTACGGTTGGGATTCCGACAAATGGATTGGCACGTACGAGCGTGTTGACGCTCAGCTCGGCCTTCTCCGCCGCAGCGTGCCCAAAGGCACATTGATTGTGATTGTGGCGGACCACGGTATGATCACCACTGATCCCGAATCCGTGATTGACATTGCACAGGATCAGCGGCTCATGCAGGGCGTCGCCCATGTCGGCGGTGAACCGCGTTGCGTCATGCTCTATGCGGAACAGGGCGAGGCCCCGGAAGACATCGCCACACGGTGGCGTGACGTGTTGGAAGACCGGGCACAAGTGCGTACGCGATCGCAGGCGATTGCGGAGGGTGTGTACGGACCTGTGGTCTCGCACGTCGAACCGATGATTGGTGATGTGATCGTATCGGCCACGAAGGCCGTCACCATCGTGGATTCCCGCACTCAGGCGGAAAAGGCGATGCATCTGCCGAGCGTGCATGGCTCGCTCACCATGCTCGAGTCCGATATCCCCTGTCTGATCGACGTGGCCTAACATGCAGGGTTTGGCTCAGTCGCCGAACAGAATCTCATCCCAACTTGGCACGGCGGAACGTCCGGCGCGCCGCTTCGATTTGGTGGTGTTTTGGCTGTGCGGATCAGGTGTTTGATTCGTGTTTGCGGTGTTCGAAGCGGTATCCGATGTGGGCGCGACGGTGTTCTGAGCATTGCCTGTTGCATTGGCGTCGGCTGTCGTCATGGTGTTTTCCGGTTGGCTTGACGGCGGGACGTCGGCGGTCATGCTCGATGTGTTCGGCGTGTCGAATTCGTTAGGCGCGCCGATTGGCATGATTGGAACGGAAGGTGCCACTGAAGGGCGCGCCACCGGCATGGACGGTTCAGGCGTGTTCCATGCCGATACGGTCTGTTCGATTCGCGCCGATCGGGCGGAATTTCCCGGAAGATTCAGCGAAGCGAGGAAATTCTCGTCGGCGTGTTTCTCGGCGTGTCCTTCCTTCGGTGTGTCTTGCTCCCCGATGAGTTTGCGTGCAGCGGAATTCAAACAGCTTACGGCGTTGTCATGCATGTTCCACGACCATTCCGCGCAGATAGTATGGCCGGAGGAAACGAACTGAGCGCTGATTTTCCAAGGTTCCAAGCCAAGTCTGGTGGCCTTCCAAGTCACGTCTTCCAAACGCACCCGCGCCGCCGCGAATGTGCGTTCAATCAGTTCGGAAAGCGTACGTACACGGCTTTCTTTCGGTGCCGGAACGGCGAGGAACTGCTCAATCGCATATTGTTTCTCCGTTTCGACCGAAGCTGAGAAACGCCGAACGAGCGCTTCGCTCAACGAATATCTTTCCGCAACACGCGCGGGATCGGCGCCGGCACGAATCAACGACTGAATCTGTGAAATCGGCAGGGTGATCGGAGTGTGCGTCTGCTGTTTCCCCTGCACTTCGGAACGAATCTGCTTGGCTTCCAAAACGGCTCTTTCAAGCGCTTCATCGACCTTTACAGAGAACTTTCCGGCACCTGAAACAAAGACGAGTTCACCGGCATCATTAACATGATCGAACCGCGCTTCCTCGAGTAAATTCTCAGGCACAACACACCACTTTCCTTCAAGAATTACTGTTTATTCTATTGTGCCCCACGTGTCGGATTTTACGAGTATTTCGAATCGTGTATCCTATGCGGGGTAAAAGTCATGTATCCTATGGCGCATAAGCACCATAGATGACGAAAGGAATCTCGATGGCACAGGATTATGATTCCCCGCGCAACAAGGACGAGGACGAGGAGTCGCTCCAGGCTTTGGGCAAGAGCTCCCAGAACACTTCCAACGACATGGACGATGACGAGAATGCCATCGCCGAGGATTACGAGCTGCCGGGCGCAGACCTCAGCAATGAGGACGCTTCGGTGACCGTCATTCCTATGCAGGGGGACGAGTTCATCTGTTCCGAATGCTTCCTGGTGAAGCATCGCAGCCAGCTCGCATACACCACTGACGATGGCCAGCCGGTGTGTCAGGAGTGCGCTGCCTGATGGCGTTCGACGAAACATACAACGAGCCGGAAAACGTCGAGGTTCTAGTAAAGTCGCTGAATCCCGACCAACCGGCGGAACTGTACTATGCCCATGCCGGGGATGCCGGCGCCGATTTGCGTACCACCGAGGAAGTCACATTGAAGCCGTTCCAGAGGGCGCTGGTGCCTACGGGAGTGGCGATAGCGCTTCCAGCGGGTTATGTGGCCTTGGTACATCCACGGTCCGGTCTTGCCGTCAAACAGGGCGTTACCGTGTTGAACGCACCTGGAACCATTGACGCGGGCTACCGTGGCGAAATCAAGGTACCTCTGATCAATCTTGATCCGGAACACACCGTGACGTTCCACCCGGGGGACCGCATCGCGCAGCTGGTCATCCAGCGTTATGTTGAGGCTAGGTTCATCGAAGCGGAGACGTTGCCCGGATCTGACCGTGCTGAGCGTGGCTTCGGATCCACCGGCGTGGCTTCCTGAACCGAGCATGCGGAGGCATAAGTGCCAAAAATCCGCAAATGCTGGCGACACAATGGTTTTCGGGGGTATCTGGCCGTGCAACACGCGGTCGGATACCTCGGACATACCGTGATGCACGGGTAGTATAGGGAGCATTGCGAGCGAGGAGGTGGACGATGGGAGACATTGAACACGAGGTTCGTTCTGCCCGAATGTTGGGCTGCGAGATCAGCACGAATCCGCTTGATCCGCTTGAGCCGATTCTGAAGATGTGCGAATACCATCATCCCGATGAGGATATGAGCATTCTGGAACGTGCTTATGAGCGTGCAGTCAAGCAGCATTCTTCACAACGGCGCAAGTCGGGCGAACCGTACATCATCCATCCGTTGGCTGTGGCGCAGATTCTTGCGGACCTTGGCATGGGGCCGCTGGTTGTGGCCGCGGGCCTACTGCATGATACGGTCGAAGACACCGACTACACGCTTGACGAGTGCCGTGCCGAGTTTGGCGATACCGTGACAGGTTTGGTCGATGGCGTCACCAAGCTTTCCAAGATGGAATACGGCGATTCCGCTCAGGCTGAAACCATCCGCAAGATGGTGGTCGCGATGAGCCGGGATGTGCGTGTGCTGGTCGTCAAACTTGCCGATCGCGTGCATAACGCGCGTACGTGGCGTTACGTCAAAACGCCGAGCGCACAGAAGAAAGCGCACGAAACGCTCGACGTGTATGCGCCACTTGCCAATCGTCTCGGTATGAATGCCATCAAAACCGAATTGGAAGAGCTCAGCTTCAAAGTGCTCTATCCGAAAATCTATAACGAAATCGTGGTGCTTGTCGCACGTCGTGCGGGCCAGCGAGACGTGTATTTGAAGCAGATTCTTGCTGAGATTAACGAAGATCTTGACGAGCAGAACATTTCGGCGTATGTGACGGGACGTCCGAAGGATTATTTCTCGATTTATCAGAAAATGATCGTACGCGGACATGATTTTGCGAATATCTACGATTTGGTGGGTGTGCGCATCATCGTCGATACGATCCAGGATTGTTATGCTGCGTTGGGTGCGGTGCATGCGCGTTGGAACCCTGTTCCAGGTCGTTTCAAGGATTACATCGCCATGCCGAAACTCAACATGTATCAGAGCTTGCACACCACGGTGGTTGGCCCTGGCGGCAAGCCTGTCGAGATTCAGATTCGCACGTGGGATATGCATCGTCGTGCGGAATTCGGTATCGCCGCGCATTGGAAGTACAAGGAGAACGGTCAGGCCGGTCGCGCGTTGAGCTCGCCTGATAAGTCCGATCGCAAGCGTGGCGAGAATCAGGAGTTGAGCGAAGCCGACAATCTCAAGTGGATTCAGCAGCTTGCCGCCTGGACGAGTGAGACTCCGGATTCCAACGAGTTTCTGGGCTCTCTGAAGGAAGATCTGGGTGCTTCCGAAGTTTACGTGTTTACACCGAAAGGCAAGATCGTATCGTTGCCTGCCGAGGCGACACCGATTGATTTCGCCTATGCGGTGCATACCGAAGTCGGTCACCGTACCATGGGTGCTCGTGTGAACGGCCGTTTGGTGCCGCTCGACACCAAGCTTGAAAACGGAGACACCGTTGAAGTGCTCACGTCGAAGTCCGAATCAGCTGGTCCGTCTCGTGACTGGCTGAGCTTCGCGAAGAGCCCGAAAGCCCGTAACAAGATTCGCCAATGGTTCAGCAAGGAACGTCGTACCGAAGCTATTGAAGAAGGTCGCGATGAACTGACGCGAGCCATGCGCAAGCGCAACCTTCCGATCGCAACATTGTTGACTCCCGAAGCGTTGGTCGGTATTGCTGACGAGTTGAATCTCGCCAATGCTGAGGCTGTGTTCGTGGCAATCGGTGAAG
This sequence comes from Bifidobacterium sp. N4G05, assembly GCF_002742445.1. Classification (GTDB taxonomy): domain Bacteria; phylum Actinomycetota; class Actinomycetes; order Actinomycetales; family Bifidobacteriaceae; genus Bifidobacterium; species Bifidobacterium hominis. The sequence goes on along the minus strand of NZ_NJNQ01000003.1, from coordinate 77,083 downwards.
GGCAGATCTCCACACAGAACGTCATTTCGCACTTGGTTCGCGATGCGGGCAGCGACGAAGTGAACGAAGAAGTGGAACAGGAGGCGCTGCCGCTCAAGCAGGTGGAACGCACCAAGAAGACCACCAGCTCGCTGGGCATTTCCGTCAAAGGCGTGGGAGACATTTGGGTCAAGCTTGCCCGATGCTGCATGCCGGTGCCTGGAGACCAGATTATTGGCTTCATCACCCGCAATCAGGGCGTATCCGTGCATCGTGTGGACTGCCAGAACATGATGGACTTGCAGAAGCGTCAGCCAGAACGCGTGGTCGACGTGCAGTGGACCAGCACCAAGGGCGTGTTCATGGTCAAGATTCAAGTGGAGGCGCTTGATCGCCCGCATCTGCTGAGTGATGTGACGCGTGTGCTTTCCGATCATGGTGTGAACATTATTTCCGGCTCCATTTCCACGGGTACCGATCGTGTGGCCACCAGCCAGTTCAGCTTTGAAATGGCTGATCCGCAGCATTTGAACACTTTGCTTGCCGCAGTGCGTAAGATCGAAGGCGTGTTCGACGTGTACCGTATCACCGGTGCCAAGGATTCCGCCGAACCACGCTTGCGTAAAATCTGACACAATCAGTGCGGTCGTGAGACTCATCTGAACTGCTGCAGATCCTCTCGGAAATAATGAAAAGCCCCTCAAGTGAGGGGCTTTTCATTATTTTGCTATGAAGCTTGTTGATGCGAAACTTACTTCAACACTTCGATGGAAGTGATGCCGACCGGCTCGAGCGGAGCGTCGGAACGATCGGTTGCCACGGAATCGAGCTTGTCGACAACGGCCTTGGACTCGTCATCCGCGACTTCGCCGAAGATGGTGTGATGGCCGTTGAGCCATTCGGTCGGCACGGTGGTGATGAAGAACTGGGAGCCGTTGGTGCCGTGGATCTTGCCGTCCATGCCGCGGCGCAGGCCGGCATTCGCCATGGCCAGCAGGTACGGGCGATCGAAGGTCAGACCAGGAACGATTTCATCATCGAAGTTGTAACCTGGACCGCCGGTGCCGGTGCCCAGCGGGCAGCCGCCCTGAATCATGAAATCCTTGATGATGCGGTGGAAGGTCAGACCATCGTAGAACGGCTTGTGGCTCGGCTGGCCGGTGAATGGGTCGGCCCATTCCTTTTCGCCGGTGGCGAGGCCGAGGAAGTTGGCCACGGTTTCCGGGGTCTTGTCGTCGAACAGGTCGATCTTGATGTCGCCTTCAGTGGTGTGCATGATAACTGTAGTCATGGCTCCAAGTGTCTCATGGGCTTGAGACCGGCGATGGTGCGATTGCGGTAATGACGCAGAGAGCCGTGGAATGGCCGCGGCCGATAGCCGGGAAGCCGAGCCGCAACGTGAGATGTCATGCGAGTTGGCTCGCGATGATCAACGCGCCGGCAATAACCATGAGCGCCGAGAAAACACGCAAAAAGAGTCCTTTTGCGTGTCTTCCCAGTTTTTTGGATCCGATTGCGACGGATATCAGGACCAGTCCGACGGCCAGCGGCACCAAGGCCAGCAGAAGCAGCGGTTTTTCCATGGCATCTCCTCTCGAACGCTGTGATTCAGATGTTTCGATGCTCGGTTTTTCTGCGCTTGCTGACAAGGGCCATGGAGCAGCATGTCGATACGCACAGATTCACTATGCAGGTCGCTGCCGGCAGTAGCCGTATGAACGGCTGACTGTAGAAATCGATAACATCCGGCTCCATGGATCCTGAGTACATTTCAAAAACCGGATACGATGCGAGAGCCAGCGCCGAACTCACGAGGAACGGTATCCAAATGACGGACAGCCGCAGGATGGATACCGTTCGGCCTTCCCGATGAACTTTTTTCGAGAACATAAAAAGAGACCAAGAGGCCACTGCGATTAATGCACCCGTGCAATACAACAGACCGGGGAACTCGCTACGCATGATTCCGTCCTTACTTCAGTTGCAGGTAATTTGGCTTATCGATGTTCTGGATGGTTCGAGGTTATACGGTGTTTTGAGATTGCCATACCTGACATGGCAGTCGAATTGTTCCTTCATCATTTTTGAAGCTGTTGGATAGGCCGTCCAATGACGACTCGAGCTAAACTGGGGAGGGACCGTTGTCCATGCTGATTCTGCGTAATAGTATCTTGTCGGTGTAGCCGTTGCTGCCCACCAAGTGGGTTGTAAGGATAACGACCACATGCCATTACGTGCAATCCAGCCTCCCTTAGCAAACCATTGATTGGACCATGAACCGCGTGCGGCTGTTGTATCCATTCGGATGTTGGACGTTTGTTCTTCCTTTGTCGACGCAATGAGATATTGCATCGTCTCATCCTCGGTTTTCCCGTATACATTCCGCTTCGGATCCTGGACCCAATCAATCACTTCCGATCTATCCATCCCTATTTCCTCATATACTGCCTGATTGTATTTCATGCCGTCTGCCAGTGCGGAGGTCGGGGTGATGATTGCGACGCTGATTGCTGTGATCGTCGCCAATGTTGCCAATGCTTGTTTTTCCATTATGATTCCTTCCCTGATTGCAACTTCGGTTTTGGAAATCGCATACCATTCGAAACAGTGAACTGATTTTGTAGAGGGATATCGTTTTGCATCAAGAGATTTCGGCTGCTCATGGTGTGGTTCCGCAGCCAATAAGAGTGGTACCTTTTCCATGGCATCTCCTCTCGAACGCTGTGATGCAGAGATATCTTTAGTGAATCATGGAATATGGGTAGTTCGGTACTGACTGGTGACGGGATTCGACCCTGATGTTCGTCGGTGTCGGAATATGTTTTCGCCGTGTAGCATCTGGTAAATAAGGCATTTATTCATGATTGAGGGGAATGGAGGACGGTTATGCGAAGAAGAAGGACCATGGCTTATCGGATTGCGGTGTTGCTTACGGCATGCGCGCTGGGGTGGGGGACTGCAGCGCCCGCCGCCGATGCCTCCGTTATCCAACCGGACCAGGACTCGTCTTCCCGTGCGACCGTGCTCGGTTACGACAATCTGCTGTGCAAGTTATTCCCGAGTTTGGATATCTGCAGGAAGCAATGATGAGATCACCATCGTCGTTTTTTTTTGGACGCCGTGCGTCCGTATCCGCGTGGGTTTAGGCTGTCATATCTGTTTATGTCGGTGTCTATCGTGGTTCTGGAGGTCGTCTTCCATGCGATTTCAGCTCCGCTGGGAACTCACGACATTCTGATACTTGCCGCGCTGTGTGCCCTATTGTCCGTGGCACCTTGGCTGGGTATCACAGGGGATTTGCTGTATGTAGCCGTGTTCGCCGCGATGGGGGCGTTTAGCTCTTCGCTTGCATTTCCTGTGCTTGGCGTATTTCTGGTTGCAGCTGTGTGGATCATCCGTCACCGCACGGCTCAGGCTGCGCTGCTACTCGCTGGCTACGTTCTGCTGATGTTCTGGCAGAACGGGAGCGTGCTTGCCCGCATGGCCAGCGATGTTTTGCTGTCCTCCGTCGCGGTTGTCGTCGGCTTCGCGGTCAGGAAGTTCATGGACGGGGCCGAACTGTCCCGGCGGGAGCTGGAGGAATCCCGGATGGGGACGGTCAGGGCCGTGGAATCCGTCCGGGCCAAGCTCGCCGCCGGATTGCACGACACGATTGCCAGGGACCTCGCCCGCATCTCCATCTCATTGGAGAGCCTCGCCGCCGCGCACCCGGACCTGTCCGGCGAGATCGCTCCGATAGTCGATCTCGCGCACGATTCCTCACGCCGTCTCAGGCCTATGATCTCGGAACTCAGCCTCGACGCCGCAGCGCCGAGTCTCGCGGCCGCCGTGGAGGAATCCAGACTGATGCTGCGATCAGGGGCACTCGAGTTGGATGCGCATATGCCGGGCGACATCGACGGCGAGATTTCGAGGCAGACGATTCTCACGGGATCACTGTTCGTGAGCGAGACCGCCGCGAACGCTTTGAAATACGCGCGGAGGGGGACGACGGTAGACCTGTTCGCGGAGATCGACGGTGGGGGACTGTCGCTGACGATGGCCAACGACATCAGCGGGAGCTCTTCGGACTGCGCGCTAACGGGAGGCTTCGGCCTTGCGAACCTGAAGTCGCGGATCGAGTCCGAGGGAGGACGGTTGTCCTTCGTCTCGCGTTCCGGACGGTGGATCGTCAACGCGTCCATACCGGATCCGAAAATCCAAGGGGAAGGGGCTGCTGATGAGTGAACCAATCCGCGTCCTGCTTGCCGACGACGACGTGATCGTCCGTGAGGGGCTCGCAGGCCTGCTGGACCGCCAAGACGGCATCGACGTGGTTGCCGTCGCCGAGAACGGCAGCATGGCTCTGCGCGAGCTTTCCAGACGGGCCGTGGACGTGGCCCTGTTGGACGTGGACATGCCCGTCCTCGACGGGCTGGCGGCTGCCAAGGAGATGGCGAGGCTGTATCCGTCGGTCGTGGTGGTGATGCTCACCGTGTTCGAGCATGAGGAATCGCTCGCCAGGTCGCTGGCTCTGAACGTGCGCGGGTTCTTGACCAAGGACATCCCCTCCGCGCAACTCGCCCAACTGATTAGACAAGCGCACGCGGGATACTCGGTGTTTGGACCGCGCCCGACCAGTATCCTCGCCGACAGCTATCTGAACTCCGGGAAGAACGATCCCAAACATGACGCCTTCCGCGAGAGGGTGGAACGCCTTCCGGGCTATCTGCGCACCACGTTTGATCTGCTCATCCAGGCGCTGCCGAACAAGACCATCGCCAAACGGCTCGGTCTGAGCGAAGCCACCGTGCGCTCCTACATATCCGAGATCTTCACCACACTCGGATACACTAACCGCGGCGAGCTCACCATCACAGCCATCAAGGCCGGATACTGACTTCTGTTCCTGACCTGGTCTCCGGTGCGGGATGAACTTAGGTATTCCGCATGTTCGTGAATCCTATGGCTGCTGCGAGGACGATCAGTACGGATGTCTCGGCGGGGAGATATCTCAGGAACAATTCGGGAAGCTCCTGTTTCGTTACGATTGCCATGACAACGATGATGGGGCAGACAGACGACGAGCGAAATGGCGAGAGAGACGAAGGCGCGTTTCCAGGAAAAACGCTTGTTCCGCATAGCTACTCCTAATTGCGGGAACGGCACAGAGAGCCGCGGCCGCAAAGGTCTTGACGGTGAAATCAATCTGTACTTCAACATAGTCGAATCCATCATCTCCGTAGAGGCGGATTCGACTATGTTTTCATGCAGACAATAAGCGAAAAACCTTCAACGACATTCTCAACAGCGCAAAACAGACATAGCCAAAATCTGAGCAATCAACGGCGATGATGAAACACGTGACCTTACACTGCACATGCAGTTCCTAACACGCCAGACGCTTACGATTATGATCACATCAACTTCGCAGAATACTCACGAAACAGATACCGCAAACAACGCATCATGCACCACTATCGGCACCATTCTCACACTAGCCATACCAACATTCGGGCAACTTATCGCCGAACCAGCATTCGTACTCATCGATACCGCCATCGTCGGGCATATTGGCGGGCAAGCGCTCGCCGGTCTGTCGGTCGGGTCAACCATCGTGCTCACTGTTGTGGGGCTATGCGTGTTCCTTGCATATAGCACCACATCGCAGGTGGGACGTCTTTTGGGCGCCGGCAAGCGGAGAGAAGGCTTGGAAGCAGGCATTGATGGCCTGTGGTTGGCTGGAATCATTGGCGTGGTGGTGTCTGTGATGCTGTTCGTTATTGCACGCCCGTTGTGCATGGCCATGGGGGCGCAGGGGAGCGTCTTGCACAATGCGGTTGACTACGTGCGTGCCGTGGTGTTCGGTATTCCCGGCATGTTGCTGGTGTATGCGGCCAACGGTATTTTCCGCGGACTGCAGAAGGTTCGCATCACGTTGGTAGCTGCTACGCTGGGTGCGATACTCAATACGTTGCTGGATTTGCTGTTTATTCTCGGATTCGGTTGGGGTGTGTTTGGGTCTGGAGTGGCCACGCTGATTTCGCAATGGTTCATGGCAGTGTTGCTTATTGTTCCTGCGATGTTGTGGACTCGTGCGGAAGGTGCCCGTTTACGGCCGCGTTTGTCAGGAGTGTTGAACAGTGCTGGCGATGGTGCGGTGTTGTTCTTGCGCACGCTTGCGTTGCGTGCATGTTTGGTGGCGAATGTGGTGCTTGCCACGCATATGGGTGTGCAGGTGTTGGCCGCATATCAGGTGGTGAATTCCAGCTGGAATTTCGTGCTGAATATGCTTGATGCCATTGGCATCGCTGGTCAGACTTTGGTCGCCGCGCAGATTGGTGCCCGTCAAGAGGATGAAGCCATGCGTTTGACGAGAATCGCTGGCAGGGCAGGATTATGCGGAGGAACGGTAATTGGTATTGGTTTGATGATTGCCGGATGGTGTGCGTCCCCGCTGTTTTCGCAGTCTACTGAGATTCAGCATCTGATCACCATCGGTATGATGGTTGTTGGCGTGACATTGCCGTTGGCTGGTTGGATGTGGGCTGTTGATGGCATTTTGATTGGGGCAGGGGATTACCGTTATCTTGCATTGACGTGTACGGCGACAGCTGCAATATATGTACCCTGTCTTGCTGCGATTGGTTGGATATGCGATGCGATGCAGGCGTCTTCCGCGCTGCGTATGGCATTGCTGTGGCTTGCGGTGAATCTGTTATTTGTAGGATTGCGTGCCATTTTCAATGGGTCCCGTATCGGAACTTCCACATGGTTGCATATCGCACATTGAAATCAGCTTGTGATGGCAGTTTGACATGACGTGAGATGGGCGATTCCTGCAAAATAAAAATCCCGCATGGTTCCGGCGGACCGGATCATGCGGGATTTTATTTATGAACGAACTTAGGAATGAATCCTAAGAACATGTTCTGGCAATTCAGGAACGTTTGCGCTTAAACACGAACAATGCTCCTGCTGCAACAACCAGAACGGCGACAACCACAACAACGCCGATCACGTTGGAACCGGTGTTGGCAACGTCGGCAGTGTTTGCCTTCTTGTGCGCGGCAGGCTTCGTGTTCTGCTTGTTGTCATCCTTCTTCGGTGCGTTCGGCGTGCTGTCCTTGATGGCCACAGTGAAGCGCACGCGTGCACCTTGGTTGTAGAACACCACCACGGAACCGGTGCTGCCGGTTTCTCGACCATTGAGGAATGCGCTGCTCAACACGATGGAACCGTCATCGGCCACGGTGTAATCCGTGCCGGCGGTCAGCGACTGGTAGTCGTACTGCACGTCTTCCACGGTGTTGCCATTGGGGTTGATGGCAACGGTCAGACCGTTGGCATTGGCGGTCTTTTTATCGCTGTCATACTTGTCGTAGTCGAATGCGTCGCCATTCGTCAGCTCAGCATTCTTGATTTCGCCATCATTCAGCAGCCAAACCTGGGTGCCATGGTACGGGTTTGCAGTACCGATTGCCAGACCGGCGTTGGTGACGGCAAACACGCGCAGGCCATGGTTGTTGTTGTCACCGAAACCGTTACGGCTGATGGTCTGGAAGTTCGTACCATCGGAGGAGACGATCAGGTCGAAGCCACGGGTCGCATCGTTGGAGTAATGCAGGTAGCTGAGCACACCCACGAAGTCGGTGAAGTTCTCCAGATTCTCTTCGGTAAGCCACTTGTCGAGCTCGTTGGTAATGAATTCCGGCAGATACTGCTTGTTCTTGTTGTACAGGTCGAGCAGCCGCTGCAGGGATGCGAGGAACTGGTAACGATCGTCGAGCGTGTAGGTTTCAGCGGCCTGCGGAGCGACACCGTCAGGGGAGACCACGTCGGTCTGCTTGGAGTTGAGATCAGCGCCCATGTCTTCCAGCAGCTGCTGCATGGTAGCCACGTCAGCGGCCACTTCGTCGGTCTTGCCGGCTTCTTCAACTGCCTGTGCAGCTTGATCGCTCTCAGATGCTTCGCCTTCGTTCAACGGCGTGATGTCATCATCGCTCGGCTTGGTGGTTTCCTGAGATTCGGACTCGGAAGGCTTGGTTGCTTCCTGAGAGTCCGTGTCTGTAGTATTGGAAGTGCCGTTCTGATCATTTTTCTTCAGAGAGTCGAAGAAGATCTTGATGTATTCGATCTGCTTCTTCCACTCTTCCGGAGTTCGCTTCAGAATGTCGCCGTTAGCGAACTGGGTTGCCGGGTATGCAAGATCACTGATGTCGAAGGTGCCGACGTACAGCTTGCCGTTGTAGGACTGCATACGCCACACATACTGGTTCAGGTGACGGCTCTGCTCGTCGCTGTCGCCCAAGCCGGACAGCATGGTATTGCCATCGATGGTGCCTTTGGAATCGCCGAAGTACTTGTTGTTGGCTTCGCCGGCGAGCATTTCGAAGTTTTCGTTGCCGTCTTCGTCAACGTCCATACGCCACAGGTTGACCGGGCTCTCCAGATCCTTGTACAGGTCGGAGAAATCCATTTGCATGGCCTTCTCCAAAGCGTTCATCGGATCGTTGTAGCCGCCGATGTACAGGTGGCCCTTGTATACCACCATGTTGGCTGCGCCGGAACGACTCGCTCCGAAGCCCCACTCGTACTTGGCGCCGTCTGCCGGATCGCCGACCAGCGGCTTGAAGGTCCACTTGCCGGTTTCCTTATCTTGCGTGCCGCGCACGAGTGCGAAGGATTGCTTGTTGTTCTTCGCGGTTCCAGTCACCATAGTGACATAGAGATTGCCCTTGAAGCCGACCATATCCCACACGCAGCCACCGAACACTCCATCAGTTACAGCGCATGCCGGATAGTTGTACAGGCCCTCGGTCTGGGTAGCGATAGTGGCGAAAGAATCCTGGCCTGCTGACGGGTTGGAAGAAGCCACAATAGTGGCACCGTTATCGGTGATCATGCTGGCGACAAGCTGATTGTTGACCACGGTCAAACCACGGATACCAGCAGTGTAGCCCTTCTTCAGACCAGTGGTCATGGCAGCGGAACGATACACGATTTCAGTGGCATCACCACTGTTCGGATCAACTTCCAGCAGGTACGGCTGACCCTTTGCGGCGGCAGCAAAGTACAGCTTGTCATGGAATTCAACGGCTGCACGATAGCCGTTGACCGCATGCTCTCCGCCAATCGCATTGACGATGATCTTCACTTCACCGGTCTTGACGTTGATCTTGAGCAGCAAGCTGTGGTTCTCGCCATTGTCGAGGAACAGCTCGCCGTTAAACGCAACATCCAAAGCGGCCTTGATGCTGGCATACTTGGTGCCCATGGTGTTAGCCATGTATTTCAGCGTGGAACCCATTGCGGAATAGCAGGTGCCCACGTACATCCAATCGCCATAACCGACCGAAGACCACGAATAGTTCTGACCGCGCTCAGCCTCACCCTGCGTGAGGTCATCAGTGGATTCACCGTTCAAGACGTTCACGATGCCGTCGTTTTCACCCAAACCTGCATTGGGGTGCGAAATCTTGGTAGCGGTATAGCCGGCACCAAGTGCGGCGGTATTCGAGGGCTCATCAGCATTGGCGCTGCCCGCTACCGGCAGCAACATGGCGCAAGTCGCAAGCGTTGCGATTGCAGCATTAATCACTTTATGGTAGTTGACCATATTTTCCTTAATCTCATATTCTCCGAAAAGATACCCCATCGTATGGCATATCCAATGAAAAAAATACCAAAAAGGGTTGACCTAGGGTGCTATACGAAAACATCGGGAACAAAATCCACCAAATAGTATTGCGTTAACTAGTATTTGCATGACTTTGAGGATTTGCGCATTGCGCGCAGCCCGAAATGCCGTCTTCCGATGATCTGGAAGTGTTGGTCGATTGCTTTATTGCAGAGACAGAGCGATGGGAAACTTGTGATGCCGCATGCATCTACTTGCTGCAGTGAAATGAAATACGGTCAACGGTAGATCGTCAGATGATGTCGAAATGCTTGAGAGCATTCCAAATGCCATTATGATCAACGTCATCGGTAATGTAATCGGCCACCGCCTTCGGCTCTTCGGTGGCGTTGCCCATCGCCACGCCGATGCCGGTAAAGCGCAGCATATCCACGTCATTGCCGCCATCGCCGAACGAAATCGCCTGCTCCTTCGACCAGCCATAATGGTCGAGAAAACGTTGGATGCCACGATCCTTGCCGCCGTTAGCGGGAATCAGATCAACGAAATCCGGATGCCATCGCACGCCACGCGTGTTCGTCAGCAGCGACAACAGCTCGGCTTCCTGGTCACGACTGATGTATGGGCTCATCTGGAACGTCTCATGTTTCGCCGTGCGCACTCGAGGATCGTCAAAGAATACGTCCGGCGCGGTCTTACCCAGGCTTGCCCACGTGCGGCGCATCTGATCGTTGCTGTGGTTGAAATACACGTAATCCTCTTCGCCGATGCAGGCAACGATGTCTTCATGCTCATCCAGCCAATGCACGATCGTGGCCACATCGGTTGCGTCAAGCGTATGCTTTTCCAAAAATCCGCTGTCGTCAATGCAGTATTGGCCATTGAACCCGACAATGCCATCGAAATCGACGGGAATGGTATCCAACACGACATTCATCTGCGCAGGAGGGCGACCGGTGCAGATGAAAATCTTGACGCCATTGGATTGCAGCCCGTGCAATGCGTCAATGGTGGATTGCGGTACGACGTGCGTGGTGAAGCTCGTCAACGTTCCGTCGATATCGAAAAACGCCGCTTTAATGTCGATTGCGGTCATGGAAAACACCTTCCGAATATGCAATTTCGTAATTGCTCGCTTGTTTCAGTGTAGGGAGCGGACATGATTGCCGACACACCTGTGCATGCCACTATTGTGCATGATTCCATGCATTCCGGAGGATTGATGAAAATGCTGGAATCATTGCGATTGAACGCCCGCTATAACGAACTCCGATAAGGCAATTTTTAGGTTTCGGCGTCTCGCAGCGGAAGCGTCGCGTATGGTTGGACACGACGCGATGGCATGCAGTCCATCACAGACACGTTGGAAACCATGCAAAGCAATGAGGAAGAAGAAGAAGAAGAGAGGATTCATCATGGCAGAAGCAAATCAGCAGCCGGCAGGATTGCCGGAAGAACCGGTCCGCGTCAATCACACGGTACGTAACATCATCATCGCCGTCGTGGTGGTCGCACTGGTCGCGGTCGGAGCGTTCTTTGGAGTTCGTGCGTTCAACGGATCCGACAAGACCGCAGAAAAGGGAACCGAGGCCAACCCGGTGAAGATCGGTGTGGTGGGCGCCACCGATCCGCAGTGGGTGGAATTCAAGAAGCAGGCCGAAAAGCAGAACCTGTACGTCGATATCGTTGATTTCCAGGATTACACTTCCGAGAATCCGGCCGTCGACTCCGGTGAGCTTGACCTCAACGAGTTCCAGCACCTACTGTATCTGGCCAACTACAATGTGCAGAACAACAAGGATCTGCAGCCGATCGGCGGCGTGGCAATCTACCCGCTCGGTGTGTATTCCACCAAGTACAAGAGCGTCGACGAGATTCCTGAAGGCAGCACCATCCCAATTCCGAACGACGAGACCAACCAGGCCCGTGCCATCGGCGTGCTCAAGGCTGCAGGCTTGGTGACGATGAAGGGCGATTGGACGCCGTTCTCCACTCCGCAGGACATCGACGAATCCAAGTCCAAGGTCAAGGTCACCCCGCTGAAGGCCGAACAGGTCGCCAACTCCCTGAAGGACCCGCAGGTCGCGGCAGGCGTCATCAACAATGATTATGTCGCCGACGCTGGTTTGAAGGCCACCGACGCCATTTACCAGGATGACGCCGAATCCGAAGAAGCCCGTCCGTACATCAACATCTTTGCCACTCGCAAGGCCGACGTGAACAACGAGGTCTACAAGAAGGTCGTTAAGATCTTCCAGACCACGAGCGTGCTTGACAAGCTGCAGGAGAATTCCGGCGGCACTGCGGTTCTGGCCGACAAGTTCAGCACATCCGAACTTCAGGATTACCTGAAGACGATCGAACAGGAAGCCAAGGACGTCGAGTAAGTCCTTTTCGGAAAGCTCCCTCCAAGGAGGGGGCTTTCCTATATGTGCGACCAACGTCAGGCGTGGTTGTATGGTCAAGGGTTGAAAAACCATTAATGAAAGCGGCAGTATGACAGAACACACACCGATCATCACATTCGACCATGTGGTCAAGGAGTTCCGGCAGCGTGGCAGCGGCACTGACGGCGGCAAACGCGGCACGACCGTTGCTCGCGCCGTCGACGATGTGAGCCTCACCATCAATGAAGGTGACATTTTCGGCATCATCGGCTATTCCGGAGCCGGCAAATCCACATTGGTGCGCCTGATCAATGCTTTGGAGAAGCCGACATCGGGTACGGTCACGGTACTTGGCACCGAAGTGTCGTCGCTCAGCGAATCCAAGCTTCGTCCGATTCGACAGAAAATCGGCATGATCTTCCAGCAGTTCAACCTATTCTCCACCAAAACAGTGGCGCAGAACATCGCCTATCCGTTGCAGCTCGACCATTGGCGCAAGGATTATCAGGACAAGCGCGTGGCGCAATTGCTTGACTTCGTAGGCTTAAGCGACCATGCGAACAAATATCCGTCGCAGCTTTCCGGCGGCCAGAAGCAGCGCGTCGGCATCGCCAGGGCATTGGCCACGAATCCTAAGATCCTGCTTGCCGACGAGGCGACCAGCGCTCTGGATCCGGAAACCACTACGGAAGTATTGTCGCTGCTTAAACGAGTCAATAAGGAAATGGGCATCACCATCGTGCTCATCACCCACCAGATGAACGTCGTGCAGCAGATCGCCAACCGTGTGGCGGTCATAAGCTCCGGCAAAGTAGTGGAATCCGGCAGCGTTTACGACGTGTTCGCGGCCCCGCGACAGCCGGTGACCAAACGATTCATCTCCACCGCCATCAGTGGTATTCCTGAAGAGTCGCGCATCAACACCATGCATGAGGAAAATCTCGGACACATCGTCACAGTGCTTATTCGACAGCATGATGTCGAAGAGCGTGAAGACGGTACCGTCATCGCGGCATCCGGGCAGAACATCTCACAACTTATCGCCAAACACGGCGTACGAAGCAGCCTCCTGTACGGCGGTATCGACACTGTCAACGGCGTGGCCATCGGAGCGATCACCTACGAATTCGGCGGAGACAATGTCGAATCGTTCCTGAACGAACTGGCGCAAAACAGCGATATCGTCGATTTCGGTACCGCGGCACAGCCGACACCATATGAACAGGCCCTTATCAAGGCCGGACAGGAGCAGGCATGACACAGATTGAAGGCGTAACCCTCGCAAGCCGTAGCGACTGGACGGTACTACGACCGCTCCTGTTTGAATCCATCGGGCAAACCTTGGAAATGGTGTTCGTCACCATGATCGTGGGCGGTATTCTCGGACTGGTCCTCGGCGTGGTACTCTACGGAACGCGTCCTGGCAACCTATTCGAAAACGCGGTCGTTTACCGCATCCTCGACGTGATCGTGAACATCATCCGACCGATACCGTTCATCATCTTCCTCGCAGCCATGCAACCGTTGACCATCAAAGTCATCGGCACCTCCATCGGTACGGCCGCCGCGATCTTCCCGATGATCATCATGTGCACCATGGCCACATCCAGGCTTGTCGAACAGAATCTGGTTCCCGTCGACTCCGGTGTGATCGAAGCGGCACGAGCCATGGGAGCCTCGAAATTCACCATCGTGCGTACCGTGCTTATTCCGGAGGCGCTCGCGCCGCTGATTCTCGCCTACGCGTTCCTGTTCATCGGCGTGCTCGACATGTCGGCCATGGCCGGATACATCGGCGGCGGCGGTCTTGGTAATTTCGCCATCGCCTACGGATACCAGAAATTCGACCAGACTGTGACTTGGACGGCGGTAATCATTATGATTGTACTTGTTCAGGTGGTGCAGGGCGTCGCCAATGCCATCGCGAAGCACCTGCTGAAACGCTGACAGCAACGATGAAAGCCGCTTAATCTTAATGGAGAGAAGCAACCAAGGGGGATTCACGCAAGATGACTGAACATGTCGAAATCACGCCGGAACTCATCGAAATCCGCCATTACCTGCACGCCCATCCGGAGCGCAGCTTCAAGGAATTCAAAACAAGCGCCTACATTGAGCAACTGCTCAGAGCGCACGACATCGAAATCCTGAACAATCCGCTCGAATCGGGTGTGGTCGGGCTGATCCGTGGAGAACAACCCGGACCGCGCATCGCATTGCGCGCCGACATCGACGGTCTTCCCATTCAGGAAGACACGGGATTGCCATTCTCCTCGGTCAACGATGGAGTCATGCACGGCTGCGGCCACGACCTGCACATGTCATATCTGCTGGGAGCGGCATTCTGGCTTGCCAAACACCGCAAACAAATCAAGGGATCCATCAAACTGCTGTTCCAGCCGTCCGAAGAAACAGGCACCGGCGCACGCGCCATGATCGACGCGGGACTGCTGGCCGACGTCTCCGCCATCATCGGCGCGCACAACAACCCCAACTATGCGCCTGGGCAGATTGCCATCGGCCCTGACCCCATGATGGCCGGATGCGTGAAATTCCATGTCACGCTCCACGCTACGGGCACGCATGCCGGCTACCCGCACAAGGGCACCGGCCCTATCGAAGCGCTCGCCACGATGATTCTCGCGTTGCAGACCATCGTGAGCCGTAATGTGTCGCCATTCCATCCATTGGTGCTTTCCATCACCGAACTGCATGGCGGTCATGTATGGAATGTGGTGCCGGCCAAGGCAAGTTTCCAAGGTACCGTGCGTTACTTCCACAAGTCAGACGGCATCATGGTCGGTGAACGCTTCAAGGAACAGGTCAACGCCATCGCAGCTGGCTACGGGATCACCGCCGACATCGACTGGGACGATTTCCAGGATCCGCTGGTCTCCGACGAGGGACTGTCGAAGATCGTGGCCGATGATGTGCGGGAATATGCGCAACTTGAGCCGATCCACCCGTCGATGGCGGGGGAGGACTTCTGCGAATACACCGAGGTTGCGTTGCCCGTGTTCGCCTTCATCGGCTCCAATGGTGAGGAAGGATGCCCCGACTGGCACAGCCCGAACTTCGTGGGATTGGACGAATCTTTACAGGCGGGCGTGGAATTCTATGCCAACGCAGCGTTTACCGTGTTGAACGAACTTGCGTAAGCTGGTCGATCTTCGGCCCAATTCTCCTGTGATCGAAGATAGCTGAAGATATATGTGATATGCACGATGATCATTCGGCACGCATGTGGTTTTTCTCGCCATATGCGTGCCGTTTGCATATCTGATACGCAAATCGCAATACACTAGTCAACTATGACAGACATTCGTTTCGCCCTCGCCCAAATCGACACTTGCGTGGGAGACCTCGACTCCAACGCAGACAAAGTCATGCGCTATGCGCATCTCGCTTCCAGCAACAGCGCACAAGTCGTGGTCTTTCCTGAAATGACGCTTACCGGATATCCGATTGAAGACCTCGCATTGCGGGCCACTTTCCGTAAATCCGCGTGGAACAAAGCCAGCTGGCTTGCCGCCGAACTGGCTGCCGATGGGCTTGGCGACCTGTTTGTGGTGGTCGGCACGGTCGGCACTGATCGCGAGACATCCAAGCCACGCAACCGACTCGTCGTATTGCATGACGGCGTGGTTTGGGCCGGCTACGACAAGCACTTTCTGCCCAACTATGGTGTGTTCGACGAATTCCGCATTTTCAGCCCCGGCAACAAATCCATGGTACTCGACGTGAACGGTGCACGCATCGGCGTGGCCATTTGCGAAGACATCTGGCAGGATGGCGGTCCCGTGGCGGAGCTCGCCAAGCAGAACATCGATCTGCTGCTCACCATGAACGGTTCGCCATATGAGGAAGGCAAAACCGACACCCGCATCGACCTTGCAGTACGCCGTGCGGCCGAAGTGAACGCGCCGATGATCTATCTCAACCAGGTGGGAGGCCAAGACGATCTGGTGTTTGACGGTGGCAGCTTCGTGGTCGATGCCGATGGCACGCTGCTGGAACGTTCGCCGATGTTCATGGAGGATCTGAGCTTCTTCGACCTCGACACCACTGCCGAACGCCAGAAAGCTGGATCTATCGCAGCTAAGCCCGATCCGGACGAAGAGGTGTACACCGCCTGCGTGCTTGGCTTGAAGGATTATATGGCCAAGAACCATTTCAAGGGCGTGTGCCTTGGCCTTTCCGGCGGCATCGACTCCGCATTGGTGGCGGCCATGGCCGCGGACGCCGTGGGAGGAGCTAACGTGTATGGCATTTCCATGCCGAGCATGTACTCGTCTGACGGTTCGAAAGATGATGCCGCCGATCTGGCGAAGAATATTGGAGCGCACTACGACATTCAGCCCATCGAACCGCTGTTCGTCTCCTTCCAGAAGCAGCTCGATCTTGAAGGTGTGGCCGCTGAGAACCTGCAGGCGCGTATTCGCGGTGTGATTGTCATGGCATATTCGAATTCCAAGGGGCTTCTGGCTGTCGCCACGGGCAACAAGTCGGAGCTTGCCTGCGGTTATTCCACGATTTACGGCGATGCGGTCGGCGGATACGCTCCGATCAAGGATCTGCTCAAGACCCGTGTGTGGGAGATCTCCCGCTGGCGCAACAAGGCTGCCGCCGAAGGCATGGGCATTGGCGGACTGCATATCGTGGGCAACGAGCAGGGGTCTGCGGGAACGCCGTTGCCGGACGGCGTGATGATTCCCGTCAATTCGATTGAAAAGGCTCCATCCGCCGAACTTCGCCCGGGGCAGAAAGACTCCGATTCGCTGCCGGAATATGAGCTGCTCGATCAGGTGTTGGCAATGTACATTGAACATGCGCATGGTCGCGAGGATCTTCTGGCCGACGGCTTCGATGAGACCACCGTCGACACGGTTATGCGATTGGTGGATCGCGCCGAGTGGAAGCGACGTCAGTACCCGCTTGGTCCGAAAGTGACGGCATTGGCGTTCGGTCGTGATCGTCGCTTGCCGATCACCAACGCGTTCCGCGAATAAAACAGCGACGAACTATTGTTTCGTTACACGCTTCGTAAGGAGTGATATGGAAAAGCAATGGTATTTCAATACGGTCACCGAACAGCCTGAACTGGGTATGATCTCACCGGCGAGCCATCGTATGGGACCATACAAAACCAGGGAAGACGCGCTCGATGCATGGAAGATCGTGCAGGAACGCAACATCAAATGGGAAGAACAGGATCGTGAATGGAAACGCTGGTCTTCCGATGAAAAGTAGTTGATTCGATATATGAAATCGCGGTGTCCGGATTACGGCACCGCGATTTTTCATACTTCGCAATTGTGACATATGTCACTTTTATTTCCTCGTAAACTCAGGTTCTATACAGGTTTATGCAGCTAGAATCGATAACTAGCGACGACGTAACGATGCGTCGCCAAACCAACACCCAGAAGGAGTGGAAATGGCAGCAGTTGATGCGACGGCAGTCTCCCCGGAAGAGCTTCAGGCTAAGGCTTGGGAAGGCTTCGCTGAGGGCAACTGGCAGAAGGACATTGATGTCCGTGACTTTATTCAGAAGAACTATACGCCTTATGAGGGCGATGAGTCTTTCCTGGCTGACGCCACCGAGAAGACCAAGCACCTGTGGCAGTACCTCGATGACAACTATCTGGCAGTAGAGCGCAAGCAGCGCGTCTACGACGTCGACACCCACACCCCTGCTGGCATCGACGCATTCGGCGCCGGCTACATCGACTCTCCGGAAGTTGACAATGTGGTTGTCGGCCTGCAGACCGACGTTCCTTGCAAGCGCGCCATGATGCCGAATGGCGGTTGGCGTATGGTCGAGCAGGCCATCAAGGAAGCCGGCAAGGAGCCGGATCCGGAAATCAAGAAGATTTTCACCAAGTACCGCAAGACCCACAATGACGGCGTCTTCGGCGTGTATACCAAGCAGATCAAGGTTGCCCGCCACAACAAGATCCTCACCGGCCTGCCGGATGCCTACGGCCGTGGCCGCATCATCGGCGATTACCGTCGTGTGGCACTGTATGGTGTGAACACCCTGATCAAGTTCAAGCAGCGTGACAAGGACTCCGTGCCGTACCGCAACGACTTCACCGAGCCGGAGATCGAGCACTGGATTCGCTTCCGCGAGGAGCATGACGAGCAGATCAAGGCCCTGAAGCAGCTGATCAACCTCGGCAACGAATATGGTCTTGACCTGTCCCGTCCGGCACAGACCGCTCAGGAAGCAGTGCAGTGGACCTACATGGGCTACCTCGCTTCCGTCAAGAGCCAGGATGGCGCCGCAATGTCGTTCGGCCGCGTCTCTACCTTCTTCGACGTGTACTTTGAGCGTGACCTGAAGTCCGGTAAGATCACCGAGACCGACGCACAGGAGATCATTGACAATCTGGTCATGAAGTTGCGTATCGTGCGCTTCCTGCGTACCAAGGATTACGACGCGATCTTCTCCGGCGATCCGTACTGGGCGACTTGGTCCGACGCAGGCTTCGGCGATGATGGCCGTACGCTGGTCACCAAGACCTCCTTCCGTCTGCTCGACACCCTGACCCTCGAGCACCTTGGACCTGGCCCGGAGCCGAACATCACCATCTTCTGGGATCCGAAGCTGCCGGAAGCCTACAAGCGTTTCTGCGCCAAGATCTCCATCGACACCTCGGCAATCCAGTACGAGTCCGACAAGGAAATCCGCTCCCACTGGGGCGATGACGCCGCCATCGCATGCTGTGTCTCCCCGATGCGCGTGGGCAAGCAGATGCAGTTCTTTGCAGCCCGCGTGAACTCCGCCAAGGCCCTGCTGTACGCCATCAACGGCGGCCGCGACGAGATGACGGGCATGCAGGTCATCGACAAGGGCGTTATCGAGCCGGTTCAGCCGGAAGCCGACGGCTCCTTGGATTACGAGAAGGTCAAGGCCAACTATGAGAAGGCTCTCGAATGGCTGTCCGAGACCTACGTCATGGCTCTGAACATCATCCACTACATGCACGATAAGTATGCATATGAGTCCATCGAGATGGCTCTGCACGACAAGGAAGTGTACCGCACCCTCGGTTGCGGTATGTCCGGTCTGTCCATCGCAGCCGACTCCCTGTCCGCATGCAAGTACGCCAAGGTCTACCCGATTTACAACAAGGACGCCAAGACCACCCCGGGTCACGAGGCGGAGTACGTTGAAGGTGCCGATGACGATCTGATTGTCGGCTACCGCACCGAAGGCGAGTTCCCGCTGTACGGCAACGACGATGATCGTGCCGACGAGATCGCCAAGTGGGTCGTCTCCACCGTTATGGGCCAGGTCAAGCGCCTGCCGGTGTACCGCGGAGCAGTCCCGACCCAGTCCATCCTGACCATCACCTCCAACGTGGAATATGGCAAGGCCACCGGTGCCTTCCCGTCCGGCCACAAGAAGGGCACCCCGTACGCTCCGGGCGCAAATCCGGAGAACGGCATGGACTCCCACGGTATGCTGCCGTCCATGTTCTCCGTCGGCAAGATCGACTACAACGACGCTCTTGACGGCATTTCGCTGACCAACACCATCACCCCTGACGGTCTGGGTCGCGATGAGGACGAGCGCATCGGCAACCTTGTGGGCATTCTGGATGCCGGCAATGGCCATGGTCTGTACCACGCCAACATCAACGTGCTGCGCAAGGAACAGCTCGAGGATGCCGTCGATCACCCGGAGAAGTACCCGCACCTGACCGTGCGTGTCTCCGGCTATGCGGTGAACTTCGTCAAGCTCACCAAGGAACAGCAGCTCGACGTGATTTCCCGTACGTTCCACCAGGGCGCCGTCGTCGACTGAGACTGAACGGCACCGCGTGAAACGGTAGACGACAATGGGGTGGAGTGTGAAAGCTCCGCCCCATTGTTTTCCCCGTGCAATATGGGAAAACCATTGGAGAGATACAACGAAAGGACACGGATGTCTGAGAACGTACATTTTCGCTCCACAACCAGGCACATGCTTAGAGAATCGCAAAGCTACGTCAACCAGACGCTTATGGGAGGATTGTCAGGCTTTGAATCGCCGATCGGATTAGACCGTCGTGATCGCATCAACGCGCTGAAAAGCGGCGATATCGGTTTCGTGCATTCTTGGGACATTAACACGTCCGTCGACGGTCCGGGAACACGTATGACCATTTTCATGAGCGGCTGCCCATTGCGTTGCCAGTACTGCCAGAATCCAGACACGTGGAAAATGCGTGATGGCAAACCCGTCTACTACGAAGCCATGGTCAAAAAGATCGAACGTTATGCTGACCTTTTCAAGGCGACGCATGGCGGCATCACCTTCTCAGGCGGCGAATCCATGATGCAACCAGCATTCGTCTCCCGCGTGTTCCATGCGGCCAAGGAGATGGGCGTGCACACATGCCTCGACACTTCCGGATTCCTTGGCGCAAGCTATACCGACGACATGGTGGACGATATCGACCTGTGTCTGCTTGATGTCAAGTCCGGTGACGAGGAAACCTACAAGAAGGTTACCGGAGGCATTTTGCAGCCGACAATCGATTTCGGACAACGACTAGCCAAAGCAGGCAAGAAGATCTGGGTGCGTTTCGTACTCGTACCAGGGCTCACCTCGTCCGAGGAAAACGTTGAGAACGTGGCGAAGATCTGCGAATCGTTCGGCGACGCCGTGGAACATATCGACGTGCTCGGATTCCACCAGCTGGGCCGCCCAAAATGGCATATGCTCGACATTCCCTACCCGCTGGAAGATCAGAAAGGGCCGTCCGCGGCAATGAAACAGCGTGTAGTGGAACAATTCCAATCGCACGGCTTCACCGTCTACTAAACGGGAGGACTCGCATATTCCAGCCAACGATCCCAGACAGATCAATCGTTTGAAAATGCCTCGGCGATCGAAAAAAGGAATATTCGCGCAACTGTTGAACCGGCGTTCGCCACGCGGAAAAATCTTCACATTTGACGCGTGGCGAAATGCTGTGAAATACCATGGAAACGGTGTCGCTGCCGTAGTCTTGAATCATGGCGGACATCTATGCTTTTCCTCAAGGTGCACCCAACGAAGCGCGCACCACAGGTAGGGGATCGTGCGCCTGCGCAGCCCCTCCTGAATCAATGTTGACTCGACCCTCCGGTGTGCCAGACAAAGTGTGGGATGCCGTACTTTCCGTGGAACGCATGCCACGATTATCAGGTGTGTCATATCGTGAGATTCCAGTACCATGCGCCATGGCGAGTTTCGGCATCGGCGTCGAAATGGACTGCGATGAGACGCGTTCCACCGGTTGGATCATGGTGTTGTATTCGCATAAATACCGAAACGACTGGCATTCGCATTGGCGTTGCGCCGCATTCGCCGCGCTGCCATTGCCTGGCAACGAAAGGGATTGCCTGACGCCATCCATGTATTGGGATGCGATGGCGGACCAGATCGGCGCATACGGTGTCGAACATGTTTCAGGAACCGTCACCGTTACAAGAAGCACGGTATTTGGCGGGCAATCCGACGCTCCAGAAACCGGATGTGAGATTCGTGTGTCTTGGACGCCATTAGACTATGCCGATGGAGGTCTTGACGCAGGCGCTCAGGTAGGTGCATGGGCGGAATTCCTCCAGTCCATGACGCAATCCGAGGAGGATTATTCCGTTGACTGACGAGCCAAGGTTGCAGGCCGAGCCGCGTGAGGGCGTGCCCGATGTGATCGACACCCTACCGGCATTTCGCGAGTACTGCAGCGCTCTGGCGTCCTCACACGGGTCTCTTGCTGCCGATGCGGAGCGAGCATCCGGTTTCCGATACGGTCATGACGATTGGTTGGTGCAGTTCAAAAGGGACGGTGCCGGCATAGGATTGCTTGACCCGCAGGCATTGACTGCCGAAGGTGTTGATTGGAACGATTTCAATGCTGCCGTAGGCGACGCGGTATGGATTCTGCATGATTCTCTGCAGGATCTGCCAGGATTCAATGACCTTGGATTGAAGCCGCAGCGGTTGTTCGACACCGAGATCGCCGCGAGACTGCTCGGCATGAAACGGTTCGGTTTGGCCGCCGTCACTGAGCATTACTTGGGATTGACACTTGCCAAAGAGCATTCCGCAGCCGATTGGTCATACCGTCCGTTGCCGCGTGACTGGCGCAATTATGCGGCGTTGGATGTTGAATTGCTGATCGAGCTGGAAACGATCATGCGCGCCGAACTGCGCCGTCAAGGCAAAATCGAATGGGCCGAGGAGGAATTCGATTACGCGCTGCGC
Source organism: Bifidobacterium sp. N4G05 (assembly GCF_002742445.1). Classification (GTDB taxonomy): domain Bacteria; phylum Actinomycetota; class Actinomycetes; order Actinomycetales; family Bifidobacteriaceae; genus Bifidobacterium; species Bifidobacterium hominis. The sequence goes on along the minus strand of NZ_NJNQ01000003.1, from coordinate 54,855 downwards.
GAAGGAACCGCGCCACGCAAAGAGCATCCCGTTCCATGGCTGCGCATCTCGCATATCACCGAAATCATGAAGGATCGTCAGGCCTTGGCTGTGGCGAAAGCACTATGGACCAAGCGAGACGAACTGGCGCGCCAATACGATATCTCACCGACGTTGCTGCTTGCCGACAGAACCATCATCGAAGTGGCGGAGCGCAAGCCGCACAATGCCGCACAATTCAGGGCGGTGCGTTCCATCAACGAACGTGTGCGCATCCAGGCCGACGCCGAACAGGAGAAAATGTTCGAACGTTACGCGCCCATACAACGCAAAATCAAGCCAAGCATGTGGAAGAAAATAATCCAGCAGGCGCTTGATCTGCCAGAAAGCGAGTGGCCGGTCATAGACAACCACAATCCTCAGAACCAAGAGGCGCAAACCACATCTGCCCCACGTGCGACACGAGCCTGGAGGGAACGCTATCCGGAACGTCTCGCCACACTTGACAAGGTACGCAAGGTGGTGGCACAGATAGCGGAAGACACGCGTACACCCGCGGAAGTCATCATCAAACCGCAGTATTTGCGTAACCTCTGCTGGACGGATGAGCCACAGGAACGTGATGTCGCGCAATTCCTCACTGAGCAGGGCGCTAGGGCGTGGCAGGTCGCGCTTGTTGCAGAGTCCGTGAGTCGCGCTATTATATAGAGGTTGCCTAACGGCAGAAATGTGAAGAACCGTATTTTTCAGGAGCGCAAGCGTGAAAATCAGCGTCAGGAATCTTGAGCCGACCAAGGTGAAGCTCACCATCACCGTTGATCCGGAAGAGTTCAACCCGTATCTCGACAATGCTCGCAAGGAAATCGCCAAGCAGGTGAACGTGCCTGGCTTCCGTAAGGGCCACGTGCCCGGCAAGATTATCGACCAGCGCATCGGTTTCGGTGCCGTTGCTGGCGAAGCCGTGAACAACGGTGTGCCGGAGCTGTACTCCAAGGCTCTCGAAGAAAAGGGCATCCATCCGATGGCCCAGCCGGAAATCGACGTTCAGGAAGTGCCGGAATCCGCTAAGGACGAGACCAAGCTGAAGTTCGTGGCCACCGTTGAGCGCCGCCCGGACATCGAGCTGCCGGCAATCGACGGCATGGAGATCGAGGTCGCCAAGGCTGAAATTACCGACGAAGACATCAACAACCGTCTGGAAGCCCTGCGCCAGCGTTTCGGCACCCTCGTGGGTGTGGACCGTCCGGCCGCCAAGGGTGACTACGCCAACATCGACCTGACCGCCGAAATCAACGGTGAAGTGGTCGACTCCCAGGAAGGCGTGAGCTACGAGCTCGGCTCCGAAACCATGCTCGACGGTCTGGATGAGGCCCTCGAAGGCCTGTCCTCCGGCGAAGAGACCACCTTCGAAGGCACGCTGGAAGCTGGCGAGCACGAAGGCGAGAAGGCCCAGATCAAGGTCAAGGTCAACTCCGTCAAGGCTGAAGAGCTGCCGGAACTCGACGATGACTTCGCTTCCGAAGCCTCCGAGTTCGACACCCTCGACGAGCTGAAGGAAGACCTCAAGAAGGCCGCTTCCCAGGATGCCGAAGGCCGTCAGGCCACCGCAGCCCGCGACGCTTTCATCGCCAAGCTCGAAGAAGGCCTGGAGATTCCGGTGCCGAAGGGCGTCAAGGCTGAAATGGTTGAGCAGCAGCTCAAGGGTGTGACCGCTGATCCGGCCAACGCCACCAAGGAGCAGAAGGCAGAAGCCGAAGAAACCGTCGAAAAGGAACTGCGCGACCAGATGGTGCTCGACGTGCTCTCCGAGAAGCTGGATGTCAAGGTCTCCCAGGCCGACGTGTTCAACTTCCTCGCTTCCATCGCCCAGCAGTACGGCATGGATCCGAACGCCTTCATCCAGGCCATCATGCGCAACGGCCAGCTCGGCTCCGCAGTGCAGGAAGTCGGCCGTTCCAAGGGCCTGCTCGCCGGCATGCGTGCCGTGACCTTCAAGTCCGAGGGTGAAACCCTGGACCTGAGCGCCTTCCTTGGCGAAGCCGCTGAAGATGAAGAAGCCGAGAGCGTTGAAGCTGCTTCCGCAGCCGCCGCTGTGGCTGACGAACTTGCTTCCGAAGAGTGAGCTTCGCTTAATGCCTGACTCGCGAGAGTCCTTTCTAAAGCGTTGAGGGGTGAAATCCATATGGGATTCCACCCCTCAATTTATTTCGTATTCGGTTTCGGCATCCTTAAACAGGGCAAGACAGAGATTGTCGAAACATGAGTTACAGCAGGAATTTGATTTCGGCGAAAAACTCGCGAACCATATTGTTGACGAGCATGTTCGGGGGAGAGCCAGCCGCAATGCCTTGGGCGTTGTCCAAACCATATTTGTCGGCAATCTGCAACGCGCGGAACATGTGGAAATTATTGGTGATTACCCCTACGGAAGCATTATCGTCACTGATCAGCTTCTTGCTGTTGACAATGTTTTCCTCAGTGGTCTTCGAATCCGGCTCTTCAAGAATGCGCTGCTCGTCAATGCCATGTTCTTTAAGATAATCAGCCATGCCTTGGGCTTCGGGGAACGGCTCGTTCGGTCCCTTTCCACCGGAGACTATGCATGTGGTATTCGGGTTCGCGTCCAAATACTCAATAGCCTTGTCAAGACGGTAACGAAGCACAAGGCTTGGCCCGGACTTGCGCACCTGAGCTCCAAGCACCACCACATAATCGAGATTTGGTTCACCTTGCGCATGCATTTTGCTGACAATGCAACCTTCCACCGTGCCGAATGCGACCAGACCGACGCATGCGACTGCGATCGCCACACCTCTGACTAGTCTTGGCAGCATCGCCCACCATTGGAAGAGCACTCCGAATCCAAGCACGGCGAACAGCGCCGCGAATGCTAGCCAGACAATCCAGAATACTGTGCCGGAATGCGTGTTACGCACTGCGAAAGCGTAACAAACACATACCGCGGCGAGCACTATGCATAGCGCGCCCGCAATTCGTCTAACCAACGTTGCCATATGAACCTCTCATTCATTGCTCGTCACACGCAATCCTGTCTCATCCTAAACTTGTGCCCCCAGACCCCCAAGCTTCACATGCCAATGCCAACAAATCCTACGCATTCCTGTTATTTCAATACCATGCGCATTATGTCATCCGTGAGCGGAGTTTTGGTATGGCTGCGGCTAGGATGGGGGAGCATGACTTCAGAAATGATTATGCTCCGACCGATGCGTCGCACGGATTTTCCCGCGCTTGAAGAGCTTGTCCATCAGGCTTGGTATGTGGATGATGAGTCGGATGATAATGGGAACGTTCCGAACGATGAGCGCGGGTTGCGTAAGTATAAGCTGCGCAAGGCGATTCGTCTGCGCAATATGCACCGACTTGCGGCAATCGACATGCATGATTTTCTTTCTCGCACCACCGAGGCTACGGTCGCTGAACATGATGGTCGGGTGCTTGGCGTGGTATTGGGATCGTTGAGGTCCCGTGTTACCACAGCGCAGAGGATACGTCATGCTATTGCGCGAAATTGCTTGGCGTTGCCCTTGTTGGCAAGCAAGGATGGTCGTCGAGGACTTGCCGATCAGATTGCGATTTTGCAGGCCGATGAAGTATTGAAGCGAGATGCTGGCAAAAGCTATCAGGCTGAGGTAACGCTGTTCGTGGTTTCTCCGGAAGCGCGGGGCATGGGTGTCGGCCGTAAGCTGTTCAATCACATGCTTGACGTGTTTCGTGATGCTGGAATGAACGAGTATTTCCTCTTCACTGACACTACCTGCGATTACGGTTTTTATGATTACCGTGGTTTGACGCGTAAAGCGGAACGTACCATACGCAGGGATTCCTTTACTCAAGGTGGTTTGGAAGACGGTTCGCTTTCCTTCTTCCTGTACGAGGGGCGCTGCTGAACGTTTCTGCCCATCACTGTGAAAGGCGAGTGATTGAATCGCTGAGTTCATCGGCTATCCGATTTGGTGGGGCGGAGCCGCATGGCTGGCCAATCACTTTGTGACCGACCATGACTTCATCAGCAAGAAAGTCATCTATTCGCCGCTTCTTCGTCATCACCGCTGGGCAGCAGCGGTGATGACTTGCCGACCATGGTCGGCACCGGTGATTGGCAGGAAGGACAACGGCTCTCGTCCAACGCCTCGGCCGGTGAAGTCTCCTCTTGGGTGGAGAGCCTCGACCTCTAACTCAGCTATATATGTATATAGGGCAGATTCACGAGGCTGTCCGATGCTATCTGCCTTATACACAGGAGCAAAAGCGAGTTAGAGGGTATGTTTCGTACCCTCTAACCCTCTTTTTATCTATAAGACCTGCCATATATAGGCGAGATGCATGGGGACGCGGGGTGAAATCTGCCATACGTAAGGGCGGATACCACCCCGCGGAGTCAAGAGAAGCTAGTTTCGAGTGGTTTCCTTGAGCGTGGGAGCCAAAGTGCCGGCCAAGGCCTTCTCTCCTGGGCGAGAAAGCGGACCGACTAGCTCTGCGCGGTATACGGCTCTTCGATGTGGGCTATGTCATCTTCCGTAAGCTGCACGCCTAGCGCGGCGATGGCATCATCCACGCGTTCTGGCTGCGAACAGCCCACGAGATAGGTACGGTCACGCCCTTGGCCCAGTGCCATGCAAGCGCAACCTGAGCCATGGGCACTCCGTGGTGTTCGGCTACTTCAAGCACACGTTCGACGATGGGCATGTCTTGGTCTTGCGCCTGATCATACTTGTTGCGCATGATGCCGTCAGTGGTGCTGCGGGTGGAATTCGAATCTCATGCCGTGCGTTCATGGTTCCGGCAGGAGACCCTGGCGCGATGAGCAACGAATGGCTTGAACCGGTCGATGCGCAAGCGTACGAGTCCCTTGCCTGAACAGACGGGCGCATACATGTGATTCAGCCGGGGCCAAGTCAGACTCGGCTGAATCTATTCGCCACTCACATGCGAAAGGCTTATCTCATGTCTGTCCTAAGGTGGGATGGGTGGGAATCGAGAATAATCGCAAACTTATTGTCAATTGCCTGCCGTTGACATCATCCGAACAAGCGCAGTTCATGCGTGCAGCCAAAAGCGTGCCGTAAGAATTCGTAGGCGATCCGGCGCAGCGTGGCAACATGGCATGGACGGCCATCATCCCCGAAGAGCTCAAAGCTCAAGTCACCGCCATCGTCGGCAATGTTGATCCGGGAACATGCCGACAGTGTCCCAAACTCGAATGGTTGCAAACCTGGAGCGCCGGCGTCGACAAATACCAGCGACCCGGCATCCTACAGCCCGGATCCATGCTCAGGGTGGAATTCACTTTGATTGGTCGGCGCACCGGGATGCAAGCCAGGCGAGGATTTGCTGTTCGCTGACGGGCTTGAAATCCCATGCGTCGAGCCCCACGTTCACACTTCGCGGATCGGTGCCGTCGGGAACGTCCTGATGCGTGTGGCCGTAGAGTAGCCAGCCTTCGGTGGTAGGCGCCATATCGGCGAACTCGTTCCAGTTGCTCGGCCAATCGCCGTGTTCTTCGGCCAATGCCGAGAGTCTGGGGAAGTGGCTCATGGCGATGCTTTGCTGCGTGGTCGCCACCGTTATTTTGCCGGATTCATCGAGAACGGGAAGTTCCATGTCGATTTCGCGGTAATCGTCGATGGTCTCGAACACGTCCCCGTACAGCGCGTCGTTGGAGCGGAGACGGAAGTTGCGGTCGTGGTTGCCGATGATCAGATGCAGATGTTGGCAGTTGATTCGGCGCAGACATTCAAGCGTGTGCTCGACGGTGCAACGGTAGGAGAGGTCGCCGAGAATCCACAGTTCGTCGTCGTGTCCGACGATCTCGTTGATATTGTCGATGATGGTGTTCTCGTGGCGTGCGATGTCGCAGATCGCTTTGAACGATGTCTGATTGTCGTGCACATATTGTTTGATCCACGCGTGTGCGGCGGTGCGGGCCTGCGTCTGCCAGATGTCGAGGTACTCAGCACGTAGCCTGCCATTGTTCAGGAACCCGCGAAGCGCGGTGACCAGTGGGTGGCCAAAGTGCGTGTCCGAAGTGAAATAACGCATGTGATTCCTTACGATATGCGGTTGCTGGATGCCTTTATCAATGATAGAGCGCAACATCGCACGAATAGCCCTCCCCAAAATGCTTGTTGGCTTGTTTGTGGCACCGTTTGCCGATTATGGCGAGTATGAGCGTTGGAATTCCAACGCTCATACTTCGTGTTTCGGCGTTCGTATGCCTCAAGCAAGCGAAGCGGCCGTTTCAAGATCCCGCAATGGCCAGTACCACTTTGGATTCCCACTTTGGATTCGTGTCGGCGGTCGATGTTTGGGACGGCCCATCGGGATTCACTCTTCGTGTTGCCACTGCGGATCGTACTGGTTGAAGTCACCGGCCATGACCGCATCGAGCATCCGCTGTAACATGCGGCGTTTCGGGTACATAAGACGAAGCCTGTCTCGTTGCCGTTCCGCCAGATCCTTCGCACCGGAATCGATGCAGCGTTTGATGATGCTCGCGATGACGATGCGGTTTTCGGCGGTGTCGGTTTTCAATGGTTCGGCATCCGCATCCTGCAGCGGTCGCACAAGTTCTGATGTCCGCCGCGTGCGTGCGCATGGCGACCGGCGCCAATTCGTCGAACATGAATTGCCATTGCGGCTCCCGTGTGCCGAAGAACACCGCATCGGAATTGTTGATGTCCGTACGCGCCTGCAGGTATTGCCATGCCTGTTCGCTCAGCTGTTCCTGGATGATCAGCCGTTCCATCATGCGGTTGCGCGCAAGCGAGAACAGCCTGTCGCCGTATTGGCCGAACAGTTCTGTGATACGCGTGAGGATATTCGGCCAGTCGTCGGCGGCAAGCGCCTTTGCCATGGGAAGGTACCGGTCCGCGGGCGGGATGTCCGAAAGGATCGCGTACATGGCGAGCCGTAGCAGAGCCTGCGTGTCGTCCTGATGCTCGTAGGCGGCTTCCAGGATATTCAGCCATCCTGCGGGAAGTTGCGCTCGGCGGGGAGGGTGGCTCTCCCCGAAAGAGAGGTTTTCGTCGTCTCCGAAGACGTCGTTTCCCTTTTCCGAGTCGTTGCCGGCGCGTTTGCGCCGGACCTGGTCGTCGATGTCGAACTGGTATGTGCTCAAGCCGGGATTGCACGGTAGGCCGTCGTGCATGCGTTCGATTTCGTATTGCAGCGCGGTGTCGATGTTGCCGAGCCCGAAATACCGTTCGAGGATGTCTCGCAGTATTGGCCTTCATTTCCATCGACTGCTTTTCGAACCGCACCAAATTCAAGGTGAAGACGCATTCCGGCCGCGAATTCGTGGTGCATACGGACGATTTGAGATCCGTGGTTCTCGATCATCCGCTATGCATGGGACTTGATATGAATACCGTGGTGAGCAAACTGGAGGATTTGAATATCACGGATAAGGCCACCCGTCGAGAACACATACGCATTCTGCAGACTGCGCATGCCAAGGGAAACTGGACTTCAGCCGAAAGCTTGCGGAGATATGCGAAGGAGCGGACTAATTTCTTAGATATGGCATTCGACGTTCCGTTCAAAAGGTTTGCGCTGTAATTAGCTTGTAAGCTAATATGTTGGTATGGAAGTAATGCACGAGCTTAATGAAAAACGCAAGCGATTGGGTTTCTCGCAGAAAAGTGTGGCTGAATCCATGGGCGTGACTGATCCTGTTCTGTCGCGTGCGGTGAGAGGAAATCCAACGCAGGCTTTTATTCAGCGTTATAAAAATGCGCTTGATGCGATTTCGCGGGCCACTACACCGCAGCAGATAGCGGACATTGCTCGTCCTATCGCGCTGAGGCATCATGTCAATGAATTGTACCTGTTCGGTTCCATGGCTCGCGGCGAGGGACGTGCGGATTCAGATATCGATTTCATCTACCAGTTTGATGACACGGCTAATCCAATGATTGATGAGTGGGCTTTGCGCGATGAACTCGCATCGACTTTTGGTCGGGAGATTGACTTGGTGAAAAAGCGATACATCACCACTGAATTGCAAGATAGACTTGCTGAGATGCAACGGGTGATATTCGTCAATTCCATAACCTCCAAACCGATGTTCCGCATTATCTGAGGTGTGCTTATGAAAACGACTGAAAAAGACGTCCTGCATATCGTCGCGATAGTTCGCGCGCTTCATGATGCGCAACGATTCCTAGGAGAGCTGAGCTCTGAGGAATTCGCTGAGAATGATGAGAAGCAGAATGCCGTGGCTATGGCGATTGCCAGAGCGGGGGAGCATGTCAAGAAGCTTTCGAAAGAATTCCGCGAGTCAGAGTCCGGTGTTCCATGGCGTGGTGTGAGCGGCATGCGCGATTGGATTGCCCATGATTATGACGGGCTTGATTTTGACCGCCTATATTATGCCGTAACTCATGAAATACCGCAGGTATTGGCGGTTCTGCAACCATATGTGGAACAACAAGCACAGGTACAGCTTACGGGGAAGGACCCTTTTGATGTGCCGCGGATCTGAGGGGAAAGGCTCTGAATATGACATTCCAGTTTTTGCTGGGTTGTGTTCACACGAGCCTGACTACAAGTTGTTTCAGGGCGTTCGTAGTGATTTGCTTCGTGCGGAGGCTCAGGAATACGGGTTACTGCCAGATGATGCCGTTGATGCGAGCATCATTCCCAACGATATGCTTGGCGAACTTGGGCTGATCGCTGAAGAGGTGGGGCAGTAGCTGTGCGGGATGACTGCATGCCTCGTTGCATACTGGTTGATGAGCAAAAAGAGCCTCCGGATTGAGCATTGTTAAGAGGCCTGGAGGCTGCTGTTACTGCTCGTAGTAGCAGATAGATAAAGAGGCCCACCGCATTTCAGGACGTAAACGTAGCCTTGGGTGGGCGCTGATACACAGGACTATACACCAGCACTGATACGTAATTTGAACGGTGAATTCGACGAGACCGACATGGAGCTCCGCCCGGAATTCAGAAAAGTCGAGTCCTCGGAAGATGGCGGAGTCGTTACAATTCACGCGATTGAGATTGACGACTGGAAAACCGATGGGCTGGAAGATATTAAAAAGGAGGAGTCGACGCATCGACTCCTCCTAGGTGTCGCCCGAAGGTTTCCATCGCAATTGACTGAATAATTTAGCATGAAACTCAACGTCACACGACGATAGAACGTTTTTTCAATCGTTTCCATTTGAAAACTTCCTTGTCTCCTGGATCTTCCTCACAGCCTGCGAACTTACGAGCTTGCTGAAAACCGGTTGAAGAAGCGATGCTCTGTATTCTGTCGACTCATGGTGTTGGAAGAATCTTTTTCATTACGGTTATGGTTTTCGGACATTACCTGCTTATGATGGGATTGCGACGGGATTCGGTTTCTGATGACGCGATTGTAGTTTGATTATTTCCTGATCCCATACCTTGTTGTGTGTTTTACTGACAAAGAGTTTTAGGAGGAGCATCGTTGATTTCCTTGGCGATTGAACATGCCACACGAATGACGAAGTAGTAATCAAGATACTGAGCGCGCGCACATGCGCAAGCATGCCTTGACTGATTTGCTGACTTGAGTGCAGGCAGTATCTCCGGAGCCCCGTCGCGCTCGCGGAGAAAACATGGCCCATGGTGAATGCGGGATCGCCCGCATGTTATCCATCGAACAAATAAAGGAGCAGATACCATGGGCATTAAGCACGATGCGTCTTATCGGAGTGGAGAGAACATGGCTAAGAAAACCGACGAAGAGCTTTACGATGTGGCGATAAATATGATCGGAAGCGTTGCGAAGCTTCCGGTTATTAGAGTTGATAGGGAAGCGTTCCTGCGACAGCACTTCGCCGATTCGGAATATCTCGATGAGATTCTGGAGCATGGCCCGCAACATGTATATACGGTGGAGTCGTTGCGGAAAAAGGCGGATGGGGTGATCAAGAAATCAACGAATCAGACCACTCTCGCCGCCTTTGTGGCAGGAATTCCCGGTGGCCCTGCCGCCGTTGCCGCTGGAAGTGCCGATGTGGCCCAATACTTTGGTTTCGCGATCAATCTGGCGCAGAAAATCGCCTATCTTTTTGGTGAGGATGATCTGTTGTCCGACGAGTCGGAGCTGAGCGAAGATGCTAAAGTGCGCATTCTCGTCTATTTGGGCGTAATGTTCGGCGCGTCGGGTGCGGCGATGCTGATAGGAAAAGTCGCCAGGGAAGTCGGCAAGAATATGGGCAAGAAGGTCGCTCAGCAGGCTCTGATGAAAACGACCTGGTATCCACTGCTCAAGAAAATCGGTGCACTGGTCGGCAAACAGGTGGTGAAGGAATCGGTCGGGAAGGCCGTTACCAAGGTTGTGCCCATTGTCGGCGGTGCTATTTCCGGGGTGATAACCTATGCGACGTTCAAACCCATGGGTGGCCGATTGGCCGATACGCTGGTACGCAACTTGAACGGTGAGTTCGACCAGGCCGGCATGGAACTCCGCCCGGAATTCAGACAAGCCGAACCTTCGGAAGATGGCGAAGTCACGATCCATGCGATTGAGATAGACAACTGAGAAGCGGGGGACTGGGTTGCTGACGGATAAATAATCTGCCGGCAACCCAGTCCCATCATCGTTGTAGCTGGCTGAAGAGATCGCTATTCTTCGAACGCCTTGTCTACGAATTCGGCGAGTTTGCCTTCTTTTGCGAGCTGGGCGGTGTCGGCCATCGCGAAATTCGTGTATATATCCATCTGGGGCAAAATAAGTATAAAAAATTATTTCGAAGAGTCTGCTATCCTTCTGAATAATTTTCTCCTTGACTTGTCGTTTAACAAGTTTGCCCTTTTCTGATTCTGTTCTTCCACTATTTGGCGGTAAGCCTTGCCTAATTCATCTATCGAAGATTGATAGGTATCTTCTGGTTCAATTGCAGCATCTTTTTTGATGGGAATCCCGAACATGCTCATAGCCTCTACCGTGGTAAATTCTCGTACTTTATATGCGGCTTTTCTCAGTTCATCAGTGGTTAGGGGATTCGCCATCAGAATCTCATAAGCGACAAGAACATCTGCCATGGTTTCTTTAGGACTGGTGCTAAATGCAGAATAGAATCGTACGAGATCTTCTCGCAAATGCTCAAGGTTCGAATCAATTTGTTGGATTTCTTTCTCGTTTGAAGAGAGTAATTTTTGCGTTTGTTTTGTCATGCGCGCAACGTGAATCGTCACGAAAATGTTGACAACACTGATTACTGATGGTACCGCTATTCCCCATATGTCCATTGCATTATTCCCTTGGGATGCGTCTGGCTACGTTAAACGTCACTTGATTGGTAGTCATTGATAATTGAAGGTCTGCCAGCTAATTCTTCTCGTTATTGCAATGCTTTCACTTCGTCAAGCAGGGTCTGATAGGTGGTGGCCTGCTCGTAACGGGTTCCATCTGCGAGATCGAGTTGGTTGAACAGTCGTTTCGCGCAGGCTATCTTGCTGTTCTCAATTCCACGCAGGTCGAATGATTCCAGGCTGCCCTTGGTTTCGGCGACGAAGAACAGGTGCTTGAGACCGCTGTCGTCGCGGAAGGCCACGGCCCAGTCAGGGGCGTAGTTGCCGACCGGGGTCGGAATCTGGAATCCACGCGGCAGTTTCGCATACACCGCGACTTCCGCCGCGTTATCGAGGTCCTTGGCGAAATCGCTTTCGATCCTGCCATCGGGGAACACCCAGTCCTGCACGCACTTAGACGCCTGATAGCCTTCGGCCTCATCACGATTGTTGCCGCCCTTGGTGAAGATGCTCGAATCGTATCCGCCTTCGATCCGGTCGTAGCAGATATGGTCAACGACCATGTTCGCCTTCTCCTGAACAATCAGACGGCCGACCCTCGCGATGAACTGCTCTGGATTGTCTCTGAACATGAGGAACCGGTCCGGCCGAATGCTCTTGAGGATGCGTGCCGCACAACGACGCGTGATGGTCGCAGCCTGCGCGATCTCGCCAAGCAGATCATATTTCACGCCGTTGGATGCGTCGACATCCAAGTCGTCGGTATGGGAGTCGTTCCTGTGGAAGTGGGTGCGGTCCGCGAGCTCGTTGCGTGAAGCGTTCTCCTTCTGGATGCCGCGCGTGACCGTGTAGGACAGTTTCGATACGACCAGACGCTCGTCAATTGCCTTGACTGCGTTTTTGACGAGTTCGTCGTCGTCGAAGCTGACGGTATACGCATACTTGTGGTTGATGCGCCTCCAGAGCTCCTGGAACTCCTTCTTCTGCCAGTTGGCATTGAGCGGATTGCCATGTACCTTACGCTTCAATGCGTTGCCGATCAGCACCTTGGTGGTGCCTTCCACCACGCTGTCCAGCACGAGACGGATTGCCGGGACCTTCTTTCGCAAGGGTTCTGGCAGAAGTTCCACCGTATCCTTGCCGAAACGCTCTTCCTTGTACTTGCCGGTCAGCTTGCCGTCGCGGTCGATGAGCCGGTCCACGGTCAGCGCGTACACGATGTCACGCGCCTCGTCCTTGCTGAACGACACGTCTCCCAAGCCCGCATACTCTGGACCGAGCTTGTCGGCCGGAACGCATGTCTTGGCGAAGAACGCATCGTTGATGACGATTGGCCGCTCTCGCAGGTCGGTCTCGATGTCCTTCTGCAGGCTTTCGGCGAACCTTTCGTAGCTTTCCGACGCGATAACGGTCAACAGGTTCACGTCAAGGAAGTCCGCGTCGCTGAGCAGGTTACGATCCTGACGCACGCCCTCGCGGTTCACGCACAGGCGTAGGCCGCGTCCGACCTCCTGGCGTTTGCCGACCTCGTTGTCCGAATGCTTCAACGTGCAGATCTGGAACACGTTCGGGTTGTCCCATCCCTCGCGCAGTGCGGAATGGCTGAAGATGAACCTCGTGGGCTCGTCGAAGCTCAACAGTCGTTCCTTGTTTTTCAGAATCAGGTCGTATGCGCTGATGTCGTCGCTGTCTTCCGACCCGCGTTTGACTTTCGAGTCGATGGAATGACCGTGCTTGTCGATGCTGAAATATCCCTTGTGCACGTAACGGCCGTGTGTGGTGCGTAGCCAGTCGAGATAGCTGGACCCGTCGTCGAGACGGTTCTCGACGAAATCATGCACGCAACGGTCGTACTCCTGCTCGAACATGTTCGCGTACTCGCCGTTCAACGGCTCGCCGTCATCGTCGTACTGTCGGTATTTCGCGACCTCGTCGATGAAGAACAGGCTCAGGCATTTGATGCCTCGCGCCCACAGGTGCTCCTCCTTGTGCAGGTGGGAGAGGATGGTCTCGCGGATCTGCACGCGGCGCATGTCTGCCTCGGATCCGTCGTTCATGATACGGCCCTTGCCGAGCGTCTCGCCATTCATGAACCGCACGTAGCCGGTCCGGCCCGGCTCCAGGCCGTCGGGCACGATGCCGTCCGGAGCGATGCGCCAGCCGTCGCGGTACGCCTCTAGCCCGCCGGACGCGGTGTAGACATCGTCGCCCTCGTCGAACAGTCCGGACGTGGTCACGACCTTACCGGCCGAGGACAGCTTCTTGTATTCGATACGGGCCTGCGGCGCCCTGTTTTTGCTGACGATGACGTCCTGCAGATACAGGTAGCCGTCGGTGCCGCGCATGTTGTTCAGCTCGAAGCCTTTGACCTCGATGCGCTTGACCAGACGCTGGTTGTACGCGTCCAGCGCGTCCAGTGCATACACGAGGTCGTGCTTTATCTTGTGCGTGGCGGAATAGTTCAGCGTGAACAATGGTTTGAACAGGCGTATGCCCGCCTGCGTGGCCTTGCCTCCCATCTTCTGCGGCTCGTCCAGGATCATGATCGGATGGCTCGCACTGATCACGTCGATCGGGCGGCGCGAGCCGAAATCGTCACGTTCCGAGAAGATGATTCTCGCGTCCCTGCTACGCCCGTTCTCCTTCATGGACGTGTTGAACGCCTGCATGTTGATGACCATCACCTGGATGTCCGAGGACTGGGCGAATTCGTCCAGCCGGTTCAGATTCGACGAGTCGTAGATGAAGGAGTGCAGTTTCTTCCCATAGCCCTCGTTGCCGTCGCGGCCGGACGTGTAGAAATAGTCGCCTGTCATGTCCAACGATTTGGCGACGCCCTCGCGGATGGCGATGGACGGGACCACGACGATGAACTTCGACCAGCCATACCTGCGGTTCAATTCGAACATGGTCTTCGTGTATACGAAAGTCTTGCCCGTGCCGGTTTCCATCTCCACGTCCAGTTCGACGGCACCGGCCGGATCCGTGTACAGCTTCGGGGATTCCGTCAGGTTCTGCCGGCATTGCACGTTTTTGATGTTGGCGAGCAGCCTTTCGCCGTCCAGCAGCAGGTCCGCGTTGCGGTAGCCCGTGTCGTCATCCGCGTCGAAATGGCCGAGCATCTCCTGCGCCGGCCTCAACTCGGGGATATCGAAAGTGTCCTGAGCGGGATTGAGCACTTGGGATGCGGGCTTACGGATACCGGTGTCGCGGATATAGGAGACGCCATCCTGCAGCGGCTGGCCGTCGAACACGTCGCATACCGCGTCCGCAGCATCGGTCTGGTACTGGTATTGCGAGAATTTGAATTGCATATCGGTGACCTCAGATGATGCGGATCTGCGTGGCGCCGGTCTTCTCGTCGGCGGACTGCTTGAAGATCTCGGTGAAGTTCGTACGCGCAGCACTGTTCAGAAAACCGTTCTCGGAGACCAGCACATAGGACGGACGCGGACTGAACGCCGCCATCGCGCGGACCAGCGATTCGGGGATACTGTCCTCGAAGCATGCGAGCAGCTGGCCGTCGTTTACGCTGTACACGGTGTGGCCGTCGAACTCGCCTCCCGACAGGACGTCGATCTTCGAGCCGTACGGCAACTGGAACTTCGGCAGCGCCTCGAACAGCAGATCCAGATCGGAACGGTCCATTTTCGTGATGTCCACGTCGTCGTCGATGTCCTTCTGGGAATACTCGTCGACGAGCTTGCGCCTGTCCTCGTAATTCGAATCATCCACGCGGAGCACACGGAAGCCGATGTCCGGCACCTTCTTGGGAGTGCCGTCGAGTGTCAGTTGCGCATTCTCCGCTTCAATCTCGGACTTGATTTTCTCGCCGGCACGGCGGATGCGTTCCTCGCCGATGTCCGTGAGGGTCGAGTATTGGCCTGTTGTCTCTTCAGGCAGCTGAACAAGGATGAATTTACGCTGTCCCTCATCATCGGCATTTTTCTGGATGACGGCTTCGCCCATGGTCGCCGAGCCGGAAAAGAAATCCAGAACAAGAGAGTTCTTATCGGAGGCGATGTCAAGCATGCGTTTCATCAAACGCGTCGGTTTGGGAGTATCAAAAGGTGCCGAATCGTTAAAAAGTGTTTTAAGCTGTTTTTTCGCCTCATCTGTATGGCCCACTTCAGAATAAGGCCAAAGATTGGTTGGCATTTTCCCATCCATGGAATCAAGGTAACGTTTAAGACGCATTCCGCCTTTACCTTTGTTGGTAAAGTACAGCCGTGGCCAATGACCTTTGTCATATCTTTCCTGTGCTGCCTTGAAAGTAGCCTCGCATGGATTTTTAAGAACGAGTGCTTTAACTCCTTTGCGCACATCTTCAGGGGATACTCCGCAGATTTCAGCACGCCTTGCTTCATCATGAATATCACGGAACTCATATTCCGCCCATTCATTCATTATTTCCAGCATGCTTTGCCCTCCGAACGGGCGGTGCCGCCCGTTCGGAGGGTAAAGCATGCTTCCAGTAATAGGATGCTGAATCGCATAGACCATGCCCTGATGGGTTGCGGCACCAGGAGCTGCCGCATCTCCTGAAGACCATGGTCTTGGATCGCCATCAGAACTTGCATAGCGATCGTCCATTTCTGTAGTGCGTTTTAATCTTTTTGGAGTCCAGCCATCTTGCTTTGCATAAATTAAAATATGTTCTGTCTCAGTTGGAATACCTTTGGAATCGTTTCTTGGCGAATATGTTTTCTGCCAAATCACGTCACCCACGAAATTTGATTCGCCGAATATTTCATCGCAGATTGCACGCAGATTCTTTGATTCGTTGTCGTCGATGCTGATGAAAATGGCACCATCCTGGGTGAGCAGATCACGTGCAAGCAGGAGGCGTGGGTAGATCATCGAGCACCAGTCGGAATGGAAACGCCCGTTGCTTTCCGGATTGGCGACCAGGCGGCCGCCTTCCTCGTTGTATTCTCCGCTTTCGGCATTGAATTCGTCATGGGTTTGGGAGAAGTCGTCGTCGTAGACGAAATCGTGGCCGGTGTTGTAGGGCGGGTCGATGTAGATGAGCTTGACTTTGCCGGCGTAGTTCTCGCGCAGGAGCTTCAACGCGTCGAGGTTGTCTCCCTCGATGTACAGGTTCCTGGTGGTGTCCCAGTCCTTGCTGCGTTCCTTGACGGGTCGCAGGGTCTTGGCGATGGGTTCGCGGGCGAGGCGTTTCGCCTCGCGTTTGCCGGGCCAAGTGAACTGGTAGCGTTCTCGGTTGCCTTCCGCCACATCACCAAGTCGCTCTTTCAGCGCGTCGAAGTCCACCGTGCGTTCGGTCCTGCCGGTCTTCGGGTCGGTAATCTCGGTGGTCACGTCTGGAAACAGGGCGAGCAGTCTGTCCACGTTCTCCCTGGTCAAATCCGGTGTGATGCCGTGGATCTTCTCGATGTCACTCACAGTGTTTCTCCTTGTTGTTCCTGTTCGAGCTCGTGCCGCTTGGCCTGCAGATCGTCCCATAGCCTGTTCCGCTGGCCTATCTGGACGGTCCTGGCGTGGCGTCGTTCCAGCTGGTCTATTTCTTTGATAAGTCTCATTATGCGCGTGCGGGACACGATGCGTCGGTCGACGCGCGTCGGATCCGACGCGCTGAGGATGGTCTCCGCGCACAACGACTCCCATACAGTGTCCAGATTGGTTCCACTCAGACGAATGAGTGCGGATTCGCATTCCACCGGTTCTCCCATATGAACCGAGCCCTCCATGAGCCCTTCGGCCACGTTCGCGTTGCGAAACACCGCGAATCTTGTCATGCCGCCATTCACGCAGACGAACAGGATACGCGACCTGTGATGGGTCAGTTCATCACGGGTGCGGGCGATGTGCTCCATGACCTCCAGCGGCGGATGTTCTGTGGATTGCTCTAGGCCAATCACGTTGATTTCGTTGGTGAACGGTCCTGTCGGTATGCCGGTCTCCTGCTCGCGGATTACGGCGAGCATGGTGATTGAGTCGATGTCCTCGATGAAATGCTGCCGTAAGCGTTTGCCTACTTTGGTGTTCGTATAGAAGCGTTCTTTGGCGAGCCGTCCCCTCGGATGCATGACCGCGGTGGTGCTGGGCAGTCCCAACGTGAGTGCGGTCACAGGTCCGCATGATTCGATGCCGCTCATGACTTACCTTCCGTTGCAGGACGGATGACGAGGAAACAAACTAGTTCGAAATCGTCGAGCCCCTTCACATTCTCGTCAAGGAAATTCCCCATGGATCCGGTGAAGAACCCGTCCGCGGCATCCATGTCGTCCTGGTCCATGATGCTTCCGACCGCGTCGCGCAGCAGGCCGGAGGCGTGGCGCATGTCTCTGCCGTCATGGGTGAACCGATTGTATGCGCGGCATAGGCGCGGATCATATGTATCCTTGCCTTTGCACAGCTTGCGCATCACGTCGAGACAGTCCTTGGCATTCGGATGCCCGTGCAGGATCCTTCTGTCGTCGCCGACATGTACGAGATAATAGGGGTGGATCGGGTTGCGGCCCACGGCCTTCACGTCCTTGTTCGTGTTGCGCAGCACGAACAGGATGACAGGCTCGTTGCCCTCGACCACAGCGTTGATGCCCGTAGGTGTGCGTTCTATGTCAGGGTTGTCGCGATGATAGCCGACTAGATCCATGCGGAACTCATTGAGACCGAGATCAGTGATGCTGACGCCGCCGTCCACATCTTCAAGATCAAGTGTCTCGTCCTGCATCTGCCTGAGCTGACGTTCCCTGTACTCCAAATCTCCCTTCTCGTCGAGATTGATGTAGTCATCGTCGCCGGTGGAAGCCATCACAGCGACCTTCATGCGTGCCTCGACCCTGTCCTTGAGCCTGAGGTACTTGTCGAGATCCACGTCGGGCCAGTAGTTGACCAGTTGGATACGTTTGTTCGTCGAGCCGATACGGTCGATGCGGCCAAAACGCTGGATGATACGCACAGGATTCCAATGAATGTCGTAGTTGACCATCATGTCGCAGTCCTGCAGATTCTGCCCTTCGGAGATACAGTCTGTGGCGATCAGAATGTCAATGTCCGTGTCCTTCAGACGGGGCGCGGTCAGGTTGCGTTCCTTCGAGACCGGAGAGAAGCAGGCAAGGATGTCGGACATGTGTCCGCCGACCTTCCTGACCGTGCAGCGTCCCGGATTCGTGCCGGTCACCTCCGCGGTGTTCAGGCCCAGCATGCCGGCATACTCGCTGACGTGTTCGTACAGGTAGTCGGCGGTGTCGGCGAACGCGGTGAAGATGAGGAGCTTGCGATTGCCGGGGTTGATGGGCTGGTTCTGCTTGTCGCTGATGGTCCGGTACAGACGCTGCAGTTTCGCGTCGTGCGCTGCGTCGATGCCGGCAACCATGTCCAGCAGGCGGTGGATAACATCCATGTCGCGAAGAATGCAATCGCGCCAGGTGCGCCAATCCATGTCGGACAGCAGGAATCTGGTCTTGCCTTTGGTAGCGAACTCGTCCGGATCCATACTCTCCGTATCATCCTGGTCTAGGTCGAATCCGTCGTCGAAACGATCAATATCAATTTGCTCAAGCACGCCGGTGTCGTAATGTTTGGCACGGTATTCCTCATACGAGTCGATCGTGCCGACCGTATCCGACATGTAGCCGAGCACACGATCCAACGTCATGCGGAACGAGTGGACGCTGCTCTCGAAACGTTTGAGCAGGTTCGTGGCCATGAGCTTACGCACACCAGTCTCCCGGCCCCGGATGGTCAGGCCTTCGATTTTGTCATCGTCGAAGTACTTGCTCATGCGCGATTCGAGCACGAACTCGGACGGGGTGTACAACGCGAGGGTGAGCCTTTCCAACTCGTCATAGATCTCGTCGTAAGACACGCAGTCGCTTTCCGTGGACAGCGCCGGGCGGATGGTCTGCGGGCGGAGACGTTCAGGGAAGCCGCCGATCGCATCCATATCGTAATGGTTACGGATGTGGCGGCGGCTGCGCGCAACGGTGACCTGATCGAGGATACGGAAGAAATCGAAGTCGAGCATGTCCATCAGACGTTTGGTGTTGCGTTCCTCCGGTTCGAGTTTCGACCAGACACCGTAAGCCTTCTGCGCGTTACGGAACACCATATCGATATTGGTGGAAAGCCCGAGATTCCTGGACCATTCATCGCCTTTGTCGCCGTAGGCCAGTTCGAGCTGGTTCTGCAGATCGCGGAAACGATTGTTCACCGGGGTGGCGGAGAGCATAAGCACCTTTGTAGGCACGCCGGAATGGATGACCTTGTTGAGGAGCTTCTGGTATCGGTTTTCTTTGTCGTCGGCCTTGGCGGCGCTGTCTGCGCCATTGCGGAAGTTGTGCGACTCATCGATGACGACGAGATCATAGTTGCCCCAGTTGATCCGTTCAATCGGGATGTTCATAATCGTATCGCCCCGCGTGCGGCTCAGATCCGTATGGAACAGCACATCGTAACGCAGATGGTCGCCGGCGATTGGATTGTTCGTTGCGTTTGACCGGTACGTGACCCAGTTGTCCTTGAGCTTCTTCGGGCACAGAACAAGCACGTTGCGGTTGCGGGCCTCGAAGTACTTGACCACGGCCAGTGCGGTGAACGTCTTGCCCAAACCGACCGAATCGGCCAAGATGCAGCCGTTGTATGTTTCGAGCTTGTTGATGATTGCGAGGGCCGCGTCCTTCTGGAAGTCGTACAGCTTGTTCCAGATCAGGCTTTCATGGAAACCGGTGCCTTCCTTCGGTAGCACATCCTCGGAGATGTCATCAAGGAACTCGCTAAAGATACGGTACAGGGCCATGTAGTAGACGAGTTCGGGCGGGTTTTCTTGGTACATGCGCTCGATGCCGTCGATGACCTTGTCGGTCACGTCATGCAAGTCTCCGCTGTTCCATGCCTCATTGATTTTGTCCAGAAATCCCTCCGCCATGAAGTCTTCCATCTTGGCGACGCCTTGGTATGAGGCGGCGTGTCGGCTCACGCCCAGCTGTGTAGTCGTGAACTCGTTGAACGGCATGTACGCGGTTTTCTCATCGTCATGTTCCACGATGAGGGATGGAGTGATGTCCGACCCCTCATCGAACGACATGAACCGTGCCTTCTTACGGCGGATCCAATCGGCGCATTCCGTGGCGATGGCCTTCTGCGTGAGCTCGTTGCGTAGGCGAATTTCCAACGGAGTGCCGTACAGGTTCTGTTCGCGTTCCAGGCGAGGGATGTAGAACTCGCGTTGCTCCTTCGGGGTGGCATCCTCGGTGAACGTCTTCGACGTGTAAATGAAACGGAATGAGCCTGCGCTCTCCAATTGCTCGCGCAACTCCCTATACGCGTACATCGAGAACGATGCCGCCGCGATGGATATCCTGTCGCCTTCGCGTATCGTACGGACAAGGTCATCCTTGACCAGCGAGGTCCTGTTATCAATAAAGCCCTGAGTCACAGCGCCTATTCTAGTGGAGGAGGGGCCAAGGGGCAGTAGCGACGCCTTAACATTTGTCAGGGTATTGCATCGTGTGAGTATATACGATTGTTCATGAGTGAGTAATCAGCGCGAAGAGGAAGACCAAAATGGACAAGAAATTAGATTTGACGGAACCGATTATTGCATGGCTATTAAAACCTGATAGCAATTGTGCAGAAGTAGCAGCCATGTTGCGTGATACAGGGAAACGCTTCGAACTCACTGTTCCATTCAGAGACAATTTTGACAAATACCAGCAATGGTTTTTATCGAGTGGAATGGTTGTTCTCCACGATAAGCCCCTTGAGCCAGTGGAATTGCCGAACATAATTCGTACAGTATCGAATGGCAGGTTTTATACCCTTGTGGGATGTCGCGTGAGTGGTTCTGTATCTGCGGGAACTGGGACGGGAGTTGTCGTTCCGACATACGTAGTTTTCGGGAATAGTAAAACGAATTTCGGAAAAATACATGCGATGCGTTCTGGCATTCCAGGTTTGTCACCGTGGTCGGGAATTTCCTCACTTTCGCTTTCTCTTGGTGACGGTTCTTCAAAGAAAACTGAAGTGATTGCGGAACCGCGCAATGAGATCGTGGTCGATGCGTCAGTGGGATTGAAGCTGCGGCCTGGTTGCTCTGTAAAGACTTCTTTGAGGAGAGATGAGGTTACTGCTCGACAAATGGTCTTCATCGAAACTAGGACAGATGAATTGCGGGATTGGACATGGCATTTGTTTTATCATCGCTCGTTGATGAACCTGCTTACTATTTCTGATTGGGTTCCAAGAACGTTTGCTGACTTGGAGGTTCTTCGGGACGAGGATTTCTACGAATTAGATGGGGAAAAGAGAGAGATGTGGCATCCTGTTTTGTCATATATGCCGCGAGTCGACCGTTCCCATTTTGAGAATCCTGAGTCTCAGTATCTCTTTTGCTTTTCCGACATCCGTGAAGAAGGAATTCGGAAATGGCTTGAACTAGTAGATAGATGTCAACAAGGAATGACTCTTCTTGCCTACGTGGCGAAGGAACAGGAACATCTTGCCCTTGAAACGTTGAATATGCTGACGGGGACCATGCTTGACTGCATTGGATGGTATGTCGTAAAGACAAAGAACCAGATAAAGCGTATGAAACGGAATTCCAAAACCGGTGAAATGCAATCTGCCGGTTTTTACCAAATGCTTGAGGCTGTACAAGAGGAATTAGGAGATGTCTTTCCATTTACTGATCCAGAAGATTGGAGAAGGAATATGAGAAAGGCATTCGTCGGAAATAAGCATGGCGATGCGGAAGGCGTAGATTTCCAAACAATGTATGACGTGACAATGCAATCATTGGTCATTGCGCGAATGTGGGTAGGTCTGCAATTAGGTGCTGACGGGAATACGTTGAAGGAACGTGTCTCTTCTGATGAAATTGGTAAGAGGGTTAGTCGGTTTATTGCATGGTAGTGCGCCGAGTCGGAAGCTGCTTTGTAGCATGCTTCTACGGACATCAAGTCAGGCTTCTTGCTTTGGAGAGAAGTGCATCTAATTGGACAGATACAACTAATTGGAGTATCCAAAGCTTTATAGTGTGACGATGGCAACTGTGGCCAATAAAAAGTCCAGTAAAACTCTTTTCGAGCAAGTAATCATTTAAGAGAGGGGAAAGCACCATGGACGCTGGCAAGAAAATCCTGCTGGACTTATTGACCGGTTCGCTTCGGTTCGTGGTTCCGGTGTATCAGCGCAGATACTCATGGGGCGAGGCGCAGTGCCGGCAATTGTGGTCCGACATTGTAACGGCTGGCAGGCACCCTGAGAGAACGCATTTCACCGGGTCGGTCGTATGGATGCAGGAAGGCGGCATCGGCCCGGACGGCGTCAGCCGATGCCAGCTTATTGACGGCCAGCAGCGTCTCACCTCGGTGACCCTGCTGCTTATTGCACTGGCCGAATATGCTCGAGAGCGCCCTGAAAACCTGCGATTCTCCGCAGACATGCTCATCGACCGTGGCTATCTTGTCGACAAGTATGCAACCGGCGAAGGCCGCTACAAGCTGACGCTTTCCGGCGACGATAGGGAAGTGTTGCACGGCATGTGCGACCATGTGGTCGCCCCTGATCGGCCGAACCATGCCAATACGGGTTCCCGGCTGGAAGCAAATCTTGATTTGTTCCGTTCTCTGGTCGCCGCAATCGATGATGCAAACGTGGTATGGAACGGTCTGCAGCGTCTCGAAGTCGTGTCTGTCACCTTGGACCAAGATCGTGACGAACCGCAACTGGTATTCGAATCAATGAATTCCACCGGGCTTGATCTGGAGACTTCCGACCTGGTACGCAACTACATGCTCATGGGTTGCTCCATGGCCGAGCAGAAAACCTTATACGAAGACTATTGGCTGCCTATGGAACGTGTTCTCGGCAACCTCTCATTCGATGTGTTCCTGCACGACTGGATGGTCGTTACATTGAAAAAGCCCGTGCTCAAAGGCCACGTCATGTACGCGGAATTCAAACGTTTCGCGGCCGACAGTTCCTTGCCGCGCATGGAACGCACGCGTAATCTTCTGGCGAACATGCTGGAATACGCCAAATACTATGCCGCTATCAAAGGCGTTGCCGCCGCTGGCAGCTGCGATATGAACGTGGACCGCCGTCTCGAATCAATTCAAAAACTGGGCAGCAAGGTTACGGACCCGTTGGTTATGTACATGTTCGCGGCATGGAAGCGTGATCGCGTAAGTTGTGATGGACTGCTGCGCATGCTTGCGGATCTTGAATCGTATCTGTTCCGCAGAATGATCTGCTCGGTATCCAGCAACGGATTGAACAAGCTCGTTCCGTCGCTGATCGTCAGACTTGATTCGGCTGAAGATGATTTGGCCGAAACCTTCGCCGCACTACTCATCACCGAAACCGCCAAAGCCACACGCATGCCTACGGACAGTGAATTCAGACAGGCGTTGCTCGGCGAGAACCTGTACCGGCCGGCCTGGCGATGCAAGTATCTGCTTGCCGGCATGGAGAACTATAACCACCCCAAGGATCCGCGGTCCTTCAGCGAATACACCATCGAACACATTATGCCGCAGAACGCCATGGCGCACGCCGAATGGCGCAATATGCTCGCAGACCTCGACCGATTCCCGCTATTGGCGAACAGTCTGGGTAATCTGACCCTGACCGCATACAATTCGGAGCTTTCCGACGGAACGTTCGAACAGAAGAAGAACCGTGCGGTCGGCGGATACGATAACGAATACCTATCCATTTCCGCGGAACTGCACGATGCTTCGCAATGGGATGAACAGAAGATCGCGCAGCGCGGAGCCAGACTTGCCGATCTCGCACTGCAGGTGTGGGTACGTCCCACGGCAGGGGAACAGGTTATGTGGACTTTGCGTAATCGGAACGCGCGCCAAGGGGAACGTGAACAGAATGCCGTTGATTTCGCCGATTTGTGCAAACGCGGAGTCCTCGCGGCCGGAGATGTGCTGGAAAGCCGGTATGCCGGCATAACCGCCACGGCAACCGTAACCGAAGACCACCGCATCCGCCTGTCCAATGGCGAGATATTCGACAGCCCATCCGGCGCATTCCGCCGCGCCAGAATGCTCGAAACCGGCGAGAATAAGCAGATCAACGGTTGGATAGTATGGAAAGTTGCGGACGGCAGAACCTTAGACGAACTGCGGCAAGTCAGCGGTAATATCTCGCTGCGGCGTAGTTTCTGAAATGGATTGTACGAATATGCCGCAACACGGGCTGATTTTGTCGACGTGTATGGCGATCCATCCGGCCGCAAAACAAACAGCGACACATGGACAAGTTTCGGCGTGGGTTCGGAAATCTGCCACCCAGATGGGACGCTGAATATCCGTGGCGGCTATATTACGGTCGACCTGTACTTCACCGACACGTTCCAGTACGCGAAGCTCTACACCATGAGGGATTCCATTGAACGGATACTGTCTGATCTTGGTGCGGTGAGTTGGGACGAGCCGGATGCCGACAAGAAAAACTGGCATCTTTGGGTGCGTCGTGATGTGGATTTTCTCCGGTGACATGACGGAAGCCTACCGGTGGATGACGGACGGGCTGCTCGCCATGCGCAATGTGTATGAGCTGCTCGGCTGATGTTTTGGCCATTTCGACTGCTGTGCGTTCAATGCTTCATACAATGAACGTAGTCATCCGAAAAGAGGCCGCCATGAAATATGGGATGAGAAAACCTAGCTGGAACATCTACGACGCCGAAACGAACGACATGGCCACGAAAATCTACAACAACCAATGCATGGTGAACTGACGGAAACGATTGTAGCCGGCGCCGCCTAGCATGCAATACGGGAAACGACGCCGGCCACAACGACCGGCCAAGACGGACGGAACACACGAAAAGGCGAATCAAACACAGCATGGGCAAGAACGGCACGCAACTAACAACGAAAAACGTGACGCCGGCGGTCACACCATGGGGTAAGAACCGTGTGAAGAACACCGAAACCGGCAAGCACGTGCTCATCATGCCGGGCATTGGATACACCGTAGACCGACCGCTGCTGTACTGGGCAGCGCAGGCGCTTGCGGCCAACGGATGGTTCGTGGACCGGCTCGACCTGAAACTGACGGAAAGTGTCGAGTTTCCGGAAATGATCGCCTGCATGGAACGCGTGGTCGACGAATGGCGCAAGGCGGCGCTCGAACATGCTGCCGAATCGGGTGAGGAGCCGCATTTGCTGGTTGTCACCAAATCGCTCTCCACACTCTCATATCCGCATTCCGCAAAACTAGGATTGCGCGTGGTGCTGCTCACCCCGGTACTCAATCCGCCGCCATTCGACAGGCACAAGTCGGTCATTCCCGCGCCGCTGCCGGGAACTGCCGGCAGCCCGATGCCGCTAATCTGCGCAGGTGACGCCGACCCATACTACGATGACGCCAAAGCGCATCTGCTCACCGACCATGTGCGCACGTACGCTGGTGCCAACCATTCCATCGAAGTGCCGGACGATTGGCAGACGTCGCTCGACTACCTGAAACAGGTCACGCAGGCCATCGTCGACTACGCCGGCTGAAAAAACGGGACGGAATATGCGCATCGTATTGCAGAAAGTCAGCGAAGGAACCGTCGACGTGGTCGACGAGACAAGCGGAGAAGTCGACACCACATTCGAACCACAGCATATAGGCATCGGCTATGTGCTGCTTGTCGGAGTGGAAGACACGGACGGAGCGAAGCAAATCGACTGGCTTGCCCGCAAAATCGCCAACCTGCGCGTCTTCGAAGACGAGAACGGCAAAATGAACCGTTCCATCCACGACGTGAACGGCAGTGTGCTGTCCATCTCCCAATTCACGCTATACGCGGACGTGCGCAAAGGCAACCGCCCAAGCTTCGTGAAAGCCGGAGCGCCCGCGCACGCCGAACAGACATGGCACGGATTCAACGACGCCCTGCGCTCACAAGGACTCGAAGTAAAAGAAGGACGATTCGGCTCCCACATGCGCGTGCGGCTCGCCAACGACGGTCCGGTCACCATCATCCTTGACACCGACGAACTCGGCGTCTGACCCAGAACCCAACGTGAAACCCTATATCCGACGATTGCCATAGGGTAAAACGCATGGGAATATGGAACGACCGCAAACTGATCGTCAACTGCCTGCCGTTGACCGAATCCGAACGTGCGCAATTCATACGTGCCGCGAAAGACATACCACAGGAATTCGTCGGCGATTCGACCCAACGGGGAAGCATGAGCTGGACCGCCGCAGTACCGGAGGAACTCAAAGCCAAAGCCACCGCGGTCATCGGCAACATCGCGCCCGAGGAATGCGCGCAATGCCCCAAGCTCGAATGGCTTCAAACTTGGAGCGCTGGCGTCGACAAATACCAGCGACCCGGCATCCTACAGCCCGGATCCATGCTCACCAATGCCACCGGAGCCTACGGACAAAGCGTCTCCGAACACATGTTCGCCATGATGTGGGCCATCATGAAGAACCTGCACATCTACGCGGCAAGCAACCCGAACGCCATGTGGCAGGACGCGGGCCGCGCCATCAGCCCCGACGGCAAAACGGCGCTCGTCATCGGAACCGGCGACATCGGATCACACTTCGCACGACTCTGCAAAAACGTCGGAATGACAACCATTGGCATTCGCCGTAATCCCGCCGTCGAAGCGCCGGGCATCGATTATATGGTCGGTTTCGATTCCCTCGACGACGTCCTGCAATACGCCGATGTGATCGCCATGTGCGTACCATCCACCCCGGCAACGCGCCATCTGCTCAGTGCGGAACGCATCGCATCTCTCAAACCTGACGCCATCATCATCAACGCGGGCCGCGGCAACGCCATTGAAAGCCAAGCGCTTGCCGACGCGCTCGCGGAAGGACGAATCCGTGGCGCCGCGCTCGATGTGACCGAACCGGAACCGCTGCCGGCCGACTCACCGCTGTGGTGCGAGCCGAAATGCCTCATCACCCCACATGTGGCGGGAGGCAACCATCTTGAGATCACCGAACGCAGTATCATCTCCATTGCATTAGGCAACGTCCGCTGCTACGCCAACGGTCAGTCGCTCGACAATCGCATGCCCATCAAAAGCTGACGGTCGCGCGTGCGGGGAGACCCGTATGATGGCAGTCGGGAAGAAAGGAAAGGGTATGACATTGAACAAATGGCGTCGTGCGACGGAATGGTTCATGACGGCATTGGCGTTGGTGTTCCTGTTCGCGTATTCGTGGGAAGTTCTGGCGAGGACGCATATCCTGTTGTGTGAAATGGTGATCAACATCATCTGGATGGTGTTCATCGCCGACTGCGTTGTTTCGATCCTGCTGGCAGAAGATAAGAAAACTTGGTTCAAAGACAATCTGCTGATGCTGGTGTCCATCGCATTGCCCGTCTTCAGACCGTTGAGACTGCTGCGTCTGGTGGCAGTGCTCGACGTGCTCAATCGTACCGGTGGCATGGCGGTGCGTGGGCGCATCACACTGTACACATGCTGCAGCGTGACACTACTGATGTATATCGGCGCCCTTGCCGAATTGGATGTGGAACGTGGGGTTCCAGGCGCTTCCATCACCGATTTCGGTGAAGCGATATGGTGGTCGTTCGTGACCGTCACCACAGTCGGTTATGGCGATTTGTCCCCAGTGACATGGCAAGGAAGATGCATCGCCATCGGACTGATGATAACCGGCGTTGCCCTGATTGGCATCGTCACCGCGACGCTGGCTTCATGGATCGTCGACCGTGTTCGTGACGAGACCGACAAGCGCGCGGATGAGGCGGAATCGGAAACGGAACAGTTGCGCCACAATGTGCGGGAACTGACGGACACCGTCAACCAGTTGCGCGATGATATCGCGCAACTGCGCAGGTTATAGCGGTTCTCATGCCTGCACCGCGGAAATACGGAAAATGCTGAGGTATAGGAAAAGCGCCAGATGATAATCCGGCGCTTTTCCTATGCCTCAGCACCATACGTCTCGCAACCGGAAAGGCGGAGACACTGTATTGGATTTATTCGCAGGCGACTCCGTCATGGTCGCGGTCCAGTTGTGAACGGTAGCCCGGCTGACCCTGGTAGATAGGCGCGGCGCCAGCGGCTCGTGCCGCGGTACAGTTCTGGTAGTAGACATCCTGCTGTGGCGCTGGCTGGGGCGCGGGAGCTGGAGCTGGAGCCGGAGCGGGTTCGGGCACAGGTGCCTGTGTCGTTTGCTGATTCTGCTGGGCCTGCTCAGCTGATTGTTCGGTCTGCTGTTCGGTCTGCTGTTCGGTCTGCTGTTCGGTCTGCGTCTGTTCTGTCTGCTCGGATTCGGTGGTCTTCTCGGCGGTGGAATCCTTGACTCCCGTGTAATCGGGCACGGTCTGCGTCGGGCAGGAGGACAATACCTTGGATATGGCCTCTTTCTCGGCCTGTGTGATCCACAGCGAATATTTGTGCTTCACACCAATCTGACGTGCCACATATTCGCAACGGAAACTTTTGTTGGACGGCAACCACGTGGCCGCATCGCCATCCGACTTCTTCTGGTTGGCCTTTCCCTGTACCGCCAGCAGATTATACGGATCATTCGCCAGTTCGGTACGCTTCGTCTGGCTGAGTTTCTGCGCGCCCTTCTGCCATGCGTCGCTCAACGCCACCACATGGTCGATCTGTACCGCTGTGGAGGTCTTCCATC
Source organism: Bifidobacterium sp. N4G05 (assembly GCF_002742445.1). Lineage (GTDB taxonomy): Bacteria > Actinomycetota > Actinomycetes > Actinomycetales > Bifidobacteriaceae > Bifidobacterium > Bifidobacterium hominis. The sequence goes on along the minus strand of NZ_NJNQ01000003.1, from coordinate 26,013 downwards.
CCTTCTTGAACGCGATGTCCTTGCCGGTATACGGATCATGCAGTTGGCCGGATTTCACCACGCAATCGTGCGTACGCACCTTATGCTTCACGTCAGTCAGATCACGGTTGAGGATGTCGTTGCGCGTATCGCAACCGTTGCGATCTACATCGGCCCATGCCTTGCCGAATTGCGTGCGCTTATACCCCGTCTTCGGGGCACGGCCTTTGACCTCCAACGAATCCAGCGCTTGAGTGGCGCTCTGGCCGGCACCGGTATTATCGGTCGGTTCCACGGCCAACGCGGATCCAGCCGATAAGCCGACAACCAACCCCACGGCCAGCAATCCGGACAATACGGACATCATCGGATTGTGACGACGCATGATATGCTCCTTATCTCCAAACTCTCACACGCTATCAGCGTACCCGCAAATCGAAGTCAAATCACTTATATGTGGCAGATTTCCCATTCCGCCTGATGTCATTTCGCTTATATGTGGCAGATGCTTTTGGGGAAAACCGTACAAGGGGGTATTTTCCCGAGGTTATGGAGGTGCTGGCGTGGAAGAAAGTGCCACATATAAGCGAAATGGTTTTTCGCAAGTGGCTGAATCTGCCACATATAAGCGAAATGGAATTGGGACAGGACGAAATGGGGGCTGAAACGTGCCTTTCTGTCAAGGCATACGGCGAATATCGGCGATATAACAAACAGTAGCAAGGCAATCAAATCGGAACGTCTCATGCAATACGCCAAGGACTTCAACGCAGACCGCGCCAATCTCGTGGCGGCCAACGCGGCGGTATCTGCGGGCGTGCTAGAAGCTGCCACTGATTTTGATTTCGACAAGGCGCACGGCCTCGAATACGGCGACAGCCCGAGCAACCATGCCATGACCATTACCGGCGTAAACCTTGATGAACAAGGCAAGCCGAACCGGTGGAACTCGATCCATGGCAGCCGCTCACCAAGCGTTGCCGCTGATATAACCTGTATGGAGCGAAGCCGTGGCTGGGATTGCAGCCACAGCTTTCCTGTTCCGCTGTGCTGATACTCTTTCATAAGAACAAATGTGCGAACGATTGGGGTTCAGTTGGCGGATACTTTGTCATGGCTTTCCGACGAACTACGCAGCGAATGCAGTCAGCCTGTATTGCAGCGTGCCCGTGGAATCGCCAACCAGTGGCGTGCGAAAATGTCGGATCTGCATTGCCTGAACGACTCCGATTCCGATCGCATCACCCTGCATGCCAATATGCGGGGCACCACCTCACCGTCCAGCCGATACGAAGTGCAGGCCACGCTCGATTTGCATGATGAGCTTTTCTTGGCCAGGTATTGCTCGTGCCCGGCGTTCAACGGTTCGCAGCGCGGTTATGGCACGTATTCGTCGGCATATTCGCCCAGCTACCGCAACAATCCAAATTATCGCAGTTTCGACGATGATGACGATGAATACGATTACGTCGACGATTATGATGATTTCGAGTCAGGATCGACGTTCGGTCATGTGCAGGACGATGACGAGTTCGATTCGGAGCCGGCTGGGAGGCGCCGCTATACGGGCATGTGCAAGCATGTTGCCGCAATGCTGCTGCTGTTTCTTGACCAGCCCGAACGGTTCCGCGGATTCAAGCAAAGTGGCGTGACTTCGCCTATCCTCTCCGACTACATGCGTGCGCTGAATGCGAAGAATGACAATACCGGTCAAAGCGCGCAGCTTGACGTGCTCAAGCGCATCGTCGACGCGAAAAGCCGTCTCGCCGACGAACAACGAGGCGCCATTACGCAAGGGGCCACGAAAACAAAACGCAAGAGCGGTTCCATCATAGTGAAACCGGGAAGCGTATGTCTGAAGCCCACGCTGATCATGAACCGTGAGCTGTGGAGCCTGACGTTGAAAATCGGCTGCGGCGACGCAAGTTATATCATCAAAAGCATTTCCAAATTCGTAGCCGACATGCACAACGGGGCATACGTGTCATACGGGCAGAAACTCTCGTTCACCCACACTCCGGACATGCTCGAACCGTTCTCGCTGCAGCTGTTCCGATTCCTGCAAGGTGTTGTCGGATCACGTGTCGCTGCACAGCTGCAGAACAACTACTATTACGCGCCAGACGTGCGTATCGAACGTGAAATCATGCTTACCGATGGGGAATTGTGCGATCTGCTGAACCTGTTCGGAGCGGAATCGCAACAGGACTACATCGAAGACGTGCTGATAGCACGTGGGCCGGTGGAAGCTCCCAAGCATGAGGAACGTGAGAGGGCGCGGCAGCTCACTCCGGATGATTTCGCCCATACAGATGACACCGCTCCGGACTATGTCGAAGTGACCACGCCAGGGGAACCCAAATCGCATGCTATCGCCATATTCGATGGCAATCCGCAATTTCGGTTCATCGCCGAATATGTGAAGGAAGGCGCTTCGTCGGGCGTGCGTATCACGTCGAACCGTACCATCACGGATCGGATTGTCGGGCAGCGGGGTGTATATCTCATGAGTGCCGAACATAACGGCACTCCGACGGATTCCCATATGATGCCAGTGAGCGGACTCTTCCGTTGCGCCGACAGCATCCTTCCCGCAGTGGACGCGTTGATGACATTGTGCGCGTCGAACGTTAGCGATGGTGTGTTCATCGCGGAAAACGACTGGCCCATGTTCGCACGAACAATACTGCCAAAACTTACCGAAGCGGGCATTGGTTTCGATATTCCGCAGGAAGTCGCTGAACGGATGGGAGTCGACTGCCAGATCGAATTCTACTTGGACCGTGATCTGCAGGGCATCACCTGTGAGGCTGTGGCACGATACGGCGATTTCGTGTTCCAGTTGGTGCCGACCGCTAAAGCACTACGAGGCGTGATTAATCCGGATTCGCGGTCGAAAGCGGCGCTCATCAAACGAGATACGGCTCGCGAATCATTCGTGGTGCAGGTGGTTCGCCAGCTTTTCCCGACATGGAGTTCCATCGACATGGCGCGGATTCGCGAGGAAGATGAACAGACGATTCTGCTCTTGCTTACCGAGGGCGTGGATATCTTGCGCTCGGTCGGGCAGGCGTTCTCCACGGCCGCGTTCGACGGCATGATGATGCCAAGCAGCCCTACAGTGAAGGTTGGACTGTCCATTGACTCGAATCTGGTTGAGATCTCGCCGATAGCCAACGAAGTGCCGATGAACGAGGTCGGTGCGTTGCTGAATTCCTACCGTAGGAACCGCCGCTATCATCGATTCAAGGATGGTACGTTCGTTGATCTGAAGAATGCCGATCTGCATGAACTTGACCAGATTGCCGCAGATTTTGACCTTAATGAGAAACAGCTTGATTCCGGAAGAATCACCATTCCCGGATATCAGGCGTTCCTCTTGGACGCTCAAGTTGATGACGACGGCAAAAGCGAATCATTCGTCGACTATGTCAACGATGTGAAAATCATCGACCCGAAACGATACGAAGTGCCCAGCAACCTCAAAAACGTACTGCGCCCATACCAGGTGGAAGGCTTCCAATGGCTTTCCACCTTGTGGGACAAAGGCTTCGGTGGCATTCTCGCCGACGAAATGGGTTTGGGTAAATCCGTGCAATTGCTGTCACTGGTGGAAGCTCGCAAGGGGAGCGGCCCAGCGTTGATTGTCTGCCCGGCATCCCTGGTATACAACTGGGCCGCCGAATGCGAGAAGTTCACGCAGGATCTCACCATCGAAGTCGTGGCAGGCACGAAAGCACAACGTCGCAAACTCATCGCAACCGTGGCGCAGCAATGGAAGAACCCCTCGGAATCCAACGATATGCAGCGTACCGATGTGGTGATCACCTCATACGATTTATTGCGCCGCGACGTGGATGATTACGCCGCCTGCCGATTCGCATTGATGGCGCTCGACGAGGCGCAATACATCAAAAACCATGCCACGAAGTTGGCGAAAGCCGTCAAACAGATCACCGCCGAACACCGGTTCGCATTGACGGGAACCCCCATCGAAAACCGGTTGAGCGAACTGTGGAGCATCTTCGACTTCCTCATGCCCGGATTGCTGGGAACCTACACGAAGTTCCGAGAAAAATACGAACAGCCGATCATGGCACCCGGTTCTGAACATTCCGTCATGGCCGACAAACTGCAGGCTTTGGTCGGACTGTTCATTAAGCGACGTCTGAAAAAAGACGTGCTTACCGATTTGCCTGACAAGTTCGAAAACGTGCTCACCGTCAAATTGGAAGGCGAACAGCGCAAACTCTATGCGGCACATGAGCAACGGTTGCGCGCCACCCTTACCAAAACCAAGGACGCCGACTTCAATACGAAGAAGATTCGAATCCTTGCGGAATTCACACTGTTGCGCGAAATCTGTTGCGATCCGAGACTCGTCTATGCGGATGCGAAAAACGCTTCCGCCAAACTTGACGCCATCTGCGAACTCGTATCCACGTGCATGGACGAAGGCAGGAAGGTTCTCGTATTCTCGCAGTTCACTTCATTCCTTGACCTGATTGGTGCACGTTTGGCTGAACAGGGCGTGGATTTCTACACCATCACCGGCGAGACACCGAAGAAACGCCGTGTGGAACTGGTGGACGAATTCAATGGCAACGATGTTCCCGTGTTCCTCATCTCGCTCAAAGCGGGCAATACGGGGCTGAACCTTGTGGGCGCATCCGTAGTGGTGCACGCCGACCCGTGGTGGAACGCGGCCGCGCAGAACCAGGCCACCGATCGTGCGCATCGTATCGGCCAGACGCAGGATGTGAACGTGTACCAGATCGTAGCCAAAGACACCATCGAGGAACGCATCCTCAAACTTCAGGAAAAGAAAAGCGAACTCGCCCAGCAGTTCACCGACGGCACCGCATCCGGAGGCGTCGGCACACTCAGCAAGGACGACTTGCTCGGCCTGTTGTCGTGACGTGCGGTCGGAGGAATCTTGCGTTCCAAATCGCAAGATAAAAACGGAACATAGGTTGCGAATATCGCATGGTGGGCGTATATATTGTCGTGCAAGTTTCAGGGAAGGTGAAAATCCTTACTGGCGGTAACGGTACGACTGACGTTCATAACAGTCCCATGCCGAAGCCCGCGACCCGCGAAAGCGGCTGATCCGGTGAGAATCCGGGGCCAACGGTTAAAGTCCGGATGGAAGAAACGGGGCTCAACATGAGTGTATCCTCACCAAATAATACCCAAAACAACACCGCCGAAATCGCCAGCGAAAGCATGACGCGTCCCGACAACGCGCATTCCACAGGCGTGGCCGATTCCGGACGCTGGTCCACCAAACGCATCGCCATGTATGCGCTGTTCGTGGCGCTGTCGATGGCCGTCAGCTTCGTGGACTTTCCCATCATGCCAGGCGTGGAATGGCTGAAATATGATCCGTCCGGCATTGTCAGCCTGGTAGCAGGTTTCGCCTACGGTCCAGCAGCGGCGGCAATCGTCAGCGTGCTCGGTTTCCTGCCGCACCTGTTCACCAACCCATGGGGCACGCTTATGGCCGTACTCGTGGCTTTGGCGCTATCCGTGCCGGCAGCACTGATCTACCGCAGGAACAAGACCCGCAAGGGCGCGGTCATCGGCATCATCGTCGGTGCTATCGTGGCTTTGGTGGTGGCGATTGTGGGCAACCTGATCGTCACGCCGTTCTACGCGCACATGACCACCGCACAGGTCGTGGCATTGATCGTGCCGGCGCTTTTGCCGTTCAACGCGTTGAAATTCACCATCCATGGCGTGATCACCTTCCTGATCTACAAGCCGATCTCCAACCTGTTGAACCGCTGAGCCTCGTTCACCATATCGATTCCGCATATTGATGAATAGGAAGGAACCTTTCGACGTATGGAAGGTTCCTTCCGTTTATGAAAGACGATTCCATGAATCCTGATAGCGACACGAACATCGTTGCGGTCGAATTGCGTGATATTCGTTTCACGTATGACGCCGGCGCGACCTGGGCGCTCGACGGTGTGAACCTGACCATCCGCCAAGGAGAACGTGTATGCTTGGCAGGCCCAAACGGGTCAGGAAAATCCACACTTTCACGCATCATCGCAGGACTTGCCGCACCCGATGCCGGATATGCCACGCTGTTGGGAAACAACGTATTCGATGACGCCGGCGCGCACGCTGATGCTTACCGCAGCGCCCGGCATGGTATCGGGGCGGTTTTCCAACATCCGGAAGATCAGATCGTCACCACCATCACCGAGGATGATGTTGCCTTCGGTCCGGAAAACCTCGCCATTGCGCATGATGATATCGATATGCGCATCGCCATGTCACTTGACGCAGTCGACATGAGCGGACAACGAGAAGACGATCCCACGCGAATGAGCGGAGGCCAACAGCAGCGCGTCGCCATCGCTGGCATGCTTGCCATGAATCCTGAAATCCTCGTGCTCGACGAGCCTACCGCCATGCTCGATCCGCAAGGCCGTGCCGACATCATGCATATTCTTGACGAATTGCAGCAGCACGGCACAACCATCATTCTCGTCACCCACCATCGTGACGAATTCGTCAATGCCGACCGCATCATTCACCTGGATAATGGGCGTATCGTGCAAAGCGCTCACGGTGATACTGCAAGTATTCCGGAAATGGACGAATCAGACACGGCGCAAGAAGACAACCCAATTGCCAAATCCAATATCGCAAATGGCGCATCAAAGCCAGCATCGGCTGTACCAATCATTGAAATCCGTAATCTGACATACCAATATCCAAACAGTAACAAGCCTGTGCTCGATAAGCTTTCCATAACCATCAATGCGGGCGAAACCGTGGCCATCACAGGGCATAACGGTGCAGGCAAAACCACCCTCGCGCGTCTTCTCTGCGCGCTTGACCAGCCGCAATCCGGCAACATCACCATCAATACCATTCCCGTCGCACGCCAACGCACCAACGGCAATATGCAGTCGCTCAAACGTGCGGACCGTGAGAAACTGCACGCCACCATCGGCTACGTCATGCAACATCCTGAACGTCAGCTTTTCGCCGAAACCGTAGCCGAGGATATCGCCTACGGACCACGCAACCAACATCTTGACGAAACGCAGGTATCCGAACGCGTCAATCAAGCCATGACGCTGCTGCATATCGAGCATCTTGCCGATCGTTCGCCATTCGACCTTTCCGGCGGACAACAACGACTTGCCGCCATAGCGGGCGTCATCGCATGCCAACCGCAGATCCTTATTATGGACGAGCCGACCGCAGGACTTGACGAGGCGGCTACAACCCGCGTGCACGATCTCATCCAAACCCTCCACGCACAAGGCGTCACCGTACTCATCATTTCCCATTCACAAACGGAAATCGACGTGCTCGCAGATCGAGTGATTGCGCTTGATCGCAGACAAAACGGTAATGTCACTACTCGAAATATCGAAGCCAATGGCACTTCCGAAACGGCAGGTTCGAAGAATCCGCACGCGATTGACTCCGGACGTGCAAAGGGAGACGTCCGTGAAAACCGCAGTTTTATGGAACGGCTTGACCCGCGCGTGAAGATGGTGAGTGCGTTGGCGATCATGTTCTCCGCGTTCGCCATCAGATCCTTCTGGCAGTTGCTTGTGGCCGCACTGCTGACCGGCATGATCGTTGCGATATCAGGCATCGGCGTGAAACAACTGTTCAAATCGGTTCACGTGTTCCTCGCATTGTTCGTGTTCTGCGGACTGCTCAATATATTCTTCGTCCGATCCGGCAACGTTCTTACGAACATCGGGCCGATTCCAATCACCGACGACGGTGTGCGTATCGCCATACTGTACGCCTGCAGATTCGTCGTGGTCATTATCGTCGGAGCGGTATTCCTTGCCACCACCACGCCCACGGCCATCACCGACGCATTCGAAGCGTTGCTCAAACCTTTCGCAAAATTAGGCATGCATGCGCAGGAGATCGCGTTGGTGATGAGCCTCGCATTGCGGTTCCTGCCCACGTTAGGAAGCGAAGCGAAAGCCATTGTGGATGCGCAATCAGTCCGAGGCGGCAGCATTGAAACGGGAACATTCGTGCAGCGGATCAAAGCGATGACCGCCATTATCATTCCGGTATTCGCAGGAGCGATACGCCATGCCGATAATCTCAGCCTTGCACTCGACGCACGATGTTACGAGGAAGGCATCATGCGCACGCACTGGCGAATCATGCGGATCGCCAAACGTGACATCGCCGTAGTCGGTGTGGGTGTGTCATACATTGCCGCGTTGGCTCTGATCGCTGGACTAAACTGAAGGCAGTCGGCGGATTTTACCGTCCTCACGCTACTCTTGAGCAAGCATCACAGATAAGAATGGAATTAGTTATGGCATTAACCAAGAAGCAGGTCAAGCAGTTGCGCGGCCTGGCCACCAAGCTCAATCCGCTCATCCAGGTCGGCAAGAACGATTTGAGCGAAAACGCCATCAAGCAGGCGGACGAGACCATCGAAAAGCGTGAGCTCATCAAATGCTCTGTGCTCGACGGATCCGGACTGACGGCTAAGGAAGCAGGCGAGGGATTGGCTGAAGAACTGAACGCGGAACTCGTGCAGGTTATCGGCAACCGTTTCGTGCTCTATCGCCGCTCCCACCGCGATGACGTGGAGCATATTCGTCTCGTACGCGAATAAAGCGGGAAACTGACGCGACCAAACATAACAGGGCGGGTGCTTTCTGAAAACCAATCAGAAGGCATCCGCCCTATTGCAATGAAAATAAACAATCGGAAGTCAAGAAGACATGCGATGGAGCGGTGTCAGCGCTCCTGATTCCATTCGGACTTCCACGTGTACTGCATGTCGTACGCGCTGGCCCAGAACATGTACTCGTTCTCCACGCCGGTCACGAAAATGTCAATCAGCTCGCGCTTGCGCTCCTCGCTCGCGTCGGCTACCAGCTTTTCGATATGATCGAGCAGCCATACGGAATCCTGCCAGAATTCGTCGGTCTTATACATGTCGACCCAGCTTTTGTACGGATTGTCGTCAAGCGTGTCGGCAAACTCGGCGGCAAGACGGTAGCCATAATCCGCATACACCCAGGCGCACGGCAGCACGGCCACAAGAATGTCGAGAATGTCCTTGCCGTAGGCGATGGAAAGGATATTCGACGTGTAGGCGCGCGCGAAGGCCGACTGACGTACATTGTTCATCTGCTCTTCGGTGATGCCATAGCTGGCCAAGTAGGAACGGTGCACTTCGGTCTCCACCTGCAGGGCGCCGTTTTGCACCTTGAGCATGAACGCCATGATTTCAGGGTCGGTGGTTTTAGCCAATCCCAGAGCGTGCACTCTGGCGTAATCGTTCACATAACGAAAATCCTGCAGCAGATAGAAGGCGAAACGTTCGCGTTGCAGTGTACCTTCGCCAAGCTCGCGGATGAACGGCTGCTGGTAGCCTTCCTCCCAAACCAGGTCAGCGGCCTTGCGCATGCGCTGCGCGAACGGCGGAAGATTGTTGCGTTGGATGCCTTTGGTGGCGTCGAACGCATAATCGAAATCGGTTTTTGATGTCACAGCAGTCACTAGACATGCCTCCCTACGCTGGTGTTAGCCATCAGGTTCAAAGGGTTCAGACCTCACTTGGCCCATCTCAACCCGACAAACACGGGTTCCCCTGCATTACGCCGTACATTATGGCAAAGCCGCCCGAAATGTGCAAGGACCTGTTCGCAGAATGGAATCGTGCCGCACGATGCGAACGCCGTCGATGTTCGGTTGAGGGCGAGTGCAAGAATGGAACGCATGACTGAAAAGCAAGTTGCGAAGAACACCATCGGAAAGCTGGCTATCGTCGTGGTGACGTACAAGCGTCAGCAGCTGCTCGCCACCCTGTTCGAGTCCATCGAAAAACTCACTGTGGCGCCGTGGCGCATCATCGTCGTGGACAACGAGCACAGCGATACGACCCAAGGCATGGTCGACGATTTCCGTGAAGCGGTCACCGCGCAGTGGGGCAATACCATCGCCGACCAGTCGGGCAACGAAAGTCGCGTGGTGTACGCGCCGCAATCCGACAACCTCGGCGGCGCAGGCGGCTTCTCCGCGGGTGTGAAGAAGGCATATGAGCTGGGAGCCGAATGGTTCTGGGTGATGGACGACGATGTGGCCGTGATGCCTGAAGCCATCGAACGACTCGCCAAGTGGACCGGCAGTCATGATGTGATCCAGGGCAGTCGATACGACTATGATGGCGGTCCGTTCTACTGGCAATACGATTTCATCATTCCCCTCGGCATCCCCAATCCGATCGCTCCGGCCGCATTCGGACGCCCCGGCTACCGCGTGATGGATACCCTATGTTTCGAAGGAGGGCTATTCCGCCGCAACATCGTCGAACAGATCGGCTTGCCGGATCCGCGTTTCTTCATCTACTGGGACGACACGATGTACGGCTATCGCGCCAGCAAAGTCACCAACCCGATCGTGGTGCCCGACGTGATTCTGCGCCGCACTCGTGAAATCGGCAATTGGGATATCGCCGGCGTACGCCAGCTCAACTCCACCTCCGACATGAACCGTTACCACATCATGCGTAACCGAGGCTACATGGCGCGCTATTTCATGGCGTTCGGCGATTACCGTCCGCTGATGTTCGGTCTGGGTACGCTGCTGACCGCCGCCAAGGAAGTCATCCGTCTGGTGATGGTGGACCGAGAGCATGTGAAGACCGGCTTGGTGCAGATCGCCAAGGGTTGGTGGGATTCTCGCAAGCTGCTGCATGATCCGGATTGGAAGCCGATGCCGCCGCTCAAGTGATGGGTCGCACCGTTTTCAGACGGTCATTTTCTTACTATTCGCCCCATGTCGATGCGTTGAATTGACATGGGGCGAATCGTTTGCAGAAAAAAAGTTGCAGAATAAATCATTTCATTGCGAAAAATTATGCAATCGTATTCACCATTTGTGCTTTTCCGGCGCGTTTTGGGGCATGGGGCGAGTTACTATGGCGCTTACCGGTTCGATAACACCCACTATGTACCTTGATAGGAGAGGTCGAAGATGATTGAAACTGCACAGGCGTTTGGCGTTGACATTGGTGGCTCTGGCATTAAGGCAGCCCCGGTTAACCTCGAAAAGGGCGAGTTTGCCGAACCGCGTCTGAAGATCCTTACCCCGGAAGTTTCCACCCCGAAGGCCGTTGGTGAAATCGTTCGCCAGCAGCTCGAGCATTTCGAGGTTCCCGAATCCGCTCCGGTTGGCATCGCCTTCCCGGCTCCGATCCACGTGGGTGAGAAGCTCGGCTACATGGCCAATCTGGACCAGTCCTGGGTCGGCGTGGATGTCACCGAAGTGTTCTCCGAAGCTTGCGGCCGTCCGGTCACCGTGGTGAACGACGCTGACGCAGCCGGCCTTGCCGAACAGCAGTTCGGCGCAGCCAAGGGCCAGGACGGCCTGGTTGTCGCCACCACGCTGGGCACCGGTATCGGCACTGCGCTGATCTTCAACGGCGAACTCATTCCGAACACCGAGCTTGGGCATCTGGAACTGCTCAAGGGCAAGGGCGACGCCGAAAAGTATGCGGCATCCTCCATCCGTGAAAAGCTTGATATGGGCTACAAGAAGTGGGCCAAGCGACTGACCAAGTACTATTCCCTGATGGAGTTCTACTTGGATCCGCAGCTGTTCGTCGTCGGCGGCGGCGTGTCCCGCGTGTCCGAGAAGTTCTTGCCGTACATCGACATCAAGACCCCGATCGTTGCAGCCAAGTTGCACAATGAGGCTGGCATCATCGGTGCCGCGTACTACGCAAGCACCAAGCAGAAGTGATTCCGTGAACCATTAAGGTTCCCAACCTTCATATAAGCGAGAGCCGTCCGATTTCATCGTCGGGCGGCTCTCGCCATTTCATTAATGATTGTGAGGCGAAAGCATACCATCTTGCTTGACGCAACGACTTGCGCAACCCAAGGAGTATGGTGGAGACCATGCGTTTTTCCTCCAGAGTCGATATCAGCGAGCCCAATTTCATCGCCAAAGCGGAAGCGGAAGCCAAAACAAACGGCATCACGCTCGGCAAACTCAACGACTCCAATCCAACCAAGCATGCGCTCGCGCCGGAATTTCTGCCAGACATATACGGCGCCGAGCCACGCGGCCAACAGTATGCGCGCGAAGCGCTGGCCGCATTCCTTCAAGGGCAAGGCAATGATGTTGCCGTCGAAGACCTGTACATACTGAGCTCAACGTCCGAAGCGTACTCGTGGCTGATCAAGCTCCTGTGCGATGCCGGCGATGCCGTGCTCGCGCCGAAACCCGGCTATCCGCTCATCGAATCGATTGCACGACTCGAATGCATCGACATGATCGAATACCAGCAGCGATTCGACGGATCCTGGTATATCGACGTGGCCGAGCTTCGCGAAGCACTCGAAAGTGAAGAAGGCGAACGTATCCGCGCACTGGTGCTCATTAACCCCAATAATCCGACTGGCTCATATGTCAAACCATCGGAACGTGAAGCCATCGTGCGGCTTTGCCACGACCATGAGGTAGCCATCATCGCCGACGAAGTGTTCTACGATTACGATCTGGAACCGTTCGACGGCAACGCGCGTCTTGCGGGAGAGAAGGGTGCGTTGACTTTCGCATTGGACGGGTTTTCGAAAACGTTGGCCGCGCCGCACGCCAAAGTCGGTTGGATCCAAGTGTCCGGCCCGGCAGGAGAGGTGGAAGAAGCCAAGCGCCGGCTCGACGTGATCGCCGACGACTATCTGCCGATGAGCGAAATCATCGCCAAACAGATTCCCCTCATGCTGCAGGCGGCTCCAGCACAGACTACGCGCATAAAAAACCGCGTGCAAGCCAATCTCACCGCATTGCATGCCATGCTGGACGCCGACGAAAACGGCATGGTCAGTGTATTGCGTGCCGAGGGCGGATGGAACGTGCTGTTGCGCGTGCCGAGCGTACTTGACGAGAACGAGCTGGTATTGGCCATGATCGAACGCCATGGAATTTCAGGCCAACCCGGCTACTTCTTCGATATGACGTCGAACGGCTATCTTGCGATTTCGCTACTGCCGGAATCCAACGAATTCCGACATAATGTGCAAGTGGTGCTTGACACCGTCAACACAATGATCGCTTGAACCGTGCCGCTGTTCCGCAATTAACGCCAAAGGCGGCACAACGACGCCATTCGGACAATACGATCGATCGGAATATGAATCAGGCTTTGGAAGCCTCGTATTTGGCTCGGATGAGATCTGTGTAAAAGGCGACAGCCTCATGTGGATCACCGTCGAACACCACCTGATGGTCGTCGACCACCAGTGTGCGGTCGATCGCATATTCCGCACGTGTGATCAGTTCCGTGTCATGCGTGGCGAACACCACTTGCTTGTCGTAACTGAACAAGGCCTTCGCCACATGCGCGGACGCCACCTCATCCAAACCCTTAGTCGGCTCGTCGGCAACAATCACCGCGGGAGAGAAGCTCAATGCGGAAGCAATCGCCAGCAGATGGCGCTTCTCGCTATCCAACGCGGAAGCAGGGTCGCGCGCGACCGCAGCCAAATCAAAATGCGCGAACAGATTGCCGATAATCGCCTGACGTTCGCTTTCCGGCACCTTATGCTTCTTCAACGGCTCATCAATCGCATCACGAATGGAATCCGCCTTGTAATAACTGTTCGGAATCTCCTCGCGGCGAACACGACCGATCATCGACTCGATACGTTTCAGATCACGCTTCACCGACGGATCGCATACAACGCCATTCGCACCGATGCGTACCGAACCGGAAGTCGCTGTCAACGTGCCATCCAACAACTGCAATAGCGTGGTCTTACCAGAACCATTCAACCCAATCACGGCCACACGCTTGCTTTCCGGAGTGATCGTCAACGACGTCGGCTTCAAACCGATATTGCCATCCTCATACGTGTGGCCAGCCTGGTCGAGCGTGAACGTGACATTATGCGCCACTTCGGGACGCTTGGATGAGAACAACGAATCGAAAAAACCCATGCTCCCATTCTACGGGCGTGCCGAACCCGCCACATACGAAACGGGGACAGAAACCCAAACCCCTACAAGGAGTTCAGATTCCAGTCCCGTCAAGATTCGCGAATGCCTACGCGTCAGGCGAAATAGAATCCCGAGAAATCGTACTTGTACACGCGATAGATGTATGCGCTGTTCAACGTCATATGGAACTGCGCCAACAGATCGCCATCCTCGTCGTACTGGCCGAACAGGCCCTTCATGCCCGAATCGATGAGAATCTGGCCGTTGTCCAATTCCTGTGCGGAACTGACATACGGTGAATACGGCACGTCGAACGATGACACTTCCGTATACGTGTCTGCATTCTCGTCGACCAGATACTTGCGATACTGCGACTCCGCCGTGTCGGAAGACAGTTCGGTCGAGATGCCGTCAATCACCGTCCAGTCAAAATCAGGACGCGTCAGTGAAGTGCCGAAATTATTGTCGAACATGTACAGGTAATATTGGCCGTCAGGCAGCGAATCATCGGCGACGTATGTGATGGAATGCTGTCCGCCGGTATCGGAAAAATCTCCGTTTTTCGTCAGGAAGCTGCTGACCTCATCGGTGCCTGCCCACACGGACGGCTCGCCGATCATATAGTCGAGCGTCGGATCCGATTCCATATCATCCACCTTGATGATGGTGGACGTTTCGCGTGCGGAGAACAACGCGGAACCATCATCCAACAGTTGGATGGTGTTGCAATGCAGCCAATCCCAACGATTCTTGGCGCTCGAATCCGACTCGTCGGTTCCCGCATGCGTGGTGGAGCCCTTATAGTCGGCGAACAGTTCACCGAAATCCACCAAGCTCGTCACACTGCCGGTGGAGGTGCTGAGCTTGATGACCTGATCTTGCACGGCATTGTCATCGCGGCCTATCTCGGTGGCCAACAGCACGATGTCTCCATTGGAATCCATCGCGTAATCGTGGTGCAGAATATAGTCGGATCCAAGATCATAGATCTTCTCCAACTTGCCGAGACGGTTCATCGCCACCATATGGTTCGACAGAAGTGGAAGCGATTGCATAACTGATGTCTCTAACAAGGGTTCATCTCATAGCGAACAGTTACGACACCACTGTTATCCGCAAAACTCGGAACAAACCGGCGATTTTATTGGACGGATCGTAACAAAACCCTGAAATAACCCTGAAAACGCCGTGCCTCATATCAGGGTGAACCACGACTGCACGTCGTGGAACAAACCGGGATCATTGCGTATCATTTCGTCGTCGCGACCATATAGGAACAACGACAACACTGTCACCGCCAACATGAACAGCAGCAGCGCCAGCACCAGTACGCGCAACAGCCAGCGCAGCCGCGGACGATCGCAATCCAGCGCAATGAGCAGCAGAGGCAACGAAGCCAAGGCGAACAGCCAACCGAAATCGGCGATGTAACGCCATCCAAGACCACCCAGCCGCGCGTCAAGCGCCACAATCAGCAAACCCAACAGCAGGAATGTCGTCAGCGTGCGCCACATGACGGCATGGTCACGAGCGTGCATATGCCGGCGCAGGAATGGGCATGCCAGCGAAGCCAATGCGAGAGGTGCCATGACGAACAAGCCTCCAGGCATCGCCTCCGTGAACCCCCAATCCTTCAACGGGGCGGGTTCGACGGCAAGGAACGGGAACATATTCGTCCAACGCAACGGCAAAAACAGATAGTATGCGACCGTCCAAATGAAATTCGACCACGATTGATGGTAACTCGTCATATCCGTGACCGTCAGCTGATACGACGAACCGAAATCGAATGGCGAGGAGAAACGCACCATGTTATAGGCGAACAACGGCACCACCACAACCAATGCGGATACCAGCACGGCCAAAGGCGCACGCAACGCATGCAACATGGCGCAGGCACGCCCATGCTTACCGGAAGCGAACACGCCATCACGCAACTGTTTGGCAATCGCACGAATCTGCGGCCAGAACAAAGGAAACGCGGCGAACGCCACCACCACAAACGACGGACGACAACCCACATTTGCGGCAATGCACACCGAACCGGCAGCCAAACGAGGCAGCGATAACAATCCGACCGCATTCCCCTCGCCGTCCTCGCCAGCGTAGGCCGTGGATGGACGTTCGGCTCCCAACCATAGCCACAAGCCCAACGTGCTCAACAACAAAGACGCCGCGATCGGCACCGAATAGAAATTCGTCCGATACCACAAATACGGAGCATTCGACGCCAACAACACAAACACGCACAACATGCTGACCGCAGCCACCGAAACATGCGGACGCACACGCTTGATCACACGAATCGTCAACAGGCACGCGAACACCAAAAAACCAAACATCAGCAACGGCACCGCAGCGCCCGACGGCATCATCAGACCACCATCAACCCACAACGACGTTATTGCACGATACGGCACAAACAACAGCAACGCCGGCACCACACCAAAATACGAATACCAACGTCCATTGAAAAACGCATAATCCCAATACACAGGACTCACGCCATCGGCAAGCAACTGCTGCCGGGTCGCCACATCATACGGATCATCCGCATCACGCAACCCCTGGGGCACATCCAAATCAAGCCACGCATGACCATCAAGCAACGCCCGAGCCACATGATCATACTGATCGTAATCATACGTATACATGCCATCCGTATGAAAGCTCAACGGCACGGCATACACCAACTGCCACACCACCACCGCAGCAGTCACCAACCCAGGAACCGTCAGCAACACGCCCAACGCCACCCGCTGACGCACACTCGACGTATCCAACGGCACCTTCCACAAGCGCGAACCCGGACGCCACAACGCCACCAACACCATCACCAACACCAACAACGCCACACGCAGCGGACTCACCGAAAAAGGCACACGCACATTCGCACGCACCGCCTCAAACGGAATCAAAGACCCCTTCGGCTCCACCACCTGCACACGCACCGTACGACCAGCCGCAGCCCTCACATACAATGAACGAGACGAATCCAACGACACCGAAGTAAGCTCACACGCCCTACGATCAGCATCAGGACGCACACGCACCGTACGCAACACGCGCTCACCCTGCCGCTCAGCCCCCTGCAACACCTCATCAGAAACAGGAACAACACGCACATAATCCGACGAACCATCCGCCGCCACCTGCAAATACGCCTGCGTCGGATCAGTAACCTCCAACAACCCATCATCACGACGCTCAAGCCCCGGCCCCAACGTGTTATACGCAGCCGCCGAATCACCCGACGCCGCCAACGACTGGAAAAAAGGCACATTACACAACACGCACTCAACCAACGCCACCACAACAAAAGCGACTACAATAGCTGCGCGCACACGATGACGCGCCTGAAAACGCTGTTTCGAAAAAACCACAAATATTATTCTAAAGGCTGCATGTCGCATTGAATTGAAAGAATAGCCCACATGTCACACCTCACACCAGCATCGCCATCAGCACACCATCCACACCAAGGACGGACCATGCTCAACCACGCCATGCAAGGGGTACGACAACTCATCAACCACAACAAACACCCCCACAACACCACCGACACCAACCCCTTCGGCAAAGCCCTCAACACGCCAGACGACATCGTCGCCGAACTCACCCGCAACGCCATCAAACTCAACCCACTCATCAAACGGCACATCATCAAAGGCTTCGAAGGCGTACCAAACACACTCCAACTCGGCTGGGCACAACTACCGCAAACCCAAGGCAAAGCCTTCTCCATCGGCCTATTCACCGACACCAACCACTTCGCACAAATCGCGCTCGCCGACAGCAAAGCGCGCGTCTTCGCAGGCACCGATCCCGAAATGGACGTGCAGGAACTGGATCCACGCTTCATCTTCGTCAAAGAGGAGACCCTCACTCTGCCGGACGGCCCACGATTCGGGCATGCTGCGAACGGCACGCCAAAAATGGTACGCGCATCACAAGGCGGTGTCGTAGGGCGCATGCCCGGAGGACGCATGATGTGGCTCGCATCCTGGCTCAAAGTCGGCAACCGCTACACGCTCGAACAGATGCGCGCCAACCTGCCGGAAGCCATGCGATTCGACCTGGAATACCGTGACGCCATCACCATCGCGTTCTTCGCGGCCTACATGCTGCCGCAAATGAACGGACTACTCGTAGGATTCGGCACTGGCAACATCTTCCGCAGACTCAACAGAGAAGCGCCTATGGGCGCGATCCGCCGATCCATCAGAGATACGATGAGTGCCCGCTCGCACGGCATGCGCGCCTCCGGACTCGAGGATTATTTCGCCGACCTCATGCGCGAGGCCGGGGCGCTCGACAAAGACCAAGGCCTTGAGGCCGTGCATGGCGCGGAACCGCTGCACCTGTACACGTCCAGCTATTCCGGCTGCTACTTCTTCGCATGGGATTCCACGTTGCCGTTCTCAGCATCGTTGCGTGCGTTGAACATCGAAGGCAATCTCAACCGTTTCGCCGCAGTCAGCTCATGGTTGGAACGCAACGCCCGTATCGGCAAGCTCCCCACGGAAGACACCGTGACACGGGCCGAAGCGGCGCAGATCGACATGGCGCTGCTGGAAAATCCGGCGTTGATCGCATTGAAACCGGATGACGAATTCGGCGCAATCCTCGACTCCCAACAGGATGATGGCGTGCAGGCCGTCATGCGTTTGGTGGACATTGCCTCGGAAACCAGGCGTTCCATTGCCGAAAACACGACGGTCGGCACGGACAGCGTCGCCTTCGGCAGCGAAGGCGGTTCGGAATGGGTGTACCGCCAGACAATGTCTCGGCTGCTACGCAGCATGCGCCTTCCGTACCGTTTCGACGTGGATTTCCGATGCAGCCTCAAGGACGGCAATATGGCGATCGGCTTCACTTCCGCAGGCGTTTCCATGATGCCGTCCACCAGATACGATGCGGCACGCCATGCATGGGTGGATATGACGGACGCCGAACGCGCTCGCATGAGCGCGGACTACAATCTGCGTGTCGGACTGATGATGGCTGCGTTGAGTTTCGGTGCCGATCCAGGCATCCAGCGCGTATCGATGCATATCGATTCGATTGGTTTGGAAGAGGCCGTGGTCGAGCAGGATTCCGCCATCAGCGAGCTGATGAGCGAGGCATTGGCCGCGTTCGAACGAATCCGTACCGGAGATATGGGCGTTTCCGGATCCAAAGCCGATCCGAAAGACGGCGATTTCCATGGGGATCCGTCTCGGCCGGTGACGCCGAAAACCGCTGACTTGGGTGTCGATGGCGGTGACGGTGATGATGCGGACGATTCGCTGAACAGACAGTTCGAGGATTTGATAAAGGATATCGACTTCGACGAGATGACGTTTGCGGTTCCTGACGAAGCTGCAAACGAGTCCACCGGAGAGGAGGGCGATTCCGAGCATTTCACGCATGACGGTCTTGATGCTGGTTTGATTGGCTATAACGATTTCGACGGGGATGGCGACGATCCGTTGAGCCAGCTTCGCAAGAATCCGACCGTGCGCAATCTGGTGACGGTCACCTTTACCAGAGGCGAGTTCATGGAACGGTTAGGTGAGTGCGGACTGTCTGACCCGACAGGTACGTACCGCATGTTCGACGCGGAAATGGATGTGGATGGTCTTGGCGCATTGAAACCAGTGGATGCCGCGCTCAACCTGCGTGACAGCCGTTTCTCTCCGGCGGGAAGCCAAGAGGAGCCCGAGCTTTCCGATGTCACATTCGACCATGATACGGCGCAACTGTTCGGCTGCCGCGACATGTCGGGGCTGTCCATCCAGCGTGTGGACCTGCTGCAGCGCGCGGTTGGTGAATTCCATAGGATCGCGCAGGATCCCCTTCTGGAGTCGGTAGCCAAAGCGAAGCAGGCCATGGACATCATCAACGCCATCGCCGACCCTGAGTTAACGGCCTTGGCTCCGCAAGTGACAAGCGCTCTTATTGATGGCAAGGACACGCCGGATTTCTCGTTCCGCGTGGCCGACGAGCTCGATGCGGAACGCATCAAGGCGAGGGACCTGCTGTTTTCCGGGCAGGTCGATCAGAGCGTGGAATTGGTCGAAGCAGCGCTGGAACGAATGGATCAGCTGTTCGCTTCGAATCCGGGCGTGCCACGGTATTTCAACTCGTATGCGGAACGTGTCATCTATAACCGTATGTTTGCCACGGAAGGCGAACGTACCGTGCTTATCCCTGACAACCTGTTCTATGCGCATATGGAACTAGCCGACGTGCTCGCACAGGTCAAAGGCGTCAAGGCCGCGCTGCCGCATCTCAACGCGATGGTGCGATACGCGCCGGCCTATCCGCTCTCGCACCTCAAACTGGCGGTGCAGTTGGCACGCTCCGAGGATTGGGATCCAGCCAGAGCGGCTTGCCTCAACGCGTTGCATGTCGCACTTGACCGTGAGGACGCATCGTTCGCCTACTATAGGCTTGCCTACGCGGAATGGATGTGCGATCACTTCGACATCGCGGCCGCCGCATATATCATGAGCGAGGAGATCGCACCGGCGCGTATCGCCATGTTGGAGGGTGAGCTTCAGGAATTGATCGGACGTGCGCAGTCGCAGTGCATTCCGGTGCCTACCAATGTGTCGGAAGCCATGCATGTGCTTACGCAGGCTGGACTGCCGGTATGGCCCAACACACAGGTTGCATCCTTGGTACGCAAGGCCGCGCGAGTCTGCGTGGACGAGGGCATGTTCGTGCCGGCACGTACGCTTTCGGTTGCCGCTTCAAGGATGGATGATGAGGAGCGCGACGGTGCCGATGTGGTGCAGATGCAGTTCCTGAGGTCGTTGAACAACTGACCGGCACCATCCGGGGCGAACAATTCAGCGTCGACGGCACGTTAGTCGAACATTTGTGCGATACTGTTCGAAGCGTCGCCGACCGACAGCACTGAAAGCACATCGAACAATGTTGACAAGGTAGTGACAATGACAAGGCATGACGATTCCGAACAGCTCGCATGGGATTTTGACGCTCCCGAAACGGATGGCGGCGCCATGGGCACGTCGACGCCCGTGTCGGCAGACGAGGGAGCCGCCTCATATGCGCCGGGAAGCGAACAGTGGATCGCCGCATTGCAGCCGACAGATGCGGACGCCATGCGACTGGACAGGATCGACGTTTCATCGATGAGCGCCGAGGCCGCGGCACGATTGTGGGCGCGAGTGGCAGCATGGGTGGAATCCGATCAGATCGCATACTATATCGATGATGCGCCGGTCTCATCTGATGCGGCCTACGATGCGAGAATGCGCTGCCTACAGGCTTTGGAAGCGCAGTTTCCATCCCTCGACTCCACGCAATCGCCGACGCATCGTGTTGGGGGCACCTTCTCCAACGATTTCGCATCAGTGCGTCACCCGTCACGCATGATGAGTCTTGACGATGTCTTTTCGCTTGAGGAATTACGCGAATGGTATGACAGTGTCATCCGAGGTCTTGATTGGCCGGACACGAAGCCCCTGCCAATGACCTGCGAAGTGAAGATTGACGGGCTTGCGCTCAATCTCATCTACCATAATGGCGTGCTTGAACAGGGCCTGACCAGAGGCGACGGTGTGACTGGCGAAGATATCACACTCAATGTGCGCACCATCTCCACCATTCCACAGAATCTTGCCGGGCCAGAGGAGGATATTCCTGAATTCGTGGAGATTCGCGGCGAGGTTTTCATGCGATGGGATGATTTCAACACGCTCAACAGGGAAAGCGAGGATGCGGGACGCGCGCCTTTCGCCAATCCGCGCAACGCGGCCGCAGGAAGCCTGCGTCAGAAGGACCCGCGCATCACCTCCACCAGAAGGCTTAGTTTCTACGCGCATGGTATCGGCACGCTCCAATGGGGCGCCAAACGAGGCGACGGCCACGATATCGTCAACAACCAATCCGAGGCGTACGAGCTATACAAGAAGTGGGGTATACCGGTCTCTCCGCACAATCGTGAAGTCACCACATTCAGCCAAATCCTCGACATGATCGACTATTACGGTGAGCATCGCGGTGACATCGAGCATGCGCTCGACGGCATCGTCGTGAAAGTGGACGATCTGGGGTTGCAGCGGTCGCTGGGTGCGACCTCGCGTGCGCCACGTTGGGCCATCGCCTACAAGTATCCGCCGGAGGAAGTCAACACGGAGTTGCTCGACATCACCGTGCAAGTGGGGCGTACCGGCCGCGTGACGCCGGTGGCCATTCTGAAGCCCGTATATGTTGCGGGTTCAACGGTGTCGAGAACCACTTTGCATAATCCGTTCGAGGTGGAACGTAAAGGCGTGCTTATCGGCGACACCGTTGTGGTGCGCAAGGCAGGCGATGTGATTCCCGAACTTGTAGGTCCAGTGTTGGAGCGTAGGGAAGGGTGCGAAGACCAGCTGCGCCGTTTCGTGATGCCTTCGCATTGCCCGAGCTGTGGGGCACAACTCGCTCCGGCCAAAGAGGGGGACAAGGATATCCGCTGTCCGAACGTGGAATCCTGCCCGGCACAGTTAACCGAACGCATCATCAACCTGGCATCCAGAAAGGCGTTCGATATCGAACATCTGGGTGACCAATCGGCCATCGCGTTGACGAATCCGGAAGAGGATCGCCCCGATTCGGTGGCGACCTACGCGCCGAACATCACCGAAATCGTGGTGGCACCGGGGCAGGAGCCCGAACCGTACGAGCCGGTGGAAGGGCTGGAACTGCCGGCCCGGCAAACGCCGGTGTTGTCCAGTGAGGCCGGCCTGTTCTCGCTGACAGCCTCCGACCTGCAGGATGTTCGCGTATGGCGAGAAGCGCCAATCATCGAAATCCACGAAACCGTCGGCAAGAACGGTAAGCCGAAAAAAATGCGCAAACGTATCGGCGGATCAGGCCTATGGCATCAGGTCCCGGCGTTTTGGACAACTCCGACATCGGCGAGAAAACGTAAGGACGAAGTCGATGAATCCGCGGAATATCCCGGATATGACGTGCCTGAGGATGCCATGGTGGTCCGAGAGGAAACCAAGGTATCTCGTTCCGGAGCATCCAGCGTGCAGCCGGTATATATACGTCCTGCGGAAAACACAAGGAAAATGCTTGACGAAATGGACAAGGCACGCCACGCCGACTTATGGCGTGTGCTTGTAGCCCTGTCGATCCGGCGCCTCGGCCCGCCCACGGCACGTGTTATCGCCAATGCGTTCGGATCGCTTGACGCCATCGAACGCGCCAGTGTGGACGAACTGTCTCAGATAGACGGCATCGGTCCGGAGATTGCGGAATCGGTGGTCACGTGGTTCGCATCGGCCAAGGAACCAGGCGATTGGCGTGGCACGGTGTTGGAAGCATGGAAGGCTGCTGGAGTCGGCGTGGAGCAGGCTGAAATCAGTACACTACCGCAGACGCTTGAAGGCAAGACAGTGGTCGTCACCGGTTCGTTGATTGATTTTTCGCGTGACTCCGCCAAAGAAGCGATTATCTCCCGCGGTGGAAGAGCCTCAGGATCCGTCAGCAAGAAAACCGATTGGGTGGTCGTTGGCGAAAACGCCGGCGCCAAGGCCGCCAAGGCAGAGGAATTAGGCGTTCCCATGTTAAACGAGGACCAGTTCAAAATACTGCTGGAAAACGGAACGGTGTGACGTCGGAACGTCAAGCTGGCAACATAATCGCAAGAAGGCTCTGGCATGCCGCGCCTCAAGACGCTAGTCTGGTACGCGGTTAAAGGAGGAACCATGACCGACGAGCGTACCATTGAAGCACGCATCTATGAGCGACTCAGCAAAGTGATCGATCCCGAGCTGGGGCGGTCCGTGACCGATCTGGGCATGATCGCAGCCATCGATGCGATACCGGTGGAAGGCAAAACGAACACTTACGAAGTCCGTGTGGAAGTCGAGCTGACGGTGGAAGGCTGCCCATTATCGCAGACCATCACCAACCAAATCAACGGAGCGGTGGCATCCTACCCGGATGCGACGCTGCTGCCGCGTATCGAAGTCGGATCCATGAGCCAAGACAAGCTCACCCAACTCGTTGCAGGTCTCAAAGCCGATCGCAAGCAGAACCCCTTTAATAAGCCGGGCATCAAAACCCGTATTTTCGCCATAGCATCCGGCAAAGGCGGTGTCGGCAAATCGTCCGTCACCGCGAATCTTGCCGCCACTTTCGCGGCGCTCGGTTATGATACGGCCGCCATTGACGCCGACATCTACGGGTTCTCGCTGCCGCGACTGTTCGGCGTGCATGCGCAACCCACCAATCTGAATGGTATGCTCATGCCCGTCACCGCTTGGGGGGTGAAACTGATTTCCATCGGCATGTTCGCGGGCGCCGATCGTGCGATCCTTTGGAGAGGGCCGAGACTGCAGCGTTCGCTCGAACAATTCCTTTCGGATGTGTGGTGGGGCGAGCCCGACGTGCTTCTGCTTGACTTGGCTCCGGGCACCGGCGATATGGCGATTTCCGTGGCCCAGGCCCTGCCAAATGCGGAACTGGTGGTGATCACCACGCCGCAGCCGTCCGCATCCGACATCGCAGTACGCTCCGGCTTGGTGGCGCTGCAGGTGCCGATGAAAGTGCGCGGCGTCGTAGAGAACATGAGCTATTACGAGCATAAGGGTGAACGTCTGCGGATTTTCGGCGAAGGCGGTGGTACGCGCGTATCGGAACAGCTGACCGAAAGCCTCGGCTATGACGTTCCTTTGCTCGCTCAGCTTCCACTGGAACCGGAATTGCGGGAGACTGGTGAGGACGGACGTCCGGCCGTGCTGAATGAGGATGGCTCGTTACGTGCCGACGGTATTGGCGAGACATTCAGGAACCTAGCTGAATCATTGATGTGCAGACCTCTGTAAAACTCTATGGAACCGTGTTTCCGTGCTGCATTCAGTACGGGAGGGAAACCCGTGAAGACAGGCCATTGCAAAAATCCGAGCGTGCTCTATGCCGGAAACGAAGCGAAAATGAAACAGCCCTTGTGAAAATCTTGTGCCTTGTGTAGTATCAAGCGCAGACACGGGGGCCGTATGGCTGAGAGGAAGCAAACGCTTCGACCGTATGAACGTATACCGGGTAATGCCGGCGCACGGACGTCTCTCTTTTCCCGTGCCTTGACATAAAGAAAGGCACATTCATGACCGTAAATGAATCTTCCGCGGTGAAGAAGCACAACAACAAATGGCGAGTCGTTGATATCGTTGTGGCCGCCATCGTCGCGGTTGCAGCTGGTGTGATTTTCTGGGGCTGGGATGTTATCTGCGCGGCTCCGATCACGCTGTTCGAAGCGGTGACGCCTGGCTTCGAAGGCCTACTGAACGGCATCTGGCTATTTGCAGGACCTCTGGCCGCCCTTATTGTGCGAAAGCCTGGTGCTGCGCTGTTCGCCGAAACCCTTGCTGCCGCTATAGAACTCGCCATGGGCAATCCCTGGGGCATCGGCGGTTCCCTGATCATTGGCATCTGCCAAGGTCTTACTGCCGAAATCGGCTTTGCGATTTTCGCGTACAAGCGTTGGGATTTGCTGTCGGCCACCATTTCCGGCACCCTCGCCGGTTTGGGATGCTTCCTCTACAACTGGACCGTAAACCCCGCCTGGGCAGGCTTGCGTATTGCCGTCAACTGCGTCACTTCCGTTATTTCCGGCGCTTTGGTGGCTGGAGTCCTGATGTATCTGCTGCAGCAGGCTATCGCCAAAACAGGCGTGCTTGACCGTTTCGAATCCGGTCGTGCGCAGACTCTGGTCTGACGATTCGTTTGTGAAGTCCCGTATCGCATTCACGGTGGGTGGATACGGGACTTCTTTGATGCGTGTTCGCCTTACGAACGCCAAATGCAAAAGGAATGAAAGAACGATTCATGGGTACTGATGCAGAAAAATCGTTTTCCGCAGCCGGGGTGGTCGCACGCGATTGGGGATGGCGACATGCCTCACGTAAGGATTTTGCGTTAAGGCATGTGGACTTCACCATACAGCCGGGGGAGCGTGTGTTGCTGTTGGGTGCTTCCGGTGCCGGAAAATCGACGTTGATGGCCGGTCTTGCCGGCGTGCTCGGCGGTGATGATGAAGGTGAACTCGAGGGTGAGCTGCTG
>NZ_NJNQ01000002.1 GCF_002742445.1 Bifidobacterium sp. N4G05 | reverse complement strand
TCCGTTGTCCGGTTCCCGGACCGCCACGATCGGAATCGTGGCTGGTTCCGTTGCCGGCCGATCCTTGTGGTTGGCCGTTGTATTGGTTTTGCGGTGGTCATGGCCCAGGTGAGACGCCCGGTCCCTTTCCGAACCCGGAAGCTAAGGCCTGGCTGCGGCGATGGTACTGCACTCGAGAGGGTGTGGGAGAGTAGCGCGCCGCCGCATTCTACTTGAGGGGGTTCCCGTCGAGCGTCACGCTCCGGGAACCCCCGTTTTTTTATCTTTCAAACGCAAGCTCAAGTTGCGTACTCTTCCTTACTGCAATCGTACTTTGTATCACCGGCTGTGTGATGGCGGCCTGCACATTGAACTTTCCTATGCGTTGATGACCGCGCGAATTCTGTAAGGCACGGGAACGGGAGTCGCACTGCCGCTGATGTTCAATATCATTCTTGAACAGTCGCCGAAACGCAAAATCGGCATGCTGATGGTTGCGCAGGCTGGGCACGGTTCGGCCGGAGACACACAATTCGTGACTGCCACCCAATCGGATGCGCACCGGGGCTTTGTGTTCCTCCCAATCGTGATGGCATGCGCCATGCTCGCCACCTACGCGCTTCCGTGTCCAAACACTAACTACATGACACGTAAACGTCCCATTTCCTCCACCCGCTGGATGAAACCGGACAGTAAGGGGGCGTATGTACGTCCAGATTCATCCACTCACTGGATGAATCTGGATGCCAGGAGGTCTGTCAACGTACCGATTCCTCCAGCGGCTGGAGGAATCCGGACTGTGAGAGGCTTGGCAGCGGGTGGATTCATCCAGTGAGTGGAAGATTTGGGACGCTGAGAGGTGAGTTGGCAGGTGAATTGTCCCAGGGGGTGGGGGATCCGGTACGCGGGAAGTCCGCATGTAGGCAGATTCCTCCAGCGGGTGGGTGATTTGAGACGTTGCGACACGCCGATTTGGGTTTTAGGAGAAACTGTTGTATTCTAGTCAAGTTGCGTTTCACGGATAGACACTGTGAGACGTTGCATAATTGGAGAATTCGCCTAGTGGTCTATGGCGCACGCTTGGAAAGCGTGTTGGTGTAACAGCCTCACGAGTTCGAATCTCGTATTCTCCGCCAGTAGGGCTTCCGGATGATTCCGGAAGCCTTTTTTATACCGAAAAACGGTGATTCCCCCAATGGTCTGTTGTGTAGATGTGCGACGAAGAAGTTGCGAAACAGTGGGGGAGTTGCGCATATCGCTGATTTCGTTCGCAGTGGCATGCCGCCTTGCATTACGCTCAGAACGGTGACCGTTACCAGTGGAGAGAGATTACCGGTGGAGATTGCCGGAAAAGAAGGAGGGCGGCGATGGTTGAATCCGACGATGAGCTAGATATTCAGCGTGAACTCGATACCCGCGATTCTCTGGCTTCGATGGCTCGTTATCATGCATCATCTCCGAGCGCCATCACTACGCAAGTGTTGCCGCCAAGCTTCATTCCCACGGCGACTGGGCGTATTCGTCCTGTGACCGGTGCGTTTCCCGCAATCCAGTCGGACGTGCAGGAAAAGCAGTCGCAGCTTGGCCGCTCCGTTCGATCCATACGTTCATTGGCTGCGGGATCGCTTCGTAAATCGCAAGATTCCACTGCGGACGGTAATAACGAAGACAACGGCAATAATGGCGTTACGCCCCGCATAGCATCCAGCGCCCCGCACTACGTCGACTGACCGTCGACATTGCTTCGACTTAAATTTGATAAAACAGGCCTGATTCCAACCTAATTACAGTCCGCTTTATCGATTAGTCATCACCGCCGGATAATGCCCCGACTATCAGTTGGCCGACCTACTCAACAATCGCAATAAATGGGCTTGCCGGCAATCCAAGATCGTTGTACAGCAGACTGGAAATAGCCGGATTTCCGCTCCACCAATAACGCACTTGAGTTACTGCATTAAGATTCGAACTTCCACCAGCGGCACTCAGCACAATCTGATCACCCTTGATTGCAGCCGCTGCCGAACCCCATTTTCCGGAAGTGTCAGCAATTTCAAAACCTTGCAATGATTCGGAAGTCGGTGTTGCAACATTAGCAATACCATCCAAAGGCGTCGCGTTCGAATTGGCTGTGTAGTCAGGTACGGTCGCGCTCGCAGTCTTCGAATAATTGGGTTTTTCCGCCTGCAAACCAGTTGCGGTGCCCTTTTGGAACGACAATACGACCGTACCGTCGGAAGCGTGCTTCGCATGTGCGATAAGAGGTCCGTTGGGAATGGTTTCGCCCTCCGACATTGCCAGATACTGCGCGGCCATGCGCGCGCCAAGAATATCCTTGCCAAGCGGATGTATCAACGTTGAAGTGCCCTTGTCCGTATCTAGCGACACTGTCATTGCAACGTTGGAAGTATTGTGCAATCCGACGTTCTTTAACGTGCTCAACTGTGCGAATCGCACGTTTTGAGTGTACTGATAGCCAGGCCAACGCGCCAACTGCACATACAGGAACGGCAGATCATCCTGGTCGAACACTGCACGATACTGGTTGATCAGCGACGTCATCTGAGATTCGTATGCCAATGCGGTCGCCTCGTTCATGGAATCATCGCACCCCTGATACCACAGCACGCCCGCCACATGGAAGCCCTCCAAAGGCGCAATATGGTTCGCGTAAATATCGCCGCCCTTCACATGGTTTCGAATCGGCGTACCGCCCCATGCGGTTTGAATAATCCCGACGGGAACATTCGGATGCGCGGCGCGAAGCTGTATGGCGAACTGCTGTGCCAAATAGCTGAAATGCTGCGAATTGTCGGTGGTTGCCTCAAGCCAGGAATCGGCCTGCTCGTTCACATCGCGTAACGGAAAATCAGTACCTTTCGAGGAATTGGCGCTCGCCACGAAATGCACGTTTTTGTCGGAAAGCTGCTTCGGCAAATCGTCGGTCGTTACCAAACCACCGCCGAAATTATAGGCATTGCCTGAACCCTCGTAGTATTGCGAATAATTCAATTCCATATTCGACTGTCCAGCAGCAACAAATACATCGCCTACATACACGTTTTTCAGAGTCAACAAAGTGGTTTCGTTGTACGAAATCGTTAATGAATATGGCTTAAGACTTGTTTTCTGCTTAGGTAAAGTGCAAGTGAAATCACCGTTTTTGGAAATTTTTGCTTGTGCTGATGATGATTTCTTTCCTTGGGAAATCGTTGTGACCAGCTGTGTTGGGTTAACGGTTTTTCCACGTTGTGAAGTCTGCGCAGTTCCTTTGACTACCAGCGTTTTTCCACGTTGGAAAACCATGTTCTCCATGTAGTAGGAGGGGAGTTGTACCGATGCGCGGGTCGCATAGTTTGCGGACGAATCGTCGCTTGTTCTGGAGCTGCTTGTGCTGGAGGGGCTGGAGTTGCCGGAACTGTTCGAGCTGCTGGCGTTACCGGCGTTGGGATTCGCTGAACCGTCGCCCCATTTCGGCCCGCAGCCAACGATGATCGCCACAAGTATCGCCATGGTTACTACGGCGGCAATAATCACGCGTGCCAGTCGTTTCCTGTTCAAAGCAGCCCCTTCCGCATGACGTGGTTAAAGCATGTCTGCATGTCGTAGCCTAGCCATTTTTGCTACGATACGCACGAATATGGTCATCCGATCGTTGTTTGCCTGTTGTATTGTCGGAGTCGTTTCTTTTGCCTGTCATTTGACTGAGGGGCGGTTTTCTTTTGGGCCGTCAACGCTTGTTGCGTTTGCGAAGTCTTGAGAATGGCGGAATTTCAGCGTTTCTTCTTTTGTCTGCCGTTTGCGTTTCTTTTGATCTTATGATCAAAAGAAACGCTGAGTGTGTGAAATAACGCGAAAGAGAGTCGGGAGAAACGTAAAGCGGCAAGGCTGATGGCCGGTTTCATTGGTCGCGTTGCGATCAACTGATTTACTGGAGGAATTAATCGTCCAGCGTCGCGTTGGCTGCGTTGGCTGCGTTGGCTGCGTCGGTTGCGTCGGTCACGTCGGATTAGTCGGCAGCGCCGTCCGTGGCTGCGACTCCGTCCGTTCCATCAGCGCCGTCACCGCCATCGGTGGCCGCGGATTCGTCACTCTTCTGCAAAGCCTGCTTGAACTGCTTGGCCTGTTTGTCGTACTCGGCTTTTGCGGCGTTGGCTTTGCTGATGGTAGCGGAAGTGTCTGCTGCGCAGCTCAGCGTTTTCGGCGCGGTAACTTCCGTCTGGTGCAGTTCGGCAAGCTTGTCGAGGTCGTAGGATTTGTCAAAACTGGTGAACGCTTCGGAGATCTTCGCCTTCAGCTGGAACGCCTTGGAGTAGGAGGCGTTCATGGCCGTAACGGCTTCCTTGCAGTCGTTCAGCGCGGCCAGACCGCGCATTTGCTGCGAGGCACGCACGCCTGTGAATCCGAAGATCGCGCCCAGAACGACGACCACGACGACTACGGTGATGATGATCTGACGGTAGATGTGCTTTACGTGCTGGTCCGTCCAAGCGTCGCCGTCGCTGATGCCTTGCGCTATGGCTGCGTCGAACAGGTCTTGCGGCTGGCGGGATTCGCTGGCAAATGTTCTGTTGGCGGTCGAGCTGTTGACTGCGATACCGCTGGCAGCGGCGTCAGTGCTGTCGGCAGAAGTGTTGGTCGTTGCGCTTCCGGCAAGTGTTCTCGGTGCGCGTGGCGAGGTGCTTTCCTCGCTTGGCTTCTTGCCATGCCGTGCCATAACCCCTCCAGAATCTGCCTACTATTCTGTACTCCCCGGTGACAGCTCCCTGTCCGATCAATGCTGACCGCGCCGAGCGTCCACCTGAAATGCCAATATACAGCGTACGATACCCGTCCTTCCCCGATTTCCCACACTCGTGTTGTAGTCGTTAATGCATTCAGGTCCTCTCCGGAGTTTTATTCGTCTGTGGTAACTTCTTAAAAATTTTTAGAAGTGTTGGTGGAAACTTCTTAAAATTTTTGAGAAGTGTTATGCTGGGATTGTTGGGTGTTTCGCAATGGACGGCGAAAGGAAGAACTTATGGTGCCGGATAATCCACATGAATCGTATGCCATGCTGGTTCGTGAGTCCATGCAGTTTGACATTCCTACGCCGTCACGCCGCATCGAAATCATACGCGAGCTGCCGCAGCCAGCAGTGTTCAATGCTGTGCACATCATCACTGGCATCCGACGTTGCGGCAAAACGTTCTATCTTTTCCAGAAAATTCATGATTTGTTACAAAACGGCGTCTCGCGTAATGATATTTTCTATTTCAACTTCGCTGACGATCGTTTGCAACCAATGCAAGACACCGTGCTCAACGATATTGTTACGGAATACTGGCGGCAATATCCTGACTCTCGTGACCATGGCTGCTATCTGTTCCTTGACGAAGTGCAAGAATGCGCCAATTGGCAGGGATTCTGCCAGCGCATAGCCGAACATGAAGCTGTGACGCTAGTCATTACTGGATCGTCTTCGAAACTGTCCAGCGAGGAAATCGCAACGAATTTCCGAGGAAGATCGCATCCGCATGCCATGATGCCACTGTCTTTCCGAGAATTCTGCGACTTTCGAGGAATCGAAACGCCTTCAAAAGGCAGTACTCTTGCCGATGCCGTGTTTTCTCCGCGAGAGATTACTAGATTTGAAGCCGCATACAACGATTATTTGACTATTGGTGGCTTCCCTGCAGTGCAACGTATGGTTGAAGCTGATCGTATTGAAACGCTCCAAGGTTACGTGCGGGACGTGGTTGCGCGTGACGTTGCCGAGCGTCTTGGTCGTGAAAACATTACTCTCGCCACGCAGATAGCGCTGTTTTTGCTGCGCAATACGGCCTGCGAGCTGTCTACCAATGGTCTTGTGGAAACGTTGCGAGCGGTCGGCTGGAAAATCTATTGGGACAAGGCGAATACGTTACTCGATCTGTTCAGGCAGGCATTCCTTGTCTACCAGCTCGAAGAATACTCCACCATGCTCAAACCGGGCAGTACCGCAGTGCCGAAAATGTATGCTGTCGATCAGGGTATGGTTCACGCGGTGTCACGCGCCAACCAGCAAGATATCGGAAAACGACTGGAAACTGCGATTTTCTGCGAACTGCAGCGACGGACTTTCGGCAGGCGTACGGAAACAATCACTTCGTACACTATGCCGACGTCCAAACAGGAGAAAGTTGACTTTCTTATCGGCGATGCTCTTGCTGCGGAACCGTATGGGCTTATTCAAGTGTGTGCCAATATGGGAAATGAGAAAACCAGGGCGCGAGAAATCGGCTCTCTGCAAGCGGTTATGCAACGTACCAACGTTGATTCTGGCCTGATTCTCACGCTTAACGAGGAAGAAACCATTGAACTTCCCGATTCCACTGGCACAATCCACGTACTCCCCTCCTGGAAATGGTCCCTCTACGAAGCGTGATGGGAAGGTCAGCGAGAATGCTGGAAAGGAGATATGGAAATGGATGATGTCATGTCGGATGTCTCTAACGAGCTAGTCGATTCTTATCAGTGTGTAATGCGTGAGATGTGGGGACCGGGATGATTTTGGAGTTGGGGATGGACGGGGTTGTGGGTTGCAGTTAGAGTTGGCGATTAGGGCGTTTGCGCCGAATTATTTGGGGTTGATGACTTTATTCAAGAGAGGCTGACGAATGGTTTCGCCACATCATGTTGTGAAGATTGCGACTGCGCTGTCTGCGGTTGCGTTGACGGCTTCCGTTGCGGTTGCGCCGGCTTACGCATTGCAGGATATTGCGATTGAGGATGCTGTTGCACAGAGAGGTGCCGTTACTGCAGATAATGGCGTTGTTATGCAGTCGGATGATCAGACGGGCGACCAGCAGTCGGCGACCAGCATGCCTGACAATCCGAATGCGAAACTTCCAGGCACCGTCAGTGACGAGATTTCCGACGATGCAACTGTAGTTTCGGAAGACCTGGCCGTTACCCCCGAAGGTGAGGTCAAGAATATTGAAACCGGCGAAACCGTAACCGATGCGACGCTGATCGGTACGCAGGATCAGCAGCCTGACCCGCTCGCCAAAACTAACGGCGAATCCTTCATTCCGGTAAGTGCGGAAGATGTCAAAAATGCTGTAGCCGACGTGAACGTACAGCTCTCCAAATTCGAAAGCAATGAATACGGCGCGCACTGGGGCACCTACAACAATTCGAAAGCCTTCTTTGATTACCAGAACAACCTGTTCGTGCAGCAAGCCAAAGGCGTGATCGACGTTTCCGGATGGCAAGGCGACATCGACTGGGCCAAAGCGAAAGCCGACGGCGTGGAAGGCGTGATCATCCGCCTCGGCTACGGCGAAGGCAACAATGCCGACAAGAAAGCGCAACGCAACATTTCCGAATGCAAGCGGCTTGGCATCCCCTTCGGCGTCTACTGGTATTCCTACGCGGACACGCCGGCGCTCGCCAAAGAAGAAGGTGCCGACGTGGTCACCAAACTCAAGCAATTCGGTGTGAATCCGAGCGACTTGGCGTACCCCGTGTACTACGACCTGGAAAAGTGGACGTGGGAGGGGCATCAGCCGCCCACCGATCCGAACGTGTACAACAATATCGTCAACAACTGGTACAGCGCGCTGCAGTCCGCCGGATACAAGAATCTGGGCGTCTACTCGTACACCAGCTACCTGCAAGGACCGCTGAAGCATGCTGATATTTACGCCAAAACCACGTGGGTGGCGCAGTATGGCGCTCGCATGGGATTCGACTCGTTCCCGACCAATAGTCGCGGATGGCAATACACCAGCTCCGGCAAAGTGAATGGCATCAGCGGCAATGTGGATATGAATGCGTTTGGGAATAAGGCGTATGTGAATGGCGGGAGTAGCAATGATTTACAAGCGGCCATTGATGTACGCAAAATGACGGCAGTTACCATTCCGAATGGCAATTATTACATCAATGTTCGTTCCAAAGTTGCGTCCAGTGTTGATATTCCTGGTGGAAGTGCTGCAGATTCCACCGCCATTCAGTTGTATTCCGGTAACGGTTCCAAGGCTCAGCAGTTCACTTTTACTAGGCAGTCTGATGGGAGCTACGAGATCGTCAATGTGAATTCCGGCAAGGCTTTAGACGTGTGTAATGGTGTTGCTGAGAATAACGCTATAGTGCAACAGTATTCTCGAAATAATTCTCAAGCTCAACGATGGTTTATTCGTGATTCTGGAGCGGGATATTATTTGCAATCCGCTCTCGGTAATTGGGTTCTGGATTTGAGCAGTGGAAATACTGCGAATGGTGCTGCGATTCGGCTGTATACGCCAAATGGCACTGCTTCACAGCTGTTTGTTGTTTCGTCAAGCGATGTCAATATAGCTACTGGAGTGTCGATGATTATCACTTCGGTTACGAATAAAAAACTTGTCACGGATGTGACGGGTGCATCGACGGCGAACGGGGCACGAGTTCAGCTTTATTCAAGTAATAATACGAACGCCCAGAAATATCGATTTGAATCAATTGGCAATGGAACTTATAAGATTGTCAATATTAATTCCGGCAAGATGCTGGATGTGGCTGGCGGATCCACTGTTAATGGAGCGGCATTGCAGCAATATACGAGTAATAACACTGTTGCTCAGCAGTGGACGGTGCGGAATTACGGCAGTGGCAAGATTGCGTTGGTGTCGGTGAACGCCAACAAAGCTGTCGATATTCCAGGTGGCAATGCTGTGCAGCAGGCTCAGTTGCAGCTTTATTCGCCGAATGGCACCACTGCCCAGCAGTGGTTGGTAGCAAGGGCGCCGTTGACATTGCGCGAACGTTTGAACGAAACCGCAGCCAAGCATAGCCAAGATCTGCCAGATGGTACCTACATTTTTGGATCGAAGCTTAATACGTCTATGAAGATGGATGTAAGCGGCGCTTCCCGTTCAAATTATGGAAACGTGCAGATCTGGGCGGGTAATGGAACCAATGCGCAGAAGTGGAAAGTGACGCATGATTCCAACGGGTATGTGACGTTAACCAGCGTGAACTCCGGCAAAGTGTTGGATGTGAATGGCGGCGTATCTGCCAGCGGAACCAACGTGCAACAGTACGATTCCAATGGAACATACGCTCAGAAGTGGATAGCTGTCAAAAACTCCGATGGCTCATACACTTTCCAGTCGGCGCTCGCGGAAAACAAAGTCCTTGATGTTTCGGGTGCTTCTACCTCGAATGGTGCCAATGTGCAGCTATATGCCGCAAATGGCACGAATGCCCAAAAGTGGGTGAAATAGCAGACGGATTAACCAATAAAATATGGCTGAGGACAAGTATCTTTTTGCTCTCAGCCATATTTGGAATCTGTGCTATTTCTGGTGCCGCATCATGGCGAATTGATTGGCGTCAATGATGAATGCTTTGCGGTCGTTCTTGGCCATGACATCGAGGATGATGCCGGTGATGAACAATAGCAGTCCGGCAATGACGAGCATGACCGCGCCGATAAGCGTGGGGAATCGCGCTACCATGCCGGTATGCCAGAAGTCCACGGTCACGCTGCCGCATAGCACGATGCCGATGATGCCGAGGATGGCGCCAAGTCCGCCGAAAAACGGCAGCGGCTTGTATTCGCGAATCATGCGGAAGATGGTGCTCATCACCTTGATGCCGTCGCCCACGGTGTTGAGTTTGCTGACGGAGCCTTCTGGGCGATCGCGGTATTGGATCGGCATCTCGTAGAGGCGCAGGTTGTTGTTCAGCGAGTGGATGGTCATCTCGGTCTCAACCTCGAAGCCGCGCGACAACACGGGGTAGGTTTTGACGAAGGTGAACGAGAAGGCACGGTAGCCGGTCATGATGTCGGTGACGTTGGCGTGGAACAGGCCGTTGATCGAACCGCGCACCAGACGGTTACCGAAGTTGTGGAACGGGCGCTTGTTCTCTTGGAAGTAGGTGGAGCTCAAGCGGTCGCCGATTACCATGTCGTAGCCTTCGAGCACCTTATCCACCATGACGGGCGCCGCGTCTGCCGGATAGGTGTCATCGCCATCCGACATGACGTACACGTCGGCGTCGATGTCTTCGAACATGGCGCGAATCACGTTGCCTTTGCCCTGGCGTGGTTCCTTGCGGACGATTGCGCCCTCGCGGGCCGCGATTTCCGCCGTGCGGTCGGTGGAGTTGTTGTCATACACGTAAATGTCGGCGCTCGGCAATGCTGTCTTGAAATCACGCACTACCTTGCCGATGGTGACTTCCTCGTTATAGCAAGGCAGCAGTACGGCAACGGAGGGGCTTGTATTCTTCTCGAGCATGTAGAACACTATAGCCTTTGCTGTGGTCGGAGCGAGGCGTCCTGCGGATTCAATTATGATTGCTGTCTTCTTGGCAAAGGTTATGAGAGAATGGCGTGAGGCGTGATATAAGCTAGGATGATAAATTGCGCGGATACGACAGGGGCGTTCTGTGAAGAACAAGATCTTTGCGTTCGAATTCGTTGGTTTGTGTCTGGTGAATGAGTTTAATAAGGAGTAAGTGTGGATTGTAAAAGGCAAGTCAGATTAAAGTTTTTTATTCCGTTAGCGGTGGTTTTTCTCCTTGAAACTTTTCTCTTCAATTTCGCTTTTTGGGAGGCTCTGACATTTCCTGAGCAGCAGCAGATTTCGGTATCCTCTCTGAACAATATTGTAAGAGAGGGAAATGAGTATAGGGTTACTGGTTCCGACACTCCGTACATTGAGTATGCTGTAGATGGGCCTACAGAGATAGACAATTTGGATATTGATCTGGTCGCTAGTGATTCCGATGCCGTAGTTGGCGGGACGTATAGTTTGAGTCCATATGTGCTTGACGAAGGTAATACTAACGAGTATATATCTCTTGGCACGGCACATGTTTCCGAGAACTTAACTGAATCGCATTATATCCGGATTCATCCTGCGGGAAAAGTTACGGGTCTTAGACTAAAGCTGAATATGCAAGAAGGCGACAAGATTGTTATTGACTCTGTTTCCATAAATGCTCAGAGACCTTTTTCGTT
Organism: Bifidobacterium sp. N4G05; assembly: GCF_002742445.1. Taxonomy (GTDB): domain Bacteria; phylum Actinomycetota; class Actinomycetes; order Actinomycetales; family Bifidobacteriaceae; genus Bifidobacterium; species Bifidobacterium hominis. The sequence goes on along the minus strand of NZ_NJNQ01000002.1, from coordinate 341,780 downwards.
CTCTTTTTTGAGGTTCCTCATAATGCTGCTTGTCTCCTATTTGGTGTTCTGCTTTTGGACATCTCGTGACATGTATCAGTGGAATCTAGATTTGAAAGTACGGCGGCAGAAAATTCTTTTATCCATCTTTGTCTTCATACAAATCATGGTTTTACTTGCTGTGACACAGCTTATTCATCCCGCTCAGTATTTTGATTCAACTCGTGAATTAAACGGCGGAGCTTTTATAGGCGATGAGAATCAGTATAATTACTTAGCTAATGCCATCATAAATGGCCATACTTATTTGGATCTCCCTGTTCCGGAATGGATGCAGAAGATGACAAATCCTTATGATGCATCTGCGAGAGCGCAATTATCTTTCAAAACCGGCGAGCCTACGTACTGGGATTATGCTTTTTATAATGGAAAATATTATTGCTATTTTGGAGCATTGCCTGCATTGTCGCTCTTCGTCCCCTTTAAACTCATAACTGGACATGATTTGAGGACTGATTATGCTGTCGCTTTGATGACAGTATTTTTTGTGCTTGCGGCGGTATTCTTTTTGTACTCATTCATGAAAAAATACATCAAGCCATCCTTCGGGCTATTCCTAGTGTCCTTGCTCTTGCTCGTGACTGGAAGCGGTGTCCTGACACAAGCGTTTTATCCGATGATCTATTCTTTACCAATCCTTTTTTCTTTGGTTTTAACTTTAACAGGACTTGGCTTATGGATTAATGCAAGAAAAGATACTGGTGAGCTGTCTAAGCTACATCTTTTGATTGGTGCGATTTGTATAGCATTAAATCTTGGATGTAGACCTCAATTTGTTCTGGTGGTCTTCGTCGCTTTTCCGATATTCTGGTCTGAAATCAGAGAGAGGTTTTTCTTCTCTGTGAGAGGTATTTGGAACACGCTTGCCGTTATAGTGCCTTTTCTTCTTGTGGGTGGGGTAACTATGGCGTATAATTATGTCCGGTTTGATTCTTTCTTTGATTTTGGCGCTACGTATAATCTAACTGGTTTTGATATGGTTCATCGATCCTATGCCTTGTCGAGGATTCCATGGGGATTGTGGATGTATCTTTTTCAGCCAATTAACATAAGCCCAAATTATCCATTTATGAAACAGTTAGATGTGCCGTCTGGCTTCATGGGGCAAACCATCATGGAACCTAACTTTGGTGGTTTTTTTGCCTTTGTTCCGGCAGCCTTGTTTGCATTTTTGCTTTGCACAGTAAGAAAAGAGGCTAAAGCAAGTGGTATTTGGGGAATTAACCTCTTTTTCGTTGGCTTTGCTGCTGTTCTTTTGGTGGTTGATACTGAGATTGTCGGTATCTCGACAAGATATTACAGTGAATTCGGCTGGTTGTTGATAATTGGTGCGATATCCACAGTGACTCTTTACGTAAAGAAGTATTCGAGCGAAAGGATTTCGAATCTCTGCCTCAACGTATTTGTCCTACTGACGTTAGTGGGTGTATTCTTGAGCTATCTGAATCTCCTATCAGATGGGAGATATGGATATTTAAGCGGCTCCAATGATGCTCTATATCGTGTGATTGAATCTTGGTTCAGTTTTCTAAGCTGATTTTTAGGAGAGATTTTTAGGAGAGGTGAGCAACCACCTCTCCTAAAAATCATTTCATAAAGTATGAGAGTATCTTGTCCGTGAGGGGATGAACGAATAGAGTATCTATTATTTTTGCAATGCAGCTCAGAACTGAGAACGCGATGATGACGATGAAGAATGCTGAGACAATTCTGAGTAGCAAACTGTCGGGCGCATAGCAAAATTTAGACACATATTCCCACAAGATCCTGAATCCGAAGATGTTCTCATGAAGAAGATAGATTCCAAACGTCGTGGAAGAAATTCCTACTATCGTTTTACTGATAAGTTCTGGGATTTTGTCGAAATTAATGCGTGAGATGATGATGAAGACGAATGCTCCTATCGCTATTGGGAATAGTGCTATTCCGTTGTGAATTTGGTTTGTCCAGCCGAGTGCACTGCTAATGGGTGATGATGACGATGCGAAATAATTAAATAGCAGCATTAACAGTGTCATGAAGACGATGCCTGCAAGCATGGGGGCTGTGCGCATTCGTTTCGAAATCTCTGTATTGTTCTTTTTGATAAAAGCGCCAATCAGATAACCGAAAATGGCATATGTCAAATTGTTCCAGTTGGAAACTCGTCCAAAGATGAGGATCTGGATGCTTAAAAAAGAAAAAAGAATGAGCAGACTTAGATTAGCGCGCTTGGAAAGTGATTGACATAAGGAATTGATGAACGGCGCACATAGAAGCATGAGTATGTATGCGCTGATGAACCAGTAGCTCCCATAGAAGAATGGGAAAAAGCTAGCGGCTATAGTTCGGAATAGCTCGCTCCCTTGCATTAGCGGTTGTATGACTGTCGGGTATTTATAGAATACCCCAATGATTAAAAGTGTTATAAAAAACCCGCTTGAGTAACAAAACATCTGAAACCATGTTTTGAAAATGCGTCTTCTTTTAAAAGTCTTATCTACCAGGAAATAGCCAGAGATTATAAAGAAGATAGATACGCCAACTTGTCCATATTGCACAATCAAGAACTTGAGAGCGTTCGTCCATCCTGGTTCCTGGATGAGCATTAAATCATAATGATGTGTATTCCAGTTGAAATGAATGATGAAATGACATGCGACAATCAGCAGCATGGCGATTATCCGAAGAAGCTCAATTGATACATTTCTCTTATTGGATGATGTGTTCACTTTTTATCAGGTCCTGTGTCTTGTGTGGTGTATTTATCGTAGCAAGACAAGCGGATGGTTGGTTGTGTGCTGAGGATTTTGCGAAGAAAACGGTAGGGGCATTATCTTGGGGTCGTAAGTCGATAGACTTGTCAGTCGTGAATACATTTGTGAAGAGGATTCAAGAGCGCTACCACTATTCGCTGGTAGTGTTGAAAGAGCTTGTCAAGACGGATTTTAAGCTCCGCTATCAGGGGTCGTTTCTTGGAGTTGCATGGTCCGTTCTGCGTCCATTGATGCTTTTTTGCGTGATGTACGTAGTGTTTGCGAAGTTCTTACGCATGTCGGACGGAACACCGACGTATCCAGTTGTTCTGCTACTTGGAATTAGTACGTGGCAGTTTTTCGGAGAAGCCACAGCGACTGGTTTGAGAGCGGTTGTGGATCGTGGTGACTTGCTTCGGAAGATACATTTCCCGAACTATATCGTGGTTGTCTCTGCCACTATTGGTGCATTGATCAGTTTGGGTATCAATCTTTTAGTGGTTGTGATTTTTGCTATCTTCTCCAAGATCCAGTTCACTTGGAGAGTTTTGCTGCTGCCCTTAAATTTCATTGAATTGTATGTGTTGGCACTGGGCGCAGCTCTACTGATGGCAACGATGTACGTCTATTTCCGTGATATCGCTCACCTATGGGAAGTTCTGCAGCAGGTACTGTTCTATTCGATTCCGGTTATTTATCCGCTTTCCATGGTGATGGATAACGATTCTTTGGGCAAATGGGGCTTGATTATTGCGAAAATACAGCTCCTCAATCCGATTGCGCAGACGATTCAAGATATTCGGCACAATCTGATTGCCCCAGAAACGCAACCTACCGTGTGGACACTCGTAGGGAATCCTTTGATTGCGATCATTCCTGTTATTCTCGCGTTCCTGTTGCTTGCGCTGGGCGTGCATGTGTTCCGGAAGCATAATCGTAAATTCGCGGAGGTCATGTGATGCTTAATACACAGTCTCAATCTGCTTCCATCAAGGAAGTGGATCGTCCGGTTGTCCTTTCAGTTGAGCATGTTGGCAAATACTTCAAACTTCCAACAGAGCAAGCGAGCGGTTTGAAGCAGGCCTTCATTAATTGGACTAAAGGCATCAAAGGCTACAAAGAACAGCATGTGCTTCGAGACATCAATTTTGAAGTCCACCAAGGTGACTTCTTTGGAATTGTAGGCCGTAACGGCAGTGGCAAGTCAACGTTGTTGAAACTGATTTCCGGCATATATGTTCCAGATTCCGGAAGGATTGAGGTAAAAGGTAAGCTCGTTCCTTTCATCGAGCTTGGGGTCGGCTTTAATCCTGAGTTGACCGGTCGAGAGAATGTTTTCCTCAACGGAGCTTTGCTTGGTTTTACCCGTGAAGAAATCGAGGACATGTACGACGACATCGTCGAGTTTGCTGAGCTTGAAGAGTTCATGGATCAGAAGCTAAAGAACTATTCATCTGGTATGCAAGTTCGTTTAGCGTTTTCTGTTGCTATCCAAGCTAAGGGCGACATTCTGGTTCTGGATGAGGTTCTTGCTGTCGGTGATGAAGCATTCCAGCGTAAGTGTGATAACTATTTCGCGAAGGTGAAAAAAGATCCGACAAAGACCGTTATTTTAGTGACGCATGATATGGGCGCAGTGAAAAAGTACTGCAATAAGGCGGTTCTTATTAAAGATGGCGAAGTCATTGTTAACGGGAATAAAGATGATGTTGCTAACCGCTATACCTTGGAAAATATGCGTGCTGATAAACGTGACACGGATAATGACAAAGCGGATGAATATCCAACAGGTTTGAACGCCAGAGTCCCAATGTTGCGGATTAATGCGCTTAGTAAGCAGATTCTGACATGCGATGATACGTTCCAGTTTGAAGTGGAATACCAGTATGACGAGCCAAACTCGTATTATCTTGCAATTGCTATGCACGACATAAAGCGTGGCGGAGTCACTTACGATACTGGAGCCAATGTGATTAAGCTGAACCAGCATGGTCATTGCAAGGTGAAGTTTGAAGTGCCGTTGAAACTATTTAACAATGGGGAATTCAAGCTTGTTGTGTCGCTACGCACCCAGAATGCAGAGAATCCAAACCTTACCGACATGGTTGCGTTCACGAATGATGACAACTGCTGTATCTTTGCGGTTCGTGATGAGCATACTCGTGATTATGCATTACTGAATGATAATGCGTTGCAGATCAAACAAATTAGATGAGCTGATAGGGACGTGATCGAATGTATGTTCGATAACGTCCCTATTTTTATTTGTCGAGATAGCGATGCATGGAGTTCTATACTGCTTCAGAGTTCAAATAATCGTTGGCAACGTGCTCATGGGAGTTATTATTTTTTTGGAATTCTAAAATAGTTTCCGTAGTAACGGGTAAGATAGGTATTCCATGCGGGATGCGCCATCATAGAGAAATCTCGGTATCTCATATTTTGCGTTGGAACTCAATCGCCGATGGGGTAGAGGCCGGTAGAATGTGACTCATCTATATTTTCAATACTACGAGTCATTCCTGTGGCTTCCTCAAAGGATAAAACATAGCTGATAGCATCTTTAAACAAGATTATATGCTCAAGATAAAGTTCTTCTATTGTAAGAGGATGCGTTGCGGGAAGGTAAGGAGTGTTTCCCGTTCTGTGCCTTGAAATCTTTCTCGAGTATTTTTAACGAAAGATGCACGTTTGACTGAAGTTCGATTCCATGCACATTCTGGGGCGGACGTTATCCTTTGGAATCTGAGGCACGCGGCTTTTTTGATGTAGTTATAGTAACCGGACATTATGTGTGAGAATAAAAAAGATGGCATCAGTGGAGATGAAAGTGGGTTACGCTGTTACTTATGCGACATTTTTTCCAGGTTGATGAGAAGGACGCTGCGCAGATAGAAAATCTTAGCAAGCGTATGCAAAGGCTGGTTTATGGTGCGGTGGATTATAATTCACTGATCCAACCGGGGAGAACTCTGACATATAAGCTGTATATGGGCGAAAAATGGCAGTATCCGCGTTTAACGGATACCTCTACTCTTAGTGGGGACATTACCGAACAAATGGGGCTTGTTCCGTTTATGGTTTTTAAGGCTACTTCTGTCAGCAGAAATCAAACTGATTTCTCTCCCCACTATTTTGCAGGTGATGACCAGATTCTTGATCATAATGTCCGTCATATCTTGTTGACGCCGGATGAGGCAACAGATAAAGATGTCGAGCTGAATCACCCGATTGACAGTAAAGCTGTCAAGCTCTATAACGCACTAGAGGCATCCGTTCCTGCCGCATTCGATGTATTTCGCGACATGAAGAGGGCGCTACGTGAAAATATCGGGAAAAAGCCGATTCCGCAGATCATGGCTAGAAGTGCGGACAACGTCAACAACGCTGGTGAAGTCCAACATCCATGGGTTGAAATTACGCCGGGGAAGGCCCCTAAGGGGAGCCCGCGAGCTGTGATTGTTGCTATGCATTGGTTCCAGGCTGGAGGAGCTGAACGTTGGGCGTTGGAAACAGTGAAACTTGTCCGTGCTGCGGGATTTATCCCGATTGTCATTACTGATCGTGATGGGCATCAGCCATGGATTGCTAATCCAGCGTTTGATGACGCTATCCTATTGCCTATGACCATGCCGGTACAAGAGCGTCCGGGGGATTCTCCAGTATTGCGTGCTTTGTTTGAACAGTTTGATATTGCTGGTATTTTGATTCACCACTGCCAGTGGATGTATGACAACGCGTGGTGGGTTAAGACGCATTTCCCTCAGACTAGAATCGTCGATTCATTGCATATTGTGGAGTATTACTTCCACGGTGGGTTCCCTAAGGAATCCGTAGCTCATGATGAGTGGATTGACCTGCACCATGTCATTTCCCCCCAACTCGAACATTGGTTAATCAACGATCATCAGATTGCTCCAGAGAAAGTCGTAGATGCTCCTTTGGTTGGCCTGACTGCTGATGCTAAGACTCCAAGTTTTAAAGAGCGAGATAAGACGAAGCCTTTTACTGTGGCTTACATTGGTCGCATGGTTCGTCAGAAACGACCTGAGGCGTTCATTCTTGCGGCTAAAGCTGTGAATGCGGCTTATCCTGGAAAAGTTCGTTTCATCATGCAAGGAAATGGAGATATGGATGCTTTTTCCGACATGATGATCAAACGATATGGGTTGGAAGAAGTCATAGAGCGCCGAGCGTTGGATGCTCCTGTCGCTCAGACATATCGGGATGCGGATGCGTTACTCATCTCGTCAATTAACGAAGGCATCACCTTGACGAGTATTGAAGCCATTAGTGCTGGAGTGCCCGTTCTCTCAGCTAATGTTGGTTCTCAAGGAACATTAATTCCTCCAAGGGGTTTGTGCCGTCGTATGACTTCAAACTTTGTACATGACGCAAAATCCGCACTGTCTCATATTTTGAATAATGAAGAAGATCGCAGGAAGCTTTGGGAGAGTGAACTTACTCGTCTTCAGAAGTTCTCTGAGCTTGAATCTGCTGAGGCATATTTCAAGAAGATGTTGAAGGAGTGGCACGACTGATGTCAACAGACGTGAGAAAAGTAGCGGCCGTTGTCGTAACATATAACCGTCTTGAGAAGTTGAAAAAAGTTTTGGCTTCGCTTGAATCGCAGACGAGACTTCCGCAGATGTTGGTCATTGTTAACAATGCTGCAACGGATGGAACTGCGGAATATTTGCAGGAGTATGCTCAGCGATTCGCCTTGTCAGATTCCATGCAGTTGGATATTGTCACGCTTGAGAAAAATGAGGGTGGTGCAGGAGGCTTTTCTGCTGGCATGCGTCGCTCCTATGAGCTGGGCGCTGATTACGCTTGGATTTTTGATGATGACGGTTATCCGGAACCTGATGCTCTAGATAAGTTGGTGCTCGGGTACGATAGCGCAGTAGCGGAGCTGGGGCCTGACGTACCTTTTGCCTGTTCCATGGTGAAGTTTATTGACGGAACTATCTCGGAAATGAATAATCCGATTCCGACATGGGATTGGGGAAGGTTGAAAGCTAAAGGACTTGACATTGTCATGGTTTCCCGATGCTCCTTCGTTTCTGTCTTAATCCCACGTTGGGTGATGGAAGCTTTTGGCTTGCCGTATAAGGAATACTTCATTTGGTTCGATGATGCTGAGTACACGCTTCGTATAACGAAGTCTTGCCCTGGCGTGCAGGTACTTGACAGTGTCGTTCTCCATGATATGGGTGTTAACCGGGGAGTTAACTTCTCCATGATTGATGAGAAAAACGCTTGGAAGTTCTCTTACGGAGTTCGTAATGAGGCTTCCTATCACTTGCATCATGAAGGTTTTTATCAGTATTTGCGTTTTTGCGCGCTGGTCTGGAACGGTATGCGACATGGAAATGTTGCAAAGCCGTTGAGAAAAAAGATGTACAAAAAGATGATTGAAGCGTGGAAGTTCAATCCGAGAGTTGATTATCCACAAGTAGCTGCAAAGTAAAAACAGCGAGTGGCGGTACACGTCGAGAACCGACTCTGATGTACCGCCACTCACTGCTTTTATTTACTTGATTGATTGAAAATTCGTTGCCAAGTATTTATGCTGCAGAAATCGCTCTCTCGATAAAGGCGAGAAAGCTTGTTCCACTGCTTCAAGATATTGGCCGCTAGATGTACGCAGCGGAAAAGCTCCTTGCGGTACAACTTGCTGTCTCGCTTGAACCAGGTCGCTCCGTTTCCGTCAGCAGTAGTTACAAGTGCCGACGATACTTTGTTAAAAGCCGGCCAGATTACATCCTTGGACATGATGGACACTTGAGGGTGAGTGTCTTTTATTCCGCTCGATTGAGAAAAGAATGCAGAAATAACGGATTTGAGCCCTATCTTCGTGACGGTTTTGGGATCCGACGGAATGAATGTCGGTTCATAGTCTGCAAGTGCCGCTGGAAAATCGTCGAGATTATGCAGAACAAGACTATCTGTGAAACCTTCTCTTGCTTTACGAACTTCTGCTAGTTTCTGCGGGAGGCATCTGACGATGTATTCCGGCCCCTCGGTCAAATCGCGGAGTGCCATATGGTTTAACTTCATGGCAGAATAAAGAAGCTTTGTTCCTAGATGAGCATCTTCATAAAGCATTCGGAAAGCAAACTTTTTGCTTGGTACGGGGAAATGCATAAGAGTGCAGAGCCAACGATTCCTTTGAGCGAAATACTCCTCCCAAGTTCTGGAAATATCCTTATCATGCCATGCTTGGTGCCACACGGCGACACCGGGAAGACATATAGTCGGAATGTTGTTTTCTTTGGCACGCAAGCCGAATTCCACATCGTCATATTTAATGAAAACCGGCATGGAAAGACCAATTTTCTTCAAGACCTCCGTGGGGATGAGGCATAGCCACCAGCCGTTGAAGTCAGGATTGATCCTCTTATGCAGTTCAGGAGTATCCCTTAGCGGGTTTACAGCAAAATCATGATTGTAATGTGTGCCGGTGGCTGGTGCTGGCATTGCAGAGCTTGCGTCAAAGCGCTCGCCGGAAGAGTACAGTACAGTTCTATTGTCCAGATGCAGCATTCCACCACCAACGAGAACTGGTCTGGTAGCGTAATCGGAAAACTGAAGGGCTCTTAATATGGCTTCAGGTTCGGTGATTGCGTCATCATCAAGAAGTAAAACGTATGCACTTTTCTGGGCCTTGACTGTTTCATACATCCCTCGTGAGAAACCGCCAGATCCGCCTAAATTGTCTTGCAGGATATATGTTAGCTGTTGCCCTAGGAGTTCTCTCGTTTGCTGAAAATCGGGTTGATCTTGTACTCGATCTGTTCCTTGATCGACGCAATAAATTGTATCTAAATGATCTCGTAAGTTTTTTTCGGCGGCAATGGTTTGAAGTTGATTCAAACAGTATGACGGTCTATTGAATGTGGTGATCGCAATTGAAAGAGACGAGTTGTGAGGGGCGCGCCTTTCTTGGGTGGGGACCTGCCATTGGGCGTCGGTAACGGTCAAAGAGTCATTCGAAGCGGATTCCATATCAGTCCAAATGAATCCGCCATCCATGAAGCCAGATAAGCTAATGTCGGCTTCAACGAATTCATCTTCTTGTGTCACAGGAATTGTGGTAACAGGAGAGGGGATTCCTCGGGCTGATGATTTCATGACGACGATACGTCCGACGCCGCCAACTTTCGCAATAAAACGTACGTTGGTAACTTTGGTCCAGCGTTGCCAGTAACTTGCCGGAAATGCGTTGAAGAAAGTGCACAATGAGACGTGCTGACCTGCTGCCAACTCAATTGAAGTTCGAGACTTAATTAAAACTGATCCCGCGGGAAGCTCTGTTTTACTTGCTTCTTGTGCTGAAAAGATCCCATTCCTGAGAGTCCCCGAGAGCTGTCGTTTACTTAAACTTGAGAAGGTGACTTTTTCCAGAGATTCTCGGGCATCAAATAGAGCTGGATCTGGGTGCGACGGTGTCCAATTGACAACGTAGAGAGGAAGCGTGCTTTCCGCGTCTGTAGTAGGGAAAACAATTCTATTAACTGCTTCCCATTCTTGGTTTTCTTCTAGTGCAGACATAACACCAGTATACGTTCTTGTTTTTCCTCCCTCCAGAGCATCCTGATTGCCGTTTCCTTTTTATGGCACTCGATTAAACCAGTTTTCGCTGAGATATCCTTTTCCTGCGGTCTGGTCATACTGGATCAGACGATAATCCTCCAGTAGCTGTTTTGCTTCTGATGATAGATGCTTCTTTTTTATTAACTGTCCAGAAGAATCCAGATAGCTAGCTGACCCAGTACCCCAATCGGCATCGGTCGAGGCGAATCTGCCGGCTGCCGGTACAGATTGATGTACTTCTGTAAGCAGAGCTAGGAAAGGCGTAACTTTCGCATCCATGTGTTCTGCGGCGCTAGCCATAAAGAAGTTCGAAGACGAGTAATCGCTTTCTTCGGGCGATAGCTTTGAACCAGCGCTCGAAGAAGAAGAGTTAGACCATATGAAATAATCGCTTTCGTGTAAAGTGAGTTGATTTTCTTTGTACTTTGCTGCTGATGCGTAGATGCCAGGAAGATGGTCTCCGTAGAAAATGACAGTAATTGGCTGTTCTATCATATTTAGTTGATCGAGGAATGTGGCCGTGGCCTGATCGGTATAACTGATGCCTTTTGCATAGGTATCAATCTGAACTTCTTCGTTTTCATCGAGACCTGTTGAAGTATCTGCCTCTTTAAATTCATTGTTGGTGTAGTAGTCCCCGTATGGCAAATGGTTTTGCATGGTTACCAACTGAATAAACTGGGATTCTCCGTCAGATTGATTAAGCTGGTCGATCACATTTTGATATGCCGATGCGTCGCTGACATAGCCAGCGTCAATGTGATCCTGATATTTCAACGCCGGTTTGCTGTCGATTGTACGGAAGTATTTGAAACCGAATTTTTTATAATTCGAATCTCGAAGATAAAAATTCTTCAAATAGGGATGAAAAGCGTATGAGCATTGCGCCTGGCATGCATCATTCCAAATTTGATTGAAGGTGTATACGTTTTTTTGACTGGGTACAAGTTGTTGATAAGGAGAAATAAGCTGATCGTTAAAATTAGCGAGATTCATTCCAGTTAGAGACTGGTACTCGATGTTAGCTGTGCCGCCACCATAGCCTGGCGATAGCATAAGTCCTGAGGTGGTGACATCTTTCAAAGCTCGAATGTTAGGCATCGGATCGATATCAAAGGAGATGCCAGGAACACGCAGGGGATCAGAAAAAGACTCGGATAAAATGAGAATCACAGTGCTATCCGTGAGGATGTTTGCCCGTGATGTATTAATTTTATTTGCTTCTTTAGTATAGCGAGCGGCTATCTTTTCCATAGTTTTTTTACTGTACTCGCTCGGCTTATCCATTGCCTTAACTCTTACGAGACTTTGAAATGTAGTGGCTGGGCCGTTTGATTTGGCATCTTCATAGGTGTTCCACGGGACAGGCTTGTATCCTAAGTTGGTTGCCAGAGTATAGGACCAAGCTCCAGGAATATTGAGATTCCATGTGTAGGAAACCAGAAGAACGATGCTGAGAATTGCAGCAAGTGCGCGAGATGATGTCCCAATTATATTTTTGGCATTCGAAGAGGGGTGTTTCCAAGAGCAGTGAATAAAGCGGCGTCTTCCATCAAGAACGAAAAGAAGAAGACAGGCACAAGAGAACCAGATTAATACGGTGATTGCTCCATTAACGAGAGCTTGCTGGTCTTTCGGTATGAAAGAAAGGAGGCTCCCGCCATTGCCATTTGATACAAAGCTAAGATCTGAAGGGAGAATAGGTTCGTTACGAAGTCCCATCTTGATGCTGTTCGCTACGCCGTAGGCAGTCATAGCGGCACCGAAAATAACGGTCGCTATCCAAAAGCGATTTAATACAAAAACTAATGCAAGGTAAATAAGCCCTATGCCAATGAAATTAAGGAGAAATTGATACTTTTGTTCAAGCCAAATCTGGCTGACGAATCTAGTGGTTTGCCCAGCAACGCTTTGCAAAATCTGAGTCGTATAATCAACCTCTGAATCTTCTGCATATTCGGGTTCGCTATACATTCCCCACTGAAGGAAGATGACCTCGGCAGAAGTCAATAGGGTGAACACGATGGCGTAGAACGCATAGGAGAACCTCATGCGCTTCTTCCACGGGCCATATGCTTTTCTAAAGAATTTGATGATGAGTTGAACGGCTTTGAAGTTGGTGAAGGTGTGCCATGCGGTCTTTACTGCTGTGGCGGCGACATGGATGGCGTGGCCGGTAGTTTTGGCGGCTTTTACGACTGCGTGCCCTGCGGTGGAAAGCGCGTTTGTTGTGGTGCGGGCTGCTTGCTTGCAGACTTCAAAGGCCTGCATCAGAGGATGTTCGTCAGTTTGCGCGAGTTGAATTTCGGCAGATAGGGGGGTGAAATGGATATTGTCGTTCCCTGCTTCGCCAAATGCTCCGTTGCCGGACTTGTTATCAGCCGTTTCTGGCAGATGGAGCGCGTCGACGTTGGGAATGAAAACGCTTGTGTTGTCGGAGGTGGCGTGAATTGCCGACTTCTGCGTATACAGCTTTGAACTGTGGTGACCTGAAAGGGTGGATGGAGCACAGGCGTTGCTGTCTTCGTTGTCCGCAAGAGGGCGATATGTTCCACCCGCAATCGGCTGCTTAGTAAGTTTTATGTATGAAGGTGCGCAAGCGTGACGGTCAGGCGAGAAAATAGGCATCGTCGCATCCTTCAACAAGATAGCCCCTTATAATTAGGGGCTCTGTACAATTAAACCGGATATATTCTAGTGTTCAGCTGTGGACGAACGGGTGCCTAGCGGATGTCTTAAAGGTAGCTGGAAGGTTAACTGTGCTACGTGGGGTATCTGCCTACAACGTAAGTGGGAAAGGGCAACAAAATGTATGCGAAATCTGAAGGGTCGTAGCGCAGGAATTGGTTGATTTGCAGACTGGGGGAGAGGCTCGATATGTGGATCTTTTTACTCAATTTGCTGCGAGCGACAGTCGACAGACGGATTTGGTGTTCAAGGTGGACGACTATATGCGCGCGCAAGTGTTGGATGCCACCAGCTGATAATGCGCCGAAAGCGTGGCTTGTATGGGGCGACGAGAAGGCGGGCGGCGGATTCGGTGCGTGGCTTGGCGCAGTTAGACCGTTGACGTGAGATGTAACGTGGTTGCCATGACAGACCATGAACGCACTATTCCGACTTCTGGACATATTGCTGCTGAACATGCCGTTCCAACTTGTGCTCGTATGAAGACCATTGCTGTTCCGGATTTTGAAGTGTTGTTTGCCGACTATAAGGGTTCCAAGCCTCAGGAAGACGAATTTGTGAAGTGCGTCGGACGGGAACGCTTATGACAGTTCGCCATGGCGATGTGACGCAGTCTGACAACTGAGATTCGGTAAGCGTCGCTTTTGAAGATGTCACGCTGCAAGCGAGTCGGCTTCACTGGAGGCAGAAGCGGGACCTGACTCATACTTGGCCTAGAGCCCGAATCTTGCCATGTAATCCAGAAGTTCTCTTCTGCCAGGACCTAAATTTTAGGGTGCTCGTTTGAGTTCAATGGGTCTCTGCTTGAAAAGCCAATGATTATGCGGTCTTTACACCAAATCAAGGGTTGCGAAAGGCGCTCTCATACACCAAATCAAGGGTAACTGAGGTGCCGTTCATACACCAAATCAAGGTTTGGAGTGCGAAAAACCTGCTGAATCTGTCATAGATATCGCATCCGCCACGGAGGAAGCCGTGCAACCATTGAACTTTTCGGCTTGCGCGGGTTACGTGAATTAGTGATTCGAGACATCGCCCACGAGCGCTCCATGATGCAACCCTGCCGGTACTCTGAAATTGTGAGTAGTGAGATTTTCAAGCCGCGCAACATCATCGTGACCGGCGGATGTGGGTTTATCGGAGCCAATTTCGTGCGCTATGTGGTACGTAACCATCCTGACGTGCACATAACCGTGCTCGACAAGCTGACATATGCAGGAAATCCGCAAAATATCGCCGGTCTCCCGCAGTCACAAGTAGAACTCGTGCAAGGCGACATTTGCGATGTTGCATTACTGGAACGTATCGTACCGGATCATGACGCGATCGTGCATTTCGCAGCCGAATCACACAACGACAATTCCATTGCCAATCCTGAACCCTTCATTACAACAAATGTGGAGGGTACGTTCCATTTGCTTGAAGCCGCCCGTAAGTATGACGTGCGATTCCACCATATCAGCACCGACGAAGTGTACGGCGACCTCGCGCTCGACGATCCACGCAAATTCACCGAAAGTACGCCATACAAGCCGTCGAGTCCGTACAGTGCGTCGAAAGCGGCGTCCGACCAGCTGGTGCGCGCATGGGTGCGCACGTACGGTCTACGCGCCACGATTTCCAACTGTTCCAACAATTATGGGCCATACCAGCATGTGGAAAAGTTCATTCCGCGGCAGGTCACATCCATCATGGAGGGTGTGCGGCCGAAACTGTATGGCACTGGTGAGAACGTGCGCGACTGGATTCATACGGAAGACCACTCTTCCGCGGTGTGGGAGATTCTGACGCGCGGGCGAATCGGCGAAACGTACCTGATTGGCGCGGACGGTGAAATGAGCAACATTGCCGTAATGCGTATGATTCTGCGGCTTATGGGGTGTGCGGAGGACGCATTCGACTGGGTACGTGACCGTCCTGGGCATGATCGACGTTACGCGATCGATTCCAATAAGCTGCGTACCGAACTCGGCTGGCGGCCCGTGCACACCGATTTCGAAGCCGGTTTGCAAGCGACCATCGTTTGGTATACGGACAACCGCGCCTGGTGGGAGCCCGCCAAAGCCGCCACCGAAGCCCGCTACCGCGCCCAAGGCCAGTAAGAATTCGGTTCGTGTGGCGCGAGCCGGACAATTGAAGTTCGGTAAGCGGTGATCGAGGAGACACGTTGCAGGCGAGTCAACCTCGCCGGGGAATGGATGTGTGGTTTGGCGTACATTTTGTTCGCTAGCCTTAGTTGCAGATCCAGGTTTGGTGAAGGATGAAAAACGGCCGCACCTCGAAGGTGCGGCCCCTATTGCGTCTCCTGGTGCGTGGCAACTGACAACTTTTGTCAAATGGAAGGTGTTGTCAAGCCTCTAAGCGACGCGAGGTCGCGCCTGCACAGCATAGATGCGTAATTCATGGGCATATCTCGCTTATGTATGGCAGTCTGTTTTTGAAACAAGCTAGTTAGGGGGTAATTTTGTACCCTCTAACTGCGGTCTTTCCGGAATGACCTGCCATATATAAGCGAAAAACCTCAAGTCGGGCTGTCGAATCTGCCATATATAAGCCCGATATGGTGGGAAAAAGTTTTATTGGGCGGAAATTGATGGCTGAATCTCGTTGGGCCCTACGATGGTCTCATCTAAAGCAACGGACCGTCAAACAGTTCGTCGTGGGATCCCATGCGAATGAATCGGATTGTCGACGCTTCCGGCCGCTCCGAGTAGATCACCAACACATCCATTTTCCCTTCGGCAAGATGGAATTCCGCATATCCCGAGTAGATTCCTCGTGGGTGATCAAGCATGTGAGGATTATATGATTCCGGAACGTGCCCGTACTCCTCAATAGCTTCGATTACATATTCGAGTTCCGTTACGATTTGAGGTATCCGTCGTGAGATGCGTTTGAAGTCGGTCTGAAATTGTTGGTCGAATTTAATGGTAATCATGGCGCTTTGCCTGTTCAGCCGTGATTGTTGTGCAGCCAGGCGATGGCGTCTTGCGCGCTGTTGAAGGTGGCCGCGTCGTCTGGGAGGATACCGCGTTCCTTGGCTTCGGCTTCGAGCATGGCGCGCTTGGTCTGCTCGTTTGGTTCCGCGGCGCGCGCGGAAGTGTCGAAAGGCAGGCGCTGCTGGTTCACGAGCTGGATGCTCGCCATGGTCACGTAAGTGTTGAAATTCATGCCTATGGCGTCGAGTGTCTGGTTGACCCGAGCTTTCAGATCGTCGTTCATGCGAATGGTAATATTGCCCATCTGAATCACCTGCCCTAATCTTGCGTGCAATTAATGTGTATTCTATGTCAAATGCACGCATAATGCAAAATAAAGGAAAGTCGGCAGATGGTATCTCGCTTATGTATGGCAGATTTTGGGGTTTGTACGGATGCGTTTCGCTTATATATGGCAGTCTGTTTTTGAAACAAGCTAGTTAGGGGGTAATTTTGTACGCTCTAACTGCGGTCTTTCCGGAATGACCTGCCATATATAAGCCAGATACGATGCGAAAGCGCTTGTAATGGGGGCGAAGTCGCAGACTTGGATGACTTTGGCCCCGTTAAACGTAGGGTTTGGCGCTGACGTCGGCGCTAACCGTCGGGGCGGCTTACCTGACTTACTCGGCGGACTCGAGTCTGAGTTCTTGGCTGGCGACCACCGACTTGGCGGCCGCGTCGAGTTCGTTGGTGATGTTGCGCAGGTTGTCGGCGTATTTGCGAATGTCGTCCGTCGCTTTGGTGAAGTCGCTGGCATTGCCGCTTGCGGGGCATGCTGGCGCGCTTTCCACGGCTTTGGACAGTGTGATCGCATCCTTCAGGGTTTCGAGCGTGGTGCCGTCCGCCACGTCATTTACGGTGAGTTTCGCTGCTTCTTCAGCTTCTTGTTGCGCTTCTTCAAAGTTCTGCTGATGCGTGGCGAGCGCCTTCGCATTCAACGTGCAGGTGTCGCTGGCGGCTTGTGTCATTTCGCGCTTGTTGGAGACTGCGATGATGGCGACGGCTGCGAGCGCGATGGCAGCTACTGCGATCATGGCGATGATGGCGATGGTCTTGCGCTGTTTCACATTGTTTTTCTGCATGGTTGGCTGCATGGTGGTTCCTCTCTTCTTGTGTGGCTCTCATTTCAGATAAAACGTTGTGAGTATACAAAAAACACTTCCGAAAAACGATTTACCGCTGGAAATAGTGCGGATTATTTTGCTGTGAAAGGAATTTGTTTGTGATTGCGATGCTGGGCGCGTCAGGATCGCATGGCATTTATGCTGGAGGGAGAAACGTTTTAAGGGGGTTTGGATGGCGTATCGTGCGACACTGAAGGATGTGGCCGCTGCCGCGGGGGTGTCTGTGACGACGGTTTCGCTGGTGTTGAATAATCGACCGGCTCGCGTGTCTGAGGAGAAGCGCAAGGCCATTGCCGACGCGGCGAAGAAGCTGAATTACGTGCCGAATCAGAGCGCGCGAAGCTTGGTGACCAAGCAGTCCCAGCTGGTTGCGCTGATCGTGCCTGATATTGAGAACTTGTTTTTCGCGGCGCTTGCCAAGTGTGTGGAGGATGAGTGCGCCGCGCAGGGGTATTCGCTGATTGTGGCCAATTCCGATGATTCGCGTGTTACCGAGCATGAGTTGTTGCAGCGCCTTCCGGCTCGTGGGGTGGACGGTGTGATGCTGATTCCGGCGCGCGAGTCCTGCGCTGGCGATGCTGCTGAGCGGTTGCGTGAGGATGTGGCGCTTGTGTCGTGCCCTGTGGTGTTGATTGATCGTTTGACGCAGTGCGGTTGGTGCGATGCCGTTGGTTTTGACAATTATCTTGGCGGTCGTTTGGCTGCCCGTTATCTGTTGGAGGGTGGTCATACTCGTATTGGCATTGTGACTGGCGATACTGCGGAGTCGAGTGCTGCGGAGCGTCGTCGTGGGTTTGTGGATGCCGTCGAGCAGGCGGGGGAGTGTTTCGATTCGTCGCTGTGCGTTGAGGGGGATTACCGTTTCGGTAGTGGCTATCATGCTGCGGATCAGATTATTGATGGCGGTGCGACGGCCGTGTTCTGCTGCAATGATGTGATGGCGCTTGGTTTCCGTCAGCGTATGGCGGAACGTGGGTTGCGCGTTACTGAGGATATGCAGGTGATTGGTTACGACAATATTCTCAAGCGATTCGGGCTTGGTTGGCGTATGACCACCGTTGAGCAGAGTGTGGCTGATTTGGCCGCCGCCTGTTGGGGTATGTTACGTGAGCGGATTGATGTTGCGATTCGTACCAAATCCGGCGTGGATTCGAGGGCTGCTCGCCCGTGGCTTTCTAATCCGCAGGTTGAAGTGCTTACGCCGAAACTGGTGCAGGCCGCCTGCGCGTAGGATTGAGGATTTTTAGATACCTGCGGATCATGATGAGACGGGTGGCGCTGATAAATCTTGATTAAAGTGTCGTCGGAGTTTCTTATACGGTTAAATTGTTGGAAATAAAAGCAACACGCCGTAGGGTAGTGCCGAATTTGCGTTCTTGATAAAACGCTTTATCATAAATCTTGTCAACACACAACATAAATGAGAAAGTGTTCGATACATAACTGACGATACACCCGTATAGTGGCGGACCGTCGTCAGGCCCGTCAAAGAGGAAAGGCACACACATGAAAAAGATGATTCTTGATCTTGATACCGGCGTTGATGACGCACTTGCCATTTCGTATGCTCTGGGAAGCCCGGAGATTGAACTGATCGGCATCACCGGCACCTACGGCAACGTGCTCGTCGAGCAGGGTGTGCGCAACGCACTGGCCGTGACCGACCTGCTCGGCCACCCGGAAGTCAAGGTGTATCAGGGTTTGCCGCACTCCAGCACCACCGACCATTTCGAAGTACTGCCAATCTCCGCGTTCATCCACGGCGACAACGGCATCGGCGACGTGGAAATCCCTAATTCCAACCGCTCCGTCGAAACCGAATCCGCGGTAGACTTCATCATCGACGCAGTGAAGACCTATGGCAAGGATCTCGTCTACGTGCCGACCGGCCCGATGACCAACATCGAAGCCGCACTGAAGAAGGCTCCGGAAATCAAAGACGAAATCGGCCAGATCGTGCTCATGGGTGGCGCACTGACCGTGCCCGGTAACTGCAACGCCTGCATGGAAGCCAACATTTCGCAGGATCCGGAAGCCGCCGACTACCTGTTCCGTTCCGGCGCTCCGACCACTATGATCGGCCTCGACGTGACCCTGCAGACCCTGCTCACCTACAAGGAAACTCAGCAGTGGCGCGATCTCGGCACCAAGGCCGGCAAGTTCCTGGCCGACATGACCGACTTCTACATCAAGGCCTACGAGACTACGTCCCCGCACCTGGGCGGCTGCGGTCTGCACGATCCGCTCGCCGTCGGCGTGGCGGTGGACCCGACCCTCGTCACCACCCTTGACATCAACATGAAGGTCGACGTGGAAGGTCCGACCCGTGGACGCACCATCGGCGACGAAACTCGCCTGAACGACCCTGTCAAGACCATGAAGGTGGCCGTCGGCGTTGACGTGCCGCGCTTCCTGAACGAATTCATGACCCGCATCTCCGGCCTCGCGGCCAAAGCCGAATAAGCGTAACCAGCCAAACAATCGCGTATCACAAATCGCGTATCGCGCAATTCGAGAGAATCAAGGATTTTTACAATGTCTAACAAAACAACCGCTGTGACCAGCGCCGCATTCGCTGATCCGTTCGACGATCCGGTGACCAGCAACAAGATGGCCATCCGCTCCCTGATCCCGCTGCTGATCACCTTCGTGCTCGGCACCCTGTGCCTGCAGGGCTTCAACCTCGTGTTCCAGCAAGTCGGCGCCGACGTCGGCGCTCCGAACCAGGCATCCCTGATCACCGCATTCCCCAGCATCGTGCTCGGCATCGTGTGCTTCATCTACGGTTCCCTGGGCGACTTCGTCTCCCTGCGTAAGCTCGTGACCGTCGGCCTCGTCACGCTGTTCATCGGCTCCCTCTTCGGTTTCGTGGCAAACTACTTCTTCGCCGCAAACCTGTGGACCGTGATCATCGCCCGTGTGCTGCAGACCGCAGGCGAACAGGTGGCGGGCTCAGCCTTCCTGGTGGTGGCCACTAAGTACTTGCGTAACGATTTGAAGGTCATCTTCTTCGGCCTGTTCACCGCCGCATACCAGCTGTCCGCTTCCATCGGCGTGTTCGCAGCCGGCATGCTCAGCTCCATCGCATGGCAGTTCCTGTTCCTGATCCCGGCCGTCACCATCCTGTTCCTGCCGATCCTGCTCAAGACCCTGCCGTCCAAGAGTGGCAACGGCCAGAAGGTCGACGCATTCGGCTTCGTGATCTTCGGCTTCGCCACCGCATTCCTCACCCTGTTCTTCTCGTACATGGCATGGTGGATGCTCGTGGTCTCCCTGCTGCTGTTCGTGGCATTCGCCTTCTACATCAACAAGGCCTCCAACCCGTTCATCACCCCGGCGTTCTTCAAGAACACCCGTTGGCTGCGCGCCATCTGCCTGATCCTCGTGTTCTACTTCGTGAACTACGCACTGAGCCCGATCTTCAATGCCATTGGTACCAACATCTACGGCATGACCACCACCCAGGTTTCCCTGCACATCGTGTGGGCCTTCGTGGTCGCCGCTGTGGTGGGCACCTGCTCCGGCATGATCATCCGCAAGATCGGCATCAAGGCCGGCATCGTGACCGCAGGCACCCTCATGTTCCTGGGATGGACCGGCGCGGCATTCTGCGTGAACTCCGGTTTTGTGGTGCTGACCCTGTGCGCATGCGTGTTCTACGCGGGCTGTGGCCTTATGTACTCTCCAGTCGTTTCCACCGTGCTCGGCACCATTGAGAAGGACGAATCTGGTCGTGGCGTCGGCATGAACGATCTGGCTATGAACGTGTCTCCGTCCATCGGCATTGCCATCATCGGCAGCCTGCTCGGCTCCAACGCCCTCGCCGGCGGTTCCATCACCGGTGCTACCGGTGACGCCGTCAACTATTCCAACCTGCTGCTGATCGCCGCCGGTACCGCACTGCTTGGTCTGATCGTGTTCTTCGTCTTCAAGAAAAAGATCTACGAAGGCAACCATGCGTTGGAAACCGAGGAATCGGCTAAGTAATCGCACATAACATCCTCGATATAAACAATGGAGATTTGCGATAATTGCGAATACTGAAAAACAATATTCCGCAAATCTCCTTTTTATTTAACTAATGTAAGGAAGTCAAAGATGAGCGCGACTGAAGTTCTCTCTGCATTGGACCGCATCCACGGCACGGTGTCCGTAATCGGCTCGATGAACGCGGATTACACCGTCACCGCACAGCGTCTGCCAGGGCCGGGGGAGACCATCACCGGCGGCCCGCTGCAGTTGCTGCCGGGCGGAAAATCCGGCAATCAGGCGGCCGCCGCAGCGCGCATCGGCGCAACCGTGCAGATGTTCGGTGCGGTAGGCTCCGATTCCAACGCCGACTTCCTGCTGGGTGCCCTGGGCGAAGCTGGTGTGAACACCACGCATGTTCGCCGCGTGCTCGGACCGTCTGGCACAACCGTGATCACCGTGGACGCAGCCGGCGAAAACACTATCGTGTACTCGCCGGGTTCCAACGCGCAGGTCACCGTGGATTATGTTGAATCCGTGCGCGAGGCGCTGGTACGTTCTTCCGTGCTTGGCCTGTGCTTGGAAAGCCCGATCGAAACGGTGACGGCCGCCGCACGCATGTGCCACGAAGCAGGCGTGAAGGTGTTGCTCAACGATTCGCCGTTCACCCCATCGCTGCCGGCCGAACTGGTGGAAGCATCCGACATTCTGCTCGTCAACGAGCATGAGATGGTGCAATTGCTGGGCATCGACGAACCGGAAAACGATGATTGGGACGGTTTCGACTGGGATCATGCGTTGGAAGCGATGCGCGGATTCGGTTTCGAACAGGCGATCGTGACGCTCGGCGGCGACGGTTCCGTGGTGCTGGACGCCACCTCGGAAACGCCGATTCAGCGTATTTCCCCGGTACGCGTCAACGCGGTGGACACCACCGGCTGCGGCGACTCCTTCATGGGTACTGTGCTGGCCGGTCTTGCCTCGGGCATGACGTTGAGCGAAGCGGCCGAGCTTGCCTCGTACGTGTCCGCATACGCAGCCACCGGTTATGGTGCGCAGGCCTCCTACGGAAATGCCGCGCAAATCCGTGAAGCATTCGCCAAATAGTCAAATAGCGAAATTAACCGAAGTTTCTTCTTCCCATTGCATGTTCTGAAAGCGAGGCACGTATCGGACGATAGCTAGATTTCTCTCTTTTCTCTCTTGATACAAGAGGCTCTATTTCGTTACAAATCACCCTTCAAAACCTCGGGCACTACCTGTGACGACGTCTATGTTGGCGTTTCTTCTTAAAAAAGAAATAGATTATGAAAAAACTCGCCTACCGGGGGTGGGCGAGTTTTTGCTTAGGTAAGTATGCGCGGATCAGGCGTAAATGTTGCGCGGACGCATGTCTTCGGGCAAGCCGTTGAGCAGCGTGGAAACGGAGCCGGATTCGAACACGGAACGGATGCCGGCAGCCAGTAGCGGAGCTACGGACAGCACGGTCATGTTCGGCAGACGCTTCTCCTCCGGAACTGGCACGGTGTCGGTGAGCACGATCTCCTTGGCACCGCAATTCCTCAGGCGTTCCACAGCCGGGCCGGACAGCAGACCATGGGTGGCAACCAACGTCACGGACTTCGCGCCGGCATTGTTCAGCGTGCGCACAGCTTCGCAAATGGTGCCCGCGGTGTCGATCATGTCGTCAACCACCACGCAGTCGCGGCCTTCGACTTCGCCGATAATGCCATGTGCCTCGGCATGGTTCGGGCGAGTGATGTCACGAGTCTTGTGGATGAAGGCGAGCGGCAGATTGCCGAGCTTTGCGGCCCATTGCTCGGAAACCTTGATACGGCCAGCATCCGGAGATACGATGGTGGTGTTCTCAAGCGGCATGTTGTTACGCACGTAGTCGAGCAGCACCGGAGTGGCGGTGAGGTGATCGACCGGACCATCAAAGAAACCCTGCTCCTGGGCGGCATGCAGGTCAACCGTCATAATACGGTCGGCGCCGGCTGCGCGGAACAAGTCGAAAATCAGGCGGGCGGTGATGGGTTCGCGGCCCTGATGCTTCTTATCCTGACGAGAATAGCCAAGGAACGGTGCGACCACTGTGATGGAGCGGGCGGAAGCACGCTTCATGGCGTCAACCATGATGAGCTGTTCCATGATCCACTTGTTGATCGGCTCGGTGTGCGCCTGCATCACGAACGCATCGGCACCACGCACCGGTTCGGTGTAGCGCACGTACATCTCGCCGTTAGCGAAATCGTAGGCCGTGGTTTCAAGCACGTCGATTCCCAGGTATTTCGCGGTTTCATGGGCTTGATCAGGGTATGCACGACCCGTTACCAAAGCCAGTTTTTTATCCGGAGTGCCTTCGAGAATCGCCGACATGCTTCGCCTTCCACAAATCTAGAGTCGCGTAAATACGGTATGCCAACCGTACAAAAGTAGCTGTATTCAATATAACAATGCGGGTGCCCATGACGCGCCTGTTTTGCGGAACGTGCGCGATTGCCGCTCGTCCAGCAGAAGGGCTATGCTGAACAGGTTGTCTGAAATGCATCTTTATACCTCTTGTATAGAAATGTGTGAAGGCAGTACGCATACACACTCCTGCCATGGAAGGTCCATGGCCGATAGTCCGAAGGAGGTGGGTGATGTCTGCGCATAAGTACGAACTGATGTTCATTGCCGATCCTGAGCTGGATGAGCGTGGTCTGAAGAAGCTGACCGAGCAGTATCTGGAAACTGTCACCAAGGAAGGCGGTGCTGTCGAGAACATCGACATCTGGGGCCGTCGCAAGCTTGCCTACGAGATCGCTGGCAAGACCGAAGGTAACTACGTTGTGGTCAACTACTCCGCTGAGCCGGCCACCAGCGACGAACTCGATCGTCTGCTGAACCTGAACGAATCCGTCATCCGCACGAAGATTCTTCGCAAGTAAGTAATTCCAAGCTTTTCAAGCTGCAAAACAACAAGCTGCAAAGTAAGTAGGTAACGATGGCAGGCGAAACGATTATCACTGTGGTGGGTAACCTCACCGCTGATCCCGAAATCCGTACAGTTGGCAACGGCTCGTCCGTGGCCAGCTTCACGATTGCCTCCACTCCGCGTACCTGGAACCGTAATACGGGCCAGTTTGAAGATGGTCAGGCCCTGTTCATGCGCTGCTCCGCGTGGCGCGACATGGCCGAACATTGTGCGCAGAGCTTAAGCAAGGGCATGCGCGTGATCGCGCAAGGTCGTTTGCAGCAGCGTTCCTACCAGGCGAATGATGGTTCCCAGCGCACGGTCGTCGAGCTTCAGGTCGATGAGATCGGCCCGTCCCTGCGCTATGCGACCGCCCAGGTCACCCGAACCTCCAGTGCTAACAGTGGTAATTTTGCCGGCAATCGTGGTGGCAACAATTTCGCTGGTGGCAATGGCGGATTCAACAATGGTGGCTTCGCCGGCAATGCCGGTGGCTATCAGGGTGGTGCCGGATATTCCGGTGGTGCAGGCTATCAGGGCGGAGCTTCTGCTCCAGCCAACGCCGCGCCCGCCATGCAGCCCGCTCCGGCATCGGATCCGTGGGGCAGCTCGGATAATTCCGGTTCCTCCTCGTTCGGTTCGTTCGGTTCCTCCGAGTTCGGCGGAAACAGCGA
This sequence comes from Bifidobacterium sp. N4G05, assembly GCF_002742445.1. Classification (GTDB taxonomy): domain Bacteria; phylum Actinomycetota; class Actinomycetes; order Actinomycetales; family Bifidobacteriaceae; genus Bifidobacterium; species Bifidobacterium hominis. The sequence goes on along the minus strand of NZ_NJNQ01000002.1, from coordinate 317,012 downwards.
CGAACCGGAATTCTGATCCGATCTGGATCGCAGCTTAAAGCAGCTTAGAAGAAAAGCGATTTCCAGTTTTTAAGGAGAACATCAAGATGTCACGCAAGAGGCCGCAGCCGCCGGTCAAGCCGTTTAAGAAGAAGCCGAATCCACTGAAGGCCGCCAAGGTCACCGAGATCGATTACAAGGACGTTGCCCTGCTGCGCAAGTTCATTTCCGATCGCGGCAAGATTCGTTCCCGTCGTATCACCGGTGTTTCCGTGCAGGAACAGCGCGAGCTCGCCAAGGCTATCAAGAACGCCCGCGAGATGGCTTTGCTGCCGTACGCCACTTCCGGTCGCTGATCTGAGAGAGGTTTGAACAATGGCTGAAGCTAAGGTTATTCTTACCAAGTCCGTCAATCACCTGGGTCACCCGGGCGACGTCGTGACCGTCAAGGCCGGTTACGCTCGCAACTATCTGATCCCGCAGGGCCTCGGCTTTGCTTGGTCCAAGAACGCTGCTGCCCAGATCGAGGCCATGAAGCGCGCTCGTCTGGCCAAGGCCGTCGCCACCCGCGAAGAGGCTGTTGCAGCCAAGGGCCTGATCGAGGGTTCCGTCGTCGAAATCGCCGCCAAGGTCTCCGAGTCTGGCAAGCTGTTCGGTGGTGTCTCCGCCGACAAGATCGCCATCGCTCTGTCTTCCAAGGCTGCCGTCAACCCGAAGAACATCACCGTGGATCCGATCAAGACCACCGGCGAGTTCGCTGCGACCGTCGCTCTGCACCCGGAAATCACCGCTTCCTTCACCGTGAAGGTTGTCGCTGAGTGATTTCGGCCCCATTCATCAAGACTGCATTCGTTGCAGCCATGATGAATGACTTCAGACTGAGATACGTCTGAGCTTAAGCATGGAAAATCCCCCTGCGCCAGCTGAAAACAGTTGTGCAGGGGGATTTTCATATTTAATCAGTTGTAGCCACCGTCATTAGTTGGTTTGTCGCAACTTGGACACGTCATGGTCGTTACTTTCCTTCTCTCGTGCGGAAACGGTGCTTGGAAGCAACCTAAGCTCAATCCTTAAGTGGGTGTTGCGTGAAGCATGCTGATTCACTCAAGAAGAGCGATTTACCGTCAGTTTTCATGCATGGCTGTGCAAATGAATTAGCGGGAGCGTTTGGGGCAACTGGATTGCAAGGAACTGAATTTGTGAAGAAATTGTGATTTCCTGCCTTGATTGTGCTCTTTAGGTAGGAAATATGATGGTTGAATCGCGTTTTTCTGCGATTTGCGCAATATGTCGAAATCGTTGAAAAATAGCGGTTTTACAACCGCGACACGCCGAAAGTTGCATTCTTCTCGATTCTGAGTATATTTACTTCTCGTGCTCAGCGAGAACAAAACCTCGCAAGACCAACGCCCCTTTAGCTCAGTTGGTTAGAGCAGCTGACTCTTAATCAGCGTGTCCAGGGTTCGAATCCCTGAGGGGGCACAGATAAAGCCTTGGAACTTCGGTTCCAAGGCTTTTTTGTTTTCCGATTTCCGTATGACTGTCTGGCAAGCCGACGGCCTGTCAAGCCTTTTTGTGCTCGACTTCCAGTGTGGGGAGTAGTGTTGGACGCTGTTGTCCGCCGAGAGCGGAATCGACATCAATCTGATTCTTACAGAGAAGAAGCAATAGAGGAAACAGCAGTGGAATACTCGACTTTTGTCAAACTTGCGGCCGAATTCTTCGGTACCGCCATTCTGATGATCTTCGGCAACGGCGCTGTCGCGAACGTTGAACTGAAGAACACCAAGGGCCACCATGCAGGCTGGCTGAACATCGCCATGGGCTATGGCTTCGGCGTGATGTTCCCGGTGCTCATGTTCGGTGGCGTTTCCGGCGCGCACATCAACCCGGCCATGACCATCGCCCAGGCGGTGAACGGCCTGTTCGACTGGAATCTGGTGCTGCCGTACATCATCGCTCAGCTGCTCGGCGCCGCAGTCGGTCAGCTCGTGGTATACATCACCTACTATCCGCACTATAAGGACACCGAAGACGCCGACGCCATCCTCGGCACTTTCTGCACCACCGACGCTCACAACGATCGCGTGAACTACTTCGTCAACGAGTTCTTCGGCACCCTCGTGCTCGTGGTCGGCGCACTGTGCTGCCTGTCCCTGCCGTGGGGTGAGGAAGACCATGCTGCCGCATCCATCGCGGTTGGTTTCATCGTGTGGGGCCTCGTGACCTCCATGGGTGGTCCGACCGGTCCTGGCCTGAACCCGGCCCGCGATCTCATGCCGCGACTGCTGCACGCCATCCTGCCGATTCCGTCCAAGGGCTCCTCCCGCTGGGACGAGGCTTGGATTCCGGTCGTCGCCCCGGTTCTGGGCGCTATCGTTGGTGTGGCCATGTTCAAGCTGTTCGTCTGATCGTTTGCAGTCATTCGTGATTTGTTTGTCTGACTGTCACATAAGTTGTGTTTGACATATAAGAACTGACATGCAAAGCCTGTTTTCCTCGGAAATTTTCTGGTTCGGGGGGAAACAGGCTTTTTGCATGCCCATTATTGGCTGGTAGCGTTGCCTTGGAAGAGATATGCTGCCACCTGCGTGACGGTAGCATAAGACTGCGGAATAAGCGGAAATAAAACTGCGGAACGTGACTATAGTCCGAAATACGCGTTGAACTCGGCTTGGTCGAGTACACGATCCGAAGTGTTGGCGCGAACGGCGCTCCAACTGAATTCGCCAAGCGCTTCGGCGGCGTTCATAGGCTGCGGCTTGGTATGTTCCGGATTGCCTTGCAATCCAAGCAGCCATGCGCAATAGCCGATGATCTGTTGCGCGGTGACGCCATGTGCCGTGAGAATACCGAGATCGAGCGAGCGTTCGCGTTTGGCGAGGCGTTGACCGGCCGCGTTGTCGATAAGGGGCAGATGCGCGTATGAAATGGCCGCATCGGCAGGTTCGGAAGACTGGAATCCCGCAGCGATAAGGGCTTTGCGGATATAGATTTGCAAAGCGTTGGAGCGTAGCAGGTCGCGGCCGCGCACAATGTCGGTGATGCCCATGTCAAGATCGTCCACGGTGACGGCCAGCTGATAGGAGTAGATGCCGTCCGATCGGCGGACGATGGTGTCGCCGATGTCTTGGGCGAGGTTGTAATGCTGGTTGCCGAACACTTCGTCGTGAAAGGCGATGGTGGTGTCGGTGGTGGCGATGCGCAGCGAATGGCGGTCTCCGCTGGCGAGACGTTGCTTCACGCGTTGCGGGTCGTTGGCAATGAGTCGGTGGCATGTTCCCGGATATACGGTGAAACGGTCGCCTTCCTGCGGTGCCGACGCGGCGCGGATGTCGGCGCGCGAGCAGAAGCAGGGATAGATGAGCGGCGTTGCGCCGGGTGTGTTTATGGTGTTGTTTGCGGTAGTGCCGTAGGAATCGGAATCGTAGGAACCGATGCCGATAGTGCTGATAGTATCGCTGATTTCGTCAATGTTGAGGTTGGTGAGAAGATTGAGCGCTTCCTGATATAGGGTGTGTCGCGCCGATTGGAATACTGGTTCGCCGTCCCAGTCGAGACCGAGCCAGCCGAGGTCGTGCATCATGGTTTCGGCAGCGCCGGGAACGACCCTCGGTTCATCGATGTCTTCAATGCGCAATCGTATGGAATCGCCTGTTTTACGTGCGGAAAGCCAAGCTCCAAGCATGGCGTAGACATTGCCGATATGCATGCGGCCTGATGGGGTGGGTGCGAATCGGCCGGTCATGGTGGCTCCTTTGATACATCAATGGTGACAGTATGCAACTGTACCTTCTGGGACTCATTCAGGTTCAGCGTAGGGCGATTCGGGTGGCGCAAACCCCCATACCAGTGTGTATAAGGTGGTAGTATGTGCCGTTCCGGTACGTTCGTTTGCGAAGGTAATCTGCGAGCGTGGAAAAGGTATTCCGTTTTGTCGGGTGAATGAGGTCGATATGACGAAAAGGCAGTTTAGCAACACGGAGGTCGAGTATCTTCGTGCGTTGCCGGCGGTTGAGTCGGTTACGCAGAACAGAATCACGTATTCGCGTGATTTTCAAATCAGCTGCATGCGCAGATATTTGGATGGCGAGAGGCCAAGTTCGATTTTCACGTCGGCTGGATTGAGTCCTGCGATTGTCGGTCGCAAGCGTGTGGAGCGTAATATCGCGCGCTGGAAGGCGGATCCGGATATCATGGCCGCCGCGAAAAGCGGAGGTTCGTCGGGGCCGTTGTCTGCCGAGACGCGCGAGCGACTGGTGTCCGTTCAGCTGGGGCAGATTCGGTCGTTGACATGTCAGGTACTTGAACTGAAGGATCGCATCGACGTTTTGGAACGGCAATTGAAAGAAATACAGAGATGAAGTGCGATAGCTGAAAAAAATAGATTGTTTTTTCGGCGCGTGTTTAGTAAATCTTCCATATAGTGATTGTCGGACGGAGTCTTTGAAGTCCCTCTTCTGCTGCTGTCTGTTTTATTGGCCCGTGCGAATATTGGTCGCTTTATCGCTTCGCTTCAGACCGTCGTACGGGCTTCTTCTTACTCTGGTAGAGGTAGTTGGGATTAAATGTAAGAGGCTGAACATGACCGCATATATGGATCATAAGAATCTTGCCAATGAGGTGATCGACGACGTGCGCGCCGTGCAGATCGCCGATGGCGTGCATCGCGTGTTGGATCGTATCGCGTCGGCCGAGCAGCATGCCGGTCGTGACGCGGGTTCCGTGCGCCTGCTTGCCGCTACGAAGACGCGTGATGTGGGTGAGATCATGGCGGCGATCGACGCGGGCGTGCGCATGATCGGCGAGAATCGTCCGCAGGAAGTGACGGCGAAGGCCGAAGGGTTGATGGCGCGTTGCGCGGAACGCGGGTTTGCGTTGGGTGTTGCCGACGATTCCGGCATCGCGTCCGCTTCAGACGATTCCGAAGTTGCTTGCGAGCGCATTCCGTTCCATCTGATCGGACAGCTGCAAAGCAATAAGATCGGCAAGGTGTTGCCGGTCGTCAATGCCATCGAATCGGTTGATTCCCTTGATCTGGCGGAAAAGATTTCACGTAGGGCGGTGGCGCGCGGCATCACCGTGGGTGTGCTGCTGGAAGTCAATGAATCGGGCGAGGCGTCGAAATCCGGTTGCAATCCGGCGTATGCCATTCGCGTCGCGCAGAAAATCGGCACATTGGACGGGCTTGAATTGCAGGGTCTGATGACCATTGGCGCGCATGTGAGCGACGAAACCGCCATTCGCCGGGGATTCGAGCATCTGCGTAGAACTCGCGATCATATTCTCGAATCGGGGGAGCCTGGCACGCAGTCTTGCCGTGAACTGTCGATGGGTATGACCGGCGATATGGAACTTGCGATTGCGGAAGGATCCACTATCGTGCGCGTCGGCACCGCGATTTTCGGTGAGCGTGCTTTTATCTGACGTTTTCTTCCTGTGACGGGCCTTCGCATGATGTGATGGCCCGTTTTTTTTTTTCGATGTTTTTGATTGTCGGGCGTCGCATGTCGATGATATGGACGATTCGACGATTGTTGCGGGTAGACTGGCAAGCATGAGAATCGCACGTTTTTCGCATAATGATGTACCGCAATACGCTTTCGTGCAGACCGATGAAAGCGACGGTAAGGACTATCTCGTAGCGCTTGAGGGGCATCCTCTGGCCGGTGCCGGCGTGAAGCCGACCGGCGAGCGTTTTCCGGTGGACGGCGATGGCATCCGTCTGCTCTCTCCGGTGATTCCGTCGAAGGTGTATGGTCTGGCCAAAAATTATGAGGCGCACGCGCAGTTCATGCATGAAGCCGGCCATTCCGATATCAAGCATGCTCCGGAAGACATGGTGATCTTCTCCAAGCCGAGTACGTCGGTGATCGGTCCGGATGATCCGATTGTGATTCCGTCATATTCGAACGACATGAATTTCGAGCCGGAAGTGGCCGTGGTGATGGGACGCATCGCCAAGAATGTGTCGGTCGAACAGGCCATGGACTATGTGCTCGGTTTCACCTGCGTGAACGATGTGACGTTGCGCGATCTGCAGGGGCTTGACCCGATGTGGACGCGCGCGAAGGGGTTCGACACGTCCTGCCCGCTTGGCCCGTGGATTGTGACTCGTGATGACTTGGATTGGAAGGATGCGAAGATCTCCTTCACGCTGAATGGTGAGGATGTCGAGTTGGCTTCCGGCACCACGGCGAACCTGATTCACGGCATTCCCGAGCAGATTGCCGCGATTTCCAGCTTTACGACGCTGCTGCCGGGCGATGTGATTCTGACGGGCACCCCGAACGCTTCCGGACATCTCGATCCGGGCGACGAGGCAATCGTGCATGTCGAAGGCATCGGCAGCCTGCGCAATGTGGTAGTGCGCGGCTGATCGTCGATTGGCATATTGCGGATATGAAGGCCGTCATCTTTCGTGGATGGCGGCCTTTTCGCGTTTTTTCACGACTTTCCGTGCGGCGAACAAAAGTTGAGTGTTGCGGACTCAACTTTTGGGAATAGAATGGTGGTGAAGTCGGTTGAGCATATCAGACAACGACATATGCGTCGACGCAACCGTGCGAAAACCGGACGTTCGACGCGAACCATGGAGGATGATATGGAACAGAAGTTCACCACAATGGCGCAGGAAGCCATTTCCGACGCCGTGCAGAACGCGTCGGCTGCAGGCAACGCGCAAGTCGAAACCCTGCACCTGCTTGACGCGCTGCTGCGTCAGGAAAACGGCGTAATCCGCGGACTGATCGAAGCTGCGGGAGGCAACGCGCAGAACATCAGCGCAGCCGTGCACCAAGCGCAAGACACGCTGCCGAGCGCCAGCGGATCGACCACCGCGCAGCCGCAGGTCAGCAGGCAACTGTCCGCCGTGCTTGCACAAGCGGGCAAGGAAATGCGGCAGATGGGCGACGAATACGTCTCCACCGAACATCTGCTCATCGCCATCGCAGCGGCAAAACCAAACCAAAGCGCGCAAATCATGGAACAATACGGCGTGACCGCCGACGCGCTACGAAAGGCTGTGCCATCGATTCGAGGAGGCGCGAAAGTGACCAGCCCCGATGCTGAAGGGTCGTACAAAGCTCTCGAAAAGTACTCGACCGACCTGACCGCGGCCGCGAAAGAAGGCAAACTCGACCCGGTGATCGGTCGCGATCAGGAAATCCGCCGTGTGATCCAGATCCTGAGCCGCCGCACCAAAAACAACCCGGTCCTGATCGGCGAGCCGGGCGTGGGCAAAACCGCCGTGGTGGAAGGCCTCGCACAGCGCATCGTCGCCGGCGACGTGCCGACAACCTTGCAAAACAAGAAGCTCATTTCGCTTGATTTGGGCTCCATGGTGGCCGGTTCAAAATACCGTGGCGAATTCGAGGAACGTCTGAAGAGCGTGCTGCAGGAAATCAAGAACGCCGACGGGCAGATCATCACCTTCATCGATGAGATCCACACCATCGTCGGCGCGGGCGCGGCCGAAGGATCCATGGATGCGGGCAATATGCTCAAGCCCATGCTTGCACGCGGCGAACTACGCCTGATCGGCGCCACTACGCTCGATGAATACCGTGAGAACATCGAAAAGGACCCGGCGTTGGAACGTCGTTTCCAGCAAGTGTTCGTAGGAGAGCCGAGTGTTGAAGACACCATCGCCATTCTGCGCGGCATCGCGCCGAAATACGAAGCCCACCACAAGGTGACCATCGGCGACGACGCGCTCGTGGCCGCGGCAACACTGTCGAACCGGTATATTTCCGGCCGTCAGCTGCCAGACAAGGCCATCGACCTGGTGGACGAGGCCGCATCCCACCTGCGCATGGAACTCGACTCCTCGCCTGAGGAAATCGACGAACTGCAACGCCAGGTCGACCGACTCAAAATGGAGAAGTCATACCTGCTTGGCAATCCGAAAGACGATGCCGCCGCAAGCAAAGCCGAAAGCGAGCTTGACGAAAGCGCCAAGGAACGTCTCGACGACCTCAATAAGGAAATCGCAGACAAAAGCGAAAAACTCAACGGTCTGAAAGCACGCTGGGACGCCGAAAAGAACGGACACAACCGCATCGGCGACCTGCGCAAGAAGCTCGATGAACTGCGCACCCAAGCCGAACGGTACGAGCGCGAAGGCGATCTGGCGAAATCCTCCGCCATCAACTATGGCGAAATTCCGGCCATCCAGAAGGAAATCGCACAAGCCGAACAAAACGAGGCGGTGGCCAAGGATGGTGCGGCCGGCGTGACTGGCGACGACGGCGCGGCGGATGATATTCCGATGGTGCCGGACCGCGTCGACGCCGATTCCGTGGCCGAAATCGTGTCCGACTGGACGGGCATTCCCGTCGGCCGCCTCATGCAAGGCGAAAACGAGAAGTTGCTGACCATGGAAGATTATCTCGGCAAGCGTGTGATCGGTCAGAAAGAAGCTATTCAAGCTGTTTCTGATGCAGTACGCCGATCGCGCGCGGGCATTTCCGATCCGAACCGCCCGACGGGATCGTTCCTGTTCCTTGGACCGACCGGCGTGGGTAAGACGGAACTTGCCAAGGCGCTCGCCGACTTTCTGTTCGACGATGAAAAAGCCATGGTGCGCATCGACATGAGCGAGTACATGGAGAAAGCCTCCGTGTCTCGTCTGATCGGTGCTGCGCCGGGCTACATCGGCTATGAGGAGGGTGGTCAGCTGACTGAGGCCGTGCGTCGCCGCCCGTATTCGGTGGTGCTGTTCGATGAGGTTGAAAAGGCCAATCCTGAAGTATTCGACGTGCTGTTGCAGGTGCTCGACGACGGCCGCTTGACCGACGGGCAGGGTCGAACCGTGGACTTCAAGAACACGATTCTGATCATGACCTCCAACCTTGGCTCGCAGTTCCTGGTGAACACCGAACTGGATGACGAAGCCAAGAAGAAGGCCGTGATGGACGCCGTGCACATGCAGTTCAAGCCGGAATTCATCAACCGCTTGGATGAACTGGTCATGTTCCACCCGCTTACACGCGAAGAACTTGGCGGCATCGTGGACATTCAGGTGGCGCAGGTTTCGGCCCGCTTGGCGGATCGCCGCATCAAGCTGGATGTTACCGATTCGGCGCGCGATTGGCTCGCCAACACCGGTTACGATCCGGCGTATGGCGCTCGCCCGCTGCGTCGTTTGGTGCAAACCGAAGTCGGCGACCAGCTGGCGCGCATGCTGCTGGCTGGCGAAGTGCACGACGGCGACACCGTGCTTGTGGACCAGACCGGCGGCGACCATTTGGAGCTTTCCTCGTGGGCTCCGGGGCAGATCGACGACGATTTTTCGGCGGAAGCTAAGTGACGGTCGGAGTCATTCGGCTGATCGGTTTGGCCTGACTGACTGTCGCTTGGCCGAGTCGCGAAAACGGTCTAACCGTTGACGATGGGCGGATTGCGCATATGCGGGTCCGCCCATTTTTCGCGACTGCGCGATTTTTTGCGAAAACCGTTTTACCGTGACGGTTGGCGGTCGTATGCCTGCAAAACCAAGCCTGCGACCGTCAAAACCGTCGCACCGATCAACACGGCAATCGTAAGCTTCGGCTGAAGTCCGAAAATCAGCCACAAAGCGAACGTCCAAACCGCGATGACCATCGTCACGGTCGCGGTAATCTGCGTTACCCGCGTGCGAATCTCATATACGATGCTGGCTTGGATAAGCGTATCCGTGCTTTGCTGTGTTTCTTGTGTTTTTTGCGTTTCCTGCGATTGTATTTCCTGCGTCTCTTGCAATTGTGCGGTCGAAATATCGCCTTCCGATGCTTTCTTTGCCGTGGGGCGTTGCTCGATCATCGAAATTGCAAGCGCCAGCACGGCGACCATGCTTGCGAAAGCGAAACATTGGTTGCGTGATCTTTCGGGGGAAAGCCACGACACCACGCACGCCAGCAGGCTGTAAGCGTACACGATGGTCATGGCGAGTGACAGCAGCGAATCCGCGTTAGGCGTGCGGCTTTTCAGGGCGGCGGTGCCATGATTGTGCATCGGCGCGGCGCAATAGAACATGACCGGCGTGGCGATGATGGCGTGCAGCCATGGATTGGTCAGCCAGTGGGGGAGTGCGATGCCGCCGAATGTCAGCATGGTTACGGTGAATGTGGGAATGGTCAATATGGTTGCGATGACGAGACGCTTGGTGATGTCGCTTCTGTGTGTTTTGCCGGCTATCTCGTCTGGGTTTTCGACGTGATTTTCGGTGGGTTTTTCATCGGTGGTGTGCTGGTGGGAGGGGGCTGTGACATCGTTTTCTCTTAGGAATAGCCTGAGGATGGCCCAAGTGGCCACGGCCGCCGCAACAATTGCCGCCACCGTCATGAACAAATCGAATCCCATGTGTTTCCGAACCCCCGGATTGCCTCTTGAATACCTCTCGAATATTCAGCGTGCTCGCGTTGCCGCCATGTTCGTGAGCACGCTTCGGCTCCAAGCATAATGCAGCTGGGCGCGGTTGTCTTGCGAACCTTGATCTTTCAAGATGTCCTGGGCATACTGTTACATAGAACATATGTTCGACAATCCTGTGTTTGTGGTGATTCTTCTGGTGGTTGTGGCCGCGCTTGGAGCTGCGGCCGGCTTTTTTGCGGGCCGCGCTAAAGGGCAGGAAATGGCCCGTGATGCGAAAACTGCTGATCTTAACGAGGCAAAAGCGCAGATCGAAGCTGATCGGCAGGAAATCAGCGAATTGTCCACATCGGTGACCCAATACCGTACGCAGGCGGAAGGGTTGGCCCAACAGTTGACCTATCTCAAATCGCAGCTCGCGCAGGCCCAGCGGGCCGAACAGGAACGTGTGGAGCGTGAGCGTGAGCGTGCCGCAGCCGAAGCGGAACGCAAACAGGCCGAAAACGAGCGAAAACTGCAGGAGCAGAGCAAGGTATTGTCAGCGCTCGCGCCCGTGCAGAAGAATCTTGATGCCCTGCAGCAGAAGGTTTCGCAAATCGAAGAGGGTCGCAAGCGAGAAATGGGTGCGCTTGGCGAGCAGCTCAAGGGGCTTGGCGAGCAGCAGGCCCGTCTTGACCGCGAGACCAACGCCCTGTCGTCCGCGTTGCGCAACAACAAGGTGCGCGGCGCGTGGGGTGAGGCGCAGTTGAGGAATATCGTGGAATCCGCCGGGCTGCTGGAACACGTGGATTTCGATACGCAGGTGGTCGTCACCGATGCGGACGGTCGCGCGCAGCGTCCGGATATGATCATCCACATGCCGGGCGGCAAGACCATTCCGATCGACGCAAAGGCCCCGTATGCCGACTATCAGAAAGCGTGTGAAATTCCCGACACCGCCACGCCTGAGGAGTTGGCACGAAAGTCGGAATTGCTGCATGCGCATGCCAAAGCGGTGCGCGATCATGTGAAAACCTTGGGCGACAAGGCCTATTGGAATGCGTTCGACGACGCGCCGGACTTCGTGATCGCCTTCATTCCCAACGAATCCTTGTTGCAGGCGGCTTTGGAAACCGATCCGACGCTGATGGACGACGCGTTTGCGCGCAAGGTTGCCTTGACTTCGCCGATTACCTTATGGGCGGTGCTGAAGTCCGTGGCCTACGCATGGCAGCAGCAAAGCCTGACCGATGACGCAAAAATGCTGTTCGACCTGTCTCGCGAATTGTATGAACGGTTCGCCGTGCTTGGGGACCGTGCCACCAAGCTGGGATCCGCTATCACCAAAACGGTCGGCGCCTACAATGCGTTCGCCTCGTCACTGGAATCGCGTGTGCTGGTCACCGCACGCAAGCTGCAGCGCGTCGACCAGAGCAGAATTATCGAACCCGTGAACATGATCGCGCCCGAAAAGGCCGATGTCCGCGAACTCAACGCTCCCGAAACCAGTGCACAGTAACCTCTGCCTGATACGTGTCGGTAGGGGATAAGGTTTGACGAGCCGAAAGGATAGGCTAGGAACATGACCGAAGAGAAGACTTTCCGTAAGACCAAGTCGGTTGCTGCGCCTGCCGATACTTCCACGCATAGCGACATCGATTTCGCCATGCTTGAGCCGCGTGACCAGCTGAAGTCGCTGTTGCAGGCTGAAATGGCAGACAAGCCATTCTCGGAGCTTTCCTCCGTACTGTTCGACCATCGTGGCGCTTCGATCGTTGGGCATATCCTGCTGGACACGTTGGAAGAGGCCGGTTATTCCGTGGATGATTTCGACGCGGTGGGTGCGTTGACCGCGGCCTCGGTTCCGCTGGTGTCCGCCATGATTCAGGCGGCCGCTTCTCGTGGGGAGAACCTGAACGGTTTCGTGATGGATTTCGTGTATCCGTCCATCAAGGGGCCTTCGATCGCAGGCAAGCGCGTGGTTTTGTTGGATTCCTGGTTATCTGAAAAGTCGTATGTGCAGACGTCCTCGTTGGTTACGTTGCGCAATGGCAACGAGTTGAGCCTTGACTTCTCCGTGGTAAAAAACGAGGGTGCTAAAGTGCTTGCCGTCGCATCGCTGATTGGTGGCGTCGATATGGCGTCGCCTTCTATCAAGGTCATCAATCCGGTTGACGGAAGCGAATCCGATCTGCCGTTTGTGGAAGTATTCAAGGAATCGGAACTTCATTAAGTGTCACAACACTGAGTATCGAAGTGTCGCAGCTTTTCGGTTGCATTGGTGGTTCGGTAACGCTAAATAGCGTGTTTCACGGAACGTTTTACGACTTTGCGTCTAGTTGGATCAATTAATGAGTTGTGAGGAGGAATCGCGTGCATCAGCCTAATCCCATCGATATTGCGGCGAAAGCATCCGGAGAGCCGGTCTTTCGTGAAGTGGGCGTAGGTCCGTGGGCTGAAGCGCATCTTGGCGAGCCCCGTCCGGATGATCCGCAATCGCCGAATTATGATCGTCGATTCGATTCGTCTCTGCTTGATGAGGGTGATCGCCGCAACGTGCTTGACCGGTATCGTTACTGGACGGTTTCGGCCATCAAAGATGATCTTGACGCTCATGGTCGCCATGATTTTGAGGTTGCCGTGGAAAACTGGACGCACGATTTCAATATCGGATCGATGGTGCGCACTGCCAACGCATTTCAGGCAAAACGCGTGCATATCGTCGGTCCGCATAAATGGAATCGCAAGGGCGCGTTGATGACGGAACTGTACCAGCACGTCGAAAACCACCCTTCCATAACCGAACTGGTCGAATGCTGGAAGCTGCGCATTGCCGGAGAAATCGCGGCGGCGCGATCGCAAGCCTCCGCAATCGCATTACATATGCACGAAAACGCGAAAAGTGGGCACGGTACCGGTATGAACGATGCTGCTTCGCTGAATGAGGGCCGTGCTACTGAGTGTGCTCCAGCTGGCAATTCAATGGATACTTCAACCGCATGTGGCGCTGAAAATGGGAACAAGCTGTCCTATATGACGCAGCTGGCAGCGATTGATCAGCGCATTGCCGAGTTGAAGGCTGCGCGGGTGATTGCGCTTGACATCATTCCGGGTGCGGTGCCGATGGAAACATATCGCTTTCCGAAGCGATGTCTTATGTTGTTTGGTGCGGAAGGTCCGGGACTGTCCGAAAAGGCACTTGAGCTGGCGGATGACGTGGTCTACATTTCCCAATTCGGTTCGGTGCGTTCCATTAACGCCGGAGCTGCCGCCGCGGTTTCCATGCACGCCTGGATCGCCCAGCACGCCGCACCCCAGTCCTGACCGGCTCCTATCGTTCCAAATCCTCCAGTCACTGGAGGAATCCTCCTGCTGGCAGACTACTCAACGTCCCAATTTCTCCAGCGATTGGAGGAATCTTCCTGCAGAAAGCCTCACCAGAGACCCAAATCCTCCACCTACTGGAACAATCCTTCCGCTGAGTGCCTTGCTAGAGTCTAGATTTCTCCACTCTCTGGAGGGATTTTCCCGGTGGCGAACTTCTCAGCGTCCCGACTTTTCCACTTACTGGAGGAATCTTCCCGCAGAAGATCACCCTATGAAACGCAAGGAACCCCAGCGCGCCGCAGTTTCGCAATCAGCGGTTTTTGCCGGACTGCATCGTCAAAAGTAAATCTGACGATTTCCGTAACTCCTGCGCGAAAAAGCGCCTGTTCGCGTTCTCTCTCGGCCTGCACGGTTTCCTGTATGCTCTTACGATCGGTCATTTGCGGATCAACGTATTTCGCGGTGCCGTCAAGTTCCCCAACAATGATTCGTCCATCGGCTGTGCGCCATAAAAAATCGACCCTGAACTGTTTTCCTGTAAGGGGATCAGTAAAGGGAACCTGTAATTGGGGAACCGAAAATCCATTTTCAATCATGACCGCACGAGCAAAAGATTCGCCGCCATTCTCGCTTCTCGCATCGGTATATCTCAGTAATTTGAAGATGCGTGAGCAGTCGAGAGTCGTGCGCGCACATTCTTGCAAAATCTGCTTTTCTTCGATTCCATTCGAAGCTGCATCGTCAAAAATCGGTAGAGAATGGACGAAATCTATCGTGCGTCCGCAATCTAGCAGCGTACGAGAGGGATTCGTGACGGCAATTCCATTTGCGATTACCGCTTTTTCTCTGGGACATGGACTGTATATGATATTGAGTTTTTCGTGCGGTCGGTATGATCCGTGACTGGGCAATGTTATGGTCAGTCCTTGCCGGTGCAAGATTCGCGGATGATCGAATCCATGGGCTGCGGCGGCTGTTATTCCTGAGAAAACCCAGTTGGGGTGGAGATCCCTAAGGGCTCTGGCCATGTGTAACGATTGCTCTGGCTCGTTGAGCTGATGCCAATATTCGGCGCGGGTGAAGAGCCCCGGATATGGGCGCGCAAGATCGCCCGCGCGGTACCTGCGGTACAGGCCCTTCTGGATGAGAGGGTCGCTGCTATGTGCGCATCGTCGCGCATTTTCTGCTTGATCGAGCAGCGTATCGATTTGAGGATATGCTTTCATGGTTTGACGCTACCTTATTGAGATACTGCTAAGGAAGCGCGATTGACAAATGTGGATAAAGGATGCCGTTTCGGGCGTGTCTGTGGATAACTTACGATTTTTGTGGATAACTGGTTGGTTGTTTTGTAGATAAAGGTTAATGTCACCTTATTCCATATGAATTTAGGCTGTTTCTTCTGTTAACTGGGTATTTTGAGTATTGAGATACTGCTTAGAGTCCGAATTGTTCCAGTTGATGGAGGTTTTAGGACTGTGAATGGCTTGTCGGCGGGTAGATTCCTCCAGTGGGTGGAGGATTTTGGTCTCCTGTGGGGCGTCTAGCGGGGTGATTTCTCCAGTGGGTGGAGGAATCGGGACGATTGGAGGCCTGTCAGCGGGGTGATTGTTCCAGTGGGTGGAAGTTTTGGGATTGTGAGTGGCTGGTTTGTGGGTGGATTATTCCAGCGACTGGGGGATTTGGGACTGCGGTGTGCTTCTGGTGAGACTTTGGCGGGACGGTGTGCTGGTGGGGCTGGGCTAGTGTGGCTGCGGCGAGGCTGGTGGGCTGGGTTGGTGTGGCCAGGCTGGTCCGGCTGGACTGCGGCGATTGGTGCGGCTGGACTGCGGCGACTGGTCTGGCTGGACTGCGGCGGCTGGTGCGGCGAGGCTGTTCCGGCTGGGCTGGTGCGGCTGGAGCGTGAGGCTGGGGCGATAGGCGAAATGGGTGGGGCGCTAGTCACACAGACGCGTTAATGTTAGGGACATGCCTACTTTCACCAAAGAAGAAATCGTGCATCTGGGCGATTTGGCCCGAATTGCACTCACTGACGAGGAGATTACCCGTCTGCAGGGCGATCTGAACGTCATCGCAGAATCCATCAACAAGGTCCAGGAAGTCGCTACCGACGATGTGGAACCGACTGCAAACCCGATTCCGCTGGAAGCCTACCTGCGCCCGGATGTGCCGGAAACCCCGCTGACTCAGGAAGAAGCAACTGCGGGCGCCCCGGTTTCTGAAGCCGGCATGTTTGTTGCGCCGCGCATTCTAGGGGAGGAGTGACATGAGCGAACTCGTCAAGCTTTCCGCCGCTGAGATGGCGGCCAAGATCAAGACCAAGGAAGTTTCCAGCCGCGAGCTGGTCGAAGCGCACCTCGAAGTCATCGAAGCCGCCGAACCGAGCATCAAGGCCTTCCTGAAGGTATCCGGCGAACAGGCCCTCGAACAGGCCGACGCCTTCGACGCCAAGTCCGATGAGGAAAAGGCTGCACTGCCGGAACTCGCCGGTGTGCCGATCGCCATCAAAGACATGATCGTCACCAAGGGCATCGAAACCACCGCAGCCTCCAAGATCCTCGAAGGCTGGGTGCCCCCGTACGATGCCACCGTCATCGAGAAGCTCAAGGCCGCAGGCATGCCGCTGCTGGGCAAGACCAACCTCGATGAGTTCGCGCAGGGCTCCTCCACCGAACACTCCGCCTACCAGACCACCCACAATCCGTGGGATACCGAGCGCGTCCCGGGCGGTTCCGGCGGTGGCTCTGCAGCTGCCGTGGCTGCATTCGAAGCCCCGCTCGCTTTGGGTACCGATACCGGCGGTTCCATCCGCCAGCCGGGTTCGCTGACCGGTACCGTCGGCGTCAAGCCGACCTACGGCGGCGTCTCCCGCTTTGGCGCGATCGCCATGGCTTCCTCGCTCGACCAGATCGGCCCGTGCTCGCGCACTGTGCTCGACGCGGCCCTGCTCCAGGAAGTGATCGGCGGCCACGACAAGCGTGATTCCACGTCCATTCCGGAAGGCCCGCGCCCGATGGTGGCGGCCGCCCGCGAAGGTATGAAGCGTGATCTGAAGGGCCTCAAGGTCGGTCTGATCAAGGAGCTCGGCGGCGAAGGCTTCCAGCCGGGCGTTATGGCACGTTTCAACGAAGGCGTCAAGAAGCTCGAGGAAATGGGTGCTGAGATCACCGAGGTGTCTCTGCCTCACCTGCCGTACTCCCTTGGCGCGTACTACATCATCATGCCATCCGAGGTCAGCTCCAACCTGGCCCGTTACGATGGCATGCGCTACGGTCTGCGCGTCATGCCGCCGGCGGGTGTTCCTCAGACCGCTGCCAACATGATGGCCTACACTCGTGAAGCCGGCTTCGGCGACGAGGTCAAGCGCCGTATCATCCTCGGTACGTACGCCCTGTCCGCTGGCTATTACGATGCATGGTACGGTTCTGCGCAGAAGGTGCGCACCCTGATCATCGATGACTTCAAGAAGGCTTTCGACAAGGTCGACGTGCTTGTGGGCCCGACCAGCCCGGTCACCGCATTCAAGTTCGGTGAGAAGACTGAGGATCCGATGGCTATGTATGCCATCGATATCACCACCATTCCGGCCAACCTTGCCGGCGTTCCGGCTATGAGCATTCCTGCTGGTCTGAGCGACGACGGTTTGCCAGTCGGCTTCCAGTTCCTCGCTCCGCAGCAGCGCGACGAGGCCATGTACAAGCCTGCCGCAGCTCTTGAAGCAGCTCTCGAGGAAGACTGGAACGGCCCGATCTGGCAGTCCCTGAAGACCCCGTGGCTCGACGGCTTGAACAAGTAAGAAGCATCGGAGGAAAGAAAACAAAATGGCTGAAAAGTTGATGAAGTACGCCGATGCCGTCAAGAAGTTCGACCCGGTCATCGGTCTGGAAACCCATGTTGAGCTGAGCACCACCACGAAGCTGTTCTGCCCGGCCGAAGTCTCGTTCGGTGGCGATCCGAACAGCCAGCTCACCCCGGTGAGCCTTGGTCTGCCGGGCTCTCTGCCGGTAGTCAACAAGACCGCCGTCGATTACGCGATCAAGCTGGGTCTTGCCCTGCATTGCGAAATCGCTGAATGGAGTCAGTTCGCACGTAAGAACTACTTCTACCCGGACATGCCGCGCGATTACCAGATCTCGCAGTACGACAAGCCGACCAACGGCAACGGCTATCTTGATGTGGAACTTGAAGACGGCACCGTGTTCCGCGTGCCGATCGAACGCGCCCACATCGAAGACGACGCCGGTAAGAACACCCACGTCGGTGGTGCTGACGGCCGTATCGAAGGTGCCGATCACTCCTTGGTCGACTACAACCGTGCAGGCGTGCCGCTGATTGAGATCGTGACCAAGCCGATCGAAGGCGCCGGAGACCGTGCCCCCGAAATCGCAGGCGCCTATATGCGCGCCATCCGCGACATCGTGCGTGCGCTGAACATCTCCCACGCTCGTATGGAGCAGGGCAATATGCGCGCCGATGTGAACGTGTCGCTGCGCAACAGCCCGTCCGACCCGTTCGGCACTCGTTCCGAAACCAAGAACGTGAACTCGTTCCGTGGCATTGAAAAGACCATTCAGTATGAGATTCGCCGTCAGGCGGCCATTCTGAGCGAAGGCGGCGAGATTCTGCAGGAAACCCGACACTGGGATGAGGCTTCGCAGACCACCGCCGGCGGCCGCGTGAAGTCCGACGCCGACGATTACCGTTACTTCCCGGATCCGGATCTGGTGATGCTGCACATCACCAAGGAGCACATCGAAGAGATGAAGGCCCAGATGCCGGAAATGCCGCGTGAGCGCCGCAACCGCCTGAAGGGCGAGTGGGGCTTCAACGATCTGGAGATGCGCGACGTGCTTAACGCCGACGCTCTGGACCTGCTTGAGGAAACCGTCAAGGCCGGTGCCACTGCAGCCGGCGCCAAGAAGTGGTGGCTGGGCGAGCTGAGCCGCGAAGCCAACAACAAGGGCGTGAGCCTCGAAGAGCTGCCGATCACTCCGACCGATGTGGCTGAAGTTGAGAAGTTGATCGCCGATGGCAAGCTCAACGACAAGCTGGCCAAGCAGACCGTCGCAGGTGTGCTCGCCGGCGAGGGCACTCCGGATGAGGTCGTCAAGAAGCATGGCTTCCAGGTCGTGTCTGATGACGGTGCTCTCGAAAAGGCCGTGGATGAGGCTCTCGCAGCCAATCCTGACATCGTTGAAAAGCTCAAGAGCGGTAACATGAAGCCGATGGGCGCCATCATTGGTGCCGTCATGCGCGCCACTCGCGGTCAGGCTGACGCGAAAGCCGTCACCAAGATCGTGATGAGCAAGATTAAGTAACGTTTACAACGATTACTCGCGATTGCTGAATCGCACGAAAACGCACGTTCCAAAAACTTGGGACGTGTGTTTTCTTATCTTTCCAAAAGAAAGGGAAAGAGCTAATCACCAGTTGTTTTTCTTACGATTACCGACGTGTCTTTCAATATCAAGTTATGCTGGTAGAGGAAGATTTATAACGATTGCCGCCGCGCTAATTCACAGCTGACGTACAGTCGGGTACAATACCCTCGGTACAGGTGCGGCGACGGTCGTACCTGCAATGACGTAGGGGGCGGGAAAAATGCCAGAGAATCTTGAGGCTGTAACACAGGAGCAGTCGGACCGGCAGTCGCGTGAGCTGCCGAAACGTATCGTTGTGCCGCCTATCAAAGGCGAGATGGTGCATCTACGCCCGGCCGTGATCGGGGATCTCGACCGCATGGACGCCATCGAGGCGTACGTCGGCGCTTCCGGAATCACTGGTAAGGACCGAGTCGCCGAGCGTGGCGCGGTGCGTGCGTGGGTACGTCGTTCCGTGGCATGGTCCCAAGGCGAGGCTCCGTCCGAATCCGGTGTGGGGGACCCGGAATCACGTCGCACAATCGCATGGTCCATCATCACCGAAGCCGACCATGATGGCGATGGTAGGATTGATGCCGCGAATTCCGACAATGTGATCGGCATGATTTTCCTGATCGATATTGACGGTTGGGCCCGTTCCGCCCGCATTCAGGTGGTGCTTGGAAAGGATTACAGGGGCCGTGGCTATTCGCGAGACATCATGCCGCGCGTGATGACGTACGGTCTTGCTCCGGAGCCGGCAGGCCTTGGCATGCATCGCATTTGGGTCGCAGTGCCCGAACAGAACACGCGTTCCGTGTCCGTGTACCAGTCGTTGGGATTCGTGCCTTCCGGTCGCTCCCGCGACGCCCTGTGGAACGACTCGCAGAACCGTTACCAGGATCTGATCGTTATGGACACGCTGGTTGACGAGTTTGATCCGATCCGCTCGCTTGACGCGTTCGGCATGCACGTGATCGAAGACAATCCGGGCGTCAAGGAGGCTTTGAGTGCACGCGAGCATTCGATTGCCATTCGACTGAATGAGAAGAATGCCACGAAACCTGATGCGGAAGGCGTGGGCGCCGACGATGCTGCGGCGGCTGCGCAATCCGTGCGGGAAGTTCCTTCTGACGGTATGGATGATGTGGCTGCGTCCCAGCAGAAGAACGTCGAAAGCGTGGATGCTGCGCGGCAAAGCGAGCGTGACGACCGCAAGTCTGTTAATGGTGATGCCGATGTCGAAAACAGCTGGCCGTATACGGCTGGCGAGCGCAAGACGTCGAAGGAAGCTTGGTGGCGTACGCTTGGGCGTGGTCGCAAGCGTGATGTGGAAGGTAAGTGATGAGCGCCGAGGATCTCGATAATTACGAAACCGACGCAGAACTGGCTCTGTATAAGGAATATCGCGACGTTATTAAATTATTTACTTACGTTGTTGAGACGGAACGTCGTTTTTATCTGGCAAATAAAGTCGATTTCAATGTGCGTTCCGCCGGTCAGGATGTGTATTTCGACGTGCGTTTGACCGACGCGTGGGTGTGGGACGTCTATCGTTCCAGTCGTTTCGTCAAGAATGTGCGTATCGTCACTTTCAAGGACGTCAATGTCGAGGAAGTGCAGAAAACCGATATCGACATTCCTGATTCCATATAGTCGATATGGTCGTATGTGGTCGCGTATCGTTTTGCTCGGCCTGATATTGTCTTGCTTGTTTTAGACCGTTCGGCTTGGTATTGCCTGACTTGGCTTGATTTTGTAAGCATTCGCACAAGTTGCGATGTTCGTTTCCCTACCATCGGGTAGACTATCAGGGATTTTTGTTTTCATAAGGAGACCTCAAAGTGACGCAAAAGCGATCCGTGGTGATTATCGGCGGTGGCCCTGCGGGCCTGACTGCCGCTTGGGAGCTCGTCAAGGACGGTGGCTCCGAGAACTACGATGTGACCGTGCTGGAAGCGACCCGCGAATTCGGCGGCATCTCCCGCACCGTCAAGCATGATGGCAACCGTATGGATATTGGCGGCCATCGTTTCTTCTCGAAGGACGAACGCATCATGGATTGGTGGAAGGGGGTCCTGCCGCTGCAGGGCGCGCCAAGCTATGATGACAAGAAGCTCGGTCGTGAGCACGATATGGAACCGGGCGGGCCGGATCCGGAAGTCGAAGACAAGGTGATGCTCAAGCGCCATCGTGTGTCTCGTATTTACTGGAACCGACACTTCTTTGACTACCCGATTTCCCTGAGTGCCAATACGTTGAAGGCCATGGGGCCGAAGCTTACGTTGGTTGCCGGTTTCAGCTATCTGAAGTCCATGGTGCACAAGCTGCCGGAAGACAATCTGGAGAACTTCTACATCAATCGTTTCGGCCGCAAGCTGTATTCCATGTTCTTCGAGGGGTACACCGAGAAGCTGTGGGGACGTCATCCGTCTCAGATTTCCGCCGATTGGGGTGCACAGCGCGTCAAGGGCCTGAGCATTATGGGCGTGCTGAAGAATGCGTTCCAGAAGCTCCTGCCGAAGAAGCGCAGCAATGCCGAGGTTGAAACCTCGCTGATCGAGGAATTCTGGTATCCGAAGTATGGTCCGGGCCAGCTGTGGGAAACCGTGGAGGCTAACTGCGAGGCCGCGGGCGTGAAGGTCATTACCGACGCCAATGTGGTGGAGATCCGCCAGTCTGATGGCAAGATCGCTTCCGTGGTGTATGAGGATTCCGAAGGTAATCGCAACGAAATGGCTGCGGACGATTTCATCTCCTCCATGCCGGTCAAGGACCTCATCAACGCAGTGGACGCTTCCAGCAAGCCCGCGCCGAAGGATATGACCGAAATCGCCAACGGCCTGCCGTACCGTGATTTCGTGACCGTCGGTCTGCTCGTCAATCATCTGCGCTTGCCGAACACCACCGACATTCCCACCCTTGGTAATCCGCCGATCGTGCCTGATTGCTGGATTTACGTGCAGGATCCGGGCTATAAGGTCGGCCGCCTGCAGATCTTCAACAACTGGAGCCCGTATCTGGTCAAGGATGTTGATAACACCGTGTGGATCGGTCTTGAATACTTCTGCGAGGAGGGTGATTCCTTCTGGAACATGTCTGACGAGGAGGCGAAGAAGTTCGCCATCCAGGAGCTCACCCGCATGCAGGTCATCAACGGCCCTCAGGATGTGATCGATTCCCATCGCGAGCGCGTGAAGAAGGCATATCCGGCCTACTTCGACACGTACGACCGCATGCCTGAGCTCGTGGAATACCTCGATTCCTTCGGTAATCTGTACTGCGTCGGACGTAACGGACAGCACCGCTACAACAACATGGATCATTCCATGGCCACCGCCATCGAGGCCGTCGGCAATATCAAGAATGGCAAGACGTCCAAGAAGAACGTGTGGTCCGTCAATACCGACAAGAGCTATCACGAGGAAAAGTAGGTTTCGGTAGGATCTCTCGGTAGGATCGGCAAACCGTTGTTTTAGTGCGACGCTCGCGTTGTTTGCCAGCGAAGACCCGTCATGTGATTGCATGGCGGGTCTTTTGCATTGCGATTTGCGATTGACTTGCAATGCTTGATTGACTTGCAATGCTTGATTGGCGCGAATACGTTGGCACGCCTGCGTTGCGTTGGTCTGGATAACGTTGTATGGTTAGAAAAGTTCGAAAACCGTGGTATTTCGCGGCGAACTTTCAGTGGCGGAACATTTCCGTATCTCTTTTTTACAGCTGTCGTGGGCGTGTGCCTGCGGGAAGCTAGGGAAAGGCAAAACTAGTGGCAACCAGCCCGAATCTTGAAGATATGAAACTGCCTGAGCTCAAGGAGCTTGCCAAGCAGATGGGCCTTCGTGGCACCTCCACCATGCGTAAGCCGGAACTTATCGCGACGCTTCAGGCTGCTCGTTCCGGCGGCGAGGCGCCGGCCGGCGTGACCGTTCGAGCCCCGAAGTCCGCAGCGTCCGCAGCTTCGGCTGACCCGGCAGCTCAGGTCGCAACTCCATCCGCAGACGCTGAGGTCGCGGCTGGTAGGGCCGAGAATGCCGGCAAGCCTGCTGAGGTTGCCGAGGTCAAGGCCGATGATGCTGAGGATTCTGAAAAATCGGTTTCCAAAACCTCTAGGAGGACCCGCGTCGAGCGCACTGAGCGTTCCGAGCGCTTCAGCCGCCGTAAGCAGGCCGAAGCGCCGGCAAGCGAGGATGCCGTGGGCGTCATGGTCGCTGTGAACGCTTTGGACAGCCTCGACGAGACTCCGAAGCGCCGTCGTCGCCGTGATACGGAAGCAGCCGCCGATCTGCTCGCCGAATTGGGACTGGATGATGCTTCGCCGAAGCAGGATGACCGTCGTCGCCATCGCAAGGATGATGAGGCCGATGCCGAGCCGCGTCGCCGTCGCCGTGCGGTGGAGGAGCTGAAGGATGAGGATGTCGTGCGTGATCTCGACGATATTCTCGCCACGCTGCCTTCGCAAGGCAACGAGGGCGACGAGCGCCATGACGAAGCCGAGGATGGCGATTTCACACGTCGTGGCCGTGGCCGTGCCAGTGACAGGGGCGGCGATCGTATGGATCGTCGCGGACGCCGTCTGCGTGGCCGTGACCGCGATTATGACGAGCGTGACGATCGTCGTGGTCGTAACAGCGAGCGTAATGACCGCACTGAACGCAACGATCGCGTCGAACGCAACGATCGCACGGATCGCAATGTCGAACGTGTCGAACGCGAACAGCGCCACGAGGAGTCGAAAGAGGATCTCGTGCCAGTCGCAGGCATCGTTGACGTGCTCGATTCCTACGCTTTCGTGCGTACTTCCGGCTATCTGCCGGGGCCGAACGACGTGTACGTTTCCATGGGCCAGGTCAAGAAGTATGGCCTGCGCAAGGGCGACGCCGTGCACGGCTCCATCCGCACTCCGCGTGAGGGCGACCGCCGTAACCAGCGTCAGAAGTTCGTGCCCCTGCAGTCCATCGACTCTATCAACGGCATGACCGTCGAGGCAGCGCAGAACCGCCCGCAGTTCAACAAGCTCACCCCGCTGTACCCGCAGGAGCGCCTGAAGCAGGAGACCGCGCCGAACAAGCTCACCGGCCGTCTCATCGACATTGTGGCGCCGATCGGCAAGGGCCAGCGTGGTCTGATCGTGTCTCCGCCGAAGGCCGGCAAGACCATCACCCTGCAGAACATCGCCAATGCGATCGCCACCAACAATCCGGAAGTCCACCTGATGGTCGTGCTCGTGGACGAACGTCCGGAAGAGGTCACCGATATGGAACGCACGGTGCAGGGCGAAGTGATTTCCTCCACCTTCGACCGCCCGGCCTCCGACCACACCACCGTCGCCGAACTCGCCATCGAGCGTGCGAAGCGCCTCGTGGAGCTCGGCCAGGACGTGGTGGTGTTGCTTGACTCCATGACCCGTCTGGCACGCGCCTACAACGTCGCGGCTCCGGCTTCCGGGCGTATCCTTTCCGGCGGTGTTGACGCTCAGGCGCTGTATCCGCCGAAGAAGTTCTTCGGTGCCGCCCGCAATATCGAAAACGGCGGTTCCCTGACCATCATCTCCTCCGCTCTGGTGGAAACCGGTTCCAAGATGGACGAGGTGATTTTCGAGGAGTTCAAGGGCACCGGCAACATGGAATTGCGTCTGAGCCGCGAACTGGCGGACAAGCGCCTGTTCCCAGCCATCGACGTGAACGCTTCCGGCACCCGCCGCGAGGAGCTCATCACCGATCCGCAGGAACTGCCGATCATCTACCGTCTGCGCCGACTGCTTGGCGGTCTCGAGCCTGAGCAGGCCTACCAGACGCTCGTGCCACGTCTGAAGAAGACCGCGACCAACCGTGATTTCATGGCGTCGCTGATTCAGCAGAGCGGCAATAACGCGAATAATGGCAACAATTGATCGCAATTAGTCGCGAGTGATCGCAATTTGCGGTAAGCAAGCCAAGGGTCGTATGGCAATCGTCATACGACCCTTTCGTATATCCGCAAGGCATTGCAGATGTATGGATGATCACGTTGTGGACATGCGATACATAAATTCTGACATCCTAAAAAATACGAAATCAAAAGTTGAAAGTCGAAAAATGTATTGCCATATAAGGGGGTATGTGTAAATATTAAAAGATAAGTGATTGAAAATCGAAATTCGTCGGAAGCGTTACGGAAATGCGGTTGACGGTTTGTGTGTTGGGGTGGGTATCGTAATGGACGAACTGTGAGCTGCATAGGGGAGTCGGTCCTGCCGGGCCGATGCAGAATGCTTGTTGGAAAGGGGTATGTATGACAGGCAACGGCAACGAACCCGACACAACGTACGCTAACGTGGGTCAACTTGACGACATCGACGAGACCATCCTCCGCATGTTGGAGGAGGATGGTCGCGCCACGCTATCCCAGCTTTCGGACGCTACGGGACTGTCGATTTCCGCGGTGCAGTCGCGCGTACAGAAGCTGGAACGTCGCGATGTGATTCTCGGCTACAAGGCCGTCATTGATGATGAAAAGCGTGGGCTCGGCGTGCGCGCCTACATTGCGGTGACCCCGATCGACTATTCCAAGGAATCCGAGATTCCCTGCAAATTGCAGGATATCGACGGCATTATGTCGTGTGATTCCGTTGCCGGTTCTCCCAGCTACATGCTGACGGTGCGCGCGGCCTCGCCAAGCAAGCTTGAGGATCTGCTGAATGTCATTCATCAGACGGTGCCGGTGAGCACGGAAACCTCGATTGTGCTGCAACGGTACTTCTCCAAGTGACATTCGCGCGGTAGTCTTGTACGCATGAGCGATAGCGAACACGACTGGCTTCGGCCAGAAGAAGAACACGAAACCGAAACCATCATCGACGCGGGTACCGCGCAAAACAATCCTGAGGTTGCCGACGCCGTGGCGAAAATCGCCGCGTTGCGCCAGTCGATCGACAATGTCGACACGGCCATCGTCTCCCTGCTGGCGGAACGCTTCAAATACACGTCCCAAGTGGGCGTGCTGAAGGCGCGTGCGGGCTTCGCGCCGGCCGATTACAAGCGTGAAGACTACCAGATCGAGCGTCTGCATCGCAATGCCGTCGACGCGGGTCTTGACCCTGATATCGCCGAAATGTACCGCGAATTCGTGGTGACCGAAGCCAAGCGTAGGCATAAGCGCATCGCCGAAAACGGTGGAGATCCGGGCGTGCTCGACGTATTCGCCTGACCTGTCTGTTTTCGGCAAAAACAAGTATTTCGGGGCATGCCGGGCGCTACATTGAATGCTTTGGAAAGTATTTCAGGCATTTGTAATTGCGATTGAGAGGCTCGGCATGCATCGTTCTGTTGCGTTTCGTGCATCTTGCGCCCATCACACCGGTAAAGTGCGTGACGGGCGCGATATGCGTGGGGCGAATGTCCACCTGCGACGTATGCTGGCTGCGGCCATCGCGGTGACGCTGGTTACGGCGGTTCCCGTATGTGCGGTCGGGGTTTCGAATGTGGTTGATGCCGTGCGTCGGAACGGCGAATACGCTTCGGCGGTGGTTTCACACGATGTGATGAGCGCGTATGAGGCCGTTGATGAGCCGGGGCGCTTGTATTTGACGAGTGGTGCCTCTTCTGATGCGGACGCGGATACGAATGAGGATGAAAGTTCGGATGATAATGCGGCGTCTTCGCAACGCATTCCGCAAGAGCGCGTGAAACTTCCGTGGAATATAACGGCGACCTTCACTCTGAACGGTCCGACCGTCAGCGCATCCGAGATTGCCGGAGCGTCGGGCGTGGTCGGCATCCGCATCGATCTGAAGTCCGAACAGCCGAAGAGAACAGCGGATTTGACGCCGATCGTCGCGTTCACCATTCCCAATCGCGTCGGCAATGACGTGACTTCGGACGAGGGTGTGCTCGTGTCTGCCGGCAATTCGTCGACATTGGTCGCCATGGTGGGCAAGCCGGGCGAGGATCTTACGGTTCATACGTATGTGACGGCGAAGAATTTCACGATGAGCTCGCTGTCTGTCGCAGCCGTCGAAAGTACGCAATCTTCCGATACTGCTCAAGAATCTTCTCAAGATTCCATTCAGGATTCTTCTGTGCAAATAGCGGGTATTGCTGGCAATCTCACCAGTTTGACCGACCGTGCGTCGAATTTGGTGGACGGTCTGACGAATGTCGGATCGCAACGTAATTATGAGCTTATCGCACAGCTCGAGCAGTTGCGCGACCATGAAAAGGAGCTTGCCGAAACAACCATCGCCCAGCGCGAGCAGGAACATCAGAAGGCGTTCGACGGGTATATCGACGCGTATGTCGGCTCGTATACTACGCATCTTTCCGGGTCGATCGGCACGTCCACGCAGCTTACCGCCATTCTCGGCACCGCGGCCGAGTTGAACGGCGATACTCCGGTGGCACAGTCCGTGGTCGATCTCGCCAATGCGGTAAACGATGTAAGCGCCGCGTATCGGCATACGGGTGCCGCTGACGCGGTAAACGAGGTGATCCGCACCATCGAACAGCGCGGAACCTCCGGTTTGGTTGCCGAGCTCAGCAAGCGTGCGGGCGAAGAGCAACAACACGGAGCCAAGGATTACAGTGCCGGCCAGTCGCAGCTTTCTTCGGCTATGATTCCGTATTCCATGGATTTCACCGACGCGTACACGGCCCGTCTCAAGGAATTGGGGGCCTCCGCTGGTTCCGCGCAAAGCTTGGAATCTCAAGCGATTGCGGATGTGCGCAACAATATTGATGGTAATGAGAAATTGAAGACGGCTTCAGACAAGGTTGATGATGCGATGCGCGCGTTGGCGGATGCGAGCGAACATACGGGTCAGGCCAGTGCGCTCCACCAGATCGTGCTTCGGTTTGCGGATCAGCTTAATGCGGGCGATGATTCGACCGCTTCCGACGGTTCATATGCTTCCGATGGTTCGGAAGTTACGTTGAGGGGTTCTGTTGGGCTTGCGTCGGCTGCGGAGACGTCGCTTGCTGGCCGTGCCGAGCAGACGCGCATCAAGGCCCAGCGTAAGGCGGAGCGCGCACAGGCCGATGCCGCCAATCAGCAGAACGCTTCTGACGGTGCCATGGTCAGTTTGGTGGACGACAAGAACGCCATCAGCATGGATGATGTGATGAGTTACGCGGGTGGATTGCGATCGTCGTTTGGTGCGGCCGCTGACGCAACTTCGAAGAATGTTGCGAAAGTCGGGGGAGTGGATTCAAAGAAATCCAGTGACGGCGGTTCGGCAGATTCCGCATCTGGAAATACTGAAAATACTGGAAAAGCGGGAGATTCCGCTTCTTCCGAAACGTCGTTGACGGATGCTTTGCCGATTGCCGCATACGGTATTGCAGGTTCCGGCAATCGCACGCTGATTGTGCCTGACAATAGTGATCTGATTGATGAGACCGTCAAAATTGCCACCGCCGCTGAAATACTGCAGCAAGCTCTGCAGAAGCTCTATCCGGACGATTCTGTGCAGTTGCAGAGCAGTGCGACTACGCAATCTCAATATTTGCTTGCAGTTCCTGTTTTATAAAATTCCATAAAACAGGATTCGGATATGCAAGGAGGGGTCTTCCAGACTGGAAGACCCCTCCTTGGTTTTAGCCGGCTTCATCTACAGGTGCGGTCAGTTCTTTGGCTTTTTAGCCGGCTGAACCGTTAGGCAGACAGTCCGGTGGACTGTCTGTAGGTGAAGTGAGCAGCTGTGCTGCGAGGGCCGCCGGCTTCATCTACAGGTGCGGTCAGTTCTTTGGCTTTTTAGCCGGCGGCTCTCCAAGTTCGCTGTCGGCCACGATCACGTCGATGGCGGCTTCGGCGTCGGCCTTGGCTTCCTTGATGGCTTCCTTGGCTGCCTCGGCGGTTTCCTTGGCGGCCTTCAATGCGGCGGCCGCTCCCATGAAGGAGATGCGTCCGACCACGCGACCGGCTTCGGCAATATCGCCCAATGCACTTTCGATGGACTTGCGCGCCTCGTCGGAAACGCCTAGCTGCACGGAAAGGATCGGGGTCTTCATCGAAACCTTGGCCTTCGACTTGATGCCACGCAGCGCGGCCAGCGCTTCACCGGCATGGGTGAGCAGCTCCGGGGAGATGGCTGCGGCGGCCGCATCGTACGTTTCAGCCTTCGGCCATGCGGCGTGGTGCACGGAGCCTTCGCCCTCATGCATCCAGCTCCACACTTCTTCGGTGGCGTACGGCAGGTACGGTGCCAGCAGGCGTGCGAAGGCATCCAAGCCCAGTCCCAGTGCGGTGCGGGCGGACTTCACGGCCTTCTCGCTCGGCACTCGGCCGGTGGCGTCGGCGGTGCCGTACGCGCGGTTCTTGACCAGTTCGATGTAATCGTCGCAGAACTGCCAGAAGTAGTTCTCGATGACTTCCAAAGCCTTGGAATGCTCGTAGTTGTTGAGGTTTTCGGTGGCTTCGCGCACCACGAGAGCCATCTTGGCCATGGCTGCGCGGTCCAGCGGCTCGGTCACGTCGGCCGGGTTCCAGCTTGCGGTTGCCGGAGCGCCCACATGATGGTTCTCATCCTCACGTCCGATGGCCAGTGCGAACTTGGTGGCGTTGAGCAGCTTGATGGCCAAACGGCGGCCGATCTTCATCTGGCCTTCGTCGTAGGTGGCATCCAGGCCCAAACGTGCCGCAGCGGCCCAATAGCGCACCGCGTCGGCGCCGAACTGCTTGATCGGCTTGTCTGGCACGACCACGTTGCCCTTGGACTTCGACATCTTCTTGTGGTCCGGATCGAGAATCCAGCCAGACAGGGTGGCGTTGGACCACGGCAGACACTTGTTTTCAAGATGCGCGCGATCCACGGTGGAGAACAGCCAGGTACGGATGATGTCCTGACCCTGCGGGCGCAGATCCATTGGGAACGTGGCGTTGAAAATCGCCTGGTTCTCTTCGCCTGGCTCTTCCCAACGGGTCACGATCTGCGGGGTGAGGGAGGAAGTGGCCCAGGTGTCCATGATGTCGGGCTCGGCGGTGAAACCGCCGGGTACGTCACGCTGGTCCTCGGTGTAGCCTTCCGGCACATCGTCGGTCGGATCGATCGGCAGGATGTCTTCGCTCGGGGTGATCGGGTGATCGTAATCCGGGGTACCGTCTTCCTTCACCGGGTACCATAGCGGGAACGGGACGCCGAAGAAGCGCTGGCGGGAAATCAGCCAGTCGCCGTTCAGGCCGTGCACCCAGTTCTCGTAGCGCACGCGCATGAAGTCGGGGTGGAAGTTGAGTTCCTTACCGCGTTCGATGAGTTCGGCGTTCAGCTTCTCGTCGGTGCCGCCGTTCTTGAGGTACCACTGGCGGGAAGTGACGATTTCGAGCGGCTTGTCACCCTTCTCATAGAAGTTGGTCATACGCTTGGTTGGAGTCGGCTCACCGTCAAGATCGCCGGATTCGCGCAGTGCGTCGACGATGACCTTGCGTGCGGAGAACGTCGTCTTGCCGGCGGTCTCTTGGAAGATGCGCTGGCCTTCCTCGTCTTCGATCCAATCCGGGGTGTCCATGACGATGCGTCCGTTGCGCTGGATGATGGAGCGCAACGGTAGGTTCAGGTCGCGCCACCATTCGACGTCGGTCACGTCGCCGAACGTACAGCACATGGCGATGCCGGCGCCCTTGTCCATTTCCGCGGCCTTGTGGGCGAGGATCGGAACCTTGACATGGAACAGCGGCGAGTAGACGTACTGGCCGAAATACGACTTGTAACGCTCGTCGTCCGGATGCGCGATCAGTGCGCCGCAGGCCGCCAGCAGTTCCGGACGGGTGGTTTCGATGTAGATCGGAGTGCCGTCTTCGAAACGGAAGGCCACCTTGTGGTAGAAGCCCGGGTATTCGCGGGATTCCAGTTCGGCCTGAGCCACTGCGGTCTGGAAGGTCACATCCCACAGGCCCGGAGCGTCTTTCTGGTACGCTTCGCCGCGGGCCAGATTGCGCAGGAATGCCTTCTGGGCCACGCGCTGCGGGTGCTCGCCGATGGTGTGGTAGGTCTGCGTCCAGTCGATGGACAGGCCGAGGGAACGCCACAGCGCCTCGAACTGCTTCTCATCCTGAGCGGTGAGCTTTTCGCACAGTTCGATGAAGTTCTTACGGGAGATCGGAACCTGATCCTTGGCGTCGATTTTCTTGCCATCGGTGCCTTCGAACGGCGGCACGAAATCAGGATCGTACTTGAGGGAGGTGTCCACGCGCACGCCATAATAGTTCTGCACACGGCGTTCGGTCGGCAGTCCGTTGTCGTCCCAGCCCATCGGGTAGAACACGTCGTAGCCGTTCATGCGCTTGAATCGCGCGATCACATCGGTATGCGTGTATGAGAACACGTGGCCCACGTGCAGGTGGCCGGAAACGGTGGGCGGCGGGGTGTCGATGGAATAGACGGCCTTGCGGTCGCGGGTGCCCTGGAACTTGTAGACTTTGTTTTCGTCCCAGACTTCGCGCCACTTGTCTTCGAGACCGTCCACGCCGACCTTATCGGGCAGCGGCGTGAGGTTCGCGTTGATGGTATTATCTTGGCTTTCAGTCAT
This sequence comes from Bifidobacterium sp. N4G05, assembly GCF_002742445.1. Taxonomy (GTDB): domain Bacteria; phylum Actinomycetota; class Actinomycetes; order Actinomycetales; family Bifidobacteriaceae; genus Bifidobacterium; species Bifidobacterium hominis. The sequence goes on along the minus strand of NZ_NJNQ01000002.1, from coordinate 285,517 downwards.
AGACGCTAGTCTAGAAAGCGAATGTGACAACTTACGGCACTGCAGCCGAATGCCGAAATCGCGAAATAATCGCAGGAAAATCAGTGCAGTTTTATTCTGCTCAACGGAAGCAGTCGGTCAGTCAGATTTTTCGGATATCCCTGCAACTGGCCGCTTACCGCAATGAAATTCTTACGTGTGTACAGCCAGTCGCTTGCCGCGCTCTCGCTGACGGTGCGTGCATACGTGCGCATGCGATCCTGATAATCGTTGTCGTTGGTGGCCGCCATCGCATTCGCATATGCTTGTTGCGCATCGCCATTTTCGAAATGGAACACGCTTTGTCCGTCGGTGAATACGCTCGCATCGTTTTCGCCACTCATGGTGGTGAGCGCGATATTGTACGTGCCGGCGTTCATACGTTCCGTGACTTGTGCCGCGGAATCAAGCACTTCCATATTGACGCCGACATTGAGCTGTTCGATCGCCGATTTCACGGTATTGCCGATCTGCTCGTATTCCTTGGGTACCAACAGATTGATGTCTGCGATATAGTTGGCGCCGAAATAGCTGCGCATCTGCTGGCTCTGCTCAAGATTGTAGGGGAACAGTTCGCTCAAGTCCTCATAGCCGTCTTCCAGCGGGCTGATCGGACCGCCGAGCGGCGAATAGGCGTCCGGAGCGTCTTTGGCGATGGATTGGGCGTCGATGGCGTACCGTGTCATTTTGCGGATCTGCTCGTCGGAGAATGGGCTTTCAGTGCCGTTGTTGAAGGCGAGCATCACTTTGTCGAAGCTGATGCCGCTGTCGGAATTGATGCCGCTTTGCTGGTTGAGCTCGTCCGCCGTCGATGCGCTCAACGGCAACGCCATACTGATTTTCTTGGCTTTCATGGCGCTGACCAGGGAATCTTCGGAAGAGTAGTAATACAGGATTACCTGTGATGCTGCGGCTTTGGTGCCCCAATACGAGTCGTTGCGTTGCAGCACGATCTGCGATTTCGACGTGCTCGCCACGGTGAACGGGCCCGATCCCACGGCCTTCTTACTGTAATTCGCCTTGCTTTCCTCGTCGTAGACGATGCCGGCGCGCCCGCTGAGTGCGCGCAAAAGCCTTGGATTTGGCTGATTAAGAGTGATGACTACTGTGTTTTCGTCGGGATTGGTGATTTCCTTGAGATCGCCGAGCTGGTCGGCGTCCACGTAATTGTTGTTGATGACGTTTTGCAGCGACCAGACCACGTCCGACGAGTCGAGTTTGTGACCGTTGGCGAAGGTCATGTTGGTGTTGAGCGTGAACGTGTAGGTCAGTCCGTCGTCGGAAATCTGCCATGATTTGGCGATTGACGGCTGCAGTTTGTTGGTTTCGCTGCGTGACACCAAGGTTTCGTACACGTTTTCGAGCAGTGCCTGCTCTATTGCAGTGCCCTGTTCGCTGCGGATGTCAAGCGATTCCGGCGCGCTGCCTTGGATGCCGATGGCGACGGAGGAGTCGGAAACGAGCGTGGTGAATGATGCGATCGGGCTTTTGCGGTTCGTCAGCAACCAGCCCAGCCAGGTCATGACGCTGAGCATGATGGCGACGCCGAAAAAGATCAGCCACCGCGTGATTTCGGCTTTCAGCTTGGCTTCCCGCCCGTTTTCTTCTTCCATGCTGCCGAGTCTAGTTGACACGTGCTACAGCGGGTGCCATATCTACGGGATGATTATTCCAGTGAGTGGAAGAATCACCCCATTGGGAGGGTCGATACGGAACTATGCTGCGAATGCGCTGGGGCAGGTGTCGTTAAGCGGGCAGTTCAGGCAGTCCGGCTTACGAGCATGGCATATGGCACGACCGTGCAGTATCAGCCTGTGAGACAGATCCGTCCACTCCTCGGGCGGGAAGCATGCGGTGATCTCACGCTCAATGGCCTTGGGATCAGGAGAGCTGCTCGCCCAATCCGAACGCCAGCGCAGTCGACCGGTCACACGAATCACATGCGTGTCAACAGGAAAACCCGGCACGCCAAAAGCGTTCCCAAGCACCACATTCGCGGTTTTGCGCCCCACGCCCGGCAGACTTGTCAAAGAGTCCATATTTTGCGGCACTTCGCCATCGAACCGTTCGCACAATGCGTAAGAAAGTCCGATAATGTTCTTTGCTTTCGTATGATGAAATCCGATGGAATGAATGATGCTTTCCACATGTTCGGGATTGGCGCTCGCAAGTGCGTCTGGACCCGGATATTCGTCGAATAATTCCGGCGTGACCATATTCACCCGCTTGTCGGTGGTTTGCGCGCTCAATACGGTCGCCACCAGCAATTCAAAAGGATTCGAAAAATTCAGCGCACATTTCGGATGCGGAATCTCCTCACACAACACTGCGTATTCCTGATGCATGCGTGACAGTCGCGCTTGTTTCGATTCCTTGGGCACGCTACCAGTCTACCGTCGTATGAGCAACACAATCGCACGCACGAAAGCAAAACGGCCGACAGTCAAACCGCAGGCAATTGCAAAAAGCGAATATTGCAAACCGTCTGCAAAGCAAACGGATAGTAAGAAAAATCAGTCTTCTTCCGAAGCGTTACGGGCTGCGGCATCCTTGGCTGCAGCTTCGCTCTCTTCCTCTTCGGGAGGGTCGAAACGATAGCCGACATTGCGCACAGTGCCGATCACATGCTCGTATTCGCCGCCCAGCTTGGCACGAAGGCGACGGATATGCACGTCAACCGTACGGGTTCCGCCGTAATAGTCGTAGCCCCACACCTCCTGCAGCAGTTGCGCGCGGGTGAACACGCGCCCCGGATGCTGCACGAGATACTTGAGAAGCTCGAACTCCTTGTATGCCAAGTCGATCGGATGCCCGTGCAGACTTGCCGTGTAGCCGTTGGTGTCCACCACCAAGTCTCCGGAGCGGATCATGCCGTCTTCGTTCTGCACGCCCGATTCGCCGGAACCGTACACTGCGTTGATCGGCGAGTTGCCGCGCTCCGACACCAGGCGAAGGCGCCCCTCGACCTCGGCCGGAGAGGCGGATGCCACTACCACGTCGGCGATGCCCCACTGCGAATTGACCACGGTGAACCCGCCCTCGGTGAGGATAAGCACGATCGGCGTGGAAAGTCCAGAAGCGTGAATTAGGCGGCACAGCGTTTTCGCCGTGGCCAGGTCGTCTCGCGCGTCAAGGAAAAGAACGGTGTTTTCCGGCATTTTCACCAGGCTCGCCGCATCCATCGGCAGAACGCGCACGCGGTGGGAAAGCAACGCCAGAGAAGGAAGCACGGTAGCTGGGTCGCTAGCGAACGTCATAAGCGTCAGATCCGTCACGTTAGCTCCCTTTGTCTCTTGTGTTGGTTTTGCGTTGTTGCCGCGATTGTACTCTTGTTGTGTGTTATCGGCGTTTCGTTAATTTTATCTGAACTATGTGGACACTTGCGGCTACATTTAATGGTATTGCATACGTAATGACCACATTATGGAAAATCATGAAAAGGGGACGAAATGACCGCCTCTGAAAAAGTTGCCGTCAAGTCGGCTCAGAAAGCCTCGTTCGGCAAGGTGCTTGCCATCCAAATCGCCGCATATGTGGTGCTGGTTGTGCTTGCGCTGATTCCCGGCATTTCCTATGGGAATACGGAAGAGCCTGCGATCGTGTCGTTCACTGTTGCGGCTTCCGTGGCGATGATTGCGCTGCTTGCCGTGTTCAACCCGTTCCGCGATGGTGTTGCGGGGCATGCGATTTCCGTGGTTGCGGGATTGCTTTCTGTGATGTGCGCCACGACGGTGATGCTTGGTCGCACGATTTTCCCCGCCGATTTGGGTGGCGAAGACACATTTTGGATGCAGGAAGGTTGGATTGCCGGTGTTGGTGGTCTGTTGATCCTGCTGATTGTGGTTTCGTTCGGACGTCAGATGGCGCGTGAGAACCGTACGCATCTGATTCGTTCGCTGTCACACAATGTTGTGGAAGGCGTTGCCATGATTGGCAGCGCGGGCTGGTGTTTCTTGTCGGCGCTGCTGCCGATTCGTTCCGGTGAAAACGCGGCTTCCACCGAGTTTGCCGTGAATCCTGCGTGGATTGTCTCCGTAATCGTGTCGCTGTTGCTGATTGTTGCGCTCGATGCGTGCTCGTATTGGTGGAATCGTAATGCCGATCCTGATCCGCAATCCAAGAATCCGTGGATTGGCATCGCGCTGTTGCCGGTTATGATTTCCGGAATTGTGGTCGGCCTTGCGTCGTATGCGAACGTCATGCTTTGGTAATGCGATTCTTACGATTCCTTCAATCATGGGAAAATAGTCGTAAGAAAATAATCGTTTGCAATAATTCGTAATGCAAAAGCTCGTAATCATGTGTGATTATGGGCTTTTGCTGTAGTTTGTATATTTATTGTATATCTGATTTGCGATTATTATGCGAGGAATCCGAGATGTTCCAGCAGTACTTTCACCCCGATCAGAATAAGCACGATGCCACCCGCGATCTGTGCGGGCTTCTGCCAGTGCGAGCCGAATGCGCGGCCGATATACAGGCCGGCTGCGGAGAACAGGCCGGTGGTGATGCCGATGATGATCACTGAAATCCAAATGTTCAGCGACATGAATGCGAAACTGACGCCAACGGCGAATGCGTCGATGCTGCAGGCCACGGCGAGCGGAAGCATGTGCTTCCAATCGAAATCAGCGGTTTCCTTGGCGTTCTCCTCATCCTCTTCGAATGCTTCACGCACCATGTTGCCGCCGATGAAGGCGAGCAGACCGAAAATGATCCAATGGTCGACTGCGGTCACGTATTTGCTGAACGTGGACGCGGCGAAATAGCCGAGCAGTGGGAAAAGCGCTTGGAATCCGCCGAACCAGAGGGCGGTTTTGAACGCGTCGAGGTCACGTAGTTTCTTGACGGTGAGGCCTTTGCCGATGGAAACGGCGAATGCGTCCATAGATACGGAAATGGCAATAAGTAATGTTTGAATCAACATAGCTGGTATATAGGTTCATCCCGTCGATTTCCCCACGGGATGGGCCTCGACGGAGTCTCACTTCCGCCTACGCCTAGGGGTACCGACATAGAACTGCCGCGCCAGCCAGCGGGCTTTGAATTCTGCGAATACTGTTCGCATGCCGTGAATTACTTGTTCCACTATAGTGGCCCCGGCGAATATGCGCGTGCGGTATGAGTGTATCCCGCCTGCGGGCTGTTTCTTCCAGTCGCTGGAGGAATCCGGACACTTGGAGGGTATGGTTATGTCCGTTTTCTTCCAGTATCTGGAGTTTTTGGGACGTTGAGATGGCTTTTGCTGGGGTGATTGTTCCAGTGGGTGGAGGTTTTTGCCCGCTGAGGGGCTGGTTTGTGGGGTGATTCTTCCAGTGGGTGGGAAAATCCGGACGTTGAAAGGTATGCAAAAACAAGAAGCCCGTTGACGTGCGTGAATGCGTACATCAACGGGCTTCTTATGTAAAGTCGTTACTTAGAAAGGTGCGAAATCACTCAGCTTCGGATTCAGCGAGGCGCTTGCGGGCGGCCACGATCTCAGCTTCAGCCTTCTCGACGCCGGTCCAATAATCGCCCGGCAGCACTTCCTTGCCCGGCTCCAGAGCCTTGTACTGCTCGAAGAAGTGCTTGATTTCAGCCTTGTGGTACTCGGAAACGTCTTCGACATCCTTGATGTCGTCGAAACGCACGTCAGCCGGCACGCACAGCACCTTGTCGTCTCCGCCAGCCTCGTCGACCATGTGGTACAGGCCAACGGCGCGGCATTCCACCACGCAGCCTGGGAACACGGAGTTCGGGATCATGACGAGTGCGTCGAGTGGATCGCCGTCCTCGCCCAGAGTGCCGTCGATGTAGCCGTAGTCATCCGGGTAACCCATGGAAGTGAACAGGGTGCGGTCCAGGAACACGCGGCCGGTCTCGTGATCCACTTCGTACTTGTTCTTGGAGCCGCGCGGAATTTCCACCACGACGTTGAAGGTTTCTGCCATGTCATTTCTCCTTGAGATTGGGCAGTTTACATTACCAGTAACCACAATACCGCTTTCCACCGAAGCGGAACCGGTATTGTGGCATGAATCGAAACGAATTTCTAGTCGAGCTGACCGAGATTAATCAGATCGATTGAGACTCAATCAGTCTTCGACAACGGTGAGCACGTGTGCCACGTCGGCCCATGGGGCGAGCGAAACGTAGTTGTCGTAACCCCATTCGAAGTCGTGGCCGGTCAGCTCGTCATGCACCTTGAGCGGCTTGTCGGTGGCGAAACCGAAGTCGCCAAGCTCCACATGCACGATGGACTGGTGCGCGTTGTGGCCGTCAAGGTTCACGATCACAATCACCGTGTCTGCCTTGCCGGTGCCGGTCAGCTCGGCCGGGGTCTGGCGCAGGAATGCGATCACGCCCGCATCGTCGCTCGGCAGAATGTGCAGATTGTGGTAGCTGCGGCATGCCGGGTGAGTGTCACGAATCTTGTTGAGCGAGGTCAGCAGTTCGGCGATACCGTACTTTTCGGTGCTGTCCCAGTCGCGCACCTTGACTTCGTACTTCTCATTGTCAATCTGCTCTTCGAAGCCCGGACGCTGCTTGTTTTCGATAAGCTCGTAGCCGTTGTAAATACCCCAGCTCGGGCTGCCCATAGCGGCGAGCACCGCACGCACTGCGTGACCGGCGATGCCGTTGTCGCGCACGTAGGCGGTGAGAATATCCGGAGTGGTGGGCCAGAACGTGTTGTGCTGGTAGAAGCCGCCATCGCCGTTGGTCTCTTCGAAGTACTCTTCGAGCTCTTCCTTGGTGTTACGCCATGGGAAGTAGCAGTGCGACTGCGTGAAGCCCGCATAGCTCAGCGCGCGCATCATGCCCGGACGGGTGAACGCCTCGGCGAGGAACAGCACTTCCGGGTGCTTCTTCGTGACGGCGGCGATCACATCCTGCCAGAAACGCACCGGCTTGGTGTGAGGGTTGTCAACGCGGAAGATCGTCACACCCGCCTTGACCCACAGGTCCATAATGCGTTCGACTTCTTTTTCGATGCCTTCCATGTCGGCATTGAAATCGATCGGGTAAATATCCTGATACTTCTTCGGCGGATTCTCGGCGAATGCGATGGTGCCGTCCGGCTTGGTGCGGAACCAGTTCGGATGCGCCTTAACCCACGGGTGGTCAGGAGAGCACTGCAGAGCGAAATCAAGCGCGATTTCCAAGCCCAGCTCGTGGGCACGCTCGCAGAATGCCTTGAAATCGTCCATGGTGCCAAGCTGCGGGTCAACGGTGTCGTGGCCACCCAGTTCGGAACCGATGCCGAACGGAGAGCCCGGATCGTTCGGGCCGGCTACCAGGGAATTGTTACGTCCCTTGCGGTTGGTTACGCCAATCGGGAAGATCGGCGGCAAATACACAATGTTGAAGCCTTCGGCTGCGGCACGTTCCAAGCCGGCGATTGATGTCTTGAGGTTGCCGGGAACGATCTTGCCGTCTTCGCCGTAGTAGGCACCTTCGGAACGCGGGAAGAACTGATACCAGGAAGCGAAGCTGGACTTCGGGCGTTCCACGCGGAAACGCTGCGGATTCGACTCGGACAGGCCGTCGCGCAGCGGGTTGGTTTCGTGCAGCTGCTCGATGTCGCTGCTCTGGGCTGCGGCGAGACGCTCTTCGGCGCTCAGCGACTTGTCTCCCATGGTCTTGGAGGCGTCGCGCAGCACCTTCTTGTCGGCTGCGGAAAGTTTGGAATCCTTCGCATCGGCCCAACGTGCGAGCAGTCGTGCGCCGGATTCCAGCGCGTTCTCCACGTCGTCGTTCACTTCAACCTTGATGACGGCGTCGTGCAGCCAGGATTGGTAGGTGTCTTCCCAGCCTTCAACCACGATCTGCCATTCACCCAGCTGGCGCTTGACGGCGGCATAGTCGGAATCCCACGGCTTCAGATCGCTGTGCTCGCCGATCTTGACCATGGCTTCCCAACGGTCGAGACCCGGATTGGTGCAGGTCATGGCGAAACGTCCAACTTCGCGGCCGCGTGCGCTGCGCACGGATACGGTCGCTCCGGCCTTGGTGCGGCCTTCGATGAATACTTGGGCGGTGACGTTGAATGCTTCACCGAGCTCCACGCGTGCCGGGAACAGGCCGTTCTCAACGTTCGGGGTGATGTCGAGCACGTTCACACGGCCGAACTGTTCGGGGCTGGTACGTTCGATGACGGGGGCTGGGGCTTCACCTACGACTTGCGATGCGGCGGCCTTCGCCTTAGTGGTGCGCTTGCGAGCGGTGGATGCCGTAGGTTTTTTGGCGGCAGTGCGCTTGTGAGGCATCTGAGATGTTGATGACTCCGCCTTGGCGGTCGTCTTCTTGACGGTTGATTGTTTGGTTGTGGTGCGCGGTTCTGCGCTCTTATCTTCTTCTGCCATACCGCCGATTATAGAGGAGAAAAGGTGGATTTGGGTGAACTATCTTCCGACCAGCGATTTTCCACCCTTTGTGGATAACTTCTTTACTTAATTTTGGTAAAACGTTTTTTGTGGATAAGTCGTGGTTTCCAACAGGCAAAGTTATCCACAAAATGCCGAAAAATACGTCCTCCGACCACAACCCTTGAAAAAGACCATGTGGTAATCGCAAGTATGCAAGTCTGTTGAATCACGGCAACAACGACGTGCATATCGAAAGGACGATGCAATGAATGCGATGAAGCGACGTATGCTTGCGATTCAGGCCGCGGTATTGGCGGTCTGCGCCATCATCGTGGCGATGACATGCCCGGCAGCGCTGGCCGCCGAACAGCTGCTACGTGCGAACGGCAAGCATTACGAATATTTTCTTGATGGAAAACCGTATGTGATCGGGGTGAACGCGGAATCGAAATCGGGCAAATTCTATTATTGCCGGCAAATCGAAAGCGTGACCGACTATAAGGTGACTGAAACCACCACCGTGGAAAATACGGAAGCGGCGCGGCGCCTCGCATGGCTGCTGTCCGAATATCAATATGACGGGGAGCCGGTGCTTACGTATGCGGCGATCGGCGTGCTGGTGCACCGCAACTATGATGACCAAAAGGTGTGGGCCAGGCATGAGCGATACCTCTTCTCAGTGATGGACGAGCTGGAAAGCAAAGTCAACGAGCTTTGGGAGGAGGCCGCGAACAAGCTGCCGGTTTCTTCGAGGGTGACGCGTGATGATCGGCAGGGATTGCGGTCCGGAAGCCTGTTCGTGCAGTTGCTGGATGCGAGTGGCCAGCCGGTCGAGGGCATATTCACGGCGACGATCGAAGGACCGGCCGTGTTCGACGAAGATGATGAGCCCACGGCAGTCGGCTGGGCCGAACCGGAGGGAACCACCGTGTATTGGCATGCAACGGGCGCCGGCGAGGTCAATATCAAGGTCGGATACCAGTCCGTGGGATTGGATGAGGCTGTCACCGCGCAGAAAATGATGGTGCTGAACGATGTGGTGGAACGTGAGGATAGCCTGCTGACGTTCAATGTCGACAACCTTTATGCTCCTGAGCAGGAAATGCCACAGACAGGAAGTCCGATGGGGCTGGTGTTGGGTTTGGCGGCTGCCGTGATGTTCTGCGGGGCGTTCATGCTATATGCGGTACGGCGACGATGATATGCGGCGATGATGCTGCTTCATGGAGGCGAGTTTGCGAAACTTGGCTGAATATGCTGAAGGAAGCCAGCGAAAAGAACGTGGCGAAATTCGAAACCTGTGAACAGTCCGACCAGCTGCCATGTCCAGATTTTGCCCGGATTCTATTAAGCGATCGGCTTGGCCAAGATCCGGTAAGAAAACAAAAAAGTCAGGAACCACTATGGTTCCTGACTTTCATTGGTAGCGGGGCATGGATTTGAACCATGGACCTCTGGGTTATGAGCCCAGCGAGCTACCGAGCTGCTCCACCCCGCGTCGGCTTGTCTTCAAGACAGCTCTATTAACTCTACGATTACTTCCAAATATGTCAAATCGGCGTGTCGTACTCGTTCGACCGTGCGAAATAGCGTCACAAATAGCGCGTTATCCATTTTTCCTATACCCGTTTCGACCGATCGCCGGCGCAGGGGAGTGCGCCATATCCGACCCCGCACCATAATAGAAGCATGCCTATCAAGATTCCCAGCGGCCTTCCGGCCAGAGACATTCTCGACTCCGAGCGCATTTTCGCGCTGGAAAAGCCCGAAGCGGAGCGTCAGCGTGTGCGCCCGCTCAAGCTGGTGATCTTGAATCTCATGCCTAAGAAGGTTGAAACGGAAACTCAGCTGCTGCGCCTGATTTCGAAGAGTCCGCTGCAGGTGGAGATCGATTTCATGAAGACCTCCACGCATAAGGGTACGCATGTGAGCGCCGACCACTTAGTAAAGTTTTACGAAACCCTCGACGCGTTCCAAGACAACTATTACGACGGCTTCGTGGTGACGGGTGCTCCCGTCGAGCATCTTGATTTCGAGCAGGTCGATTATTGGGATGAGTTCAAAAAGATTCTCGACTGGGCTTCCACGCATGTGTTTTCCACCATGTATTTGTGCTGGGGTGCGATGGGTGCGCTCAATTACCGCTATAACGTGCGCAAAGAGAATCTTCCGGAGAAGATTTTCGGTGTGTTTCCGCAGTATTTGCAGGATGAATACTGCTTCCTGACGAACGGTTTCGACGAGATCTGCCTGCAGCCGCATTCTCGCCTTGCAGGGGTGAGCGAGGGTGATGTCGCCCGCAATCCCGAATTGCAGGTGCTTACGTGGGGTCCGAAATCCGGTCCTGGTCTGATCGCCACCCGCGATTTTTCGGAGGTGTTCGCGCTTGGACACTGGGAGTACGGCAAGTACACCTTGGCCGAGGAGTATGAGCGCGATATGAAGAAGGGGATGACGAACGTGCCGTTCCCCGAAAACTACTTCCCGCATGACGATCCACAGCTTGAGCCGGTGTTCGCGTGGCGTGCCCACGCGAATCTGTTGTGGCGTAATTGGCTGAATTGGGTGTATCAGACCACGCCATACGATTTGAGCGAGGTTCCGCAGCTTCGTGCGCAGAAGCGTCTTGGCACGGATCGTTCGATTCGCCATCAGCCGGGTTCGCCGCGTGTCGATGCGTTCGCGCCGTTCGTGCGCGACGGCTACGGCGTGATCCACGACTGAATCCAAGGTCCCTTCCGTAACATTGCGGAAGCCGTCGATGTGCTGAAGATGCAGATAATCCGCGTGATACGAATCGCGTGATTGTGTGCATCTTTTTTGTTTGTATCAATCGCATTCGTCTGTGATTTATCGGTGTTGGCTGAATTGGTCTAAAAGATCTCCGACACTCGATAGATATGGTGAAACGTTTTACTGAAAACGTGCGGTATGCTGGATAGCGTCGACTATCCGACGAATCACAGAGCCGTGTCTAGTTAGTCCAGCTTGAAGCGAAACGCCGGAAAAACTAAATGGCCGTAAGGAAAACTCCAAGTGTGTGGACGTTGTCTAGACACGGGCTAATAATCCTATCCAGCCATTCGGAGTCGAATGCGTCGCACGGGACTCCGGTCGCGTCGATGCATACTTCGAAGTACGCTTTGGTTAAGTAACCAGAACGTCACATTCGACTCGGTTGTTGGGCTAAACTAACAGCTGACACAAGAGCAGGAGGCGTGAATGATTGGTGCATTGGGGAAGGGCATGCTGACCATCGCTGATGGTCCCGAGATGCCCAGTATCGATGACTTCCTTCCCGATCCGTTCGTTTTTCAGGGCACGCCGTTCGCCATTAACCGCATCATCCTCGTTCGCATTCTTGCGACCGTCATCATGCTGCTGGTTCTCGGAATTACGGCAAGCCGTGCAAAGCTCATCCCCAGCCGTTGGCAGGGAGCAGTCGAATGGTTGATCGAATTCGTCCGCGACAACATCGTCTATCAGGTGATGGGCGAGCTGCGCGGCAAGCGTTACGTGCCGATGATCACCACCGTGTTCTGCACGTTGCTGGTCTTCAATCTGTGTGGCATCATCCCAGGCTTCAATATCGCGGCAAGCGCAACGATTACGCTGCCGCTGGTATTCGCCATGTGGTGCTTCTGCCAATACTGGATTGCAGGCATTCGTGAAAAGGGTCTCGGCCACTTCCTGAGGGATGAGATCTTCCCGAAGGGCGTTCCGGCCCCGATCTACATTCTGCTGTCCCCGATTCAGCTGCTTGAGCTGCTGATTATTCGCCCATTCTCGTTGACGATCCGACTGTTCGCCAACATGGTTTCGGGCCACTTGATTCTTGCGCTGTGCCTTTCGGCCACGCAGTACTTCCTCATTGATGTGGTGAACAAGGTGTTTATGCCATTCGGCGTCGTCACCTTCGCAGCTGGCATGTTCATGTTCCTGTTCGAGGCGCTGGTCGCTTGCCTGCAGGCTTACATCTTCGCCATTCTGACCACCGCATACATCAACATGAGCTATCCGGAGATCGACTGACCGCCGGCTTTTTAATTGTTGCTTCTTGTCAAGCAATAACCAGAAAGGAAACAATCATGGATATCGTTACCCTCGCTGAGGTTGCCGGCAACCTGAACGTCGTTGGCTACGGCCTCGCCGCCATCGGCCCTGGCATCGGTCTGGGCATCCTGATCGGCAAGACCATCGAAGGCACCGCTCGCCAGCCTGAGCTCGGCAGCCGTCTGCAGACCCTCATGTTCCTGGGTCTGGCATTCGTTGAGGTGCTGGCACTGCTCGGCTTCGTGCTCGCCTTCATCAAGTAAGACTTGATTCAAGGTAACACCGAAGACGCAAACGAACATGAAAGGAGGAAGACACTATGGTGACCGCAGCTAGCGAAATGGAATTGTTCCTTCCGAAAAGCTACGACATTTTCTGGTCGTTGGTCATTCTGATCATCGTCGCCGTGTTCTTCTACAAGTTCTTCCTGCCGAAGTTCCAGGCCGTGTTCGATGAGCGCGCTGCCAAGATCGAAGGTGGCATCGCCAAGGCCGAACAGGCCCAGAAAGATGCCGATGAAGCCAAGGCGAAGTATGAGGCTCAGCTGAGCAAGGCGCGCGTCGAGGCATCCAAGATCCGTGACGACGCACGTACGGAGGCATCGCACATCATCGCGGACGCACGTACCCGTGCCGAAAGCGATGCGGCGCAGATCACCGCTACCGCCCAGCGTTCCATCGAATCGCAGCAGCAGCAGGCTCTGGTGAGCCTCAAGGGTGAAGTCGGCGTGCTGGCAACGGCACTGGCCGGCAAGATCCTGGGTAGCAAGCTCGAGAATGACGATGTGCAGTCGTCGATGATCGACCAGATGATCGCCGACATGGACAGCGACAAGAAGTGATCGAAACCTTCAAGAAAGGGAGGTGACCAATGCGAGGAGAAGCATCGCGTATCGCAGATCGCGTTTCGCGTGACTCGCTGGCCCCCAAGCTGCGTAACAGCGGTGAGGACGCATGGCGTATCGGGAACGAGCTGTTCACGATTACCAGCGCGCTTGACCACAACATCCAGCTTGAACGTGCCCTCACCGACCCGTCGCGCCCAGTCGAAGACAAGGTTGCGGTAGTCAAGACTCTGATTGGGGATCAAGCCCATCCACTGGTGATGGAGATTATGTCCGATCTGGTGTCCCGCCGTTGGAGCCGCGTGTCTGATATCGCCAATGCCGTTGAGGATTTCGGCGTTGACGGCATGATGTACTACGCGGACCACACCAATACGACTTTGCAGGTCTCCGTCGAGCTTGCCGAGTTGCATTCCGCACTGCTCAACCTTCCGGTCGTGCGCACCAAGCTGTATGACGCAACCGTTTCCAGTGAAGCCCGTGTCAAGCTGTTGTACAGCCTGATTGGTGACGCGGATTTCACCAAGGTGACCAAGCGCCTGGCCGAGCACGCGACCTGCAATCTGCGCAATCGCCGCTACCTGCAGACCATTCAGTGGCTGATCAACAAGTTCTCCCGCCATATGGGCGAATCGATGGTCACTGTTACCACGGCAACGCCGTTGAGCAAGGAGCAGGTGGAAAAGCTCATCGCCATCTATACGGCGAAGACCGACCATCCGGTGCACATCAACTCTGTGGTCGATCCGACCGTCATGGGTGGCATGCGCATCCAGGTGGGCGACGAGGTCACCGACAACACGGTGGTCGCACAGCTGCAGCATCTTCAGCGCACGGTGAAGGCAACCGCCTGACGGTTCGCCGCACGGTGAACAAGCCTGAAACAAGACTTGACTGAATTTATAAACAACAATAAGGAGTGATCATGGCAGAACTTACCATTGATCCCACCACGATACGCAAGGCGCTCGATGAGTTCGTCGAGTCGTACAAGCCGTCGGACACCCCGACCCAGGAGGTCGGTTATGTCGCGACTGCTGGCGACGGCATTGCGCACGTGACGGGACTGCCTGGTTGCATGGCCAATGAGCTGCTGACCTTCGAAGACGGCACGCTTGGCCTGGCGTTCAACCTTGACGCCCGCGAGATCGGTGTGGTTATCCTCGGCGACTTCGCAGGTATCGAGGAGGGCCAGGAAGTGCGTCGTACCGGCGAAGTGCTCTCCGTGCCCGTCGGCGACGGCTACCTTGGCCGCGTCGTGGACCCGCTAGGCAACCCGATTGATGGTCTTGGCGAGATCAAGACCGAAGGCCGTCGTATTCTCGAGGCCCAGGCACCTGACGTTATGCATCGTCATCCGGTTGACGAGCCAATGTCCACCGGTCTGAAGGCCATCGACGCAATGACGCCTATCGGCCGTGGCCAGCGCCAGCTCATCATTGGCGACCGCCAGACCGGTAAGACCGCTATCGCAATCGATACGATCATCAACCAGAAGCGTAACTGGGAATCCGGCGACCCGAAGAAGCAGGTGCGTTGCATCTACGTGGCCATCGGTCAGAAGGGCTCCACCATCGCATCGGTGAAGCAGTCCCTCGAAGAATCCGGCGCCATGGAGTACACCACCATCGTGGCCTCACCGGCTTCTGATTCCGCAGGCTTCAAGTACATCGCACCGTACACCGGTTCCGCCATCGGACAGCACTGGATGTACAACGGCAAGCACGTGCTTATCGTCTTCGACGATCTGTCGAAGCAGGCTGAGGCTTACCGTTCGATTTCCCTGCTGCTGCGCCGTCCGCCGGGACGTGAGGCATACCCGGGCGATGTGTTCTACCTGCACTCCCGTCTGCTCGAACGTTGCGCCAAGGTTTCCGATGACCTCGGCGGCGGTTCGATGACCGGCCTGCCGATCGTCGAAACCAAGGCAAACGACGTGTCCGCATACATTCCGACCAACGTGATCTCCATCACCGACGGTCAGATCTTCCTGCAGTCCGACCTGTTCAACGCGAACCAGCGTCCGGCTGTCGACGTCGGCATCTCCGTGTCCCGAGTCGGTGGCGCGGCACAGACCAAGGCGTTGAAGAAGGTCTCCGGCACGTTGAAGATCTCCTTGGCCCAGTACCGTTCTCTGGAATCCTTTGCCATGTTCGCGTCCGACTTGGATGCGGCTTCGAAGGCCCAGCTGAACCGTGGCTCCCACTTGACCGAGCTGCTCAAGCAGCCGCAGTTCTCCCCGTATTCCATGGAACAGGAAGTCGTCTCCGTGTGGGCCGGCACCCATGGCAAGATGGATGACCTGCCGCTGAACGACGTGCTGCCGTTCGAGAAGGCCATGCTGGACTACTTGGACCACAACACCGATATTCTCAAGACCATCCGCGAGACCGAAGACTTCACCGCCGACACCGAGGCTGCCCTCGACAAGGCTGTGGAAGCGTTCCGTGAGACCTTCGTGACCAGCGCGGGCAAGCCGCTGGTCGAGAAGAAGCCTGACGTCAAGAACGCCACTCCGGTCGAGCAGGAAAAGATCGTCGCAGGAGAGAAGTGATCCATGGGCTCGCAACTCGCATTGAAATCTAGGATCGCCTCCACCGCGTCGTTGGAGAAAATCTTCAACGCGCAGGAGATGATCGCGTCTTCGCACATCGCCAAGGCACGTGACGTCGCCTTGAACGCGAAGCCGTATACCGATGCGATTTTCGACGCCGTGCAAGCGCTGGTGGCCCATACCCATATTGACCATCCGATCGTGAAAAAGGACGAGGACAACCCTCGTGTGGCTGTCCTCGCCCTCACTTCGGATCGTGGTATGGCAGGGCCGTACACCTCCTCGATCATCCGCGAAACGGAATCGCTGCTGGCCCGCCTCGATGCGGCAGGCAAGCAGCCGGAACTGTATGTGTATGGTCGTCGCGGTGTGACGTACTACAAGTACCGCAATCGTGATGTTGCCGGTACTTGGGAAGGCGATACCGACCAGCCCGGCGTGGAAGTCGCAGAGTCCATCTCGAAGGCCCTGATGGACGCCTACATGAAGCCGGCGAGCGAAGGTGGAGTTTCCGAACTCTACATCGTGTTCACCGAATTCGTGAATATGGTTGTTCAGAAGGTGCGCGTGCTGCGTATGCTGCCCGTTGAACTCGTACTTCCGGAACAGCAGGACTCCGGCCCTGTGCCCGAATCCGATGCCGATGCCGCG
Organism: Bifidobacterium sp. N4G05; assembly: GCF_002742445.1. Taxonomy (GTDB): domain Bacteria; phylum Actinomycetota; class Actinomycetes; order Actinomycetales; family Bifidobacteriaceae; genus Bifidobacterium; species Bifidobacterium hominis. Next base: position 269,052 of record NZ_NJNQ01000002.1, on the reverse strand, counting down.
ACCCCGCTTTATGCGTTCGAGCCGAGCGTCGACGAAGTGCTTGACGCGATTCTGCCGAAGTACATCCAGTCCCGTATTCATGAATGCCTGCTCACAGCGGCGGCATCCGAGACTGCAAGCCGACAGAACGCCATGCATACGGCTACAGACAATGCCCGCAGCCTGATCGACGACCTGACCCGCAAGCTCAACGCTTCGCGACAGGCTTCGATTACCCAGGAACTTACCGAAATCATCGGCAGCGCCGACGCGCTGAATAAGAAGGAAGAGTAGGAACGCATATGGCTGAGAATCAGACCACAGCGGCTCCCGAGACGGCTGCAGAGCCGACCGCTGGACGCGTCACGCGTATCCAGGGTTCGGTTATCGACGTCGAATTCCCGGTGGGCCACCTGCCCGACATTTACAACGCACTTACCGTTGAGCTGACCAACACCGCCAACGAAGAGGGCGAAACCACGAAGAAGATTACGCTTGAGGTCGAACAGCACCTCGGCGACTCCACCGTGCGTACCGTGGCGCTGAAGCCGACTGACGGCCTCGTTCGTGGCGCCACCGTGCTTGACACCGGCGGTCCGATCTCCGTTCCTGTTGGCGATGTGACCAAGGGCCACGTGTTCGACGTGTCCGGCAACATCCTCAACAAGAAGGATGACGAGACCATCACGGTTACCGAGCGTTGGCCTATCCACCGCAATCCGCCGGCATTCGATCAGCTGGAATCCAAGACCCAGATGTTCGAAACCGGTATTAAGGTCATCGATTTGCTGACCCCGTACGTGCAGGGCGGCAAGATTGGTCTGTTCGGTGGCGCAGGCGTCGGCAAGACCGTGCTTATTCAGGAAATGATCCAGCGAGTCGCCCAGAACCACGGCGGTGTGTCCGTGTTCGCAGGCGTCGGCGAGCGTACCCGTGAGGGTAACGATCTGATTGGCGAAATGGACGAGGCTGGCGTTCTTGAGAAGACCGCACTGGTCTTCGGCCAGATGGATGAGCAGCCGGGTACCCGTCTGCGCGTGCCGCTGACCGCACTGACCATGGCAGAGTATTTCCGTGACGTGCAGAACCAAGACGTGCTGCTGTTCATCGATAACATCTTCCGTTTCACCCAAGCTGGTTCTGAGGTGTCCACCCTGCTCGGCCGTATGCCGTCCGCAGTGGGTTACCAGCCGAACCTGGCTGACGAAATGGGTGCCCTGCAGGAGCGAATCACTTCGACCCGCGGCCACTCCATCACCTCGCTGCAGGCCATCTACGTGCCGGCCGATGATTACACCGACCCGGCTCCTGCAACGACCTTCGCCCACTTGGATGCAACCACCGAGCTTTCCCGTGACATCGCTTCCAAGGGTATCTACCCGGCAGTGGATCCGTTGAGCTCCACTTCGCGAATCCTTGATCCGCGTTACGTGGGCCAGGCTCACTACGATTGCGCGAACCGTGTCAAGGCGATTCTGCAGCGTAACAAGGAGCTGCAGGACATCATCGCCCTGATTGGTATCGACGAACTCGGCGAAGAAGACAAGACCACTGTGAACCGTGCTCGTAAGATCGAGCAGTTCCTCGGCCAGAACTTCTACGTCGCTGAAAAGTTCACTGGTCGTCCGGGCTCCTATGTTCCGGCGGACGAGACCATCGAAGCCTTCACCCGTATTTGCGACGGTGTGTATGACGACGTTCCGGAGCAGGCATTCTCCGGTATCGGCGGCATCGACGATCTCGAGAAGAAGTGGCACGACATGCAGAAGGAATACGGTGCGTGATGGCCGGATTGACAATGCAGGTGAACATCGTCGCCGCCGACCATCCCGTGTGGCACGGTACGGCGAAGTCCGTCACCATTCCGGCTTCTGAAGGCGGAATGGGCATCCTGCCCAACCACGAGCCTGTATTGACCGTAATCAAGGAAGGAACCATCGTTGTGGTGGATCCGGATGGCAGCCGTCGCTCCTTCGAAGTGACCGACGGTTTCATCTCCTTCGATTCGAACAAGCTCACCGTTGCGGTTGAGCGTGGACGTGACGTCAAGATGGCCGAGTAGCACTCGGTAGCATACTTCTGACGGTCTGTCTGTTGTGATTGCAGCAATCGCATATGATTGCGATTGATGCAGTTGCGGCAGACAGGCCGTTTTCTTTTCAAAAACGGTATTGATCAAAAAAGATTGCATTTATCACAGATTCGGGGCTTACGGCAATCATGGTAGGGTAGTGCCTCGTGCGAATTATTGTTGCTGATTGCTCTGCCGAATATTCCGGACGTTTGAATGCGTCCTTACCGCTCGCCAAGCGAGTGCTGCTCATCAAAGCCGACAACAGTCTGCTGATTTTTTCCGAACTCGGATCGTACAAGCCGCTTAATTGGATGGCGGCGCCCTGCACCATCAAAGACATCACTCCGGATCATGCCGATGATGATGTCGAAACGGAAGTGCCACAGAAAGTCATCCGTGCTTCTGCAGACAAATCCAATGACGTGCTCGAAGTGACCTTACAACATATTTATTCCGATGAAACGTACGATTTGGGCGAAGATCCAGGACTGATCAAAGATGGCGTCGAAGACCATCTGCAAAAATACTTGGCTGAACAGATCGAACGCATCGGTGAGGGGGCGACGCTCGTGCGCCGTGAATATCCGACTGCCATTGGGCCGGTCGACATCATGGCTATTGACGCCAGTGGCAAGCATGTTGCCATCGAAATCAAGAGAAATGGTGGTATCGACGGCGTTGAGCAGCTCACCCGCTACTGCGAACTGCTCAACCGCGATCCTCTGCTAGCCCCCGTACGTGGTATTTTCGCCGCGCAGACCATCACCCCGCAAGCCCGCGTGCTCGCCCAAGACCGCGGCTTCGACTGTCTGATCCTCGACTATGACGAAATGAAGGGCACTGAAGACGACTCCTTACGACTCTTTTAGATGCAAGCCTAGCGAGCGGCAACGGAGTGTCGTCGCGCTGAGCCGTATAACGGACAATCCGGAGGATTGCCCGTAGACGAAGTGAGCAACTTGTTGCGAAGGCCGCGCAAGGCGGTACCTCGGTCGACGTACTTTTGCACGCCTTTCCGCGGTACGCCTTGCCACACATGCATTGCCGCATTCGCTCCTCGTGGGCAAGGCTTTGGCCCACGAAACGTGGTGTTTTAGTAGGCGGCGAGAATGTCGACCACGAAGACCAGCGTGGAGTTCGCCGGAATCTTACCGGAATCCTTGTTTCCGTAGCCAAGGTCCGGCGGCACTACCAGCAGCACCTGCGAGCCAACGGTGTGGCCTGCCAGGCCCTGCTTCCAACCGGCGATCACTTCGTCAAGCGAGAAGCTCGACGAAGTGCCGCGATCCCACGAGGAATCGAACTGCGTGCCGTCAAGCAGCCAGCCGGTATAGTGAGCGACCACGGTTTGCGTATCCTTGACCTCGGCACCCTTACCCTTGATCAAATCCTGCGAAACCAATGTGTCGGAACCTTTATAACCATTCATGTCGATCGACGGCTTGCCATCCTTCGCAAGCGTGACCTTCGGCAAATCGGCAGGTACGTCAAGCACCTTCGTGCCCGTGGCCTTCGTCAGATCCTTCGACTTCGACACGATCGTGAGCACCATCAAATACGATGTGCCAGCGGAATTCGAATCGTTCACGCCGAACGCAAGCGTGGCATTAATCTTCTGATCCTTGAAAATGTTGTAATAACTCTCAGTCATCTGACTGGTGTTGGAGGTGACCACAGTAGAGCAATCGGGGGTGTTTTTCTCCCATGTGCTCGCCAATTCGGAACCATCCTTGACGTTGATGGCGATGCCTTGCGTGCATATGCGGTCGCCCTCTTCGATCTGGTCGCCATTGCCTTTCTGCAGTACGACGTAACTGTTGTCTTCCACCGTCATAGGGGTTTTGAAGGAGACGGCCGGCTTCTCTCCGGGCTTGCCTGTGGCGGTCACTCCGGCGATCTGGTTCATTTTCGACGAGGATTTGGAGGAAGAGGAAGATGAAGATGAATCGGAGGAGGTATTAGACTTCGTGTCGGAGCTTCCGCATGCTGCGAAACCCAGGCACATGATCGTTGTGCAAGCGGCTGCGACGGCTTTGAAAAGAGTAGATTTGCGCATAGGCTCAACCTTAGCGTCAATCATTGATTTTCATAGTTTTTTCAGGCTTTTGCAGAGGGGCAATGTAGAATAGAGAATGCTATGACTTTATTGCAGGATGAACAGGAAAAACCGCAGTCCAAGGCGGGTCCTACGCGACACGCTAAGATCATGCGTGGCATTGTCACTCCTATTTTCGGATTGCTTGCCGTTGCTTGCATCGTACTTGGCGTCTTGAACGCGACGATTTGGAAGCCTTCGACGCAGGTCACGGCGTCCGCTGCGGTTACGGGATCGCAGTATGTGGTCACTGATCCGAATGTGTTGCAGTTGGTTGACGATCACGTCAACATTTCGACGAAGTCCCGCGACAAATCCGCGAACGTGTGCATCGCCATCGGTTCCGCCCGCGATGTTGCTGGTTGGATTGCGGGATCCAAATACACGCGCGTTACCGGATTGTCGGACTGGTCCACCCTGTCCACGCTGAAGGCCACGGCTCAGGGCACCGCCGATAATTCCGAAGGCCAGGTCGCGTTCCAAGATTCCGACATGTGGCGCACAGTCAAATGCAATGCCGGTTCCGTTGACATACAGATCAAGGGTGCTAATACGAATAATGCCGAGGATTCCGTTGCGATCATCGATTACGGCGATCGCAAGGGAGGCTCGGTCGTGCTTGACTGGACCCGTCGTTCGCTGCTGAATTTCGCCATGCCGTTCTATCTTTCCGGCGGATTACTGGCAATACTTGCGGTACTTTCGGCTTCCGTGTTCGCCATGCCTCCGCATAAGCGTCGCAATAAGCGCGCGTTTGCCATGGTTGATGGCATCGGTTCCACGCAGGGAGACGATGATGAGGTTGCCGCATGGGTGAAGAACGCCGAAGCGAGTGCCGCCCGTAGTGAAAAGAGCGGGTCGAAGCGTACGCGTCGTCGCCATGCGAGCCATCGTGCGACCGTTTCGGAAAACACGCAGAACGAGACGGCGCAACCTACGATTGTCGATCCTTCCGCTCGAAATTTGGTTGCCGACCAGCAGAATGCTGCCACTGATGGCGTTGACGAAAACGACGATTTCGAACAGACTTCCGTGATCTCGCCAGACGAGCTTGCCGCATATTTCGCACGTCTCGCACAAGAGGAAAGCAGTGCGTCCGTAGCGTCCTCGGGATCTTCAGAATTCGCGGTATCCGGCGAAATTAACGTGTCCAACGAAGTCAACGAAACGGCCGGAACGGCCGAGCCGGTCGAATCCAACGAAACATCCGAAAACAACGAATCAGACGAATCTGACAACGAGGAGGCCAAGTGATGAAGAAGCGTTTCAACGCAATCGCGGCGGCCGTGCTCGCATTGGGAATGGTCGTTGGCATGTGCGGATGCGAGGGGCAGCTGCCGCAGCCGAAAACCACGCAACGTCAGGATGCGCCGAATCTGACCGCCAAGCAGGAGAAAACCATCCGTACGGATATTCTCACAACGCTTGACCAGTGCAATAACGACCGCAATATCGACGCCCTCGGCTCGATTTTGGAGGGGCCGGAACTTGAGATTCGCACAAGCGAACTTCATGTGGCGCAGGTCACGGGCAATCTTGACCGCAAGACCACGATTCCAACCGGTCTGGCGCAGGCTGTGATCTCCACAGATAGTGGATGGCCACGTTCGGTGTTTTCCATTACTTCCACCACGGACGACCAGCAATCCAAGCGTCTGCTGGTGTTCCGTCAGGATTCCGCACGCCAGAACTACAAGCTGTGGGGTGTGGCGCGACTGTTTTCGGGCGTGAAGATGCCGAGTTTCGAGATTTCCAAGACCGGCAGCGAGCAGGGTACGGAAAAAGACACCGGTCTGGTCATGACCCCGAAGGATGCGGTCGCTGCATATGCCGACGTGTTGCAGAATGGTGCGGCCAGCCAGTATGCGCAGCAGTTCGCCGACGATGATTTGCGTACGAAGCTTGCCGATCTGACCGAACAGGTGCAGAAGGCCATGGAGCTGAACGAGGGATCGCAGCAGCAGGTGTTCACGCCGGTTGACGGTGCCATCAGCGTCATGCGTTCCGCGGATGGTGGCGACTTGGTAGTGGCGCAGATCAATTCCGAATGGACGCGTTCCGCTGGTGCCGGACGTGAATCGCAGCCCGCTTCCGATGCGGAAAAAGCGCTGTTTGGCAACGGTCAAGCCACCAGCACCATGAAAACCACGTATGTAAATGTGATCGCGCTGTACGTGCCTCCGGCAAATTCCGGTGAGAAGATTACCTCAGTCGGTTCCGAACGCCAGCCGGTCAGGGTTGAGGCGCTGTAATCGTCGCGATTGCGCGTAAGCTTGGGGCGAACGTTTGCGATGCGTATTGCGCTGGGCGCTTAATGTTGTTGATTGTTGATATTTAGGAGGCAAGCATGGCAGGTCAAAGGCCGTTTAATCCGGGAGTTTCCTTGGCGGGGGCCGTCGATCTTGAAGCGTTGAAGCATCAGGTGAAGGCCGAACCGGGGCAGGCTGGAGGCGCTCCGGCCGCTGGGGGTTACGTGATCGACACCACGGAGAACACGTTCCAGGCCATGGTGCAGACGTCGGCCACGTTCCCGATTCTGCTGTTGCTGTGGGTGCCGACCGATGATCGCCTGTTCGACATGGCACGCCAGTTGGGCGATGCCGTGAACCAGTTAAACGGCCAGATTCAGCTGTCTCGTATTGATATCGCGTCGAATCCGTCAATCGCGCAAGCGTTCCAAGTGCAGGGTGCTCCCGCGTTGTTCGCGTTGATCAACGGCCGCCCGATGCCGATTCTGCAGGGCTTGCCGTCTGCCGAGGAAATGCAGCAGATCGTGGACGCGGCGATTCCGAATCTGGTTGCTGCCGCACAGCAGGCTGGCGTGACCGGTTCCGCGCCGTATTCGGGCGATCCGGATTCCGATGCGGCAAATTCCGCCGCCGGCGCTCAGGAGGTGCCTCCGGAGCATCAGGAGGCGTATATGCTGGCACAGCAGGGCGATTACGCTGGTGCCGCAGCCGCGTACGAGAAGGTGCTTGAAGCCGATCCGAACGATGCCCGCGCAGCCCGCGAGCGTGCGAAGGCGTTGCTGTTGGCCCGTTCCGCCAATGCGAACGTGCGTGAGGTACGTGCCGCCGCTGCCGACAATCCCGATGATGTTGAAGCGCAGCTTGCCGTTGCTGACATTGATATGATCGGCGGTCAGATTCAGGATGCGTTCGACCGTTTGCTGGATTTCGTTGCGGCCGGTCACAAGGCTGATATTGAACCGGTGCGCAAGCGTCTGCTGGAATATTTCACGATTCCCGAGTCGACTGACGAGCGTTTGAAGCGCGCCCGCCGTCGCCTCGCCACGCTTATGTACTGATACGTTTATTGACTTAGATACCGTTTTGGGTACCGTTCAACCGTAGGCTGACAACCAAATCGTTCTTTACGGCCTACGGTTGTTTTTTTAAAAAAAAAGACTTATTCCATACGATTGGTGCCGAAATAGTCAAGGAATTGCGGTCCGTACGCTTCCAGTTCGGCTTCGAATTCGGATTTCCATCGTGAATATGGATTCGCTGCAAGTCCTTCATTGCTGAACCGCGATTGGTCGGTGATTTCGGTGGTGCAGAATTTCGGGATCACCAGATTGGTGACGGGTCCGATACGTTCCGCTTCTGCAATGATCAGGGGAGCGTTGGTGCCGCCGAATACGTCGATGTTCCAGCCATCTTCGTCGATCCAGTCGGTGAAACGGTTTTTGATGGTTACGTGTCCGCCGCGTTTGATGAGCTCTCCTGCGATGCGCGAATCCAAGTCTCGGCTCGCCTCATAGCGCGTGCCTCCTACGGACGGCCCCTTCACGGTGACTGATCCAAGCTGGAATTCGTCGCGATACTTTTCGAGCACGGCCAGCGGGTCGAGGTCCGGAGTCATGGCGATGCGAACGGACTTTGTTTTCAATCGTACACGCAACGCGTAATTATCCTGATGAACGTAATAACTTTGCACGATTAATGTCGGACTGTCGCTGTCATCCAACTGCGTTGGCAAAGCACGGCAGAAAAAACGGCGCATGTATTCGAAATCGCCTATATTTCTGCCTGAATCCTCAACCATATTCTCAGTCTAGTGGAAAATACGCGGTAAATGACGTTATTGTGCCGCAAATTATGACGTAATACTCTTCGTTCCCCGTTCTATACCCGTCACCTCCCCTTCATAGTTGGGTATGTTGCCGAAAACCCATTCAGGCTTACTTTGCCAACATGATGATTAAGATTCAAAGACCATTTTTCCGTAAAAAGTGTCGCTCTCACCTCAAGGCAGTGTAAAGTAGGTTGACGCACGGGTTTGTAGCTCAGTGGATAGAGCGTCTGTCTCCGGAACAGAAGGTCGTGGGTTCGATCCCCATCAAGCCCACCACAAAGACATGTGAAGGGCCGGGGCGCTGAGCCGGTATTTGGAACATGGGACAATGCGCGTCGATTCCATGGGTACAGTGATTGTTTGAGATTGCGTTGTCGTGGTTTGCCGCGGCCTGAACGCAAGCAAGATGCAATAACACATTCTTCAAAGGAGAAACATTATGAGCGAGAAGATGGAAGAGGTTGCGACTTCTGAAGCCCCGGCGGCGCTGGGCGCTTACAGCCAGGCTGTGAAGGCCAACGGTTTCGTGTTCGTCTCCGGCCAGCTGGGCATCGACCCGGCCACCGGCGAACTGGCTGGCGAAACTGCCGGCGAGCAGGCATCCCAGGCGCTGAAGAACATCAAGCACATTCTTGACGCAGCAGGCACAGGCATCGAGCACGTCTGCCGTGCCACCATCTACATGAAGAACGTCGAAGACTTCCATGAGATCGACGACGTGTACGCGCAGGCCTTCATCGGTTCCGTGAAGCCGGCCCGCGTCGCGTTCGGCGGCAATAACATTCCGAAGGGCGCTCTCGTCGAGATCGACGCCATCGCTGTGCTCTGATTTCAGTGCGCTGATTGCAAATCTCCAGGGAATTCCTTTTCAGGCTCGTATGCGGTTTCTTACGCTGCATGCGAGCCTGTTTTGTTTATGCAACCTCATGATTGCCGCAAAAGTGAACAGCAGGCAACATGTTTCCACCGATTTCCGTATAGTAATGCGTTTGGGTATTGTGCAAACGCATGCAAACGCAAGAACGCGCCCAGCCAAATATGAAGGAGCAGTCGCGCATGACCGAATCGCAAGTCAACGCATCTACTGCAGGCACTGACGCCGCTGAATCCGCTGAAGTCGAGCAGGGCGGTCTTGAACGTAAGATGGAAACCCGCCATCTGACCATGATTTCGCTGGGTGGCGTGATCGGCACTGGCTTGTTTCTCAGCTCCGGCTACACGATTCACCAAGCCGGCCCTCTTGGCGCGATCATCGCGTATGGCATCGGATCCATACTTGTGTATTTTGTGATGCTCAGCCTCGGCGAACTGTCGGTGGCTATGCCGTATGCCGGCAGTTTCCACCTGTATGCGAAGCGTTTCATCGGCCCCGGCACCGCGTTCACCATCGCCGTGCTGTATTGGCTGAATTGGGCGGTGGCGCTCGCTTCGGAATTCACGGCCGCTGGTCTGCTGATGCAACGTTGGTTTCCTGATTCGCCCGCGTGGATTTGGTCCGCCGCGTTCATTGCAGTGGTGTTCATGCTCAATATTCTGTCGGTGCGACTGTATGGCGAGTCGGAATTCTGGTTTGCGTCCATCAAGGTGTTCGCGATTATCGCGTTCATTGTGGTCGGCTTGCTCGCCATGTTTGGTGCGATTCCGATTGCCGGTTACGATCATGCTCCGCTGTTTGAGAATTTCTATGATGACGGCTGGCTCCCGAATGGTGTGATCCCGATTTTCTCGACGCTGCTGACGGTGGTGTTCGCGTTTTCGGGCACTGAGGTCGTTGGTGTTGCGGCGGGGGAGACGAAGGATCCGGCGCAGGCGATTCCGAAGGCCGTGCATACTACGGTGTTGCGTCTTGCGATTTTCTTCATCGGCTCGATCGCGGTGATGTCCGCGCTGATTCCGTGGCATCAGTCGGGTGTCGACGCGAGTCCGTTTGTGCTCGTGTTCCAGTCGATCGGCATGCCGTTTGCCGGCGATGTGATGAATTTCGTGGTGTTGACGGCGGTGCTGTCCGCTGCGAATTCCGGCTTGTATGTGTGCTCGCGTATGGTTTGGTCGCTTGCGCAGGAGGGTATGATTCCGCGCGCGCTCGGCAAGACGAATTTCCATGGTGTGCCCGTGTTCGCGGTGTTTTTCAGTATGGCCGGATCGCTGTTGGCGTTGCTGTCTTCCGTGGTTGCCGCTTCGACGGTGTATTTGGCGTTGGTTGCGGTTTCCGGCTTGGCCACGCTGGTGGTGTGGGCGTCGGTTTCCGTCTGCCACCTGCGTTTCCGCAAGCAGTGGCTTGCTCAAGGCCATTCGGTTGACGATTTGAAGTATCGTGCCCCCGGTTTTCCGTTCGTGCCGATCGCTGCGATTGTGATGTGCATTGGCGCATTGGTTTTGGTGATTTGCGATCCGTCGCAGCGCTCCACATTGCTGTATATGATTCCGTTCGTTGCGATCTGCTATATCGGCTATTACGCTTCAGTGGCCTGGCATAGGAAGCATGGCAAACTGCAGGATGATACGCAAGGCTGATTCTGTCTGCATAATCGGTAGACTTGGAGGAATGAGTCCAGAAGCGCTTAGTGAACTGATTTTCAATATTGCCAACAACCTTGTGAATGAAGGCAAGGCTGGCACCTTGACCACCGATCTCATCCCTCCACAGGCCAAATTCGCCGTCATGCGTCCGAAGGACCGCGCGCACGGCGATTGGGCGTCGAACGCGGCCATGCAGCTGGCTAAGAAAGCCGGCATGAAGCCTCATGATTTCGCTGAATTGTTCGCTGCGGAACTTGCCAATGCCGATGGCATCAAGTCCGTGGAAGTGGCCGGCCCCGGCTTCATCAACATTGTGCTTGATTCCGCGTCCGCTGCTGCCGTGGTTGACACCGTGCTCAACGAGGGTACGAACTACGGTAAGAACGACCATCTTTCCGGCAAGACCCTGAATCTTGAGTTCGTTTCCGCCAATCCGACCGGTCCGATCCATATCGGCGGCACCCGTTGGGCTGCGGTCGGCGATTCCATGGCCCGCGTGCTTGAGGCGAACGGTGCCAAGGTGGTGCGCGAATACTATTTCAATGATCATGGCGAGCAGATCAATCGTTTCGCGAAGTCGCTGGTTGCGGCCGCTCACGGTGAGGAAACCCCGATCGACGGTTACAAGGGTGCTTATATCGATGAGATCGCGCGTCGCGTTATCGATGAGGCCAATGCCGACGGCATTGCGATTCTCGACCTGCCGCGCGTCGACGGTGGCGCTGACAACGATGGCAATCCGTTGGGTGAAGGCGATTCCGAACAACGTGAGGAATTCCGCAAGCGTGCAGTGCCGATGATGTTCAACGAAATCCGCAAATCCATGAAGGATTTCCGTGTGAACTTCGACGTGTGGTTCCATGAGAACAGCCTGTATTCCGACGGCGAAGTCGACAAGGCCATTGCTGATCTGCGTGAACGCGGCGATATTTACGAAAAGGATGGCGCAACCTGGTTCGAGTCCACCAAGCATGGTGACGATAAGGATCGTGTGATCATCAAATCCGACGGCAACTACGCGTATTTCGCAGCTGATATTGCTTACTATCGCAACAAGCGCCATCGTGACAATGATCCGGCAGACATCGCCATTTACATGCTGGGTGCCGACCATCACGGCTATATCGGCCGCATGATGGCCATGTGCGCCGCATTCGGCGACGAACCTGGCGAAAACATGCAGATTCTTATCGGACAGCTTGTCAACGTGCTGAAGGACGGCAAGGCAGTGCGCATGTCGAAGCGTGCCGGCAATGTGGTGACCATTGACGATCTGACCGACGCTATCGGCGTGGATGCTTCTCGTTATTCGTTGGCACGCACCGACTACAATTCCCCGGTCGATATCGACCTGAATCTGCTCGCTTCGCATTCCAACGAGAATCCGGTGTACTACGTGCAGTACGCGCACGCCCGCTCCTGCAATGTGGACCGCAATGCAGCCGCCGCAAACATCACCTACGAGGGTGCCGACGTGAGTCTGCTCGACACCGCCGCCGACGGCGAAGTGCTTGCCGCGCTCGCCCAGTGGCCGGCCCTGCTGCGCGAAGCCGGCGACCTGCGCGCCCCACATCGTGTGGCCCACTATTTGGAAGATCTCGCAGCCACCTACCACAAGTGGTACAACGTGGAACGCGTGGTGCCTATGGAACTCACCGATCCGGAAGCTCGCGGTGAACAGGCCGAAGCTCTGCGCATTGCCAAGGCTCCGGAACCGGCTCGTGCGGCTGCACGTTTGAAGCTCAATGACGCAGTCAAGACGGTTATCGCCGAAGGTCTTGACCTGCTTGGCGTCGCAGCCCCAGACCGGATGTGATCGCCATGGCAGTCACCCCCATCTGGCCGGCCGGCTCCGACGTGAACGAGCAAGGTGAAATCACGTTCCATGGCCGCACTGCCGAAAGCCTACTGAACGAATTCGGTTCGCCGCTCTACGTTATCGACACTGATGACGTGCGAGCCCGTGCCACTAAATTCGTCAAGTCCGCGGCAAATGCGTTCAACAACACCGTAACCCACGTCAGTTTCGCCGGGAAAGCACTGCTTTCCAAGGAAATCTGCCGCATCGTCACCGAATCTGGCATGCTGATCGACACCTGCACCATGGGCGAGATGCGTATCGCGCTTGCCGCAGGCGTTCCCGGAAGACGACTCGTGCTGCACGGCAACAACAAGTCCGATGCGGAAATCGAACTCGCCATTACCGAAGGCTTCGCCAAAATCGTGGTGGACGAGCCGAACGAGCCGGCCCGTATCGCCGAAATCGCCAAGCGTCTCGGCAAGCGCGCTCGCGTGATGTTGCGTGTTACGTCCGGCATTCATGCGGGCGGTCACGAGTTCGTGTCTACCGCGCACGAAGACCAGAAGTTCGGCGTCGCCTTGCTGCCGGCCGGTGCCGATGCGAGCAAGCTGAACGTGCTTGACGATCTGACCGACGTGACCCCCGCAGGTTCGAACGCACGCCTAGGCGAAAGCGAAAGCGCAGAACGCCAGCTGCAGTACGACATCAAATACCCGTACGACATGAGCCACGAGAAGGTTTCCGAAGGCGACCGCCAACTCGCCGAAGCCATGACCATGGTGGCTGATGGTCCCGCGCTCGCCGTATTGAAGGAGATCTACCGCCATCAGGACGTGCTCGAACTGGTCGGCGTGCATTCGCATATCGGTTCGAACATTCACGATGCGGACGCCTTCATTCAGGCCGCGAAGCGCATGATGCTGCTGCGCAAGACCTTCTACGCCACCGACGCATACACACTGCCGGAGGTTGACTTGGGCGGCGGCTATTCCGTGGCCTACACCGATGGCGAGGATTCCATGGATCTCGATACGGAACTTGCCCGCCTTGCCGATGCGGTCACCGCCGTGAATCGCGCGCTTGGCATGCCCGCTCCGGTCATTTCGTTCGAACCGGGCCGTTGGACGGTCGCCCCGACCGGCGTCACCTTGTATCGCGTGGGCACGGTCAAGCCGGTTCAGCTTGCCGGAAACGCGAAAGACAAGGCCGGAAATCCGGTTACGGAACGCGTGTACGTGTCTGTTGACGGCGGTATGAGCGACAATATTCGCCCGGCATTGTACGGATCGGATTACACTGCGAAAATCGCCAATCGTGAGGGTTCCAGCGAAACCAAGCTGTGCCGTGTGGTCGGCATGCATTGCGAATCGGGCGATATCCTCGTCAACGAGGCGCGTCTTCCTGCCGACATTCAGCGCGGTGACGCGCTTGCGGTGCCTGTTACGGGCGCATACGGTCGCACGATGGCCAGCAATTACAATCAGGCGCTGATTCCTGCGGTTGTTGCCGTATCCGAGCAAGACGCGCATGTGATGATCCGCCGTCAGACGGTCGACGATCTGCTGGATTGGGATGTGAGCGAATAGCGATTCGTGGCGTTTCGCTCGTGTTTCGTATTGTTCATGGCGATTCGTCTCAAATTGCGGACGCAGCATGGATGCAGCATGGATGCAGCATGGACGGTTTTCGGGGCAAAGCTCAGAAACCGTCCATTTTCGTATGATTTCGCGGTCTTACGTCATATCGGGACCGTACAATAGGCAGGGTTACACCAATACTTCACATTCAAGGGAGGATGCCTTGGCACAGGAAGATGTTGCGCCGATTCGCGTTGGATTGTTGGGCGCGGGCACGGTCGGCTCTCAGACCGCACGCCTGCTGGTGGAGCAGAAGGAAGAGCTTGCCGCACGCATCGGTCGACCGATCGAACTGACCGGCGTCGCCTGCCTTGATCCGTCGGAAACCGACCCGTTCCCGTGGATCGACAAGTCCGTGGTGACCACCGACACCATGAGCGTGGCCACCAATGCCGACATTGTAGTCGAGCTGATCGGTGGAACCGGCGTGGCCCGCAAGTTCGTGCTTGCGGCCATCGAATCCGGCGCTTCCGTGGTCACCGCCAACAAGGCGTTGCTGGCCAAGTATGGTCCGGAAATCTATGCGGCCGCCGAAGCCAAGGGCGTTGACATTTACTTCGAAGCCTCCGTGGGCGGTGCGATTCCGTTCCTCAAGCCGCTGCGCGAATCCCTCGTCGGAGACAAGGTGACGAGTATGCTCGGCATCGTCAACGGCACTACGAATTACATTCTTGACGAAATGACCACCAAGGGCCTCGACTTTGACGACGTGTTGAAGGACGCTCAGGCCAAGGGTTATGCCGAAGCCGATCCGACCGGAGACATCGAGGGCTACGATGCGGCCAACAAGGCGGCCATCATGGCCACGCTTGGCTTCCACACCAACGTGACCATCGACGATGTGTCTGTGGAGGGCATCACCAAGATCACCGCCGACGATATTGCCGCCGCAACCTCCGAAAACAAGGTCATCAAGCTGCTGGCCGTGGTGGAGAACGGCGAGGCCGGCGTGTCTGCCCGCGTGTATCCGGCGCTGATTTCCAACGATCATCCGCTGGCTTCCGTGCACGGCTCTTTCAACGCGGTGTTTGTGAAGGCCGAAGCGGCCGACGATCTTATGTTCTACGGCCGTGGCGCTGGCGGCGCTCCGACCGCTTCCGCGGTGGTCGGCGATGTGGTGACCGAGGCGCGTCACATCGCACAGGGCTGCACCGGCCCGGCCATTCCGCTGTATAAGGATTTGAAGAAGGCTCCGATCGAAGCTTCCAAGGCCGAGTTTGCCGTGCGTTTCGTGATTCACGACAATCCGGGCGTGCTGGCAGCCATTGCGGCCAAGTTCGCCGAGCATGGCGTGTCCATCAATGGTGTGAACCAAGACCTCAAGCCTACGCTGAAGGATCCGGGTTATGATGGCGAACTGCAGCAGCTGCGCTTGGTCACGCACATGACCGACGAATTGACCCTGCGCGAAACCGTGGAAGACGTGTGTGCACTCGACTGCGTGGTCGGAGAGCCTTCCATCCTCCGCGTGCTTAACTAACAGTTATGAGACGGCTGCTCAAATCGTTGCGATTGGGCAGCCGTCTCTTTGTTCATATTCCGGCTGCTGTGTTGGGCAATTGCTTGCCGATTGTTTGCTGAATTACCTGCCGATTATGGGCTTGAATTTGACTCTTGTACCCTTTCGGGTATACGGTGCTACATTTGTAAAAAATATGTGACGAAGGACGACGAGAGATGACTCCAGTTACTCGTAAAGTACGCGTACGTGTTCCGGCCACCAGCGCCAACCTTGGTTCTGGCTTCGATACGGTCGGACTTGCTCTGGACTACCACGACGAACTTGAATTCACACTGAGCGCCGATCCGGTGAACACTGCGGCTCAGGTGATGATCGAAGGCGAAGGCGCCGATACCCTCCCGCGTGACGAAACCCACTTGGTGGTTTCCACGTTCCGCCGCGCATGCCAGACCTTCGGTCTGGGGCGTGTGGGCTTCATTCTTCAGGCTCACAACAACATTCCTCAGGCGCGAGGCATGGGCTCTTCCGCCGAAGCCATTGTGGCCGGCATTGCCGCCGCGGCCGCTTTCGCGCAGGATGACGAACTCAACCGTGATGCCGTGTTCGAGCTTGCCGCCGCCATCGAAGGCCATCCGGACAACGTGGCTCCTGCCGTGTATGGCGGCCTGACCATGTCTTGGGACATGGAAACCCCCGAAGGTGTCGGTTCCGTGCCGATTCCAGGCGGCGAGCCGCTGCACAATGGCTTCCATACCATCAACTATCGTGTTGCCGACGATCTGACAGCCGCCGTGTTCGTACCGGATTATGAACTGTCCACCGAAAAGGCGCGTCAGGCGCTGCCGGGACAGCTGGCGTTCAAGGATGCCGTGCACAACGTGTCTCGCGTGAGCCTGCTGCCGGCTGCCATGAATCCTGCGATGCTGGCGACTGGCCAGCGTCAGAACGCCAACGCATTGCTGTTCGCTGCCACGCAGGATCGCCTGCATCAGTCGTATCGCGCTCCTTTGATGGAGCCGTCGTGGGCGCTGATCCAAAAGCTGCGTTCCCGCGGTTTCGCTTCCACTGTTTCCGGTGCCGGCCCATGCGTGCTGGTGCTTCATCACGGCGACGCCCGCGAACAGTTGGAACAGCTTGCTTCCGAAGAGCTCGCTTCCGGCCATTGGCGTGTGCTGCATTTGGGCATCGACACCAAGGGTGTGCAGGTGGAACGCGTATGAGCAATCCCATTCCGCTGATTCTCGCCTCCAAATCCAAGCCCCGCCGTGACGTGCTCTTCTCGGCGGGCATTTGCCCTACGATTCGCGTATCAAACGTGGACGAGCCGGCAGCGCTTGAGCGCGAAGCGGCTGTCAGGGGCGTTGCCGTAAGCGATCTGAGCGTGGAACAGCGGGTGATGATTCTCGCTACGGCCAAAGCCGAAGCCGTGCATCAGGCGTATCGTAACGTTGCTTCCACCGCCGCGGCTGCGCACGGCGATCGCGTGATCGGATATCCGCTGAAAGCCGTTGCCGAATCTTCCGAACATTCAGATAATGCTGAAAATACTGGAGATTCTGCATCTTTAGAACATCCTCGTATTACATTGCGTGCGGACGAAGTGCAGTCCGCCTCCGACGTAAATACCCGCGATTTTTCTGGAATCACCATTCCTACGATCACTGAATCGATTGCTGATTTCGTTGATGGCAAGCCGAGCCTGACCCGTGCGAAAGTCGGTCCGCTGATTCTTGGCTGCGATTCCATGTTCCTGCTTGACGGCGAATGTTACGGCAAGCCGCATAGCGCTGAGGTGGCTCGGAAACGACTGCGTGCCATGCGTGGTGCCACCGGTGAGTTGTGGACGGGCCATTGCCTGATCGACTTTGCCACCGGGCGTTTCGCGCGAGGCGCGAGCAGGGCCACGCTGCACTTCTGCGAATATTCCGACACCGATATCGAACGGTACATCGCTACTGGAGAACCGTTGGAAGTGGCTGGTTCCTTCACGCTTGAGGGCTTCGGTGGAGCGTTCATTGACTCCATCGAAGGCGATCCGCACGGCATTATCGGCTTGAGCCTTCCGCTGGCGCGCCGTTTGGCCGCCGAGCTTGGCGTGGAATGGACCGATCTGTGGAATGTGACGCGAGCCGATCAAGAACCGAACGTTGAACACGATTCGCGAACCGGTGCTGCAAAACCGCTTCCTCCCAAGGAAAACGTGCATCAGCCGGGTGATGGTTGGATTGATTGCGATTGCGGCCGCAAGCATTGGGGCATGAACGGCGCGTCCGGCGTGCTGCTGGCCCGCCGAAGCGAACAGACCGGTGAGGTGACGCATGTGGTCATGCAGCATCGTGCGGTATGGAGTGCGGAAGGCGGTACGTGGGGCATTCCAGGAGGTGCCACCGCCGACGGTGAAAGCCCGATCGAGGGTGCACTGCGCGAATCCTATGAGGAAGCCAACATTACCCCTGAAGATATTGACGTGGTCGGATCGTACTGCGAAGACCACGGACCGTGGGCGTACACCACCGTGTTCGCTTTCGAAAAGCCGGGGCATCATGTCAATCCCAAGCCGAATGACGACGAAAGCATGGAAATCGAATGGGTGCCGATTGAGGAAGTCCCCAATCGTAAACTGTTAACCGCCATGCGTACCGACTGGCCCAATTTCGCGTCGCGGTTGCGCAGCTTGGCTCGGAACTGTTAGCTTCCAGAGTCTCTTTTGGTGCGTGGTATCGGCGTTGGTTTTTCGCTGATACCACGCGTGGTCGTAGCTTCTGTTTGATTGGACGCTCATACTATTCGGGCTTTGTGGCGATGCTGCACGTGTTTGCCTGACTATGAGCAGCAAATGAGTTATTAGAGCAATGTCAGATTGCTCTCATTTGGCATCGTGGCAAAAAGAATCCACATATCATCCTTTTCGACAGTAAGGGTTCCATGAATAGTTTTCAGTTGCGCTGATAATGCTGATAAGCCATATTGGCTTTTCGGAAGTTCTGTGGTTGGCTGAGTATCATTGTGCGACGAATTATATAGGGGATTGATTTGTGTGATTTCCAAGGTTCGTTCATTAGACAGGATGGAAAGATCATAACGGCATCCAGTTGGTGCGTGGCGTGCTATATTGGCGTAAATCTCGTTCAGTAGCATGACAAATAAGTGTTGTTCCGACTCGTTGAAGCGAATCGCTATCGAGTCATCAAGTATGCTTTTGCCTGAGAATCCTAAGCGATGCAAATTGTCGTCATGGTGTTTTAGCAGCGTATGGAGATACTGGTTAAACGGTGTTTCCGATGCCGATGCAGTGGTTACGTTTTTTTCGTGATGCTGAAGGTTTTCAATGATGAGATGAGTCTGTTTCAAAGCATTCAAGGCTTCTTGATTGATGAAGTCCCAAGATTGGTTGGAATCTGATTGATTCAACCTCATTTGACGTTGAGCCGTTCGAGCAATGAGCGACAAGCTATTGGTGATTGCGTCATGCAACTGTGTCGCAGTATTGATATCTCGTTCTCTATTGTTAAGCAGCATGTGTAAATGCTCCGCTTCGCGGCGCCGCCGCAATGCGTCCTCTTGCCAACGCAAACCGCATCCCAGCAATGCTGTAAGCGCTAGAGCAATTAAGGTAGACGACAAAGTTCTTATATCGTTCCAGGAATGTGTCCAGAGCATTCCGATTGTTTGGATTCCGCAGATCAGTACTGATGCTATCAAGGAGGTGATATTGCTGTTGCGAAAACATAAGAAACCAAAGGCGACAAGCAAGGAATACAACGATGTCGGTCCGGAATCGTTCTGAAGCAGTGTGCCGCATAGATTGATAAGTAAAGCCGTTCCGAATGCGGCACGAGGATAAGCCGGGGAAAATGCGATGCATGCGATCTGAGAAATCGTCAGTACCCAAACATATGGTGAGTTGGAAGGATGAAAGGCCCAAGTGCATAAAACCATTGATTCTGCTATGAGAATGATGGTTATCGTAATCGGGGATAGTGGACACCGGGAGATGATTTGACGATGCATGAGATTATCTTCCGCCGAGCCATATGGCGACGGCTTGTCGAGCGGTTTTCGCCTTCATTTTTTTCATGATGTT
This sequence comes from Bifidobacterium sp. N4G05, assembly GCF_002742445.1. Classification (GTDB taxonomy): domain Bacteria; phylum Actinomycetota; class Actinomycetes; order Actinomycetales; family Bifidobacteriaceae; genus Bifidobacterium; species Bifidobacterium hominis. The sequence goes on along the minus strand of NZ_NJNQ01000002.1, from coordinate 249,323 downwards.
GTGCATATGTCTGCGTACGGTCGCTTCCTTGACTCCTATTACAGCACTTATCTCGCGGTCGGTAAGCCCCTTTTCGGATACCAGGCCGATAACCTCTTCCTCTCGTACGGTCAATAAAGGTGAAGTTTTTTCATGTTTGAGCCGAGTTTGTGCCAGGATTGGTGTTTCGAATCCCGGTAAGGAATCACTTCTCTGTAACGTGGCGATGGCTTGAATGATGGCTTTCTCGTCATTCTTGCTCACTAGGCCTTGCACTCCTGCTCGCCGTGACTTATGCTCATACGAGGATAAGGAAAAGCTGGTGACTGCCAGCAGCCGTGTCTTTGTGTTGGTTAGTCTTATTCTTCTGCATAGCGAATCTCCTTGAATACCTTCGAGGGACATGTCTGTGATTAGGATGTCTGGTATGTCTTCGAAACGGGAGCAGTGTTCAAGGGCGTGCTGAGCGTCCATGGACGTCCAAAGTAGTGAAGCAAACGTTGCTTGTTCTTTGATGAGTTGTGTGAGTGCCGCCAACGCCATAGGATCGTTGTCCACCACGGCGATACGGCAGAATGAAAACGACTTGCTTGGGTTGTCCGCTGAAACCGTCATGCCTCCTCGATTCTTCCGAAGCGATTTGAAAGCAAACCTTTTATAAAAGGATAGGTTTCATTTGTATCGGATGCATTGCATTGTCTGCGAGAACTATAGTTGAATGTTGAAGACAGCGTTTTGAATCGGCTCCAAACGGTGAGAAATGACTACGACCGTGTGATCTTTGGCAAACATTTGTATTGCGTTGGATACTTTTCTCTCTGATTCCGCATCTAGATGAGAGGTCGGCTCATCCAAGATGATGATGGGTGTATTCCGTAGAAAACCTCGGATGATACTTAATCGTTGCATTTCTCCGGCAGATGCGTCGGAAATCAGATCAGAAAGAGCTGAGTCCAACCCATCGGGCAGCTTGCGATAGAACGATGTCAAACCAAATGGTTCAAACCAGCGAAGCACGGTACTGTCTGAGATGTTACGACCGAGCGTTAAGGATTCGCGTAAGGTTCTTCCATATAGGGGAGACTCCTGCAGGACAAGGGACACAAGATGTTCGCGAATGAATTTTCCTCCAAGTTGTTCGATGGTTTGTGTCCCATATTGGATTTGCCCTTCGGAAGGGGTGATGATTCCGATGGCAGTCAGAGCGAGGGTTGTTTTCCCCGAGCCAGACGGCCCAGTTACGGAAACAAGCCCGTTCTCGGGAAGCTCAAAAGACATAGCTTGAAATACAGCAGGGGAGTATGGGGAATATTGGACTGAAACATTGTCAAATCGAAGTTGGTGACATGAGTTTGCTAATTCGAGATTCCCCGTTAAGGTATGGGTGACCTGATTGTCGCCGATGAGAGGCTTGAGCCGCTCAAATGCGGCTAAGGCGGAAGCGATGCTGCTGATGGATGAGGTGAAGCTTCCTAGGGGAGAAACCAATACCAGTAGGAAAGTAATGATTACGGCCAAGGATTGATATGAAAGGTCGTTGGAAGCTATTCTCATGCTTCCAAGGAATATGACGATAATCAAAAAGAATTGGGCTGCAAGTGAAGATATAGGTGACAGAATCGCTAGAATACGGGCTAGTTTTTTTGATGAATGAAATAAACTTTCTGAAGCTAAAGTATAATTTCTAATTGATTGTGTTTCCAAGTTGTTTGCTTTTACAAAAATGGCACTTGAAGCAAATTTCTGAATATTCTCACCGATATGGGAATACTGCTGCTGGATGCTCTTAGTGAGTTTTGCGATCTGTTTTCCTGAGATAAGAGAAATTATCAGGATTAATGCAAGTAAGAAGATAGTGGTCAAAGAAAGAAGGGGGTCAATAATGATGATAGTGATTGTGGAGCACAATATAAGTAAGATTGTTCCAGGTAAGGAAAGAACTTGAGGGCTGACGATGTTTTTTGCAACTGTGATATCTGAGATTGTTCTCGATGCTAGTTCGCCGTTGGAGTATCTTGCCAACTCTGAAGTACTAAGGTTAAAAATATGTCGTCCAACTAATAATTGAAGCTTAAGTACAAAGCGCTGGGAAAGCAGCTGGCTGCAATAATTGGTTAAAGCATTGAGTAGTGAGTTGCTGACGAATAAAAGAAACAGAATAATACAATATTGAATATCGATGGTGCCGTTCGATGAAAAAAAGCCCACGAGGCTTCCGATATATAGAGGTTGTACATATATTAATATATTGGAAAAAATATTGATGAAAATGAGAAGAAAAATAAGGATTTTTGATCCTCGTAGAAGGGTGTATAGGACGGATGGCATAGTTTTCTCCTCAAAGTATTGCTCATTATGATAGTGGATGAATTCAATATGAATTCATCCACTAGATTTGGTCTTTTTAGCAGATCAAGAGAGAAATCGAACTAAACTTTTTGCAACTGAATGCAACGCTGACGGAGGACGCGCCTGCTGTGCGTTCGGTTTCTTCGACATACAGAGCTTGCATTTGGAGAATCTCGTTCATTGTGGCCACCTCCTTTCCGATAATGGGAATCCGGGGAAAATGGATAAGACGTTACCGCTCAATGCATAAATCCAGCCTATTGTTCCGGTGGCAAGGTCATCTGAAAAACGATATGAAAAATCGCCTGGTGCATACAGTGATTCGTCATCGCTTTTCTGAATGAGAAAAAGCGATGCATAATCGAGCGCAATCTGTCTGGAGGTTTGATCATGGCCTGAAAGGGTAAGAAGTGTGCCAATGAGTCCGGCTTCTCCTTTAAAAAGACCGGCGTGTGCGCAGGGGCGCGCGATTAGGGCGTTATGTATGGATGCTAGATGCTCTTGTTGATGATTTCGGGTGCTTGGATATTGCGTTCTGCGTTGCATTGTAAGACTCACGCCTGCGCTCCCAAGTGAGAAATATGGCATCAAACGAGAATCGTCGGTTGCCAGATTGCATATGCCGTCGGTAATGTTCAGACGTTGCAGATCTTGCTGAAGGCATGTATCGGCAAGGTCCAGATACTTTTGTGACGAAGTGATGTCGTACATACGCATGCATGCCAAGGAAACACCGGACCAGCCATATAGCAACCCTGTTGGTGTTGCGCTGGAGTCGTATATGAGGGTATTGTTGGGCTCCGTAAGCACTGCAGCGCATCGTTCTATGCATTCTTCTGCGATTTTGAGGGATATATTATCGTGATAATGTTCGTGATAGTACGTAAGGGCAAGAATTATTCCTGCATATCCCGATTCGATGGAGATGGAAGTAATGCCTTTGGAATCAGAAGATGCGATATGCTCTGCGAGCATGTGAACGATATGTTGCGCGATATGCCGTTGCTTGGCTCTGATTGCAAGTTCGATTATTCCGGCTATCCCGGTGAATAAACCATATGAGAAATATCCTTCAATATAGCTGGGAAGATTGGAATCAATAGTGTTGAGCCACTCTGGAAGTTTTGCCCGTAATGCTGGATGATCGGGTGTAAAATCAAGGAGTGTTTTCCAAACTCCGGCTCCGCCGTAGGCCAAGGAGTATCGGTTTAATCGGTGTTCATATTGAAGTGGATCTCCATGAATGAGACTTGGTGAAGACCAGTCGATTGCAGCTGAGAGTGAGTCGCGTAAATCTTTGACGATTCCCTGTATGCTGGTGGGGCGATATTGTTTGGATGCGACGAGAGCGGTTTGGTTTGCTGACGCATCGATACCTTCTGATTGTGCGGCATGAAGGATAGCGTTAAGGATTGTGCTTCCTTCCAGGCCGTACTCAGAGGCGATCCATTGTTGCATTTCTTTAGGTTTGTTTGATCCCAGCATTTCGATAGTGCTTATCGGAAGTAAAGCGCCTCGAATTGAACGGTAAAGGCCTGTCCAATCTCTTGTGTTCAATGGGTCGTTGACCGAATCAAGATACCCAGGTGTGCCGATGGAAAGAGAGTGATCGTAGTCGTGAAGGACTGCTGTCTCAAAATCAATGAAAACCCCTTGGCCGGTATCAGGGTTAACGATAATATTATGCGGTTGAATATCTCCGTGCGCATATCCTTCTTTGTGTAATTGCAAGAGTGTTTGCGTCAGATTCTTGACAATAATTTGTAATGTGTTCAAATACTGCGCAGTTGCTTCAGCGGACTTGCTTCGGCTGAAAGGATAGTTTAAAGCGAGCCATCGGCCCAGTGTCATCGATTGTTCAAAGGTCTCTACGATATAGTGATGCTCCCAGGCGTCGAATTCGTCGATAATATGGGGTACTCCGTTAAACTTTTCAAGAGCTCTTAGTATTTGTGCTTCATGCTTGATTCTTGCTATGGCATCATGACCTGAGGCGTCCAAGCCGCAATGTGGACGTCCTTCTTTCATGATGTAGTCGGTACTGTCTTTTGAAACTTGATATATGCCTCCGCCTGTGCTGAAGTGAAGAGCTTTTCGTACCTCAAATCCATGGAAATCAGGAACTTGTTCGCCGGATTCCTGCGCACGTTGATCCTGAATAAGAAAGGCTGGCGTTGTTACCCAATTGGGAACTCGATAATAGGGAACTCTGGCATCCTCCACATATGATCCATCAGGTTTTATGACGCATAATGTCCCTGTGGGGTCCTGAATCTTCTGAAATCCACCATAGCGGTAAAAAATCGGCCCTTGTTTGTATCGCATGTCACTCAGGATGTATGGTGCGGAACGATACTCCACGAGAAGCGCATCCAAATGGGTTATAGTGTGTTTAAGGTCAGTTTCATTGGGATATATGGTGATGAATTTACCGCATGCCGCACGATTTCCGCTCTTTGAATTCTTGAGTAACAGTTTCCTTGGGGTTGTTGTAAATTTAAACGAAATGCTGTTCTCGAAACAATATGACGATACAATGGACAGCACCTGTTGAGCATTGCCTAAAGTGGATGATACATGTAATTTCCACCCTTGGATTGGAAGTATATGCTGTGCCGGTGCCACGTAAGACCAGTAATCGTCTGTGATCTTAATCCAGTTATTGGGCGGGTTGATGGCATACTCACGACTGTTGATGTCCGGGGTGGCGGGGGTGTAATGCAACCCAGGTTGACCAATGAAATCTCTATATTTTCCGTTCATGGTTTCCCTCTTTCCTATAGGCAGGCCGCTTCATCTATCCATGCAAAATAACAGGCTGATGGTGCTTTCCTTTTTGCAGACGAAGGCGATGCTGATTGTCGAACCTCCATCGTCTGGCTCTTCTTCGGGTAGTAGTAATTGTTGTAGTTCCAAAATCCACTTCATACTAATCTTCTTAAGTAAAATCGTTAGCAGACGGCAATGGACGCAGTGCTCATTGGCATAAATGTGGTCCATATACAAAGTGCCGCTGACAATGATGAAAAAATAGAGTTTGTTTTTATGTCCGTGTCTGCTTTCATTGTTTGTAATGTAAGGACTTTATTCATGATATTCCTACTCTGTTGTATTTTCTGATTATTGTTGAATTTTTTCGTAGAATTGACATGGTTTACATTGTGAATGTTTCTTAAAAGAAACTATTATTAATGTTATAAATGGTATTGTTCAAAGACAAGTGATGACGTACAACTTTTGTGTATGTGTGTCGTTGAAGGGTGTGATGTTAGCGTTCACCATAAGTGTGTGTACAATAGGCGAACGTACCAATAGTTGTGTGCGGGAGGCGACGGGGCATGGCAGGCAGGCGCAATGCAGGCAAAAAACGTCCTTCGATGTTCGAAGTGGCAAAATATGCGGGAGTGAGCCATCAGACCGTATCCCGGGTCATCAACCATTCGCCGGACGTTTCCGATGTGACGCGTGAGAAGGTGCAGAAGGCTATCAGCGAACTTGGCTATCGCCCTAGCAACTCTGCCCGTGCGCTTGCCTCGCGCCGTTCCCGCACCATCGGGCTCATCGCCGGCGGTCAACGGTTTTACGGACCGATTTCCGCGATTTCGTCGATAGAATCGATGGCTCGGCAACATGGTCTGTTCATGACGGTGAGCATGGTGCACGAGGCTTTGTGTACGCAGGCTGAGTTCGACGACCTATGCCGTACGTTCGATGAGATGAACGTTGATGCGTATATCTTCCTCACGCCGACTGACGTCATGTTTTCGGCGGCTTGCCGTACGCAGGTCATGCAGCCGCGTGTGATCGTCACTTCCACGCATGGCAGTATCGGCGTGCAGGATGGTTTGCGATTGATGTCTTCCGCCGATCGCCGTCGCGTATCCGTCGTCGGCGTGGACCAATGGTCCGCGATGGCCGACGTGATGCGTCTCGTCGTGGAATACGGGCATCGTTCCGTACTGTATTTCGCCGGTCCGAAGGATTGGCGTGATGCGGCTACGAGATTGGTGGCATGGAACAAGCTGTGCGCGGCCAATTCGGTCAATTCCGTGACGGTGCAGTGCGAGACCTGGGAATCCTCCGAGGCGTACGGCAAGATGAATCATATTCTCGACAACGTCGGCCGCGCCGGCGGCGGTTTGCCAACTTGCATGGTGTGCGCGAACGATGGTCAGGCTGTTGGGGTGGCACGCGCATTGCATGAGCATGGCGTGCGGATTCCGCAGGATGTGAGCTTGGTCGGATTCGACGACATGCCTGCGATGGACAACATGTTCCCTCCGCTGACCACGGTTCGTCCTGGTTTCGAGCAGTTGGGTGTGGCTGCGATGCGTGAGGCGTTGTATCTGTTGGGGGAGGGCGACGAGAATTCGTTCGCCGCGTCCCGGCATGGCGTTGGTTTGGTATCGGCGGAACTGATCAAGCGCAGTTCAATCGGTCCCGTGCAGCGACGTTGATGGTCGGCTGTTCTCCTCCTGTGATTTCGTGAACCGGTGCTGAGTGCGGACTCGGCACCGGTTCGCTGTTTCGGACGATTGCGCTGACGGATTGTTTCTTTGACACGCGAGTTTGTGCGGTTCGTAATTTGCGTTTAGAATAGTGAGCGTTAACAGTGAGCGCTAACATTCGGTTGACAGAGTGGTTGCGTAGGCGCTCGGACACAAGGAGTTTGACACTATGGTGCAGGAGCAGGAACTTGACGACCAAGTCGCATTGACCGCCGAGAAGATCCGTGCCGGTAAGACGAGCCTAGGCATCGAATTCGGCTCCACCCGAATCAAGGCCGTACTCATCGACGACACCTATCACACGATCGCCGCCGGCGATTATGGCTGGGCCAGCCATCTTGAGGATGGCCTGTGGAGCTATACCCAGGAAGAGATTTGGCATGGTTTGCGGTCCGCATACTCGTCGATGGCGCAGAACGTGGAAGCAGCATACGGAGAAAAGCTTATCCGTGTCGGTCATATCGGTTTCTCCGCCATGATGCACGGCTACCTCGCCTTCGACAAGAACGGCGAACTGCTGGTGCCGTTCCGCACTTGGCAGAACACCAACACTTCCGAAGCACACGAGAAGCTTTCCGAACTGTTCCAGTACAACATTCCGGAACGCTGGTCCATCGCACACCTGTACCAGGCCGTGCTCAACGACGAAGAGCACATTGGCAAGGTCGATTTCTTCACCACCCTCGCCGGTTACGTGCACTGGAAGCTCACCGGCAAGAAGGTGCTCGGCGTTGGCGACGCATCCGGTATGTTCCCGATCGACCCGACCACGCACACCTACGAAACCGAATTCATCGAGAAGTTCAACGCGATTCCGGAAGTCGCAGCCCAGCCGTGGAAACTCGCCGACCTGCTGCCGGAGCCGCTGGTCGCCGGCACTCCTGCTGGAACGCTGACCGAGGAGGGCGCCAAGCTGCTCGACCCGACCGGCACGCTGCAGCCGGGCATTACCTTCGCCCCGCCGGAGGGTGACGCGGGCACCGGCATGGTGGCCACCAACTCCGTGCGTGTGCGCACCGGTAACGTTTCCGCCGGCACCTCCATCTTCGCCATGGTCGTGCTCGAACACAAGCTGGAACGCCTGCATCCGGAAGTCGACCTCGTCACCACTCCGGCTGGCGATCTTGCAGGCATGAGCCACGCCAACAACTTCACGTCCGACCTCAACGCATGGGTTGGCCTGTTCGGCCAATTCGCAGCCGCGATCGGCACTCCGATCGACGCCGGCACCCTGTATGGCACGCTGTTCCGCGCCGCCATCGCAGACGACGTCGATTCCAACTGCGGCGGACTCATCAACTACCCGTTCCGCTCCGGCGAATTCCTTGCAGGACTCCCCGAAGGCCGTCCGCTGTTCGCACGCGGTCCGGAAGCCCGCATGAGCCTCGGCAACTTCATGCGCGCCCAGCTGTTCAGCGCCTTCTCCCCGGTGAAGATCGGCATGGACGTGATGACCAAGGACGAAGGCGTCGCGGTCGACTCCCTCGTTGGTCACGGTGGCATCTTCACCACCCCGAAGGTTGCCCAGAAGATCCTCGCAGCCGCATTCGATACGCCGATCAAGGTGATGTCTACTGCAGCCGAAGGTGGCGCATGGGGCATGGCCGTGCTCGCCGACTACCTGTGGCACGCCGATCAGCCGCTCGACGAATTCCTTGACGCTCGCGTATTCGCAGATGCAGCTTCCACCACGGAAAATCCGGACGAAAACGACGTTGCAGGATTCGAGGAATTTTTCGATCGCTTCCGCAAGGGACTGCCGATCGAACACACCGCAATCCAAACAATCGATTTGGAAACTAAGTAAAAACTTTTTAAGAATAGAAAGGAATATTCTTATGGCTACTTTGGCTGATTATGGTCCTGAGGTGCGTGCGGAGGTCAAGCAGGTGCGTGAGGTCGTGGCGGCTTTGCACGAGCAGTTGGTCAAGTGGAACTTGGTGGTGTGGACCGCGGGCAACGTGTCGCAGCGTCTGCACACCGCGGACCTGATGGTGATCAAGCCGTCCGGCCTGCGTTACGAGTACCTGACCCCGTCGAGCATGGTGGTGTGCGATCTGGATGGCAACGTGGTGGACGGTTCCGAAGCCCCGAGCTCCGACACCGCCTCCCACGCCTACATCTACCGCCACATGCCCGACGTCTACGGTGTAGTGCACACCCACTCCACCTACGCCACCGCATGGGCGGCCACCGGTCAGAACATTCCGTGCGGTCTGACGATGATGGGCGACGAGTTCGGCGGTCCGGTTCCGGTGGGTCCGTTCCGTCTGATTGGTTCCGAGGCGATCGGCGAGGGCGTGGTCGAGACGCTCAAGGAGTATCCGAAGTCCCCGGCGGTGCTGATGCAGAACCATGGTCCGTTCACGATCGGCAAGGACGCTGAGTCCGCGGTGAAGGCGGCGGCGATGACGGAGGAGGTCGCTCATACGATGTGGGCCGCCCGCCAGCTTGGTGAGATCATTCCGATTTCCGATGAGGATATCGCGAAGTTGAATGATCGTTACACCAACGTCTACGGCCAGCACTGAGCCACAAACCCGCAAATCCGCAATCCTGTAAAAACTGCAATCGTACGAACTTGTGCCACGCAACACGAAACGCGAGGCGCGAGTTCGCAATCGCAATCAATAATTAAAAATTCCATAAACAACGAAGTAAAGGAACAATCACATGGCAATGGAAAACCCGTTTGAAGGCAAGGAAGTCTGGTTCGGCGTCGGTTCGCAGGACCTGTACGGCGAGGAAGCGTTGCGCCAGGTGGCTCAGCAGACCGGCGAAATCGTTGACGCGCTCAACGCAACTGGCAAGATCCCAGTCAAGGTGGTGCTTAAGCCGACCCTGAAGTCCTCCGACGGCGTCAAGGCCTTCATGACCGAAGCCTCCGCCAACCCGAACGTCATCGGTGTGATCACTTGGTGCCACACCTTCTCCCCGGCCAAGATGTGGATCCGTGGCCTCGAAGTGCTTACCAAGCCGCTGCTGCAGCTGGCCACCCAGCACCACAAGGAGATTCCGTGGGAGACCATCGACATGGACTTCATGAACCTCAACCAGGCCGCCCACGGCGACCGTGAGTTCGGCTACATGGTGTCCCGCCTCGGCATTCCGCGCAAGATCGTCGTCGGACACTACACCGATCCGGAAGTCGCCGAAAAGGTCGGCACCTGGGCACGCGCCTGCGCCGGCTGGAACGCATCCCAGAACATGAAGGTCATGCGTTGGGGCGACAACATGCGCAACGTCGCCGTCACCGAGGGCGACAAGACCGAGGCCGAACGCGTGTTCGGCGCTTCCATCAACACCTGGGCCGTCAACGAACTCGTCGCTGCCTACGACAAGGTCAAGGACGATCAGGTCAAGGCCCTCATCGAGGACTACAAGGCCAAGTACGACGTGGCTCCCGAGCTGCTCGACTCCCGCTACGACGAGCTCTTCATCGCTGCCAAGGAAGAGTGCGCCATGGTCAACATGATGCGCGAAAACGGCTGCACCGCCGGCGTTGACAACTTCGAAGACCTTGGTGCCCTGCCGCAGCTGCCGGGTGTCGGCCCGCAGCGATTCCCGTCCGAGTACGGCTGGGGCTTCTCCGCCGAAGGCGACTGGAAGACCGCCGTGCTGGTGCGCATCGGCGCCGTGATGGGCTACGGCCTTGAAGGTGGCGCATCCCTGATGGAGGACTACTCCTACAACTTCACCGCCGGCAACGAGCTCGACATGGGTTCCCACATGCTGGAAGTCTCCCCGTCCATCGGTACCATCGCCAAGCCCAAGCTGGACATCTACCCGCTGGGCATCGGCGGCAAGTCCGATCCGGTGCGTCTGGTGTTCTCTGGCAAGCCTGGCGACGCCGTCGTGGTTTCCATGGCTGACGAGCGTGAACGTTTCCGTCTGCTCATGGACGAGGTCTCCATCGTCGAGCCGCAGGGTTCCCTCAAGAACCTGCCGTGCGCACGTGCTGTCTGGAAGCCGAAGCCGGACCTCAAGACCGCCGTGCAGTGCTGGATCGCGGCCGGCGGCTCCCACCACACCTGCATGACCACCTCCGTCGGTCGTGAGGCTTGGGAGGACTTCGCCCGTATCGCCGGTGTCGAGCTCGCCGTCATCGACGAGAACACCACCGCCCGCCAGTTCGAGAAGGAACTGCAGCTGAGCGAAATGTACCACCGTCTCAACAACCGTCACTGAAATAACGGAGCGTTGCGCACGTTATCTTCGATGACGCTGCGAGCGTCATCGAAGATGCAATAAAAAAATACGGGCCGCCGCTGGGAAATCCCAACGACGGCCCGTATTTTTCTCTACGATCGCCCCATTCAGCGCTTGCCGGAGTACAGCTGCTGATCGATCACCTGCGCGAACACGCGGTTCACTGCCGGACGCACCACTTTCAGCGACGGGGTCAGGCACTTGTTTTCCTGCGTGAACTGGGTATCTAGCACTACGAACTTTCGTACGGATTCGGCGCGCGAAACCGTTGCGTTCGCCTTGTCCACATACTTCTGAATCTCATCATGTACGGCAGCGGCGGTCGCGATGCGGTCGAGCGGAGTGTCTGCAGACAATCCTACGGACGGCAGCCAAGCTGCCAATCCTTCCGGATCCAGCGTGACCAGCGCACCGATGAATGGGCGATTGTCGCCAACAACTACCGCATGCTCCACAATCGGACATTTCACGATTTCCTGTTCCATCGGAATCGGGGAGACGTTCTTACCGCCGGCAGTGATGATGATGTCCTTCTTACGGCCAGTGATCGTAATGCGTCCTTCGTCGTCGATCGACGCCAAATCGCCTGTTTTCAGCCATCCATCCTCGGTGAACGCTTCCGCCGTCTTCTCGGGCAGATTATGGTAGCCTCTGAACACGTTTGGTCCCTTGACCTGTAGTTCGCCATCATCGGAAATGCGTACAGATGATCCCGGAGCCGGTTGGCCGACAGTGCCGATCACATTGTCGGTGACGCGGTTGGCTGCGAACGGCGCAGCGGTTTCCGTCATACCGTAACCCTGAATCATCGGCAGGCCGATACCGTTGAAGAAATGCGCCAGAGATACGTCCAGAGGAGCGCCACCGCATGCCACGTAGCGGATGCGCGGGCCGAGGGCGCCACGCACGGTACGGTATACGGAAGCCTCATACGAGAGATGCTCGGCGGTCTGCTTTATGGTCGGCTTCTCACCAGCCTGCTGCATGCGCGACCAATCGCGTGCGGCCTCGGCAGCCTTGAGGAACAGGCGTCCCTTCCAACCCATGCCGGCCTTGCGGGAGGCTGCGTTATACACCTTCTCAAACACTCGTGGCACGCCCAGCAGATATGTCGGTTCGAAGGAACGCAAATCGGGCAGCAACGTCTTTGTGTCCGGCAGATAGCCGACCACGCCGTCATCGGAAGCGATCGACGCGTACTGGATGAACCGTGCGAAACAGTGGGCGAGCGGCAGGAAGAGGAGCAGTCGCGGATGATCTTCGAGAACGATCTCATGCAACGCCAGACTGCCCGCGCGCGTGATCGATATGAAATTGCGGTGCGAAAGCTCGGCACCCTTTGGAGCTCCCGTCGAACCGGACGTGTACACGATGGTGGCCAGATCGTCTGCATGCACCGAATCGATGCGCGCTTCCAGCTCCTCGTCGGACACGGTGACGCCCAAGCCTTCCAACGCGCCCATGGCGTTGGAATCGAGCATCAGAATGTGCTTGAGAGACGGGCAGCGGTCGATTACGGAGTCGAGACGGTCGAAGCGCTCGCGATTGTCGGCGATGGCCAGTTTCACATCCGAATCGTTGAGGATGCGCTCGGCTTGCGCTGCGGAATCAGTGTCGTAGATCGGCACATTGACCGCGCCGATTGCGGCCAGTGCGAAGTCGAGCACACCCCACTCGTAGCGGGTGGCGGAGAAGATGGTGACGGCGTCGCCCTTGGCGATGCCGAACGCGATAAGACCTTTGGCGGCGGCGATCACATCCTTGTGAAATTCGCCGGTAGTGACCTTCATCCATTGGCCGGGGGCGGTTTTGCGTTCCGCGATCACGGTATTCTCGCCAGTGCGCGCGATGCGTCCGGTAAGCAGGGAATAGATGGATTCGTCGTCGCCGACCTCGACGGATTCGCCCGGTGCGGTGTACTCGGTGAGCATGGAGCGTTCTCTTTCTCGCGGTTTTTGCGTTATTTCCGCGTATTTCTGCTTGTGATGCGTGCGGGAGCGATGCAAACCGTGTGTCCGCGTTACCTACCCCTTGCGCACCTCGTATATGGTAAGTTACGGGTCCGTAAGTCTGCATTGTGAGAAGCGACAAGAAATATTTGAGCAACTTTGTATGAACTGACAAACGATTGAAAATCGTCAAAAGTCAAACGATGGGTGTCGCGCTGTGTCTGTTCAAAAAAAGTTTGACGTAACGGTTGCGGGGGTGCTGCCATGCTTCCCGAATATCCCCGAAACGACGGTAAAATCAGCGAAATGCGAAGAAATGGTGGTGCGAGCGATTTTTATCGAGTACACTCACGAGTGACGCAATTTACCCCTTGCGTCAGAGGGCTGCCTGCTCAACGGCGAACATCCAGCCTTTCTCTTTTCAACGTTGCTGATTTGAGGTCGATTATGGCAATTCGATTGCGACGGTTCGCTGTATGCAATGCGCCCTTGACGATTGCGAGCTGCCTTGGATAGGCTGAAAACGGTTTGCCACGCACCGGTTTTCCCGTATTGGCCTGTTGCGATTCGTTTGTTGGATGCATGGCGATTGCGCTTTGGGCCGTAGGCGAGCTGGCAACGCGAGTGCGCTCATTGGACGGAAGGTGTTTATGTTTGACAAGAGGCTGTTCTCCCTCGCTCCCGGCGTGGGGAGGTTGGTTGCGGCGAAAGTGTTCTGCCAATGGATCGGGCTGCTGTCCAACGTCGTATTCGTGGTGACGGTGGTGGTCATGCTTTCGCCGGTGCTTGCCGTGGTGGAATCGGCGTTCGATCCAATGTTCTCCATGGGCGATAGTGGACTGCTTTCCCGCATGTTCGTCGGCCTTGGCTACGGCGGATTCAGTGCGGAAACGTATATCGGATGCGCGCTGGCAATTGTGGTCTGTGCGGTTCTGCGTTTTCTGATGATGCGCGCCGCGGCCTATTTCGGCGCAGAAGCGGCCGAGCGTGTCAAACTCGCTTTGCGTGAACAATTATTCAATAAAATGCTTGCGATTGGACCGTCGTATTCGCAACATATCAGTACTGCCGATGTGGTGCAATCTGCCGGTGAAGGCATTGAACAAATCCAAAGCTTCTTCGAATTATTCCTGCCACAACTGTTTTATGCGATTCTCGCGCCGGTAACGTTATTTTTTATAGTTGCGCCGATTAATATGCCGACGGCTGTTACATTGCTTGTATGCGCGCCGTTGATTGTATTGATTGTTGGCATGGTCGCAATGCGTGCAGCCCGAGTATTCAAAAAATATTGGGGCAAATACACCGACATGGGATCTATGTTTCTTGACAATGTACAAGGTCTTGAAACGCTGAAAACTTTTGACGCGGATGCTCATGCCGCCAAGAAAATGAACGAGCAGGCGGAACAATTCCGCGTAATGACCATGAATGTTCTGCAAATTCAGCTGCGCTCGCTCACCGCCATGGACGTCGTCGCATACGGGGGTGCCGCGGCCGGCGTGGGCGTGGCGATCTGGCAGTATGCGAACGGTGCCGCATTGCCGCTTGCCGGCGTGCTGCTAATAGTGCTTCTTTCCGCGGATTTCTTCATTCCGCTGCGCCAATTGGGTTCGTTCTTCCATGTTGCGATGAACGGTATGACTTCGACCAAGCGTATTTTCGCATTGCTTGATACGCCGATTCCTGCGCACGGAATGCAGGGAATGCCGGAATTCGGCGCTTCCGATAACGGTGTGGACGTGTGCTTTGATGACGTGTCGTTCCGATATGCGGACGTGGCTGCAGGTGCTGCGGCGGATGTGGAAACCGGGGAAACCGGGAAAAAGTCCGGTGTGGTTGGTGCCGGAAAAACAGGCATGCCGAAAGATGGCAATGGTTCGGTCGTCGCATTGCATGGCGTCTCTTTCACTGCGCGGCGCGGGCAGGTGACCGCCATCGTCGGCCCGTCCGGATCCGGCAAGTCTACCGCCGTCGAACTGCTCGCCGGAAATCTTTCCGGATATGAAGGATATATATGGCTGCGGCCCGGAAACATAGGAAATAACTCGACGCAACGGTACCAAATCGCCGATCTTTCCATCGAATCCCTTACGAGAGAAATCGCCATCGTGGTGGCGCAAAGCCACCTTTTTGCAGGGACGTTGCGCGACAATCTGCTGATGGCCAAGCCGGATGCCACCGAAAACGAACTGTGGCAAGCGCTGGAAGCAGCACATATCGACGAATTCGTGCGTGCACAATCGCAAGAACTTGACATGACCATCGAACAGGGCGCAAGCAATCTGTCTGGAGGCCAAAAACAGCGTATCGCCATCGCTCGCGCATTGCTGCGGGAGTCTGCCGTCTACATTTTCGACGAAGCCACCAGCAGCGTCGATGTGGAAAGCGAAACCCTGATTCTGCAAACCATTCGTGCGCTTGCCGATCGCGGCAAAACCGTGATCATGGTGACGCATCGCATGGCGAATGCGGCCGATGCCGACTATGTGGTGGTGTTCGAACGTGGGCGCGTGACGGAGCAGGACGCACATGTCGAACTCATGCGTGCCAACGGCACGTACGCCAAACTGTTCCGCACCCAACAAACCGTAGAAAACATAGGTCTACGCAATAACGCAACCCATTTCACCTCTGCATCCCACGCACTTAAAACGTCCGATTCTGCAGAATCAGTCACGCAGCGTGCGGAAATGGGTCTCCAAGTGTCCGATTCTGCAGAAACGGACGCACAGGGTGCGAAAACGGGCGTTCGTATGTTCGATTCGGCAGAATCGGACGCGAAGGCAATGCCGACGGCGCGGGTGATTGCGCGTTTGCTCAAAGAGGTTGGGCCGCAGCGCAAGTACATGATCGTCGCGTGCGTCTGCGGCACGTTCGGCCATCTCGCCGCCACTTTCCTGCCGGTATTCGGCGTTGCGGCGGCTTTCGCGGCCGTCGGCTCGCCCATCTGGAATCTCAGCGTTCCCGCAGCGCTCACCGCCATGGCCGTCTGCGCTCTGATCCGCGGCGGCATGCGCTATGCCGAACAGTTCATGAACCACAATGTGGCGTTCCGCCTGCTTGCATTGTTCCGCACGAAAGCCTTCGTGGCTCTGCGGCGTCTCGCCCCGGCCAAACTTGCAGGCAAAGGCAAGGGCGACCTGATCGCGCTGGTCACCACCGACGTGGAGCTGTTGGAAATCTTCTTCGCGCACACCATCAGCCCGATTGTCATTGCCGTTGTGACCACCGTCGTCTACACACTCGCACTGCTCACCCTAAGTGCACCCCTCGCTGTGACGTTGGTCATCGCGCACCTCACCGTCGGCGTCATACTGCCAAAGTTGTTCGCGTCGGCGGTGCGAGGCATCGGTCCGAAACTCCGCGAGGAATCCGCCGCCCTTGGCGACGAAATGCTTGACGATATGCGCGGTATCGGCGAAATCATCCGCTTCGGTCAAGGTAGTGCCCGGCTCGCTTCCATCGCTCGGTGCACCCTTTCGTTGTGGAGCAAACGTTTGCGATTGAGTGCGAAGAATGGTGGTTTTGCAGGATTGGGCGCGGTGTTGGTGATGCTGTTTACCGCGATTGCAGCTTTCCTTGTGATGACGTTGTGCACCGTGGTTTCCACTGCCGCCGATATGCCGGAAGGCCTGATTTGGATGGGTTCCGCGGATTCGAACGCCCCTGCGCTGGTTGCGGCTTTCGTATTGCTTGTCAGCTCGTTTGGTCCGACGCTTGCATTGAGCGCGCTTCCGGCGAATTTGACGCAAACGTTTGCTTCGGCACGTCGCCTGTTCGCGTTGATGGATGAGGTTCCCGCTGTGGTTGAGCAGGGTGCCGAACGCCCGGAATATCAAGGCATGACAATGCGCGACGTCACATTCGGCTACAATTCCAGTGCCGCGCACCCCGTGCTCGAGCATGTTTCACTCGATGTTCCACGGCATGGCATTCTTGGCATTCAAGGCCCGTCCGGCCGTGGAAAATCAACGATGCTGAAGCTGCTCATACGCTATTGGGATCCGGATTCCGGCACGATTTCGCTGTCGAATATTCCATTGCCTCAGGTTGACGCTGGCTGGCGTCGCCGTGTGCAGACGATGATGGGGCAGGAAACTTACCTTTTTGATGGTACGATTCGAGAGAATCTCACTATTGCCTGCGATTCTTTCGATTCCGCAGCTTCTGCCATCCCCGATTCCGTATTGCGCGAGGCGCTCGCCAAGGCATCCGCGCTCGAGTTGGTCGATGCGCTACCGAACGGCTTGGATACGCAGGTCGGTGAGCTGGGTGGCCGCCTTTCGGAGGGTGAGAAGCAGCGCATCGGATTGGCCCGCATGTTCCTGCGTGACGCCGATCTGGTGCTCTTCGACGAGCCGACGAGCCGTCTCGACGCCTATAACGAGTCGGTGATTCTCGGATCGGTCAACAATCTCGCCGAGCAGGGGAGTGCCGTCGTGCTGGTGTCGCACCGCGATTCCACCATGCGCGTCGCCGATCGCATATTGCGTATGTAGAGCTCCTTGCAGCATTATGTGGCGCATGCAGTGTCACGCAGTGTTGCGCAAGTGTGTGCGCATCGCACCCCTGTCCGCGATGTGGTCGTATGAAAATCGTGCGTCATTCATATTTCTTATAACGTGCGTCGAAAGCGCTGCCGAAAGGCACTGTGCGCGCGAATCGAAAGCAAACAACGTATGACAGGTAAGAAAAGCGGGCGAAATTGTGGAATCGTCGACGGAATCGAAATCGTAAGAAAATGAAACAATCATGAAAATGATTGTCAAGATTTAAGAAAAGCAACTTTTTGAGACGTGCAAATATTCAGTTCGCATGATTTTGTAATGAAAAATCGTTAGTATCTGTGTCAAGAGATATCCGCTTTGCAGAAGAGTGGAATACGATTCGACGAAAGGCTGGCGATGGCCAACAACAGGAACGAACTGAACAAGAATCTGGCACAGATGCTCAAGGGTGGCGTGATCATGGACGTCACCACCCCGGAGCAGGCGAAGATCGCACAGGATGCAGGCGCGTGCGCGGTGATGGCGCTCGAACGCATTCCGGCTGATATTCGTGCTGCCGGCGGAGTTTCCCGCATGAGCGATCCGGCCATGATCAAGGGCATTCAGGAGGCCGTGTCCATTCCGGTCATGGCAAAAGTTCGTATCGGTCATGTTGCCGAAGCCCGCATTCTGCAGGCCATCGAAATCGACTACATCGACGAATCCGAAGTGCTGAGCCCCGCCGACGACGTGTACCACATCGACAAGAACCAGTTCGACGTGCCGTTCGTGTGCGGCGCGAAGAACCTGGGCGAGGCGCTGCGCCGTATCGCCGAGGGCGCTTCCATGATCCGCACCAAGGGCGAGCCGGGCACCGGCGATGTGATCCAGGCCGTGCGCCACATGCGCACCATGAACAAGCAGATCCGCGAGCTCGTCTCTTTGCGCGACGACGAAGTGTACGAGGCCGCCAAGCAGCTGGCTGTGCCGTACGATCTCGCCAAGTATGTGCACGACAACGGTCGTCTGCCGGTCGTCAACTTCGCCGCCGGTGGCGTGGCCACTCCGGCCGATGCCGCGCTCATGATGGAACTGGGTGCCGAAGGCGTGTTCGTCGGCTCCGGCATCTTCAAGTCCGGAGATCCGGCCAAGCGTGCCGCTGCCATCGTGCAGGCCACCGCCAATTGGCAGGACGCCGACCTGCTCGCCCGCCTTTCCGAGAACCTCGGCGAGGCCATGGTCGGCATCAACGAAGACGAGATCGAAACCATCATGGCCGCCCGCGGCGAGTGATTTCGCTGTAATTTCACGTATTGCGGGCGGATGGGGTGTGACTGTCGGTCGCCTTATGCCGCCAGTTTTGCGTGATTCGTGATGGTCTCGATGGGTTTGGGTAAGGAGATCCGATGGTTGTTGCCGTTGAATACATTTCGAAGGAAGAATCGGCCGACGTTGCCGAAGGTGCGGCTTCCGCACAACATGGCGTGACTGGCATTCTTGCGGTGCAGGGTGCGTTCGCCGAGCATGCCGCGATGCTGGATCGGCTTGGCGCACCGTGGAAACTGCTGCGTGCCGCCGAGGATTTCGACGATTCAATCGATCGCGTGATTCTGCCTGGCGGCGAAAGCACCACGCAGGGCAAGTTGTTGCGTTCGACCGGCCTGTTTGAGCCGATCGCAGCACATATCGCCGCCGGAAAACCGGTGTTCGGCACGTGCGCGGGCATGATTCTGCTGGCCCGCAAGCTGGATAACGATTCGAACGTCTACTTTGGCGCGCTTGACGCTGTCGTGCGCCGCAATGCGTACGGCCGTCAGCTTGGTTCATTCGTTGCGACCGCAGATTTCGGTGCCTCTGACGATGCGAATACCGTTTCGGTTATGCCGGGGGAGCGCGTGCCGCAGGATACCCCATCCGACGTGGTGCTCAAGGATTTCCCGCTCGTGTTCATCCGTGGACCGTTCGTGGCCGAGGTTGGGCCGTCCGCGACCGTTGAGACCTCGGTCGACGGTAATGTGGTCGGCTTGCGCCAGGGCAACATCCTCGCCACGGCGTTCCATCCCGAACTTACCGACGATACCCGCATTCACGAGCTGTTCCTGAGTTTGTAGCTTGCGATTCTGTGTAGCGCGCGGTCTGTGTTGCTCACGGTCTGCGTAGCACGCTGTGTACTCGCTTGAGCCCGTAGCGCGACGCACGCAAGCATATCGGCGGCTTCCAAGGATATTTCCTTGGGGCCGCCGATTTTTTATCTGTGGACTTTCAGCATCTTTTCAATCCCAACTAATACTGGGGAATTCATCGGAAAAATAATCCCCCGTAATACACCGACTTGTCCACATGCGTCCTGCCCACCCGCAATACGCTTTCGGGCTGCGCGTCTCCGGATGGTGCGGGCGGGTCGTCGTCCGCTGTCGACGGTGCTGCCGGTATACGACACGCCGATGTTTTGTAGGGGTAGCGGTCGATGGGATGCAAATTTCCTTGTTTGAATTGACATGGTACACCGGAAAACCTATACTGTTTCAACAGGTACACAGTTATACCAAAAAGGGAAGGAAATATCCCGAATCAACTGAATGGTCAGTTGAAGACATATTGACGTGTATCTACCGCAGCTGGAGTGGGTTCGACGAATGAACGCACGTAAAGCGGGTGCCAATGATGGAACACAAGGAGGAGTACATCATGGAGAAGAAATCCATCAGGATGATTGCGGCGGTGGCCGCTGCGGCGATGCTTGTTCCGCTGGCCGCGTGCGGTGGAGGAAACGCCGCCGACGGCAAGACCACGCTGTCGTTCTTCTCGAACAATTCGCAGGACAAGTACCAGCCGATCATCGACGCGTTCGAAAAGGCCAATCCGGACATCAAGATCGACTACAGCACCACCACCGGTTCCCAGAGTGGCTACCAGCAGACGCTGCAGACTCGAATCTCCGGCGGAAACCTGGCCGACGTCTACATCGTTCCTCCGGAGGCGTTGAGCGATCTGGTCAAAGGCAACTACGCCAAGGACCTGAGCAATGAAAGCTTCATGGATAAAATCGGCGATGCCGCAAAAAAGGCCTATAGCGTGGATGGCAAAGTATACGCCATGGGCGTGAGCACCTGGACCAATGCCTGGGTGTACAACAAGGATCTGCTGAAGAAGGTCGGTTACGACTCCATCCCGGCGACGTGGGATGAATTCCTGACCATGTGCGGCAAACTCAAAGCCGCGGGAATCACCCCATACCTTGAGCCGAAGGATGGACTGGGCAACGCCGTCGAGGGCTGGATCGGCGCTGAATCCGCCAAGCAGGGCGAGGCGCTCGACGCCAAGATCGACGCCGGTAAGGACACGTTCAAGAACGTGTATGGCAAGTACTACGGCGAATGGGACAAGCTGATCAAGCAGAACCTGATGAGCTCCGACGTGTCCGGCCTGAGCGGCGACCAGGTCAAGTCGGAATTCACCGCCGGACGTCTTGCGGTCTATCCTTCCGGCCCGTGGGACATCGACAGCTTCAATGAGACCGGCCTCAACTACGGTTTCGGCCAGATCCCTATGCTGAAGAAGGGTGACACCCCGTACGCGCCGGGCTACATCGATCCGGCCTTCGGCATCAACAACAAGATCTCCGGAGACAAGCTCAAGGCCGCGGAGAAGTTCTTCACCTTCCTGACCTCCGACGAGGGCCTCAAGCTGTACCAGAAGCAGCTGGGCCTGATCCCGTCCGTCAAGGGCTTCAACGCCACGGTGGACGACCACTTCAAGGACGCCTACGACCTGTACATCAAGACCGGCAACGTGTACCTGAATTCCGCCCACTGGAGCAAGGGCACCACCGCGCTGCGCGCCGAGACCTTCACCCAGCTGCAGCAGGTAGCCCTCGGCTCCATCAGCCCTACGCAGGCCGCGGAGAACCTCGATTCCAAGCTCAAGACCCTCTCCTGATCCATCGCGAACAGACATCCATCGCGGCAGGCTGGCGCGGACCCTTCCGTCCGCGCCACGCCTGGACCTGCCAATCTCACGTTTTGTAGAAAGCAACCAACATGTCAGTATCAACAGCGTCAGCGGCGCGTCCACATTCCGCTGATCAGGTAGAGGCGTTGCATCTCAAGCAGCGTCGTCACCGCAACTTCATGGAGAACTTCGCCTCGGCACGCTTCCTGCTGCCGATCATGGTGGTGTTCATCGTGGTGATCCTCATCCCATTCCTGCAAAGCCTGGTGTTCAGCTTCACCGATTACTCCGGTTACAATTTCGCGGACGCGAAGTTCGTGGGGTTCGCGAACTACGTGCAGTGCTTCAAGGATCCGACGCTGCTCGCGGGCCTCGGCTTCACGCTGCTGTACACGGTGGCCACCACCGTGCTCATCACCGTGATCGCCCTGCCGCTGGCTGTGGTGCTCAACCGCAAGTTCTTCGGCCGTAACTTCGCCCGTTCCCTGTTCTTCTTCTTCTCGGTGCCGTCCATGGCCGTGCTCGGCTTGGTCTGGCAGTACATCTTCTCCCCGCTGAAGTCCGGCGTCGTCAACACGCTGCTCGCCAAGATCGGCATCGATGCGATTCCGTGGTTGTCGAATTCCGAACTTGCCAAATTCTGTGTGATTTTCGTAGCGGTATGGGCTCAGATCGGCTGGCACGCCACGCTGTATCTGGCGTATCTGCAGGCTATCCCCGCCGATATCTACGAACAGGCCGCCGTCGATGGCGCAAACCGTCGCCAGCAGTTCTTCAACATCACACTGCCCCAGATGGTTCCGGCCATGGGTGTGAGCATCTTCATGCTGCTTACCGGTGGTTTGAAGGTCTATGATCTGCCGTATGGCCTCACCAGCGGCGGTCCGGGCTACTCCACCTACACCGTGACCCAGTCCATCATCCTCACGGGCATCGGTTCGAGCCGGTACGGACTGGGCTCCGCACTGGGCGTCATCTTCTTCATCTGCTGCGCGCTGTTGGTCGCCCTGCAGCAGGTAATCACCAATCTGGTAGAAAAGAGGCTGTCATGACTCTGCAGCAACGCGAGCGTATCGGCTCGATCATCCGTTCCGTCGTCGTCATCGCTATCGCGCTGATCTGCGCGGTGCCGCTGTACGTCATCGTCATCAACACGTTCAAAAGCAGCGCCGAGATGTCCATGGACCCGATTGGGTTACCAAAGACATGGAATTTCGAGAACTACACGTATGCATTCGGGCATCTGCCCATTGTCAACGCCTTCAAGAACACCATCATCGTGACGGTGGTCGGCGTCGGCCTGCAGGTGCTGTTCGGCGCGCTCGCCGCATACGGCATGATCCTGAAGAAGAGCAAGTTCACCGCCGTGATCGGCGTGCTGCTCATGCTGTCCTTCATCATCCCCGGCCAGACGCTGCTGATTCCGCAGTACCGCATGGAGGCACAGGTGGGTCTCGTCGATTCGCTGCTCGGCCTGATCGTGCTTTACACGGGCGGCGCGACCTTCTGCTACTTCTTGATCGTGCAGTACATGCGCGGCCTGCCGTATGAGATCATCGAGGCCGCCCGTATCGACGGCGCCGGTCCGTTCCGCATCTTCTGGACGATCGTGCTGCCGCTGATCCGCCCGATCCTGACCACCGTCATCGTGTTCCAGACCATGGGCACGTGGAACGACTTCATGACGCCGAGCGTGTACATCTCGTCGACCAACAAACAGACCATCGTGCTGCAGGTGTTCAACGCGATCAGCACCTTCACGACGAACTGGCCGTTGTTCATGACGGTCACCACCATCGCGCTCATCCCGGTGTTCGTGTTCTTCATCTTCTGCCAGCGTTGGATCGTGGCCGGCCTGGTCGCCGGTTCGGTCAAGGGCTGACCGGTCCTCCTGCTTGCGGGAATTCGACAAGGAGCAGCGTTATGCGCTATGAGGTTGATCTTTCGGAAGCCAGCAAGTTCGCGCGGACGCCCGCATACGGGATCCCCGTCATCCGCGCCGCAGCCGCATGCGGGCCGGATGGCGGGACCCTGGGCGCCACGAACCGCTTCCTGACCCGTGACGGATCGCCATGGATCCCCATCGCCGGCGAGATGCACTATTCGCGGATCGCCGCCGAACGGTGGGACACGGAACTCGCGAAGATGGCCGCGGCGGGCATCGACGTCGTATCCACCTACGTGTTCTGGAACCACCATGAGGAGCGCGAGGGGGAGTGGGATTTCTCCGGCAACAGGAACGTGCGCCGATTCGTGGAATTGTGCGTCCGGCACGGACTGCACGTCATCGTGCGGCTGGGACCGTTCTGCCATGGCGAGGTGCGCAACGGCGGACTTCCCGACTGGCTGTACGGCAAGTCGTATGAGGTCCGTTCCCTCGACGCCGGCTTCCTCGATGCGGTGCGCGGTCTCTACGCGCATATCGCGCAGCAGCTGCGCGGCCTGTATTTCAAGGATGGCGGGCCGATCATCGCGGCCCAGGTCGACAACGAGTACATGGCGTCGTCGGCTCCTTGGGAGATGACCACCGGCATCAGCCGTGAATGGGTGCCGTCCGGCCACGATGGGGCCGGCTACCTGGAACGGCTGCGCGACATCGCGATCGAGGAAGGCATCGACCCGCCGATGTTCACCTGCACCGGCTGGCAGTCACCGGTTCCGGACGACATGCTGCCGCTGTGGGGTGGATACGCGTACCGGCCGTGGCTGTTCTACGACGGCGTCGGTGCCGAGGGGATGACGGAGCATCCCGCCACCGACGAGTACCGATACCGGAGGCTGCATGGCTCCAGCACAAGCGACGGCTTCGATCCCCCGTACGATCCGGACAGCCGCCCGTACGCCTGCTGCGAGATGGGCGGCGGGATGTTCAATTCGTACGATTACCGTTTCGTGCTGCCGAAGCGCTCCGTCGACGCGATGGCCAACATCAAGCTCGGCTCGGGGTGCGATTTCCTCGGCTACTACATGTTCCATGGCGGAACCAACCCGAAGGGCGCGGCCGGATTCCTCAATGAGGGGCAGACCCCGAAACGCTCCTATGATTTCCAAGCGCCCCTTGGCGAATTCGGACAGGTGCGGGAATCCTACCGGCGGCTGCGCACCCTGCACGAGTTCGTCAAAGCCTTCGGGCCGGAACTCGCCGGAATGCCGGTCTCGTTGCAGGACGGGCAGGACCGCATCGATCCGTCCGACTCCGAGACCCTCCGGTATGCCGTGCGCAGCGATGGCGAACGGGGTTTCGTGTCCATCGACAACTTCCAGGACCATGCGCGCGTGCCGAGCCGTCACGGTGAGCAAATCGACGTGACGACGGGTACCGGTGAGCGCATACGGTTCACCGGCATCGGCCTCGCCGAGGGGGAGAACTGCATATTGCCGTTCAACATGGATCTGGACGGCGTGCGGCTCGTCCGCGCCAACCTGCAGCCGGTCACCGTGCTGCGGGTGCCGGGCCGACCGTTCCGCACGTTCGTGTTCCTCAAGCCCGATGGCATGGATGAGCTGACGTTCCATTTCGAAGGCGACATCCAGGACGTCACCGTCGGCAAGGCGGATTTCGAACGCTTCATGGTCCGGGACGCGGCGGAGATCGTATGCGTCACACGAGCGCTCGCCGGGCGGATGACGGTGTTGGACGGAGGCCTCGCCTTCGTCGACGACGACAACGCGTTGCTGTACGAGGACGGCGATGGGTGGACGCTGGAATCGCCCCGCGCCGAAAACGGGATCGCCGCATATCCGGAAGGCTTGCTCGGCTCTCCGCGGCCGGTGGAGCCCGTATCGGTGTATGCGCGTCTGAGAAGACTGCACGCCGATCGGTACGAAATCGCTTTGCCGGCTGGCATGGGACGGCTTTTCCGCGATCAACGGCAGGTCGCCGATGTCATGCTGAACATCGCATACCAGGGCGATATCGGCTGGCTGTTCTGCGGCGATGTGCTGATCGCCGATAATTTCTGCAACGGCGAGACATGGCAGGTCGGATTGCGCGATTACGCGGATGCCATCGATGCCGCTGGTGGAAAGCTGACGCTGGTCGTCACGCCGCTGAGGCGCGGGGTCCGCGTGAAGGTAACATCGTCGATGGCGGCCCGCCTGGAGCAGTCCGATGCGTGCGTCGCTGACGTCACCGACGTGTATGCTACACCGGTGTACCACATGCCGGTGGGCGAATAACGAATGTAATATACAAAAAACCATGGCTTTATGCCAATTACCAAAGGAGATAATCGTGAGTGCGCGACGCAACTTCGAATGGCCGGAACTGCTGACCGCGGATGGCCGCGGCATCGCCTTCGGTGGCGACTACAATCCCGACCAATGGTCCGAGGACATCTGGGACGACGACATCCGCCTGATGAAGCAGGCCGGCGTCAACACCGTGGCCCTCGCCATCTTCAGCTGGGATCGCATCCAACCCACCGAGGATCGTTGGGATTTCGGCTGGCTCGACCGCATCATCGACAAACTCGGCAATGCCGGCATCGTGGTCGACCTGGCCTCCGCGACGGCGACCGCGCCGCTGTGGCTGTACGAAAGCCACCCGGAGGTCCTTCCGCGTGACAAGTACGGCCATCCGGTCAACGCCGGCTCGCGCCAATCCTGGAGCCCGACCAGCCCGGTGTTCAAGGAATACGCGCTGACCCTGTGCCGCAAGCTCGCCGAACGGTACGGCACCAACCCGTATGTGACCGCATGGCACATGGGCAACGAATACGGGTGGAACAACCGCGAGGACTACTCCGACAACGCGCTCGAGGCCTTCCGCGCATGGTGCCGCCGCAAGTACGGCACCATCGACGCGCTCAATCAGGCGTGGGGCACCACCTTCTGGGGCCAGGAGATGAACGGCTTCGACGAAGTGCTCATCCCACGGTTCATGGGCGCCGACTCGATGGTCAACCCCGGCCAGAAGCTCGACTTCGAACGGTTCGGCAACGACATGCTCCTCGACTTCTACAAAGCCGAACGCGACGCGATCGCCGAAATCTGCCCCGACAAGCCGTTCACCACGAACTTCATGGTCTCCACCGACCAGTGCTGCATGGACTACGCCGCCTGGGCCAAGGAAGTGAACTTCGTATCCAACGACCACTACTTCCACGAGGGCGAATCCCACCTCGACGAGCTGGCCTGCTCCGACGCTCTCATGGATTCGCTCGCGCTCGGCAAGCCGTGGTACGTCATGGAACACTCCACCTCGGCGGTGCAGTGGAAGCCGCTTAACACCCGCAAGCGCAAGGGCGAGACCGTGCGTGACTCCCTGGCCCATGTGGCCATGGGCGCCGACGCCATCAACTTCTTCCAGTGGCGCGCGTCCGCGTTCGGTGCCGAAGCGTTCCATTCGGCCATGGTTCCGCACGCCGGCGAGGACACGAAGCTGTTCCGCCAGGTGTGCGAGCTGGGCGCGTCGTTGCACACGCTCGCCGACGCCGGCGTGCAGGGCACCGAATTGGCGCACTCCGACACGGCGATCCTCTTCAGCGCCGAATCGGAATGGGCCACCCGCTCCCAGACCCTGCCGAGCATGAAACTCAACCACTGGCATGACGTGCGTGACTGGTACCGCGCGTTCCTGGACGCGGGCTCGCGCGCCGACATCGTGCCGCTCGCCTACGACTGGAGCTCGTACAAGACCGTCGTGCTGCCGACCGTGCTGATCCTGAGCACCGCCGACACGCAGCGGTTGGCCGACTTCGCGGCCGCCGGCGGCCGCGTGGTGGTCGGCTACGCGACCGGACTGATCGACGAGCATTTCCACACTTGGCTCGGCGGATACCCGGGCGCGGGCGATGGCCTGTTGCGCTCGATGCTGGGCGTCCGCGGCGAGGAATTCAACATCCTCGGCGCCGAAGCCGAAGGCGAGCCGGGCGAGATCCGACTGTCGTCCGCCGACGATTCGGCCGCGCTGGACGGCACCACGACCCGCCTGTGGCAGAACGACGTGAACGTGACCGGCGAACACGCGCAGGTGCTTGCCACGTACGCCGGCGAGGAAGCGGACGAATGGGAGCTCGACGGCACGGCCGCGGTCACCCGTAATCCGTACGGCTCCGGCGAAGCGTATTTCGTCGGCTGCGACCTGGATGTGGCCGATCTGACGAAGCTGGTCCGCGCATATCTCGCGGCCTCGTCGCAGGAGAATGCCGACGTGCTGCACACCGTGCGCGCCTCCGCCGACGCCACCTTCGACTTCTACCTGCCCCGTGGCAAGAAGACGGTCGAATTGCAAGGCATCGAAGGCGAGCCGGTCATCCTGTTCCAGACGGATCGGGAGGAAAAGCCCGGCTCGTACACCGTGCGCCGCAACGGCGTGCTCGTGGTAAGGCGGTAAAGTCGGAAGTCGAATATCGATGACGGATGCGGTTAGGGGGAGATATGGCCGAAGTGAAGCCGGACAAGTCCGACAGGAAACGCGTCACACTGCGTGAAGTGGCGCAAGAGGCCGGAGTCTCCCTCAAAACCGCGTCGAACGTCATCAACCATTCCGGCCGCATGGCCGACGCCACACGCGAAAAAGTGCAGGACGTCATCGACAGGCTCGGCTACCGCGTCAACGTGTCGGCCCGCAATCTCAATCGCGGCAAAACCGGCTTCATCACGCTCGCGGTGCCGAGCCTGACCGCGCCATATTTGGCCGAACTGGCCAACCGGGTGATCGACGCGGCCCGCATCTACGGCTATTCCGTGTACATCACCACGTATGCGGAAGGATCCGCGCAGGGTGCCCGCGCGCTGTTGCGAAACTTCAATGCCACGGTGTCGGACGGCATGATCCTGTCCATCTCCGAAGTCGAGGATCTCGATCCCGAGGACCTGGACGTGGATTATCCGCTGGTCTGCGTGGGCGCGCGGTCCACGCATGGCAAGGCGGACCATGTCACCCCGGACGACGTCCAGGAGGCGCGTCTCGCCGCGCAATACCTGTTCGACCACGGTGCCACGAATCTTGCGGTGATCGGCTCGCGAACCGATCCGGAGCATATCCTCGAGCTGCGCGACGCCGTGGAAGGCAACGCGCAGCTGCGCATGCGAGGCATATTCGAAGCGTGTGCCGACCAAGGCGTCGAATTGGACACACGGCTAGTGCCCAACGTCGGCCAGGATTGGACCATCGGCTCGGGCGCGCGCATGACGCAGCGCATCGTCGACTCCGGCATCCCCTTCGATGGCATCGTGGCGTTCAACGACCAGCTTGCGTTGGGCGCACTGTTCACTTTGGCAGCGAACGGCATCGCGGTGCCCGACCGGGTGCAGGTGATCGGCTTCGACAACAACGAGGAAGCCGCATATTTCCAGCCGCCGCTGACCACCATGGATTCCTGCCTCGACTGGATCGCGCCGACCGCGGTCAGCCGCATCATCAACCGCATCGATGGCAGCCGTACGTTGGAACCGGAGCTCATCACCACCCAATCCCGCATCATAGCCCGCGCCACCACCCGTGCCTAGTGTCGCGTGTTTGGTTTCGCGCCGCCTAGTGCTCCCGCTTTCCGCATGCCTTCTCCTCCCCTGAGTGCCCTCCTCGCTTCCGTCGCAGGCCTTGATTCCGCTCTTCCGGCACTGCCCACGCTATCTGTGCGCCAGCTCCGCCCTTTCCAGAGCAGGCCTTGGACCTACTCTTCCGGTACTGCCCGTGTCGCTTGTTTTGTGTCACGATTCGAAAAAATGGCCAAAATTTTGGATCGTGACACATCGCTTTCGGTTCGGGGGTATGTTTTTTGAGGCATTTTCCTTGGAAATGCGCCGATTTATACCCCCGTATTGTTTTTGGGGAAGGAAAAATGTGCCACGATTCGAAAAAACAGCCGAAATTTCGAATCGTGACACATTTATAGCGGAAGATTCCGCTCCAAAGCTGGTTCAAGGCTCGCTTGAGACTAGTTTGTGCTGGTTCGTGATGAATTGGTCCGAATTGCCTTGAAGGCTGGGCTGAGGCTGATCCATCCCCGATTCCCCAAGCGAAAAGAAATACCGGTTTGCCGCACTTCCGGAAGTGCCAGGCCGCGTCCCTTGTAAAGGCTGCGGTGGTAGCTGGAACCATCTCCATTGGTTATCCACAGGCTGTTGCGCTCCAAATCGTTGGAATTACGGCCATGCCATGCTGAACTGCCCCAAATCGCATGTTCTCCGACCACAACTTTGGAAAAACGCACATCAAACCGTTGCCATCGTTTATATTGCACGCCATGAATGCTGATGATGCATACAAGCCGATCCAGCGGGCGATCCTGTCCGAAGCCAGCTGGCGTATTCTCCGCATTGCCCAGTCCGTGGAGTTGCGGCATCCCGTAAGTCACGAGACCGCGCTCGCGATTTGGGGCGTCGAGCTGCCCGCAGATAGTGATTGCTCCGTTGTTTCGCTGCGTTCGTCGCAAGGCGGTTACGCTGGGACGGACGTGGACTATGGATGGAGTGGAGAAAGTCCGGCTTTCGGCCATTCCGAGCACTCTATCCGCTTAGGGCAGGATTTCCCGGATTCGGATTTTCAATATTTCCCGGATTCCCAGGCTGTTTCTCGGAATCAGATTCCAGGTCTTCGGCAGTCGGCTTCTCAGCCTTCCCAATTCCCGCAATCCCCGGCGAAACTTCATACGGTCGCCCAATCGCCGGCTCGTCGCGGCCGTGTGAAGAAAAGCACATCGGTGTCGGCCGATGTGACCGTGCATGTCTGGAAGGGCTTGTCCGCGCGACACGTACGTGAGGTTGCTGGAGTTCCGGTGCTTATGCCCGTTCCGGCGTGGTCTTTGGCTGCCGGCCGGTGGGGTATCCAGGACATCGTCATGGTTGCGGAGTCGTTGATTCGCCATCGATTCGCCGCTCGCAAGGGGCTGATTGAGTTTGTTAAAACTGAGAACGTCCCATACCGGAGCAAGTGTCTGGATGCGTTGGCGCTCGTGCAGTCAGGCAGCGATTCCCCCAAGGAGACCGAAATGAGGCTGACTCTTGTGCGTTATGGCCTGCCGATTATGCAACCGAACTGTGTGGTCCCCGGCGTGAATTTTGCGAATGGCGCTGCGGTGACGTTGGATCTTGTCGATGCCGAGCATCGTTTTGGCCTGGACTATCAGGGTGACCATCATCGTACTGACCGTGCGCAATATCGGCGCGATCAGAACAAGCTGTCGCGTCTTGCGGCCGCTGGTTGGACTGTGTTTTCGGTCACGCAGCTGGATTTGTCCGACGAATTGCATCGCGCCGCGTTCGCCATGAACGTCGCCCATGCGTTGTCTTCGATCGTCGGTCGGCCGATTGGGGTGACCACGCCCTTGCCATGGCGCAAAGTGGTGCTGCGTTATCAGAAAGCCCGCAAGCTTAGGCTGCTTGACTGATGCGGTTTCGTTGGGTGCGCGCGTGAGGCCGCCCGCTTTCCGCATGATCGCGACTCCTCGGTGTTGTGCCTCTTTTGTGGCGATCGGCGCTGGAATCCTTGAAAGCCGCTGATAATCGTGTTCGTCGCGCGTCATTCCGATACGTTTGGTTGCGCACAGGATATAGGAGGCTTGTTTTTTGTGTCACGATTCGAAAAAAAGACCAAAATTTTGGATCGTGACACATCACTTTCGGTTCGGGGGTATGTTTTTGAGGCATTTTCCTTGGGAATATGTCGTTTATACCCCCGTATTGCTTTTTTGGAAGGAAAAATGTGTCACGATTCGAAAAAACAGCCGAAATTTCGAATCGTGACACATTTCAGGAGACTCCGCCACTCACCTACGCTTCACCGCGCACCTACGCTCCGCCACCTGCCACGCGCCTCACCGCTCCGGCACGCTTTGCGCCGGGCAGCCATGCAGCACGGACAGCATCGCCCGCTTTTCCTGCGTGGTGACGGTCAGTCCGTACTTGTCTTTCACGCCAATCTGCCGAGCCACGTAATCGCAACGGTATTCGCTGTTCGTCGGCAGCCAGTATGCGGCCGAAGCGGAACCCTTCTGCTGATTCGCCGGCCCATCCACGGCCAGCAGATTGTACATGTCATTGCCGAATTGGTACATCTTCGTATGATCCCATGTGTTCGCGCCCGACTGCCATGCATTCTCCAACGCGACCACATGGTCGATCTGCACCGCCGAAGACGTTTTCACTCCACGCACGAACTGAATGGTCTGACCGGTATACGGGTCATCAAGCGTACCCGACGCAACTTGGCAGCTGCGGCTGTTCTTATATTGCACGTCCGTCAAATCGCGGGCGAGCACATCTTCGCGCACGTCGCAACCATTGCCGTCGTCGTCGGTTTCTCGGAATCCGAACGCGTCGCGATCATATCCGGCTTTGCTGGGATTGTCGTCAACCGTAAGTTTTTCCAACGTTTCCGCGGCAGTGCCGGTTGCCGTGTATTCGCCGGTAATCTCACCTACGGTCGGATTGATTTTCGGCAGAAGCATGCCGATAGTGACGCCGATTACCGCAACGACGACCAGCAGAATGAGAATGCGTTCTAGCGGGCCGTCAGCATTAATCCAACTTTTTTTGAACCGTTTTCCAGCCCGCTGAATATCACGCACATCTTGCTCAATATTCCGATAATTATAAGAATTACGATTATTCTTTCGTGCCATAAGTATTGAAATAATACATGCAACACACTGAAATTGCGGAATTGGGGAATATCAGGCGTAAGTGAACGTCATCGGATCATGACCTGCGCGCGTCGGGCCGTCAAGCGCGTCAATCGCGGCATGCTCTTCAGGAGCAAGCGCGAAACCGAACAGATCGAGATTCTGCTTCTGTCGTTCCGCATGCGTCGACTTGGGGATGATGATTGTTCCATTTTCGATATGCCAGCGCAGGATCACCTGTGCCGGGGTGACCCCGTGCGCGGCTGCGATACGTTCGATCGTGCCATTTCCAGCGTTCAAATCAGCGCCGCGGGCCATCGGCGAATACGCTTCCACTGCAATGCCATGCGCCTTGCAGTATTCCACAACTTCGCGCTGCTGCCAGGTCGGGTGCAGTTCGATCTGGTTGACGGCCGGATATTCACCGGTTTCCTCATACAAGCGGTCAAGATGTTCAGGCATGAAATTGCACACGCCCAGTGTGCGCACGCGGTTTTCCGCACGAAACTCCTGGAATGCCTTCCACGTTTCGCCGGAACGCCAGTCGAACGGCGTCGGCCAGTGCAGCATGTACATGTCCACGTAGTCGAGCTGCAGCAGACTAAGCTGCCGGTCGAACGCCTTGCGCGCGGAATCGTACCCCTGTTCCGAATCGCGCAGCTTCGTGGTCACCCACAGATTCTTGCGATGCTCGCCTTGCGTGAAGCCCGCATTGCGCAACGCACGCCCCACACCGGCCTCGTTGTTGTATCCCGCGGCACCATCGATGTGACGGTATCCGACTTCCAGCGCGCCTTCTACTACGGAAGTAACGCCTTCATCGTCGATGCGCAGTACGCCCAAACCGATCTGCGGAATCAGATTGCCGTCGGAAAGCGTAACCATCGGAGTATGGAAAGTAGCCATGGAAACAACCCCTTGAATCGAATATGCGATGTTCTCCACACCAGTTTAGCGGGAAGCGTAACGGCCGTAACAATTCCATGCAGGTAAGCGCGCTATAACATTGCGCGGATATGGAGGACAATATGGATTCAAAGAATGCAATAACTACTCCGCAACCACAATCTCACCAGCATTACGGGCACGCGCTCGCCGGCATCCTCGGCCCCGCTTTTGTGGCGGCTGTGGCATACGTGGACCCCGGCAACGTGGCTGCAAATGTTACTTCCGGAGCCACATACGGCTATCTGCTGGTATGGGTGCTCGTTCTGGCCAACTGCATGAGCGTGCTCATCCAATACCAGTCAGCCAAACTCGGCATCGTCACGGGCCGGAGTCTGCCGGAGATTCTGGGCGAACGTCTGGGGGATGCCGGCCGGTTCATGTTCTTCATGCAGGCTGAGGTGATCGCCATCGCCACGGATCTGGCGGAGGTGATCGGCGGAGCGATTGCACTGAAACTGCTGTTCGGTCTGCCGTTGTTCGTCGGCGGCTGCATTATCGGCGCGATTTCCACGGTGTTGCTGATTTTCCAGAAGGGGCCTACGCATCGTCTTTTCGAGAAGATGATCATCGCGCTGCTGTTGGTGATCACGTTCGGCTTCATCGCGGGTCTTTTCATCGACCCGCCGAATCCCACGCAGGTGGCAACGGGCTTGATCCCGCGTTTCAAAGGGTCCGCGACCGTGCTCATGGCCGCCTCGATGCTGGGAGCCACGGTGATGCCGCATGCGATTTACCTGCATTCCACACTCGTCAATGACCATTATTCCGCGGGGCAAAAGAAGCCCGACATCAAGACGCTGCTGCATGGCAGCAAGGTCGATGTGGTATGGGCGTTGCTTCTGGCCGGCACGGTGAATCTGGCGCTGCTGATTCTCGCGGCGAATTCGCTGTATGGCGTGACCGGCACTGATTCGATCGAAGGCGCGCAGCATGCCATCGCCGCCGCTCTGGGCCCTGTTGTCGGCACGATTTTCTCGATTGGACTGTTGGCTTCCAGTCTGAGCTCCACATCGGTCGGCACGTATGCCGGCGCCGAAATTATGCATGGACTGTTGCGGGTCAAAGCGCCGATGTGGGCGTGCCGCGTGGTGACGCTTGTGCCGGCATTGATTGTACTGTGGTTTGCGAAGAATCCGACGGAGGCGCTGATCATAGGGCAGGTGATACTGTCGATCGGTATTCCGTTCGCGATCATTCCGCTGATGAAATACACTCACGATCGCTCATTAATGGGCGACTATGTGGATGGTCCGGTGAAATTCGCGATCAATATGGTAGTTGTTTCGCTGATTGTTGCGCTTAATGTGATTCTCGTCTTCCTCACACTTTCCGGCCGTTCCTAGGCACAGATTGCGGATGCTGGCTGGGACGGTCGTAATTGTAGACGGTGAACGTTCCTTTGTTGAATCGCTTGGTTTCGTACAGCGCCAGGTCGGCCTGTTTGACGCATTGGTCGAAATCCACGCCGCCTCTGGTATCTTCGCCGTTTCCTTCATCCGTGTTTCTGCTGATATCCCTGTTTCCGCTGATGCGGATGGCGGCAATGCGGCACACGCCTACGCTGCAATGCACGTCTTGCCCGCGCTGTTCCGAGGTGCGTGTCAACTGTTGGAAGAACATGCCCAGCGTGGTTTCGAGCACCTGTTCGCTGGCGGTATTTCGGATAAGTACTATGAATTCGTCGCCGCCGTATCGGCAGATGATGTCATCTTGCCGGTAGATGTGCCGAAGCTGGGATGCGGTCTCGCGGATCCAGAAATCGCCGACCGTGTGTCCGTATGTGTCGTTGATGATTTTGAAATCGTCGATGTCGACGAACATCAGCATCGCTTCGTCGTGCAAATCCATGCGGTCGAAGTATTTGCGCATGTGTTTATATCCCGCTTCTTTGTTCAGCAAACCGGTCATGCCGTCATGTTCGGCTTCGTACCTTGCTTTTTCGTAGGCGGCCTGTTGCGAGTGGAATCGCATGTTCATTTCCACGGTGTCCATGACGAACATAATCTGTGTGGAAATCACGATCGCCAAACATTGCAATGAAAAACCGTATGCCAGTGCTTGGTAGATGGTCGCCAATACTGGTAGTACGAAGAACGACATCATGGAAAGGAAAATAATGCGATCAAGATTCTTGCGATATGAGATCAACATGAAGAGGCATAATGCGATTCCCAAGACCGCAATTGCTTGCGAAAGAAGATAGAAATTACCGCGATGGTAAAGATTGTGGTCATCGAAATAGTAGAAAAGACCAGTGAATTGTGTGATGATAAGTAAGAGAATTCCAATTACGGATAATGCGTAGACGGCATACAATGCGGCTGGTTTGCGATGCTGATGTTTACTCACTGTCAACCAAACATAGGTTGCGAAGAAACTCATGAAAATATAGTTGATGCAGAATACTGAGAAATTGCTTATGCGAACCATGTAGTATGTGGTTTCGCCTGCATCTACGTGAAAATACCAGCTGAGTGCGTCGGCTCCAAGAAGAAGCATGCAGGCAATCTGCATGAGTATTTTGATGCGAGTTCGTCTGGTTTTTTGTGGTGTGGCAATGAAAATTCCGCTTGCGCAAATCAGACATATGAAAATGCCCCACAACTCCATGCAAATGTGGAACATGGCCCTGACCGTCATCATCCTCCCCCCCCCCCTCGACGCTGCCTACGCCGAAAACTTGCCTAGCACTTTCGTGTGCCATGATACCTCTAAATGGGGGAGCGTTACCCCGAAATGACAAAAACAGGAATCCGCAGGCGAATATCCACGCCTCTGTCATACGGGCTATCATATAGTTTGTGCGTTTGAATGTGGAGAAGGTGATTGATGTCAGCGAAGCGGAGTATGTCCCGAGCGCTTACTCGAGAGGAATCGTATCAGAACGGTCATTTAACGCGCACGGCGTTTATTTCCATTGCGATTCTTACATTTATCACGTTCGTCGGTAATTTCACGCAATTGCAGTTGAGCGCCGCGTTGCCGACGATCGTCAGTGATTTCGGTATTTCCGTTACGACCGGTCAGTGGCTGACATCGATTTTCCAGCTGGTCATGGGCGTGATGGTGCCGCTTACGGCATACCTTACGAGACGTTTTTCGACGCGCGAAATCGTGCTTGTTTCCATGGTTGTGTTCACGATCGGTTCACTGTTCGCTTGGATTGGTCCAACATTTTTGATGGTGCTGATCGGGCGTTTGCTTGAGGCGGTTGGCA
Source organism: Bifidobacterium sp. N4G05 (assembly GCF_002742445.1). GTDB lineage: Bacteria > Actinomycetota > Actinomycetes > Actinomycetales > Bifidobacteriaceae > Bifidobacterium > Bifidobacterium hominis. The sequence continues at coordinate 213,155 of NZ_NJNQ01000002.1, read as the reverse complement.
CGGGTGTGATGTGGCCGGTGCTGCAGATCACTGTGTTTTCGATTTATCCGCTGTCTCGCCGCGGTTTCGCAATGGGTACGGTTGGCATGGCGATGAGCGTGGCTCCGGCGATCGGTCCGACGCTTGGCGGCGTGCAGACGGATTTGAACGGTTGGCGTTCAATTTTCCTCACGTTGACCATTATCGGCGTTATCTCGCTGCTTCTTGCCTATTTTGGATTGCATAATTTCGGCGAGAACGATAAAACCGCGAAGGCTGACTTTTTCTCCGTTGGACTGTCTGTTTTCGGTTTTGGCGGCTTAATGTTCGGTTTTACGAATATTGAATCGTATTCGTTTGTAAATCCGATGGTTTGGCTGCCAATGGTGATTGGCGTTACGGGAATTATTTGGTTTGTGTTCCGTCAGATTCATGGCGCGCGCAGGCAGATTGAAAATCCTGAAGCGCAGCCGCCGCTGTTGAATTTGAGCGTGTTGAAGAATCGTAGTTTTACTGTTGGCACGATCACGGCCGCGCTTGCGTTCTTCGCGTTCAGTTCGATTATGGTGATCATGCCCCTGTACATCCAGGATTGCCGTGGATATTCTGCTGCGATTAGTGGCCTGGTGATGCTTCCGGGTGCTTTGGGCCAGTGCATTTCGCAGTTTTTCGGTGGCAAGGTGCTTGACCGTTTCGGCGCGCGTCCGGTGGCGTTGATCGGTACGATTACCTTGTGTTTCGGCACGGTCATGATGAGTTTGATTTCCATGACTTCGTGGATTTGGTGGGTGTCGATTTGGCAGTTTGTGCGTCAGATTGGCATGGGTTTCGTGTTGATGCCGATTACCACATGGTCGCTGAATTGTTTGGAACCGGAAGAGGTGAGCGCCGGATCCGCGGTGACGAATACGGTTCGTCAGATTGCGGGCGCGATTGGCGCCCCGGTGTTGGTTATTTTGATGGAGACGTTCACTTCGTTGCGTTGGGCTGCGCTCGGTGGCAAAAAAGCCGTGTATGCGGCTGCCAACGTGTTCGGCATTCAGTGGGCGTTGCGCATCAGCGCTGCGATTTGCTTTGTGATGGTGCTGATGGTGTTCTTCGGCGTGCGTGGACAGGGTGCCGGTTCCACCCATGAAACCGTGCAGCGCGCCCTCAACCGCATGCGTGCCGTCTAGCTGCGCATGCTGCGACGGCTATTCTTCCTCGTTGGGCTTGTATCCCACCACGCTGAGGGCCACCACGCCGGCGCTGGTGTGCACGAACACGTTGGCACGCCCGCCCACAGCTTCAAGGCCTTCCACCAAATGGGAGATCGGCTCGGAATCAAGCACCGGCAGTACCTGTGCCACGCCGTCTTCGTCGGTGACTGTTAGCGTATCGTCCAAATATCCGGAGGCGAGCGTTTCGTCGATGGCACTTTCGAATTCGGTTAGCTTGCTGATTTCCTCTTCGGCGGCCTTGTTTGCGGCTACTTCCACAGCTTGCGCCACTTCTTCTCGTATTGCTTCTTCGCTCATGATTGCCTCTTTTGTTAAGCACCGTTTTGCAACCTATAGATTATCGGATGAACGTATCAGAACGATTTTAAATGCCGGAAAGTGTCCATATAGTGACACTCTTGTGAAAGCGTCGCCCTAAATGCGTGCTTCAGATATTTGTGAGCGGTAATACTTCCGTTTACCCCGTTATTGCTCCGTAGGCTGCGTCGACTCCCCCTACTATTACACTGAGGAATCCGAAGTGCTTGCAAACAATTAGGGAGCGAAACGGAATATGAACGGCGCGTCTGACCAGCCTGAAGAATTCGGCGTCCAGCCTGAGCAAGGCCGTCAGGAGGAGCCGCAGTCTAATGCCGGTTCAGCCGCCGACGCAACCGCAACCTCCGACGCAACCGCCAGTCCAGAAGATTCCACTTCCAGCGCCCCGCATTCCCGCCGCGTGCGCCGCCGTATGAGCGCCGAGCATATTCGCCAAATCAAGCGCAAGCGCCGCCGTCGCAAGATCCTAATCGGCGTACTCGTGATAGTCGCAGCCCTCGCCGTTTTTGCCGGCGCATTCGTATGGTCTGCGCTGCACGTGAAAAACGAGCTGCAGCAGGCGGTGTCGAGTGCTCAAGGCTTGCAGCAGACAATCGTCGGTTCCGACAAATCCAAGCGTGAGGAACAGGTCAGCGCGTTCTCCAATCATGTGAGCAAGGCTTACAAGCAGACGTCTTCGCCGCTCTGGCAGTTGGCGTCGGCCGTACCGTATGTGGGCGATGATATTTCCGCCGTGCGTACCACGGTGGCCGCCATGGAGAATATTTCGTCGCAGGCGCTGCCGCAATTATTGCAGGCGGCCGACAATATTGATCTGAATAATGTTCACGTGGAAAATGGCACTATCGAAATTTCCGGATTGGAAGCGTCTCAACAGCCTCTGCAAATCGCGGACGATACGATCGACAAGGCCACGCGGGAAGTGAAAACCGTGAAAGCCCCGCATGTCGCGCAGATCGCGGACGCCCTGAGAACCGCGGAAACGTATTGCGAAAAACTTGACAGCATGGTGCATTCCTTGAATTCCATCGTGCAGGTGTTGCCAAGCATGTTGGGTACGGAAAGCCATGCGAATGATGCTCCGCGCAATTATTTGATTCTTGCGCAAACAAATGCGGAGGCGCGACCGTCTGGCGGCCTTACGGGATCGCTCGGCCTGGTCACGGTGCAGGGTGGTCACGTGAGCTTGCAGCCGTTCGTTTCCGATTCGGAAATTCAGAATGCCGACGAGCCGGTTGTGGATTTGACTGCCGAGGAACGTTTGCTGTTTACTGACAAGCTTGGCAAGGATATTCGCGACGTGAATTTCACGCCTGATTTTCCGCGTACCGGCGAGATTGTGAGCGCCATGTGGAATCGCCAGTATGGCGTTGCGGTTGATGGTGTGATCGCCATTGACCCGCTGTTCCTGCAGAACATGCTGGCTGTGACCGGTGGCGTTGCCATGCCTGACGGTTCGACGTTGGATGGCACGAATACTACCCAAACGTTGCTGCATGACGTGTATGCGCGCATGGCTCCGCAGGAGACGGACGAGTATTTCGCGGTTGCCGCGCAGGCTGCGTTCGACCATATCATGCAGAATGCGGGCGATTTCAAATCGTATGTCAAGGCGCTTTCCACGTCTGTTGAGCAGGGACATGTGATGGTGTGGAGCGCGCACGAGGATGAGCAGAATCTGATTGCCGATTCCGCGATTTCCGGCAAATTGATTACGGAAGGTGCAAAACCGCAGGTCGGCGTGTATATTTCCGACGAAACCGAGTCGAAAATGGACTGGTATTTGCATCGCGAAGTGACTACCGAATTCCAGAAGGTCGCACGAAATGGCGCGAACCAGTATACGGTGCATATCAAGTTGCAGAACACCATGACGGCGGAGGAAGCGGCTTCCGAAGCTGACTATGTGACTGGTGCCGGAAATATCGTTCCGAAAGGCCAGATCAAGACGGCATTGTTCATTTACGCGCCTGCGAACGGTCGTTTGGTGGATTGGGAATTCCAGAATGCCGACGATTACAAGGGTGTGACTTTGCATAATGGCCTGACCGTGGGCGTGGGCGATGTTACGTTGCAGCCCGGCGAATCCTATGAGATCACCGTGCATGTGCAGTCCGCTCCGGATACGGGTGAGCCGCTCACCCTCCGCCAGACCCCGCTGATTGAGGGCCGCTAGACAGTTCCGTAGGCAGTCTAAGTGGCCAAACAGGCGGCCACCAAACGGGCAAGCCGTCGAGCAAACGGCTAAACAGTCCATATTGTAACAGGGGAGTGCGGGGGAATATGCGGGTATATTCGCATGTAATCCCACGTTCACGGAACGGACGCCAACTTTTCATCCGTTCTTGCTCTCGCGTTTCGTCGTATCTCGTCAAAAACAAGTGTTTCCAATAGTAATTCAACCGCAAAAGCAAGTTAGGATCCTACTGTTTTAACAGGGTCTATGATAGTATCTCTTCATAGAGGGAACCCCCTTCTTTGCGGGGGTGAGTGTGATGCGGTTAGTAGAGGGAGAAGTCATGCAGAGCGATTTCTGCGACTCTGAACATGGGGTAGATCAAGTGGTGAGAACCCAGGAAATTCATATTGTTTCTTCCGAATCACGCCATCAGGGTCAAAAGCAGCAGCAAAATCGATCGCAAGGCGACAGCCCTCAGTTCGAGCCGATGACGTTTTCGAACACCCCATTTTCCGTTGGTGAAGATGGAGGGTACAAGGGCAAGTGGAACCAGGTCGTGCCCGCATGGCGTTATTCCTTTGTCGCTTGCCTGGTGATGGTCGATCTTGCGGTCATGCTGATTTCGCTGTCCATCAGTCTTTGGGCCAATGATACCGCATATAATGCCATCAATGGGGCCATGCCGTTCTGGCTGTTCCTCATCTGCTTCAGTCTCATCTGGGTGTTGAGCCTCACTTTTGCTGGAACGTACCATCGTCATGTGATGGCGGAAGGCTACGAGTTGTATGCGAAAATCATCAACGCGTCGCTGCTCACCATCATCACTTACTGCTCGCTTGCTTTTATTTTCAATCTTTCCTTGCCACGAACCGCGCTTATCGTCGCTCCGATCATTGCATTCTTCCTAGAAGTCATCGCCCGTTGGCAGATGCGTCAGTGGCAGCATCGCAGCCGTCAGAAGGGTGCCTGCAAGTATAAGACCGTGGTGCTCGGCTCTTCCGACGGTATCAATCGTGCGTTGCGTACCATGCGGGACTACTCCAATTGGGGTTATTCGCCGATTGCCGTGTGTCCGATCGAAGTTGACAGTAATGAGAAAGGCGCTTATGTGGTCACGTCGTTCGAGCCTGATCCTTCCATTGAAGGTGCCGACAAACTGAAGGTGATTCCGTTCAATGCCGCTTTCCCGCGTACGTGCGAAAGCTTGGGTGCACAGGAAGTGTACGTTGCCGACGTGCTTTCCCGTGATTCCGAAATGCTGCATGGCATTTCGCTTGCGATCGAATCCCTTGGCATGGAGCTTGCGTTGGCCGTGTCTCTGGCAGATGTGAGCGGTCATCGCCTGTACTTGCGTAATACGGCCGAACAGCCTGTATTGCTGGCAAGTTTGCCGCAGTATACGAATACGACGTACGTGATTAAACGCCTGCTGGATATCGTTGGGTCGGCTTTCGCGCTGCTGATTTCCTCACCGCTGATGTTGGGTACGGCGATCGCCATCAAGCTTGATGACGGTGGTCCGGTTTTCTTCTCGCAGAAGCGTATCGGTTTGCATGGCAAGCCGTTTACCATGTATAAATTCCGTTCCATGGTTACCAATGCGGAAGAATTGAAGAAGAAACTTGCCGAAGAAAATGGACAGACCGATCGTTTCATCTTCAAAATGAAGGATGATCCGAGAATTACGAAGGTTGGTCGTTTTATTCGTAAGACTTCGTTGGATGAATTCCCACAGTTCTTCAACGTTTTGAAGGGCGACATGTCTTTGGTTGGTCCTCGCCCGGCTTTGCCGGAAGAGGTTGCCCGCTATGGTTCCCTTTATTCCGCGCGACTGCTGGTTAAGCCTGGTATTACCGGTCCGTGGCAGGTTTCTGGCCGTTCGGATCTTTCGCAGGAGCAGAGCGAATATCTGGACGTTTCCTATATCGAAAATTGGTCCATTGCAGGCGATCTTGCGATTCTCGCAAAAACCGTGCTCGTGGTCTTCCGCGGCACCGGATCTTACTAAATTCCGCAGTACTTTTCGCACGAATCGTCGTGCAAATCAGAGCGCTTCCTCCCGGAGCGCTCTTTTGCTTTCCCACGTGGTGCAGATGGGAAATGTGTTTTTGTGTGGTTGCGACCTCGCTTGTTTGATTGTGGGCTCGCTTGTTTCTTGATGGGAAACAATTATTCGTCATATGTATATTTTGCAGTTATTGGGATACGTTTATTCGTGTGAGGAATATTGTGATACTCATGTGAAACAGTTTTAACTTATGTGATGAGGTCCACTATAACTAAAGATTGTCTTTTGATATATCTCATATAAGATTTGGATTTTCAAAATATGTAATTTGCTTTCCTTTGCGCATTGTGAGATAATTAATGCAGCATGGCGCCATGATTTCTGTAACGTCATCCCTCACAGCTGAGGGTGGTCCCACGCACTTCGGTGCGGATTGAAATATGCAATAGAACCTATAAAAGGAAATAATCATGCGTAGTCATGAGAAGCGGGTGAATGTGTGCCCGCGAACGCAAGGTAAGTATTTGGTTTCGGTGGTGCTGACCGCTGTTTTCGCGATCGCGTCGCTGTTTGGAACGCTGCTGTTCTCTGCAGATGCAGTTGCCGATGCCGCCGAATCTCAGGCGGTCGCGCAAGTGGGCAACGCAACCTACGCGAGCGTACAGGAGGCGATCGGCCGAACAACGTTGAAGAACACGACGGTCACATTGCTAGCCGACGTGACGGAAAGCGTTACGATTACGCCATCGAAAGGCGTACGAAACGTAACGTTTGACTTGAACGGGCATGTGCTGCAATCCGCTGAATCCGGTGGAACTGCTGGGTTTGCTGCGATCACTGTGCCTGCGAACATGCAGCTCACCATTGTCGGCCCGGGAACGGTTGCTGGTGGAAGCCGTCCTGCGGTTGACTGCCGTGGCGCATTGCGCGTGGAAAGTGGCACGTTCACCTCGGATGCAACGTTGATGCGCTTTGCCGAAACGAATGAGACTTCCGCACAAGGCAGTTTTTCGGGCGGAACGTTCACCGCGCCGATGCTATTCAACCTGCTGGATGACGCTAAAAATCTTGGCTATGTGACTGTTCGCGGTGGCGAATACCGGGGTGTGATTCCAGCTGGACTGAACACGCTCGCCTTGTTGAGTGGCTCGTTCTCCGACTTGTCGAATCTTGCGCCGTACTTGGCTGACTCGCTTGGGCTGATTTCAGGCGGCACTAGCGGTGATGGTATGGGTGACGGAATGTTCCATGTCGGCGATCTGGCGATCTCCAGCAAGCAGACTTCGGTGGAATTGGATCCGGCGAGCGGCCTTCAGCAGCTGAGTGCCGACGACCTACTGACCTTGACGGGAACGCAACTGAACGGCATCGCCGACTACCGTCTTGTGGTGGATAGTGACCAGTTGCAGGCGTTGAACGATCAGATCGATCGCGCAATGCAAGCGGTTGGGAAGAGGAAAGCTTTCGAAGCCGTGAGCCAGAACATCACCATCACCGCCGTGCGCAATACGTCGGATGAAGACTTTATGGATGCGAATGCGGTCCGGTCTTCCGGAATGTCGAACGGAGCTTCTTCGCGTGGCATTGCCGACCCGAGTGGGGGAGCGGGCACACAGTTGCGTACCTCCGACCATGATGGCGTAAGCGCCCAAGTGACGGCAACTATCAAAGCCGTCGCCGAGCCAGAAGAGCCAGAAGAGCCAGAAGAACCTGGCAAACCCGGCGATCCAGAAAAGCCGGCGAAGTCGGAAATGCCTCGCTCCGGATCCGCAGTGCAGGCGCTCTCCATCATCTCGCTGCTACTGGTGGTCGCTTCCGCAATTTGCGTACACGCAACGGCCCGTCTGCGGTCGTCGCGTCTGCACAACTAGTATTTTTCCGCCCTTTTCTTGAGCTGTGTAGACGCAAAACGCAAGTAATGCAGACATGAAACCACACTCCGGCCATCGGATACGAATTTCTTCAATCCGATGATCGGAGTGTTGCACTTACAAATTGAATTCGGGCCATCAGGTCCCGTACGGCCGCAACGCTATGATTGCCCGTATGACTGATGAAGTGTTTACTCCTCGTAACATCATTGTGACCGGTGGCTGTGGTTTCATCGGGTCGAATTTCGTGCATTACGTGTACAACAATCATCCCGACGTTCATGTGACGGTGTTGGATGCGTTGACGTATGCGGGCAACCTGGAGAACATCAGGGGCATTCTGGGCGACCGCGTGGAGTTCGTGCACGGCAACATCTGCGACGCCGAGCTGCTCGACAAAATCGTTCCGGGGCATGACGCGATCGTGCACTACGCGGCGGAATCCCACAACGACAACTCGATCGCGAACCCGGAGCCGTTCCTGAAGACCAACGTGGAGGGCACGTTCCGCCTGCTGGAGGCGGCCCGCAAGTATGATGTGCGCTACCATCACGTCTCCACCGACGAGGTGTACGGCGATCTCGCGTTGGACGATCCGGCGAAGTTCACGGAACAGACCCCGTACCATCCGTCCAGCCCGTACAGCTCGACGAAGGCGAGCTCCGACCTGCTGGTGCGCGCCTGGCACCGCACGTTCGGCATCCGTGCCACCATCTCCAACTGCTCGAACAACTACGGCCCGTACCAGCACGTGGAGAAGTTCATCCCGCGCCAGATCACGAACATCCTCGAGGGATTGCGCCCGAAGCTGTACGGCAACGGGGAGAACGTGCGCGACTGGATCCACACGGACGACCACTCCACGGGCGTGTGGACCATCCTGACCAAGGGCCGCTTGGGTGAGACGTATCTGATCGGCGCGAACGGGGAGCGCAACAACATCACGGTGCTGCGCGACATCCTGACCGTGATGGGCAAGTCGCCCGACGATTTCGATTGGGTGAAGGACCGTCCGGGCCATGACCGCCGTTACGCGATCGATTCGACGAAGCTCAGGACCGAACTGGGTTGGGAGCCGACGCATACGGACTTCCAGAAGGGCCTGGAGCGCACGATCGAGTGGTATACGGAGAACCGCGCGTGGTGGGAGCCCGCGAAGGCCGCCACCGAGGCCAAGTACAAGCAGCAGGGACAGTGATCGGGTATGGCGTTTGATTTCGAGAAGGATCTTCGGGTCGAGGAGACGAATATTCCGGGGTTGTTGGTGTTCGACCTGCCGGTGCATGGCGACAACCGTGGTTGGTTCAAGGAGAACTGGCAGCGTGCGAAGATGACCGCGTTGGGCCTGCCGGATTTCGGTCCGGTGCAGAACAACATCAGCTTCAACGCGACGAAGGGCGTGACGCGCGGCATCCATGCGGAGCCGTGGGACAAGTACATCTCGATCGCGGCGGGCGAGATCTTCGGCGCGTGGGTGGACCTGCGCCCGGGCGAGTCGTTCGGCCAGGTGTACACGACGCGTCTGGACCCGAGCCGCGCAATCTATGTGCCGCGCGGCGTGGGCAACAGCTTCCAGGCCTTGCGGGACGGGACCGTGTACACGTATCTGGTGAACGCGCATTGGTCGCTGGAGCAGAAGAAGACGTACACGTTCGTGAACCTCGCGGACCCGGAACTGGACATCGATTGGCCGATTCCGTTGGAGGAGTCCGAACGCTCCGAGGCGGACCTGCATCATCCGATGCTTAGGGACGCCAGGCCGATGGAGCCGAAGCGCACGCTGGTTACGGGCTGCAACGGCCAGCTGGGCCATGCGGTCCGCGCGTACGCGGAGGCGCATGGTCTGCGTGGTTTCGAGTACACGGACATCGACGAGTTCGATTTCTCCGATCCGGCCGCGTACGACAAGTACGACTGGAGCCTGTACGGCACGATCATCAACGCGGGCGCGTACACGGCGATCGACAGGGCGGAGACCGCGGAGGGACGTCCGGTGGCGTGGAAGGCGAACGCGCAGGGCCCGGCCCTGCTCGCCCGGGTGGCGAAGGACCATCACATCACGCTCGTGCACGTGAGCTCCGACTACGTGTTCGACGGGACCGCCGAGGAGCATGCGGAGGATGAGGCGTTCGCTCCGTTGGGCGTGTACGGGCAGACGAAGGCCGCCGGCGACATCGCCGTGGCGAACGCTCCCGAGCATTACATCCTGCGCTCCAGCTGGGTGATCGGCGAGGGCCGCAACTTCGTGAAGACGATGATGGGCCTGTCGAACCGCGTCGCTGATGAGAACGACGGTCTGGGGCAGGTGACGGTGGTGGACGACCAGTACGGGCGCCTCACGTTCACCAGGGACATGGCCGAGGCGATCTTCCACCTGCTCGACAGCCATGCTCCCTATGGCACGTATAACCTGACCGGTTCGGGCGCGGTCAGGAGCTGGGCGGACATCGCCGCGGAGGTGTTCGACCTGACGAACGGCAACGGCGACAAGGTCAAGCCGATCTCGACGGCCGAGTATTTCGCGAACGCGGGGAACTCGGTCAGCCCGCGCCCGGTGCACAGTGCGCTGGCGCTCGGCAAGATCGAGGCCGCCGGGTACACGCCCGCCGACTGGGAGGAGACGCTCAGGGAATACGTGGGCGGGGAACTCGATAGGTAGCCCGATTGGCGTGTGCGGCGACATGCCGTCGACACGCCAATTCCAGTGGGGAAACCGCGCAGAATGGTCTGCGCGGTTTTCTGTTTCCACGGTATGTTGGCTAAGCTGGTGTGTGCTGATTACGACTGTGAGGAAAGCGGGTCCCCATGAAGGGTATTATTCTGGCCGGTGGTTCGGGCACGCGGCTGTATCCGTTGACGACGGTGACATCGAAGCAGTTGCTGCCGGTGTACGACAAGCCGATGATCTACTATCCGCTGAGCGTGCTCATGATGGCGGGCATCCGGGACATCCTCATCATCTCCACGCCGAAGGACCTGCCGAATTTCGAACGACTGCTTGGCGACGGCGGCCGGTACGGCGTGAGATTCTCCTACAAGGTGCAGCCGTCCCCGGACGGTCTGGCGCAGGCGTTCCTGTTGGGCGAGGAGTTCATCGCGGGCGAGCCGTGCGCGCTCGTGCTCGGCGACAACATCTTCTATGGCAACGGACTGGGTGCCACGCTGCGCAAGGCGAAGGCGAAGGCGGAGAACGGCGGGGGCGCTTCCGTGTTCGGCTATTACGTGGACGATCCGGAGCGTTACGGCGTGGTCGAGTTCGATGCGGACAAGAAGGCCGTGAGCATCGAGGAGAAGCCGAAGCATCCGAAGTCGAATTACGCGGTGACCGGTCTGTACTTCTACGACGAACGTGTGGTCGAGTTCGCCAAGCGGGTGAAGCCGTCCGCACGCGGCGAGCTGGAGATCACCGATCTGAACAGGATGTACCTGGAGGATGGTTCCCTGAACGTGCGTACGCTGGGTCGTGGCTATGCGTGGCTGGACACGGGCACGATGGATTCCCTGTATGAGGCGGGCGAGTTCGTGCGCACCGTGCAGCGCGCGCAGGGCCTGCCCATCGCGGTGGCCGAGGAGATCGCGTACGAGAACGGGTGGATCACCCGCGGGCAGCTGCTTGAGGCCGCCGAGAAGTACGGCAAGAGCCCGTACGGCAAGCACCTCAAGGACGTGGCCGACGACAAGATCATTCTTAAGAAGAAGGTGCCTTCACTGCATGGATGATTTGTCTTTCCAGGCTAAGAGTAAGAGGGCTATTCGCTGTTTGTGGTGGGTGATGGTCAGGTGGTGGTGACGGCTTTGAGGCCGAGTTTGCCGCAGGCCAGGTAGGTCATGGTGGCGAAGCAGTCCATGTTGCGGAAGTCGCGGGCCCGTTTCTTCACGTTCTGGATGACGCTGTCGACGCCCCGGGCACGGCGTTGGCACGGGTGCTCGAAGTAGGCGACGATCCGCCGCGCATGGGGCAGATGCTCGCGGATGCCCTTCCGGAAAACCCAGGCTCATGTCGCAGGCGGCCGGACGCACATACTCCGGGCCTCCGTCGTGGTCCATGAAATTCCTGGCGAACCGTTCGACCGTGGCCGGGTCCCTGCCGGGGGCCACCTCGGTCGCGTCGTGTTCCACCAAGTCGGCGACCACGGTGATGCAGTCGTGGCCTTTGCGGCCGGTCTCGTCGATGCCGACGGCTTCCGCTCCCGTGTGGTCCTCCAGCCTCCTCGCCTCGTCGACGTAGCGGGCGACGGACCGCCGCAGGCGGGTGTCGGTCTCGTCGACCTGTCCGGCGAGCGTGCCGGCGGGCAGGTGGCGGGCCATCTCCACGGCCCGCGCCTCGAACAGGAGCGTGAACCCGCTGCCGGGCCCGGTCCACGGGGCGGACACCGTCCTCACCCCGTGCACGGGACAGGTGACGCGGGGCAGTCCGGCGTGGATGAACGCCTTGTACTGGAAGAAGTCCGGATGCCGCCACACGCGTTCCCTCGTGTCATGCACCGGGTAGGCGTCCTCCCGGCAGCCCGTCCCGGGGCAATGGAAGTGCACCGGGCTCGAAACCGATCACGATGTGCAGCTCCTGACGGCCGTCTCCCGCGTCCCTGAAATCCACGGATCCGACCTTCCCGGGAGACTGCAACTGGAGCGCGGCGGTGAACAGGTGAGAGGTGTCCATGCCTCCAACCTACCCGACCGGCATCACCCCACACCCAAACCACCCACCACAAACAGCGAAAGGTCTCTTTTTTCTCATTCAGAAATGTCTGGAAAACCGACAGGATCAGATTTCAAACACAGTTTTTTAAGTCACGAACAAGCAAAGTGTTCATGGAAAACCCGTGAAGAATAACCCCCTAAGTGCGCGAGGGGGGCTGGGTGTGTCTAAGGGGGATGCCAAAATTGACTTTGGCAGATAATGAACGGGGTTTGGCAGTTCCTGCGCGGTTCGCGTTGCGCGTGAAAAAAACACCAATTCGGGGTTCATTTGGAGGGAAAGGACGGGACTCGCATGCCGACCACAGGTCGATCGATTGCAAATAACGGTCGTTATGTCAGCTTTTGGTTGGCGTGATTTTCTCCAGGGTGTCGGGCATGAAGATCACGTTTATTGGGCATAAGAGGATTCCGTCTCGTGAGGGCGGGGTCGAGATCGTGGTGGACGAGCTGGCCACGCGTATGGCCGCGTTGGGCGAGCAGGTCGTGGCGTATAGCCGCAAGGGGCATAACGTCGCCGGCGCGGAGTTTGACAACGAGTCGAACATCTCGGACGCACCTTATTTATATAAGGGTGTGCGGGTCGTGCCCGTCACGACCATCGAGGCCAAGGGGCTGGCCGCGCTATCGTCCTCGTTCTTCGCCACGTTGAAGGCCCTCAAAGCAAGGCCGGACGTGATTCACTACCACGCGGAAGGCCCATGCGTTCCCCTTCGTCTCGCACACTGGGCCGGCATTCGAACGGTCGCCACGATTCACGGCTTGGACTGGCAGCGAGCCAAATGGGGCAGGCTCGCCTCTCTGTATTTAAAGCTTGGCGAACGGACTGCGGCCACGTGCGCGGACGAGGTAATCGTGCTGAGCCGTGGTGTGCAGCAGTATTTCAAAGACACATACGGGCGGGAGACACGTTTCATTCCCAACGGCATTGCGCCGGTAGAATCCGTTTCTCCTGACGTGATTGCTGACAAGTGGAGTCTGGAGAAGGATTCCTACATTCTGTTCTTGGGACGCATCGTACCGGAAAAGGGCGTGCATTACCTCATCGAAGCGTTCAAGCGATTAGACACTGACAAGAAGCTCGTGATCGCGGGCGGCGCATCGGATTCCGCCGAATACTACGAGTCGATTAAGCAGGCCGCTACCGGAGATCAGCGCATTATTCTGACCGGGTTTATTGAAGGACGTGAACTCGAAGAACTGTATAGCAACGCATACATATATGTATTGCCCAGTGATTTGGAAGGTATGCCAATGAGCCTATTGGAGGCATTGGCTTACGGCTGCTGCTGCCTGACCTCCAATATCGCTGAATGTGCTGATGTGCTGTGTGATGAGTCCGGAATGATGCATGGAGTCACGTTCCGACATGGCGATGTGAACGATTTGGCCGACAAACTCGGTGAGTTGCTCGTAGACGTGGGTAAGGTACGAAAAATCAAGACCGGCGCGGCCGGCTATATCACTGGCCGCTATAGCTGGGACAAGGTTGTTCAAGCGACCCTCAAGCTCTACCGAGGAGCAGATAAATGAGGATTTTACTGGTCAACAAATATTTCTACCGCAAAGGCGGTGCTGAAACATATTTCTTCGCGCTTGCGGAGGGATTGAAAGCACTCGGCCATGAGGTTGCGTTCTTCTCCATGCAGCACCCAAACAATGAGCCGAGTTATTGGAGCAAGTATTTCGTATCCGAAAAGGACTACGTCGGCAAGATTTCCGCGTTCAAAAAAGTGAAGGAAGCGGCGACGTTGGTGTATTCCTTCGAAGCGAAGCGCAAGTTTGAGGCGCTGCTCGAAGAATTCCAGCCAGACATTATTCATATAAATAATGTGCATCGCCAGCTCACTTTGTCGATTCTGGATGCGCCTTATTTGAAGAAGCACCGTGTTCCGGTGGTGTATACAGCGCACGACTATATTCTGCTGTGCCCGGCTTACACGATGGTGGACGGTTCCGGCAAGGTTTGCGACGATTGCCTTGACTGTCACTTCTTCCATGCGGTGAAGAAAACTTGTGTGAAAGGATCGAAAGCGAAGAGTGGTCTGGCGTTCCTTGAAGCGGAATTCCTGAAGAACCATCATTCCTACGACAAGATCGACAAAATCATCGCCCCCAGTGAATTCATGAAGCACAAGCTGGATGAGGGTGGATATGCCGGCAGAACCGTGGCCATGCAGAACTTCCTGACCACCAGCCAAATGGACATGGCGCATAAGGTAGCCAACACGAATAAGTTCAATACCGTTGAGCCGTATTTCTTGTTCTTTGGTCGACTTTCCAAAGAAAAAGGCATCCTTACATTGGTGAGGGCGTTCCTGCGGGCTGCAGGCTTGATGAATAGTGGGGTTGCAGGCAGCAAACTCCTCCCAGCCAATTGGACCTTGCATATCGTCGGCGATGGTCCTGAGCGCCAGGCTATCGAAAATCTCATCAAATCAGCCGGCCCTGAAGCTGAACGCCGTATCAAACTCCTTGGCTACAAGACCGGAGAGGATCTTCAGCGCGAGGTTGGCAATGCTCGCTTCAGCGTGCTGTGCTCCGAATGGCGGGAGAACATGCCTTATTCAGGTTTGGAATCCCTGGCAGCGCAGACTCCAATAATCGGCGCGAATATCGGAGGAATTCCCGAGCTTGTGGTGGAAGGGAAAACCGGATTCAGGTTTGAATCCGGGCAGTTAGATGATTTGGCAAACCATCTATTGCAAGCGTCAGCACTCAATGGTGATGAATATGCAGTCATGCAACAGGAATGCGGCGACTATATCAATCGCAGAGCTCAACAAAGCCTTTATATCCGTTCTCTTGGGGAACTATACATGCGCTGTTTGCAGATTCCAACCCAGCAAAGGGATGTCGAGGAGGAGAAATGAAGAACACAATTGATTTGCATAATGCCGCTGTACTGGTCACTGGCGCTGCGGGATTCATCGGCTCGAATCTTGCAAAGCAACTGCTTGATTCTATTGAAGGGATTCATGTTATCGGTTTCGATAATGTAAATGATTATTACGATGTGCGTCTTAAGGAATATCGCCTTAACCAGCTCTCTCATTATGAAGGGTTCACTTTCATCAAAGCTGATTTGGCAGATAAAGACGCAGTAAATGATGTATTCGAGCAATACCGACCTACCGTTGTGGTGAATCTTGCCGCTCAAGCTGGTGTGCGATATTCCATCACGCATCCTGATGCTTATATTCAGTCGAATCTGATTGGTTTTTATAACATTCTTGAGGCTTGTCGCCATCATCCGGTGGATCATCTTGTGTATGCATCTAGCTCCTCCGTATATGGGTCCAATAAGAAGGTTCCATATTCCACGGATGACAAGGTAGATAATCCAGTGAGCCTATACGCTGCTACGAAAAAGTCTGATGAGCTGTTGGCACATGCCTACTCAAAGCTGTATGACATTCCTTCTACGGGCCTGCGTTTCTTTACCGTGTATGGACCTGCCGGACGCCCTGATATGGCGTATTTCGGTTTCACCAATAAGCTTCGCGCAGGAGAAACAATCAAGATTTTCAACTATGGCAATTGCCGACGTGACTTTACCTATGTTGATGACATTGTTGAGGGCATTCTGCGCGTGATGCAAGGTGCGCCTTCGAAGCAGACAGGAGAAGATGGTCTGCCGGTTCCGCCTTATGCGGTGTACAACATTGGTAACGGGCATCCGGAAAACCTGCTCGAATTCGTCACTATTCTGCAGGAGGAGCTTCTACGAGCCAAAGTGCTTCCTGCAGATTACGACTTCGAATCTCATAAAGAGCTGGTCCCCATGCAACCAGGCGATGTGCCGGTCACGTATGCGGATACTGCGGCCTTAGAACGCGATTTTGGCTATAAACCTTCAACTCCGCTGCGTGAAGGCTTGCGTCGATTTGCCGAGTGGTACAAGACCTTCTACCTCGATGACTCTGATAAATAGGGCATTCGATTCGCTATTCCAGTCATTCACGTAGTTCATAACACATTTTACAAGAAGGGATGAAAAAAAGAGATGAAGGATTTTGATTCATTGAAGATTGCCGTTGCTGGTACCGGTTACGTTGGCTTGAGCTTGGCTACGCTTTTGGCGCAGCATCATCAGGTTACCGCGGTGGATATTGTTCCTGCGAAGGTCGACATGATCAACGCCCGTAAGTCCCCGATCCAGGACGATTACATCGAGAAGTACTTTGCGGAGAAGGAGTTGGACCTCACTGCCACGCTGGATGGTGAAAGCGCATACCGCGACGCCGATTTCGTGATCATCGCGACTCCTACCAACTATGACAGCACGAAGAACTTTTTCGACACCTCTGCGGTGGAGGCCGTCATCAACCTGGTGATGAAGGTGAATCCGGACGCGATCATGGTCATCAAGTCCACCATCCCGGTCGGTTACACCAAGTCGATTCGTGAGAAGACCGGTTCCAGGAACATCATCTTCAGCCCGGAGTTCCTGCGCGAATCCAAGGCACTGTACGACAACCTGTACCCGAGCCGCATCGTGGTCGGCACCGACCCGGAGGACCGGCATCTCGTCGAGGCGGCCGAGACGTTCGCCAAGCTGCTGCAGCAGGGGGCCATCGAGGAGAACATCCACACGCTGCTCATGGGCTTCACCGAGGCCGAGGCCGTGAAGCTGTTCGCCAACACGTATCTGGCACTGCGCGTCTCCTACTTCAACGAGCTCGACACTTACGCCGAGTCGAAGGGCCTGAACACGCGCGAGATCATCGACGGCGTGTGCCTCGACCCGCGCATCGGCACGCATTACAACAACCCGAGCTTCGGTTACGGCGGCTACTGCCTGCCGAAGGACACGAAGCAGCTGCTCGCCAACTACCAGGACGTGCCGGAGAACCTCATCCAGGCGATCGTGGATTCGAACACCACCCGTAAAGACTTCATCGCCGACCGCGTACTCGAGCTTGCTGGTGCCTATGGCCCCAACAGCGAATGGGATGCCAGCAAGGAACATGAAACCGTGGTTGGTGTGTATCGCTTGACCATGAAGTCCAACTCCGACAACTTCCGCCAGAGCTCCATTCAGGGTGTGATGAAGCGCATCAAGGCCAAGGGTGCGACGGTTATCATCTATGAACCCACGCTCGAAAACGGCTCTACCTTCTTCGGCTCCGAAGTGGTCAACGACCTTGATGAGTTCAAGAAGCGCTCGCACTCCATTGTCGCGAACCGTTATGACTCTTGCCTCGATGACGTAAAGGACAAGGTCTACACCCGCGACCTGTTCCGCAGGGACTAAACAGCACATATACCAATATAAGCAAGGACGTATCGATATGGGTGAGAGTATATGTTTCATTATGCCAACTATGGACGGTGGCGGTGCCGAACGAGTGGTCTCTATTCTCTCTGGCGAATTCGCTCGTAGTGGATGTGATGTGACGTTGTTCTTAACTAACAGCACTCATACCGCGTATGCTTTGGACAAGCGCGTCCATGTC
Organism: Bifidobacterium sp. N4G05; assembly: GCF_002742445.1. Classification (GTDB taxonomy): domain Bacteria; phylum Actinomycetota; class Actinomycetes; order Actinomycetales; family Bifidobacteriaceae; genus Bifidobacterium; species Bifidobacterium hominis. Next base: position 195,423 of record NZ_NJNQ01000002.1, on the reverse strand, counting down.
GATACATCCTGCGCGGAAAGCAACCCGAATTCCCTTGATCAGATTAAAGCTATTCGGGCGAAGATGAGAGCGATGCCGAATACGGTATTTATTTCCTTCATGGATAGTCAAAATTTGTTCACTCTAATAGCGGGAATTGGTATGCGGAACCGCATAATTATCTCCCAGCGTAATGATCCACACCGTGCTTTTGGAAAGCGTCGGCTGGTTAGGGCTATTCATCCGTGGCTATACGCTCTTGCGGACTGTGTGGTATTCCAAACACAGGATGCACTTGAGTATTACCCCAAATATGCAGCTGGTAAGTACCGTGTGATTCTTAATCCTCTCAATAATAGCATGCTGCCACGCTATGAAGGTGAACGATCCAAGCGAGTGGTCACCGTTTGTCGTTTGAATGAACAGAAGAATTTGCCGCTCGCCATTGATGCGTTTGCAGAATTCCGCACACGGTTCCGCGACTATACCTTCGAGATTTACGGCGAAGGCGCACTGGAAAATGATCTAAAGCGTTATGCAGTTTCCCGAGGGGTTGGCGATAGCGTTCATTTCTGCGGCTTCCGGAAGGATGTTCATGCCTGCATTTTCGATGCCTCCATGTTTGTCATTTCCTCGGATTTTGAGGGACTCTCGAATTCAATGATTGAAGCTATTGCGTTGGGAATTCCGACGATTGCTACGGACTGCCCAATCGGTGGGGCCCGCATGGTCATTGACAATGGCGTAAATGGATATCTTGTTCCGGTTCGGAACAAGGAGCGCATGGTTACGGCTATGTGCAGTATTGCAGGCGATACCGGCGTGCAGGAACGCTTTAGCAAAGCTGGCGTGCGGTTGCGTGAACGTTTGTCGGTTGACTCTATTTCGAAGCAGTGGCTTTCGGCCATTAAAGAGAAATAAGACATCAAGAATATCAAGGAGAAAATCATGAAGATTTTGGTTACCGGTGCTAATGGATATTTAGGGCGCGGTGTGGTTGATGAGTTGCTTAAGCGTGGAAACGAGGTAATCGCCACAGACTTCGCCTGTGACCATGTGAATTCTGCGGCTCATTGCGTGCCCGGAGACATCTTTTCGATTGAAGATCCCTATACGTACTTCGGTGAGCCCGATGTGGTGTTGCATCTGGCTTGGCGCGATGGTTTTGTACACAATTCGAATGCGCACTTTGAGGATTTGCCTAAGCATGTTGCATTCCTGAAAAAACTGTGCGAATCCGGAATCCAGCAAGTGGCATGCATGGGATCGATGCATGAAATCGGATTCCATGAAGGTAGCATCAACGCTCACACCCCATGCTGGCCGATGAGCATGTATGGAATCGCCAAGGATGCGCTCCGTAACGCATTGCAGACCATAGCGTTGCAGAACAAAGTAAAGTTCCAGTGGCTTCGTGGATATTACATCGTCAGCAATACGCAATATGGCAGCTCCATTTTCTCAAAAATCGTTGCGGCGGAGATCGAAGGTAAGAAAGAGTTCCCGTTCACCACAGGTCAGAACCAGTATGATTTTCTAGATTATCCCGATTTCTGTCATCAAGTTGCCGCGGCGGTGAATCAGGATGAAGTGTTGGGGATTATCAATATCTGTTCCGGTAAGCCCGAAAAACTTGCTGATAGGGTGGAACGGTTTATTGCCGAGAATGGGTTCTCCATCAAATTGAAATATGGTGCATTCCCTGATCGGCCCTATGACTCCAAAGCCGCGTGGGGCGATGCTTTGAAGATTACCCGAATCCTCGATACGGAACATTGATTTTCCATTTTTTCGCAAAGGATTGAGGATAACAATGGGTACTTTGCTCGAGCAGGATAAGTATCGATACGCCGTTGAGAAAATGCCTAGATTCCAGCGGTTATTTCGTTGTTGCCAAGAGTGCAGGTTCAAGCCTATGCAGTTGGTGTATCGACTGCTGTTTCGCTGGTGCCGTCAGAGGAATTTCATCGAGTTAAGCCATCAAACGGTTATCGGTGGTGGCCTGTATATCGGACATCCTTATTGCATCACCATCAATCCTCAAGCCGTTATTGGGCGGAATGTCAATATCCATCGAGGGGTTGTTATTGGCCAGGAGAATCGTGGAAAGAGAAAAGGTGCTCCAACGCTTGGTGATGACATTTGGATTGGAATCAATGCGTCAATAGTGGGAGGAGTGAAGGTCGGGAATGACGTAATGATTGCTCCTGGGGCCTTTGTGAATCGCGACGTGCCAAGTCACTCGGTAGTTATTGGCAATCCTTGCATTATCAAGCATAAGGATCATGCCACCGAGGGATATATCAATCATAAAAGTCAGTGACGTGGTATTGCAAAAAAGCAGGGAATGAAATGGGAGCTCACAATAGCATTAGACGCTATCTTCACCGCATTGGTGAGGAAATACGATCTACGGCGGAAATAGCGAAATTGACTTCATGGCCGGCTGCAGTGGAAACGCTTATTGCTAAGGCGGATATCCAAATTATGTGCCGTAATAGGTATGCGGAACCGCCGAGTGCGCGTCGTCGCCTGATTCGTAAGCATGAAACACTGCTTAAGTATTTCGAGAAACGATATGGAGATTTCGCTTCTGGCTATCGCTATAAGGTAAATCTTCCGGCCGTACCGGAGGAACTCAAAGGTTGCATCTGGTTATGCTGGTGGCAAGGGCTTGACCATGCTCCGCGTATCGTCCAACGCTGTGTAGAATCGATTCGCGAATATGCGGGAGATCGACGTGTGATTGTGATTACCGAGGACAATTATCGTGATTATGTGACCTTCCCTGACTGGATGATGCGCAAATATCATGAAGGCACTATTGCTCGCACACATTTGTCGGACTTGCTGCGTTTATCGTTGCTGGCTCAGTATGGCGGGTTGTGGTTGGACGCGACGTTCTATTGCGCTGGCGATATTGAAGACTGTTTTGGCCAGCCATTGTTCTCTATCAAGCGCCCCGAGTATTTGCATGCAAGTGTGGCGCAGGGATATTTTGCAAATTACTCTTTGGGATGTGATGCCGACCATCGTTGGATATTTGCCGTAATACGTGATTTCTTGCTTGAATATTGGCGTACAAATGATTTTATGGTCGACTACTTGTTTTTGGATTATTTGATCGTACTAGTGCAACGACATTGCACTGCGGTTAAGGAGGCGTTTGCGGCAATCACCCCCAATAATCCACAATGCGATGACCTGTTCAAGTGTTTAGGTGATGTCTTTAATGAGCGTCATTGGGAGTCATTAAGCGCCGATACATCATTGTTCAAATTGACATGGAAGCAAGAGTTTCCCACCGAAATCAATGGTGTCGAAACTTATTATGGAAGATTGCTCAACGGCAATTTGCGTCGAAATTAGTTTTTCCAGAGGTGTTGATGATTCGCATAACGAAGACCAAAACACTCCAGTACGCGTGGCTGTACCTTATGTTACTGATTCCGGGCAGCTGTGCGATGTCACGCTATCTGAATACCACATTGGTGTATGGCGTGATTATTGCTATATATGCCCTGCTTGCGTTGCTGAGCGCAAAATATAAGAATGTTTATGTGCTGTCGTTTTGCCTTTTGCTTGCATTGGCAACGATTGTTATCCGATTGAAAACAGGAGGTGTGGGGCCCCTAAGTTTTCTTTCCAACGCAGCGATGCTGGTTGTCACCTATATCGCAATGACTATTGATCGGAGAATGTTTCTTACCCGATTCGTAAGAATTGTTTGTTTCTTTGGCATCATCAGTGTGCTATTTTGGGCGGCGTTTTGCATTAACCCTTCACTGGTGAATGCATGGCCTGCAACATCATTCTGGGCGCAGAACTTGGGGACGGGTCAATGGGCCACTGTGCTTCATGGAAAAGGACTCTGGCTTTACTCGTATCTTGAAATACACGCAACCCGTAATTGTGGTTTCTACACTGAACCTGGCGTGTATCAGATTGTACTCAATGCTGTTTTATTCGTCCTGTTATTTTGGAAAAAGAAATTATATTTTGATAACGAGAAGCAATATCGTACGGCGACCGTCATTGTCTTGCTCACACTGATTACTTGCCAGTCGACGACCGGTTATCTTTCTATGATGGTCATCTTGTTGTGCTTCTTCTTTATGCGTGGCAGAGAGCGAGGCATACGTACGCTGAAGCAAAAGCTTGCAGTGCTAGTGGTCGCCATTACGGCGGTGTTGATCACTGATTATTTGCTTCGCGGGGAAGAGAGTCTCCTTTATGTTCAAGTGCTGAACAAGTTATTTGGTGGCGACATTGGCAGTGGTGTTAATTTAGCGGATAGCACGGGACAATATCGTTTGATTACAGTGATGGCTAGTTTGAAGGCTCTTTCCATGGACCCGTTCGGTATCGGTTTTGACGCATTCTATGCGATACGAGACTCATTTGACCCAGCTGCAGTTGCCGCTAGCATTGCGACCTATGCCGCAGTGTATGGAGTGATTTTCTGGCTGGCGATGATGATTATGATTTTCTATCCAATGGTTCAACGGGAACCAAAGAAAATACTTATTGCCGTATTTGCTTTTATGTTTATCAATTCCACGGTTAGCGAGACGTATTTGTTCTATCCGGGTCTCATGATGTTCCCGATTTATCTCAGCTCCTATTTGACGTATAAGCGGTCCAGTGCCGCTGGATATGCAATTGCTAGACATAATTCTCGTGACATGCTGATGGCTTCCGGGCTGATGAATACTAAAGAGGTGATATAAATGGAACAGACTTTGATACTTGTTCCCAGCAACAGTTTCTATTATTTCAACAGTTTAAAACTGCCTAATGTGGTGGTTTCTCCTGTGTTTCGAGAAGTTCATGGCGCGTCCGAAATGGTTTGGAAAGCAATGAGGAAGCTGAGGCTTGCTGCCAGCTCGCTGTTCTATACTGATTGGTACAAGGATTTGCAGTCGTTTTCCAAGATCATTGTTTTTGATCTTACGGTATGGCTGGATCCGGCGTTATTGCGCAACATTAATAGACATAAAAATCCTGACGCGAAATGTTATCTATATTCCTGGAATATTGTTCGCGACAAGCAGGTTGTCCTTGGCCATCTTGCAGCGTGCAGGAAGTATGGTTTCTCATATTATTCGTATGACGAAAATGACTGCAAGCAATATGGATTCCGCTTCAACACCATCATGTATGACGAGAACTTGCGTCTCCCGGAGCGTGCTCTGACGTCAGATATCCTGTTTCTTGGTTTTCTCAAGGATCGCAAGGCAAAAATGCTTGCTTTGCATCAAATTATCTCCGATGCTGGCATGAAACCGGAATTCGTAATTGTTGAAAACGGTAATCAGCATGAAGATTTGCCATTCACCATTCGTCACTCATATGTTAATTATGCGGATTATCTCGATATGGTTTCGCAAAGCAAGGCGATTTTGGATATCACGCAGCAAGGTCAGAACGGATTCTCTATGCGCGTGATGGAATCCATTTTCCTCAACAAGAAACTCGTTTCGACTAACATGGCTCTATTGTCAGCGAATTTTTATGATCCCAATAATATTCTGGTCATTGATTTGCAGAACCCTGATGAAGAAGCGCTTACCGTGTTCCTGCGTTCCGAGTTTCACCCATATTCTCAAGAGACAAGACACTACTATTCCGTCGGCTCATGGATCAATCGTTTCCAACAATGATGGTGCAGACGAATAATGGCAAAACACATTAAAAAACATTTTTGGAATAAGCGGCCATCCGAGGGTATGAAATCGGCGGTAGCATACACATTCGCATCGCTGTTTTCTAAAGGTTTGGCCTTTGTTACTGTGCCAATTTTTACCCGAATCATGTCAACTTCTGAGATGGGCACAGTCAATCTGTACAATTCTTGGCAGTCGATACTGACGGTTGTGGCGACGCTCTCGTTGACTTACGGCGGATATATGGTCGCGTTGAAGGAATATGAGCATGAGCGCGATAGGTACGAATCTTCAGTGCTGACGCTCACGACGTTCACATCAATCGTATTCTTTGCCGTATATTCCGTTGCTCCCAATTGTTGGAGTCGCATACTTGGCCTAGACAAATCGCTGTTGCTGCTGATGCTAGTTGGTTTCCTATTGCTGCCGGCTACGGAGTTCTGGCTGGCAAGACAGCGTTACGAGTATAAGTACAAGGCAGCAACACTGGTGACGATTGGCTCCGCCATTGTGGCATCAGCACTTTCCATTGTCGCTGTATTGTATATGCGAGGAAGCGGAAAAGCGGCCGAAGGACGATTGTTCGCGAATTATGCCGTGCTATATGCTGTTGCTCTTGTGCTATGGGTATACATCATGGTGCGAGGGCGCAAGTTCATTTCCATGCGGTATTGGAAATTCTCACTTGCTCTGAGTGTGCCTCTTATTGCGAATCAGTTCGCCACGCAGATTCTGAATAATTCCGGTCGCGTGATGATTGGTTGGTTCGTTGATAATTCCGCTGTAGGCATTTATGGCACACTTTCCTCGGTGAGTACCGTTTCCGCAATCGTATGGTCGGCAATTAATTCTTCGTTTATCCCATTCCTCTATCGGAATATTGATGATTCCGAAGGCAAGAAAAGAGTTCGGAGCCTCGCTTCGATTCTGCTACTCACCTATGCTGCGGTATGCGTATTGATGACTTTCCTAGCTCCTGAGGTGGTCAAGATAATCGCAACTGATGAATATATGGCAGCGATTTACATCATGCCGCCAATTTCTGCAGCCATTTTCCAGAATGCTATTTCCAATATGTATGCAAACGTGTTGTTGTATCACAAAAAAACTTCATACATAATGATTGCCTCTATTTGTGGCGCAGTACTGAATATTGTACTGAATGCAGTACTGATTCCTCTATTTGGATACCAGGCAGCGGCCTATTCGATGTTGATTGCATTCGTATTCTTGTCGTATGTGCAAATGCGTGTGTCCAAAAAACTGCACTTCACTATCACGGGAACCAAGGAAACCGTATATGATGACAAAGCCATTATCGGTATACAATGGCTGGTAATTGTGCTTTCCGCCATTGCGATTCCTCTATATCACTTCACGATTATTCGTTATATAGCAGCATTTGTCCTGATGATTGTCTCCTTCTTCCTCTACAAAAAGAGCAAAATATCTGTCTGATATAGAAAGGAACCGCATTGTTTGCGAAATTAATGAATCATTTCCGTAATGCTGAGAAAAATGCTGCTCATTACCGAAAGCTGGGTTTAAAGCTGGGGGGGGGGCTTCGAGATTCTCAATGGCTGGGATTTTGGAAGTGAACCGTGGTTGATTGAGATCGGCGATAATGTCAGGATTACATCTGGTGTTAGATTTGTGACTCATGACGGTGGCGTGTGGGTATTACGTCATAAGTATTCTGAGCTATCCGATATCGATCTCTTTGGGAAAATTCGAATCGGCAATAACGTGCATATTGGTTTTAATGCCATTATTATGCCGGGGGTAACAATCGGAGATAATTGCATTATCGGATGCGGCACTATTGTTACGCATGATATTCCTGCAAATTCCATTGTAGTGGGTGTGCCGGGTAGGGTGATCGAGTCCGTTGGTGAATATGCGGCTAAACATGATGACGATTTTATGCATACTAAAAAGATGGCTACTGATGAGAAAAAAGCTTTCGTACTTGGCCATCTAAAATAATGGGAATATTTTTAATGAGATTGTTCTTGGAACTGGCCGAAGCAATATAGCATTATGCTTCGGCCAAGGTTCTAGATGCTTACTTTCGAATAAACATTCCTGAACGTTCCATCTCTGTAAGGGATTGTTCGTAACGACTGTTGTCGGTCTCTTGTCCCAGCACCCATTTGCAAAACTCGGTCAAACCTTCCTGCAAGGAAATCGACGGAGTGAAATCAAGCAGCTTTCGTGCCTTTTGGGTATCAGCGACATTATGTGCGATGTCTCCGATGCGGAAATCACCGGTAACGTTCAGATTGCTGGTACTGCCATAGATTCGTTTCAATGTCTCAGCTATTTCGATGACACTTGTTCCGATTCCGCTGCCTAGGTTGATGATTTCTCCGTTCGATGCGGCCGTATTGATAGATTTGATGACCGCGGAAGCAACATCCTTTACGTGGATAAAGTCGCGGCTTTCCTTGCCATCTTCAAAGATATTGATGTCTTTATTGTCCAAAAGCAATGAGGAGAAGATGGAAAGAATGCCAGTGTAAGGATTCTTCAATGATTGGCCTGCTCCGTACACATTTTGGAAACGGAAGATGGTGTAATCAATATCCATCGCAGGGCACATTGTCTGAATCATCATTTCTTGTGAAAGCTTGGTGAACGCATAAAGAGAATTTGGGGTGGTTTTGCTGTCTTCGGTGGTGGGCATTAAGGTCAAGGCGGTATTGCACTTGTCGCAATGCATAGTGAAATCGCCTTGCATCATATCTTTAGTTTTGCGTCCACGGGGGTAGACTACGCCACAGTTTGGGCATTGATACTCGCCTTCGCCATACACAGAACGCGATGACGACAGGATAACTTTGCGTATAGTGTTGCTTTTCCCCTTGAGCGATAGTGCTTGAAAAATATTTGACAAACCCATGACATTGACCTCGTTGTACTGGTTGATCATGTACATGGATTGCCCGGTACCGGTTTCTGCCGCAAGGTGCAAAACAACATCTACCCCTTCAAGGGCTTTCTGGACTGTTGTGAAATCACGCACGTCTCCACGGATGAAATCACAACAATCTTTTATGGATTGGAAAAGATATGACTTTTCAGGATTGTTGCCATGAATTTGTTTGGTCAATGCATCTAGAACGCGAATTTCGTATTCATCATGAGCGCTCAGTTGTTTTACGATTTCGCTACCAATAAAACCTGCGCCGCCTGTTACCAGAATCTTCGTTGTCATATGTCTTGAACCGTTCTTTTGTAGAAACTTGCCCTAGAAGGAGGGTATGCTTTCAGTATAGTTCGAACTATCTTATTTGGTATTTACCTTCATAGGCGATAATTAGGTCACACTAGACATCGACTATAAATCGAACCGCTACGTCTTCCTTTCTGATTACGCTGTTTTCATCAGTCGAGGGCGCTCATGAAGTTTGGATTACAAAGGAGCCATCATGTTTTTTGGACTAGGCCGCATTCGAGACAGATACTACAAATGGTGTGAATCCGTGAAGTTCCTTTCGCGGAACAAAGGGATGCGTGCCGGCAAAAACCTGGATCTGCGACTATCTCAGTATATTCACTGTGCTGGTTCCGTAGTCCTTGGTGATAATTGTCGTCTCTATTGCTGGGATGCTTCGCACGGTAAGCCCTTCGATCGTGAACCTGAAATTCGCATTGGAGAACGAGTACATGTGACTAGAAATCTCACTTTGCAATGTACCTCAGAAATCATCATTGAGGATGACTCACTGCTTGCTTCTGACATTGTCATGATTGATTACAACCACGGTATGTCTCCGCTGCCAGATTCCTATCTGGACAACGACCTTGAACTCACCTCGGGAATCCATATTGGCCGAGGTGCATGGATTGGGAACAACGTGATTATCTTAGGCGGCGTTGAAATCGGAGAAAAGTCAATCATCGGGGCGGGATCCGTCGTCACTAAATCTATTCCTCCATATTCAATTGCGGTAGGTAACCCTGCTCATGTTATTAAGCAATATAACCCCTCTACCAATCTTTGGGAATCCATCAGAACAAACAACGAGGTCGATAGAGCTGCTTCGAAAACGATGTGAATTCGATTGGTTTTGTCGTAAGCCTTTATGTCCATCAAGAGAATTCAACAGACTGTCCCCTTGCGGAAATATATGCTAGTTACTGGATAAAGGAGATAATGTGAGCAGCCGAAAAATGAAATGTCATGTTTGCTATGGCTCAGGAACATGCCCGGAATGCGGCGGAAGCGGTCATATACGCAATGCTAATCCGGCTCCTTGGGCAAAGAAGCAGAAGGGCGGTGAGACTACTTGCATCGTGTGCAATGGAACTGGCGAATGCATCCAATGCAATGGGACTGGCATGGTGGAAGAGTGAGAGTGTTATAACGGTCAGTGTGTCCCGCTGTCTATTTGAAAGTGCAACACCCTTTAGATTGAAGATTGTCCAGATAACCAGTGAAAGGTGCCGCACCTTGGGCCAAGTGTATTCGCACCTGTCGGAAGAGGAACGGCAGATCATCCAGATAGAGATCGGCAACGGGACGAGCATACGGCGGATCGCCGGCCTGATCGGCAGACACGCCTCTACGGTCAGCTACGAAATCAAACGCAACACATGGTTCCCGTCCAGCGAGAACGAATCCTACCGGCCGTACCGGCCGGAGCGTCTCAAGACGGGGCCGTGGACCGGCCGGTACTACATCGCCGGCCCCGCGCACCGGAAGGCCGGACGTCGCCGCATCAGGACCCGCAAGCCGTACCGGCTCGCCTCCGACCGCCTGTGGGCGTGGGTGGCCGAACGGCTACGTAGGGGTCTGGTCGCCGCTGCTGGTCAGCGGCTGGCTGAGGCTGGAGCATCCCGGCGACGAGTCGATGCGCTGCTGCCCGGAGACCCTGTGCCGGTGGGTCTACGCCGACGAGGCGAGACGGGACTGGATTGGCAACAGCGTGTTGGACAGTTTCTTAGAGGACGAGTCCTTGTTCGGTGAATTCCTTCGGGCTCCGGTATCCGAGGGTGGAGTGGAGCCGCTGGTCGTCGGACCACCACACGTAGTCGTTGAGGTCGCGCCTCGGCTGCTCGATCGTGACGTAGCGGTTCCGGTACACGAGCTCCTTTTTCAGCGGCCTGTTCGTCGACTCGACCACGGTGTTGTCGTAGGGGTTGCCCTTGCGCGGCAGCGATCTTTTGATGTCGAACACGTCGAGCAGCTCGTCAATCCTCGTGTCGTCGAACTCGCCGTCCCGGCCGGTGTGAAACACCTGGACGTCCGCCAGCGGGAAGTCGAGCGTGCAGAACGCACTCAGCACCAGGCCCGCGTTCCGGGCCCGCCCGACGGAATGGCTGGCGATGCCCCTGTTCGCCAGGCCGACCATCAGACATACATACGCCGGGCCACCCGCCGGACGCGTGTGCGGGGCGTAGCCGTCGGATCCGCGGTCCGGCAGGTTCGCGAGCCTGGCCTCGTCGGCCGCGTCCCGTGCGGTTTGAATCGTCTGCGCGTGTACGCGCCCGTCATGCCCTGTTCGTGCATGATGTTGCCGATGCGCCTCCCGGACGCGGTGACGCCCCTCCTTTCCAGGGCGGTATTGATTGAATATCTGCTTGTTTTGAGGCCATCGTTATTGCGTATCAAGGCCATCGTGTGGCTGTCTCCAAGAAAATGAAGTGGCCTGGTTTTTGTTCCGCCTCACTATAAAGGCGGAACAAAAACCAGGCCACTTCACAGAATTGCAAATGGTCGCTGGTATAGATTCCCAAGGTTAAATAGTCGCTTCCATAGTAGTGTTATAGAGGCATCGTAGACAGTAATCAGATATACTGCGAATGTGGATTGCGCAATGCGGTTGATGACTTGACTATGGAAAGTGCACTTATTAAACAGCAGAAAGATGCCGAATCCGATCATGACCATGGGAAGCTTCCAATCGCTGGTAATGACGAAGCTTGAAGCGAATCCGAAATGGTGCAAATTCAAACAGTAGGGAGAGTCCGATTCCCGTGCCAAGCAGTACACCAATATTTTTGAGCGTAAACGGCGTCATATACCACTTGTAGGTGGAGATGATGATAAATAGGTAGATGAACCCAAAAACACCGGTGAGTGATGAATTGATGCTGGGGTATCCTCCTAGGGATCCTGGAATAAAGCTAGTTAATCCCCGAATTATTAGTACGGTTATGGCAAGTGCGAGATGGTACTTTCTACCGAGAGCTTTCAGTCCTTTGGATAGAAAGGGTAACAGTGCCAGGAAAATAGCATAGGCTGTAGCATACCACCATAAACTCATAGAGAGTGGTGCGATGCTCTTTATCATAAGCTTTGCGTCAATGCAGGCGCGGTCGAGCATGAGATAGAACGCCATGAGCGTAAGGCTCCAGAACAGGAGTTCGCGTTCCATGATCCACACGCGTTTCAGGTTGGATTTGATGGTCTGTTCCTTGTCGAGGAAGAACCGAGCAGAGATGGAAAAGAAGATGACGACGCCGACCTTGCCGCCACTAGCCATGAAGAATCGGGAAAAATTTCCATAGCCAGTGGGAGCTTGTTGATAGGAAAACCATTCTGGGTTATAAAATGGTACATAAGGATCATGAACATCGCGATGATGCGCAGCAGCTCGATGCTGGAATTCCTCTGCCCCCCCCCATTTGCGATTCGGGAATGTGCCGGTGCGCCGTGTTTGGCGTTTATGCGGTTGTCGTTCTCCGCGTCCTGGTTCTTTTGTTCACAATTCTCCTCTAGTCTGTGGTCTCTCTTCCCTCCGAATCCTACACACCCAAACCGACTGGGATATTCTATTAAAAGATAAAATCGAACAAATGTTTGAGTGTGTGGTATACTGCCGTTGAAGATTAGATAGGTGTGAGTCGGAGAATGGGGATATTGCTTCAGCGGGGAAGGGATCAATGCATGAACTATATTCGGCAAAATGTTGGTGGAACGATTAAAGCCATTGGAATTTTTTTGAATACTGAACATCCGGGGCTTACCAATGTTTCAGACATATTCACGGTTGGTATTTCCGTGATTTCCATCGTTATTGCTTTTATGTCATATGACTATGTGAAGAATCATGACCAGCAGATTGCCAAATTTGAACAAGCGAATGAGATATCGTCTTGGGTGGTACATGATTCGAAAGGCGGCGTTCAGATGGTGGAGGATTCTCCATTAATGAAGGTTTCCGTCAATAATGGTTCGGATCAGCCGATCTATGATGTCGTTTTAACTTCTGGAACATATCAAGGGGCTGGTGCCGATTATTTGAGCGGGACGAATAATACTGTTTGTGTAGGTACCGTCCCTCCTGGGAGATTTACGACTTATGTTCCTTATCCGGGCGAAGGAATGCATGTTCGTGTTGAATCGGTTATTGCCTTTCGAGACAACAAGGGTAACAACTGGATTCGCAACGCCAAAGGCGTTCTTTCTGAAATCAGAACGAATTCGTATGGATATCTCAAACTAGATCTTCCTCCAGATAATTGGCAATCCCTCGAGTCGGAATGACGAGACAAAATATTGTTGGTGTGCTGTTGGCGTCATCGACGGCGGGGATTGGCATCTGGGCGGAGATAAAATTGGATGACGGGGTACTTGGTGACGCTGTTTTCGGTGAGATGATAGAAAGCGTATATGGATAGTTCAACTGAACCGAAGCGGATCATGCGTTCTTCCCGTTGTCAATGTTCGTGGCTCGGCTGGTAACGGGGAATGACGCAGCCGTCTCAGTGGAACCATCGCAACTATCATTCTCGCCTGCATCGTACCCGGTTTGATATGGATGGCGTCGGCGGATAACAGGGTGCGGACGTTTTCTTGGAGACCGAACGAAAGGATTATTATATGTCCGGCCCCGAGGAACGACAGCGCGTGGTGGACCTGTACTCCACCACGCCGATGACCACGGCCTAGGTGGTCGAGCACCAGGGTTATCAGACCAGGCAATGCCTGGAACGCCGGCCGGCAAAGGATCCCGGGCATGCCGGCCATATGGCGAAACCCATCATCCCACTGGAGACGGGGACCAAGGCAATCGAACCGGTGTCGGACGGCATGCGCGGAAGCGGGCCGCCGAACGGCTCGGCGCGGGCTGGATTGGCTACAATGTATTGGACTGGTTCATGCGGGACATGACAACGAAGGAGTTGATCATCATGGCCGATCCGAATCGTCCCCGTCATTACGAGGAGGAGTTCAAGAGGCAGATCGTGCAGCTGTACGAGAACGGCAAGCCGTCGTCGCGGATCAGGGCGGAGTACGGCATCCCGCGTTCCACGCTGCAGCGTTGGGTGCAGGGGATACGTAACAGCGGCTCCACGAAAGCGGCCGACAACCGCACTCCCGAGGAGAACGAGCTGATCGAATTGCGGAAACGCAACAGGCAGCTGGAGATGGAGGTCGACGTTTTAAAACAAGCGGCGCCGGTATTCGCACGAAAGTAGACGTGATACGGTCCAACGACGGCCGCTGCCCGGTATCGGCGCAGTGCAGGATCCTGGGCGTTGCCAAGTCGACCTACTACTGGATGCTCGAACACCCCGAGGCCGAACGCGCCGACCCTTACGAGAAGGATGTGGAGCGCGTGTGGAGGGACAGCGGCAAGGTGTACGGGGCCAGGAAGATCAAGCATGCCCTGGGGCACGAGGGCGTGACGCTGTCCCGCCGCCGCATCAACCGGATCATGAAGAGGAACGGCATGGCCAGTTCCTATTCCAAGGCCGCCTACAGGCCACGCCCGGCCAGGCCGAACGACGACCCGGCTCCCAACATCCTCGCCCGCGAGTTCAATGGCTACGCGCCGCGCACCCATCTGGCCTCCGACCCGGCCTACGTGAGGGTCGGTAGTTCGTGGGCGTACGTCTGCCTGCCCGGCGACCTGGCCAACCGGCAGATCGCCGGCCATTCGGTCGGCGTCAGGCACGACGCCGATCTCGTGCTGGCCGCGTTTGCCGCGCTGCGCTTCCCGCTGGATGAGATCGAGGTGTTCCACACGGACCGCGGCGGCGAGTTCACCGGGGAACGCATCGAACGCATGCTCGACGTGTTCGACATCACACGTTCCCTTTCCAGACCCGGCAGCCCGTACGACAACGCGGTGGTGGAATCCACCAACCGTCTCGTCAAGAAGGAACTCATATACGACAACGTCTACACGAGCGTGGAACAGCTGCGCTCGGACGTCAACCGGTACGTGTGGTGGTACGACCACCAACGGCTCCACTCGACCCTCGATTACATGAGTCCCGTGGAGTTCACACAACAAGGAAAGACCTTCTAGAAACAGTCCAACACACCGTTGCCAATCCAGTGTTGCGCTTTTAGGGTGGCACCATACATCATGATGAACGAGTAAGGTTGACGGGGAGGGGGAATCACATGAACCAGGCATACGTACACAACAACACCATTGACGCGGGCAACCATCATGGCCGACCGCAATACCAGCCGTTCCTGCGATTTCTGACAACGCAGGAACGCAACGTCATTTGGCTGCTGCTGGCCATCGCTTTTCTTCCGGTGGACGGCACCACGCTCGGCCTGTACGCGCCGTTCTGGTCGCCAATCAGTCCGGCGCTGTTCGCCGTGTACTGCCTATGCAATTGGCGTCAACTGCGCATCGCAGCCAACCGGTACCTGCCAATGTTCCTCCTGCCGGTGGCCTGCATAATCCTGTCTATCCCGGGATGGCTGAAATTCGGCATCCATCTCAACGCCGCGTTCATGAGCATCACCGGATTATTGGGCGTGCTCGCCACTTTGGGTGCGATCGCCATTGCGTTCGACATCAAACGCATTCCGTGGCGTACGCCATTGCGGATTCTCATCGCTTCCTACTGGTTCTCCTTCGGCGTGGGCGTGGTGCAATGGCTATCCATCCATCTGCATATCAAGCCGTTGACCAACTATTTCGCGCACCTCATGTACCGGCAGTATATCAATGAAAGCTCGGTGTGGGGCGGTGGCCGCCCGCAGTTTCTGTTCGCGGAGCCCAGCTATATCGGCATGCATCTGTTCGGCATATTGCTGCCGCTTATGTGGCTTATGCGTGGGCGTGACCGTATCTGTGCCAAGCGGTTGCGCAACCTCATCGTTGTGTATGCGATTGGCTCTGTGCTGATGCAGGCCGGCACCCGGATCGTCCTTGATTCGGTGGTGGCGTTGCTGGTTGCCATTATTGTGCATAATTCGTGGTACGACAAGAAACAGCGCGTGCGTGGTATTGCGCAGCTGCTGGGTGCGGTTATGCTTGGTCTGCTGGGCGTGCTTGCCGATTCCCGACTATCTTCGATTGCGGAAAACGGTGCCGAAGGAGACGGATCGTTCTTCGCGCGAATCTACCAAAGTCTTGATCCGATATGCGGGCTGCTCGCCCATCCGTGGACGGTGCTTACCGGATATGGCGCCGGCAACATCATCAACGCGGTATGGGCCGGCGCGCAGCACGCGGGACGATTGTTGAATGGCTTGGGCATGAATGGAAGTGCTGCGGTGGGATTCGCGGCTGGCATGAATGCGGACACCGTATGGACGATGTGTGCGTATACCAGCGTCGTCGCCGAATACGGATTGGTCGGCCTGGCTCTGCTGGTCATCGCTTCCATAGTTTCCGTGACGCGTGTTTTCGATACGGCAGCTGCCGGGCATGGTGTTTGGAGCAAGACTGTTATCTGCTGGCTCGTCCTGATCGTGTACCTGTATATCCAGTGCGAGAACTATGCATTCGCCGCGCTGCCATTGTTTATCTTCGCGGCAAACAAGCTGCGCAAGTAACCATATTTGACGGGGTACGGATGTCTTCTTCTAGATAACGTACAGCTAGAGAAGCTGCTATCGCAAGTATTCTTTAACCTGTCCACAAAGCGGCTGGAATCAGCAATCATTTGGGTAGGTAATGTTCAACTGTTCAGTTTTTGAGCCTTGCCGCTCTGGAGCTGCCATATGCGAATGAAATATGTCGCGCAACTAGTGGTGAAATCAGTGATGGGGCCAATGGAATTCGTCGGGCTTGGCAAACGCTGTGTGTAGGTTATGCCTTATTTGCCTTACAGGTGGCGTATTTGGCCGGTGCGAAAATGTCATTTCGCTTATATGTGGCAGATAGTCGGCGGGGTTATACCCTCTAACTGTGGAATATGTACCCCCGAAGTGGCTTTTTCCTGTTACGACCTGCCACATATAAGCGAAATGGAAGTTTTCATCTCCTGCAATCTGCCACATATAAGCGAAATGAAATGTGTTTCGTTGCTTAGGGTGCAGTGGTCACGGCCTGTTCGGACCGCAGCTCCTCGATACTTATATGCCAGACGGCAGTCGATGGCCGTCTATGTTGGGTGAAGTGATCTGAAGTGGTTACAAGCTGCGGATTTGCGAGCCGAACGGCCATAGAGCTAGTTTGGCCATCTTGAACGATTGAATGCCGAACGGAATACCGATGATGGTGACGCACAGTACCACCCCTATAACGGCCGAGCTCGCAGCCAGAAACAGACCACCCAAAATCAGCCACAGAATATTGCCAAGAAGTCGCATACGCACATGATACTGATATGCTGTGCCGATGCCGACAAGTGGCAACGGATAACAACAAAAGATACAAAAAGCAGCAAAGCCATGTAGGAAGGATGTATTTTACCTCGCCATAAGCAAAAATGGCGAGGCAGATTTATCGAACCTTAATCGAACCAAGTTTTAATACGGTTGCATTGCTTGGCGATGCCTCCGAATATATTGGAAACTTTTACTTTGCTTTCCGAAGTGTTGCTGGCAGCAACGTATTGAATGGATTCTTGCAGTCACTTAATTGATGCGGCGGGTCTCCGGACAAGAAGCAAAATCTGCCATACATAACGCAGATAGACCGGTTGGCGTGGGGTATTACGCGAAGTGATTTCACGCGAGTACACGCTGCGGCCTACAGCAGGGGAGCGGTGCGTGGTTTTGCGGTTGAGTTTCGTACTTGCAACTGCACGGGGAACGTCTCGAATGGTTCCTCGATGGGTTGTCCTTCGATTAGCGCCAGAGCCTTTTGTGCCGCATCGACGGCCATGTCGTATGGGCGCTGTCGAACGGTGGTTAGCTCAGCTTCTTTGGCGAAGGTGCTGTCGTCAAATCCGGTTACGGAAATATCTCCAGGCACGGAAAGGCCGCTGCGTTGAAGGCGGAAGAACAATGGAATTGCCTGTGAGTCCTGATGGAAACACAATGCGGTGGGTGGGTTGTCTTGCGCCATGATTTCGGAAATTGCCGCATCTAGAATGCTGTCGCCTTTTTGCACTGCCAGTGTGCGGGCGGTCAGTCCGTCAACTGCATCGCAGGCTTCTTGGAATCCGGAAATACGGTTAAATGAGCTGAATCCCAATGTGGAGGAAAAGCTTTCATATAAATACAGCAGGTTACGATGTCCCAGCTTGGCGAGATGCCGAACGATGAGTTTGATGCCTTCTTTGTCGTTGATACCGACAGTTGCATCGAATCCTTCGCTGGTGGTATTGATGCCGATAATCGGAATTTTTGCGGTTCCGAGACGTTTGACCTCGTCGGGGCTGATGCCGAATGAGGAAACGAATACGGCATCCGCATTGCTGCGTACGGGAAGTTCCTCGAAGAATGCGTCACGCGCTTCCGACCCCTCGATGGGGTAGATGACCAGATCGTACCCGGCGTCACGCAAAACATCGTTAAGTCCGGCAATGATTTCGGCAGTGAACCATTCGATGACGCCGCTGCCGACCAATAATGCTATGCGATAGGTTCTACCGGATTTAAGAATTCCTGCCGATCTGGAAACGCTGAAATTCAACGCATCGGCTGCGGCCTGCACTTTCAACCGTGTTGCCTCTGACACCTGTTCAGGGTGTGCGAAAGTGCGTGAGACTGTAGCGTTCGATACGCCTGCCTTCAGTGCCACATCGCCGATGCTCGCTTTCATGGTGCCTCCGAAAGTTTTTCACTGTTTGTTTCAGCCTACCATCATTGCCGTCCTCGTGGTGACAAAGTTGAAAGATAAATGAAAAGGGTTGCGATACGACACGCCGTATGAAAAACAATGTGTGCACGCTCACAGCGGTGAGATGAAACGGGTTTCAAATGAAACCGGTTACATTTCAAAAAACCTTGAATTGCCAATATGAAACCCTTGTCGTATGCTATTGCTTGTCCGCAAGGGGCGGATGAAGGCTTACGAGGACGTAAGGAGAGATATGAAAATCAACAAAGGTATCGCAGTGGCAGTGGCGGCCTTGAGCATCGTCGGCTTGGCTGCGTGTGGAAACAGCAATGCCACCTCCGGCACAACCGATACGAAAGCCGACAAAGGGCTTGACGTTATCGGCAACACCATCACCTACGACCCCAATCATCTCGTGAACGATGGCAAGCCAATCCAGCTCGAGTACTGGAGCTGGGGCAGCAAGGGCACGGATCCGGTCTACAAGATGATTGAGTCCTACACGAAGACGTATCCGAACGTCACCATCAAAACGGTGAATGTTTCATGGGATGATTATTGGACCAAGCTGCCGTTGGCTCTGAAAGGCAAAAACGGTCCTGCCGTTTTCAACATCCATAACTCTTACGATGCGTTGATTCGTCCATACGCAGCGGATTACGATATCGACACCAAGTCTCTGGAATCCGACTACTCCACCGCATCCGTACATGAAGATGAAAACGGTAAAGTCAAGTATATCGACTCCGTGATTAACACCGGCAACATCTACTACAACAAGACATTGTGGAGCGAAGCGGGCCTCACCGATGCCGACATTCCGACCACATGGGACGAATTCATCCAGGTCGCCCAAAAGCTCACCAAGACCGACGGCAGCAAGATGACGCAGGCCGGCTTCAACTTCAACGGCGACGCCTATAGCGCCATCTACCAAGGTCTGAACTATCAGAAGGGTGAACTGCTCTTCAGCGAAGATGGCAAGAAAGCCAACTACAACAACGAAGTGACCAAAGAAAACATGCAGTTCCTCAAGGATTTGTATGACAAGTACAAGGTCGGATCCGTTGACTTCGGTAACGATTACACCCAAAGCTTCGGTAACGGCCAGTCTGCGATGATCTACGCTTGGGGCCACATGGAAGGCACGCTGAAAGAAAAGTATCCAGATATTGACTACGGCGTGTTTGCCACCCCAACCTTCTCCAAAGACACTCCGTTTGCATACGACCGTTACAACGGCGAATCCACTCCGGGCGTCAACAAGAACCAGAGCAAGGAGCAGCAGTCCGTTGCTCAGGACTTCATCAAGTACCTGCTCGCCAACGATGATTATATTCGTGAAGCGGTATCCGAACTGAATTCCTTCCCAGCCAAGACCTCGCTGCAGAACGACAAAGACATTCTCTCCAAGCCGGTCATGGCCGCCATCCAGCCGCGCGTAGACCGACTGATCTGGCCGGGACCGGCACCGTCCACCGTTGAATCCAGCGGCACCACTGCTTTCCAGAACGTCTTCCAGAACGGCATGTCCATCGATAAGGCTCTCAAGGAGGCCCAGGGTCAGATGGATACCGACATGAAGAGCTCTGACTTCACGTCAATGGAAAGCAAGTACGCTTACTTCGACGAACATAAGTAATACCGATATATCCAATCCCTTTTCCAATCCGGGCAGTCGCGGTACGATTCTTCTTCCGCGCCGCGGCTGCCTTTTATCTACGAGATACGTTCAATCTTCTTATTCGATTCGATCTGACATTCTGTATTGCGTAACAAAACGGTCGAATCGGCTCACAGAGAGGCGAGATTCAATGAAAAATAAAAATGGTGAATCTCTGGTATCGAGAATTTTCACCCTACGCAACATGGCCGTTGCCTTCTTGGTGGTCTATTTCGCCATTTTCCTGGCCTACCCAATTTTTAAAGCCTTCGCGGGCAGTTTGCATAACTGGAATCCTCTGATTGGCACTTATGATTGGGTCGGACTCGACAACTTCAAACAGATCCTCACTGACAAACTCTTCTGGACTTCCATGGGGAACACGGCGGTATTCGCAGGTGTTTCCACACTCTTCCGCATTGTGCTTGGTCTCGGCTTGGCCCTGCTGCTCAGCGCCAAACTCGTCAAATGCAAAGACACCCTCCGAGGTCTGTTCTACATGCCGACTATCACTCCGCTCGTGGCAGTCTCTTTCGTGTGGATGTGGATGTTCGACCCGCAGTTCGGCATGGTAGACAAAATCACAGGACTCGACATCAACTGGCTGCACGACACCAAATGGGCCATGCCGGCAGTCATCATCATGACCATTTGGAAGGATTTCGGCTACGCGACCGTTCTATATTTGGCCGGTCTCATGAATCTTCCTCGAGACGTGTACGAGGCGGCCGCCATCGACGGTGCCAACTCAGTGCAGATTTTCTTCAAAATCACCCTGCCGCTGCTTAAATCAACCACCTTGTTCATTGTCATCACGTCACTGATCAGCTATCTGCAGGCATACGTGCAGATTCTCGTCATGACCGAAGGCGGTCCGGGCACGTCAACCTACACCATCAGCTATCTCATCTTTGATCAGGCATTCCAGAAATACAACTTCGGCGTCGCGTCAGCTCAGGCAGTTGTGCTCTTCCTGTTCACTGGTGTGCTCACCCTCATCATGTTCAAGGTTTCTGGAGATTCGGAGGAACTGGCATGAAATCACGTAAAATTGGCGGCATCATTCTTACGATTCTGCTCTTCATCGCCGCCATCATCACCATTGTTCCATTTGTTTGGATGTTCATTTCATCATTCGCGCCAAATAGCGAAATCGTCAAAGTGACCGGAGGATTATTCCCTAAGCCATCCACGATTGACAACTATGTGAGCATCCAAGAAAAGTTCAATTTCTTGCGATTGTTCGCAAACTCGCTGATCGTAGCAGTACTGAAAACCGGTATTGCAATCTACACAAGTGCGGTGCTTGGTTACGTGTTCTCTAAAATGCGATTCCGTGGTCGCAACCTGCTTTTCGGCATCGTTATGAGCACCATGATGATTCCTTGGGCAGTGACCATCATTCCGCAATACGAAATGTTCACCAACTGGGGTCTGCAAGACACCTACACGTCGCTCGTGCTTCCTGGCATGATCAGCGCATTCGGTATCTTCCTGTTCCGCCAATCCATCTCGGGAATTTCTGACGAACTCATTGAAGCGGCGAAACTCGATGGCGCATCCGAAACCAGAATCTTCCATAGCATCATTCTGCCAATGAGCCATAACACCATCGCGGCGCTCGCCATCTTCACCTTCCTGTGGAATTGGGAAGACTACCTGTGGCCATTCTTGATGATTACCGACGAAAACAAGCAGCTGCTCGCTGTCGGTCTGAAGGCCTTCAACGGCCAATATGGCACCGATTACGGCGGATTGTTCGCAGCAACTTCGTTGGCAATTGTTCCAGTGATCATTGTGTATATGATTTTCCAGAAGCAGTTCATTGCAGGTATTGCGACGGGCAGTGGCAAGTAAGGCAGGAGTAGTATGGCAAACAACGCATTAGATAACGCAACCGGCACGGTATTCGTCGACTATGTGCGCAAGGCACGTCCGAAAATGCGAGAATCGTCGGTTTTACAAGGGGATCATTGGAGGATTGGCATTCTAACGGAATCGCTGATCCGCTTCGAATGGTCAGACTCCGGCGAATTTGAAGACAATCTCACGCAAATGGTAGTCAACCGCGATTTTGGCGCCGACCCGCAATTCACGGTGACGCATCGCGACGGACTGCTCATTGTTGACACCCCCGCGCTGTATGTGACGTACGATGGCAAGCCGTTCAGCAAAGAAGGCTTGAGCGTGGTCGTCAAGGGCGTGGCCGACACCCAGTTCAATACGTGGTATTACGGCGACGAGCCGAAGCATAATCTCAAAGGCACCGCGCGCACGCTCGACGAGGCGAACGGCGAAATTCCTCTGGACGATGGTGTGATTTCGCGAGACGGTTGGGCGGTACTCGACGATTCCGCCGCAAACGTGATCGTGGAAGCGCATGAAGTGAACGGCAAACCGAATCCGCTTGGTGCATGGGTTATGCCACGCGATCACGCGGAAACCGACTTCTACTTCTTTGGCTACGGCCGCCGCTACACCGAAGCGGTGCAAGACTTCTACAAGCTGGCCGGACCAACGCCTCTGCTGCCGCGCTTCGCACTCGGTAATTGGTGGAGCCGCTACTACCGCTACACGCAAGACGAATACTTGCAGCTCATGGACCGGTTCAAGCGCGAAGGCATTCCGTTCACCACATCCGTGATTGACATGGACTGGCACCGCGTGGACGATGTCGATCCGAAATACGGTTCCGGTTGGACCGGCTATTCGTGGGATAAGCAGCTGTTTCCCGATCATGAGGCGTTCTTGCGCGACTTGCACGAGCGTGGCTTGAAAGCCACGTTGAACGTGCATCCGCGAGACGGCGTGCGCGCGTTCGAAGACGACTATGAGGCGGTGGCCAAACGTGTCGGCATCGATCCCGCAACCGAAGAGGCGGTGGAATTCGACCTGACGAATCCGGATTTCGTAAGCGCCTACTTCGACATGCATCATCGTATGGAAGCCGAAGGCGTTGACTTCTGGTGGCTTGACTGGCAGCAGGGCGGTGTGACCCGTCAGCCGGGACTCGACCCGCTGTGGGTGCTCAACCATTTGCACTACCTGGATTCCGGGCGCTACGCGACTTCTTCCGAACGCAATGTAAATGAGAACTGCGAATGCGAAAAGTGCGCCGAGTCGGGCGCTCGCGATGAGCATGAAATGCATGTCGAGCAATCCAAACGTAACGTGAGTTGCACGGAACGCAACAACCGTTGGCCGCTCACCTTCTCGCGGTATGCTGGCCCGGGTTCGCACCGCTACCCGGTTGGCTTCTCGGGAGACACCATTGTTACGTGGGAATCCTTGCAGTTCCAGCCGTATTTCACTGCTACCGCGTCGAATATCGGCTACGGATGGTGGAGTCACGATATTGGCGGTCATATGTGTGGCTATCGTAACGAACATCTGGAAGCCCGTTGGTACCAGCTTGGCACGTTCAGCCCGATCAATCGCCTACATTCCAGCAATTCGCAGTTCATGGGTAAGGAACCGTGGAATTTTTCCGCGGAAGTGCGCGATTCCATGGTGGGTTCGCTGCGACTGCGCCATATGATGCTGCCGTACCTGTACACCATGAACTATCGCGCCGCGTTCGAGGGCATGCCATTGGTGGAGCCGATGTATTGGGCGGATCCGAACAATCCGCAGGCGTACGAGGTGCCGGATGAATTCCGTTTCGGTACTGAGCTGCTGGTTGCACCAATTGTTTCTGACAATGACGATTCCGCGCAGCTGGGTAGCACGGAAGCATGGCTGCCGCAAGGTGAATGGTATGACTTCTTCGATGGCCGCCGTTACGTTTCGGCAGGGAAGTCCGGGCGTCGTTTGGAAGTGTGGCGTGCGATCGACCGTATGCCGGTGTTTGCCAAGGCTGGCGGTATCGTGCCGTTGCAGCAGCTTGGCGAGGGTAATAAGGTGAATGATCTTGGCAATCCGGAGTCCCTGCAGGTGCTGGTGTTCCCCGGTGCGAACGGTTCGTTCACACTCAAGGAAGACGACGGCTCTGTGGCTTCTGCTGCTTCCGGCTCTGCATCTGCCGAGTCTTGCGATGGCCAAACTCATGTTGCCGATACGCGCATGAGCCTCGACTGGAAGAATACGGACAATGCCACGCAGTTCACCGTCAGTCCGGTGGAAGGCTGTGCTGTTGCCATTCCGGCACAGCGTAACTGGGAGGTTGTGTTCCGTGGGGTTGCGCAGCCAGACATGCAGAACGTTCGTATCGAAATTGACGGTAAAGCTTGCGATACTGCAGAAATTACATACGATCAGCAGACGTTGAGTCTGTCGGTCGTTGTGCGCGACGTGCCGTCTACTGCATGCTTGAACGTTACGATTTCAGACGGACTGCAGATTGCCGAGAATTCAGTCGAACAGGACGTGCTTGACGTGCTCTTGCATGCGCAAATGCCGTACATTTCCAAAGAGCATGCGATGCAGACGATTCGTGAGCAAGGAGTGCGTGCGCTCGGGGCTCTGCGCACCTTCGATACCGCGCCCCGTTTCAGCAACGAGCTGTTCGGCACCTCCGGCATGCCCGATTCGGTAATCAGCGCCTTGGAAGAAATCCTCCTTCGCAGCTGATTGTACGCAGATATTTCGCTTATGTATGGCAGACGAAATGGCGAAAGGGTGCGAAAACATGACTCCTGCTGGGCGTTTCCCGGCAGGAGACTGCCATATATAAGGATGCCTCATGTCGAGACGTGAAATCTGCCATATGTAGGCCAGATATATAAGCCAATATGCGGGTGGCATGGAAAAGGGGTTGTGAGCGAATCATCAAGATTCACTCACAACCCCTTTTGGTTGAGAAGTCACAAGCTCAGTGCTTGGACTTCTTCTTGCGGCTGTTCTTGTGAGAGTGCTTGCTCTTCTTGCCGTTCTCATCGTAGTAATAGTAGTAGTAATCATTCGAGGAGGCCTTGCGTTCCTTCTCGAAGTTGAACACGAAGCCCACCACCGGCACGTTGAGGTTGTCGAGCTGCACGGCGATGTCTTTCAGATCGCGCTTCATGGTCACGTCGCGACCGGAAACAAGCACGATACCATCGCTCTTCGCGCCGAAGACAGCGGCATCATTGGCCACCACCATCGGGGAAGTATCAACGATCACGTAATCGTAGGTCTGCAAAGCCACGTCGAGCAATTCGCTCATGGTCTTCGAATTAAGCAGCATGGAAGCGTTCGGCGGCTTCGGGCCGGCCGGCATGATATGCAGGTTCGGCCTCCAATAGCGCTGCACCACATCCTTCACGGTGGCCTGACCGGAAAGCACGTGCGCCAAGCCGGCGCCGCCTTCCAGGCTAAGTCGTTCGGCGACGGACGGATGACGCAAATCAGCGTCGATCAGCAGTACTTTTGCACCGTTTTCAGCGAGAGCTGCAGCCACGTTCACGGAAACAGTGGTCTTGCCTTCGGAAGGTCCGACGGAAGAAATGACGATCATGCGCGCATCGCTGCCTTCAACCTTCGACATGAAGGAAAGGTTGGTGCGAATACGGCGGAATTCCTCGGCGATACGGCCCGCCGGGTTCGACACGATGAGCGGCTTGTTGCTCTGCAGACTTTCGTCGGTAGGGATACGGCCCATGATTGGTGCGTTGATGATGTCTTGCAGATCGCTGGCTTCCTCCACGCGGGTTGCCATAAGATCGCGGATCAGCGTGGCGAACACGCCAAGGATCAGCCCGGCCACCAGACCAACGGCCAGGTACAATGCCACCTTCGGGGAGCTGGGGGCAACAGGCTCCGCGGCGCGCTGTACCACGGAAAGCTTCACCGGCGACTCCTTGCCGGAAGCGTACAGCGACTTTTCCACCACATTGCTCAAGGATTCCGCCACGCTGTTGGCAATGTCGGACGCCTGTTTCGCGTCTCCCGTTTCGGCGGTGATGTTTACGAACGCGGTGTCCGTCGGGTTCGTGACGGTCAGCTGCCCGGCCAGGTTCGCGACGGTGGTGTCGAGGCCAAGATCGTCGATAACCGGCTTCAGCACGGATTCCGTAGTGGCCAGCGTCGGATACGACTGAATCTGGTTGGTGATGTACGTGCTGGCGCTGTTGATGTTGGAGATATTGTTGTCTTGCACCGACGAATCACTGTAGGTGGCGAACACCTGCGCGGTCGCGGAATACTTCGGGGGCACCATGAAGGTGTATGCACACACCGCTGCGAAAACCACCACGAACGTGATGATGCCCACCAGAAGATGCTTATGGACTATACGGAACAGGTCCATCAAGGTAATGCCGTCGTCTTCCGTATCATTGGATTCGACAACCACCTGATTGGTTGCTGGCACGTTGCTTTCTGCTGCAGCCATGTTTCCCCTCGACATTTGTCACATCATATTGATCAGGTTTTATACTAGCAAAGAGCACCCCCATGGAGGGAGACTTTCACCCTTTCTAGCTTGTTTCGTTGATATTTCAACGTTTTTTAGGCGGTAGTGTTTGCTATGGTCTGCAAAGCCTTGCAGATTTCATCGTATGCTGCCTGATATACGGCGAAGTCCTTGCCGATCGGATCCTCCACATTGTTGGTATCGGGGATCATCGGTCGGATCATGCTTGCATTGTCGATTACCGATTCGAGTTTTTCCTGCCGGGTATCACCCTCCATGTACCCCTGTTCCTTGCAGTAGACGCACATATTGGCGAAATCGTTGATAAGGAAGGTTTTGCGGGCCGCGGTTGGTGCAATCACCGCGATTTCCTTGCGCTGCTCATGTTCGAAGCAGAGGATGAGATCACTGCCTTGCGCAATTTGCGGGGTGACTCGTTTCGCGCGGAAGCTGCTGGAATCGATGCCATGCTGGTCGAGCAGCTTTTTGCTGTTCGGTGCGATTTCGTGCGATTCAAGTCCACGTGTGCCCGCACTGTCGGATTCAAGATCGGGCATGAATTGGGGGAGGAGCAGTTCTCCCATAGGAGAGCGGCAGATATTACCGGTGCAGATGAATAGGACTTTCATGATCTCCTCCTGAAAAAAAAGAAAACGATCGGTTTTGCGATGCATGTTTTCGAATAAACGAAGGGACTTGGGAAAACCCAAGCCCCTTCTTAAAACATAGATATGGTGTGTATCTACTTGGTTATTGTTCAGCGAGCGGAGCTCTTGCGAACGGCAACCAGGGAGATGCCGGCGGCAGCCAGCAGCACGACGGCCACAACGTACGGAGCGATAGCAGCACCGGTGGAAGCGGTCTCGTTCTTCTTGGCGGTGCCTTCGCCGGTAGCGGCGACGGTCACGGAAGCGGTAGCGAGAGCGGCGCCGGTCGGATTGCCTGCTCCATCGACTGCGTAGATGGAAGATGCGATGGTGCCAGCAAAGCCAGACTTGAAGGTGTAGGTGGCGGTCAGGGTGCCGTCCTCGTGTGCCTGTGCAGCGTTGGAGTACTTGGTTGCGGTCAAGGTGACGTTTTCGATGTTGGTGTCGTCGTAAGCAACCACATAGGTCTCACCCCGAGTCAGTCCCGTAAACGTGAAGGTGGCGACGTTACCGGAAACCGTGCCGGTTGCGCCATAAGCCATAGCGGTGTTTGCAGCGAAGCCAAAGCCGAACATGGTGGCGATGGCAGCGAGAATTGCAACGATCTTCTTCTTCATAATCGTGATTCCCCTCTAAATAAAACGGACATTTCAGCGGTTCGCCGTAGTGGCTTCCCGCTACGGCCTTGACTATACGCCCCCGTTGAGAACCGCGCTTTCGGGGGATGTGAGGCGAATCGCACATTTGTGACGGCGTTGTCACATCATGTGATGAGATTCGCACATGCCCCCGAAAGTGAAAAATGGCGATTTTCGTTGGAAAACCACCATTCTGAGAAGAATTTACAAAAACGACACGCCGAAGCGTCACTCCTCGTCGTCAAAGCTGAACAGATCTTCGACCGTGGTATCAAGTGCTTTCGCAAGATCCATGGCAAGGCGCAGCGACGGACAATACTGTCCCTGTTCGAGGCGTCCGATCGTCTCACGGCGCACATTCACCAAGTCGGCAAGATCGGCCTGTTTCAGGCCGTGTTCCATACGTTTGAACTTCAAACTAGTCTTCATCGGTGTCTCCGCCCTCATGCTCAAGCCACAGGTAGCGGGCGTCGGCGATGGCCAGCGCCAGCATGCCCAACGTCGGCAACGCCATGGCGGGAACGGTGAACGGTACGTGCCTGAACAGCGTGGCGATCATTCCAGCGAATCCCAACGCCACCAGCGCCACCACAAGCACGAAGAACGTGAAGCGGATGGCCATTGCCTGATGCTCGTCGGACAGCTCGTCGCGTCGGGGGTGCGCGCGGTTGTACACCGTGCTCAACCAGATCTCACCCACGGCCCACACCAGCGCGAACACGCCCATGGTGATGATGCCCGGCCACGTGTGATGCTGGAACATTTGGATGGCGCAGGCGATGGCTCCCACAAATTCAACGACCATACGGAAGAGGATGTAGCGGTTGAAGGTCACGGGTCTGTCCTTTCCTGCCGTGTTTCTTCGTGTTTTCCGACGATTCCGTATTGTACCCGTTGCCCTGAAGAGGGGTGTGATTGCGGGGAGAGACTGCTGGCGGGTGCATGCGGTGAAACGATTTTCAGAAACGTTCGCATGCGGCTGTTTCGGGGCGTGCCTCATAATCAGGGGGGGGCTGAGGGATGGGGCAGCCTTGCTGAAAGCGTTTGCGGAAAAAG
Source organism: Bifidobacterium sp. N4G05 (assembly GCF_002742445.1). Classification (GTDB taxonomy): domain Bacteria; phylum Actinomycetota; class Actinomycetes; order Actinomycetales; family Bifidobacteriaceae; genus Bifidobacterium; species Bifidobacterium hominis. The sequence goes on along the minus strand of NZ_NJNQ01000002.1, from coordinate 166,508 downwards.
CAATCATTTTTTCTTGAAAATATGGATATATTCCCTAAGATTCGATTCGTTTTATTACTGACAATGAGGTACAGTATTTCACGTAGTTATTTACAGTAAAGGAAGGATTTACATGTCCGTTCTTGATGGTTTCAAAGAAGTTGGCGAAAGAACTGGTGGCAAGTTGACCATGACGGTCATGCTTGAATCCGTTCGTTTTTCCAAGGGTGTTTCCGAAGTGCTCGGTCGTCCGGAATTCGTCAAGCTGCTGGTGAATTACGAGCGCGGCAAGTTCGCAATCCAGGTGTGCGACGAGAACGACGATTTCGCGGTTCAGTTCAACAATCCGAACGCTGATCGTCCGGCTTCCGTGACCACTCGCAATCTTGACCTGCTTGTTGCAACGCAGAAGTTCTTCACTTTCCCGGAAGTGCCTGCAGACAAGATCGCCTACTTTGCTTTGGAAGGTGAATATCACAGCGATGAGCGCGTGATCCTCTTCGACGCCAAGAACGGGGTTCGTAGCGGCACCGTCGGCAAGCGCGGTCCGAAGGCCGGCCATGGCGGCCGTAAGCGCAGGAAGATCGACGACGTCAAGGAAGCTACGGTGATCGGCGCCAACAACGCCCTGTGAAACCGATAGTATCTTAGTGGTATATCGAATCACAATATAGTTTGAGCCTCGTAATATCTTCAAATATTACGAGGCTCAAACTATATGCGTTGAATTACGAAAATTAAATATCAATCACCAGTCAGCATAAACTTTCAATACGAGCTTGCCATCTGATCGGGTTGAAATCAGATGGCAACGCATATCAGTAGCAGTGGTTGGCAAGCCAGTACGAATAGGCTCCCTGAATGGAACCGTAACGCTGTGCGCAATAGCCCCAGAACCACTTGAGCTGGGTCTGGTAATTGGTAGCCCAATCGGCGCCCTCGCTCACCATCTTGCTGCCAGGCAATGCTTGGGGCAGGCCATAGGCTCCCGAACTTGGATTCGTTGCAGTGACGCTCCAGCCGGACTCATGGGTAATGATGTATACGGTGGCGGTGAAATCGGCTTCGGTGTAGCCGTTCGACAGCAGATAATCGTGCGCCCACTGTTGCATTTCGCCCGCCGGCACGGTGGTGCCGATCGACGCGGAAGCGCTGGAGGAGGACGACGAAGTGGAGCCGGTGCCAACGAGAATGACCTTGTCGACCGGAGCCTTCTTCACGTACGAGCTGATCATGTTGGAGGAAACCACGGTGTCACCGGACTTGGTCACGAGGTTCGTGGTTTCCATCACGCCTTCCTCGCCTTCCGTCTCGACCTTCTCCTGGCCTTCCGGCAGGCTTGAGGTTTCCTTCTTGATGACATTGAAGCCGATGGCGGTGTCGGAAACCTCGACGCTCGCGCCGGCACGCTGAATGGTGATCACGGTTTTCTCATCGACCTTGGTGGTGAGCGAAGGGGAGACCGTGTCTTCCGGTTCGAGCGTGATATCACCCGCGTCAAGCACGGACTTCACGTCGGTGAAATTGGTGCCGGGCACCACGCGTGACTTGCCGTTGATTTTCACGGTGACGTACGAGGTGTCTCCATTAAGCAGCTCGCGGGCATTGCCACGGGACGCCTCCGCGGAATCGGTGACGGAGAAAGCCGTGACCTGATTGGCCGTATTCCGCTCCGCGGATGTGTAAAGATTGCGCGACACAATGCCGCCGGTAGCCAACAGGCCCACCGCCGCAACCGTTGCGGCGATCTTCACCAGCGAGGACTTGCTCGGCACGGTGAAGGTAGACGATTGGGCGTGCTTGCTGTGGTTAGCCATTCTGCTCCTAAACGCGCGTTCAGATCCTCGGCGAATTCACGCATGCTCGGCATGCGGTGCGCTGCCACACGAGGCTTCGCCGGAAAGCGCACATCTAACAAGCCAGTTTACCTCACGCCATGGAAACCGAGCGGGCGCATATGTAACAGGTGGGCAAAGCAAGCGTACGCAATAGGCGGGCAAAACAAAAAGTGCCGTTGATGTTTACCATCGAACGACACCTTTGAAATCGTTGTAATTTTCAGCCTACTCCGCCTGCGCCTCAGCCTCTTCGGCAGCGGACGCGTTGACATCCAACGCTTTGGCCTGCGCGATCAGATCGTCCAGATCCGACGCACGTAACGCACCGGCCTGCTGGAACACGATCTGCTGGTTCTTGACCACCATCAACGTCGGCACGGCTTGCACCTTGGCCGCGGAAGCGAGATCCGGATTCTGGTCGATATCGACCTTGGCGAAATAAACGTCGGGATTCGCTTCGCTCGCCTTTTCGAACGTCGGACCGAATGCGCGGCACGGACCGCACCAGGTCGCCCAAAAATCCACGAATACCAGATCGTTGGATTCCACAATCTGATTGAAATCCTCGGAAGTGACTGCATGCGTTGCCATGATTACTCCTTGCTGTTCGTTCCATCGACGCGCGTGACGGGCTGCACCCCTCGTATGCGATTGCTTTGGAGTATATAACCGTGCCCCAACCCGACGCATTCCCGGCATGCGCAAGATCCGCTATCAGAGGAATCGTCTTCCATCGCACGCTTTTCCAGCCAATTCACACAAGATGCGTGATAATGGGACTATGCCAGTGATGAATGATGAAGTGCCCGACGAGGGCGATTTCGATGCAGGCCGCCGTCGCGGAGAATTCGACGACATCACGCCGGAGGATTTCATCCGCGGAATAGGAAACCCTCCAGGATGGCTTGCTTCCGGCGAAATCAACCGTATGCGAGGTGAAATGCCGATCCCGTACGTGCTTGTGGTGCCGGTGCGCACCGATGATCTGGGACGTGTCTCACAGGTCGGATCACTGCTTCGTGTGTCTGACGACGGTAGCATCGAACGAACGCTGATCGCCGGCCGCGTGCTCTACCACGAATCGTTGCGTGAGGCCGTGGCGCGCAATATCGCCAAGGATTTGGGAGATATCGCGTTGCCGCAGTTGCCAGTGAGCCTGCAGCCATTCACCGTGGCTGAATTTTTCCCGACGCCAGGACTGTCCGATTATTTCGATTCCCGCCAGCATGCGATCGCATTGTGCTATGTAGTGCCGATCGCGGGCGATTGCAAGCCGCAGGACGAGACGCTCGACGTGGAATGGGTCAATCCGAACAGCGAGATTCTCGACACTTTCGTCAACCAGATGAGCAACGGATATGGCACGATTGTGCGTCAGGCGATTGCTTGGACCGGCAAATAGGCTGCGAATGCATGAACAACAGGGGAGAGTAATGGAGGAGCGCATATGACGATCGAATTGCATAACAATGTGTATTGCGAAGGGGCGGGGCTTCCCGTGGTGCTGGTGCACGGGTTCCCCGTGGACTACCGTATGTGGAACGAATGCGCGGATGCGTTGAAAACGACCGTTGCGGAACATGGCGTGAAACAATTCCCGATTTGGGCTCCCGACATGCCCGGTGCGGGAGAAGGGCCGATTCCTTCCGACGAGAACAGCGGTGGCAAAGACACGGACGGCGCTTTCCCCAACGGTTTGGACCGCATGGCCGACGCTTACGTCGACCTGTTGCACGCTGCCGGATACGACAAGGCGATTTGGGTGGGTCTTTCGATGGGCGGCTACCTGATTCTCGACATTCAGCGTTTGCACCCCGAAGCCGTCGCCGCACTGGCCTTATGCGACACGAAGGCCGCCGCTGATTCCGATCAGATGCGTGCGAAACGCATCGCGATCGCCGAGGAATGCGAATCGACGGGCACGCATGAGCCGGTTATGGGATTCGCCGCCGCCACGCCTGAGGATTCAACCATCAAACAGTCGGACGCTTACCGTGAACAGTTCACTGCATGGATCAACGAGCAGCCGGCCGAAGGCATCGCCTGGCGTGAACGCATGGCTGCTGGCCGTCCGGACCTGAACGATGTGCTGTCGTCGATTACAGCGCCGGTCGCGGTGATCTGCGGCGACAAGGATCCGTCGAGTCCGCCGAGCGTGATGGCGCCGATCGCCGATGCGATGACGGCTACGAGCACGGATATGACGGTGGTATTTGATTGCGGTCATTTCAGCGCCTATGAGCATCCGCAGGCGGTTGCCGACGCACTGCTTGCATTGGTGCGCAGAGTGCAGTAGCCGATATTCCCGCAACTACCGTCAATAGCGTAATCAGATATACAAAAATATAAAGAAAATACGATTTATATAGAAAAAATCTTCTATATATCGTATTCAAAGAAAGAAGCAATCGATGAGCGTGTTCTCGCCACTGGCGCTGACTCAGGCACTGCCGTTCCTGCCACTTGCGCAAGGCGACATCGACTATGAGGTTTCAAGACGCGACGAACCCGACCTGTTCGACACAGTGCTGCTGGAACCTGCTACGAAAGTCATTCTCGTCAAAGACGGCATGGTGGCGGTGCCACGCGGACAAGGCGCCATCGCGGACTACGCCAACGTGCACATGCGTTTGACACAGCTGCCCGGATCCTATGTAGCGGCGGAATTGCACACGCATCCGACGGCGCTCGCCATATTCCTCGGCTCATATGGCGGCAAGCGTGACGAGCATGTGGCGGCCGTTGACGTGTCTCGTGTGAAGGCTGCAGAGCCGGTGGCCGCAAGCAGCGAGCATATGGGCGCGGACGACGCGTTCGACGAACAGCGCGAGCCGGAAGCGAAGACGTCGAAATCGCTGTTGGAAAACGCAGCGGAACGATTCGACTGGGTTGACCTGCGCGGATTCGCCCCACATGCCAGCGCGCGTGAGGCTGGCCAGGCCACAACGGCGATTTCGCTAGGTGTGTGGCATGCGCGCCAACGCCATTGCCCCACGTGCGGCGCTCCGACCGAACCGGCGTTGGGCGGATGGGCGCAGCGGTGCACCAGCGAAGCGGATGGCAGACGGCTGCTGTTCCCCAGAGTGGAGCCGGCCGTTATCACGGCGATCGTGGACCATGAGGACCGTCTGCTGCTGCAGCACAACAGCGCATGGCGCAACACCGGCCTGTATTCCGTGTCCGCCGGCTTCGTGGAGGCGGGCGAGAATCTGGAGCACGCATGCCGGCGCGAAGCCAAAGAGGAGGTCGGCATCGACCTCGGCGAACTCAAATATTTGGGATCGCAGCCATGGCCATTCCCAGCCTCGCTCATGATAGCGTTCAAGGGCGTGGCCAATACCACCGACGTGCATGTGGACGGTGACGAGACCCTGCAAGCGCGTTGGATGACCCGTGACGAATATATGAACGAGCTGGTAACAGGGCGTATGGAAGCCCCCGGAAAGGCCACCATCGCCCGCTACATGATCGAAGAATGGCTCGGCCACGATCTGCCGTAACAAGTTTCGGTACCGCGCTATGGGAAATGCGCGCAATTGACATAGAATGAGTTTTCATGAGTGAAGAAAACGAAAACAGGCCGAATCTGGACGTTCCCGAGCATCTCGAATACTCCGACGAGCATGTGTGGGTGGACGCCTCCACCGAACCGGCCATGGTGGGCATCACCGAATATGCGGCCGACCAGCTTGGCGAACTCGTGTACATCGATCTGCCGGAAGTCGGCACCGAAGTACAGGCCGGCGACGAAGTGGCGGAATTGGAATCCTCCAAAGCCGTCACGCCGCTGGTCACTCCAGTGGCTGGCGTGATCCGCTATGTGAACAGCGAAGCGGCCGACGATCCGGGCATCGTTACCGGCGATCCGTATGGCGAAGGCTGGATTTTCAAAATCGAGCTTGAGGATGACGAACCGGGACTGCTTTCCTCCGAGGAATACGCCAACATCGTGGCGGAATAAAAGATTCGGCAAAACGTCTCGGAACAGGGAACCGCATGCGAAATCAGGTATGAAATCGTTACCGTTCCCTGAATAATCCCTGATTTTCATGGCTGGGGCACTAAGTAGTTCGGCAATCGCCTTTATAGTGGGGATATGACCGAACCACAGCCGTTGCCCCAGCGTGAACCGGATGTCATATCCGAAGATGACATGCCGACCGTGCCCATTCCCGCACGCAAGGTGGTCACCACCTTCGATGCCGCTTCAAAACATGAGCGTATCGAAGTCAAGCCTCCGCTGACACAGCTGTTCCGCCGTGCCCTCACCAGAGCGTTCAACGGGTGGGTGACGGTCTCGACAAATATGGTACGCAATCTCAATTGGTATCCGCGCGTGGAACCGTATGTCGGCTATGGCACCGAACATTACTCGCGCCTGATCTGCCGAACCGTGTACGGCCCATTCAAACGCCAGGCGGGCCGCCTGACCCGAGGCATACGCGCTATGCTCACCATCCCCTCGCCGCATACGAAGGTGCGCATCGCCATCGACGGCGTGCCCCTCGAAACCGTGCAGGTGGGGGTGTCGGAAGTGTATGACGAAGTGGATGCGCAGCGCAATGTTTCCAGCGAATTTGCCGCATCCGATTCCGCAGGCTATCTCGATCTTGTGGCCGAGCATTTGCTCGAACCGGGCGTGCATGATGTGTCGTACAAGGTGCGTAGCCGCAAGCCGGTCAAAGCCAACCTGTTCACCATTCCCAGCGGCACGAAAGTCGGTGTAATCTCCGACGTGGATGACACCGTCATGGTCACGCAGGCGCCAAGCCTGATGAAAGCGGCCTACAATCTGCTGCTGCTCAATCCGAAGAAGAAAATGCCGGTGGCGGGCATGAATCTGCTGTTCAACCGCATTGCGGACATGTTTCCGGATGCCCCGTTCTTCTATCTGTCGACGTCGCCGTGGAACGTGGAAAGCTCGATTAGGCATTTCATTGCCGACCATGGGTTCCCGGAAGGGCCGCTGCTGCTGCGTGACCTCGATCCCCGTCCGAAAACGTTCATTCCTTCCGGAGTGCAGCACAAACTCGAGTATGCCGAACAATTAATGGCTGATTTTCCCGATATGAAGTTCATTCTGATCGGCGATGATGGGCAGAAGGATCCGACCACGTACGCCACGATCGCACGTCGGTATCCGGGGCGTGTGCTTGCGATCGGCATACGGCAACTGTCTCCACGCGAGGCCGCCGGTAATCTCGGCACCGTTGCGGGGCGTGCGGCCACACAGCCGATTCCAGTCACCGACGTTCCTGTATTTACGGGAACGACTGGCTCGAATCTGATGAAAACCATGCTGCCGTTCCTGAAACAACAGCTGGGTGTCTGACGTTTTTCTTTCCACTTACAGCAAGGGGGATGCGCGTTGCGCTGGATTGGGAGCGCGATACCGGTATAATCGCCTGCATGACTGATTTTCGGGGTGAACAGGACGCAACGGGCGCGCAGGAAAACGACAAGAGCCGTCAGAGCCGTCTGGGCGAATGCGGAATGCCGATCGCGAAACGCGTGCCGACGGAGCGCGTGTTCCACGGCGACACCTTCATCGATGAGTACGAATGGCTGCGCGACAAGGAATCGCAGGACGTGCAGGATTACGTCGCCGCACAGAACCAGTATTGCGAACAGCGCATGGAAGCGTTGAAAAACCTACGCACCACATTGTTCGACGAGTTCAAATCGCATGTGCAGGAAACCGACATGTCCGTGCCAACGCGCATGGACGGCTACTGGTATTTCACACGCACCAAGGAAGGCCAGCAGTATGCGGTGCAATGCCGTGTGCCGATTCGAAGCGCAGACGATTGGGATCCGCCGACCATTGAGATCGGCGTTCCCCTCGACGGCGAACAAGTGGTGTTCGACACGAATGCCGAAGCGCAAGGCTACGATTTCTTCCGCATTGGTGGCATGGATGTTTCCAAAGACGGACGTTGGATGCTGTACGGCACTGATACCAGCGGCGACGAACGTTACAATTTCCGTATTCGCAATATCGAAACCGGCGATGAACTGCCGGAAGTGTTCGAAGGCATCGGCGGCGCCTGCTTCACGCCGGACGCGCAATGGGTGTTCTACGTGCTGCTCGACGACGCATGGCGTCCATATGCGGTGATGCGACACCGCGTTGGTACCCCCGTCACCGACGATGTGGAAGTGTATCGCGAACAGGACGAACGATTCTGGGTGGGCATCGGCCTGTCGTTCGACGAACGCAATCTGGTGATCGGCACCGGATCGAAAACCACCACCGAAGTGCTGCTGCTTTCCACTGACGATCCGGAAGGTGAATTCCGTGCGTTCATTCCGCGCGAGCCGGATGTGGAATATGACGTGAGCTTCAGCCGTTTCGAAGGTGCCGGCGAGCATGGCGAGGACATTCCGCTCGCCGTGGTTTACCACAATGCGTTGAACCCGAATTTCGAAATCGATGTGATTGACATGCGTTCGCATGAGCCCCCGTATCGTTTGGGTGAGGGTGTGCGTGTGGCCGTCGGCTCGCCGCACGGATGCGAGCATGGCGACGATGTTGAACCGGGCGCTTCTTCGATGCCGATCGGCACGCCGTATTCGAATCCTTGCAATCCCGCCATTTTGCAGGGTGCGCATGGTCTTGGCATCGAGGGAATTTCGATTCATCGGCATTACGTGGCGTTGCAGTACCGTGCGGAAAGTCTGCCGCATATTGCGGTGATGACGAAGGATGCGGCCGCGGAGGATTTTCTTGCAGGTCGCCCATGGCGGTTCACCGAGCTGGTTCCGCACGCGTTGGAAGGCGATTGGGATGTTGATGAGTCGGTGGACGAGATCAACGTGGAGCGTGCCGAAGTGTGGGGTGCGCTCGACCAGTTGGCCGCTGCGCAAGGCGAAGGATCGGCCGTGCATGGGATTTCCCGTAAGGCGATGACTTCGTCGGATGGCGCGACTGCCGATGCGATGCCGGGGGAGACCCGGCGCCTGTATTCGATTAGTACGGGAGATAATCCTTCATATGATGCGCCCCGTATACGCTACTCGTTCGCCAGCTATACGCGCCCCGGCGAGCTGCATGATGTCGATCCGGCAACCGGTGAGGATCGCCTGTTGAAGCGTGCCACCGTGCTTGGTGGATTTGAGCCGCGCGAATATATGGAACGCCGAGTGTGGGTCACCGCCCGCGATGGCGAGCGTATTCCCGTTTCCTTGGTGTGGCGTCGGGACGTGCCTGCTTGTGATTCGGCGATGTTCGTTACTGGTTATGGCGCGTATGAGATCAGTTCGGATCCGGGATTCTCGGTGTCTCGCATCAGTATGCTTGATCGTGGCGTGCTTTATGCGGTGCCGCACATTCGCGGCGGCGGTGAGATGGGTCGTGCCTGGTATGAGCAGGGGCATCTGCTCAATAAGAAGCATTCGTTTGAGGATTTCGTTGATGCCGTGCGTGCGTTGCAACGTGCCGGTTTGGCGTCTCCTGTTCGCACGGTGGCCGATGGTGGTTCCGCCGGTGGCCTGTTGATGGGTGCCGTGGCGAATCTGGCTCCTGAATGTTTTGCCGGTATTGAGGCGGATGTGCCTTTTGTGGATGCGTTGACGTCGATTCTTGACCCGTCGTTGCCGTTGACGGTTACGGAGTGGGACGAGTGGGGCGATCCGTTGCATAATGCGGACGTGTATCGGTATATGAAGGAATATACGCCGTATGAGAATGCGCCGGCTGATGCCGATGATGATCGGGTTGTGGTTTTCCCGAAGATTTTCATCACCACGTCGATGAATGACACGCGTGTGCTGTATGTGGAGCCGATGAAATGGTTGGCTCGCCTGCAGCGCGCTGGTGTGGATGCCGTGGCGAAGATTGAGGTTGAGGCCGGTCATGGGGGTACGTCCGGAAGGTATAAGCAGTGGGAGGAGATTTCCTATGAGAATGCTTGGTGCCTTGCGATGATGGGTATTACGCATTAATTCGTTTGTGTCCGACCGTGTATGTTCGGCGTTTCTTGTAGGGCCCCCGATTTGAGGGTCCTGCACCGAACTGCATTGGAAAGTGCCATACGACGTCAAAATCAATGAAGGTGACACGTTCGTGGCCGCCGACGACGCCATATGGAGTGTCCACTAGTTGAGCGTTACGTGTCCACGTGCTGATCCGTTGACTAGAGTCGCGTGCTATGAGTGATTCTGCAAAGAAGTACACCATCGCCGTCATTCCGGGCGATGGCATTGGCAAGGAAGTGACTCCGTGGGCCCAGAAGGCTCTGGAGAAGGCGGCCGAGGGCGTCGCCGAATTCGATTACGAGAATTTCGATCTTGGTGCCGAGCGTTACCTGCGCGACGGTGCGATTCTTCCGGAAGAGGAAGAGGAGCGCATCAAGAAGACCGATGCGATTCTGCTGGGCGCCGTAGGCGATCCGCGCATCAAGGCCGGCATTCTGGAACGTGGTCTGCTGCTCAAGCTCCGCTTCGATCTCGACCAGTACGTCAACCTGCGTCCTTCCAAGCTGTACAAGGGCGTGACCTCCCCGCTCGCCAACCCGGGCGACATCGACTTCGTTGTAGTGCGTGAAGGCACCGAAGGCCTGTACTGCGGCGCCGGCGGAGCGGTGCGTCGCGGCACCCCGAACGAGGTGGCCACCGAAGTCTCCATCAACACCGCCTACGGTGTGGAGCGCGTGGTACGTTACGCCTTCCAGCTGGCCATGAAACGCAGGAAGCGTGTGACCCTCGTGCATAAGAAGAACGTGCTCGTCAACGCGGGCGACATGTGGCAGCGCGTCGTTGACAAGGTCGCCGAGGAATATCCGGAAGTCTCCCATGACTATCTGCACATTGACGCGACCACCATCTTCATGGTGTCCAATCCGTCCCGTTTCGACGTGATCCTCACCGACAACCTGTTCGGCGACATCATCACCGACGAGGCCGGCGCCGTGGTCGGTGGCGTTGGCTATTCCGCTTCCGGATGCATCAACGCTTCCGACGAATACCCGTCCATGTTCGAGCCGATCCACGGTTCCGCTCCAGATATCGCAGGTCAGAACAAGGCCAATCCGACCGCCGCGATTCTTTCCGCAGCCATGCTGTTGCGCCACCTTGGATTCGACGAAGCCGCAGCCAAGATCGATGTGGCCGTCGAAGCCGACATTGAGGAACTGGGATCCACCACCCGCTCCACCGACGAGGTCGGACGCGACATTCTGGCCCGCATGTGACGGGCATGATCCGGATTATATGATTTTGCCGGATCTATTCGCCTGTTGCAACGCCCGTCGAATCGAGCTTCATGCTTGGTTCGACGGGCTTCACGTATATTCAGGGGGATTTCAGGGATTGCTTTCAGGGTAGATGAAAGAGATAAGACAAATTATGGGATATTGTTGGAAACATGAGTGACAACAATGCCGGCTACAACAATTCCGGACAAGACAACTATTACGCGTCGAATGATTCGACCCAAGCTGATTTCGGACAATTCCAGGATGGCTGCAATCAGCCTGCAGCGCAACCGTACAATCCCAACCAGTATGCATCGCAGCAGCCTGTGCAGGGACATGCCCCGGACGCGCAGGGCAACAACATTCCCGACGGTACGTATGGCAATGCCCAGCCATATGGTCAGCCGGCTGCCTACGGTTCGTCCGTGCCCGCAGATGGCTTGGCCGCTCCCGCTTACGCGCAGCCTACGCAGCCAGCTCAGCCCAGCTACGGCCAGCCGATGTATGGACCGGCGGATTACGCACAATCGGCGCAGACCCCCTACGATCAGCAGCCGGCGCAGCCCCAATACACGCAGCCCGCATACAATCAGCCGCCAATCTACGCGCAGCAGGCCTACTATCAGGCGGCCCAACAGCAGCCAGGCTACGGCTACGCGCAGAAGTCGAAGATCGTCGCCGGCCTTCTCGGCCTGTTCCTCGGCACCCTAGGCATACACAACTTCTATCTGGGCTACACCGGCAAGGCCGTGGCCCAGCTGTTGCTGACCCTGATCGGATGGATCATCCTTATCGGACCGATCATTTCCGGAATCTGGGCTCTGATCGAAGCTATCCTCATCCTGTGCTCCAGCTACGGATCCAGCTGGCACCGCGACGGGCGTGGCCAAGAGCTCCAAGATTGATGCGCAGAGGCCTGTACAAGCAGCCGGGTGGAAAACTCGTAGGGGTTTCCGTCCGGCTTTCTGATGCCGTTCCAGCATATTCTCGCGAATGCGCAAGCTCCACCCAATCCGTAGAACAATGCCGGATCGACGGCGATTTCTTTCTTGACGGCAATGAAAAGGATTCCCGCCGACTATTGCGGGATTTGGAAAACTTGCTGCAAAGCCAGCAAAGCGCGTCCGCACGCGATATTACGCGACGATTGCAAGCGATTACCGCGAACTATCCGAACGTGCGATTGGTGGGTATGACGGAAGAGGGCATCGCCATCGCTTTCCTCCGCGCAATCACAGGAAGCGAATCGCGCAATGCGGAAGATGCAACGAACAACGGGAATATCGTGCGGTCCGCGAAACAATATTACGGGGAACAACTGGAAACGCATAATGCGCTGACGCAAGAGGAATATCTGGAACGTTGGCGGGCCCTGAAACCGACCGTCATCCATGACAAACCGCGAAATCCAAACGAACAAATGGAAACCGACATCGCATGGGCGCGCGAAGTGGCGGCAGGAAAACGCGAACCCACGCTGCGTGTCTGGGAATGGGCCGCGCCGGCGGTGGTCATCGGCAAATTCCAGTCACTCGAAGACGAAGTCAACACGGCGGTCGCGCAGAGGGAAGGATTCACCGTGGTCCGACGTTGCACCGGCGGCGGGGCAATGTTCATCGAACCGGGCAACACCATCACCTACTCGCTATATGCGCCGCTCGATTTCACCCAAAGCATAAGCGTCGAGGAATCATACCGGCTCTGCGATTTCTGGCTGGTGCGCGCGCTTGAGGAACTCGGTCTCGACGTACGATTCGCCGGTCTCAACGACATCGCCACGCAATATGGCAAACTCGGCGGAGCCGCGCAACGCCGCTTCACGCCAGTAGGAGGAGGGCCTGGCGCCGTATTGCACCATGTGACCCTCGCCTACGATATCGACGCGGAAAAAATGGGACGAGTGCTGAACACCTCACGCGAAAAAATGTCGGACAAAGCGGTGAAATCAGCGGTAAAACGAGTCGATCCGATGCGCTCTCAGACGGGCATGAGCCGCGAAGACGTGGTTGAACGGCTGCTCGACGCCGCCAAGCGAGTTACAATGTAGCCCGACGATAGAAGCCACCCGAATGTCAAGGGCGATGAGAACTCTACGAAGGCTTGGTGTTCCAAGAGGGCATGCGGAATCGCAGCAAGCTTTCGAAGCCGCAGCAGCACGCCCGACAACACGTCTGGTGGCCGTGCCCAGAGGATGCGCCTATGAACGGAGGTGTGACAAATGGCTACGCCAAACGAGACAAATAGTGGACCCAGTGGCGAAAGTGCAATGTTGCTGCACACCGCGTTGTTCAAGCAGGTTTCTTCCGAAGAGGCGGAGGAACTGCTGCCGCATCTGCAACATGCCGAATACAACAAGGGCGACTATATTTTCCGTGAAGGCGACACCGATCATCGCATGTATCTGCTGGAACGCGGGCGCGTCAAACTAATCCGGCAATCGTTCGACAGACGTGTGCAGTTGTTGAGCATTCATGCGTACGGCGAAGTGCTGGGTGAGATTCCGGTGTTCGATCCGCACGGTGGGCCGCGCACCGCGTCCGCCGTGGCCATGACCAATGACACGAAAGTCGTGTGGCTTGAACATGACGCCCTGTTCGCATGGCTTGACGAGCATCCGCGCGTGGCCGTCGACATGCTTCAGGTGCTCGCGCATCGCATGCGTGACAACAACGAGCGCATTTCGGAACTTGTGTTCATGGACGTGCCGGGACGTTTGGCAAAAACGCTGCTGAATCTGGCGTCACGTTTCGGTGAGCCGGTCGAGGCGGGGTTGAAGGTGCCACACGATCTGACGCAGGAGGAAATGGCGCAGCTGGTCGGTTCGTCGCGTGAGACGGTGAACAAGGCGCTGATGGATTTCGCCAACCGTGGATGGATTGCGCGTGAGGGCCGTTCCATCGTCATCTATCAGCCGGGTATGCTTATTCGGCGGGCGAGACGATAATTTCGGCTATTTTCCAGTGTTTTTCAAGTTTTACGGTTGTTTGTGAGAAATCCGTGACGCCTGTGGGCGAGCGGTTGATTAGTAGACCCACCACTTTAGAATGGGCACCATGCCCGAAAAGAAGACTTTGACCGTTCAACGTGTGCTCGCGCTCGTGATTGCCTACATCACGCTGAGTGTGGGTGGCGGCGTGGCCGCCAGTTTGTTCCTCCTACCGGCGGTTTTCGGCGCGAACAGCGTCGCCAAGGCGGTTATTCCGTCGCTGTCGGTCGAAGGTATTGATTTTGATGTGACCAGCTTGCCGCAGAAGTCGACCATGTACGCTTCCGATGGCACCACGAAAATCACCGAATTCTGGGATCAGAATCGTGAAGTCGTGCCGTTGAAGAAGATTTCCAAATACATGCAGCAGGCCGTGGTCTCGCGTGAAGACAGGCGATTCTTCACTCACGGCGGCGTTGATGTGCAGGGTGTGTTCCGTGCATTCGTCCAAACATACGTGAAGGGCGACCATCAGGGCGGTTCCTCCCTTACCCAGCAGTATGTCAAAAACGTGCTGATTCTGCAGGCGCAGCAGGATGACGATCCGATTGCGCAATACCATGCGTCGGAAGATACCATCGCACGAAAATTGAGAGAAATGCTGATTTCCGTGCAAATGGAAAAGCAGTATTCCAAGCCTGAAATTTTGCAGGGATATCTCAATATCGCACAGTTCGGCGGCAATAGCCTCTATGGTGTGCAGGCGGCTGCGAAACGGTATTTCAATACCACCGCCGATCAGCTGAACATCGTGCAGTCCGCCACCATTGCGGCAATCACCAAGAATCCGAACGCGTACGATCCTTCCGTCGAATCGAACCAGCCGGAATCCGAGAAGCAACGCAACATCGTGCTGCAGCTGATGCACGAGCAGGGCTATATTTCGGATGCGGAATATCAGGAAGCGGTCAATACTCCGCTCGTGGATACGCTTAATGTCCAGCCTATTTCCACCGGTTGCATGGCCGCGGATTATGATGCAGGCTATTTCTGCGATTACGTGGTGCATAAGATTTTGAATTCCAAGGAATTCGGCAAGACCAGCGAGGACAGGGAAAGACTGCTGAAAGAGGGCGGTCTGAAGATTGTCACCACGTTGGATATCGACGCCAACACCTTGTTGAACGAAACCGCGCGCAACACCATTCCGCCGGAAGATTCCTCCGGCATGGAAATCGTGATGGCGTCCGTCAAACCGGGTACCGGAGAAGTGTTGGGCTTCGGTCTGAATCGAACGTATGATGCCACCGAAGCGGCACAGAACGACCAGACCAGGGATTCCATGAACTATGCCGTGGACCGAGAAGACGGCGGCGGCATGGGCTTCTCCATCGGCTCGTCGTGGAAGCCTATCAATCTGGTGGCATGGATGGAAGCAGGGCATTCCGTCAACGAGAACCTGCAGACGTCCACGAGGTATTCGACCTCGTTGTTCGCATGCGATCGTTATACCGGCGGCACCGATTCGTGGAACGTCACCAACGCAATAACCAATGGAACGGTGAACCCGGAAACGCCGGCATTGGCTTTGGCAAGGTCTCATAACACCACGCAGGCTTCCATGGGATCCATCATCGGTTTGTGCAAGATTGCCGATACCGCAACTGAACTTGGCTATCATGATGCGAATACCGGTGAGACGCTCGACAAGACCTCATCATTCGTGCCTGCCATGATGGTCGGTAACGTCAACGTGTCCCCGCTGACGATGGCAAGCATCTTCGCTGTATATGCGTCCAATGGCGTGCAATGCAATCCGATCGCGCTGAAGCAGGTGACTGATGTGGATGGCAATGATATTAAGGTGCCTTCCGCGAACTGCCATCAGGCGGTTGATCCGGAAATCATTCAAACGCTTGCTTGGGCCATGAATCAAGGCGTTGTTCGTCCTGACGGCGCAGGCGGTGTGGCACAGTTGGCCAATGGACGTAAGACCTTCGCCAAGACCGGTACCCACGAGGATCAGCTAGTTACGACAGGTGGTTTCATTCCGAACCAGATCGCTACATTCGTGCTCGTCGGTGACGTGCAGAATCCGGTTGGACACCCGATTGCGAATATCGCTATCAACGGCCAATACCACGGCTATTGGGATGGTTCCACCATCGCGGCCCCGGCATGGCGTGACTTTATGAATGCTTATGCGGAACGCAAACAGCTGCCGATTGATAACGATTATGGGCAGCCTGCGGCCAAGTATTCCGCAACATCCGGCGCGGTCACTAGGATTGGCGGTGGAAAGCAGAATGCCACACAGCAGCAAAGCACAATCATCCAGCAGCAGAACCAGTCACTTCAGCAGCAAAGCCAGTCGCTTCAGCAGCAAAGCCAGCAGAACGACCAGCAGGCTGATCAGGATCAGCAGCAGACCGAAGATGAGTGACGCTTCCGCAATTCAGTGAATGGAAGTGAACAATCAATGAACGCCCGCCATGCTCGGCGGGCGTTCTGCGTAGAATGCAGATAGTGCCGGTTCTACGGCACGAAATCTCCAGAGAAGCTCAAGGGGAATACGAAAAGAAGGTTCAGCTGATCGGCATGAAGCCGGTAGACGCGACCGGAGGGGGAGCTACTACGATGAGCGAAGATGAAAAGAAGACGAAGCAGTCGAAGAAGGTCAAAACCAATGGCACGGTTGGCCTGTTCGATCCTATGACTTTGCGTGGAGTGACCGTGCGTAACCGTATCTGGCTGCCGCCGATGGACACGTATTCCGCGTTGGCCCAGGATGGTCTGCCCACGCCATTCCACTACCAGCATTATGTGTCGCGTGCCATGGGCGGTTTCGGCATGATTATCGTGGAAGCTACCGCAGTGGCGCCGGAGGGTCGTATTTCGCCATGCGACTTGGGATTGTGGGCCGACGAGCAGATGGATGCATGGCGTTGGATCGTTGCCGATACGAAGGCTGCCGGCGCCACCATGGCGGTGCAGCTCAACCATGCCGGACGCAAAGCCTCCACCGGTTGCTTCTCCATCGGTTTCGAGCATGAGAGCGTGCCGGAGGAGCAGGGCGGTTGGAAGACCGTGGGGCCAAGCGCCAACGCGTTCGGCTCGCTGCCCAAGCCTCGCGCGTTGACCGTTGACGAGATCCATGCCATTGTCGACCAGTTCCGCGATGCCGCTTGGCGTGCTTATGATATCGGTTTTGACGCGGTGGAAATTCATGCGGCCCACGGCTATCTGCTGTCGCAGTTCCTCGACCCGCTGATTAACGAGCGTGAGGATGAGTATGGCGGATCGTTCGAAAACCGCATCCGCATGCTGGTCGAGGTCGTGGACGCCGTGCGTTCCGTCGTGCCCGACACCATGCCGGTGCTGGTGCGCGTTTCCGCAACCGACTGGGCTGCCGGCGGTTGGGATCTCGACCAGACCGTCGACCTTGCCAAAGTATTGAAGGAGCATGGCGTCGATCTGGTGGATGTTTCCACCGGAGGCATGATTCCGGGCGTGACCATTCCGGTCAAGCCCGGCTATCAGGTTCCGTTCGCGGAGCAGGTGCGTTCGCGTGCCGGAATCCCAACCACGGCGGTCGGTCTGATCACCAAACCGAAGCAGGCCAAGAAGATTCTCAAATCCGGTGCTGCCGACGCCATCGAAATCGGACGTGTGGCATTGCGTGATCCGAACTGGCCATTGCGTGCCGCAGCCAAGCTCGATATTCCGACCGAAAATGCGCCCTATCAGCCGCAATACGTGCGTGGCGCGTATTAAATGGAACCGATAGATTGGATTATCGTCAGATAAATATCAGATAAAAACAGGCAGTATTGGTAATCGCAATAAAATAGCGTCCCGCACCATGGTATTGGTTGCGGGACGCATTATTTTTGCTGCTTTCATCTATCGGGAAGCCGGCTGAAATCAGGCGTCGATGCCGACGGCCTGGCTGACGTGGTCGAAACCGTCGCGCTTGAGCAGTTCGGCGAGACCGCGCTTCAAAACGGTGATCTGCTGCGGACCGCGGTACATCAGCGAGCTGATGAACATCACCAACGACGAGCCAGAACGGATCTTCTCATAGGCCTGCTGCGGTGTGAACACGCCGCCGATGCCTGCGATTGTGAAACGGTCGCCGTATTCGCGGTACACCTGCTTGATGCGTTCGTTGCTGGCCGCATAGCAAGGCGAGCCCGACAATCCGCCCTCCCAATCACGCGGGATGTTCATGCCGGTACGATCCTTCTGCAGGTTCGCGATCGATAGTCCCTGCACGTTGTGCTCGGCAAGCACGTCAAGCAGTTCCTTGAACTCTTCCCAGCTCTTGTTCAACGGCAGTTTTACCAGTGTGGGCTGCGGGCGTTCGATTTTGTCGAGTTCGGTGAATAGCCTGTCGAGCGCTTCCGGACTTTCGTTGAACGGTTCGCCGGCCATGGTGTTCGGGCAGGAGATGTTCACTTCGACCATGGCGGTGCGGCCGACGGCGCGACGCATCGAAGTGCAGTAATCCTCGATGCCCTCCTCCAAATCGCCGGTTTTGGTGTCGTTCGTGCGCGCGATTGATACGGAAATCTGCATGTCGCGAGCTTTCGTCCAAGCCTGCTCAGCACGCGGAATCACGATTTCCGATCCCTCATTGGCAAGACCGACGTGCACCATCATCGAATCATATTCAGGCAGGCGATGGAACCACGGCCTCGGATTGCCGGGGCATGGGCGGGACGTGGTGGAACCGACCGTTTCGAAGCCGAAACCGGCATTGTCGAGCAAGACCGGCATCTCGCAGTTCTTGTCAAGACCGGCGGAAAGACCGAACGGATTGACGAAGTCGATGCCCATAACATTGGTTTCCAGCACCGGGTCGGAGTAGTTGAGCATTTCACGGCACGCCCACATCAGCGGAGGAATGTTCTTGGTGATCTTGCAGAACTGGATCATCTGGTCATGCGCCACGTCGGGCGTTTGATTGAAAACGAAAAACGGTTTGATGATGTGCTTGTAGCCGAAGGTGAAGAGATCGGTGGTGGCTTTGTTCACCGCGTCGTGCCAGAAATTCTCAGAAACATACGTCATGGTTCACCATTCTCGCATCGTTTGCTGAAAGAAGGCAACATAGTGATCGGTTTCGTTGACGGTATGTCGACGTTCGTTTTTGTGCGATTCGGAGGATTGTGTGATATTCAGGTACACTTTTCTGCAAGTAAAACGCGCGAAACGCTCATCTCAGTTTTTATTTTGAGTGAACATGTGCGATAATGTTCGAATGATATCGTCACAACGTCAACATTTGATTTTGAGCAGGTTGCGTACCCGCGGTGCGGTGCGTATCACCGCATTGTCCAAAGAATTGGGTGTTTCCGCCATGACTATCCGTCGCGATATCGCCGATCTGGCCGACAAGGGTTTGCTGAAACGCGTGCACGGCGGCGCCGTCACCACCAGCACGCTGCTGAGCGAGCCGCTGTTCTCTGTAAAGTCGCAGATGGACATCGGCCTCAAAGACGCCATCGCACAGGAAGCCATCAAATATGTGGCGCCCGGCGACGTGATCGCCGTCGGCGGCGGCACCACGGCATACGTGTTCGCGCAACATCTGCTTGAATCGCAGCAGTCATCGGGCATAACCATCCTCACCAACTCCATTCCGGTGGCAGAACTGGTGCAGGCGCTGGAATCGAAAGACGTGGAAGTCATCGTGACCGGCGGCGTGACCACCCGATCCAACTCGCTCGTAGGGCCGATTGCCGACAAGGTGGTGTCCTCCCTGCGCGTCAACACAGTCTTCCTGGGCACGCATTCCGTGTCCATTCCGCGCGGCTTCCTCATGCCGAACTCGCTTGAGGCCGCAACCGATATGGCAATGATGGACATTGCCGATCGAACCATAATTTTGACCGATCACACCAAGTGGAGCTGCACATCATTGTCGCTTTTCGCACGCTTCGACCAGGTGGACACGGTCATTACCGATGATGGACTAGACCCCGATTCGGTTGGGAAAACAAGGGATTTGGTTAAAGAGCTCGTGCTGGCGCACCAGAACGAGCCTATTCAGGAAGGTGAATAACCATAATGAGTGAATTCGCAAACTACACTCCGGGAGAGTACGCGAAGGAACACATTCGCATCACGCCGACCACGCTCGCCGATGGCCGTGCGTTCTTCTACCTCGACGATGATCCGGAATATGTTTCCGGCGCGAAGACGCGCGAACTGAACGATCCTCGTCAGCTGGCATACCGCTTCTCCAACCAGCTCAACGCAGCCGGTGAGGAAGTGCCGTACGCCGCTCCGGAAATGCGTCGCGATCCACTGACCGGCGATTGGATTCCGATGGCGACCGCACGCATGAACCGCCCGATCACCGCAGGACCGGGTGCCACCGCCAAAGGCAACCCGCTGGCCGCACGCAAGCCGGGCGACCCGTATCAGGACGGCGAAGTGCCGGATACCGACTACAACGTGGTCGTGTTCGAAAACCGCTTCCCGTCGATGGTTCGAGTGCCGGGCCGTTCCGAAGCCGTGGAATACGTCAACGGCAACCCGCTGTGGGAGAAGAAGCTCGCCGCAGGCCGCTGCGAAGTGATCTGCTTCGACCCGGACGAAAACGGTCTGCCGGCGGATCTGCCGGTCTCCCGTCTGCGCACCGTTGTGGAAGCATGGGCGTTCCGTACCGCCGAAATCTCCAAGATGGAAGGCATCGAACAGATCTTCCCGTTCGAAAACCACGGACAGGAAATCGGCGTCTCCCTGGCGCACCCTCACGGACAGGTCTACTGCTACCCGTTCATCGCGCCGAAGATGGAAGCTGAACTCAAGCAGACCGAAGCCTACCATGAGAAGACCGGCGGCAACCTGCTCAAGGATCTCATGAACTCCGAAATCGAAGCTGGAGAGCGCATCGTCATGCGCAACCACAGCTGGGTGGCCTACGTGCCAGCCGCAGCCCGCTGGCCCCTCGAGGTACATGTGGCCCCGGTGCGCGACGTGCTCACCCTCGACGAGCTCAACGACCAGGAACGTTGGGATCTGGCCGTCATGTACTCCACCCTGCTCAAGCGCGGCAACGCGTTCTTCGACAAGGGCGACGGCAAGGGCATGGACCTGCCATACATCGCAGCATGGCACCAGGCTCCGATCCACGACGCACGCCGTGAAAACTACCGCCTGAACCTGCAGTTCTTCTCGTTCCGCCGCGCAGCCAACAAGATCAAGTATCTGGCCGGATCCGAATCCGGCATGGCCGCATGGGTTTCCGACACCACGCCGGAACTCATCGCCAAGCGCTTCCACGAGCTCGGACCAATCGACATCGAAGGCTGAAAACCAATAAAACCCAAAGGACAAAACACCAATGACTGCTGTTGAATTCATTGAGCCGCTTTCGCATGACGAAGGCGTGAAGATCGCCGTCGACCTGTTCAAGGCCACCTACGGTGAGGAACCGGCTGGCGTATGGGCCGCACCGGGCCGTGTGAACCTGATTGGCGAGCACACCGATTACAACGCGGGCCTGTGCCTGCCGATCGCATTGCCGCACCGCACGTTCATCGCGCTCAAGCCGCGTGAAGACACCAAGGTGCGCGTGGTTTCCGACGTCGACCCCGAAAACGTTACCGAAGCCGACCTCGACGGTCTGCAGGCCGGTGGTGTGGAAGGTTGGGCCGCCTACCCGGTGGGTGTGGCCTGGGCATTGCGCGAAGCCGGCTTCAACGCCGTGCAAGGCTTCGATGCGGCATTCTCTTCCTGCGTGCCGCTCGGATCGGGCCTGAGCTCGTCCGCCGCCATGACCTGCTCGACCGCGCTGGCCCTGGATGACGTGTACGGCTTGGGCTACGGCGCTTCCGACGCCGGCCGTGTGACGCTGATCAACGCCGCCATCAAGTCCGAGAACGACATGGCCGGCGCCTCCACCGGCGGCCTCGACCAGAACGCCTCCATGCGCTGCACGTTCGGCCATGCGCTGCGCCTGGACTGCCGCCCGGAGCTGAGCCCGCTGGAGAATGTCTCCCAGCAGGAGTTCGATCTCGACAAGTACGGTCTGGAGCTGATGGTGCTCGACACTCAGGCTCCGCACCAGCTCAACGACGGCCAGTATGCCCAGCGCCGCGCCACCTGCGAGAAGGCCGCCGAAATCCTCGGCGTGGCCAACCTGCGTGTGGTTGCCGACAGCATCGCCAAGTCCGACGATCCGTTCCAGGCGCTCAAGGAAACGCTCGACAAGCTGGAAGACGACACGATGAAGAAGCGCGTGCGTCATGTGATCACTGAGATTGCGCGCGTCAACTCCTTCGTACGTGCCTTCGCCAACGGCAAGATCGACGAAGCCGGACGACTGTTCAACGCGTCTCATGATTCGCTCGCAGCGGATTATGAAGTGACTGTGCCCGAGTTGGATATTGCCGTGGATGTGGCTCGTGTCAACGGCGCGTACGGCGCACGTATGACCGGCGGCGGCTTTGGTGGCTCCATCATCGCGCTGGTGGACAAGGGCCAGGGCCACGAAATCGCACAGAAGATTGCTGACCGCTTCGAAAAGGAAGGTTTCAACGCACCTCGCGCTTTGCCGGCGTTCGCTGCGGCTTCCGCGAGCCGCGAGGCTTGATCGCAGAAGCCGATGCAAAAACGCGCGTTGGCGCACGCCCATGAAAAGGACGTGCGCCAACGCGCGTTTTTGCACGATCTACTTGTGGACCAGATGGCGCACAGCGTATCCCACGGTGATGACCAGCAGGTACGATGCCGAATGCTTCATCCTGGCTCCCGGTGCGGCTACGTGTTTGGCCTGGTGCCGTCTGTGATCGTATTCGTGCTCCCCTCCTTCTTCCTGAAGGAGGGGAGCATCTTTCGTAAGTAGCGACGTGTCGACTTGGTGGCCGTCCTGTTCGGCTACGTTTTTGTGCGTGCAGTGGATGGGCGGTACGTGTATTTGATGAAAACGATACGTTATACGATTAACGGCGTGTCGCGATGTGGGTGATTCCGGTGTTCTGCAAGAACGGCAGTATAGAGCCGAAGTTTACGTTTGCGACGCTGGGGGGACTGGTCGATGAGAGTGTTAACTATTGAGATAAACGATTAACGTTTGACATTAAACGATTAACGATTTATAGTGTTAACCACCGCAAGGAAACAACCACAAAGCAAGTGGCTGACGGGGTCGTACCGGTGCGTCTTACATCGGTACGGGGAGGAAACATCAAGGAAGAAGGAGCCTAATCATGGCACGAAGAAGTGTTCGCCTGTTGGCATCAATAGCTGCAGTCGCGACTATGGTCACGACGTTTGCCGCCTGCGGCAACAAGCAGGCCACCACAGACGAGAACGGCAAGCCAATCGTCAATATTCTGGTTCGTCGCAACGTGACCGACCATCCGATGCAGGACACCCAGTACACCAAGGATCTGGAAGCCGCCTGCGATTGCACCATCAAGTGGCAGGAAGTCTCCGACAACGCTTGGGGTCAGCAGAAGAGCGCCAAGATGGCCGCCGGTGAATTCCCGGACATTGGCTTGAGCTTGTTCAGCATGGTGGATGCGGCCAAGTACAGCACCTATTTCGAGGATCTCAAGCCGCATCTGGACAAGATGCCGAACGTCAAGAAGTTCCTCAAGGCCCAGCCGGGCGCCGCGAAGTACGTTACCGATGGCACCAAGATCGCCATGCTGCCCTCCGACCGCGGCAAGGGTTACGAGGTTTCCGGCACTCACATGTTCATCAACAAGACCTGGCTGGACAAGCTGGGACTCCAGATGCCGACCACTTGGGACGAGCTCGAGAACGTGCTCGATGCATTCAAGACCCAGGATCCGAACGGCAACGGCAAGGCTGATGAGGTGCCGATGAATATCCGCAGCCTCGGCTTCGGCCTGTGGAGCCCTCTGGCGCTGATGAACTCCGAAGGCGTGGTCACCTCCTTCATGGGCGGTGGCGCTTCCGAACAGGGCTATTATGTGGACAACGGCAAGGTTAAGAGCTATTACACCTCCGACGCGCTCAAGGACGTCGTCTCCTACCTGCACGGACTCATGGCCAAGGGCCTTATCCCGAAGGATGTGCTCACCCGCGACGCCTCGCAATACACTTCGCAGACCGTCAGTGACGGCAAGACCGCGCTGACCGGCGTCTCCTTCGGTTGGTCCAACTACGCCGAATACGGCAACGCGCTTGGCGACCAGTACGTCACCCTGCCGCCGCTGAAGAAGGACGCCTCCACGCCCGACTCCCAGGTCAAGTGGGATTATTCCCAGGACGCCTGCCGCTGGGCCTACTCCGGTTCCGGCCTGACCGTCAACCCGAACGCAGCCAACCAGGACGCCATCTACAAGGTGATCGACGCCATGTATGGCGAGAAGCTTTCCGTGGCTGGATTCTTCGGCTCTATTCCAGATATCGTCTCCGATGACGGCGACCACCAGTACACCATCGACAAGGCTAAAGCCTACGCCGAATATCCTGATACCCGCGCCGTCGCCCTGCAGGACCGCTTCGGTGGCTGGATTCGCGACGACGTGAAGATGGTCAACGACACCAACGCCGACCAGGTCACTGCGTCCGATTTGGCCATTCGTGAGGCGCGCAACCGCGTCGACGGCGTCAAGGATGTCGTACCGATTTACGTGCGCCCGGATACCGAGGACTCCAACACCCTGCAAAACAACAACACCGCCATCTCCAACTACGCGAACAACCAGATCGCGAAGTGGGTCCAGAAGGGCGGCATCGACAAGGAATGGGATGCCTACGTGAAAAAGGTGTCCGAACCGACCCTCGGCCTCGACGCCAACATCAAGATTTGGCAGAAGTGGTACGACAAGTACACCAAGTAGCCAAGTAATACCGCGGGGTCCATCGCACGGGTTCGTTTCTCTCCCGTGACTGCCGCCGGACCCCGCATTTTTGTTCCCTAGCAATCATCCTAAATTGGAGACCAACATGAGTGCACAAACATCGCAAGGCGTTGCTGCACGGACCGTGGCGATGGAAGCGGCTCCCGACCGCAAGAAACCAGGTCTGCTCGATCGCATCGCCGACCATTTACGTCGCTACTGGCAGTTGTGGATTCTTTCCGCTCCGGCATTGTTCTTCGTGGGACTGTTCTCCTACGTGCCGATGTGGGGCATCCAGCTCGCCTTCCGCGAGTTCGATCCGACCAAAGGCCTGACCGGCGGCAAATTCGTCGGTTTCAAATACTTCCTGGAATTCTTCCACAACCCGCTGTTTGGCGAGATCATGACCAACACCATCCGCATTTCCCTTTGGACACTGGTCATGGGCTTCATTTTTCCGATTATTCTGGCCCTGCTGATCAATCAGATCGGTTCTAAAAAAATCAAGGGTTTCGTACAAACGATCACCTACATGCCCCACTTCATCTCCGTGGTGGTCATCGTCTCCATGCTCAACATCTTCCTGACTCCTGGTACCGGCATTCTCGGTCGCTTCTTCGGTGATGAATCACTGATGGGCTCCACCAGCGCCATCACCGCGGTCTATTGGATCTCCGAAGTCTGGCAGCATGTTGGTTGGAACTCCATCATCTACCTGGCTGCGCTCGCCGGTGTGAACACATCGCTGTACGAGGCGGCGAAGATCGACGGTGCAGGCCGTCTGCAGTTGATTCGCTACGTCGATATTCCTGCGATCATGCCGACATGTGCGATCCTGCTCATCATGAACATGGGCTCCGTGCTCAACGTGGGCTTCGACAAGATCTATCTGATGCAGAATTCGCTGAACATGCCGGCCACCGAAGTCATCGCCACATACACCTACAAAATCGGTATTATCAATGGCCAATACTCGTATTCGACGGCAATTGGCCTGTTCAACACCTTGGTCAACTTCATCTTCCTGATCACCGCGAATGCAATCGCCAAGCGCGTTTCCGATACGAGCATTTTCTAGAAGGGTTTTATCATGTCTGCAACAATTGAGGCTGTTACCCAGAACAAGAACGACATTCCCTGGAACAAGCACGTGCGCCAGAAGCAGAAGCCGGGTGACCTGGCGGTGTCGGGCGTCATCAATGTGCTGCTGCTCCTGACCATTGTGGCGGTGCTCTATCCGCTGTGGTTCGTGGTCATTGCATCATTTTCAAATCCGAACGCCGTAGCCGGCGGTGAAGTGCTGCTGCTACCCAAGGGTGTGACCTTCGCTGGCTATGCTAAGGTGTTCGCCAACCAGCGCATCTGGCAGGGCTATCTCAACACCATCATCTATTCGGTGGTCGGCACCGCGGTCAACATGGCAGTGACCATTCCCTGCGCTTTCGCGCTATCCCGTCGCGAGTTCAAGCCGCGACGCGTGATCATGTTCCTGTTCACCGTGACCATGTTCATCGCCGGCGGCCTGATTCCGAACTACCTGCTGTACAAGAGCCTCGGCATCAACAACAGCATGTGGGTGTTCATCCTGCCTGGCGCGGTTTCCGTGTACAACGTGATCGTGGCCCGCTCCTTCTTCGAAACCTCTATCCCCGAAGAGCTCTTCGACGCGGCCCAAATCGACGGGCTGAGCTATTTTGGCTACTTCTTCAAGATTGTGCTGCCGTTAAGCTCCGCGATTCTGGCTGTAATTGGTCTGTACTACTTTGTCGGCCATTGGAACGACTTCATGACGGGCCTTATCTACATCACCGACGACAAGAAGCAGCCATTGCAGGTGGTGTTGCAGCAGTTGCTGTTGGTGGCGCAGGGTACTGGAACCAATGTTAACGCGGCTGCGCAGCAGCAGGCCGCCGATCAGATCAAGTTCGGCATCATCATCGTCTCTACTCTGCCTCTGCTTGTGCTCTATCCGTTCTTGCAGAAGTACTTCAACAAGGGTGTGATGCTCGGCGCGGTCAAGGGGTGAGTCAAACGCAATCCGACAAGAAACAACCAATCTAAAAGCCAGCCGATAGAAAGGATTCGCTATGCTTGCCCGCTTCTCTGTGGCCTACGAGCGGTTCTGCCGTCTGCTAGTCGCGATTTTCGTGGTCAACGTGGCTATACTCGCGCACACTCTGATGGGAGCCGTCGTGCTGGGATTTCTCCCCTCGTTCGCGGCTGCGCAGGCTACGTTCCGTGCGTGGGTGCTTTCTGAGGACCGTTCAATGCGGGCCAAGGAAGTTTGGAAGACGTTCCACGGCTTCTGGAAAAGCGAAGTCAAGCGCGCGAATCTTTTCGGTTGGCCTTTGATTATTCTCTGGGCCGTGGTCATCGTCGACTACTGCGTAATGAACTGGCATGCTCGCGGCGATTTCGACATCATGGTTTCCGGCGTGCTGCTGCTCATCATCGTAGTTTTGGCAGTGTTCTCGTCCTTGGTTTGGGTGGTGCGCGCGAACTATGAAGAGAGTCCCGTCTGGATTGTTCGTACAACACTGGCGATGATTGTGGCACGCCCGTTGTGCAGCCTTCTGCAGGTTGGACTGCTGATTCTTACCGTGCTTGTATGGGTGCAATGGCCTGGAATTCTCATGGTGTTCGGCTTGTCGCTGCCGATGTTCTGCACAGCCTGGATTATTTATTCATTCGGCCGTCTGCCTGGAATGGACATTCATGACCGCATGGAACAGAGCGCGGGCCACGCCCGAAACCAGACATCGTGACATGTTCGCAAAAAGGGGGTGATAAAATGGTGCAGTCGTCAGTAAGGCAACGAGTGAACAGGTCCAAACGATTGGTATCCATCAAAGACATAGCTAAGGAAGCGGGTGTTTCCGTATGCACTGTGTCTTTGGTTATGAACAACAAGGATCACAATCGCGTCAGCAAGGCGGTTGCGCAGAAAATCCGTGCGACTGCCAAGAGCATGGGGTACAAGCCCAATTCTGTGGCGCGCACCCTACGTACCAGCAAATCCAATACTCTGGGATTCGTCACCGATGAGATCGCCACGACCCCGTACGCGAGCAAGGTACTCGAAGGTGCGCAGGATGCCGCGAGCAAGCTCGGATACATACTGCTTACCACGAACACCAATAATGACGCCGAACTCGAGAACCAAGAAATATCCGCACTGCTCCGATACAACGTGGATGGCTTCCTATACGCCATGATGTTCCACCGCAAAGTGAACATTCCCGAAGTCTTGGAAGGCAGCCCGACCGTGGTGGTGGACAGTGAGGATGCAGCGGGGCGAGTTCCCTCGGTCTACCCCGATGATGAACTGGCGGGGTATGACGCCACCAACCGTCTGATCCAAGCTGGATGCAGACGCATCGTCTACTACGGTTCCGCAACCTCCATCGTCGCGCAAGAGCAACGTCTGACTGGTTACCGACGTGCGCTTGCGGAAGCGGGCATTCCATTCGATGACGCTTTGGTCGTCGAAGTATCGGAATTTACTAACGCGGACGATGAAGCGGCGCGGGTGTTCGACGAAATCAAGCCGGACGGCATCTTCTGTTTCAACGATGTGCGCGCCACTTTCATCTACGAAGCCGCACGCGAACGCGGAGTGCGCATCGGCGCTGACGTGTCGGTGATCAGCATCGATAACCAGCCGTTCATCACTAATGTGATCAAACCATCACTGACTACGCTGGAACTGCCCCATTATGAGATGGGTTTTGAAGCGGTTCGGCAACTTGTCGCC
The DNA here is from genome assembly GCF_002742445.1 of Bifidobacterium sp. N4G05. Classification (GTDB taxonomy): domain Bacteria; phylum Actinomycetota; class Actinomycetes; order Actinomycetales; family Bifidobacteriaceae; genus Bifidobacterium; species Bifidobacterium hominis. The sequence goes on along the minus strand of NZ_NJNQ01000002.1, from coordinate 137,988 downwards.
ATACTTGACGGCGACAAGGCCGTGGCCGATCTTGAGTCCGATCGTGGCATGGCGGTGCAGAGGCAACGTGATGGCAGCAAAACAGCATTGCGCTGCCGCATCATCGAACGCGATTCCATCGTGTCGTGACGGACGTTTCCTTTTTCCGTATTTGTTTTTCTAATTATCTGTTTTTCAATGCGTAGCCACATGATATCTGATCATGTGGCGCTGTGGAGGAGATTATTATGCCTGACAACTATTCCGTTGCCATCGAAACCGGCGGCTACCGTTTGCTGGAATTGTTCGCCGAAAGATGCGGCGATGACGCTGCCGTCACCATTACAGACGGGGACGGCCATCAAATCGCCAGCCATGCCATGCCGGTGGCCGAGCGTCGTCACCATTTCTTGATTCCGGTGCCGACGAACGTGCGTATTACGGTGAGTGCGCACCGACTGACCGTACGGTTCGCCTACTTGTCCGAGTGTGAGAATCTCCTTGATGAAGGCGTGCGTTTCATCAGCATGAATCCGTACGACAATGAATGGGATACGCAGCCGACGCTGGAGCAGATCTATGATCGCTTCGCTCGCCCTGCGGCGCATTTCGAGCCATTCGCTCGCTGGATGAATGATCCTAACGGCCTGTGTCGTTTCCAAGGACGCTACCATCTGTTCTACCAATTCAATCCGTATGGTTTTGGCTGGGACAATATGCACTGGGGGCATGCGGTGAGCCGCGATCTGGTGCATTGGACGCATCTGCCAATCTTCCTCGAACCGCAGCTGGAGCTGCATATCGACGAACGCATCGTTGGTGGCGCGTTCTCCGGATCCGCGGTGACGGTGGATGCGTGTGACAATCCCTGCAAGGGTGATGATGCGGCCGCTATTCGCCTGTATCTAACCCGGCACCTGGAGACTCGCGGAGACGAATCGTCTGTTACTGAATACCAGACCACCTGCTTGTGTGAGGATGGCGTGCATGTGAGTGTCGAATCTCCGGTCGCGTTGCGCGTTAACGATGGTTTTGGCTTCGATTTCCGTGATCCGAAGGTGGAAACCGGCATGTCTGGCGAGGCTATCAATCCGGAACGCGCTTACATGGTGACCGCCACGAATCTGCCGGTCTCCGAATTCGATACTGATGCTGTGTCCTCCGCGGCGCCTGGCATCAGCGTACAGGGTACAGACGGCTGGTTCACATGCGGTCCGCAAGGCAGGCCCGGCACCGACAAGCCCAATATGGACACGGTGCCTGCCATGGCGCTCTTCTCCGCGAAGAAACCACTCAAGCGCAACGTGACGTGGCAGTATGAAGGACCGGTGCTCGCCGATTTCGGCCACCAGCTATCGCGTACCTACGAATGTCCTGACCTGTTCCAGCTCGACGGCAAGACAGTCGCCATCGGCGCGTTGATGCACTACCGTGACAAGCAAGGTCGTTTCCAGCAGGTGCGTTGGTATGTTGGTGATCTCAAGGACACCGCCGAAGGTCCACGTTTGCAGGTAGAGAACAGTGATTGGTGTGATTTCGGTACCGGCTACTATGCCACGCAAAGCTTTGCCGACGACGGGCGTCGTATCGTGTTCGGCTGGTATACCGACTTTCCCGCGATGCGTGTGGAAAAGCCGTGCATCGCCAACGGCATGATGTCGCTGCCACGTGAACTGCACGTGCGTGACGGCCGCTTGACCAGCCGTCCTGTCAAAGAAGCGTACGAGCAGCTGCTAGGCGATCGTTTGGAAGCGCATGCAGACGAAAACGGGACCTTCTTTATTGTGCCGAACAACGCGTATTACACGGACATGCATCTGGCCGACGATGACGATTTCACAATGCTCATCGCGACCGGTATCAATCCCGCCAATGGTGATTCGACTGAATTGCAGCTGCAGCGTCGCGACGGCGTGACCCGACTGGTCACGAAGGGAACAGTCGTGGACGACATCGATTTCGATAGCGGCATCGCCGATGTTCGTCGCGTCGAAATCTTCTTCGACCGTAATGTGGTGGAAGTCTTCCTTAACAACGGCGAAGCGGCCGGCAGCATGCTGTTCCAAGGTGCGGACGGCGATGGCGAGTTCCGTTTTGTTGCTGACGGCAAGGTCGATTGCGTGGATGTGCGTGTGCTTGACGGCATCTGGCGGTGACATACAGCTGCTGCAGAGGCAGGTGATGTCCGACAGTCATCTCAGTATGTAAGGCAAATAGACGAAAGGCACGTGTTTTGGCACGTGCCTTTCCTATACTTGAGTACACGTCCGGCAATTCGCCGAGACGGCAACTGGATATTCGCACCTAACATTTAGGGAGTTCCATGAACAAGGCAATCATCACCGTCGTCGGCCAGGATACTGTCGGCATCATCGCACGCGTCTGCACATACCTTTCCGAGCATCAGGTCAACGTGCTTGACATTTCCCAGACCATCATCGACGGTTTCTTCAACATGATGATGATTGTGGACTATTCCAACACCGACAAGGAATTCGGCGAGGTCGTGGACGATCTCGACAAGCTCGGCGAAGAGATCGGCGTGCGCATTCGCTGCCAGCGTGAAGAGATCTTCACCAAGATGCACCGCGTCTGATCCATCAGGGTTCATCGGTAAGGAGCGAAGGAACACATCATGCTGAATATCATGGAGGTCCACGAGACCAACAAGATGATCGAGCAGGAGAAGCTCGACGTACGCACCATCACCATGGGCATCAGCCTGCTGGACTGCGCGGCCGACAGCGTCGACGAAGTCTGCGACAACATCTACAACAAAATCACCACGTACGCCAAGGATCTCGTATCCACCGGCAAAGCCATCGAACGCGACTACGGCATTCCGATCGTCAACAAGCGCATCACTGTCACCCCAATTTCCTTGGTCGGCGCAAGCTCGTGCAAAACGTCGGATGATTTCGTGAAAATCGCGCATGCGCTTGACAAGGCGGCGAAGAAGGTCGGCGTCGACCTGATCGGCGGCTACTCCGCTCTCGTATCCAAGTCCATGACCCCTGCTGAAGAGCTGCTCATCCGCTCCCTGCCGAAGGCGCTGAGCGAAACCGACATTGTCTGCTCGTCCGTCAACGTGGGATCCACTAAGACCGGCATCGACATGAACTCCGTCGAACTGCTCGGCCACATCATCAAAGACATCGCACATGCCACCGCAGATAACGATTCCTACGGATGCGTGAAATTCGTGGCATTCTGCAATGCCCCCGACGACAACCCGTTCATGGCAGGTGGCTTCCATGGCGTAACCGAAGGCGACGCGGTCATCAACGTCGGCGTTTCCGGCCCCGGCGTGGTTTCCCGCGCGCTCGACGAAGCCAAGGGCAAGGACTTCGAATTCCTGTGCGAAACCATCAAGCGCACTGCGTTCAAGATTACGCGCGTCGGCCAGCTGGTGGCACAGGAGGCATCCCGTCGCCTCGGCATTCCATTCGGCATCATCGACCTTTCCCTCGCACCGACCCCGGCCGTAGGCGACTCCGTCGGCGAAGTGCTTGAGAAGATCGGCCTCGAACAGGTTGGTGCACCGGGCACCACCGCGGCGCTCGCCATGCTCAACGATCAGGTGAAGAAGGGCGGCATCATGGCGTCCTCCTACGTCGGCGGACTGTCCGGCGCGTTCATCCCTGTCTCCGAAGACAAGAACATGATCGATGCGGCAACCAATGGCTGCCTGAAGATCGAAAAGCTTGAAGCCATGACCTGCGTGTGCTCCGTCGGACTTGACATGATCGCCATTCCGGGAGACACCACCGCATCCACCATTTCCGGCATCATCGCCGATGAGGCCGCGATCGGCATGGTCAACCAGAAGACCACGGCTGTGCGCGTGATTCCGGTTGAAGGCAAAGGCGTAGGGGAGATGGCCAACTTCGGCGGCCTGATGGGATATGCGCCGATCATTCCAGTCAACCAGACCAGCTGCGAAGCTTTCGTGACTCGAGGCGGTCGCATCCCTGCCCCAATCCACAGCTTCAAAAACTAGCCCCTCCCTTCCCTCTTCCCGATGCATGCTTGTCGCGTGCGATTCATTCTTGCGATCTGTGCTTGCGTTGGGTGCATAAGCTGCTGTAATGGGGAGGTCGCAGAAGAGCGGGATATTCTATTCGCGACACACTCAAGGCCGTTTGGCCAAGCTTACGGTCTCGAACAGAATATCCCGCTCTTCTGCTCGCTTTCGTACATCTCGTTGCGTCTTGCATAAAAGAAAAGAAAACTTACTTAAGTTGAACTCAGCGCAGCTGGAGAGGCGGCGGGGTCTGTTTCAGACCGTAAAGACTTGGCCTGAGCGGCCTGGAGCGTGTCGGGAATAGACCCCGCCGCCTCTCCAGCGGAACTTGCTATACAAAAGCAAAATTATTGAAAAACCTAGAAGTTGGCAGGCAGGGGAGGAATCACTGGCCGCCGGCGAAGCCTAGCTGGCGCCAAGCTTCATAGATGGCAATGGACGCGCAGTTGGTGAGGTTCAGGGAGCGCAGGCTTGGGCGCATTGGCAATCGCACCTGTTCGGTCACGTGCGGCCCGGCCATAATATCCATCGGATCGGGAATATTGCCCGGCTCCGGGCCGAACAGCAGAATGTCGGTCGGTTTGTATTCGATGTCGGTATACAGTTTGGTGGCATGTGCGGTGAACGCGATGATGCGAGAATTCGGCATGGATTCCACTAGGTTTTCAAAATTCGGGTGTAATACCACGTGCGCCATGTCGTGATAATCCAATCCGGCGCGGCGCAGCTTCGTATCGCGCAGATTGAATCCAAGCGGCTCCACCAAATGCAGGATCGTGCCGGTCACCGCGCACAGGCGGATTGCCGAACCGGTGTTGCCTGGAATTCGGGGGGAGTAGTAGCACAGGTGGGGCGTGGAGGTTTCGGCTTTTGCCGCGTCTTCGGCCGACAGCATCGCGTCGACTACGGAAATCGGATTGCCGTGCGCATCGGTCACGAGTTCGTCCGGGCCGTAATTCGATTTGCGGTAGCCGTATTCGAACATTTTCTCGACTTTGGCTTCCGCTGCGTTTGCGCCTTGCGCGTCATTGGTATGCTCTTCGTTCGTCATGAATGCAAGAATAGGTACGATGAACGACACGAATGGGAATAATGCTGAAATCGAAAACGCCGAAGCTGTGGCGGTCGCGCTCGCCGAATGGTGGCATGCCTCGGCGCGTGATCTGCCGTGGCGATTCGGCCGTGCCACGCCATGGGGTGTGCTTGTTTCCGAGGTGATGAGCCAGCAGACGCAGATGAGCCGTGTGTTGCCGTATTGGAACGATTGGATGGAGCGTTGGCCTGATGCGGCTGCGCTTGCAGGTGCGGCGAAATCTGATGTGATCACTGCCTGGGGCAGGCTTGGGTACCCTCGGCGCGCGTTGCGCTTGCAGGAATGCGCTCGTGTGGTCGCTTCCGACTATGGCAATGAGCTGCCGCGAACATACGATAAGCTGTTGGCTCTGCCGGGGATCGGCGATTACACGGCCAGCGCAGTGATGAGTTTCGCATTCGGCGAGCGCATCGCGGTGGTAGATACGAATATTCGCAGGGTGCTTTCGAGGGTTTTTCTTGGTGTGGAGTCGCTTGGTGGTGCTGCGAGCCCTGCTGAGCGTGCATTGGCGAGGCAAGTGTTGCCACAGGATGGTGTGTCGAAATGCAGGCGGTTCGACCGTTCTTCGGTGGTGTGGAATCAGTCGGTTATGGAATTGGGTGCGATTGTGTGTGCGGCGAAATCGCCGTTGTGTGAGGCGTGTCCAGTTTCTTCGCTGTGTGTGTTTTTGCGTGATGGACGACCGGGATTGGGGGAGCGTCGTACAAGGCCGCGTCAGCGTTTTCAGGGTACGGATCGTCAGGTGCGTGGACTGGTGCTGAATGCGTTGCGTAATCTGCCGGAAGGTGAGATTGCCGTCGATCGTAAGTCGCTTGAACGATTGTGGAATGATCATATCCAACTTGACCGTTGTATCGCGTCGTTGGATGAGGATGGTCTTATTGAGATCCTGCCGAATGCGGCTGTGCGTCTTCCGGTATGAAAAGGCGGGTGCCGATGTTCTTTGGATGCGCGCACGCTAGACTGTGGAATCATGGCACAGAAGACGTTCTCGAAATCCGGCAAGAAGCGTTCGAAAAAACAGCAGACGATATTTCGTCGTCGTCGCATTGTCTTCGGTATTGCGGTGGTGGTGCTGGTCTCTTTTCTGGTGTTTTGCCTGTATTCCCTGTCTAGGGGGATTGTTGCGGTGAATCGGGAGATTCATCATGCGGATGTGTATGCGATTTCCCGTAAGGAAGTGCCGTCCCCGACGAAGAAGAAGAAAAGCGGGGTGCCGGATTGCGGCGCGACGAATGTTGCGCTTTCGTTGACTCCTGCGGCGTCGAGTTTCGGCGTGGGCGGTTCGATGGATTTTACGACGGATATCAAATATGACGGTTCCAGCAAGGTCGGCTGTTTGGTTGATATATCGGCTTCCAACGTTGTGTTGACGATCAAATCGGGCGATGATGTGATTTGGAAGTCGAATGTGTGTCCTGTGGATGCTGATTATCGTCTCTTGGCGAAGGGCGACGAGGTCAAGCAGACGATTACTTGGCCGGGAACGCGTATCGGCAGTGAGTGTGTGGAGGAATCCACCCTACCGAAGGCGGATCGGGGCGTGTATTCGGCGCAGCTTTCACTTGAAGGGCATCCCAAAGCCAAGTCCGATCCGGTCGGCATAACTGTCGAATAAAAATCTACAGGATATGTTATTCTCATGACTTTGCGTACATGCGTGTCATATAGCGGGCACGCTGACAAAGAAGAAGCGCCCGCGTACTAGGCATATGGTGGCCAATGGGAGCGCTTCCGGGGAAACATATCGAAACGATTTAGCGAGCGATAAGGAACGTCCATTGGCTGAGGCTACGACGAACACCACCACCATCATCGCACGCGCCGACCAGCACGATATTGATCTGCACAAGGCGTCGGACCGTGTGAATTTCGGCTCCATCCGCGAGCCCATTGATGTACCCTACCTGTTGGGTGTACAGACTGACAGCTTTGACTGGCTCATCGGCAACGAGCGCTGGCAGAAGCGTGTCGAGGAGGATTTGGAGAACGGCACCAATACCGTGTCCCACACCTCTGGTCTTGACGAGGTCTTTCAGGAGATCTCCCCGATCGAGAACTTCGCTCAGACCATGAGCCTGACCTTCTCCGATCCGTATTTCGAGGAACCGCGCCACACCGTGCAGGAGTGCAAGGAGAAGGATTATACCTACTCCGCTCCGCTGTACGTGAACGCTGAGTTCGAGAACGGCGACACCGGCGAAATCAAATCCCAGACCGTGTTCATGGGCGATTTCCCGCTGCAGACCCCGCACGGCACCTTCATCATCGGCGGTACCGAGCGAGTGATCGTGTCTCAGCTGGTGCGTTCTCCGGGCGTGTACTTCGACCGTAGCCAGGATCGTACTTCCGACAAGGAAGTCTTCGGCGCGAAGATCATTCCGAGCCGTGGCGCATGGCTCGAGTTCGAGATCGACAAGCGTGATGTGCTCGGCGTGCGTGTGGATCGTAAGCGCAAGCAGTCCGCCATCGTGTTCCTCATGGCCATCGGTATGACCAAGGACGAGATCGCCGACGCCTTCAAAGATTACCCGCTGGTCATGGACGCGCTCGCCAAGGAGACCGTGCAGACCCAGGACGAGGCTCTGACCGATCTGTACCGCAAGATCCGCCCGGCCGACACCCCGACGCCGGAAGCTGGCCGCAATCTGCTGGATTCCTTCTACTTCAACACCAAGCGTTACGATCTGGCCCGCGTCGGCCGTTACAAGATCAACCGCAAGCTTGGCTTGGAGAAGGATATCAACGATCGCAGCCTGTCTCGCGAAGACATCATCTCCACCATCAAGTATCTGGTCACTCTGCATGCCGGCGACACCAAGTTCCCGGGCAAGCGTGATGGTCAGGATGTGGATCTGCGCGTGGACGTCGACGATATCGACCACTTCGGCAACCGTCGTATCCGTCAGGTCGGCGAGCTGATCCAGAACCAGCTGCGCACTGGTCTGAGCCGTATGGAGCGCGTGGTCCGCGAGCGTATGACCACTCAGGATCCGGAGGCCATCACCCCGCAGTCCCTGATCAACATCCGCCCTGTGAACGCCACCATCAAGGAGTTCTTCGGAACCTCCCAGCTGTCGCAGTTCATGGATCAGAACAACCCGCTGGCAGGTGTGACCAACAAGCGTCGTCTGTCCGCTCTGGGTCCTGGCGGTCTGTCCCGCGACCGTGCATCCATGGAAGTGCGAGACGTGCACCCGTCCCACTTCGGCCGTATGTGCCCGATCGAGTCTCCTGAAGGCCCGAACATCGGTCTTATCGGCTCTCTGGCAACCTTCGGCCGCATCAACCCGTTCGGCTTCATCGAGACCCCGTACCGTAAGGTCGTCAACGGCCATGTGACCGACGAGGTCGAATACATGACCGCAGACCGCGATGCCGAGCACGTCATCGCACAGGCCAACCAGGAGCTCGACGAGAACGGCAACTTCGTCAAGAAGCAGGCCCTTGCCCGAGTCGGTGAGGAAGAAGCGGTCGATGTGCCGGTCAGCTCCGTTGACTACATGGACGTTTCCCCGCGCCAGATGGTTTCCGTCGGCGCATCCCTGATTCCGTTCCTGGAACACGATGAGGGCCACCGAGCACTGATGGGTACCAACATGCAGCGCCAGGCCGTGCCGCTGATCGAATCCGAGCGCCCGCTGGTGGGCACCGGTGCCGAATGGCGTGCAGCCGTTGATTCCGGTGATGTGATTCTGGCTGAGAAGCCGGGCGTGGTGACCTATGTTTCCGCCGATATCATCCGTGTAATGAACGACGATGGCACCACCAGCTCCTACAAGCTGGCCAAGTTCCGCCGTTCCAACCAGACCACCTGTTACAACCAGGTGCCGCTGATCCACGACGGCGAACGTGTGGAAGCCGGCACCGTGCTGGCCGACGGCCCGGCAACCCAGAAGGGTGAAATGGCTCTGGGCAAGAACCTGCTCATCGCCTTCATGCCGTGGAACGGCTATAACTACGAGGATGCTGTGATCATCTCCCAGCGTCTCGTGCAGGACGACACCCTGAGCTCCATCCACATCGAGGAATACGAGATCGACGCCCGCGAAACCAAGCTGGGTGCCGAGGAGATCACCCGTGATCTGCCGAACGTCGGCGAAGACGCGGTGGCCAACCTCGACGAGCGTGGCATTATCCGCATCGGCGCCGAAGTCGAAGCCGGCGACATTCTGGTGGGTAAGGTCACCCCGAAGGGCGAAACCGAGCTGACTCCGGAAGAGCGTCTGCTGCGCGCCATCTTCGGTGAGAAGAGCCGCGAAGTTCGTGACACCTCGCTGCGTGTGCCTCACGGCGAGACCGGTACGGTGATCGACGTCAAGGAGATCACCCGCGAAGACGCCGAAGAAGACGGCGACGAGCTGCCGAACGGCGTGAATCAGATGATTCGCGTCTACATTGCGCAGCATCGTAAGATCACCCAGGGCGACAAGCTCTCCGGCCGACATGGCAACAAGGGTGTTATCTCCCGCATTCTGCCGGAAGAGGATATGCCGTTCCTCGCGGATGGTACTCCGGTCGACATCATGCTGAACCCGCTGGGCGTGCCTTCTCGAATGAACCTCGGCCAGGTGCTGGAACTGCACTTGGGCTGGATCGCACATGCCGGCTGGGACATTTCCCTCGACCCGGATATCGAAGCCGCTTGGAAGAAGAACATTCCGCAGGGCGCCGAAAAGGGCGAGCCGGGCACCCCGGTGGCAACCCCGGTGTTCGACGGCGTTCGTCCGGAAACCATTAAGGGACTGCTTTCCTGCACCTTGCCGGATCGCGACGGCAACAAGCTGGTCGGAGACGACGGCAAGGCCGTGCTGTTCGACGGTCGTACCGGCGAACCGTACCCGAAGCCGATTTCCGTTGGCTACATGTACATGCTGAAGCTGCACCACCTGGTCGACGACAAGATCCACGCACGTTCCACCGGCCCGTACTCCATGATCACCCAGCAGCCGTTGGGTGGCAAGGCCCAGTTCGGTGGCCAGCGCTTTGGCGAAATGGAAGTGTGGGCCCTCGAGGCCTACGGTGCCGCCTACACGCTGCACGAGATGATGACCACCAAGTCCGATGACGTCGACGGCCGCGTGCGTGTCTACGGCGCCATTGTGAAGGGCGACAACCTGCCGCCGGCAGGCATTCCGGAATCCTTCAAGGTGCTGCTCAAGGAAATGCAGTCCCTGTCCCTGAACGTCGAAGTGCTCAACGCGGAAGGTGTGGCCATCGACATGAAGGACGAGGACGACGATCCGTCTGCTTCCTCCGACGATCTTGGCTTCAACATCGGCGCGCGCCCCGACGCGGTCGCCAAGGCTGACCAGGTTGCGGAAGAGCCTGAATTCCAGTGATCCCATGGCTGGTCGCGTCGTATGAAAACGTGGCGCGACCAGCCTGACGAAACGTGATTAAGCATTAAGAATCGATAGACAGGACAATAGAGTGCTGGACGTCAACGCATTTGACAAACTGAGGATCGGCCTGGCCACTGCCGAAGACATCCGTAATTGGAGCCACGGCGAGGTCAAGAAGCCTGAAACCATTAACTACCGTACCCTGAAGCCGGAGAAAGACGGTCTGTTCGGCGAACAGATCTTCGGACCTACCCGTGACTGGGAGTGCGCCTGCGGTAAGTACAAGCGCGTGCGCTTCAAGGGCATCGTCTGCGAACGCTGCGGTGTGGAAGTCACCAAGAGCCGTGTGCGCCGTGAGCGCATGGGCCATATCGAGCTTGCCGCTCCGGTGACCCACATCTGGTTCTTCAAGGGTGTTCCGTCCCGTTTGGGCTACCTGCTGAACATCGCTCCGAAGGATCTGGAAAAGGTCATCTACTTCGCCGCCTACATGGTTACCAGCGTCGATGAGGAACAGCGTCACGAGGATCTTCCGGGTCTGCAGGACGAGTTCGACAACGACATCGCCAATCTGGAGAAGCGTCGCAACGCGGAAATCGAAGAGCGTGCCAAGAAAGTTGAATCCGATCTGGCCGAACTTGAGGCCGAAGGTGAAGCCAAGGGCTCCGCACGCGCCAAGCTGCGCAACAGCGCCGAGCGTGAAATGGCCGCGATCCGTATCCGTTTCGACGAGCAGATTCAGCGTCTGAGCGCCGTGTTCGACCGCTTCAAGAACCTGAAGCCGGGCGACATGGAAGGCGACGTCGACCTGTGGCGCGAAATGGAAGACCGCTACGGCGACTACTTCGAAGGCTGCATGGGCGCCGAAGCCATCAAGAAGCGCTTGCAGGACTTCGATCTTGAGGCCGCTTCCAAGCAGCTGCGTGAGGAAATCGACACCGGCACCGGCCAGCGCAAGGCCCGCGCCCTGAAGCGTCTGAAGGTCGTCAACGCCTTCCTGACCACCGGCAACAAGCCGGAAGCCATGGTGCTCGACGTGATCCCGGTCATTCCGCCGGATCTGCGTCCGATGGTGCAGCTCGACGGTGGCCGTTTCGCCACTTCCGATCTCAACGACCTCTATCGTCGTGTGATCAACCGTAACAACCGTCTGAAGCGACTGATCGAGCTCGGCGCTCCTGAAATCATGCTCAACAACGAAAAGCGCATGCTTCAGGAAGCCGTCGACTCCCTGTTCGACAACGGTCGTCGTGGACGCCCGGTCACCGGCGCTTCGAACCGCCCGCTGAAGTCCCTGAGTGACATGCTCAAGGGCAAGCAGGGTCGTTTCCGTCAGAACCTGCTTGGTAAGCGTGTGGACTACTCCGGCCGTTCCGTGATCGTGGTCGGTCCGTCCCTGCGCATGCACCAGTGCGGTCTGCCGAAGCCGATGGCCCTCGAGCTGTTCAAGCCGTTCGTCATCAAGCGTCTTGTGGACCTCAACTACGCGCAGAACATGAAGAGCGCCAAGCGTCTTGTGGACCGTGGCGATTCCGAAGTGTGGGGTGTGCTCGAAGAGGTCATCGCCGAACATCCGGTGCTTCTGAACCGTGCACCTACGCTGCACCGTCTGGGCATTCAGGCATTCGAGCCGATCCTGGTGGAAGGCAAGGCCATCCACCTGCCACCGCTTGCCTGTGCCGCATTCAATGCCGACTTCGATGGCGACCAGATGGCAGTCCACCTGCCGCTGTCCGCTGAAGCCCAGGCCGAGGCCCGCTCCCTGATGATGGCTTCCGACAACATTCTGAAGCCGGCAGACGGCCACACCGTGACCATGCCGAGCCAGGACATGATCCTCGGTCTGTACTACCTGACCACCGTCATCGACGGAGCCAAGGGCCAGGGCCGTGTGTTCTCCTCGCTCGAAGAGGCCGAAATGGCGCTCGACAAGCACGAGATCGACATGCAGGCCAAGGTGCTTATCCGCCTTCCGAAAGACTTCGTGCTTCCGAAGGGTTGGGAACCGAGCGAAATCGAAGTCATCGATCCTGAACCGGGCAGCCCGGCGGTAGTGAAGGAAGAGCGCTTCCACGATGGTTCCGTGCTTTTCGCGACCTCCTACGGCCGCATCCTGTTCAACAGCACGCTGCCGGTCGACTACCCGTTCGTGAATGATCAGGCTCCGAAGAAGCGTCTGAGCAAGATCGTCGACGACATCGCAACCCGTTACTCCACTGCACAGGTGGCTGCAACGCTGGACGCTCTGAAGGATATGGGCTTCACCCGCGCACCGTGGTCCGGTGTGTCCTTCGCGTTCTCCGACGTTATCCAGCCGTCCGAGCGCGACGAGTTCATCGAGAAGTACGAAGCCGAAGCCGACAAGGTCAACGAGAACTACGAAATCGGTATGCTTACCGAAGAGGAGCGCCGCCAGGAACTCATCGACCTGTGGACCAAGTGCACCAGTGAGGTTTCCGAGGCTGTCGAGAAACACTTCGACTCCAAGAACAATCTGGCTATCATCGTGCAGTCCGGTGCACGAGGAAACATGATGCAGATCAACCAGATCGCAGGTATGCGAGGCCTCGTGGCCAACCCGAAGGGCGAGATCATTCCTCGACCTGTGAAGTCCAACTACCGCGACGGCCTGTCCGTGCTGGAATACTTCATCTCCCAGCACGGCGCGCGTAAGGGTCTGGCCGATACCGCACTGCGTACCGCAGAGTCTGGTTACCTGACCCGTCGTCTGGTGGACGTCTCCCAGGACGTGATTGTGCGCGAAGAGGATTGCGGCACCAAGCGCGGCCTGACGATGAAGGTCGGCGAGCGTGACGCTGAAGGCAACCTGCATCTCGTCAAGGCTGCCGACGGTGGTCCGTACTCCCGTCTGCTCGCAGCTGACGTGATCGATCCAGCCGACGGCGAAACCGTGCTGTACAAGGCCGGCGACGCGCTGTCCATGGACGTGCTCAACGATCTCGTCGCCCACGATGTGGAAGAAGTCAAGGCCCGTTCCGTGCTCACTTGCGATTCCAAGCGCGGTGTGTGCGCCAAGTGCTATGGCTGGTCTCTGGCCACCAACAAGCTTGTGGACGTCGGCGAGGCCGTTGGCATCGTGGCAGCACAGTCCATCGGCGAGCCTGGTACCCAGCTGACGCTGCGTTCCTTCCACTCCGGCGGCGTCGCTTCCGCATCCGATATCACCCAGGGTCTTCCTCGTGTTACCGAGCTTTTCGAAGCTCGTACCCCGAAGGGCGAGGCTCCGATCGCGGAGTTCGCAGGCGTGATCAAGGTGGAAGACACCGAGCGCGGCCGTCAGGTCATGCTGAAGCCGGACGACGAATCCGTCGAACCGATCGTCTACCCGGTAACCCGTCGCGCCCCGATGATGGTCAAGGACGGCGAGCATGTCGAAGCTGGCACCCAGCTGATCGAAGGCTCCGTCGATCCTAAGAAGATCCTGCGCATCCTCGGCCCTCGTGCCGCCCAAGTGAACATTGTGGAGGAAGTGCACACCGTGTACCGCTCCCAGGGCGTGGATATCCACGACAAGCACATCGAGGTCATCGTGCACCAGATGCTGCGTCGTATCACGGTGATCGATTCCGGCGATACCGACCTGCTTCCGGGTGAACTGGTGGATCAGGCCCGCTTCAAGGCCGCCAATATGAAGGCCGTGAAGGAAGGTGGCAAGCCTGCCGCCGGTCGTCCGGAGCTGATGGGCATCACCAAGGCTTCGCTGGCAACCGATTCCTGGCTGTCCGCGGCTTCCTTCCAGGAGACCACCCGCGTGCTCACCGAAGCCGCCCTGAGCCAGAAGGTCGACGACCTGAAGGGCCTCAAGGAGAACGTCATCATCGGTAAGCTCATTCCGGCCGGTACCGGTCTTGCCCGTTACCGTAACGCCGTGGTCGAGCCCGACAAGGCCATTCGCGACACCATCTACCCGAACTTCGGTTTGGGTGGCGACGAGTCCGATGCTGCCTTCGGCGATGCGGATCTGTCCGAAGTCGACTTCTCCAACATCGATTTCGGCGATCTGAAGCTTGGCGACGACTTCAATCCGGATGACTTCCTGGACGACAATGGTGGTCAGATGGATTTGGGCGACACCCTGTGATCCGAAAGACGATGATGGAACGACATAACGTCTGAAATCATCCGATAGACATAAAAATGGGGATTGGCTTCAAACAGCTGATCCCCATTTTTAAATGAAAAAAGACGATTGTTGCGATTATTATGCCAACAGTCGGCATATTACGAAACTGCCTGTATTGCAGGGCGAATATCACCATCGCAAAATCAAACGTCAAATTACAATAAGGGCATGAGCTTCCTTCCATATCCGCCGCCGCCCGAACCAGGCTGGTACGACGATGACGCCACCGTAATGTCTTCCTTCGCCGATTCTGCAATGCCTGGAATGGCGCAATCTCAGCTGATGGAACAGGTTTCCGTTTCGCTGGAACCAACCAATGACGAGTCGGTCAATGACGAACCGGCCAACGATGATGATATCGATTGGGATGGCACGGTGCTGTCTTCGGCATTCACCATGAAGCAGCCGAAGCTGGAATACACGCTTTACAATGAGCAGACCGGTCAGGAAGTGATTATCGACATGGGCGTGCTGCTGGGACGCAAACCGTCCGTTGAAGTGCCGGAAGGTGCTAAATCCGTGAAATTGGAGGATTCGACGCGTACGATTTCACGTAATCATGCGGCGATCAGCTTCGATCAGGATGGCACGTTATGGATTGAGGATTATGGATCGCTTAATGGCACGTACCTTATTCGAGACAATGAGGAGACCAAGGTCGAGCACAAGCCGATGAAGTTTGAGGCACCTTGCACGGTTCGTATCGGAGACCAGTTCTTCACGTTCGAGCAGCGCTGATTGAAACGTTGTTTTGCGCATCACCAAGTATGCCGTCAAACCGCAAGGTTTGGGATGACTGAAATGACGGCGCGACAATGAACGATGTCGAGAGTAGAAGAAGGGCTGTACACGTGAGGATGCGCATACAGCCCTTCTTGACTATTGCGATTCGCTACCTGCCAACTGGCGCTTGCTGACCGGCTATTTGCTACTGGCGCAGGCGGATGGCCGCGTTGACGGCGGAATCATTGAGATTGGCAAGCCAGTCAAGCAGATCCGGGTAGATATTCGGATTGCGTGCGAGGAAGGGGTGCAGCTCCGGAGCCTCGCTCGCGATTTGGGCCATCAGCATCTTGTCTTGCGTGGTCATGGCCAATTCCGCGGTAAAACCGCTATTCGATGCGGCCGGTTCCTGCGGCTGCATGGCGTGCTGGGCGTTGTCCGTGTACGGCTCCGCGTACTGCTGCCCGTCATATTGCGGCTGGGCCGAAGAATAATCGGCTACTTCCGACAAATCCGCTGGATTAGTGTACGGGTCGACATATTCCGTTGAAACGTCGTTCGCCATATTCGATGCCGGCGCTTCCATGAACGATTCAGGCTGGTATTGGTCGGTTGCCGGCGGCTGGTATTGCATCTGATGCTGCACGTCCGACGATTGCCGCGGCTGCTGATACTGCGCTTGCGTTTGGGATTGCTGTGCCTGTTCCGGAACGGTTTCGGTATTCCTCTGCATAACGCCTTCCTGCGGAACCGGCCACCCCAATGCGACCAGCTGCTGGCGTGCGCGTTCATCGCCGAATTGAGCGACCCAACGTTTCAGACCAGGGTACGCACGCGGATTGGCAACCACATTCGCGCCGAATTCTGGATTTTCGTAAGCGATTTTCGCCAAGAGCACGGGATCTGCGTTCGGATCCTGCACAGCTGCGGCCGCGGTATCGAAATCGACCATCATGGTCTCCTTATCTCGTGATCTGTAAATATTGTATTGAATGCGCTGAGAACAAAGCGGCAATCTAATCATCGACGCTTGCCATTGCGGGAACATGCGCGTTATTGAACGGTTCGCAACGTCTGCAATGTGCCTTCCTGCAAATCGACGATATCCTCATGATCTCCGATTTTGCTGACGTTTCAATCGTTGTCATCCGAAATATTGGTTGCCGTATCCGCTGCGTTATTCGCTGAATCGTCGCTCGCGCCGCGTTTGCCTTGAAAATGGAAAACGTCGGCAAGCGAAAGCTTGGCACGCCATCTGCGCAATGTCGGCAATGACTTGAGCATGTACTGGCGTTCCTGCTCAATATCGCGCCAATACTGCTGCACATGCTCCTCGTTGACGGTATTACCGGAGAAGGTCGCGTAATCGGCTTGTGTGCTCAAGGCAAGCAACGTTTCACTGGAAATATCCATCTGGCTTGCGATGGAGACCGCCTGTTCGCTGCGCGTGCCTTGAATGTCAAGTCCGCTTTGCCGGGCGAGCGCCGCCACGGATTGCCATCCTGCTGCCACTCGCTGTTGCGCGCTGCCGTGTTTTCTTGACCGTGCCAATGCGATCGCTTTGATAGCGAGCAGGAGGCCGCATACGATGAGCAGCGTCCACAGGGGGCTTCCGTAGATGGCTACTTTTCTTGCGATTCTGCCGAAATGCTGCCAGAAGAGGTTGGTTGACGTTTCGTCAGCCATGCTTCCGCCGATTGAGGACCTGCCTTTGGCTTGGTTATCGTCGCGCAGCGGGTCGGTGAGGGGTACTGGGGGCTGACGCACCAGATTCTGCGGGTTCGGTGGGGTGAGGTTCTGGTTTTCGTCGGGGACTTTGGTTTCCTTCGGCGTCGGGTAGAACGCCACCCAGCCGTAGCCGTCCAGTTTGATTTCCACCCATGCGGTCACGTCGTTGCCGGTGAATTCGATGACGGTGTTTTTCCCTTGTTTTTCAGTGCGGTTTTCGCTGATGTCGCCTTCATCATCTTTTGGTAGGAATCCAAGCACCACTCGGCTTGGAAGTCCCAGGCTGCGCGCCATGAGTGCCATTGCGGAGGCGTATTGTTCGCTGTCTCCGACCATGGCCGTTCCGGCGAGCAGCTGGTCGATACGGTAGTTGCCGTGGCCGGCGGTAGACGGGTAATCGCCGCTCAAGCCGTGCGAGAACCAGCCTGATTCCTTGAGTTTTTCGGCGATGGCCTGGGCTGCTTCGCCGCCTTTGGATTGGCCGCCGGCGATGGCTGTGGCGAGTTTGTCCACACAATCGGGCACGTCTTCGGCTTTTGGCTGGCTGATGGAGGCTGCATTGGCTTTGACGATTTGCTTGTCGGTGGGAACTGTTGGCATGATGCCGGTTTCCGTGTAGGTGAGGCCTTCGGAAGTGCGTGAAGGGTAGATGGCCGACATGGTGTCGCTGTTGTAATAGAACGAGTCGGCGTTTTCGCTGTTGTCGAAGGTCACGCTCGATGCGGCTCCGGCCATGGGCAGCCAGTAGTCGCTCAGGCCTTTGTTCACGGTGAATGTTGCGGTGAATTTCTTGCCTTCGGCGTTGTTGGTGATAGAGGTGCCGACACGATGGTAGTTGGAGGAGTCCGATGACATGGCGGAATCGGACAGGTTCCATACGTTGCCGTCGAAACGGTCCATGACCGCTAGCCGCACGCCCGATCCTGCGGGCAGGTTTTGAACGGTGAGGAGCACATCGTCCTTGCTGTTTTTGATGTACGAACGCATGCCGCTCAACGGGCTTGTGTAATCGTACGGGCTGAGCGGCGGATCGTAATGGTCGCGCAGAATGGTGCGGTCCTGGCCGACGGCAAGGCATCCTCCGATCGCCAATGCGATGGAAACAACCACGATTACCACGGAACTGATCCAACGTCCCAATTCCAGTAATTTCCAACGTGCACTGATCCAAATCACGAGCACAAGCGCCATCGCGATGCCGACGAATATGCGGTAATAGCCGGAAGATGAGCCGAGCAATGCACAGATCGCAAGATTGGCGATGACGGGAATGATGGCGATCATGGTGAATCGTCCATCTTCCGTCACTGCGAAAATACCGGTGAGCAGCGCGAACCACAGGCAGATGGTCCATACGGCAAGCAGACAGCCGTCCGCGGTACCGGTTGGAGGCTCGACCGACAGAATGAATTTGAAGGAGCCAAGCATCTGCATCCAACCTTGCGTAAGCGTACGCAGGGTTGGGATGAAGTGTGTGATGGTGGTGTCGTTGAGGAACAGAACCGGGCCGACAACCAGTTGCGCGACGGCCGTGAACAGTATCTGCCACCAGAGGCGGAGCGCGGGAACCGTGCCTGCGAGCGCCACGAGTGATCCGATGATGGTGGCTGGAATGGCGGCGAGGGCCCAGGATGCGGCTGATCCGTAGACGTCGATGAGGTTGCTGGCTGCGGCGAGGGTGAGCAGGGCTGCTACGAGCAAGCTTGCGTATTGCGAGGCGCGTGGTCGGTGTAAGTAGGGAAGGACTTGCGATTTGCCGTCTCGTGACATCCAGATGGCGGAGTGTGTGGAGTCGGCCCATGAGCCTGTTCCGGTGCCTGTTTCCGTGAAGGTGCCGGTGGATGATTCGGTGAAGGTGTTGCCGAATCCGGTGGTGTGATCGGCGCGGGTTTCGCCGGTATTGGCGTTGATGCTGTGTTTGCTGAATCCTGCGGTGCTCATGCCAGTACCCCCATGATCATTGGAAGATCGTCTAGGTTTCCTACGGTCGCCAGGGTGAAGTCGGCGTATTGTTTGATGGCGCGTGGTTGCCCGATGGCGGTTTGCAGTACCACGCAGGTTGCTGATCGGGGGAGCGCGAGCGCTATGTGTTTGATCTCGTCGATGCTTTTGAGCCTGCCGACGGTGATGTAGTAGAACGATGAGTCGGAGGCGTGGGCGAGGGTGGTTTGTGCGAGGTTCGGATTGTCGTTGATGTCGGGGGTAATGGCGCTGCATCCGTCGAGGAATTCCGTGGAGTTGCATGGCGTGGCGTGTTCGTTTCCCGCATGGGAGGTTACCGGGCGGTTTTGGAGCAGGCATTGCACGCCGATGGATGCGTGGACGGATACCGCCAGTTCGAATTCGTCGGAGCTGAGGTAGTCGTCTGGGTTCACGCTGATGGTCAATGCGGTGTTGGTACGTCGGGTTGCTTCGTATTGGCGGATCATCAGTGCTCCCGTTTTTGCGGAGCTGAGCCAGTGCACGTTGCGCACGTCGTCGCCCGGCTCGTATTCGCGCAGTCCGTAGAAGTCGAGGTCGTCGTCGACGATTTCGCCGCTGGGCTGACCTTCGAAGTCTCGCGGAATTCCGGCGTTGAGTGTGTTCAGCATGACGGTTTGCGGGTGGATGAACACGTTGATTTGGTCGGCGAGTTTCTTTTCGTGCCGTACGAGTCCGAATGGGTCGCCTTTGCGTATGGAAAGCGGTCCGACCGGCAACACCGCGCGGGAGACGGCGGCGAATTCCACGGTTGTTTGGTGTGATTGGCCAGCGGTGAGCATGGGGATGGAGAATCGTTCGTGATTGTCGCCGATGGACAGGTCGCCTCGTGCGGATGTGGTTGGCGTGTGTCCCGGATTGTCGACGCACACGTCGACTTTCACGGTGTCTGACACGGTGACTCGCCTTCTGGACACGTCTATGGTGGCAGTGAACGACGTGTTGCCGAGCGACAGCATGATGGCGGCGACCATCATGCAGACGAATATGATCGCCATGGCCAGCAGTTCATGCCATCCGAGGATCGTGAACGCTATGAGCGAGGCGATGGTGAGTCCGGCTACTGCCCATCCGAGTGGTGACACATATGAGGTGACCAGTCGTTTGATGCGATGCTTGATGCGTCGCAGGGATCGTTGCATGGTTCTCCTGCGTTGCATGGTTCTCCTGCGTTGCATGGTTTTGGATTGTCGCATACTTGACCTTTCGGGGGTTTGCGAACGTTTCGTGCGGTTGTGCGCTTCTGTCGTGCTGCGCGTGCAGTGTGCAGCTGTGTCGGGTATACGTTTCAGACGGTGGCGCCTACGGTCGGTGCAGGTACGTTTTCGAGGATCTGTTCGATCATCAGTTCGGGGGTGGATCCGGCGAACGTGGCCTCCGCGGTGAGCGTGATGCGGTGCGCGAGCACGGCGACAGCCAGCTGCTTCACATCGTCGGGCACCACATATCCGCGATTGTTGGACGCCGCCCACACACGGGCGCATCGGGTCAGCGCGAGTGCGCCGCGCATGGACGATCCGACTTGAATGCGTTCGTTGTGGCGCGTCGCTTCCACCAAGCGCACGATGTATTCGAGGATCGCGTCGTCAAGATGCACGGTTTCGCTGATGGCACGCATGCGCAGCACGTCGTTGCCGGTGAGCACCGCATGTACGGTGGATGCACGGTCGGTGACGTTGACCTGCTTGAGAATGCTCACGCTCACGTCATGGCTCGGATAGCCGATGGTTGTTTTGATGAGGAAACGATCCATCTGCGCTTCCGGTAGTTTGTAGGTGCCGAGCTGTTCTATGGGGTTCTGGGTGGCGATGACCATGAAAGGCTGCGGTACCGCGTGGGTTTCGCCGTCGACGGTGACTTTCTGCTCTTCCATGACCTCGAGCAGCGCGGACTGTGTTTTCGGCGAGGCTCGGTTGATTTCGTCGGCAAGCACGATGGATGCGAAAATCGGGCCTTCGCGGTATTCGAATTCGCCGTTCTTTTGGTCGTAGTAGGTTACGCCGACCACGTCGGAAGGCAGCAGATCCGGAGTGAACTGGATGCGCTTGAACGACATGTCGATGGAGTTGGCGAGGCCTCGGGCCAGCTGCGTCTTGCCTGTTCCGGGGTTGTCTTCAAACAGAATGTGGCCGCCGACAATCATGGCGGTGGCGCATTGGCGGATCGGTTGTTCCTTGCCGACCACGACCTGGGAGACGCTGTCGACCAGTTTGGCGAACTGGTTGTGGAATTCGGTGATGTCGGCCTGTGGCGCGGACATCATGGACGAGGTTGCGGCTGGCTGCGCGGGCTTGGCTTGCGATGTTGTGGCCTGCGGGAATTGGCGTGGTGCCGCTGCCGGAATTGGCTGCGATTGCGGCAACGGTTGTTGCATCTGCACCGGCTGTGCCGGTTGCGCCTTCATGGGGTGCGTTGTTGGAACCGTAGGCATTGCAGGCCTGGAGGGCGTTGCGTTGTATGCGCTGAGCACGGTGTCTTCATCGTCGCCGCTTTGCTTCTGCGGATGCGTCGGCAGGCTTGGAGCTTGGAATGCGGGGCGCATCTGCGGATTGCCAGGCTGTTGCGGCTTGTTCATATGGTGCCCGATGGAACCCAGCTGGGTGGCGTCGTCATCGTTTTCGTTGCTCATGGGTGCTCCTTGCTTGCTTCTATTGGTCGTATTGATGATTGGTTGTCGATATTGGATTGTTCGTCGAGATTGCCATACCGGCTAGCGATTGGCGTAATAGGCCAAGCCTCTCACCCACGGCTTGCTTTTTCCATCGATGGTGGAAAGAGCTACGGATGAAGCCGTAGGGGCGTCACTTTGCCCTGATCCCGACTGGTCCGGATTAGAATCAGGCTTAGGATCGGGGGTTGGTCCGTTATAGCGGTCGGAGTCTTTGATCGTTGATCCGTCTGCCTCGTTGTTGAGTGCCGGGTCTGGACCGGTGACTTTAAACTTCCATGTGTAGTCAACCCCCGTTGGTAGCTTTTCGGCGTTCAACTGACTGGTACCTTGGGCCCAAGGGATTTCGTATGTTTTGCCACCTCCGGTGAATACGAAAGAGTAGCTGCCAATTTGATTCCATGTTTTCACCGATCCGCCGGCGACCTTGATGAGATTCGTGTCATTGGCATCCCAGGAAAGGGTCGGCATGGTAGTGATTTCCGCTTTGATTTTGTTGCCGACGGTATTGCTGTTGGCAGTTTCAGGGGTGCTGATATGTGACGTATCAATGAAGTATTGCTGGACATTTACCGTATCGCAGGTGCTCCAGTTACCGGAAAGCGGCCATTCTGCTCTGTTCTCGTGAAGATCAGCATTGTAATAATCCTTGGCCCTTACAACAAAGCCTGTGACGCGCCCTTTTTTGGACCAGGTCGCCACACATGTATTGTTGCTGAGTTCCAGCTTCACATTGGTTGGAGGGTCGACTGCTGTGAAGGGCGAAACGGATGTTTCGCTGCTCGACGAACCACTGCGTTCCGTGACCACGGTAATCGTTGGCTTAGTCTCTTTGTAATACCACTCGTTCTTGATGTCGAATTCGACGGAATAGTCCGTGGCATTGGTCTCTACGGATCTGTCTTCGTCTCTGATACTTACCGTAATCGACTGGTATTTCGAGTTACGGGCGTCATTGATCCGCCCGCTCACCACAATCTTGTCGCCATTCTGCACTGCGGAGATGGTTGGTTTGTCAGGCTTACCCCAAGGCGAAACGGCATTGGACACGGCGGATGGCTGACTCCAGTTCATTTTGTTATGCGCCTTGACCGTGGCGGTATAGGATGCGCCATTGGTAATCGCATTGTCGTCGAATTTGAACGTGAAGCTTGTACCTTCAACCTTTTGCGTCGGATTCGCTATATTGGATCCATTTAACGTCACCTCATAGCCGTCGACGGCGGAGAAATTGCCTTCCGGAGCTTTCCATGTGACAACGACGGTGTTCCTGCCGGCTTCGGCCTTCACATCGGTCGGCGCGTCCGGAAGCTTGTCAGGCGTGCCTTCCACGCTGTTCGACTCCTTCGACCAGCCGACCTCATTCTTGGCCTGCACCTTGAACGAGTACGTCTTGCCGTTCTTCAAACCGGTAATCTGGCAGGAGGTCACGGAACCGCACGATTTCTCGCCGGAACCGTCGCCGTTCCACGTCACCTTGTATTCGCTGATCGGGCTGCCGTTCGAAGAACCGGCCGTCCAACTCAGATTCACCGCGCCATCCTGCGGGTCTCCCGCGATGGGGGAGAGCAGAGGCGCATCCGGCTTGTCCATTACCGAAACGCTGATGGTGCCTGTAACCTCACGTTCCTTCGTATTGGTGGCATCACGCACGTTGACGATCACCTTGTTGATGCTCGAGCCGATGTCGGAAGCTGCGCTGATCGACACCACGCCGTTGGACGGGCAGTCCACGGTCAGCTTCGACGCGCCGTCGGACGTACATCCGGTCACGGTCAATGCGGAATCGGGGAACGGATTGTACGCGTCGGCAAGCAGGTTCACTTCCTCGCTGCTTCCCGCCTTGACCTTCACGGTTTTCGCGTTGATGCGTGCCAAAGGCCTGTTGGAGGTCGTCACACGAACCGTGACGCCCGCGTTCACCGTGCCCTTCGAATATTGGATTGAAATGGGCACGCTCACCGTGGTTCCCGGTGACGTGGTTTTGTCGGCGGACACGGTCAGTTTGCCGTTAGAACTCACTTTGGCGCTCACCTGGTCGGAATCAGCGCCACCAGAATACGTGTACTGTTTTTCATCGTCGTATAGGTCGGACGCCGAATGGGTCAACGCGGTCAGGTCGATGGTGGTGGCGCTTTCGCCGGCGACCACGTCGATGGTGGGCGAAGAGAACGTCGGCGCGGGCGCGTCACGCCCGATCACGGTGATCGGCAACGTCAACACCGCCGAATTGATTATTTTCACCTTGTTGTTCTTGTCGCGCTTGCCATCCACCGCGGTGAAGGTGATGGATGCAGGGCCGGAGTAGTCCTTCGGCGCGGTGAACTTCAACGTCTGGTCGTTCACATACAGGTCGCCGTCCGCGGCTTTCGTGGCGCTTACCGAATCGGCGCCGTCCACATATGCGGTCTTGCCTGCGCCCACGCGCACGTAATCGGCGATATTGATGGTGATCGTCTCGCGCGCGTTCACCTTCAAAGCCGGCGCTTTCGGCCGAAGGGCCGGCGGAAACACGCCGTATGCGGGCACTTGGATGAACGCCGTGGACGTGATGTCATACGTCGTGTTGGTCACGGTGTATGGCACGGCTCGCGCCTCGTCCGTCAATTCCACGGTAATGGTCGTGGACTTGTCTCCGCCTTTGACATGCGCATGGTCGGTGGCCGAATCATCAACGGCCACGTGCAGTTCGTCGGCGCTGCCGGAAGGGTTCGCAATCCATTGCGAAACGTCCACGTCGACCGATTTCTTGTCGATCGTCGCCGAAGAAGGCACACGGTAGTCGTATGCGGTCGGCGGTTCGATGGTGGCGTTGCCATCGATGTTCACCGTCAATGTTGCGGTGCCTGACAATCCGGCTTTGTCTTTGACCGTATACACCACGTAATAGGTGCCCGCCTGCTGCGGTGTGGTGAAGGCGAGCGCATTATCCACTACGGTCACATTGCTGATGTCTTGCGATTCGACGTCTTCGCTGACGGTCAGGTCGGTGCTGTCTCCGGAAATGTCGTTTTGCGCCACGGGTACGGTTGCCGCGGTGTTGGGGCGCAATGTGATTTCGTCATCGCGCGCGTACACGCCCGAGTCGGTGCCGGATGTGAACACGCCCACGCGGATTTGCGCTTGGGATCGTTGTCCGGTCCAATCTTCGACGGCGTATGAGAAGGTGTCGGTTCCTGCGGAATCGGCATATGCCTCGTATACCAGGTAGGTGGCTCCGACTTCGCAGATGCGTCCGAGCGTCGGAGCCTTGTTGCCAAGGCCGAGCAGCTGCACGTCGTCACCATCGGCGTCGATGCCGGTCAAGGTGATTGGGATTTGGACTTTCTGCCCTGCCGCAACCTGTGCTTCAACGTCGGATGGTGTTGGCGCCGCCTTGTTTTCGGCGTCTTTTTGATGCACGTTGATGGTGATTGTGGCAGATGCCGCGTTGCCGAGATTGTCTTTGATCGTGTACGTTACGGGGAAGGATCCGGTTTGGTCGGATGCTTGGTATCGTACGGTGTTGCCTGATACGAATACGAGTCCTTTGAACGTGCTCTTGTCGTATTGCAGGTCGTTTTGCAGGTTTACCGTGGTGCCGTCGGAGTAGGTAACGTGGTCGAGCACGTCGATGGAGACGATGCCGTCGGTGCGTACCTGCGTGGTGATGTTGTCGGCTTTCGGTATGGAGTTGGAGGTGGTCAACGCCGGCGGCTGCAGTACGATCACGCCGGTCGACGTGCCTGCTGCGTTGGCTACACTGTATTTGATTTGCACGGGTTCGGTCGGCACCTGTCGTGCGGTGATGTAGACGCGCTTGTTGCTCACGACGCCGGTTTTGATGCCGCTTGCCGCGTCGGCGGTCACGTTGGTCACGGACAATACGCCGCCCATCGGGTCGACGTCGTTGGCCAGGGGCTCCACGATCGCGGTGTTGTCGGCGCCGAGCAGTGCCACGTCGTTGGCGGCGATGGGTTTGGCGGAGTCTCCGGTCGCGGCCTGTACTTCAATGCGGGCCAGGCCGGTCATGGGAATGGTTCCTTGCGTGATGGTGTAGGGCACGTAGTAGGTGCCGGGGTTGGCCGCGCTGAAGGTGAACGACATGTCGGTGGCGTTCATGGCTGTGGATGCGCCGGATGGGGTTTCCACGGCGGTCAGCTGCGTGGGTTCGGCCGAGGTGCCGTGCACGTATTGTTTGAGCGAGACGGTGGTGCGTGCGTCTGGCGTGGTCTGCTTGACTACCGGATCAATCACCGCGGCCAACGTGTTGGCCGGTTTCACTGAGAAATACACCATGCCGGTGCCGGTCTGCTGTCCGTCGGAAACGGTTACTTCGATGCTGGCTCTGCCGGAAGACATGGATCCCGCGTTGAATACGAGCTGCCCGTCGGCTCGCGTGGAGACGGTCACCTGGTCGGTGTTCTGCGGGGTTGCGGATACGAGCGTGAGCGGATCGCCGTCGGGGTCGGAGAAGCTGCCCAAAGCGTTGGTGGTGTAGGTGGCTCCTTGCTCCACGTCGATTTCCGGTGGCGTATCGGTTTGCTGGGGCGCGTTGTCGTCGTTTCCGACCAAGGTGAGGTTCACGTTGGCGTTGGATGTCTGCCCGCGTCCGTCGGAAATCTCATAGCTGAACGATACCGATCCCTCGGCTGCCGCGGATGCGTCGAGCTGCAGGTATCGTCCGTCATATACGGGTGAGACGCTGATGTTGGCTCCGTCCGGGGCGCTTACCGAGGTGATGCGCAGCACGGAACAGTCGGTCTGCTCGTCGTTGCGAAGCACGTCGAGAATCTGCTGCGATCCCGTTCTCGCGCCGAGCAAATCGTCTTCCGCTTTGATCTGCCCGGATTGCGACGAACAGGTTTTGCTGAAATTATGCTGGTTGTTGGCACCATCGTTGTTCTGTTCCTGCTGCTTCGACTGTTTGGTTTCCACCTTGTTCCATTGGATTTTGATGACTTTGGTGGATTCCTGCGGATTCCAGACGTTGCCGTTGACCACGTCGTTGAGTATGACCAGACGATGGTTGGTGCGGAATATCAGTTCCGAAGTGGCGTTGATGTTGGTCAGGGTGTCGAATGTCGTGTCCGAACCGTCGGCGGAGCATGCTTTGGCGTAATTGTTGGCTTTCTGTGCCCATGCGGCGAATACGCATCCTCCTGTGGATACCGGCTGGGCGGCCTCGCCTTTGCCGGAATTCGGGGTTTCAGAGGTTTTCTTGGTGCTGAGGTTCACCGTTGCGAGTCCACGTGGTGTCGCCACGGCCACCCATCCGTTCTGTTTGCCGTCCGTGGAAGGGGTTTGCAAGGTCATGTCGCCCTGCAGATTGATGGCTGCGCTTCCCTGCGGCCAGTACACGGTGCTTTTCGCCGCCACGACCGGGGTTGCGCCGATAACGGTGAACGATTCGGCATGCGGTGCGCCTTTGATTGTGTCTGTTTGCTCGTTCGTGCCCTGCGGCCCGTCGAGGCTCAGCACCGCACCATCGGAAGCACGGTATCCGTATACGGTTCCGTCGTGTGTCAACGCGATTTTTCCACCGGATCCCAGCTTCATGTTCGGCTTGTCGGTGGTTGGATTGACGGATTTCACATCGGAAGCGGATCCCACCCACACATTGCCGGTTTTGACATTGATGAACGCTGCGGTGTCGCCTCCGACAATGGTTTCGATATCCGTTTTGATGGCGGTGTTGCCGGTTTCGCTGATGGTGGAAGCCGCGATGTTGCTGGCTTTCGTACCTTCGGAAATCACGGTGCTGCCATTATGTTGGGCCACGTCGAAACGGGAGGCCGCGGATGAGACTCCAGCGTTCACATCCTTGTTTTTCGCATTGAATCGTGCGGCCTTGCGGTCCTTCAGCGAAGTGATCCACACGGTGCCGTCGTCAAGTTGCACATGCCGTTGCGTCACCGAATGGACGATGAACGCGCCTGCGATGATGCCCAGCAGCAGAAGCAGCATGATGATCGGTGTGATCCACCGTCTGCTTCCCGACGGCAACAGTAGTTTGCGCATCATCGATCCGAAGCGCAATTGACGTTCATACGATTGTGCCGACTGATTGGCTGCGTTCTTGCGTTTGCCCATTTCCGGTTCTTCCCTGAATGTTCCGATTGTCGTTGTGTTCGTTCCGGACGTCGCCTGCGATTGAATAATGCCGTCGGCCGACCCTGTTGCGAAATGCTGCGATGCTTATGGTTTAGCTGCGCACGCGATCGTAGGATTCTGCGACATCTGACGGTCGGTCCGGATGAGGCTCACCTGAATGCAGGTCTGCGAGCCGTCGGCGGGTTCGATGCTGATATGAGTGTCGGTGGTGGTGGTTCCCTGGGCGTTCGAATCGATGCCGGCATCGCCGACCAGTGACCACACGTACGAATCCCCATCCTGAGGGTCGGGGTTCACCCAAGTGAACTGCACGCTGCTGCCATCGGCGGAATATGACCCGGTCATATTCTCGACACTGGGCACACTGCCGGTGGTGATGGCCGAATCCGGTGAATCGTTCTCCTGATCGCGTGTTCCTGGATTCTTGATCTGCACGCTGCTGTTGTCGGAAGCGGAATCCATATTCGGCATGATCGCATACGTGAACACCAGCGCGACGGCTGCAATCGCGACGACCACCGAAACAACGATCGCAAGAGGCTTGGCCCAAGTGCTGCGCTGCTTTGGGGCAGTCGGCGAAACCTGAACGTTCGTCTGCGCCTGCGTGTACAGGTTCTGCGGGAACGGCGGTTCCCCCTCAACTGTGGTCGGCGTGGCATGGCCATACAATTCCTGCTGCGCACGCTGCATATCACGTGCGAAATCGTATGCGGAATAATATCGGTCCTCCGGAGTTTTATTCAACGCCTTGCGCAGGATCCGCTCCACTTGCTGGGGAATATCCGGCCTGTTGAGCTTGGGCAGCGGATTGGTGAGAATGATGTTCCGCAGCAGAGCGCCGCGATTTTTGCCTCGGGTTGCGCCAAGAGCTGCGGAATAGCCGTATTCGTACGGCGACTGGCCCATCAGCATGGCGGACAGCGTCGCCCCCAAAGAATAGATGTCAGAGGATTCGTTGCCTCCGCCGTTCTTCGCAAGCACTTCCGGCGGAGCCCACGCGATGGTGTAGCCGATGCCGGGGCGCCCATAAATCGTTCCCGCGATGCCGAAATCGGAAAGCATGGGCATGCCATGCGCGTTGATAAGAATATTGCTGGGCTTGATGTCGCGGTGGATGATGCCTTCGCGGTGCGCCGTGAAAAGGGCGCTTGCCAGATTGATGCCGACGGTGAGCATCTGGTCTGCGCTGAGACGGTTGGATTCCAGGAAGGTCTTGTAATTGCCTCCCGGAGCGTATTCGAACACGGTATAGCCGTTGCCTGTGGTGGTGACTCCGCTTTCGTACACCGAAAGAATGTAAGGGTGTGATGAGATCTTGCCCATGAAGTTCGCCTCGGAACGGAATCTTGCCGCCGCGCGCAGGTCGAGCGTTCCCCTGCTGACTTTGATGGCCACCTGACGGCTGGGGGAAAGCTGCTGGTACAAGTACACATTCGCTTCGGAACCTGAACCCAACTTCTGGGCGAATGCGTACCCAGGGATTTGAGGGGGAGTGCCGTCCATGGCTTCCATATGCTCTCTTTCCTCGTAGTGCGTATGTTTTCAGCCGCTCTCTCCAAAGGCCATGTTAGCCGAAGACCAACCCAAAAACCTACCAGTAAGGGGTTGAATATTCGCATGCAAAGACGGGCGTTCGAGGCTGTTCCCATGTCTTCCGCCCCTTTCGCAGCCATCGAGCCTTCCGGCATAAGTTTTCCCATTGCCGGATTCTGTCAGGTAAGGGAGGATGAGACTAGTAGTGTTGGGAGGCATGATGGATTTGGAAGATCTGGCTCACGTCACGTTGGTTGCGGGAGCGCCACGCAGTGGAAAAACCGAGTTTGCGTTGGACATGCTGATCGCCGCGATGAAGCTGTATGGTGATGCGAATGCTGTGATGACGGTGTCCGGCAGACAGATCGCCGACATGTTGGGCGATCGCGCGATCCGTGAATTGTCTGTGGTCTCGCAGGCTCGACCGGTCACCACATTGTCGGCCATCGCATTCCGCCTGCTGACGGCCGCAAGATCCGCACAGGGCAAACCGTTGCCGAAACTGTTGAACGGCGCCGAACAGGATGTGATCATCCGCAAGGTGCTTGCATCACATGTGGAACATAGGCAGCATGGCGACGAGTGCGCTATCTGCGATCTGCTGCGCGTATATTTCGCTGTTTTCGAATGGTCCGGACTGGTGGCCGACGATTCCACCGACGCATTCGCCAGCCAATTGCGAGACATGCTTGCGCGCATGAATGAAATTGGTGCGAAACCGGAGCTTGAAGACATGCTCATCGCCCGTGCGGCCAGCAGGAATGGCGAGCTTGACGCGCGTCGTGAACGCCTGCGTACCCAGTGGCGTCTCGCTTTCGCGCTGCGTGAGGAATACAATGCGGCGATTCGCGCAGCCTATTCCGGCGAATACCGTCTTGATGCGTCACAACTGATGATCGACGCTACCGAGGCCGTGCCTGACATATGGGATGCCGATATTCCAGACATGCTGATCGTCGACGATTTCCAGGATGCGACGTTGGCTGGTTTCGCCCTGCTTGAGGCTTTGCATAATCGCGGGACGCGTCTGCTGTTGGTGGGCAATCCCGACGAAGCCGTGCAGACGTTCCGTGGATCGTATCCGGAATATCTGTTCAACGAGGCACAGGCGCGCATGGGAGCGAGGCTTGAACGCATCGAAGGTCTGCAAACGGCGCACGAAGGCGATACCACGCAAACCGTGTCGAACCAGCAAGGCGTGCATGGCGACTATCGCACGCTTGTCGCGACGCGAGTGAGCCTGTCGATCGCAAGCACGGAGTCGACGGACGTGCCTCTGCCCGATCGTCCCGGCAAAATGAGCGATATGCCAGGCGCGATGCCCATCGAAACGTTGCCGGCCGACGATACGGGCGCTCGTGTCACGCCGGCCGACGGCAGTGTGGAAACGGCCTTGTACCGTTCCTCTTCCGAAGAGCTCGACGACGTGGTGTGGAAGATCAAAACCGAGCATTTGCAGCGTTCCCGCGAATGGAACGACATGGCTGTGATTGCACACGACAATGCCACCGTACGCACGTTTGGCGAGCGTTTGCGTGCCGACGGCGTTCCCGTGCGCTATTCGAGCGTGACACGACCGTTGAAGGACGAACCGTTCGTGCAAGGCCTGTTCGCGCTGATCGAATTGGCGGAATTGAAAAACCAGACGATCGCGGCTTCGACCATGGACCTGCAGACCGCCGGATCCTATATTCGTTCGCGCGTGGCGCTGATTATGGGATCTCCGCTGATCACGGTCGGTGGTGATCAACGGCATGAGGGGCGTCCGGCCCGTCTCGCATCCATCGAATCCGCGATGAACGCGTTGGTTTCGCTCGCTTCGATTGTGGAAAGCAAGGCTGCGAACCATGATGAGGATGCTGCCGAAGAATACGGCGAAGATGATTTCGAAGATTACTTTGAAGATGATTTCGAAGATGATGAGGATGCGGCGGACGCTGCCGTCGAACAACAGGCGTTGCTCCCTCGTTTGATGAAGGATTGGCGCGATTATATGACGGACTATCATGCGATTCGCGCCGATGGCGAGCATGATAGTGAGCATGAAGACGAGCATGAAGGCGATTTCGCGCTGAGTATGGAAGCGCTGTACGTGCTTCTTATGGAGGGCAATACCGATCGCGTGGTCGATGCGATCGCCTCCGTGCTGGGCGCGGATCCGCAGATCAAGGCGTTCGCATCATTGTGGAAGGTTCTTGACAAAACATGCGAGTCGGAAGCCAAACTGGTTTCGCGTGAACCGCAATATGTGTTGGATTGCGCATGGAGGGCCTGCGGCAAGGCGGAAGTCTGGCAGCGTGTGGCGCTGGAGCATTCGGCTGCCGGCCGTGCCGCGAATGATCGGCTTGACGCGGCGATGCGTTTGTTCAACTATGCTTCAGGCGGCGAGTCAAGCGGGGAATTCGCGGTACACACCATCGAGGCGTTCATCGAACAGGTGCGTTTGCTGACCATTGAGGCGGATTCGCTGGCGCATACCGCGCCCATTGATCAGGCGGTGACCCTGACGACTCCCGCAGGAGCGGCGGGAAAGCGCTGGAATCTGGTTTTTCTGCCGGCTTTGCAGCAGGGGCAGTGGCCGAATCTCACACCACGCAACACGTTGTTCGGCGGTGAGGAACTGGCCGATGTGATGCTGCACGGCGTATTGTCCGACACGATCGTCACTCCGGCGGGCAGGCAGGACGCGCAACTGGCGTCGGTGCTCGCCTCCGAGCAGAAGAGCCTGTTGGTGGCGTTGACCCGTGCCGGCGAGCGTGTGGTGGTGAGCGCCGTGCTGAATGACGACAATGTGCCTTCGGATTTTCTATACGGATATATGCCGGAATGCTTCGACCGCGATCGCGACGCCGATATGGAACGGCGAGAATATGCGTCGGTCGGCGGCCAAGGCGATTACGCGGGGCTGGAAACCGATCCCCGTGGTCTGGTCGCGGCCGCCCGAAGCGTGCTTGCGTCGGAACCTGAGGACAGCCCGAAGGCGCGTGATGCCGCGGAAGCGTTGGCATTGCTGGCTTCGCATGGTGTTACGGCGGCCGACCCTGACCGTTGGCCGTTTATGGGGGAGACGGTCGAGGCCACCATGCGGAAGATCGCGGCCGTCATACGGACGGGCATGAGCGACACGTCGGAAAGCTCGACGTCGGGACGAAACGGCAAATCGCGGCGATCCGACGTGGTGACTTTGTCTCCTTCTGCGGTAGACAATCTGTGGGCGTGCCCGGTGTGCTGGATGCTTGAAAACCGTTTCTCCGGCCCGCGCATGGGCAGCGCCGCCACAAATTTCGGCTCGCTGATCCACACGGTGGCACAGAAGGCCACCGAAGCCGGACTTGACATGCCGGAACAGCACACCGCCATCAGCGATATGGACAACATCGACGCGATCACCGAGCAAATGTATGCCGAATATGAGCGTCTACGCGGCGATCTGAACGGTATCACCGATCCCGCGCAACGATATCAGGCATTGAAAAAAGATAAAAAGGCGCGAGATGCGTTGCGTAACATTGCCACGTATTTCGTGCAATCGAATCATGGTGATTATCCAATCAAAAACAATGATGCGTTCAGCGTTGGAAAACTTACGAAAGTCGAACCTGAACTGAAATTCACCGCAAAATTCGATTTCGACGATATTCTCGCCGCCTACAATGCGATGGACGGTATTCATGCGATTTCACGAAACGAATTGATCGCCATTATGGGAACGTTAGTCGGAGGATGGCCTCAAACAGGCATGAGCGAGCATCTCACCGTGCGCTTGACCGGCAGAATTGACCGTTTGGAACGCCGTGACATGGCGGACGGTACGCAGCAAGTGCGTCTGATCGACTACAAAACCGGTGCAAGTCCGAACGGCGAAGGCCTGTTCAACGATCTGCAGCTCGTCTGCTATCAGCTGGGACTCGTATTCCCCGAGGAAAGCGGCATGCGCGGGGCGCAGGCGGTGGCGAACGCGCCGAACATCACGCAAAGCGCGCTATTCCATGTAGCCAAGCACGCATACCCTGCGCCGTATGGCGACACCGCCGCCGAATCGCATATGCAGCAGGCGCTGTTCGCCAATGGAAGTCTCAATACCGGCGAATTCATACCGCGCTATTACGTCAAAAAACTCGACAAGGATTTCCACGACGGACTCGATGACATGCTTCCTCCGTTGGAAGTGAGCGATGAGCATTGGAATGAGTTCCTTGGCTTACGCGGCACGATGGCGGTATGGTCCCTCACTATGATCGCGAGGGTCTTCTATGCGGCCGCGGCCAGCAGGGCGAACGAAATCACCGCAAGACCGACGGCGGAACATGTGAAATACTGCAGAAACACTACGATCTGCCCGGCCTGTGCGGGCGAACAGAACACCGTATTCGAAAGGAGAACGGCATGAGCGGAACCATGAAGTTCACCGACAGTCCTGAGCAGGCTGCCGTCGTCCAAGCGCCTTCGTATGCGGATGTGGTGGTGGTGGCCGGCGCTGGATCCGGCAAAACCTACACGATGACCAGACGCATCATCACGCTGATCGAACAGGGGGTGAGCCCTGAAAAGATCCTCGGACTGACCTTCACGCGCAAAGCGGCCTCGGAACTATTGTCTCGAGTGTCTGCGGCCGTGACTCGCGACCAGCGCGAACGCGGCCTGAAATCAGCGAACATGACGTTCCTCAAACCGGAAGTCTCCACGTACGACGCTTTCTTCCAATCCATCGTGCGCCAATATGGACTGCTTGTCGGCTTTGACCAAAACACGCAGCCATTGAGCGAAGCCGGAGCCATGCAGCTCATCCACACCGTGCTCGACAAGCATATGGGCGATCTCATGGCGTTCGACGGCGATCTGAAATCGTTCAACACCATAGCGGGCAACGTATTCGCCCTGTCCAACGCCATTTCCGGAGCTATGATCGGCGGCGACTGCACCAGCTTCGACGAGGCGGTGCAACGCGTGCGCGACTGGGACGAAGCGTTCATCAAACAGGTCGACAAGGCGCTTGACGGTGAAACCGTGCCAACTGAGCAGCCAAAATCCAAAAAACCACCAAAACGGCTGAAAAAGGATTCCGACGCGGATTACGAAAAGAAACTGGAGAAATACCGCGAACTTGGGCACAGCATGTGCGTATACAACAGTGCGCAACTCGCATCCGTCGCCAAGCAGCGCAATCTGCTGCTCGACCTCGTGCTTGATTATCATGCCGAAAAACGCGCCTGCAATATGGCGGAATTCAGCGATTTCACCATCGCGGCATTCCAACTGGTCTCCCGATTCCCGTCCATCGGCGCAACGTACCGCAAACGCTACTCGCATGTGCTTCTTGACGAATACCAAGACACCTCCACCACGCAGGCCGCACTGCTGAGCGCGCTGTTCCACGTTGACGATACGCATCGCAGCGCGGTCAACGCGGTCGGCGACCCCTTCCAATCGATCTACGCATGGCGAGGCGCAAGTCCGGGCGCATTCCGTATGCTGCAACACGATTTCGGCATGGACGCCACCAGCAAACCGTTCGCATTGACGGTGACGCGGCGCAATTCGCGCATGGTGCTCGAGGCGGCGAACAATCTCACTAAACCGTTGCGTCTGCCAGCCAGACGCCTCAGCAGCTCGCTGATGCGCGAAGTCGACGTGCCTGCGCTCTCCAATATCGAAGAAGCACCCGAAGGCACGGTTGGCGTGCTCGGATTTGCCACATTCGGTCAGGAAGTCGATGCGGTCGTGCGTTTCGCCAAACATGCGATCGCCCTGCATACGCCCTCTGCGCGTGACCTCGACCATGGTGCGAAAGACAATCGCCCGCATGTGGCGGTGCTGTTCCGATCCAAAGGAACCATGCCGAAATACGCGGAAGCGCTAGAGCAGGCCGGACTGACCACGCTGGTCGTGGGGCAGGCGGTCCTGCTGGAACGTCCGGAAGTGCAGGATGTGTTCGCCCTGCTGCACGTAGTCAGCGACCATACCGACAGTGCGGCGCTTATGCGACTGCTGGCGACGCCACGATTCGCCGTTGAAGCCGACGATCTGCAGGCGCTTGCGGACACGGCGGAGCGAGTGAATACGGTGTACCGGTATCGTGCGCTCGTATCGGCGGGAATTGTTCCTGCGCATGCTACGAAAGCTGGGAATTCCGGTGATTCTATAAATTCCGGTGATTCCGGTACTTCCGGGAAAACCAGTGATTTCGGAAATGGCGAAACAATTTCCGACTCTGGTCTGTCGAATGCTGAAATCCGCTCCACTGTGCGCGAATACCGCGACCAAGTGCCAAATGCTGTTTTTCTGGTGGATCTCATGCTGCGCGACGATCTTGAACAACTCATCGATGGCAGGCTGAGCCGCAGGGGAGTGCAGGCGGTGCTGCGTGCCGCGGATATGCTCCGCCAAGTACAGCGTGTGCTCGGCCACCCGCTGCCGGAGGTGGTTCGCGAAGCTATTACGGCGTTGAATCTTGACATCGACATGCTACTGGCTCGGCATATGCGTGCCGATCATGCCGAGGCCACGCTTGACGCCTCCCACGTGGCGCTCGCCAAGTCGCCGATAGACGCTGTGATGAAACTCGTCGACACGTATATGCAGGAGATCGCATCGCAAGGCGTGCCGAGTCTGCGCGCGTTCATCTCATGGGTGGATTCGCTGCGCGACGCTTCCGAAGAGAACGCGGTGGCCCCCGATGTGCCCGTCGACGTGGTGTTGATGACCGTGCACCAGTCGAAGGGGCTTGAATGGGATGCCGTGGCCGTGGTCGGCATGACCGATGGCGGATTTCCCAGTAACAAGGGCGACAATCTGAGCGTGGCCGTTGATGAAACGCATCTCAATGGTTTCCGGGATGGCGTATGGACGCCTCCCGAATACCATGAAAACGCCAAAACGTGGCTGACGAATCCCGCCGCGGTGCCTGTTCCTGTGCGCGTGGATGCGGATATTCTGCCGCGATTCCCCCATGACGCGCTCGTCGGCTGGAATCCGTTGGAGGCCTTGGAAGCCTTGGAAGATGCGGAAATCATCGACGATGAAGTGTTCGGCACCCTGCGCACCATGAATGTCGACGACATGGAAGGCGTCGATCCTGATGGACTGTATTTGACGCAGAGCGAGGAATATGGCCGCCGGTTGCATGCCGACGAGCGTCGTCTCGCATACGTGGCGTTGACCCGCGCCCGTCATGAGGCGTTGCTCACCTATAGCGAAACGAATGTGGAAAGCCGTGATCCGCGTGCCGTGGGTGAGCGCAGACAAGTGGCCAAATCGTCGAATTTCTGGCAGGAAGTGTATGACTCCATGCTCAATATCGTTTCCAAGGCGAATGAACCGAGCAATTTGGACGATATTGCGGAAGTTGAGGACGCCACGGGGGTAGATTTTTCTGGAGATGATTTTTCCGAAAATGGCATTTCCAGCTTGCATTCGATTGGCGCGCCATTGCCAGACGGATATTTCGTGGGCGAGCATGCCTGCGATTTCGAGGATGCAGTGGTCGGCGATGCTTGGAACGCGCCGCTTGAGCCTCTGGAAGGCGAGCGATTCCTGCCATGGCCGTGCGATTTGACTGAAGCGACTTGCGAAATGTTGCGTTCGTCCGCCGATCAGGTGCGTGATGCGATGGACACCACCGCTGCGGACTTGGATGCCGGCGTGGGGGCGGATGCTGTTGCTGATGACGTTGCGCTCGGTTCGGCCGGTTCGCTGCTGCATTGCGCGCAGCTGCTGGTCGATGATGACAATCTCATGCCCGACATGCTGACCGACGCATCGCAGGACGCGTTCGACCGTTCGGTGCGTGCGCAAGGCGAGAAGATTCTTGCGTCCGGCCGTCAGAACGTCACTTCCCTGCAGGCGCGCGCGGGCATGATGAACGATCGTGGCGCCCGCACCTACTGGCGTGGGCTTGTGCGTCCGATTCCGAACGTTGCCTCGCCGGCCGCGCAGCTGGGCACGCAGTTCCATGCGTGGGCGGAACGGTTCATTATGGCCGACGTGGATATTGATTGCATCGTCGACGGTACCGAAGGCAACGGAAATATGCGCGTAGCTGAATCGAGATCGTCGATGCTTGCCGAAATCGAACGCAACAATAGGATGCAATCTCAAGAAAATAATGCGGCGGTCGAAAATACGGTCGAAAATGCGATGGAAAACAATGCATTGTTCGATTGGCAGCAGCGTCTTGCTACGTCGGCATGGGCGCAACGTAAGCCCGCGTGGGCGGAACGGCAAATCGTCGTCAATGTGCCGCAATTGGGCACCATCGTCAACGGCAAGCTTGACGCGGTGTTCTTCGGAGGTCTCAACGAAAAGGACCAATCGAAACGATATACGATAGTTGATTGGAAAACTGGAAAAAAACCTAGGAAAAAAGAAGAAATACAAGAAAAATTAGTGCAGTTGGATATGTATCGGCTGCTGCTGTCGGCAATGGAAGGCGTACCGCTTGATGCTATCGACGCCTGCCTCTACTATCTGAGTGAGCCCGTTGGGGGCAATCGGCAGCTGAACGCCGCCGACAAAACAGAAGAAGAGATCCTTGCCGAGTTGAGCTACGGAATTCCGAAACAATCCGACAACGACTAGTGCTGGTGCGCCAAAGGACGCGTGTATGCATCCTGCTTGTTCTTGATCATCGTTGAAAAGCGGCGCTTTCCAGCCTGCTCGTAGGGTAACGCACTACGTGCAGCGTTGTGGAGGAGCGCCGCTACCCTCGTGCAGCATGTGTGGGCGGGCACACGTGCCGGACGCAACGAAAGTTAAGGAGCGATAATCATGGCTGCCACCAGCGCAACCGAAACCCCGAAGTCGCCATATTCCGTATTGTTCTCCATTTCGGGAACCAAAGCGTTCTGCGCTTCCGGAGCTTTGGCGCGACTGCCGATGTCGATGATGGGCCTCGGCATTATTCTCGCACTCAACCACCTGTACGACAATTGGACGATCGCGGGCGTGATGAGCGCGGCGTATGTGCTCGCCACCGCAGCGGTCACGCCACTGTACGCGCGACTGTTCGACCGATTCGGCCAGCGCAAGGTCGGTTCGATGGTGCTTATCGTGCAAATCATCACCATGCTTGGTTTCGCGTTCTCCGCATTGGTGCGCGTGCCGATCCCGCTGCTGTTTGCGCTGGCTGTGGTGATGGGGCTTACGCAGTTCTCGTTCGGCGCGCTCGTGCGTACGCGCTGGGCGTATGTGCTCGACCGCACCGGCAACGGCGAACTGCTGAACACCGCATACGCGCTGGAATCCGCCATCGATGAGATCGTATTCATTTTCGGACCGATTCTCGCAGCGTTCCTTGCGGCTTCCGTGCACCCTGTTTCGCAGTTGTTCGTGCCAACGATTGCCTGCGCCCTTGGCGGTACCATTTTCTTCACATTGAAGGATACGCAGCCGCCGGTCGTGCATGAAGTCAAGGTCGTTTCGGCCTCTTCCGACGATGCTGATGTGCGATTGACTATCGATGGCGATGCCAGCAATACTGGCGATTCGGGTTCCGCACCGCGCGACAGGCTGACCATCGCACAGCTGAAAACAAACGACGCAGCCAAGAAACGTAGCGTATTCACTTATGCTGGCGTGATTCCGTTGTTGCTGGTTTTCATCATATTCAATATGAGTTTCACCGCATTCGACACGTCCATGACGGCCGTCATGAAATCGTTGCATCTTGATTCCGTGCTCGGCGTGCAGCTGGCGATGCTAGCGGTCGGTTCATGCATGGGCGCGCTGGTTTTCGGAACGCTCGAGCTCAAAGGGTCCCGTTGGCGTTACATGATCATGTTCCTCGCGATGATCACCGTCGGCTTCTTTGTAATTCACCTGTGCCAAGGCAATCTGATCGTAATGGGCATTATGGAAATTATCACCGGTCTGGCTGTTTCGCCGGTGTTCGCATCGGGCAACCTTGTGATGAAGGAAACCGTTCCTGAAGAGTCGTTGACCGAAGGTCTTTCCTGGGTGAGCACTGCGGGAACCGTCGGCGCATCATTCGGTTCGATGATCACCGGTATCATATTGGATCACGCCACACCCGACGTGAGCCTGATGCTGCCATGGATTTTCGTGCTCGCCTCGATTCCGTTTGCCCTGCTCGGCTGGGTGATCACGCGTCGAAGTGTTTCGCAACATTCATAGATGATCTGTGATTCATAGATACTATGCGAATTAAGCATTCCAAAAATTGCCCGAAAATGATCGTAAGGATTATGTTCGGGCAATTGTATTCTATTGTTGGATTCGTTGGAATCGTAGAAAGCTGTTGCAGATAGATGCAGCCAGAACGCTTGAAGGAGTTGCAATGATCAAGGTTTCTGTAGTTGGTGCCAAAGGGCGCATGGGTTCCCACGTGGTCGACGCTGTGAACAACGCGGACGACACCGAACTGGCGCTCGCGCTTGACGCTGGCGACGACCTGAGCCAAATAACCCCCGAAAATACTGACGTGGTGGTGGAGTTCACCGTGCCGAGCGTGTCTCTTGACAATGTGCTCGCACTCGTGGCGCAAGGCGTTGATGTGGTGGTGGGCACCACCGGTTGGACCGAAGAGAAGCTCGATCAGGTGCGTGCCGCGCTCGCTGCCGCGCCTCGCGAAGGCCAGAGCGTGTTCATTGCGCCGAACTTCGCCATTTCCGCCGTGCTCGCCGACTATTTCGCCAAGGTTGCGGCTCCGTACTTCGAATCCGCCGAAGTGATCGAACTGCACCACCCGAACAAGGTGGATGCTCCGTCCGGCACCGCATTCCACACCGCGCAGGGTATTGCCGCAGCTCGTAAGGCCGCAGGTCTTGGCCCTGTTCCGGATGCCACCGAAACCGATGGCGGCTCCCGCGGCCAGGTGGTTGACGGCATTCATGTGCACGCCGTGCGTCTGCGTGGCCTCAATGCCCATGAGGAAGCCCTGTTCGGTAACGACGGCGAGCAGCTGACCATTCGTGCCGACAGCTTCGACCGCATTTCCTTCATGCCGGGCGTGCTGTTGGCCGTACGCAAGGTCGCCACCGGTTCATATCCGGGCGTGACCGTCGGCCTCGACAACTTCCTCGACCTGTAAATCCTTACGGTTGAACGGTAAATAGTCCCCAAACCGGCTGATGTTGGCTTATTTCAGGCATCGGCGATTTGGGGATTATTCATATCGTCGTATACCTACGTAATAAAGCTGTGCGCTGACTCTTGGCAATCAGCTCAAATGCTGGTATACAGTGTGACTGTCCGAATCGAAAACGAATGCAATATGGAAACCGGTGAAACATGCAGGCTCTGATCGCCATCATCGTCGCATTGGCTGTGACGGCAGCCGTTTTGTGGTTCTTTTTCGCGCCGCGCAAAGCGTTCCGAGCCCGCGTCGGCAACGGTGTGCAAGAGGCGGTCGTCGAAGTCAAAGGCGGGTACAGTCCGGCGGTCATCGAAGCCGAGGCTGGCTTGCCTTTGCGATTGATTTTCGATCGCAAGGAAGATGGCGAATGCTCGTCGCATGTGGTGTTTTCCGATTTTGGCGTCGACCTTGCGCTGCCTCCTTTCCGTACGACGACGTTGACGATTCATCCTGATGAGCCGGGGGAGTACGGTTTTGCATGCGGTATGAACATGCTGCATGGCACGTTACGTGTGCTGCCGGGAAAACATCATGCTGCAATGCAGGACGAGCATTCAGCGTCGGAAGAAAATCCGAATAATGCAGAATCTCATGTTCCTGCGCAATCGCAACAGACTGCTGTTGATGAAACATCGCATGAATCTGTTGATACTTCTTCTGATTTTTCTTCTATTTCTGCTAATTCTTCAGATGATTCTTACGCATCTCGTGAAATGCGAGCATTGATTACGCGGCTTATTGTGTCTGCCATCGTTACGATTCCGGTATTCGCTTCTACGATGTTGATGCTGTATCCAATGCCGAATTGGGCGC
Organism: Bifidobacterium sp. N4G05; assembly: GCF_002742445.1. Lineage (GTDB taxonomy): Bacteria > Actinomycetota > Actinomycetes > Actinomycetales > Bifidobacteriaceae > Bifidobacterium > Bifidobacterium hominis. Next base: position 96,773 of record NZ_NJNQ01000002.1, on the reverse strand, counting down.
AGTTCATACTGATGCTGCCGGTGATGTGCTATGCCGCATTACCGATTTTCCGTAGCGGTTTCGCTGCGATCATTCACCGCTCTCCGGAAATGAACGCATTGGTCAGTTTGGGTACGGTATTCGCGTTTGCTTACTCGTGTGTGGTCACGTTTGTGCCTCAGATTCTGCCTGAGAATGCTCGAGAACCGTATTTTGAAGCGGTTGGTGTGGTCATCACGCTGATGCTGGTCGGGCAATTGCTTGAAGCGCGCGCTCGCGTCGGTACGGGAGAAGCCATGCGTGCATTGGCGAAACTGCAGCCGAAAACCGCTCGCGTGGTGCGTAATGAAATCGAAGAGGAAATTCCGGTCGATCAGGTGTTGGCCGGAGATATTATTGCGATTCGTCCAGGCGAACAACTTCCCGTTGACGGCACGGTTATTTCCGGTTCATCGTCTGTCGACGAATCCATGATCACCGGCGAATCCATGCCGGTGCTGAAGCAGGCTGGCAGCAGTGTGACCGGTGCCACGATCAACGGTACCGGATCGTTGCGGTATCGTGCCACAAAAGTCGGCAAAGATACGGTGCTCGCGCAGATCATTGGATTGGTGCAATCCGCGCAAAGTTCCAAAGCTCCGGTACAGCGCCTAGCGGATAAGATTTCCGGTATTTTCGTGCCGATTGTGGTACTGATCGCCGTGTGGTCGTGCGCATTGTGGTTCACGTTCGGGCCGGAACCGCGCGTGGTGCATGCGCTGGTGGCGGCGGTTTCGGTGCTTCTGATCGCATGCCCATGCGCTTTGGGTCTTGCCACACCGCTTTCCGTAACGGTTTCGACCGGTCGCGCCGCGCAAATGGGTGTGCTGATTCGTTCCGCCGAAGCATTGGAGACGTGCGGCAAAATCAATGCTGTCGTGCTTGACAAAACAGGTACGATCACCGCTGGTAAACCGTCGTTGACCGACGTGCTTCCGCTTGGAAAATGGCATGAAATACCAGATGATTTGCTGGCGATCACAGCCAGTGCCGAACGGGATTCCGAACATCCTCTTGCCGCCGCGATCGTTGCAGGCGCGCAAGAGAAGCATCTTACGTTAGGCGAGGTAACGCAATTCCGTGCGATTTCCGGGCAGGGAGTCACTGCGCACGTCGCGTCACATAGTGTCGCTGTTGGCAATGCCGATCTGATCGACGATCTTGACGTGGCCATGCCGAGCGTCGGCAACGAGGATCTCGATGACATTATCGAGACTATGGAACGGCTGTCGGCGGAGGGGAAAACGCCGATGCTTGCAGCGATCGATGGCGAGCTTGCGGGAATCGTGGCCGTTGCCGACATGGTAAAACCCGATTCTCAACAGGCCATCGCAGCCTTGAAATCGCATGGCGTCAACGTGGTGATGCTCACCGGAGACAACGAAACGACGGCACATGCTGTGGCAAATCAAGTTAGCGTCAGCAACGTGATCGCTGGAGTGCGACCGGAAAACAAGGCGGACGAAATCGCAAAACTGCAGGCGCAAGGCTATACGGTGGCGATGGTGGGCGACGGTATCAACGATGCTCCTGCGCTTGCCCGTGCGAATGTGGGATTCGCCATTGGAACGGGCACGGATGTGGCGATCCAGTCCGCGGACGTGACATTAATGAATGGCTCGCTGATGGGTTTGGTGCATGCGCTTGATTTGACCCATGCCACCATGCGCAATATCGCGCAAAATCTTGGATTCGCCCTTGGCTACAACAGCATTGGTATTTCCATTGCGGCGGGCGTGCTCTACCCGTTCACCGGCATGATGCTCAATCCGATGATTGCGGGCGCGGCCATGGCGTTCTCGTCGCTGTGCGTGGTGACGAATGCGAGTCGACTGCGCCTGTTCGATCCAGGCAAGGCGGTGCGTGCCGCAAATAAGACGTATCAGGTTCGCCAGCCGAACCCGAACGATAATAATCACAACAACCATAGCCAGAAAGGATTCATCATGGGACTGTTCAGTGATCACAAGGCCAAGAAGGAAGGTATGCACGAGGGCATGGAAGGCATGGGTGGAGCGCACTCCTGCTGTGGCGGCCACACCGCCGGTGTCGACCAGAGCGCGCTCGCCAAGGATCCGGTCTGCGGCATGAGCGTCGATCCGGCCACCGCTGCGGCCACCCGCGAATACAACGGCACCGACTACTACTTCTGCAATCCGGGCTGCGCTGCCAAGTTCGAGCAGAACCCCACCCAATACCTTGCCTGAGTTTGTTCTGGCGGCCGCACGTTTCCCTCTTTCTGGCCGCACTGTTTGGAGTGTTGTGCGGTCAGGAAAGCGAAGTCGTGAGGTCATTTGGATTGAATCCGCCTGAGTATGCGGCTAAGCGTACCGATTCTTCCAGTGACTGGGAGTTTTTGGACTGTGGGAGGCTTGGCAGCGGGAGGATTCTTCCAGTGACTGGAGGATTTTGGTCTCGGTGAGGCAGTTCATATTGCGGTATGGTCACGAACGTGAATGCTTCGGCGTCCGTGGCGGGAAGTACCGTTAACACTATGACTGACGGTACTATGCATCTTCTTGATCCTGCTCCTTTCGGACGTATTCTTCCGGCCATGGTCACCCCTATGAAGGCCGACGGTTCCGTTGATTTCGAGGCCGCGCAGAAGCTTGCGAAGCAGCTTGTTGCCGATGGCGCCGATGGCCTTGTGGTCAATGGCACCACGGGCGAGTCTCCCACCACCCACATGGAGGAGAAGGTCAAGCTGGTTCAGGCCGTCAAAGATGTGGTGAGCGTTCCCGTTATTTCCGGCGCGGGTTCCAACGATACCGCCCACACCGTGCGCATGGTGGAGCAGACCCAGGAGGCGGGCGCCGATGCGGTGCTTGTGGTTGCTCCGTATTATTCGCGCCCGTCGCAGGAGGGCGTGTTCCGCCACTACAAGGCGGTCAATGATTCCGCCGACAAGCCGATTATCGTTTACGATGTGCCTGGCCGTACCGGTTTGCATATTCAGTTGGAAACATACCGTCGTTTGTCTGAACTTGATCATGTTAAGGCAGTCAAGGATGCCACCGGAGATATCGCAGGTGCCGTGCGTAAGCGTATGGAAACCGGTTTGACTTGGTATTCGGGCGATGACGGCCTGTTCCTGCCGTTCCTTTCGGTTGGCGCGGTCGGCATTATTTCCGTGATCGCGCATGCCGCATCCGGTCCGATGCGTGATTTGGCTGCTGCGTTCGATCGCGGCGACATTCATGAGGCGCAGCGCATTGCCGTGCAGCTTGCCCCGCTGGTCGAAGCGATGAATGGAAGCGGCTTCCAAGCTGTTATGGCGAAGGCGTCGCTGAAGGTGCGTGGCATTCTCGATTCCACGACGATGCGTTTGCCGAACGTCGGTCCGGGCGAAGCTGAGATTAAGCGCGCGGAGGATGGCATGCGCGCTTCCGGCTTGCTGTGATTGCGATTATTGCCATACCTGCAGCAGCGATGTTTACAGCACTGATGTGCAATGGCGATTACAGCAATCATGGTGATCAATCTCGACGATTACGGCAAGCATTGCGACTACCGGTTTGCCGTAATACGTTTGTCGTAATGCGGCAAACCTACTGAATTCCTCGTTTCCGCACAGGCGGAGACAATTAGTAATAGAAATCCAACTAGGAAATGGCTATAGAAGAAACCAAAACAGTGACTACGCACAAGCGCGGCAGCAAAGCTGCCAAGCGCACTGAAACCCCCCAGACCTCGGATGTGAAATCCGCGAAGTCTGTGAGCTCCGAGAAGCCCAACAAGGCCGAAACGACTTCCAAGAAGACGAAGTCTTCTAGCCGTAGCGGTGGTCGTGGCACTCGCGCTGGCGATGCGTCCGGTTCCGCCCGTGGCGGTTCCCGCGGCAATGGCAGCGGTTCCTCCAAGGGCACGAAGAGCGTGAAGAACGTCAAGAATGTGAAAAGCGCCAGGACTTCTAGGAACTCCAAGAATTCCAATGCGGCAAGCTCTTCTGCCGGCAGCCGCCGCAATTCCCGTCTTGCCCCGCAGACCACCGCACCCCAGCAGGATGATGTGTTGATCGCTCCGCCGAAGTACCGCAAGGGTTCCATGCGTATCGTGCCCCTTGGTGGCCTTGGTGAGATCGGCCGCAACATGAACGTGGTCGAATACAACGGCCACCTGCTGCTCATCGACTGCGGTGTGCTTTTCCCTGAAGAGGAGCAGCCGGGTGTTGATTTGATCCTGCCTGACTTCCATTACATCAAGGATCGACTCGACAAGGTCGAGGCTCTGGTGCTCACTCACGGCCACGAGGATCATATTGGCGGCGTGCCGTACCTGCTGAAGCTTCGCCCTGATATTCCGCTGATCGGTTCCAAACTCACGTTGGCTTTCGTTGAAGCCAAGTGCAATGAGCATCGCATCAATCCGCGACTGGTTGAGGTCAAGGGGCGCGACAAGCTGAAGGTTGGTCCGTTCAATCTTGAGTTTGTGAACGTCACGCATTCCATTCCGGACGCTCTGGCTGTGTTTGTGCAGACTCCGGCCGGAAGCCTCATCGATACCGGCGATATCAAGCTCGATCAGCTGCCGCTCGACCATCGCATCACCGATTTGGTGGAGTTCGGCAAGCTTGGTGAAAAGGGCGTGGATCTGCTGATGATGGATTCCACCAACGCTGAGGTTCCGGGCTTTGTCAAGCCGGAAACCACCATTGGTCCAGCGCTTGATCAGGCGTTCGCCCAAGCTACGCGCAAGATCATCGTGGCCAGCTTCTCCAGCCATGTGCACCGCGTGCAGCAGGTTGTTGATGCCGCTCATAAGTATGGCCGCAAGGTGGTGTTCGTGGGTCGTTCCATGGTCCGCAACATGTCCATTGCTGCGGATTTGGGCTACTTGAGGCTTCCTGAAGACACGGTCATCGACCTGAAGAAGGCTCATGACGTGCAAGACGACAAGCTCGTCTACATGTGCACTGGCTCCCAGGGCGAACCGATGGCCGCGCTTGGCCGCATCGCCGACGGCAACCATCGCGACATCACCATCAACGAATTCGACACGGTCATTCTTGCGAGCTCCCTGATTCCAGGCAACGAGCATGGCGTGTACAAGATCATCAACAAGCTGGTGCAGCTTGGTGCCCGCGTGGTCAATCGAGACAATGCCGCCGTGCATGTGTCCGGCCACTGCAATGAGGGCGAACTGCTGTACATGTACAACATCGTCAAGCCGAAGTGCGCCATGCCGATTCATGGTGAGAACCGCCATCTGGTAGCGAACGGCATGATCGCGGTTAAGACGGGTGTCGATCCGCAGAACGTGGTGCTTGCTGAAGACGGCGATGTGGTCGATTTGTACCACGGCCAGGCTGCCGTTGTCGGTTCTGTGCCATGCGGTTACGTGTACGTTGACGGCGATTCCGTTGGTGAACTTACCGAGGAAGAGCTTGAGAAGCGTCGTATTCTTGGCACGGAAGGTTTCGTGTCGAGCTTCGTTGTTGTCGATACGGAAACGGCTGACGTTGTCGCCGGCCCGAAGATCTATCTCAACGCGGTTGCCGAAGACGAGAGCGAATTCGACAAGGTCCGTCATCAGATCGTCGAGCAATTGCAGGATGCGATGATGACTGGCACGCACGATACGTACAAGCTTCAGCAAATCATGCGTCGTACGTTGGGTAGCTGGGTCGCACGTCAGCTGCATCGCAAGCCTATGATCGTTCCGGTCGTTGCCGATATCGCGCAGGATGTTGACGAAGCGATGGGATTGAATGCAGCGCAATGATGAATCGATAGATAGTCAATATTTTCGCAATATCGCTGATTTCGGTGAAATTAATATTGGAATAATATTGAAATATCGACAGATCGTCAATAATTGTTGATTACATAATCAAAAGAAGGACGGCGTAACCGGCACAACCGGTTGCGCCGTCTCCTATTCCATAAATAGGAATTTCACAATAAAAAAGGAGTGACATGCCAGGAGCAAATCTCACCCGAATCGAAGCGGAAGAACGCAAAAGCGTTATCGCAGCACCGGTTCATTACACGGTCAAACTTGATCTGACCCGTGGAGCTAAGAATTTCGGTTCCGAAACCACCATCACGTTCGACGCTGAGCCGGGAGCTACCAGCTTCCTTGACCTGATCGCCACCGAAGTGAGCGAAATCGTGCTCAACGGCGCAACTCTCGATCCGGCCGAAGCGTTCGCCGACAGCCGTATCGAACTGAAGAACCTCGAAGCGCACAACGAAGTGACCGTCAAGGCGCTGTGCCAGTATTCCAACACTGGTGAAGGCCTGCACCGCAGCGTCGACCCGTCCGACGGCAACATCTACCTGTATTCCCAGTTCGAAGTGCCGGATGCTCGCCGCGTGTACGCCGTGTTCGACCAGCCCGATATCAAGGCCGTGTTCGACTTTTCCGTGCTCGCAGCCAAGTCATGGATCGTCACCTCCAACATGCCCGCCGCCTCCGTAACCGACAACGAAACCGTTACCGAAGAAGGCACGCTCGGCACGCACGAAGCCGAAACCACCAAGCTGTGGGTGTTCGAATCCACGCCGACCATGAGCTCCTACCTCACCGCCATCTGCGCAGGCCCATACGCCGAATGGCATACCGAATACGCCAACGAAGACGGCCGTACCGTGCCGATGGCCATGTACTGCCGTCAGGCGCTCGCCGAAGCGTTCGCCAAGGATGTCGACTACCTGTTCGACATCACCAAGAAGGGTTTTGCCTTCTATGCGAAGACTTGGGGCGTGCCATACCCGTACGCCAAGTACGACCAGATCTACGTGCCGGAATACAATGCCGGCGCTATGGAGAACATTGGCATGGTCACCATCCGCGACCAGTACGTGTTCGAATCGAAGGTCACCGACGCGTATGCCGAGCGCCGCGTCGTCACCGTGCTGCACGAGCTTGCACACATGTGGTTCGGTGATTACGTGACCATGAAGTGGTGGAACGACTTGTGGCTTAACGAGTCTTTCGCTGAGTTCACGTCCACCCTTGCCACTGCCGAAGCCACGGAATGGAAGGACGCTTGGGCCACGTTCAGCTCCGGTGAAAAGAGCTGGGCACTTCGCCAGGATCAGCTGAGCACCACCCATCCGATCGTCGCGCCGATCAACGATCTGAACGACACGTATGTCAACTTCGACGGCATTACCTACGCCAAGGGCGCTTCCGTGTTGAAGCAGCTCGTGTTCTATGTGGGGCGTGAGAAGTTCTTCAAGGGCATCAACAACTATTTGAACAAGCATGCGTACTCCAACGCTACGCTCGCCGATCTGCTGGCCGAACTCGAGCTGACGTCCGGACGCGATCTCAAGGCGTGGAGCGCCCAGTGGCTTGAACAGTCCGGCATCAACACCATCGCCACCGAAGTTGAGGAAAACGAGGATGGTACGATTCGCCAGCTTGCGTTGCGCCAGTCCGCTTCGGCTGAGCATCCGGTGCTGCGCGCGCATCGTTTGGCTGTCGGCTTCTACAATGAGGATCCGGAAACCGGCAAGATCGTGCGTACCGACCAGTTCGAACTTGATGTTGACGGCGAACTGACGATTGTCGAAGCGGCTGCCGGCAAGGCACGCCCGTCGCTGATTTTGGTGAATGACGACGATTTGACATACACGAAGCTGCGCTTCGATGAGAAGAGCCTCAAGTTCGCTGCGGAGAACCTGTATCGTTTCGACGATGCGTTGGCTCGTTCCGTGATTTGGCTTGCCTTCTGGGATATGACTCGTGACGGCGAATTGCCGGCAAAGCAGTTCATCGAAACCTCTTTGGCTGCGCTCGCCACGGAACATGAGTCCACCACGTTCCGTTACGCTTTGGCGCAGATCAGCACCACCGCATGGCATTACACCGCTCCGGCCGACCGTGCCGAAGTGGTGGAGCATGTGGCTGCCGAACTGTTCAAACTGGCTCAGGATGCCGAAGCCGGTTCCGACGAGCAGTTCCAGCTGATCACCGCCTATCTGGGTTATGGTGAGCCGGGCGATGCTGCGTTCGAAGCAAATGCGAAGGGTCTGCTCGATGGTTCCGTGAAGCTTGACGGCTTGGAAATCGACAATAATTTCCGTTGGACCATCATCAACGCGTTGAGCACGATCAACGCCATCGGCCAGAGCGACATCGACGCGGAACTTGCCAAGCGTGAAACCACTGAGAACCGTGAGTTCGCATTGGGTGCACGTGCGGTCGCAGGCATTGCGGAAGCCAAGGAATGGGCTTGGAACGAGGCTTTGCACAACGACGAGCTGACCAACATGCAGTTGGAATCCGTGGCCCGCGGCTTTGCATCCACTCCACGTGTCGATTTGGCTGAACCTTATGCGGCCAAGTATTTCGAGGTTGCCGACTGGATTTGGAAGAACAAGACCTTCCACATGGCTGAGGCTCTGCTGGAAGGCCTGTACCCGAGCTATGCCGATCCGGCCACGCTGGTGGAGCTCGGTGATGCTTGGCTGGCTTCACATGCGGACGCCGACAACGCGTTGCAGCGCATTGTGCGCGGCAATGTTGAATCGTCGCATCGCACGCTCAAGGTGCGCGATTTCAACGCGTCCCTCTGATGCCGTTCCTGATACCACTGCAGTAGCTGTTTTTAGTAGCTACTTTTGATATCACTCTGTGATATCGCATCATAAGCCCGGACTGGCGGCGTGACTTATCTCGCTGCCAGTCCGGGCTTGTTTGCTTCCAGACAAGCCATCCCAAACAAAGGCCGGTCCCATGTTGCAGTATGCAGGTATCGCAACATGTTGTCGACTATTTCGTTGAATGGTGAACCCGTTGAGTACGATGGTGCACGGCAATATAATTTGAGATAGCGAGGACTTGAGACTCATGCCACGTATGTTCGGAACAGACGGTGTTCGAGGATTGGCGAATAGGGCTTTGACCGCACAGCTTGCGTTGGATTTGGGCGATGCTGCAGTGCGTGTGCTTGGCGATGACGAAGGCAAAAGCGAATTCGACGGTCGTCGCCGTGCACTGGTCGGCCGTGATACTCGCGTTTCCGGCGATTTTCTTGCGGCAGCACTGTCCGCAGGCATGTCCGCAGGCGGATTCGACGTGATCGACGCGGGCATTATTCCGACTCCGGGTGTCGCATACCTGACTTCCGTGCTGAACGTGGAAATGGGTGCCGTGATTTCCGCATCCCACAATCCCATGCCCGACAACGGCATCAAATTCTTCGCACGTGGCGGATTCAAATTGCCTGACACCAAAGAAGACGAAATCGAAAGCGTGCTCGGCCAGGATTGGGAACGCCCGACCGGTGCCGGCGTGGGCCGCATCAGCCACGACACGGCAACCGCAACCAACCTGTATATCGACCATCTGGTGTCCACCATCGCTCCCATCGGACCCGACAAGTCCCAGCCGACACCGCTGAAAGGATTGAAAGTCGTGGCTGACTGCGCCAACGGCGCCACCTCCGTGGTCGCGCCGGAAGCGTTGCGCCGCGCCGGAGCAGACGTGATCGTAATCAACGCTTCGCCAGATGGCTACAACATCAACAAGAACGCCGGATCCACACACCCCGAACAGCTGCAGGCCATGGTCAAGGCTTCCGGCGCCGATCTAGGTGTGGCCTTCGACGGTGACGCCGACCGTTGCCTCGCCGTGGACGAAGACGGCACCATGGTCAACGGCGATCAAATCATGGGCATTCTCGCACGCGCCAAGAAGAACGCGGGCAAGCTCAACCATGACACCCTCGTGGTAACCGTGATGAGCAACCTCGGCCTGAAACTCGCCCTGCGTTCCATGGGCATCAAAACCGTGCAAACCGGCGTGGGCGACCGTTACGTGCTTGAGGAAATGCTGCGCGGCGACTATTCGCTCGGCGGCGAACAGTCCGGACACGTGATCAACCGCGAATTCGCCACCACCGGCGACGGCACCCTCACAGCATTGACCCTATGCAACGAAGTGGTCAACTCCGGCAAAAGCCTCAAAGAACTCGCATCCGACTTCCCGCAACTGCCGCAAACCCTCATCAACGTGCCGAACGTCGACAAGCTCGCGGCTAAAACCAATGCCAAAGTGCAGGCGGCCGTCGAACGCGAAGAGAAAATGCTCGGTGACACCGGCCGCGTGCTATTGCGCCCATCCGGCACCGAACCGCTCGTGCGCGTCATGGCCGAAGCGGAAACCCAACAGCAGGCCGACGAGGTCTGCGACCGTCTCGCCAAAGTCGTAGCCGAAGAACTCGCCCTGTAACCACACTGCCGATACACATCATTCGGCAATCCAAAATCCTGAACCAATACGCGAAGGAAACCCATGTTTGGACGCAATTCGAAAGTCAACCTCGAACTCAACCGCGAGGTTGAAAAACTCATAAAAACCGGCGGCAAGGAACAACTGCTCCCCATCGTGCAAGCAGGCGAACCGGTACTGCGCCAGCAGACCGCGGCCTACGAAGGCCAGCTGAGCCGCAAAACGCTCGACAAACTCATCGAAACCATGCGCGTCACCATGATCGAAGCGCCGGGCGTGGGCCTCGCCGCAACCCAGATCGGTCTTGGACTGGCCCTCGCCGTGGTGGAAGACCATGTGCGTGACGACGATGACGATGATCCGCGTGAAGCGGCCGAATTCCCGTTCCATGTCATCATCAACCCCAGCTATGAGCCGATCGGCACCGAAACCCGCAGCTTCTACGAAGGCTGCCTGAGCTTCGACGGCTATCAGGCGGTACGCAAGCGCTGGCTTGACATCACCGCCCGCTGGCAAGATGAAGACGGCAAACAGCATGAGGAGCATCTGCATGGTTGGCCAGCCCGCATCTTCCAGCACGAAACCGACCATTTAAGCGGCGAACTGTATATCGACAAGGCGGAAATCCGCAGCCTCGCCACCAACGAGAATCTTGAGGATTTCTGGTGCGACGATCCGGTTCCTAACGAAGCCGCAGCCGAACTCGGATTCGAACTGTAACTTAGGGGTAAGCGCCGTTGTAAGCGCATAATGTGCGGCAAAGGCGTTGTGGAATCCAATCAACACGGAATCCGGTTGTTACGAATCCGATCGTTGCGGAAATCCGTGAATACCTAACAAGGGGGAGAGGCCTACGAGCCTCTCCCTTTTTTCGTTATGCCATCATTTTTTCGTCATGCCATCGTTTGTATGTCCTGTGTAATGCGCGCACGCATCGTATTCCCCACGGCACACGCACGTATGCACGTAACCATGTTTGCATTTCGCAAGATTATCTTTCGCAGCGTTATATCGCGTGATATTTCCAGCACCATCTGCGTCATCATCATGGCGAAACGATTTCGTACGCGACGTCGTACTACGCGCGCAACGTGCATGGACACAGTCAAACAAGGTATTTTTGGTGAACATAATAGTTTTTCGCAACATTAGTTTCTTTCCTGTATTGAATTCTGCGGAATAAACGAATTTAAGATACGCTTTCGAATCTTGAAAAAAGGAGATTGCGCTATCCGAGAAGTAGCATGTTTTTCGTGGGCGTCGACGTGTACTGCACCCCCTCTCGGCTACCATGCAAAGTATGAACGAAGCAAAGACGGGCCGTTCCTGGCTTACTGAAGCCAAGCAAGACATCAACCAATGGTCGGCATCGATGCCGAAAAATGCCGACAACCAGCTTATCGACTGGCAGTGGGTCGCATCCCTCGACTTGGAACACGGCATTGGAGCCGCGCAAAGCCAAGACATCGACCTGATTGCCGTTTTGGACGCCGCCGATACCGCACTTTTGCCGACTCCGGAAATAACGGATTCCATGCAGGATTCGTCATTATCCGCCCAACAGCTGCATAATCTGCTGAAAAAGGATCTGACGGTGCGAGACCGTCTCGAATCCATCATCGCGCAATGCAACACCGCTTTCATGACGGATTTCGACCGTTTGATCGCTTCTTACCGTTTGCCTCGCGCGCTCGCATATGCGAACCGTCGGTTGTGTGACGAAATTGCCATGTTGCGTCGGATTGGCGTTGCGATGGGCTTGTGGACTATTGCCGAAGAACGCCGGGAACGGGTGACGGTGCCCGTGCTACAGCCTGTGGTCGGAGCGGGCAACCGTGTGAATTTCGACGATATTCAGGATCGCACCGCACAGATCGTCAATGGTCGTGCCGAACGGCGTGCCGCAGAGCGTGAGCAGAAGCGTGCCAGCGATTACGCCATGTCGCGCGCGAACTTGAGCGGGGTGACGAGTCCGGGAGGTTCGCGTGTATTCGATTATGGGGACCGTGACTCTACTGGCACGGGTGCAGTTGGTTCTTTTGGTTCTTTTGGAAGTTCCGCTGACTCGGCGGAGGCCGCGCAAGCTCGACGTTTGGCGGATTACAAAAAGTCGGATTGGCGTGACGCCTACCTCCCTGGCCGTGATCTCGACACGGTGATGGGCATTGATATTGAAACCACAGGCACGGATCCGGCCCGCGTGTATATCATCGACGCCGGGTTCGAATTCATGAACATGATCTCGCCGCGTCCGGCCGGTGAGCCTTCGGGCTACTGCTACGAACAGGGCTATTACGAGGCCGGCGACGCGTACGGTCAGGCGCGTCTTTCCTTCGGAGTGCCTGCACAGAACGCACTGCTCGGCAATCCTTTGATCCTCGACCTTACTGGTATTGATGTGCGCGATCGCGCCGGCACTGACTTTCGCTTGTTTGACGAATGGCCCGAAGCGCAGGTCGGATTGCTGCAACGGCTTGAACAGCAGCCGTACGTTGCGCACAACGCCCGGTTCGAGCACAGCTTTTTTATGTTGAACGTCGCCGGATATGCGGAAAGCTATCGTGCCGGCAATATTACGATCATCGACACGTTGCCGATGAGCCGTCGTTGGGATGAGGGGTCGATTCCCGATGATGAGCATCCGTATGGCGATAACACGTTGGATGCGTATGCCAAACGCCAGGGCGCGTTGGACGCTTCCCAAAGCGAGCGGCATCTTGGCTTGGAAGATGCGCATATCATGCTGGTCGCCATGAAGCATCATCTTGGTGCGCTGCATGCCGAGGGGCGTGGGCCATGGAGCGCGGCCGGTAGGCCAGGCAATGGCGGCAAACGGTGCGGCAAGCGTTGGTAGACGGTAGGTGCTGGTGGGCGGAGTGTCTCGCAAGTTGGGCGGCAAGACACAAGCTGGATGGCGCAACGCAAGTTGGATGGGCGAATTGACGCTGCTGAATGTGTGCCACGCGTAGTCGTGTTGTTTCCCCGCTGGATGTCGTGTATTTGTCCTTCGGCCACGCTCATTCACTCACTGCGGTTGCGACACGCCCGGATGTTGGCTTGCGGTGGGGTGTTTTGAGGTTTTTCCGACGGTCTTTTGCCGCGCGATGGTGTTCCTTGCCCGCTTTTCCCGTGTTTTCGACACGCCGGTGGAGTCCAGTGTTTGCAATGGTTTTCGTGGTGTTCGTGGATGTCCGATTTGCGTTGCCGGCCGTTGTGCTGTAGGTTTATCTCTTGCTGCCGCTCAGCGAGTGGTTCCCCGGCTGGGGTTCCCTGAGGTGGGTGAGTGGTGGTGGTTTGAGAACTCAAAAGCGTATTTGTACTACTTCTTTATAGTCAATGATTGCCAGTCCGTCTTACGGCCCGCGTGTTTGGCGTGGGTGCCGGGAGGCCGGTCAAACGGGACGGGGTTTTTGCGGACAGTCCGTTTTCCTTATAAACGGATGTCGGTTTCTTTATTTTTGAGAGTCACATGTTGGTTCTCTTCATGAAAGGTTTTTTGTGGAGGGTTCGATTCTGGCTCAGGATGAACGCTGGCGGCGTGCTTAACACATGCAAGTCGAACGGGATCCAGGCAGCTTGCTGCCTGGTGAGAGTGGCGAACGGGTGAGTAATGCGTGACCGACCTGCCCCATACACCGGAATAGCTCCTGGAAACGGGTGGTAATGCCGGATGCTCCGACTCCTCGCATGGGGTGTCGGGAAAGATTATATCGGTATGGGATGGGGTCGCGTCCTATCAGGTAGTCGGCGGGGTAACGGCCCACCGAGCCTACGACGGGTAGCCGGCCTGAGAGGGCGACCGGCCACATTGGGACTGAGATACGGCCCAGACTCCTACGGGAGGCAGCAGTGGGGAATATTGCACAATGGGCGCAAGCCTGATGCAGCGACGCCGCGTGCGGGATGACGGCCTTCGGGTTGTAAACCGCTTTTGATCGGGAGCAAGCCTTCGGGTGAGTGTACCTTTCGAATAAGCACCGGCTAACTACGTGCCAGCAGCCGCGGTAATACGTAGGGTGCAAGCGTTATCCGGAATTATTGGGCGTAAAGGGCTCGTAGGCGGTTCGTCGCGTCCGGTGTGAAAGTCCATCGCTTAACGGTGGATCTGCGCCGGGTACGGGCGGGCTGGAGTGCGGTAGGGGAGACTGGAATTCCCGGTGTAACGGTGGAATGTGTAGATATCGGGAAGAACACCAATGGCGAAGGCAGGTCTCTGGGCCGTTACTGACGCTGAGGAGCGAAAGCGTGGGGAGCGAACAGGATTAGATACCCTGGTAGTCCACGCCGTAAACGGTGGATGCTGGATGTGGGGCCCGTTCCACGGGTTCCGTGTCGGAGCTAACGCGTTAAGCATCCCGCCTGGGGAGTACGGCCGCAAGGCTAAAACTCAAAGAAATTGACGGGGGCCCGCACAAGCGGCGGAGCATGCGGATTAATTCGATGCAACGCGAAGAACCTTACCTGGGCTTGACATGTTCCCGACCGCTCCAGAGATGGGGCTTCCCTTCGGGGCGGGTTCACAGGTGGTGCATGGTCGTCGTCAGCTCGTGTCGTGAGATGTTGGGTTAAGTCCCGCAACGAGCGCAACCCTCGCCCTGTGTTGCCAGCGCGTCATGGCGGGAACTCACGGGGGACCGCCGGGGTCAACTCGGAGGAAGGTGGGGATGACGTCAGATCATCATGCCCCTTACGTCCAGGGCTTCACGCATGCTACAATGGCCGGTACAACGGGATGCGACATGGCGACATGGAGCGGATCCCTGAAAACCGGTCTCAGTTCGGATTGGAGTCTGCAACCCGACTCCATGAAGGCGGAGTCGCTAGTAATCGCGGATCAGCAACGCCGCGGTGAATGCGTTCCCGGGCCTTGTACACACCGCCCGTCAAGTCATGAAAGTGGGTAGCACCCGAAGCCGGTGGCCTAACCCCTTGCGGGATGGAGCCGTCTAAGGTGAGACTCGTGATTGGGACTAAGTCGTAACAAGGTAGCCGTACCGGAAGGTGCGGCTGGATCACCTCCTTTCTACGGAGTTTTCAGGACGCCGGTCTGGTGTCCGTCGTGTGGCCCATGCGTCGGGAATGGTTCCCGGTTTCGCGTGGGCGTGCTGGTGTGGAAGAGATCATGGGCTTTCGGATTCCTTTTTGGGGGTCCGGGGAGTGGTATGGGTATGCTTTTGGGCTCCCGGACCGCCACCCGCGACTTGTGGTCGCGTGCGGTTTCCGGATGCCCCTGGTGGGACGCCGTGGGCCTGTGGGCCTGTGGGTCGGGTCCTGTCGGGGCGCGTGGTGGTTTGAGAACTGGATAGTGGACGCGAGCAATGCGATGAATTCTGTTTCATCGTTTGCTTTATCGCGATTTCGCCAGGCTCTTTTTTGGAGTCTGGTTTCGAGATCGATCGTTTTGTGATCATTTTTTACAGTGTGATGATTTGTCGTCTGGCGTTTGAAGCTATCATTAGGGTTTTTCGGGGCGTGTGCCGCCCTGAAGGGCGTATGGTGGATGCCTTGGCAGACAGTACCGATGAAGGACGTTTGAGGATGCGATAAGCCTCGGGGAGCCTCCAACATGGCTTCGATCCGAGGATTTCCGAATGGGGCAACCCGCCGGCCGTCATGGGCCGGCACGGAACCTTGTTGTTCCGGGGGTACGCAGGGAAGTGAAACATCTCAGTACCTGCAGGAAGGGATACTCCGTGAGTAGTGGCGAGCGAAAGCGGATCAGACCAAACCATGGGCGCGCGATACCCGTCGGGGGTTGCGTCCGTGGTGTTGAGGGAGCGTGTGTCCCGGTTCCGACGGACCGGGCGGGAGTCATAAAACGGCTTGCCAGGGGAACAGGCTTGAAGGCCTGGCCGCAGAGGGTGCCAGCCCCGTACCTGGAAGCTTGCCGTCTTCCGATCATGCGTCCCAAGTAGCGCGGGCCTCGTGGAATCCCGTGTGAATCCGCCCCGACCGTGGGGTAAGTCTAAGCATACCTGTCTGACCGATAGCGTACCAGTACCGTGAGGGAAAGGTGAAAAGCACCCCGGGAGGGGAGTGAAAGAGTTCCTGAAACCGTGCGCCTACAATCCGTCGGAGCCTCCTTGGTGGGGTGACGGCGTGCCTATCGAAAAATGAGTCTGCGAGTCAGTGGTGCGTGGCGAGGCTAACCCGTCGTGGGGGAGCCGTAGCGAAGGCGAGTCTCAAAAGGCGTTTTGAGTCGCGTGCCCTGGACCCGAAGCGGGATGATCTAGCCCTGGGCAGGTTGAAGCGCGGGTAAGACCGCGTGGAGGACCGAACCCACCTGGGTTGAAAACCGGGGGGATGACCTGGGGCTAGGGGTGAAAGGCCAATCAAATTCCGTGATAGCTGGTTCTCTCCGAAATGCATTTAGGTGCAGCGTCGGTTGATTGCATCGCGGGGGTAGAGCTACTGGATGCTTGCGGGCCCGTATGGGGTACCAATAGCAGCCAAACTCCGAATACCGTGGATGTGTATTCCGGCAGTGAGTCGGCGGGGGATAAGCTCCGTCGTCGAGAGGGAGACAGCCCAGATCGTCGTCTAAGGTCCCGAAGCGTGTGCTAAGTGGGAAAGGATGTGGAGTCGCATAGACAGCCAGGAGGTTGGCTCAGAAGCAGCCATCCTTGAAAGAGTGCGTAACAGCTCACTGGTCTAGTGGTTCCGCGCCGACAATGTAGCGGGGCTCAAGCACACCACCGAAGACGCGGCAACAGTTTTTGCTGTTGGGTAGGAGAGCGTCCCGCGTGGGGCGAAGCGGCCGTGGAAACGTGCCGTGGACCGCGCGGGAGCGAGAATGCAGACATGAGTAGCGAGAGACGGGTGAGGATCCCGTCCGCTGGATGACCAAGGGTTCCGGGGCCACGTTCGTCGTCCCCGGGTGAGTCGGGTCCTAAGGCGAGGCCGACAGGCGTAGTCGAATGGATGAACGGGTGGATATTCCCGTACCGGCAGCGAACCGCAAGAGCCGAACGGATGAGTACTAACCTCCGGTCGCGTGGCGTCGTTCCCTTCGGGGTTCGGTGTCCGCGGCTGTTGGGAGCGTAGTCCTGGTAGGTTAGCGCACAGGGGTGACACGGAATGGGAGCCGGCCGCGGAGGTGGTTTTCCGTGGTCAAGCACGCAGCCCGTCCCATAGGCAAATCCGTGGGGCGTGTGGGTGAGGTGCGATGATGGGCGCCTTTTCGGCGCGATATCCGGTGGTCCAGGCCGTCGAGAAAAGCCTCGGCGCGAGGGGCGTTGCCGCCCGTACCCCAAACCGACACTGGTGGTCAGGTAGAGAATACCAAGGCGATCGAGCGAATCCTGGTCAAGGAACTCGGCAAATCACTCCCGTGCCTTCGGTATAAGGGAGACCCCCGGACGTGAAGAGGCTTGCCCTCGGAGCGTCGGGGGGTGGCACAGACCAGGGGGTAGCGACTGTTTACCAAAAACACAGGTGCATGCGAAGGCGCAAGCCGCTGTATATGCACTGACGCCTGCCCGGTGCCGGAAGGTTAAGAGGATCCGTCAGCCCTCGGGTGAAGCGGTGAATTCAAGCCCCGGTAAACGGCGGTGGTAACTATAACCATCCTAAGGTAGCGAAATTCCTTGTCGGGTAAGTTCCGACCTGCACGAATGGCGTAACGACTTCCCCACTGTCTCGACCAGGAGCTCGGCGAAATTGCAGTACGAGTAAAGATGCTCGTTAAGCGCAGAAGGACGAAAAGACCCCGGGACCTTTACTATACCTTGGTATTGGCGTTAGGCGCGGATTGTGTAGCATAGGCGGGAGGCTTCGAAGCGCGGGCGCCAGCCCGTGTGGAGCCGCAAGGTGAAATACCGCTCTGTTCTCGTTTGACGTCTAACCTCGGCAAGTCATCCTTGTCAGGGACAGTGCCTGGCGGGTAGTTTAACTGGGGCGGTTGCCTCCCAAAGAGTAACGGAGGCGCTCAAAGGTCCGCTCAGCCCGGTTGGCAATCGGGTTTCGAGTGTAATCGCACAAGCGGGCTTGACTGCGAGAGCGACGGTTCGAGCAGGGACGAAAGTCGGAGATAGTGATCCGGTGCCGGCGCACGGGCGCGGCATCGCTCAACGGATAAAAGGTACCCCGGGGATAACAGGCTGATCATTCCCAAGAGTCCATATCGACGGGATGGTTTGGCACCTCGATGTCGGCTCGTCGCATCCTGGGGCTGGAGCAGGTCCCAAGGGTTCGGCTGTTCGCCGATTAAAGCGGCACGCGAGCTGGGTTCAGAACGTCGTGAGACAGTTTGGTCTCTATCCTCTGCGCTCGTTGGAATCCTGAGGAGGCCTGCCCATAGTACGAGAGGACCTGGGTGGACGGACCTCTGGTATGCCGGTTGTCGCGCCAGCGGCATGGCCGGTTGGCTACGTTCGGGAGGGATAACCGCTGAAAGCATCTAAGCGGGAAGCCTGCTCCAAGATTAGGATTCCTTGGCACTTCGGTGCCTGTAGCCCGCATGTGGAACACGTGTTCGATAGGCCGGAGGTGGAAGCCTTGCGAGGGGTGGAGCCGACCGGTACTAACGGGCGATCGCGGCACATCTTTCCGACCCTGTTGGGTTGGGTCTCGTCCTGTGGTGGTTTCTCGTTGGATGGCAAGGAATGCTGTTTCTTGTGGTCACGACGACGATACTGGTAAGGCGTTTGCTTGCGTCCGTTGTCCGGTTCCCGGACCGCCACGATCGGAATCGTGGTCGGTTCCGTTGCCGGCCGATCCTTGTGGTTGGCCGTTACATTGGTTTTGCGGTGGTCATGGCCCAGGTGAGACGCCCGGTCCCTTTCCGAACCCGGAAGCTAAGGCCTGGCTGCGGCGATGGTACTGCACTCGAGAGGGTGTGGGAGAGTAGCGCGCCGCCGCATTCTACTTGAGGGGGTTCCCGTCGAGCGTCACGCTCCGGGAACCCCCGTTTTTTTTTATCCGCTCGCGTCCCCTTTTCATCCGTCTCCCGGTCCTTGCTCCCCGTGGCATGCAGGAGTTTTTTATTTCGCGGCACCTTTGTATCGCATGGTCCGTCAGCGTGACTGTTAGTAATGATGTGATGAGGCTCACGCGTTACGCCCGCGCGGGTTCCAGACAATCACGTTACGATGGAGAACGGCAGAAGCCTGATGATTGACAATCAGCGAAAGGACCGATGATGACTCTTCTACAGCATGAACTGACCGATTTTAAGGTGAACGCGTTCCAGAACGACGAGTTCCATGAGGTGACTAAGGCTGATGTGCTCGGCCACTGGTCCCTGTTTTTCTTCTACCCGGCTGATTTCACCTTCGTGTGCCCAACTGAGCTTGAGGATCTGGCCCGCAACTACGCCAAGTTCAAGGAAATTGGATGCGAGGTCTACTCCGTCTCCTGCGATACCCACTTCGTACACAAGGCATGGCATGACGCCAATGAAAAGATCGCCAAGATTCAATATCCGATGCTTGCTGACCCGACCGCTCTCTTGGCTAAAGATCTCGACACCTACAACGAAGTTGATGGTATGGCCGAACGCGGTGACTTCATCGTGAGCCCCGAAGGCAAGGTCGTGGCCTATGAAGTCATCTCCTCCAACGTAGGACGCAATGCCGAAGAACTACTACGTCGTGTGCAAGCCTCTCAGTTCGTCCACGAGCATGGCGATCAGGTCTGCCCAGCCAACTGGACTCCGGGCGAGGACACCATCGAACCTAGCCTCGATCTTGTTGGCCAACTGTGATCGTTATTTGACGGACGGATTGTCAATCTAATCCGACGGGTTGTCCGGAGAACCTCCGGGCAACCCCTTGAACAGACAGATTAAGGCGCGAAGGGATTCATTATGTCTCGAAATGATTTGTATGATGTCATAGTTGTCGGCGGCGGTCCCGCTGGTCTGACGGCGGGATTGTATCTGGCCCGCGCCCGATATCGCGTGCTGATTCTCGAGAAAGACGATTTCGGCGGACAGATCACCATCACCAATGAGGTGGTCAACTATCCGGGTGTCGGCCGCACCACTGGCCGTGAGCTTACCCAGACCATGCGTCAACAGGCGCAGGACTTCGGCGCTGAATTCCTTTCCGCCGAAGCCATCGGCCTCGACGTGCATGGCGACGTTAAAACCGTGCATACTTCACGCGGCGACTTAAAGACTTTCGGTATTCTCATCGCCACCGGCGCCAGCCCACGCAAACTAGGGTTCGAAGGGGAATCCGAATACGCTGGCCGCGGTGTGGCCTACTGTGCTACCTGCGATGGCGAATTCTTCACCGGCAAGGAAGTACTGGTGGTCGGAGGAGGGTTCGCAGCAGCCGAGGAATCCGTGTTCCTGACCACATACGCCTCCAAAGTCACCGTTCTCGTGCGGGAACAGGATTTTACTTGCGACGCCACGGTGGCCGCCGCAGCCAAAAACAATCCAAAAATCGACGTGCGTTACCAAGTCGAGCTGCAAGGCGTCACTGCCGGTCAAGGCGGTTTGCGTGAAGCTACGATCCTGAACCGGGCCACCGGCCAGACCGAAACGTGGAAACCTGCTGACGGTGGCACGTTCGGCGTGTTCGTGTTCGCGGGATATGTGCCCGCCACGAATCTGGTGCGCGGCGTGGTGGAACTGGACGATTATGGTTACGTGGTCACGCACGGCTATCTCGAAACATCGGTGCCGGGCGTGTATGCGGCCGGTGATCTGCGGGCCAAAAACCTGCGGCAAGTTGTTACTGCCACCGCCGATGGTGCTATTGCCGCGGTGGAGTTGGAACGGTATGCCAAGCGGATGAGCGAGAAAACCGGTTTGATACCACAGCGCCCGACCTCTTGCGTCTACGAGCAGTCCACGGCGAAGACAGATGTCGCCTCGTTGGCTGACACCACGCCCGCACCGGCACCCGTCAAACGCAGCACCGATGCCGCTGACGCAGCAAACGCCGTCAGGAAGCCCGGCGAATTGTTCTCCGACACCACCAAACAGCAGCTCAACGTGGTCTTTAACCGTATGTCTCGCCCGGTCACGCTTGCTTTGAAACTGGATGATACGCCGCTGTCCACGGAACTGCGGGGATTCATTGATGCGATGGTCGCGTTATCCGATGGCAAGCTGAAATCGGTAGTGGTCGATGGTGAGTACGAGAAGGATGATACGGGGCGTGCGGTATTCGACGTGGAACACGTGTTGCCGGCAGCACGTCCATGCGTGCGCATGGTGGTGGATGGCAAGCCGACCGGCCTCGCCTTCCATGGCGTGCCCTCCGGCCATGAATTCAATTCGTTCGTGCTGGGCCTGTACAACGCGGCCGGTCCCGGTCAGCCGTTGGGCGATGATCTGATCGAACGGGCAAAGTCCATTGCAAGCCCGCTGAATATCATGATTCTCGTCTCGCTCACCTGCATGATGTGTCCGGAGACCGTGCTTGCTTCCCAGCGCATCGCCTCGCTGAACCCGGCCGTGCGCGCCGAGGCCTACGATGTTGCGCACTTCCCCGAGCTTAGGGACCATTATGGTGCGATGAGCGTGCCCTGCATCGTCATCACACGGGCCGACGGCACGCAGCGGGTCGAGTTCGGCAAGAAGAGCATTCCGCAGATGCTCGAATTGGTTGGCGCGTAAATACGATTTGTTTCGATTTGTCGCCGGACGGTCCAAGGTATATGGGAACGCCTCGGCTGCTGGACCGGTTCATCACAGCAGCCGAGGCGTTTGATAAAGACTTTTATGGAATCTTACTTGCTGAAAGCCTTCTTAAACAAGGTGGAGGAGGCCTTGGCGAAGGCGAACTGGCTGAGGCCGGCATCCATGGAAACGGTGTTGGCGTTGGCGATCTGGTCGAAGGTGTTGTTCTGCATTTTTTCTTCCTTTCACGCGGCTCGTCGTTTCGTTTGTTGGTTCATGCTTCGTGTGGAGCCGTTTGTTCCGTTGTGGCTTCATTGTAAGCATCCCTCTGGTGCGGGGTTTCGCCGGTTTCGTCGCTTCTTTTGTATTTTCATCTGGTAAACAGAAGTAAATGCTTGTGACAGAGGTGGATTGCATATGCATGGGTGCTTCGCGGAAGCTGATTCTGAGTGCCGTTGCATGTTACAGCAGTGATGGCGATGTGCAGCTTTCACGTTCGACGAGCTGTGTGGGAAGAATGAAGTAATTCTGGTCTACCTTTCCTTCCCGCGCTTCGAGAATCAGATCGATGCATTGTCTGGCGATGAGATCGAATGGCTGCCTGATGGTCGTCAGGGATGGACACATGCTTGCCGCAGGATAGACATCGTCGAAACCGATGATCGATAACTGTTCGGGCAGACTGATGCTGTGCTGTCGGGCGGCGCGATAGACGTTGATCGCGCCGAGATCGTTGAACGCGAAGATAGCGGTCGGTCGGTCCTGCTCCCTCATTTCCAGGAGATCGCATGCCGCCTTGTATGCCTTGTCGGATACGTAGTCGCCAACCTTGATGAGATGCGGATCCGCGCTGATGCCGTTTTTCTGCAGCGCCGCCATGTATCCGCTAAGTCGCGCTTGCGAGGATTGTGAATTGGTGGGGCCGGTGATGACGGCGATTCGTCGGTGCCCTAATGATATGAGATATTGCGTGGCGAGCATTCCTCCGGTCCAGTTATCAATGCCCACCCCCAATGCGTCAGCGGAGACCTGGCCGACCGGATCGACAATTACATATGGGATGTTCCTCGTCTGCAGTAGCGATTCCTCGGCCGATGAGATATTTGATAAGAGAAGTATGACGCCTAGTGGGTTGCGTTCGATGGCGTTACGGAGACAGCTGCTGGCCTCGTTTCTTGTTGAGTATTCCTCGGAATCCGGTCTGGCGCAGCTTACGGTGATGCCGATGCCAAACTCTCTGGCGTATGAAGTTGTCTCCTTGACCATCTCCATGGATCCGTTGTTGGTCATTTCGCTGACGACCAGTTCGATTGACCGCATGGTTTTGGTTGTGGGAAGTTTTTTACGGAACCCGGCTTCCTCGAGGAGCAGTTCCACCCTATCGCGGGTCTCGTCGGAGACTCCATCACGGCCGTTGATGACCTTGGACACGGTGGCGGGGGATACTCCCGCCGCTTGGGCGATATCGGAGACCTTCGGTCTGTTTGTTGTTTTGATCGTGGTCATGACCCTTCTCTTTTCGTACGCGACGCTGCAAAAACGTTACCTATAGAATAGCGAAATTTTCGTTACTTTAGAATAGATTTTTTATCGGCGTGTTGCTACCTATATAGCGGAAATGGGTGTCGCGAACATCGATTGCCCGCTGTTTTCTTGATGGGCATGATATGCATATATCGTTGCAATAAAGCCCTTTTTAAGGTGGAAAAACAAGATAAAGAAAATTTCGCCACGCGCAGCGAAGTTTTATTTGCTCTTTTTTGCAGAACCTTGTATATTGAACGTACCGATGGATGAAACGGCAATGGCAACGATGTTGTTGGCAGGCTCATTCAGACGGGTTAAGAAGAAAGAGAAAAACTATGACAAATGCAACGGCGAAACCGGATACTTCCGGGATGCGCAAGCCGAAGCGCGAGTACATAGGCATATTGTATTGTCTTCCATACGTGTTGGTCTTCCTATTCGGCATGATCATCCCGATGTTCTACGCGCTTTATCTCAGCTTCTTCAAGCAGTCCCTTCTCGGCGGCACCACATTCGCGGGCTTCGATAACTTCATAGCTGCATTTAAGGATGAAGCGCTGTGGAGCGGTTTCAGAAGAGTGCTGATTTATGCGGCGATTCAGATTCCTCTCAATTTGATCCTCTCCCTTGTGGCGGCGCTCATTCTGGATTCCCAGAGAATCCGCCATATCGCAGTGCCGCGAATCCTGCTGTTCCTGCCTTATGCCGTCCCAGGCGTCATCGCAGCACTGATGTGGGGATACATTTACGGCGACAAGTATGGCCTTGTCGGTCAGATTGCATCTATGATTGGGGCCACTGCGCCGAACATGCTTTCTGAAAAGCTTATGCTGTTCGCCATCGCAAACATCTGCACTTGGTGTTCTCTTGGCTACAACATGCTGATTTATTATTCTGCACTGATCGGCATTCCGAACGAGCTATACGAATCCGCTCGTATCGATGGCGCATCCGAGCTGCGTATCGCATGGTCGGTAAAGATTCCGCAGATTAAGGGATCCATTATGATGACCGTGCTCTTCTCGGTGATTGGCACGCTTCAGTTGTTCAACGAACCGAGCATCTTGATGAATTCCGCGCCGAATGTGATCACCAGTAACTACACGCCGAATCTCTACGCATATAACCTTGCGTTCAACGGCCAGAACCTCAACTACGCTGCAGCTGTCTCCTTGGTGATTGGTGTCATCGTTATGGGTCTTGTCGCAGTTGTGAAGGTCATTGGCAATAAGTGGGAGAACAAGTGATGAGTGAAGCAAGTGCAAAACCACGTTCCAAGTCGCTGCAGCGCAGAGACGCCAAGCTGGCGCTCAAGGCAAGCCAACGCTATAAGCGTATGCAGCAGCGTGAGGCAGCTCCAAAGCTGACCGGCAAGCAGCGTGTGCTCAACTGGCTGCTGCACATCATTATGGCTATGATGGTCATCTACTGCCTCGTGCCGTTGCTTTGGGTGTTCTTCTCTGCAACAAAGACCAACGAGGGCATGTTTAGCTCCTTTGGTCTATGGTTCGATGACAAGAATGTGTTCTGGCAGAATGTTCAGGAAACTCTTGCATATCAGCATGGTACATATGCGCGGTGGTTGCTTAACACGGTGATGTATGCAGTTGTCGCCGGATTTGGTGCCACTATCATCGCCACTCTCGCAGGTTACGCCATTGCTACAATGCGGTTCCCCGGCCGTAATAGTCTGCTGGCGATAACTTTGGCATTCATGTCCATTCCGGCCACGGTCATCTCTGTCCCGCTGTTCCTCATGTACTCGAAGATTGGTCTGGTTGGTACCCCATGGGCAGTGATTATTCCGCAGCTGGCCACGCCGTTCGGCCTGTACCTGATGATTATTTATGCGCAGACATCGGTGCCTACTTCTCTCCTTGAAGCGGCTAAGCTCGATGGCGCAAATTCTTGGACCATCTTCTGGAAGGTTGCCTTCCCGCTATTGTCTCCAGGATTCGTCACTGTACTGCTGTTCACGCTGGTCGGTGTCTGGAACAACTACTTCCTGCCGCTGATCATGCTCTCCGATACCAACGATTACCCGATGACGGTCGGTTTGAACATGTGGTTGAAGATGGGTGCCGAAGGTACTGCGGACGGTCAGATTCCGAACAACTATATTGTCACCGGCTGCCTCATTGCAGTTGCTCCGTTGATCATCGCATTCATGTTCCTGCAGAAGTACTGGCAGTCTGGCCTTTCGGCTGGTGCAGTCAAGCAGTGAACCCTCGCCGCACGGTTATTGACGATCACCCATTCGTTGCTCTAATGACCGTGCGGCATCCACATCCATTTAAAGAACAACAATAAGACAGTAATTCATGACACACAAAGGAGTAATCATGAAGAAGATGACCAGAATCGTCAGTGCGCTGGCGGCGCTTACTATGGTAGCCAGCGTTGCGGCTTGTGGCTCAAGTACCGGTGCCAAGGACACTAAAACTGCAGTCACCGTAGAAGATATTAACAGCGCCCTCACTGATACTTCCAAAAAAGTTGAGCTGAACGTATGGGGTTTCTCCGGAAAGCAGATGGCAGGGCCGATTGAAGCTTTCCAGAAGAAGTACCCGCACATCAAAATTAAATTCACCAACACCGGCGCGGCAAGTGACCATTTCACCAAGTTCCAGAATGTCGTTGCTGCTAATAAAGATGTTCCGGATGTCGTGCAGATGAGTGCTGACCGATTCGAACAGTACGCTATTTCTGGAGCTCTGCTGAATTTCGCCAACGATGATATCGAAAAGGCGTGGAGCAAGCTTTATGCAAAGACCGCTTGGAGCCAGGTGCATTATGCTGGTGGCCTGTGGGGCGTGCCGACTGACGCCACTCCTTTGGCTATGTATGTGCGTAAGGACATTCTCGACGAGCATAATCTCAAGGTGCCAACCACTTGGCAGGAATTCTATGAAGAAGGCGTCAAACTCCACAAGGAAGATCCCAGCAAGTACATGGGTGTCCTCATCAATAACGATATCTCCTGCTTTACGGATTTGCTGCGTTCGGCTGGTGCACGCCCTTGGAAAGTCAATTCTGTCGATGACATCAGCCTGAGCATGACTTCTGGCACTACCAAGGAGTTCATTGAATTCCTGCAAAAGTGCCTTCAAGATGGGGTCATGGAGGCTGCTCCAGGCTGGACCGATGCGTTCAACCGTGCCACGAATGAGGGTACCTATGCCACTTATATTTCTCAGAACTGGCAAGGCAACTCCTACAAGGGACAGAATCCATCTCTTAAGGGTCTGATTCAGGTAACGCTGCCGCCTGCATTCGGTGATTCTGCCGATGATTTCAAGTCTTCCTCCGTCGGTTCCATGATGAGTGTTTCCGCGGCATGTCCTAAGGATAAGCAGGCTGCAGCACTTGCCTTCATCAATTGGCTCGATTCTGACAAGGAAGCGATTCAGTCTTGGCAGGATAACAATCATGGCAACTACTTCATGGCAGCTTCCGCTTACCAAGACAGCGAAGACATCCGCAATATGAAGGAGACAGATGGATACTTTGTCAATACTGACGTGAACTCTGTCTACTTCGAGTCCATGGACAAGGTCAATACCGATTGGGAGTATCTTCCGTTCATGTCTCAGGTTGGAGTCGTATACAAGGATGTCATCACTCCTGAAATGAAGGTTGGCGGTGACATGGTAGGCGCTATGGCCAAGGCTCAGGAGAAGCTCAAGACCTACGCCAAGGACAACGGCTTTAAGGTCACCACTGACGCCGACTGACATCCGGTTGCCCGCCACCGCTAGGGAGGGCGGCCGAATGGCCGCCCTCCCTTTTTGAGATTAAACATTTTTCCAAAGAAGGAAGCGCATCGTGAGCGTTATTACCAAAGTCACCACCTATGATTTCCGATTCCCGACATCGGCCACCTTCTCCGGCTCCGACGCCATGAACCCCGATCCGGATTATTCCTCTGCCTATGTTGTCATCGCCACGGATGCCGGTGATTCCGGCAACGGATTCGTCTTCACCATCGGCCGCGGCAATGATGTCGTCGTCCGAGCCATCGACTCCATGTCTGAAACCCTTATCGGCCGTAACGTCGAGGAACTGCTCGACAACATGCGTCTCGCGTGGGATCTGTTCGTGCGCGATTCGCAGCTACGCTGGCTTGGCCCTGAGAAGGGTGTCGAGCATATGGCCATTGGTGCCGTGCTTTCGGCTCTGTGGGACCTCAAAGCCAAGCGCGCCGGCAAGCCGCTCTGGCTGCTCCTTTCCGAGATGGAGCCTGAAGAGCTAGTTGCGACTCTCGACTTCCGCTATCTGACCGATGCCCTCACTCCGCAGGAAGCCATCGAGATTCTGCGTGCCGCCCAGGAAGGCAAGGCGGAACGCATCGCCCACCTCAAGGAAGTCGGCTATCCGGGATATTCAACCGCAGCTGGATGGCTCGGCTATTCCGACGAGAAGATGGTCCGTTTGGCCAAGCAAGAGACCGAGGTCATGGGCTTCAAGCAGATCAAGCTTAAGGTCGGTCAAAACCTCGAAGACGATCTGCGCAGGCTCAAGCTCGCCCGTGAAGCGGTCGGCCCGGACATCGCCATCGCCGTAGACGCCAACCAGGTCTGGGATGTGCCACAGGCCATTGAATGGATCGGCAAATTCAATGACTACGATCTCGCGTGGGTTGAAGAACCGACCTGCCCGGATGACGTGCTTGGACATGCCGCAATCCAGAAGGCCATCGATCCGATTCCGGTGGCTACCGGCGAACAGATGCAGAACCGAGTCATGTACAAGCAGTACCTGCAGGCTGGCAGCTTCAAGGTCATGCAGATTGACGCGACCCGAGTCGCCGGCCCCCAGGAAATCGTCCTCGAATACCTGCTCGCCAAGAAGTTCGGCGTCAAGGTCTGCCCTCACGCGGGTGGTGTCGGCCTGTGCGAAGCCATCAGCCAGCTTGCGATGTTCGATTATGTGTCCGTCTCTGGCGAGATGGAGGACCGCGTCGTCGAATACGTGGACAACCAGCATGAGTACTTCGTACATCCGACCGTCATCAAGAACGGACGATACGTCGCGCCGCTCGCTCCGGGCAACGGCACGGAGATGAAGCTCGACGAATGCATGAAGTACCTGCACAAGGACTAGTCGGAAGGACCTGAGATGGACCTGCATCTTAAGAACAAGGTGATTATTGTCACCGGAGGATTCAAAGGCATCGGCAAGGGCATAACGCTGCGACTGGCCGAAGAAGGCGCCATTCCAGTGGTGCTGAATCGTTCGGATGGTGCCGACGACGAATTCCGACAGGATATCGAACAGATCACCGATTCGTATGACACCTATCTGATTGATCTGAACAACACTGATGAGATCGCCCCCATTGTTGAATCGGTCATGAAGAAATACGGCCATATCGATGGTGTGGTCAACAATGCCGGCAGAAACGACAACCTCGCGCTCGAGACCACGTCATGGCGTCAGTTCGAGGAGTCTCTTCATGGCAATCTGACCCACTATTACGAGCTGGTTCATCAGTGCGTGCCAGCGCTCAAGGCCAGCAAGGGCTCGGTGGTCAATATCGGTTCCAAGACCGCATTGACCGGTCAGGGCAAGACTAGCGCCTACGCTGCGGCAAAAGGTGCAATTCTGGGTCTGACCCGCGAGTGGGCCGCCGCTCTCGCCCCGGACGAGGTCCGGGTCAATGCCGTTGTCGTGGCCGAAGCGTGGACACCGCTGTACGCGCAATGGATCAAGACGTTCGGCGACGAGCAGGCGCAGCGTGAGCAGTTGGCGAAGATCACCGACAGGATTCCTCTTGGGCACCGCATGACCGAGACTTCGGAAATCGCGGACACCGTGGTTTTCCTTCTGTCCGACAGGTCCTCTCACACCACCGGACAATGGGTCTTCCCCGACGGTGGATACGTCCACCTCGATAGGGCACTCGACTAGGACGCGCGACATGCAGAGGATCATCGACTCGCATTTCCATATCTGGGACCCATCCGTCCAACCGCTTTCATGGCTCGACGGTACGGATGGGTCCATCACCCGCCGTTACGACATGGACTGTCTCAAACGCGCCTATGCCTCATACAATGAGCACCACCCAGACGCTGCGGTCAATTTCATCGGCGGTGTGTATGTGGAAGTTGACACGGACGATACGTCATTGGAAGATCGGCTGCTGTCCGAAAACCATGATCCTCTGCTGTTGGCAACATCTATGCGGTCCACCGTCGGACCGGCCATGCGCGTGCCGCTGTACGCGCATGGTGTTCGTGAGCCGTTGCATACGCCGACATCGCCGCGGGGACGGTGCCTGCAAGATGACTTCATCCGCGGTTTGCAGCTTATGTCCGATAAGAACATGCCATTCGACGCATGCGTACGGGTGGATGAACTTGGCGATCTTGCTCAGGCTTGTGAGCAGGTGCCCGAAGCAACCGTCATCGTTGACCATATGGGCAACATATCCAATCTTCATAATCTCGAATCCTCATCCGATGCCCTGCATAGGCTCGGAGAGCTGCCAAACGTGTATGTCAAGGTATCGGGGTATCCAACCGATGACCTACGATTCGTCTCAATCTTGCTCGATCTCGCACAAGCCGCGTTCTCGAGCAAGCGGTTGCTGTACGCGTCGAATTGGCCTGTCGTTGGTCTATATGCCGATTTCGACAGTCATCTGTCAATTCTGCTCAACCGTTTCGCGGGAGACGACGACTTCTTCCTCAATAACGCGCGGAACGCCTACCATATCGTCGAAAGGAAAATATCATGACTTGCAACGCCCAATTCGAAGGCGTGTTCTGCCCCTCCATCACCATCACGAACGCGGATGGAACCATTGACTACGACAATTGGGGCAAGCACCTTGATCATCTCATCGACGCGGGCATCGACGGTGTGCTGCTGTTCGGCAGCATCGGAGAATTCTATGCCATCGACGTCAAGACGAAGGCGGAAGCGGTGCGTTTCGCAGTTTCGAAGGTCGCCGGACGCATGAAGGTGCTCGTCGGAGTAGGAGACACCAACCTAGACAATGTGAGAACATTGGCGGCGGAAAGCGAAGCAGCCGGAGCCGATGCATTGGTTGCAGTATCCCCGTACTATTTCGGACCATCCCCGGATTGCGCGAAGCGCTACTTCTCTGCGGTGGCCAAGGCAACGACGCTGCCGGTCATTCTGTACAACTTCCCAGCCAGGACAGGCAACGACCTCACACCCGAGCTGGTAGCGGATCTCGCAGCGGAGAACCAGAACATCATCGGCATCAAAGACACCGTCGACACCATAAGCCACACCAGGAAGGTCATCGCTACCGTTCGTAAGGTGAATCCATCGTTCAGCGTGCTGTCCGGATTCGACGAGTACTACACCGTCAACCGAATCAGCGGCGGCAATGGCGTGCTGTGCGGATTGACCAATGTGGAGCCGGAGACTTTCGTCAGCCTGCATCATGCATGGCAGTCCGGCGATTACGACACGGCCATCAAATCGGCTGAACGCATTTCCTATCTGATGCGCCTGTACGACACTGCTGACCTGTTCATCAGCGCCATTAAGGGCGCGGTCAAGGCGAAGGGACTGCCAATCGACACGTCCATCCATGAACCCGCCGTGCAGCTGACCGACGAACAGTACCGCAATATCCAGAGCATTCTAGGCAAGTAACAATCAAATAAGTCTGAAGACAAGCAGGAGCAGCTATGCTGAAAGGGATACCGTCGATCATACAGCCCGATTTATTGAAGATTCTCAGTGAAATGGGCCATGGCGATACTATAGTTCTCGCGGACGCCCACTTTCCCGCTGAGTCATTGGGGGCTCATTCCCATGTGATCAGATACGACGGTCAGCCCATCGAACCACTTCTTGATGCAGTGATGCAGCTTATACCGTTGGATCAATATACGGAGCATCCGGTGTTTTTGATGGATAAGGTTCCTGGAGACGCCGTCGACACCCCGATATGGGATCGGTATCGTCAGGTAATCGCCAAGCATGAGCCTGACAGGCAAACGGCTATTGGCATGCTGGAACGGTTCGCCTTTTACGATGAGGCCGAAAAAGCCTACTGCATCGTTGCAACAGGCGAGCAGTCACAGTATGCGAACATCATTATCAGAAAAGGCGTTATCCGTTAATTCCGGTGTAGGAGCAAAAATGAGCAATCCAACAAATGATGGTATCAACTTGAATTACCTCGCAAACGTACGTCCCTCGTCGCGACAGCTTGTCTGGCAGCGTATGGAGATGTATGCCTTCATACACTTCGGCATGAACACCATGACAGACAGAGAATGGGGTCTTGGACATGAGGATCCGGCGCTGTTCAATCCACAGAATGTAGATGTGGAACAGTGGATGGATGCGCTGGTAGCTGGTGGAATGACTGGTGTCATCTTGACGTGCAAGCACCATGATGGATTCTGCCTGTGGCCATCGCGTTACACGCAGCATACCATTGCCGCCTCGCCATGGAGGGGTGGGAAAGGGGATCTCGTTCGTGAGGTCAGTGAGTCAGCCAGACGTCATGGACTAAAGTTCGGCGTATACCTGTCTCCGTGGGATCGGACCGAAGACTCCTATGGCAAAGGCAAGTCATATGACGATTTCTACGTTGGACAATTGACTGAGTTGCTCACCCAATACGGACCGATTTTCTCCGTATGGCTGGATGGTGCCAATGGTGAGGGCAAGAACGGAAAGACTCAGTATTACGACTGGGATCGTTACTACAACGTCATTCGCTCACTTCAACCCAATGCGGTGATATCCGTATGCGGTCCCGATGTTCGTTGGGCTGGAAATGAAGCCGGACATGTACGTGACAACGAATGGAGCGTCGTGCCCCGACGACTGCGTTCGGCGGAACTGACTATGGAAAATTCACAGCAGGAGGACGATGCATCCTTTGCTTCTACGGTTCGCTCTCAAGATGACGACCTGGGAAGTCGTGAGGCGGTTTCCGGATACGGGGATGACATCTGTTGGTATCCAGCTGAGGTCGATACCTCCATTCGTCCTGGATGGTTCTATCACAAGTATGAAGACGACAAGGTCATGAGCGCAGATCAGCTTTTTGACCTCTGGCTTTCCGCAGTCGGCGGTAATTCATCGCTTCTGCTCAATATTCCTCCGTCTCCAGAAGGACTGTTCGCAGAACCGGATGTGGAGTCGCTCAAGGGGCTGGGAAGCCGTATCAATGAATTCCGCAAAGCATTGGCTTCGTCTTGTTACGAGGTCAAGACCAGCAGTGCGGACGAAACTGCAATGCGACTTATCGATGGGAACCAGGACACGTATTGGTCTCCTGACGCCAATGACGTGACCCCTGCCGTCACGCTCACTTTCCCGCAACTGACGACGATCAATGCCGTTGTGGTTGAAGAGGCCATAGAGTATGGGCAGCGCATTGAACATATGCGCGTTACTGGTGTGCTATCTGACGGTACTGAGTGTGTACTCGGCCAGTTCGGCACAGTGGGATACCGTAGGATACTCCGCTTCGACGATGTCGAAGTATCTTCGGTTACCCTTCATGTGGATGATTCAAGGTTTACGCCAATGATCAGCCGTGCGGCTGCGGTGCGGATATAAGGCGGTACGTCACCATGAAACTCACATTCGATGGAATCTCTCCGTGCTGGGAAGAAGGTATCCCACTCGGCAATGGACGCATGGGAGCGGTCCTGTGCTCCGAACCGGAAACCGACGTGCTGTATCTCAACGATGACACTCTTTGGTCTGGATATCCACACGCGGAAACTTCGCCGGTGACGCCAGAGATTGTGGCCAAGGCACGTCAGGCGGCATTCGGCGACGATTACACCGCCGCCACGCGAATCATCAAGGAAGCCACACTGCAGGAAAAGGACGAACAGATTTACGAGCCATTCGGAACGGCCCGTATTCAGTACTCGACCCCTGCAAGCGGACGTGAGAACATGAAACGCCAACTGGATCTTGCAAGGGCGCTCGCCGGTGAAACATTCCAGATGGGTGATGCCAACGTTCATGTCGACGCATGGTGCAGCGAGCCCGATGACCTGTTGGTCTACAGGATGTCATCGGATGCGCCGATTGATGTGAACATCAGTGTCGCCGGCACTTTCCTCAAACAGTCGCGCGCCTCGTTGGAAACGGTATCCGACGGTCATCGGGCCACACTCGTCGTCATGGGCCGGATGCCTGGACTCAACATCGGGCTCCTCCCTCATCCTTCCGAAAATCCTTGGGAAGATGAGCAGGACGGAACCGGAATGGCGTACGCCGGTGCGTTCTCCCTTACCGTCACAGGTGGCGACATCAACGTGGACGACAACAGTCTGCAATGTTCGAACATCAACGGATTATCGCTCCGCTTCCGCAGTATGAGCGGATTCAAGGGAAGCGACCAGCAGCCGGAACGAAGCATGACGGTTATCGCCGACCATCTGGAGAAAACCATCGACGAGTGGTCGACCGACCTGCAGACCATGCTCGACCGCCACATCGCGGACTACCGCAGATATTTCGACAGGGTGGCCATCCATCTCGGTTCAGCCCATGATGATGATACGGAACTACCGTTCTCGGCGATCCTTCGCTCGGATGAGAACAAAGAACCGCATCGTCTGGAGATGCTGGCGGAGGCAATGTTCGATTTCGGCCGGTATATGCTTATCTCCTCGTCCAGGCCACACACCCAGCCGGCGAATCTGCAGGGGATTTGGAACCATAAGGACTTCCCAAACTGGTACAGCGCCTACACGACGAACATCAACGTCGAGATGAACTATTGGATGACAGGCCCATGTGCCCTCCAAGAACTCATCGAGCCGCTCGTCTCCATGAATGAGGAGCTGCTAGCGCCGGGGCACGACGCCGCTGACAGGATTCTTGGCTGCCGAGGATCGGCGGTCTTCCATAATGTCGATCTCTGGCGCAGGGCCCTTCCTGCGAACGGCGACCCGATGTGGTCGTTCTGGCCGTTCGGTCAGGCATGGATGTGCCGGAACCTGTTCGATGAATACTTGTTCAACCAGGATGCATCGTACCTGGCCCGCATCTGGCCGATCATGCGGGACAACGCGCGATTCTGCATGGATTTCCTATCGGAGACAAAGCATGGACTGGCCCCGTCCCCTGCAACATCACCGGAGAACTGTTTCTTGGTGAACGGAGAACCGGTATCTGTTGCGCAAAGCAGTGAGAATGCAACGGCCATCGTGCGTAATCTGCTTGATGATTTAATTCAGGCTTCTCACGATCTGGAAAACCTTGACGAAGAGGACAGAAATCTGGTCCGTGAAGCGGAATCCGTCCGTTCCCAACTAGCTGAAACGCGATTGGGAGCTGATGGAAGAATCCTCGAATGGAACGACGAATTCATCGAATCCGATCCACAGCACCGTCATCTGTCCCACCTTTACGAACTGCATCCTGGTGCAGGCATCACGTCTCAGACTCCGCAT
Organism: Bifidobacterium sp. N4G05; assembly: GCF_002742445.1. Taxonomy (GTDB): domain Bacteria; phylum Actinomycetota; class Actinomycetes; order Actinomycetales; family Bifidobacteriaceae; genus Bifidobacterium; species Bifidobacterium hominis. The sequence continues at coordinate 62,051 of NZ_NJNQ01000002.1, read as the reverse complement.
CTGGAGGAAGCCGCTAGGAAATCCCTCGAAGTGCGTGGCGATGATGGTTCCGGCTGGAGCATCGTATGGCGCATGATCATGTGGGCACGTCTGCGTGATGCGGAGCATGCCAAACGAATCATAGGCATGTTCCTGCGGCCGGTGGATGCGAACGCTGAAACCAATCTGCTGGGCGGAGGCGTGTACGACAGCGGATTATGCGCTCACCCGCCGTTCCAGATCGACGGGAACCTTGGATTCCCGGCGGCCTTGTCGGAGATGCTTGTCCAAAGCCACGATGGCTGGATTCGCATTCTTCCGGCCCTGCCGGAGGATTGGCATGAGGGAAGCTTCCATGCGCTCCGTGCAAGAGGTGGAATCCAAGTGGATGCGACATGGACGGATCAGACAGTGGAATACACGTTGCGCTGTTTGAAGCCCACGGAAATTACGCTGAACGTTCTAGGGACTGATATGGGATGTGTCGCATTGTCTCCGGATAAGCCATTCAAGGGATCCATCCGGCGTTAACGTATTGCGTTATATCCGTTACGAAATGTTGCGGACCGTCTTTCCTAATAGGGGAGGGCGGTCCGCAATCTTTTTGCTACCAGCATGCGGAAGATGAGCGCATGCATGTAACTGAGTATCGTAATGTGAACGATCTCATCAAGAATAAGAGCAAGCATGCTGGTTTTATTTCAATCGGTCCGGCACCGTTTGAGAAGAATGTGCTCCTACGATTGCACATGAGGCTTTCCGCAAAACTGGTGGTTAGGGACAGTTTCGTGCCATCTTTATGAAAACCATATGAAAGAGGCCTGATGTCCAACCCTTGGGGCTTGGGCATCAGGCCTCTTTCCTGATATGAGCAGAGGATGCGGCATGCGGAAAAATATGAATCCATCCGCATCCTCCGCGCTATGAAGCATCGTCACCGGTTAATCCAAGGTAAGGAACCTTGTAAGACGATGCCGTCCCTCCTCCACAGGAAGGAGTAGAGGAGGGACACGCTATCCGATCGTCAGATCAGTTCGAGATCGACATCGAGGCTGATCGGCTGATCGGCGGGGATGTGATACTGGGAGTGGACCGGTGACATCCAGGAATCGTCGCCTCCGACACCCATCTGTGCGGCGAGCACACGGAGGAACATGTGCTTTGGAGCCGGCAACTCGTCTTGGTGCTGGGCTTCTTCGATCATGAAGCTGGAATACGGCTGCAGGCTCACAGCGAACGGTGCGGCACCGTTCGCGCGGCTGACTCGCAGACCGTGTCCATTTTCATCGGTGATCTCCGCCCAACGGACCTCCTCGTGGTTGCCCGTCTCCTGCGGCATGAGATACGGAGCATGATCCTTGAACGCATCGGTGCTCCACACGCCCAGCTTGGCGTGCTTGCGATCCTGGTACGTTTCCTCGGGACCAGCGCCGAAGAACCTCAGGTTCGAATACTGGACCGGCAGAGTCCATTCGATGCCAAACGCAGGAATGGTGGGTAGCTCGCCGGACTCGCCCGGATATTCCACATGCAGGTTCAGACGGCCAGTGGTATCGGCGGTGTATCCGACGGTGACCTTGGTGCGCTGCGGCGTGGCAAGCTCATACGTGTATACGGCCTTGAGCGTGTCTTCATCGACCTGTTCGATGACATTGTCCACGCAACGGGCGTAACGGCCGGCCACCATCCACTGGGCTCGCTCGAATCCATGGCCGGCGCCACGATCGTTGTCCGTCAGCGCGCGGAATGTGGTGATCGCCGGGCGACGCAGCACGAATTCGTGACCGTCGAACGTGTAGGAGACCAAACCGCCCTGGGTGCGAGAAAGAAGAATCTCTCGTCCGGAACCCTGAACACCCGCGTTCCAACGGCCAACAGTGACGATGCCATCCGCAGGCAGAGCCGCGTCTTCGGTTGCCTTCGTTCCGGCCACAATAGTCTGGCCGAAGGCGAGTTCGTACCCGGCAGGAGCCCAATCGGTCGCCTCGGCGAGGCGCTGGGACACTTCAAGCACCAGCTCATTGGCATTGGCGCGATAGAGATCCACCGGCCATTCGACATCGAACGTGCATGCCGAATCGGCGGGTACGTCGAAGCGACGCTCGGACTGCCATACCGGCTCTCCGTCAGCGAGGATGCGCAGCACGAACTGGTATCCGCCGGTCGAGATGAACAGATTGTCGTTCTTGATGGACACCGAACGATCGGTCACGTCGATATGGACGTTGGAATACAGCTGCTTGACTTCCTGGGCCTTCGGCGCGGGAGTACGGTCGGCGAAGACCAGTCCGTTGCCGGAGAACTCGTAATCGCTCGGACGGTCGCCGAAGTCTCCGCCATAGCACAGACGGGTGGAGCCGTCCGGCTGGGTGGCATAGATTGCCTGATCGATGAAGTCCCAGATGAAGCCGCCCTGATAGTGCGGGTAGCGCTCCAGTGCCGTGTATTCGTCCAGATTGCCGACCGAGTTGCCCATTGCGTGCATGTACTCGCAGGAGATGTACGGCTTCTGCGGATCGTTCTTGAGATATTCCTCAACCACATCGGCATGCTCGTACATGCGGGTTTCGATGTCGGTCACGTCATCATAGTCGCGGTTCTTCGTCACACCCTCGTAGTGCACGGGGCGGTTCGGATCGATGTCGTGCACGTGCTTGTACATGGCACGGAACACATCGCCGGCGTAGGACTCGTTGCCAAGGGACCAAATGACCACGCTCGGGTGGTTGTAGTCGCGGCGCATCATGCTGTTGACGCGGTCGACGCAGGCGCCTTCCCAATGCGCCTTGCTTCCTGGAACCGCAGTCTCGGCGGTGACCACGTCGCCGGGCAGGCACCAGCTGCCATGGGTTTCGAGATTGGTCTCATCGATCAGGTAGATGCCGTACTCATCGCACAGATCGTACCAACGCTCCTGGTTCGGATAGTGCGAGGTGCGGATGGCGTTGATGTTGTGGCGCTTGCAGAAAATCACATCATCGATCATGTCCTGCTCGGTGATGGAACGGCCGCGCTTGGCATCGAACTCGTGACGGTCCGCGCCCTTGAACACGACGCGCTTGCCGTTAAGGGTCATGATGCCGTTTTCGATGCGGAAGCGACGGAAGCCGACCTTCTGAACGACGGCTTCGACAATATCGCCGGTCTGGTCGATGACATTGACTTCAAGTTCGTACAGAGATGGGCTCTCGGCGCTCCACGGCTTGAGGCCCTGCAGGGAACCGCTTGCGAACGTGGTATTGGTGTCGGCGTTGGTCGAGGCCTCCCATACCACGTTGCCTTCGGAATCCTTCAACGTGGCCGAGATGGTAGCGGCATCGGAGGCGTTGCGCACGGACAATGCGGCATCAAGAGAGGCGGTGCCGGACTCGGCGTCCCAATCGGCTTCGAGCTGCATGTTCTCGACGTGGACGTGGGGCTGCGCCGTCAGTTCGACGGAGCGGAACAGACCGTGCAGACGCCAGAAGTCCTGGTCTTCAAGCCAGGATGCGCTGGAATACTCGTAGCAGGCGACTGCCACGACGTTCTCTCCGTCATGCAGCAGATCGGTGATGTCAAACTCGTTGGGAGTGAATCCGTCCTCGCCGTAACCTGCGAACAGGCCGTTGACCCACACGTAGATTGCGGTTGCCATTCCATGGAAGACGATGGAGACGCTTCCTCCGGACTCCTTGGTGTCCGCAAGACGCTTGGACACAACGAACTTCTTGCGGTAGAGCGCCACGTGATTGTTTTCCGGAACATTCGGCTCCAGCGGATTCTCGTGGCCGTCCCACGGATACTGGATATTCACGTACTTGTTCTTCAGCAGGCCTGCCATCTGCAGATGGCCCGGAACCTGGGTGCGGTAGAAAGCGGAATCATCGAAGTTCTCGGCAACGAATGGCTCTTCGTTGAAGTCGATGTCGGAAGCCTGTACGATCTCGACGCGCCATTCTCCGTCAAGGCTTTGCGTGAGATCGGAGTACTCACCACTCTGCGGATCATGCGTGAAACACTTGTGGTTGGAATGGGCCGGCGTGCGGTTGACCTCGAACACAGTCGCGTCGGTCAGCCACGTCTCGGATGCATGCTCAACACGATTTGTCATGTTTCCCTGCTTTCTTTCATTACTTCGTTGTGAATGATGCGGAAGCTAAACTTCCTTTACTAGTAAGGATAAATGTTTTTTACCGAAAAAGCAAATCGTATTTACCGCCACGGTTTCCTCTGTTTTTCAAGCACTCCCGTTAAACGTGTTTAAGTCGGTGACGGATAGGTTTTGCATTATGGGAACTGTTGCAACACGCCGGCAAAAGCCTTGATTACTAATGTTTTTTACTTCTGCTTATAAAACGGCGTATAGTTGCAATACAAGATCAATGGGTGATCTCGGCTCCAACTATCTTAGAGGAGAAGAAAAAAATGAGCAACGCAACAGCCGCGGACGGTGGAGTCCGCAAGGGAAAGCTCGGTCAGCGCATTGCCTACGCATGCGGTAACTTGGGTCAAGCTGCCTTCTACAACGCTATGAGCACGTACTTTGTTGTGTACGTGACCAGCTGCCTGTTCTCTGGCGTCGACAAGGCGTTGGCGGCCAAGCTTATCGGCGTCATCACCAGCCTTGTGGTGATTATCCGTATCGCAGAAATCTTCATCGACCCGTTGCTGGGCAACATCGTCGACAACACCACCACCAAATGGGGACGCTTCCGTCCTTGGCAGTTCATCGGCGGTGCCGTCTCGGCCGTGCTGCTCGCCATCGTCTTCAGCGGCATGTTCGGTCTGGTGAATGTCAACACCACGCTGTTCATCGTGCTGTTCGTCATCACCTTCGTCGTGCTCGACGTGTTCTACTCCCTGCGTGACATCTCCTACTGGGGCATGATTCCGGCACTGTCCTCCGACTCCCATGAGCGTTCCACCTACACCTCTCTGGGATCCTTCACCGGTTCCATCGGTTACAACGGCATCACTATCTTCGTCATCCCGATTGTCACCTACTTCAGCTACATGTTCACCGGTAAGCAGGCTGAAAGCCAGAGCGGCTGGACCGCATTCGGCATCATCGTTATGCTGCTCGGCATCATCACTGCTTGGACCGTTGCCTTCGGCACCAAGGAAAGCACCAGCGCCCTGCGTTCCAAGGCCCAGAAGAACGGCAACCCGCTCGAGGCATTCAAGGCACTGTTCCAGAACGACCAGCTGCTGTGGGTCGCCCTGTCCTACCTGCTGTACGCCATCGCCAACGTGGCCACTACCGGCGTGCTCCTCTTCCTGTTCAAGTTCGTGCTCGACAACCCGGCCGCCTACTCCGCGACCGGCGTCATCGCACTGGTGGCTGGCCTCATCATGGCTCCGCTGTACCCGATTCTGAACAAGCGCATCCCACGCCGCTACCTGTACATCAGTGGCATGATCTCCATGATTGTCGCTTACGTTCTGCTGGGTCTTTTCTCCACCAACATCGTCGTAGTGTTCATCGCACTGGTGCTCTTCTACGTGCCGGGCACGCTCATCCAGATGACCGCCATCCTCTCCCTGACCGACTCCATCGAATACGGCCAGCTGAAGAACGGTAAGCGTAACGAGGCCGTCACTCTGTCCGTCCGCCCGATGCTCGACAAGATCGGTGGCGCCCTGTCGAACGGCATCACTGGCTTCATCGCCGTCGCGGCAGGTATGACCGGCAGCGCCACTGCAGCCGATATGACCCCCGCGAACATCCACACCTTCGAAGTCTGCGCCTTCTGGACGCCGCTCGTTCTGATTGTGCTCAGCCTGCTGGTGTTCGCCTTCAAGGTGAAGATCAACGAGAAGATGCACGCCGAAATCGTCGAGCAGCTCGAAGCCAAGCTCGCGGCCGGTGAGGTCTCCGACGAGGAAGCCAAGACGGTCGAGACGGTTGAAGCCGTCAACGAAAAGGCTAAGACTCTGACTGAGTAAATAACCAATACTTGCCACTCCTTCCTTTCTCTCTGATGGAGGCCCCAATTTCGATTGGGGCCTCCATTGGTATATGCACTGTTTTATGACCGTTCAAAGTTTGTTAAATGAACAAAACGAACGATGTCCCGGAGCATAATGCAACCAATGTTGTTTCGCTTTTTCGCTCAAGGCATATCTTGCCATGTTCTGAGGTGAACCATGTATTTTAGCGAATGACCAATCGAAGGATCGAATTAGATTTCATTGTTTCGGATGAGAAGATCCCAGCTTTACAGGGGGTATTAATGACATTCATCTCACGGGCGGCGCGTTATGTGCTCAGAAAACGAGTACGCACTGCGGTGCTGTTCATTGTGCTGACCATCATAACGGCGAGTATGCTGTCCGCGACCGCAGTTTCTCGGGCAGCTCAACATGAGGCCGGACAGATTGAGAAACAGGCGGTCGGCGGATTCGTGCTGGCCAGTAACCTGCAAGGCAGCATGCTGACACCTCGCGGAGGCGGAATGGTCCGTCCCGCTGATGTGCAACGAATCTCGAAGCTGTCCGGGGTTGACTCGTACATGGTCAGGCAGAACGCCACCGCCGATCTCGTGGGAGCCAGCGTGGTGAAGGTCCCTGGCGGCGATGATTATGATGCGGAGAAAGAACAGCAGTTCGGCAATGCGGCCAACGTCATGGGCACAAACGATTCGTCAAAACTCAATGTGTTCACGTCGCACACGCTCGGCATGGTCGAAGGACGCCATCTAAAGGCATCCGATAAGCATATGTCGATGATCCATGAGGATCTCGCCAAAGCCAATGGGCTTAAAGTAGGTGATACCCTCACGCTCAAGGCCAATCCATATGATGCCGACAATGAGTCGCATTCGACGGCAACCGTCAAAACCACCATCGTTGGAATATTCAAAGGAGACAGCGATAGGAAGGTAGCCAGCCGCGCGGAACTCACCTCCAACACTGTGTACACCGATTTGGACACTACAAGTACTCTGTACCAGTACAAGGCCGGCAAGGAAATATATCAGGATGCCACTTTCGTTCTGGGCAAGGGCATCGATGTGGAGAAAACCATGGAAGCGGCGAAGAAGCTTCCAGTGGATTGGAACAACTACCAGATCACGCGCAATGACCAATATACGTCGAGCATGCTGAATGCCGCCCGAGGTGTGCGTTCCATGATGCTCAGCGCTTTGATCGGCGTGACCATTTCGGCCGTGATAGTTCTCAGTCTCATGCTCTTACTGTGGATGAACGACCGACGTCAGGAGATGGGCGTACTGGTGTCCCTCGGCATCGGCAAGCCATCCCTGATCGCCCAATATCTAACCGAAATGATTCTGATCGGCCTGCCGTCCCTGGTCCTCGGATGGTTGTGCGCACGAGGAGTGGCTCAATGGCTTGGCACCTCGGCCCTCCGTTCCGTGAACGCCTCCGCGGCGAAGGAGCTGAGCAGCATGGGACAGGTTGGCGGCGATCTCGAATCCAATATGTCGGTTCGTACCTTGGATTCGCTCACGGTATCGATCGACACGACTGCCGTACTGTATGTGTCGCTCGGCCTGCTGGCGGTGATGCTGGTATGCGTCGCCATATCGTGCATACCGATGCTGCGCAAGTCGCCGCGAAGCCTGTCGGAGCTGCGATGACGGGCATGAACGTGTGGAATCGTGCCACGCTGGCAATCGTGCGTAAACCGGTACGCAGCGGAATCATCGGACTGTTGATGCTGATGGTTTTCACCAGTCTTGTGGCTCAGGTCGGAGTGTCAACGGCGCTTCAGAAGATGTCCGACGATATCGGCAGAAGCATGGGAATAGGTTTTACCGTCGACACAGGCGAGAATCCTGCAAGTCTAAAGGAAGCGAGCCGGTTCTCGCGCATCCCCGGTGTAGGAAAAACCGTTTACGAGCGTAAGACCTTGGCAGGGGTGGATGGCGCGCATCCGGTTGTCCCCGAACATGGTCCTCGGCTGGATTCCGGTCTATCCACGCAGGTCAGCGTGCTGGGCACTACTGACTCCTCGTTGTCCGAAGAGTTCCAAAGCGGTCTGTACCGGTTGGAACAAGGACACCACATTTCAGGTAATGGCCGGAATGTACTGATTCACCGGGATTTCGCACGTGAGAATGGATTATCGGTGGGATCAACGCTCCGGCTCAGTCAGGAAGACCGCGATTCCACCGTTCGCGTGGCCGGAATCTTCTCTGGCAATGTACAGGCACAGAGCCCTATGCCATCAGATGCATCGGAGAATCTTATCTATGCGGGTGCCCAAGTGGTTTCCGCGCTGACTGGAGAGGAACGGGTCGGCACGATCCGGTGCCTTTCGGATAGTCCGCAGGCTCTTTCCACCGCAGTGGCCCAAGCAAAAAAAATCGCTGGAAGCAAGTATGGCGTCACCGATGACTCGGCGCGTCTTTCCGGCGTGCTGCAGTCGGTGGAAACGGTGCGCGATCTGGTCCGTATGGTGCTGCTGTCCGTTTGCTTGGCTGATGTGTTGGTACTGGGCATGGCGCTTGTCTTCTGGATTCGCTCACGTATCCATGAGATAGGCACCCTTCTGGCTCTCGGCGTCGGCAAGATGCAGATTGTCGCCCAGTTCGCAATCGAAACCGGTCTCATGGCTGTGGTCGCCGCCCTATGCTCGCTGGGCACGGGTTCCCTATTGTCTGGATACGTGTCCTCGCTCCTGCTGCACGATTCGGGAGTCGCGCCTCTTGAATCATTGCAGGTGGAGGCTCTGCCGCCAGAACAGACGCTGCTCATCCTGCTGCTCGGATGCGCGGTCATCGCGATCGCGCTCGCCGTGTCGTGCGCCGCAGTGCTGGCCAAATCCCCGAAATCCATTCTTTCCTCTATGCGTTAGGAGATATTAATCATGACTATCTGTCTGCAATTGGACCATGTCAATTACTCATATGGCGCGGCGAAGATCCGCGTTCTTTCGGACGTAAACGTAGATTTCGAATCCGGAAAGATGTATGCGATAACCGGCCCATCGGGAGCGGGAAAGAGCACTTTGTTGTCCCTGCTGGCCGGTCTGGATGCCCCCTCTGATGGAGTGGTCCGTTTTGAGGGCGAGGATATAGCTGCGACGGGTTATTCAAAGCACCGTCGCGAGCACGTGTCCTTGGTGTTCCAGGACCATAATCTGATCGACTATCTCACTCCCGAAGAGAATCTGCGCCTGGTCAATCCCAAGGCCGATATGAAGATCCTCGAAGATCTGGGGCTGAGCCGTGAGGAATCGAAGCGCAACATTATGCACTTGTCGGGTGGCCAACGTCAGCGTGTGGCGGTCGGTCGCGCCCTAGTGGCGCCTGGTCGCGCGATTCTGGCGGATGAACCGACTGGCAGCCTGGATCCGGAAATGACTGATGAGGTGATTGATCTTTTGCGTCATGCCGCTCATCAACTCGGTAAATGTGTCATTGTGGTGACACATTCCAAGCGTGTCGCCGATTCCGCCGATGCCGTTTACACTCTCAGGCACAAGAAGCTAGCCAAAGCATAGTTCGCTCGCACAGACCGCGTCTTCTGTCCGAATAGCGATTCACCATCGATGGCCTCTCGGACTTCCATCGCGGCAGGGGCCCTCTTGACGCGTGGCTGCTGCGCCACGCGATGAACGCGTTGGGCCGCGGCACCGCCGTCGTTGCCTACGTGTCCATGGGCGGGGCGGCATGCTGCGGCTTCTACTCGCTGTCCGCGAACAACGTGGGCTGAGGCGACGTGCACGGCATCGTGGATGGTTCGTTATTACAACGGCAGTTCCCGATAAACCAAATCGTCACGGACTGCAAAGCCTTGCCGTTCCCAGAAATCGTTGCCGGCATCGTTGTCTGCGGGCACTCCGACAGCGACTTTCGGCAGACCGATCGTACGAAGCGTTTCAGCCACACGGCCCACCAACATCGAGCCAATGCCCCTACCGCGCGCGTCGGGGTCAACCGCCGTGTGGTAGATGCGCGACCGTCTTCCGTCGTGGCCGGCAAGAATCGCGCCAATGATCCTTCCGCCATCGTCCTCGGCTACGAAACAGGTGTCGGGATTGCGTTTGAGAAACGTCTTTATTGCATCCTTGCAATCGTCTATATCCCTCATAGTGAAACCTGTGCATCGCGTCCACAGTCCGTATACCAGCGGATAATCCTCGATTTTCATATGGCGTATGGTCAGTGCTGTCGGTTCGGTCATATTTCTTGCCTTTCTTTTTGAACGCCAACTTCGATTCTCGCATCGTTCCGGTATTTTCTGTGCGGGTATGCCATATTTGCGTTGCCCAGCCGTTCGTGGCGTGCGTGTCGGGGAAGCCGTGGAAGTACCTTGAAGGACAATCCGTCGTTTTTCGGGGATACTCCGGATGTGAACACACGGCAACGGCACGGTGAACTGTGCTTAACTGGAATCATGCATGTGAAGAACGGAAGTATCGCGAGAGCGGTGGCTGTGGTAATCGCAACCGCCATATTGTGCGGCATTGTGCCTATGATTGGCGTCGCACTGCGCAATTCGACAATCGCAACAATGCGTGAAACCAATATTTTGCAGACTTTAGCGACGCTGCCAGAAGGGTTGCGTGACTGCTCCACGGTACTTGCGTACCTGTTTTCAACAGCAGGCTGCATCGCAATCGTTGCCGCGCTCGCCGCTATCGATTCGCGTATTACCGGCAGTAGGCGCGTCGTCATCCGCGATGTCGTCGTGTCGGCGGCGCCAATACTGTACGTGACCGGCGTCAAATGGCTGGTCGAACGCCCCCGTCCGATCACGTCCGTCGGCAGTGGCCTGTTGCCGGGCGATCCAAGTTTTCCGAGTGGTCACACGGCGGCCGCGGTGATCGTATCTGTCATGATGATTCTTACCGTACGTAATTTCGCGCACAAATGCTTCCCCGACGGAGAAGATGACGGGCGTGCAAACCGAAGACGGGTATTCCTCCGCAGGGCGATCATTGGCGCTGTCGCGCTTGTCGTGGCGGTTGCCTGTTCGCGACTACTGCTCGGCTTGCACTATCCGACCGACGTGATTATTTCCGCCACCATCTGTCCGCTCATTTCCTACGCCGTGTGGTGTGTATGGAACGCATGCGAAAGCGCGGGGGAGCGGTAAAATCGTGCGCTGGGTCGACGTCGTCGATCAGATGCCAATTCCAAACAGAGTGCTATCTGCCATGTGAGTTCCTTTGATTCTGAAATCAGTTTGGGGATATCCGATTGTGCGTGCAAAACGGCAGGTTGTGTAATACGGCAGTGGTGGTGTGACAAAAGCTGGTTCAATCAAACTAGCGGCGAAAACCTGCGTGCGGCACGGCACGATGCAGCGCGGTGCGGCAGCGGGAAAATCGCAAGAAAAACCACAGTGAAGCCGAGCAAGACAGACCTGACGAAGCGGGTTTGCGACATACTTAGTGCAAGGGAGAGCTAATGGAACTCGAAGAACTTTCGGTCGTTGAAAAGGCCGCAATGCTTTCCGGTGGGTCCGAATGGGATTCGCGAGGCAACGCCCGCGAAGCTCCGCTTATGGAAGAACTCCTGCTTGAGACGGCCGAAGAACCCCTCCGCGGCCGCGTTGTCCGGAGAACAGCCTTTCGCGCTCATCGAACGCGTCAGACCATGCTCCTTGCAGATGCGGATCCACTCGGGCCACCGGTAGCGGCAGCCACGGTCGGAATGGATGATCGGCTTCTCCCCGTCCCTGAGCGTGGAGCACGCGTCGGCGAGCATGCCGTTGGCCAACGCCGCGTTCGGGCTGGTGCCGATCGTCCACGCGACGGGAAGCCCGTCGTGGCAGTCGATCACGGGCGACAGATAGGCCTTGCCCGCGGGAATCGAGAACCCGGCCGGGTCCGTGATCCACAGCCGGTTCGGACGCTCGGCGTGGAAATCCCTGTCCGCCAGATTCTTCGGCGCCTTGGCGGGCTCGCCCTTGTATGAGCCGTACCGCTTCGCGCTCTTGAACAGGGGCGCCAGGCCATGCCTGGCCGTCAGCCGCATGACCCGTTTCGCCGATACCCTGACGCCCATGCTTTCCGGCTCCAGGTGGACCCGCTTGTACCCGTACCCGCGCTTGCTGTTCTCGAACGCCTCGCGCACGAGCTCCAGTAGACCGGAGTCCTTGTCGGGACGTTTCATGGCGTTGAGCTGGTAATGGTACGTGCCGCGCGCGATGCCGACCACGGGCAGCAGGCTTCCGGCGGTCACGCCGAGCCTCTCACTGGTCTGTTTGACGAGGACGGCCTTCTCTCGGCTGGCCGGGCTTTTTCGGGTCTGCGCCCGGCTCTTTTCCCAACAGCTCCAACGTGCCCTTCCGGATCGCGATCTCGATGTCCAGTTCCCTCTTCTCCCGCCGCTGCCGCTCGACATCGGCGTCCAACTCGTCCAGACGGGTCCGCGTCTCCGCCAGCCTCTTCTCCAGCGCCGCCACCGCGTCCGCCAGGCCGGCCGCGTCCCGCGGGCCGCCGGCGTAGAGGGCTCCACGCTGGTTTTCCCTTCCCCGGCCGTCGGGGGCTTCTCTCCAGGTGTCTTCGTCACGTGCGTCTCCTTGGATCCGGCGAGCATCTGCCGTTTCCAGTTTCCCGACGACGGACGCCTCCACGCCCAGTCCGGCGGCGGCATCGCGTGATTCCGACCTTCCGGACGCGGCCGCGACCACCGCCTTCCGCTTCAATTCCTCGGGAACCGGGCCGTGCCTCAGCTTGCGTCGGCCGGGAGCGAGCTCGTCGATCCACGCGGTGAGCAGCTCATGGCTTTTCGGATAGCCGAGCGCGCGCATGGTGCGTTTCAGACGCCTGCCGTGTCCGAGGTAATGGTCCACCGCGGCCCGCTTCTGCTCGTCCGTGTAGCGCCTGTAGCGTTCGCCGCGCCTGGAGGGGACGCCGGTGCGTTCCTCCTCGAGGCGTTCCTGGTACCACACCGGCAGCATCCCTCTGCTGGGATAGCCGAGCTCGCGGATCACGTCCGCGGCGTAGCGCTCGTATCTGACGTACAGGTCCACGGCCCTGTCACGCTGCTCCCTGCTGCACTTTGCCATAAGGGGGTTCTCCTCCCGGTCGGGAAGTCCAAGAAAACGTCACCATCTCGATGCCTTAAAGAGAAAAGTGTCATGCGGTTCATACGAAATGCGAATGAAAACGTAAATGGGCGGTAGCACTGCTACCGCCCGAAAGATTGAGCTTTATTGTATTTGCTCAAAAGCTTGGAAACTTGCTTGCTGCTATGCGGCCACCTTATTTACATAGGGTTTTAGTGCATGTTCGAACAGTGGTATTTGCAGTTGTACCACTATGCCGAAGCCCAGTATCAGCAATAGATACAATCCTTTGGGAAGCCATTGCAGACTGGCCACTGTTAGTCCGATTGCGATGGCTGGAATGATAAGAGCAACCAAAGTCGTAAACGGCGATGTGCCACCGAACAGTAGCGCGTTGCGTAAAGTAGCCATCACTGAGTTTTCGAAGCGTGCCGTTAACGGCCAAGCCCAGACCATGATGATGAGCCATAGCAGCGTTAGCATGATTTTCACTATCATCGCAGCCATGCTGGTAGTGAAAAGCCATAAAGCAATGAGCATCAATCCAGTTGCGGCGAGCACTGACCATATGGCCGTTGCAACTGGGAAGTTTCTTTTAAATGCCGAGAAATATGTGCGAAGCAGGTATCCTCGACCTTCTTTTGCCGCCCAAGCAGCTTCGTAGGAAGCCGATAGCGCGGCCCCAATGGTGACCAACGGGATGCTGCACACTGCTGTAAGTAGAGTGAGTACCGCGGCGTTGGCCACCATATCAAGGCCTCGCATGAAAACAGAGTCCTTAGCGAACACTGTGTTCATATTGGATCAGCCCTTCACCGCACCGGCGGTGATGCCTTGGATGATGTACTTCTGGCATAGTGCGAAGAAGATGACGATTGGAATAATCGCCAGCACCAGGCATGCCATCAGGGCGCCCATATCGATACTGCCGTAGCCTCCACGCAGATACTGGATCACGATTGGAATGGTCTTGAACCTTTGCAGATCCAAGGTCAGATACGGCAGCAGGTAGTCATTCCAAATCCACATGGTCTGCAGAATCGCCACGGTGATAATCGACGAGCGCATCATCGGCACAACGATGGTGAAGAATGTACGCACCGCTCCGGCGCCATCAATCATTGCGGATTCTTCGATTTCCTGCGGAATGGATTTGATCGTACCTGTGAAGATGAATACGGGAAGTCCTGCGCCGAATCCCAGATACACAAGGCAGACGCCCCATGGGGTGTTCAGGCCAAGCATGTCAGCCATCTTCGACAGAGGGAACATCACCATCTGGAATGGAACAATCATGTTCAACAGGAACAACACGTAGATGATTTTCGATGCGACGTTGTTCACTCGCACAATCCACCAAGCGCACATCGAGGTGCAAAGGAGGATGAGAAGCACTGCACCGACCGTAATGACAAGGCTCCACCCAAAGCTGGCAATGAAGTTGGTCTTCTCGATGCCATCCTTGTAGTTGAAGAGTCCCGCAAATTCCTTACCAGTTGGCAAGGAGAAGGTGTCCGCGGAGATGTAGACCTTCTTTTTGAAGGAATTAATCAGCACTAGAGCAAGCGGGAACAACCACGCCAAAGAAATGACCGAGAACAGTCCGGTCCAGAATGGGCCGTGCTTGATGCGCTGGTTCATGCTTGGACCTCCTTACTGGTGGTGAGTTTGTTCTGGATGATGGCAATCAGGGCAACGAGGACGAAGAACATCACTGCCTTTGCCTGGCCTACGCCCTCGAATCCGGCTCGTCCGTAGAACGTGCGGTAGATATTCAAGGCCAGCATTTCCGAGGTGTTACTCGGAGCGCCGTTGGTCAGAGCGAGGTTCTGATCGAAGAGCTTGAATCCACCGGTCACGGTAAGGAACGAGCAGACGGTGATGCTTGGCATCATCAGCGGAATGGTGATGCTCCATAGAATCTGTTTCGGAGTGGCACCATCCACGGAAGCGGCCTCTATCACGTCGCCAGGAACGTTTTGCAGTCCGGCGATGTAAATCACCATCATGTAGCCGATTTGTTGCCAACAAACTAGGATTACCATGCCGATGAATCCGTATTTGGCGTGATATGTCAGCGAGATGTTCCAGTGGGCCAGAACGCCGTTCAACAGCAGCTGCCAGATATAGCCCAGCACGATGCCGCCGATGAGGTTAGGCATAAAGAACACCGAACGGAACAGTTTCGCACCGCGCATCGCCTTCGTGAACATATAAGCGACGAAGAATGCGGCGACATTGATCAATATGGTGGTGACGATGGTGAAGGCCAGAGTGAACAGCAGCGCATGCAGGAAGTCGGGATCCTGGAATGCTCTGACATAATTTTTCAAGCCTACGAATTCGGCATCGGTGATCGTGGTGAATTCGGTGAAGCTGAGATAGATACCCATCACCAGCGGCACTACGAAGCCGAGGGCGAAAGCGAAGCATGTCGGTAGTACAAACAGGGGCCACCAGCGCCTGATGGCCCGACCGGTCATAGTGATCATGACAGGGTTTCCTCACTCGCCGTAAGCAAGCTTGTATTCGCTGGCCCAGTCATTGGTGAATACCTTGACAACATCATCCCAGCTGCCATTGCCCTGAGCGTAGTTAAGCTCTGCGGAACCGAGATTCTGCTCCCACTGGTGAGAAACGGTAGGAACGCTGATTACATCGGTCTTTCCGGCCTTCTGGTATTCACGATTGACGCCCACCAGCGGATTGGTAACTTGGTACTTCTCGTTGTCGAAGCCCTTGAACGGAGACACCAGTCCCATGTCCTGGGAGATGGCCTTAAGCGCGGTATCGGAAGTGACTAGCCAGCTCAGGAACTTTTCAGTGGCTTGCTGATCCTTTTCGGAGACCTTGGAGTTCACGCACCAGTAATTGCTGATCACCTGATTCAGACCCTGGTTCTCTTCGCCCTTGGCGCCAATGTAGATGGGGAACACTCCCAGATCGTTGTCAGACACGGATTGACCCTTGATCTGGTTGTAGGCCCACACGCCATCCTGGAAGAACACGGCCTGGCCTGTGGCGAATTCGGCGATTGAATCATCCATGGTCTTACCGGACAAGGAGCTGGGCTCGACCGTGGAATCCTTAATGTACAGATCGAAGATGTTCTTCATCTTCTTGACATAGGTGCCCTTGACGCTGGACGGAACCTTGGTCATGTCGACACCGTCATCGGCGTATTCGTAGTACAGCGGCACGCTGGGGAGATGGAAGTTATAGCGGAAAGCCGAGCTGGTGTCGAGACCTGCGGAGCTGAACGCTCCCTTGACGCCAATTTCGTCCTTGTGCGCTTGAATCTCGTCCGCGACGGTCTTCAACGCCTTGAAGTTGTTGATGTCTTCGGCGGACTTCACCGTTGACCAGCTGGCGTCGAAATACTTCTTGAGCAAAGACTTGTTGTAGATGATGCCATAGCTTTCGGTTGCGTAAGGAATGGCGATTGGCTTGCCCTCATCGTTGGTCAGCACACGATTCTTGTAATTCTTGTCAAGCTGCTTGTAGATGTCGCTGTTGGACAAATCCTTGGCGTACTTCTTGAAGCTGCTCATGAAGCTCGGGCCATCAGCCTGGAACATCGTAGGAGCGGCCTTCTTGGAAAGCTCCGAACGCAACGTCGCATCGTAATCGGTGCCGCCGGTCTGAATCTGAACCGGAATGCCGGTTTCCTTCTCGAATGCCTTGCCGAGCTTAACCCATGTCGACTGCTCTTCGGCTTTCTTGTTGAGATAGTAGACGCGTCCGTTCTTGCTTTCCGCCGAGGAACTGTTGCCGCATGCGGCAAGTCCGCCGAGGCCCAAAGCAAGAGCAGAAATCACGCCGACTGCACGAAGCATCCATTGCTTGTTTTTCATTTTCAATCCTCCTTTGTTCCCTGTGATCTACTTCGATTTGCGGGAACAATGTATACGATATCATCAGGTTTTCCAACCGTCAAATAATGTATACTGGTTTTAGATGTATACGAGTTCATCGGAGAAACCCCTTCTTGGAGAACACAGGTTTTATCCTTTGAAAAACAACAGAAATGAGGCATCAATTTGAAGCCCACGACGCAAGATGTCGCGAATAAAGCCGGCGTGTCGACGGCCACTGTTTCGAGAACATTCGCTCATCCTGACAAGGTGTTGCAGGAAACGCGTGAAAAGGTTATGACTGCGGCACAGGAGCTTGGATTCACTATCTCGCGTTCCGCTTCGGCGTTGAAATCACAACAATCGTTCCGTATTGCCGTGCTGATTAGCGAGCCGGTGGCCACTTGGTTTAACTCTCACATTTGTGGGGCGTTGAATGATGTGTTGCAGCCGGAGGGCTATGACATTTGTACGTATTACATTCCCGATGTAACCAATCGTCGGCAACTGTTTGAGGAGATTCCATTGCGGCACAACGTTGATGCCGTGGTCGTCTCGTCGTTCGGTGTAGACGTGATGGAAATCGAGGATCTTAGACGTCTTGATATACCGTTGATTGGTATCAATGTGCCTGTTACACAGGGTTTTAGCGCCACCATCGGCATTGATGAATATGCCAGTATGCGCTTGGTTGTTAAGCATCTGCATGATCTTGGACACCACAGAGTTTGTTTTGTATGTTCCGAATTGAAGCATGCACCCTTGCCGTATAGCGCTGATTTACGTTCCGATGCCTTCCTGCGTGCATGCCATGACGTTGGCGAATCCATTGAGCCTTTGTTGATTCATGTGCCACGTGAAGTTGATGAACCGGAGAATTACGCGATATCGCAATTGCTGACATGCTCGCCGCGGCCTACGGCAGTCTGTTGTTTGAGTGATGGGATGGCCATTCCGCTGTTATTCAAGCTGATGCGGAGCGGTATTAAAGTTCCTCAGGACATGTCGCTTGTCGGTTTTGATGACAGCACCTATGCAAAGCAATTCAATCTCACCACCGTTCATCAGGAAGTGGATTTTCTTGGTGCTGAGGCAGGGCGTCTGGTGTTGGATCTTATCCGTGGACAACAGCCTGAAGTTCAGAATAGGGTTTTGGATACATATCTTGCATTGAGGGCTTCAACTGCTCCTCTGTCATAAGTCTGATGGAGAAGTCATGAGATGCCATATGGGTATGTGACGGCGAAATTCTCTGCTCGGATGTGCGTCCTATGCGTATATGCTCCTGATTTTGTCGATGCTTAGGAGAATATGCAGGATGCATAAAAGCAAGGGAAGAGCATCTGAATTTTGAGAAGGCTCGTAGTTGCGGTTCCCCTATTCTTGATTGGCGAATGTCTTGCCTCGCAGATGGGGCTGACCCTTTGTTGTTCCTAAAGAAAAACATCCTGGTGGCGAGGACTTGGGAAAGAGAAGGAAACCAAATCCATGTCACCAGGATGAGAGCACGTTCCGATTTCCGGTTATTGATACCGTTTGTCGGAAGGGCTATGGCGGGTTGAGGGGAATGGAATTTTGCCCGCCATCTGTCCACTTATGATGAGTGAAACGTTACATGCTAAGCATGGTAATTAAAGTTCGATCGCCACTCCCTCCCATGGAGCCAGTTCACGCTTCGTAAGCGAAAGTTTGGTGTGAGCTGAATCGTGCGTTGTTATGACGATATGGGATTCGTCGACATCGAGGGGAAGCAAGGCCGCTGTTTCCGACGGAATACGTGCAATCTCTCCCGAGACATTGACCATGACGAGAAGTCGTTTAGCGACCTGCCCGTCCTTGGACGAAAGAGCGCGGACAAACGAATACACCTGTCGATCTGACGCGTCCAGTAGCCGGAAATCTCCTGCGGCCACGACTGGATTCCTGTGCCTTAGATCTATGAGTTGCTTATAGAAAGCGTGCACGGATTCCGGGTCATCGCATTGCGCTGCGGCGTTGATTTCCACGTGGTTCGGGTTGACGCTGATCCACGGTTCGGTGGCTGCGTCCGGCGCGGTGAAGCCGGCGTACTTGGAGCCGTCCCACTGCATCGGCGTACGCGCGTTGTCTCGGCTGCGTTCTGCGATTCCATGCATCATGGATTTGCAGTCCTGCACTCCGGTTTCGATAACTCTCTGCCTGTAGGCGTTTAGGGATTCGAGGTCGCGGTACTGGTCGAGTTCGGTGAAGTGGGCATTGGTCATGCCCAGTTCCTCGCCTTCGTAGATGTACGGGGTGCCGCGGTGCATGTGCAGCAGCAGGGCAAGCGCCTTCGCCGATGCCTCGCGAGTCTCCTTGGTGGAGTCGTCGCCCCAGCGGGAGACGATGCGTGGCTGGTCATGGTTATCGAAGAACAGGCTGGCCCAGCCGGCTTTGGATACCGCATTCTGTTGGCCGTTGAGAATCTCCTTCAGCTTGGGGAGTTCGAGCTTGGTCGGCTTCCACTTGGTATTGTCCTCGCAATCGGCATCCAGATGCTCAAACAGGAACAGCATGTCTAGTTCGCCGTTTTCTGGGTCAGTGATGTGCTCGTTGCGAGCTGGGGTGATGCCCGGAGCCTCGCCTACAGTCAGGAACCCTTCGCGACCGTCGAAGACCTCGTGACGCATTTCGGCAAGAAACTCGTCCTGCCTTGGGCCGTCCGCGCAGAACGGGTTCGGATTCGAATACCCTTCCTCTCCGACCGGCAGATCGGCGATTTCGGAACCTTCCTCACCCGGCAGACGTCCGTTCTTGTCGACCTTCTTCGAAATGAGGGTGATGACGTCCATGCGGAAGCCGTCGATGCCGCGGTCCATCCACCAGTTCATCATCTTGTAGACGGCCTTGCGCACCTCCGGATTCTCCCAATTCAAATCCGGCTGCTTCTTAGAGAATTGGTGGAAATAGTATTCGCCGCGCTTCGGATCGTACTCCCATGCGGAGCCGCCGAAGTAGGAGCCCCACTGGTTCGGCTCGGCGCCCGGGGTGCCCGGCTCGTGGCCCGGCCTGGCGGGACGCCACCAGTACCAGTCGGCGTGCGGGTCGTCCTTGTCGCGGGAGGCCTGGAACCAGGCGTGCTCGTCGGACGTGTGGTTGACGACCAGGTCCATTACGATCCTCAGGCCGCGCTTGTGCGCCTCGTCGAGAAGCTCGTCCATGTCCTCCAAGGTGCCGAACAGCGGGTCGATGTCCTGGTAGTCGGAGATGTCGTAGCCGTTGTCGTCCTGCGGGGACCTGTACACCGGGGACAGCCACAGCACGTCCACGCCGAGGTCGGAGAGGTAGTCGAGACGGCTGGTGATGCCCTTCAGGTCGCCGATGCCGTCGCCGTTGGAATCCTGGAAGGAACGCGGGTAGATCTGGTAGACCACCGCGTTCGCCCACCACGGATTCGGGGTCGCGCCGTTCGAACGGACGCTGTCGGGAAGCTTGGAACGATTGAAATCAGTCATGAAAGCCTTCTTCTTTGACGTTGCTAGATGCAGTTTGTATGAGAGGTGTTGTTCATCTATGGGCAGCACCTCTCATGATTGCTGTTGAAATGTGCTGCGATGGCATACATAGGCACCGTTGCCTTAACAGCTAGGTGGCAGACGGGGTTACCTGCTGTAGATGTTGCTGCGTTGTACTGGCTGAAGTAATTGGACGTACATCATTGGCGCTGCAGCCGGTTTAGCGAAAATCCCCGTTCTGCATATTTGCTCCTTTCTTTCTTCGTCGAAGTGAGTAGCTCATAAAGCTATCATGTATACGATAACATTATAGTATATAAGTCTCAAAGTCAATATCTAGATTGTTATTTGTAAACGTATACACTTTAGGGTTTTAATGCTTTACCTTTCTCAAGCGAGAGAAGCTGCAACATGCCTGTTGTGATTATGGAATTATCGCATTTGCGATGGGCGTGTCATTGATTCTTCTTCGAATCTATGCGGAATGTCGAGTCATACTAATTTCGTACATAAAACAAAACGCGTGTGCGTCCGGGCGGAAACCATCCGGACGCGCACGCGTTTTATTTTGAATTATTGCGATGAGGTCAGTTGCGGGTCAGCACTTCGGCCAGGGCCTGGATGACCGGCTGCGGCATGTGGGACTGGTGTTTGGTCTGCGCGCCAACGCCGTGCAGATCCTCCAGCGTGCTCAGTGCTGGCAGCGCATCCTTGCCCAGCTCGCGGATCGCGCGGTATGCGAGCTCCTTGGTCATGTACAGCATCTGCGCATCCTTCAGCACGGCGAACGCGTCGGCTTCAACCGGATCGTCCGCAACGGCAAGACCGTCGGCGAAATCGATGGCGATTGCGGAGCTCGTCGGCACGTCACGCAGCGTGACGGTCAGGCTCAGCGTTTCCGCATCGTACGCGACTTCCGGAGCGGCGGCAGAGCCGTCGACGGTCGCGCGGACGGCGTGCATCGCTTCCGGAGCGATGCCACGGAACGTGACCGTCCAATCGCGGGAAGCCGGAATGACGTCCGTCGCACCTTCCGCAGGGGCGATCGAGAACTGTGCGGAATCGCCCTCAAAACGCAGCGCCATTTCGGTGGATGCCCAACGATCCTTGCTCTGTGCGGCACCGTCATCCTCCCACAGCGTGAAGCTGTTTTCGGCACCCGGGAACACCACTACCTGCAGTGCGCGCGGGTTGGCCACGGAGTTGAGCGCCTCACCCTCGGCGGGAATCTGCAGCGGCACGATCGCGCCGGGCTTGGCGAACACCGGCATGCGGTCGAGATCGCGCCAAGCCTCCAGACGGCGGCCTTCGGCCGGACGAGACGTGTAATGGCGACCGTCGAAGAAATCGAACCATTCGCCCTGCGGCAGCCACACGTCGGCCTTCGCACGCTGCACGGAACGCTCGGCTGGATCGACGATCGGCGCGACCAGCAGCTCGGTGCCGAAACGGAATTCGTCGGTGAGCTTGTATGCGGCTTCGATTTCCGGATAGTCCCAGTACAGCGGCTGCACGAGCGGCTCGTTGTCGAATGCGGCGCGACGGTTCATCGTGTACAGGTACGGGATCATCGCATGGCGCAGGCGCAGCGCGGACGTCATCGCACGTTCCGCATCGCCGTGGAAGTTCCACGGCTCCTTGCCGTTGAACGGCGAATCGGTGGAGTGCAGACGGTTGATCGGGCTGAACGCGCCCAGCTGGTACCAGCGGACCTCCAGCTCCTCGTCACGGTAGCCGAACATGTGGCCGCCGATGTCGTGGCTCCACCAGCCGTAGCCGATGTTGGAAGCGCAGGCGGTGAATTCCGGCTGGAACTTCAGCGACTCCCACGTCACGACGGTGTCGCCGGAGAAGCCGATCGGGTAGCGGTGCGAGCCCGGGCCGGCGTAACGCGAGAAGGTGAGCGGGCGCGGGTTGCGTTCGCTGTAGTCGCTGCCGTCGTTGCGGGCGGAATCGAGGTAATGCAGGTGGTTCAGGCCCCACAGCGGGTCGAGGCCCGGCTGCCGCGTCAGGCCGCCCTGCTGCCAGTCAATCCACCAGAAGTCGACGCCATCTTCCTCCATCGGGTGGTGGAGCTGGTCGAAGTAGACCTCCATGAACTTCGGATCGGTCAGGTCGAACTGCACGGCCTCGCCGCTTTCCGGATCGATGTTCATGGCCTTGGCGACCTGCGGATACAGCTCTTCGAACGCGCGCACGCCGTCCCTCGGGTGGACGTTGAGCGTGGCCTTCATGCCATGCTCGTGCAGCCAGTTGAGGAAGCGCTTCGGATCCGGGAAGAAGTCCTTGTTCCACGTGTAGCCGGTCCAGCCGGAGCCGTACTTCGGGTCGACGTCGTCAACCAGGTGCCAGTCCATATCGATGACGGCCGTGGTGAACGGGATGCCTTCCTTTTCGAAACGTTCGACGAGCTGACGGTATTCGGTTTCGGTATAGCGGTGGTAGCGGCTCCACCAGTTGCCCAGCACGAAGCGCGGCAGCAGCGGGGTCGGGCCGGTCAGGCGGTACAGGGCGTGCACGGCCTCGCGGTAGCGGTGGCCGTAGCCGAACAGATACAGGTCGGTGGTCGGCTCTTCCTTCGGGGTCACCCACGTGCCGAAATCGTTGTGGTTGCCGTTCACTTCGGCGGTTTCGCGGATGACGTTCGACTTGGAATCGTCGATGATCGCCCAACCGTCGGTGCTGTTGACGCCCGGATCGACGGGGATGCGGCCGTTCGCCTCGTCGAGCGTACGGTAGGTGCCGCCGAGGTTCCTGCGCTGCACGTCGCCGTAATGCCAAGTGTTTTCGATGGCGTTGACGTGCTTGACGGTTGCGTACAGGCCTTCCGGAGAGAACTTGCGCTGGTTGTAGGAGATATGCAGCGACGGGGTGTCGATTTCCAGCCAGCCATTACGTTCGGTGACGGTGAATTCAGGCTTTTCGCCGAAATCACGGACCATCGCCATCTGCGTGGCGTCATCCACGAAACGGCCGCTGTCGGACCATTCGAAACGGACGAGCGCGTCCGTGATGAGGCCGATGCGCCAATGATCGCCCTGGATCACCGAATCCGGATTCATTGCCGGATGGGCGTTGAGCGTGGCCAGCGAGAACAGTGTGCTGTCTACCATGTGGGGCTCCTTTGAGTGTGGGAAAAATCGGGAGAACTGGATTGGGGCCGTGTCATCATATGCGACGGTACGGTCCTGTTTGAATTACTTGATGCGCTTGATGGTCAAGACCGACGCGCCAGCGCACAGTGCGATGACGATGGCGTTAAGCACGGTCCAGGCGAGGAAGCCGAAGAGGTACCTCCACTTGACTGCCGGTTTATCGGCCTCCTGCTGGACGTCCGTATTGGCGTCCAAGGCGATGCTCGTGTCGCTGCTTTGCTGGTCGCGTATCTCATTATCCTTTCTGTGCGCTGCGAAACATCGCTCTCCGCGTTGAGTGATCAAAGCATGTTCCGCATTGAAGAAAAGTCAGCAAAACTTACTTTCGTTAAGAAAGATAGCGCTTGTGCAAAAAGGTATCAATATCGGCGAGTCGCTTGAAATTGCAACGATATACGCATATCGAAACGCTTGCCATCGATTGCAAAATGGAACGATGCGATTTTATGCGCGTTCTGCGCCACCGCATACCCTCTTCACCGCGCCCATATGCCGATTGTGCGAGCAAAACGACAGGTTGTGTAATACGGCGGTGATGGCATCGCAAAAGCTGGTTCAATCAAACTAGCGGCGAAATCCCGCGTGCGGCACGGTGCGATGCAGCGCGGTACGGCAGCGGGAAATCGCAAGAAAACAGCGCAGTCGGGCGGAGCGGACAGGGCAGGCTCGGCAAAGCAGGTTTTGGCAACACCTAGTGCGAGGGAGAACCCATGGAACTTGAAGATCTTTCGATCGTTGAAAAGGCGGCGATGCTGTCCGGCGGATCCGAATGGGATTCGCGCGGCAACGATCGCGCCGACATTCCCGGCTTCGTCATGAGCGACGGCCCACACGGCGTGCGCAGGCAGCTTGGCGAAGGCGACCACCTCGGCATCGGCGCATCCAAGCCGGCCACCTGCTTCCCGACCGCCTGCACCGTGGCCAACACCTGGGATCCGGCGCTCGCCGAAGAGATGGGCGAGGCGCTCGGCAAGGAAGCTCACGATCTCGACGTGAACGTGTTGCTTGGACCGGGCATGAACGTCAAACGCAACCCGCTGTGCGGACGCAACTTCGAGTACTATTCGGAAGATCCGATCGTCGCCGGCCGTATGGCCGCCGGCCTCATTCGCGGCATCCAGAGCAACGGCGTCTCCGCATGCCCGAAGCATTTCGCGGTCAACAGCCAGGAGCTGCGCCGCCAGGCCAGCAACTCCGTGGTGGACGAACGTACCATGCGCGAATTGTATCTGACCGGTTTTGAAATCGCCGTGCGCGAGGCCAAGCCGATGAGCATCATGACCTCCTACAACGAGGTCAACGGCGTCTACGCCCACGAAAACAAGCATCTGCTGCAGGAGATCCTGCGCGACGAATGGGGCTTCGACGGCATGGTCGTCTCCGATTGGGGCGGCTCCAACTCCGCCGTCGCAGCCGTCAAAGCCGGCGGCTCGCTGGAAATGCCGTCGCCAGGTTTCACCTCCGTGCGCGAGCTGGAAGGCGCGGTCAAAGCGGGCACGCTCGCCGAGGCGGACATCAACAAGCGTGCCGCGGAAGTCGCCAAAATCGCGGCGGCGACCAAGCTCGTCGGCGTCGGCCGCGACGATCTGCTGTCGGACGACATCGCGAAGGCGCACCATGATATCGCCAGAACGGTCGCGGAACATTCCAGCGTGCTGCTGAAGAACGACGCCGCCACGCTGCCGCTCAAGCCGGGCACTCGCGTGGCCGTCATCGGAGATATGGCCGCGACCGCACGCTATCAGGGTTCCGGCTCATCCAAGGTGAACGCCACCAAGGAGGAGAACATCCTCGACGAGGTCAAGAACGCCGAAGGACTGGTATTGGCCGGCTACGAGCAGGGCTACGACCGCCAAGGCAAGGCTGATCGCGTGCTCGTGGAAGACGCCGTCGCACTGGCCGGTAAGGATGATGTGGATGTGGTGCTTGCGGTCGTCGGTCTTGATGAGCGTAGCGAATCCGAAGGTCTTGACCGTTCCACCATGGCGATTCCGCAGGTGCAGAACGATCTGGTTGAGGCGCTGAAGGGTACTGGCAAGCCGATCGTGATCGTGCTTGTTGCCGGTTCTCCGGTGGAACTGCCGTGGATCGATGATGTTGCCGCAGTACTTTACGTGGGCCTGTCCGGTCAGGCCGGCGCTTCCGCAGCCGTACGTGCACTGACCGGCGAAGTCAATCCGTCCGGCCATTTGGCTGAAACCTGGCCGGTGCGTTACGAGGATTGCCCGAGCTCCGGTTGGTATCCGGCAATCGGCCGCGATGCGATCTACCGCGAAGGCCCATTCGTTGGTTATCGTTATTACGAAACCGCCGGTGTGCCGGTGCGCTTCCCGTTCGGCTATGGCCTGAGCTATTCCAAGTTCACCTACAGCGCCGCAACTGCCGGTGAAAAGGGCGTTGACGTGATGGTCGGCAACGATTCCGACGTTGCCGGTTCAGCCGTTGTACAGCTGTATGTGCGCGGTCCGCAGGGCGGCGTATTGCGCCCCGATCGCGAACTCAAGGGCTTCGCCAAGGTCTCGCTTGCTGCTCATGAAAGCAAGAGCGTGCACATTGATTTCGATCGTTACACCTTCCGTCACTTCGACGTTGCCTGCAACGAATGGAAGACGGAATCCGGCGAGTGGACGCTGATGGTGGGCGACAACGCCGAGCATCTGCCGCTTTCGATTCCACTCACTGTTGCCGGCGATATCGAGCCCGTTGCCGCGGATGTTGCACTCGGACATTACCTCAGCGGTCACGTCAAGGAAGTGACCGATGCTGAAATGGCCATTCTGTTTGGTCATGAGGTTGTGGCTCCGGGCAAGCCGGTGACGTTCGATGTGAACGATCCGATTATGTCTTGGGTGGATTCCAAAGGCTTCGTGGCGCGTACCGTCGCCAAGACGCTCGCCAAGCAGGAAGCCAAGATCCGCCAGAAGACCGGTGCCCCGGACCTCAATACCCTGTTCATCCTGAACATGCCTCCGCGAGCCATGAGCAAGATGACCCAAGGCATGGTCGATTCCGCGATGGTCGACGCCATCGTCAAAATCGCCAACGGCCACACCTTCCGCGGATTGGGCGGCGTGATTGCCGGCTTCTTCCGCAACCAATCCGCAAACAGGCGCACTACAAGGGAGCTGAACAATGACTGATAACAACGCAACGCAGACGGCCGAGAAGGTCGGTCCGATCCGCCAGTGGATCAAGGATCACCCGAACATCTGGGAATTCATCCTGTTCAACCTGCTGTCAAACATCTCCACCATCACCCGTTTCGTGGTGACGTGGATTGGCACCGCCATCTTCATCAGTGGCATGGGCCTGACTCAGCCGTTCCACTTTCTGATTTTCAACTACGACACCCAGGGCAACGGTCTGGGCGGCTTCCTCACCTTCCTGCTTGCCGAGGTGCTCGCCCAGGTGGTGAACTTCTTCGTGCAGATGAAGTGGGTGTTCAAGTCTGACTCCAGCTTCAAGGACGCCGCTTGGAAGTATGTGATCCTCGCTGTGATCATCGTGGTTGTGAACCTCGTGCTGCCGGGCTACGTGACTGGTCTGTGCCAGGGTTGGGGCATGGGCGCTGGCATCGCCGGCACCATTGCCTCCGTGGTCAACACCCTGCTCGCCGTGATCGTGAGCTACCCGCTGCTCAAGTTCTGGGTTATGCCGAAGAGCAAGGACTCCAAGGAGGCCACTAAGTAACCCTTCATAGCTGACTTCCCTTTCTTCCTCTCCTCAACCCGCCCGGTCTTCCTCCTTTTCCCGGGCGGGTTTTCTTATGACTTTTGCTGCTTTCTCGTGATTTCTCAATATCGAAAATGTAATCGTCAGCAGTGCTGTCGGCGTAAAATCGAAAGTGAGATTGGCGTAAAATCGAAAGTCAAAACAGCGTAAAATCGAAAATGAGATTGGCGTAAACTTGAAAGTGCGGAATGATGAGTGATTTAAAAATGGCGGAATATCGTCCTCGCGTTGCAGACCGGCGGCTGGAAAAACTGCTGCGCGCTTTTGGTGCCGTTGAGATTGTAGGTCCAAAATGGTGTGGCAAAACGTGGACGGCTTTGGCGCATGCATCCAGTGTGGATCGTCTCGATGATTCCGCTACCTACGACGCCGCGTCTAACGATCCGAATTTGGTGCTCATGGGTGAAGAGCCGCATCTCGTGGACGAGTGGCAGGAAGTTCCGGCTGTGTGGGATGCTGCTCGCCGGCATGTTGACGATAACGCCAATCGTAAAGGGCAGCTAATCCTTACAGGTTCCAGCCAACCTAAGGAAACTGAGAAAATACACCATAGCGGAACCGGTCGCATTGCGAGACTTCATATGCGTCCGATGAGCTTGGCTGAATCCGGTGAATCAACAGGGAGCGTAAGTCTCGGCAAACTTTTTGAAGGCGAGTTTGAACCTTCCAGAAACAAGACGGGCATTATGAATGTGGCTCGGTGGTGTTGCCGAGGTGGATGGCCGTCAAACCTTGATGTTGAAGACGAGTTCGCTCTGGAGACTTCGGCTGAATATGTACGGAGCATACTGGACGTCAATATTCCTAAGCTTGGTCTTAACCCGGAAATAATGCGGGTTCTCATGAAAGCACTTGCCATGAATGTGGCTCAGGCGCCTACCTACGAGACGCTGATGAAAGACATGTCATACGGTGATGAAGGCGTCAGCATCAGCGCTCCGACGCTGAAACGATATATGGATGAGCTGAAAAGTCTCTATCTGATTGACGATTTGGAAGGATGGGAACCTTCTCTTCGTGCAAAATCTCGAGTTCGCACGAAGCCGAAACGTTATTTCGTGGATCCGTCGCTGCCGAGCGCGTTACTGGGGGCGACTCCGGCTGTCCTTGCGCGTGACACGCAAACGCTGGGAGATTTGTTTGAAACATTGGTGATTCGTGATTTGCGCGTGTATCTCGAATCGATGGGTGGTGCGAATCGAATCGCATATTATCGGGATGAAAAAGGTCTTGAAGTTGATGTGATTCTTGAATTGGTGGATGGTCGCTGGGCTGCGGTGGAGATTAAGCTGAGCGATTTGAAAGTCACGGAGAAAAATGTAGACAAACTACATGCTTTCAAAGAAAAAGTGTGCGGAAATCCTCTATCTCAAGTTCGTGAGCCTGAATTCATGGCGTTTATTGTCGGGCGTGGTGATATTGCATACCGTCGTGATGATGGCATTCTGGTGCTGCCGATCGCCACGCTTGGGGCGTAACAAATGGACGTTGCGGCAGGTGGGACAATTGGGGGGATGAATTGAACGAAGGAGACGGTGTGCAAGGAGTGCGGCAGATGCGGGAATCGCAGGAATCGCAAAAAACACGAGAATCGCAGGAGTCGCAGAATTCTCACGGAACGCAGCCAAAGATTGGCAGAATTCCGGCGTTGATTGCGGCGGTGGTGATTGTGGGAGTGGCCATTGGTGCGGCCGCTGGTCTGCTGACGTTGATGCTGTACGGCGTCGAGCATCTTGCACTCGGCTATGTTGAGAATTCGCAGGAATCCGGCCCGTTCAACGTTCCTGTGATTCGTCGACTGATTTCCGTGACCGCGGGTGCGGCCATTGCGGCCGTGATTTGGTGGCTGTTGCGTACGCGCAGCACGAAAGTTCCGTCCGTTAAAAAGGCGGTAAATGGCGATATTATGCCGATTTGGCAGACCGTCGTGCATGTGCTGCTGCAGATTTTCATTGTCGGTGCGGGCATGTCGATCGGTCGAGAAGTGGCGCCGCGCGAGTTGGGTGCGATGTTCGGTCAACGGTTCGCGCGTTGGGTGCATCTTGACGCAAAAGACACTCGCATGCTGGTGGCGATCACGGCTGCGGCCGGCCTTGCGGGCGTGTATAACGCGCCGCTTGCAGGCACGTTTTTCGCGGTCGAGATTCTGCTCGCCGACATAACCCTCGAAACGGTGACGCTCGCATTCGCCTGTTCCGCGCTGGCTTCGTGGGTGGCGTCGCTGGTCAAGGGCACACACACGTTCTATTTGATTGGTGAAACCGACGGTTTGTTTACCCCCGATTACATGGCGTTCGCACTGGTTGCCGGCATGATTCTCGGCGTTGCCGGCGCGCTGTTCCGTCGCGGCTCGCAGTGGGCTGAGAAATCCAAGCCGTCGGGCGTTGGCATTCTGTGGATGCTGCCGCTCGTTGGCTTGCTGACCGGTGTGGTGGCGATTTGGGTGCCGCAGGTTATGGGCAATGGTCGCGCCACCGCGCAATTGAGTTTCTCGTCCGACGTTGATTTGGCTGTGCTGCCGATTTTGTTGGTTTCATTCCTTGCGAAGGCGATTGTCACACTGTTGACGATCCGTTCCGGCGCTGCCGGCGGTGTATTGCAACCGGGTATTGCGCTCGGTGCTTCGGGGGGTGCGTTGCTTGGCGTTCTGTGGATGCAGGTTTTCCACACGAATTCGATTGGCATGTATGCTCTGCTGGGTGCGTGCGCGCTGTTGGCTGCGTCCCAGCAGGCTCCGCTTATGGCGATTTGTTTAGTGATGGAACTTGCGGATGCTCCGATTAATCTGTTTGTGCCCATTGGTTTCGCGGTTGCGGTCAGTGCGTTCGTCGCAAGCCGTTTAGGTGGACCGCTTGCCGCTGTACATCTATCGAAAAGTGCGAAAAAAGAAAACTAATTGAGGAGAATGCGCATGCAAGGGTGCATTAGACGGTAGACTAGGGGGTTGGCATACGGGTGGCCGCTGCTGAGCGCCCGATAATGAAGGTGAGGCGGGTGGAGACACCGCGCCGCAAAACCCTGAGAATTAGTGGAGTCGTCTTCCAGTCGTCCAAGCCGCTCAAATCTCACCCAAACACAGCGTCTGAGTCGTGCGTGGCCTCGCAGGTTCCGCATGAATCAGGCGCGGTTTTTACATGGCCATAAGGCCGGTTTTTCGCGGAATGAGCGCGGTCAGCACGAACCAGTGGTCCTCGGTGCGGATCGTCACTTCGCCGCCATACTGTTGCGCGATATGACGAATCGATTTCACACCGAATCCGTGCCGGTGCTGATCGTCGCGCTTGGTGGTGCGCAAATTGCCTTCCGCATCTTTCTTCAGCCGGGAATCGTAATAATTTTCAACACGGATGACGATAAAGTGGTTTTGCTCGTATAACGCAAGTTTGATCAGTCGTTGTTCACGTTTCGGCAGTTTCGACGTCGCTTCAATCGCATTGTCGAGCGCGTTGCCGAACAACGACGCGATATCCATCGACGACATGCCGCTTAACAGCGATCCGTCCGCGACCGCGGTGAACGTGATTCCGCGATCGGCGCACGTGCGCTCTTTCGTGGTCAGAATAACGTCAAGCACGGGATTTCCCGTATGTTGCTGCGCGCTGTAGCGCTGCACGGATTGCTCCAATTGCTCGAAGCCGGCCGCGGCATGCTTCGGATCGACTTCGGCACGCAATGCGGTGATCTGATGCTTCAGATCGTGCGCAAGGCGGCCCAACGATTCGATATTTTCCTTCGATTGCAGGTATTCCTGATGCTGGCTTTCCAACTGCGCGTTGATGGACGCAAGTTCCGTGTTCGCTCCGATGCGACGTGCCTGCTCCTGCTGCGCGTACAGAATCGCGAAACCGCAGAAATCAATCAGCGTGCGAATGTAGAAAATCTCCTGGCCGACCGAACCGGAAAACGGCGTGTTCGTCGATACGAAACTCAAATTGCTCATGGCGAATGTGACAATCATGATGGCCATCGTCGCAATCGCGGCGGAAGCGGTCGGCAAAGTCGGCGTGGTCTGGCTGAAATTGCCGCGTTCAACCAGCCAAGCCAAACTGAAGCACAATGCATACGTAACGACCAGCAGCGCGATCGCACGCCAATCGTAATCGGCGAAACCATCTCGCACGCCAATGAACGTAACGATCTGCCAATGCAGTGACGCTACCAATTCGGCCAGCACGAACGCGCGCGCCGTAATGTACAGGCCTTCGCGCTTGCCGGTGCCCGCGCCAAGCAGAATCGTCGCATACATGCAGGCGAAGGCGAGTAGCATGCCGATAATCCAGAACCAGATTGGCATACTGCCGTCAAAATACTGCACTGCAGTCAGCAACAGCAGTCCGGCCGCGCTGACGATGATCGACCGCTGGAGTGGAACGCGCCGATACAGCACTGCGATATACACCATACAGGCGGCCCATTCGCAGATCGCCGTATATGAACGGGGAATGTCGGGCAGGGCATTGGTGATCGGCGTCATCGACGGCACCGAAAGCACGGTTACCGCAGCGGAAGACACGGAAGGTGCGTTTGCCAATCCGGCCAGCATATTCGGCAATACTGCGCCGATCACCTGCCACCCCCCATATAGTCGGTCAGTGCGGTCAGGAACGCCTTCTTGCGTGGGCGGCTCGCGCGCAGCTGTTCACCGTTCGACATCACGCAATCTTGGTCGGCAACGCCCGTCACATGCTTGAGGTTCACCAGATAGCAGGAGTTCGAGCGGAAGAAATGATGGTCGGTAAGCTTGGCTTCCATGTCTTTGAGCGTTCCGTTGATCGACAGTTTGTCTTCCAGCGTGTGGATGACGATGGTGTGCCGAATCGATTCAAGATACAGAATGTCGGCAAGATTTAGGCGCATCTGTCCGTTGCCGGTTTCGATGAGCATGGAATCGTCGCCATTGCGTCGCACCATGTCGATCGATTTTTTGAGCTCCTGCGAAAACGCGAACCACGGTAGAGGTTTAAGCAGGTACGACAATGCGCGCACCTCATACCCGCTGATCGCATACTGCGGGGCAGCGGTGATGAACACGATTACGACTTTGTCGTCGCGCTCGCGGATACGTCTCGCGGCGGCCATGCCGTCCATTTCGTTCATCTCGATGTCGAGCAGTAAAATATCGTAAACGGGGGTATATTTTTCTACGATTCGTGCGCCGTCGTCGAATACGGAAACGGTAAATTGCTCACCATTTTCCTGTTGATATCGATTGAGATAGTCGAGCACCAGCTGGCAGCTTGCGGGATCGTCCTCGACCACGCCGATTCGAATATTGCGCATTGCAACCTCCCTGTTCTGTCTTTCGCTTCGCACCATTGTCTTGCATGATGGCGATAAATGCGTGTATTTACTACGCCGTTAACCCCTTTTTGCCGGCGGAGACAAACAGCACGACTCGCGACACGCATTGACAGTTTTAGCGTTGTATGTATCATGGAACGTGGCTCAACGAAGAGAACCTTCGCTAAACCAAAGAAATAAATTAACGCTTTGAATTGTGGCTTTGTCGAAGTTGTAAGCCGCAAGGCGAGGCACCGAAAGAAATCCCTTTACAACGGATCGTGAGGCACGTACCTGCCTCTGAAAGGATGACAAATCATGGCAGAAGTCGTATTCGACCATGTTACTCGTATCTACCCGGGCAACGATAAGCCGTCGGTGGATGATTTGAATATGGACATCAAGGACGGCGAGTTCCTGGTGCTGGTTGGCCCGTCTGGCTGCGGCAAGTCCACTACTCTGCGTATGCTCGCTGGCCTTGAAGAGGTCAACAAGGGCCGCATCCTCATCGGTGGCAAGGACGTCACCACGATGCAGCCGAAGGACCGCGACATCGCAATGGTGTTCCAGAACTACGCTCTGTATCCGCACATGACCGTGGCCGACAACATGGGCTTCGCTCTGAAGATCGCCGGCACCCCGAAGGAAGAGATTCGCAAGCGCGTCGAGAAGGCCGCTGAGATCCTCGACCTGACCGAGTACCTTGATCGTAAGCCGAAGGCTCTGTCCGGTGGTCAGCGTCAGCGTGTGGCTATGGGTCGTGCAATCGTCCGTGAGCCGAAGGTCTTCCTCATGGATGAGCCTCTGTCCAACCTCGATGCCAAGCTCCGCGTGCAGACCCGTACCCAGATCGCTGCTCTGCAGCGCCAG
Organism: Bifidobacterium sp. N4G05; assembly: GCF_002742445.1. Lineage (GTDB taxonomy): Bacteria > Actinomycetota > Actinomycetes > Actinomycetales > Bifidobacteriaceae > Bifidobacterium > Bifidobacterium hominis. The sequence goes on along the minus strand of NZ_NJNQ01000002.1, from coordinate 28,742 downwards.
CTGGGTGTCACCACCCTGTACGTGACCCACGATCAGACCGAAGCTCTGACCATGGGTGACCGCATCGCCGTTATCAAGCTCGGTGTCCTGCAGCAGGTCGGCGCCCCGACCGAGCTGTACGATCGTCCGGCCAACGTCTTCGTCGCTGGCTTCATCGGCTCCCCGTCGATGAACATCAACACCCACCCGGTGGTCAACGGCAAGGCAAAGATCGGCGAAGACACCGTGGATCTGCCGGCCGAGGCTGTCAACAAGCTCACCGCTGAAGACAACAGCCAGATCGTTGTCGGCTTCCGTCCGGAAGACGCTTCCTTGGCTGCCCCGGATGACGCCAACGCCTTCTCCCTCAAGGTCATGAACGTTGAGGATCTGGGCTCCGATGGCTACATCTACGGCAACATCATCACCGATGGCTCCGCTGCTGAGGCATCCACCATGATGTCCGACCAGAACAAGCTCACCACGATCCGCGTGAACCCGCGTGCTCTCCCGAAGGTCGGCGATACCGTCAAGATCAAGATCGACCCGTCCAAGATGCACCTGTTCGCTCCGTCGACTGAGCTGCGCCTGAACTGAGCTGATACCGAGTAACCAACCGTTGGCTATTTCTCCAGGGGGATATCCTTTGCGGAAATCGGCTGGCGGGTGGCTGAATAAGAACTTGGCGGAAGCGCGAACTTCCGTCAACCATTAAACGAGACGTACTCTTCCTCTCTTACCGTCTCGTTGGAGAAGCCCCGCGTTGGTGCGGGGCTTCTTTTGTTGTATCTGCAATAGTGAAATTTGTTTTCCTGTAGTGAGATTCTATTATTGAGATTGCAATGGTGAGATCTCAAATGAAATGCGATATTGGAATTTCAATGATGATCATCGCATATTGATGAATGAAATATCGGCAGGTGAAACGGATTCGTCCATACTTGCTTCTTCGGGTAGGTCAACAGGTAAATTATTGTTTTATGGAATCTCTTGAATTGCCACAGATGGATCCCCGTGTGCTGAAAGCAACTTCCGTGCAGGCCGGAGATCCGGCCGCACAATCTCCGGAGCCGCAGGCGTTGAAAATCACCGCCGCAAGCTCGAATCCGAAGATGTTCACTCTGCCGTGGGAAAAGCCGCTGGCTACTTGGCCGGAAGACCTGCTGGCCAATCTTCCGCGTGGTATTTCCAGGCACGTGGTGCGTTTCGTGCACGTGGGTGACGAAGTGTACGCTATGAAGGAAATCACGCGCAATGTGGCGGAACGAGAATACGAGCTGCTGCGTCGCCTGCAGAAGCTGGAACTGCCGACCGTGCAGCCGATTGCCGTGGTCACGGGCCGTCATAGCCGTGAAGGCGAGCCGCTGGAAGCGATTCTTGTTACCAAGCATTTGAAGTTCTCACTGCCGTATCGTGCGCTGTTCGCGCGTAATCTGCGCCCTGATACCGCGGAACGACTGATCGACGCGCTGGCTGTGCTGATGGTGCGCTTGCATTTGGCCGGCTTCTATTGGGGCGATGTGTCGCTGTCGAACGTGTTGTTCCTGCGTGATGCCTACGCGTTCTCCGCATTTTTGGTTGATGCGGAAACCGGTGATCTGCAGATTAACCTGACGGAAGGCCAGCGCGAATACGATGTTGATTTGGCTCGTACGAACATTATTGGCGAATTGATGGATCTTTCGTCCGGTTCGCTGCTGCCGAGCGGTGTTGATGAGATTGAGATCGGCAACCGTTTGGTGGATCGTTATCATTCGCTGTGGAGCGCGCTGACTGATACCGACAAGTTCGGTCCGGATGAGATGTGGAAGATTGAGAAGCGCGTTAACAAGCTGAATGAGCTTGGTTTTGATGTGGATGAGCTGGAAATGAAGACCGCTGAGGATGGCAAGCGTGTGTTGGTGCGTCCGCGTGTGGTCGATGCCGGTTATGCGAATCGTAAGCTGCTGCGTTTGACTGGTCTTGATGTGCAGGAGAATCAGGCTCGTCGACTTCTCAACGATTTGGATGCCTACCGTGCTTCCACATGGCGTGATGGTGAGGATCTTGAGATTGTTGCCACCGATTGGATGCGTGAAGTGTTCGAGCCGACCGTGCGCATGATTCCGCGCGAATACCGTTCGCAGATCGAACCGGCGCAGTTCTTCCATGAGGTGCTTGACCACCGTTGGTTCCTGGCCGAGAGTGCCGGTCATGATGTGCCGATGGCCGAGGCTGTGCAAAGCTATGTGGACAAGGTTCTTCCGCAGTACAAGCTCACCACGAAGGATGTGGCCGCCCTGAACGCCGAAGCCGATTCCGGTGTGATCGACGACGAATACACCTATGACGATCCTGACGACGGCTACAACCCCGACGACGATCCCGATGCAGCTGTATGGGCACATTGATGGAAAAAGCGCCAGTGGAGCTTTTCCAATGTGTCCTGAGTGAGGCGGTAGCCGAACGAAGACGGTATTGAGTCTGCGCGTAGCACACCCTTAATTGCAGGGTCAGAGGCGTACTGACAGTCGAACGCAAGCGGAGGATCTTGATCCTCCGCTTTTTGCTACGCTAATCACCTTCCCACTTTCAAAACTCAAAAAATATTTGACTTTTGAAAGTGAGACATATACTGCGAGAGAGCGATGGTGGGAGAGTAGGTCTGCAGAAGCGCTGGATCAATCCAAGTACAGACTTGCATAACAAATGAGCGGATAATCCGTATGGACTATCCGCTCATAATCATTTCAGACGTGCTGCTTTGCCGTGTTTGCTTCCGCAGTTTCGCTGTGCTTGCTGTTGCTTTGCGCGTTGTCTACTTCGCGTCGGCTGCGGCACCGGCTTCGCGGCGGGCACGTACGACGGAATACAGCGTGATGCCTGCTGCGACGGAAGCGTTCAGTGACTCGACCATGTTCGACATTGGAATGCCTGCGATGGAATCGCATGCCTCGCGTACGAGACGGCTCAAGCCGTTGCCTTCGGAACCGAGCACTACGACCAGCGGGTCGGTTTCGAAACCGGTTTCGCCAACGAGGGCGTCACCGCCACCGTCGAGGCCGACGCTGTAGTATCCGCGTTCCTTCAGGCTTTCAATGGCTTTGGTGAGATTTACCACGCGGGCGACCGGCATGTGTGCGGCTGCGCCTGCGGACACCTTCCATGCGGCTGCGGTGACTGAAGCGGAGCGACGTTCCGGCAGAATCACGCCGTTGGCGCCGAATGCGGCTGCGGAACGGATGACCGCACCCAGATTCTGCGGATCGGTGACGCCATCAAGCGCGATGAACAGCGGACGTGCCGCAATGCGTGCGCTTGCGGAGTTGGCCGCTTCCATGGCGCGGGACTTCTTGTCGGCGCGTTCCACCAGCTCGGCGAGCGAGGAATACTGGAACGGCTGCGCCTTCATCACCACGCCCTGATGGTTGGAGGAGCGTGCGATGCGATCCATTTCCAAACGGTCGGCTTCCATAAGGTTCAGTCCATGAATGCCGGCGAGACGAATGATTTCGCGCGTGCGGTCATCATGTTCAATGCGCGCGGCCACATACAGCGTGCTTGCGGGCACACCGCAGCGCAGCGCCTCGAGCACGGCATTGCGGCCGATGACGAGATCATCGGATTCCGAGCTGAACTTTGCCGCGCGACGGCGTGCTGCCAGCCGCGGATCAGCCATCTTACGGCGATTAGTGGCCTGCTTTTCCTTGTAAGCCTTGTGATACACGCGGTCTTCGGCCTTGGGAGTCGGTCCCTTGCCCCTCAGCGAGTTACGATGCTTTCCACCCGACCCCTTGGTCGGTCCTTTTTTCATTGCCATAGTTGTCCATTCTCCCAGCACCCCGGGAAAAGCGGCTGCTTCGCTCCTAACCGATATGATGGATGGAATGGAGAAAAGAAGAGAGATTTTTGGTTTGCCCGTCATGTTCTGGGGTTTGTGGGTCACGTTGCTCATCCTGTGGATGGGCCGTTTCGTCACATCGTTCCTTTCCATGTATCTTGTTTCCGACATGCATGTGAGTGCGGGCGTGGCCGGCACCATCGTTTCCATGTACGGTTTCGGTGGCATTTTCGGCTGTCTGTACGGTGGCGCGTTGTCTGACCGATTCGGGCGGCCTGCGATGATTGTCATCGGCAACTTGGGTTCCGCTGCGATGCTGGTTTTGCTGGCTTTTATCGGCGATCCTTGGATTATGGCGATTGCGTTGCTGATATACGGTGTGATTTCCTCCATGCCGACGCCCGCGGTCTCGGCGTACGTTTCCGACGTTGTCCCGTTCCGTAAGCAGAAGCGCGCGTATTCGTTGCAGACGTGGGCTGTGAATTTCGGTTTTGCGATAGGGCCGATCATCGCCAACCAGCTTGTCAAGATTTCCTATTCGCTGATGTTCTATGTGGAAGCGGCGGTGCTGGTGTTCGCCACGTTGCTGATGATGGTGTTCTTCAAGGAAGCCGGATTGGGTGTGCGCGTTGCCGGACGGTTTGTGAAACGCGTCGTGAAACAACCTATGGAACGTTCTGAAACTTCACAAACTACCCAATCGCAGCAATTCTCCATATGGCGTAGCTATCGTCGCGCGTGCGCCGACAAAGCGCTCATGTCGATGGTGGTGCTGATGTTCCTGTACACGCTGGCGTATTACCAGATCGTCAGCGGCCTGCCGATCTCCATGACGCAGATTGGGCTCGGCACGGACGAATATTCCAGCCTGCTGACCATCAACGGTGGCATTCTGTGCTTGCTGCAGATTCCAGCGATCGCGTTGTTTCAGCGGATGAGCAACACCCGTGTGCTGGTGCTTGGCATGTCCATCACGGCGGTTGGTTACGCGTTCCAAATCGGCGCCGATTCGTGGGTGACGTTTGCGATTGCGACCGTGTTGTGGACTCTCGGCGAGCTTGGCACGTTCCCGATTGCCGCCACGACGGTGGCGAACATCGCGCCAAAGGATGTGCGTGGCACGTATCAGGGCCTGTACAACCTGGTGTGGTCGCTGTCCAATGCGTTCTCGCCGCTTGTCGGAGGTTGGATTCTGAACGCGTTCGGCAGCCACGTGCTGTGGACCTGCTGCACGGTGATGTTCGTGATTGTGGCGATTGGTTTCTATGTGACACGCGGTCCCCGTGAACGTGCCGCAGCCCGTAATCTCGCTGCTGAGGAGGTGTAGCCGGCGTACGTGAAAAGCGGGAGGCCGCGATTCCGTTTGGAACCGCGGCCTCCCGCTATGTGATTTAAGGATTGGAAAGAAGAGGAGCGGGATGCTGCCGCGCCTGCGCCTTGCCTCCTGTCTAGGAAGCGGTCTTACTTGTTGAGAACCTTCTTGAAGAGGTCAGCGGAAGCCTTGGCGAGGGCGAACTGGCCGAAACCCGGATCGATGGAGGCGAGGTTGGCGTTGATGATCTGATCGAAAGTGTTGTTCTTCATGATGTTTCCTTTCACTTGGCTTGGCGGCGCGTCTTTTCTTCTTGTCATTCCTCTGGCCGCTGCCGTAAGTCTGTATTGTGTTTGTCTTTTTCTTCGTTCTTCTGTTGTGCCTTCATTCTAAGCCGGGCAAACCATCAATGTCATGCGACGATCGTCACTTCTTTTGTAAAATCATCGGCTAATCTTGAAGAAAAGTAACATTCGTCGAAAATTGGCGGACGTATCCTATAGTCCATATTCTTTGCGTCTCTTGTCGGCTTTGATGTAGGCGTCACTGTCGGAACGAATGCCAACGACGATGATGGTCATGATTCCATCTCGCAGTAACGGTTTGTAAACAACTCGAATGCCGATATCCCTGAATTTGATTTTGCAAAGCCCGGAAAGTTTCGTTCGTTCGGCATTTCGTAACGGTTTGCCATACCCGCCTTGCGAGGTGGGCAGTGGGTTTGTACGAACTTTCTCGATTCCCTTGAGTACTTGGATTTGCTCGGCTTTGCCGAGTTTGCGCATGTCTTTCTTGGCTTCGTCAAGCCATTCAACTTGCCAGTTCATGCGAGTTCCGGCTCAGGTGCCTCGGCGAGGTCGCTTGGGGAAATGCCGAGATCGAACATGACCTCTTCGTTGCTGATAGTTGTGCCAGTGCGGTTGGCGAGTCTTTTTTCGGCAAGAAGCAAGTCTTCGTTGTCTTCGATTCGTTCCATGAGAGCTCGATAGTTTTCGATATTCATGAGAACGTAGGACGGCTTGTTTCGTTTGATCAAAATGACTGGATCGCGGTCGGCCCGCTGCAACAATGCGGAAGTACGACCATTGCTGAGATCGCTGATTGGAGCAAGGTCATCGAGTATGTCAAGTGCGCTTGCCATGATAAACCTTTCTTAAAACCGAATTTCATACCCAATTATATACCAGTATTAATACCAAGATTCATGGTTGTGCGACTTTGAATCTTGGTATAAAGAACGATTTTGCTATGAAAAGGGCACCTTGCGGATGCTCGGTGCCCTTGGGAAAACAATAATCAGACTTTACGACCTGCGCCGTGAAAATTACTTGCGATTGGGTTTGCCAAACGTGAATGCGCGCACGATTGCGACGATGCCGATCACCACAAGCGCGCATCCGCCGAACAGGATCAGCCAGGTTGTGGAGCTGATGGGGGAGAACAGCACGATGAAGCCGGCGATAATTGACAGCAGCGCGTAAATCACGGCCCATGCGGAGCTTGGCATGCGCCATGATTCCACGAGCGCCATCACGCCTTCCAGCATCCAGCCGAGGCCGACCACCATGGTGATGAGCATAGCGAGCGTGGCTCCGGAAAGCGCCGCGTTCTTCAACGTGACCACACCGCCGACGGCCAGCATCAGGCCGATCAGAATGTCAAGCACGCGCCATCCGCCCGGAAGTCCGAGTTCCACGATTGCGGTCACAATGCGAACCACGCCGGAAACCACGAAGTATGCGCCGAGGGCGATCGCGGCGACTTTCAGTGTAGCACCAGGCCAGATTAGCAGTGCTAGGCCGAGGATGATGGCGGCGATGCCAAGTATTGCATAGGTGCCGCGGATCGCGTTCTTCGCCTTCTTCGGCAGCCATTCCTCCGCAAGTTTGAACGGGCTGATCGGCTGCCAATTGCCGGTTCCTGGCTGGCTGTTCTGCTGGCCATACTGCTGTCCGTACGGTTGTCCGGTGGTGTAGCTCGCGTAGAAGAAGCCGTTTTGGTTCGGGTTTTGGTTGGCGTTGGGATCGCCGAAGTAGAGTGGGGTCTGCGGTTCGCTCTGATATGGATTGCCTGAATTGCCCGAATTGTTGGGATTGCCGCTCTGCTGCTGGCCTTGCGATTGTTGATTTGGCGCGTATGCTCCATATTCCGGCTGGCCTTGCGGCTGCTGTCCGTTGCTGTCGTTTTGACTTGGATTGTTTGTGTTCGGATCGTTCGCATACGGGTTGTTCATTGCGTCGCTCATGACGGCCCCTTTCCTTGAAGAGCTTGCTTCGTGACGTTCGGACAAGCATGAATGTGTTCGCCTGCGCTCAAACGTTTCGGAAGCCCTACCCCTCATTCTAGGCAATCTGTCTAATTTAAGCCATCAACAAAATCCCCCTCATCGTCCATTTTGGCGGACGGGCCGCACGATTTGAACAGATTGCCGCACGATTTCGATCTGGTGACCTCACGTTTTTCCAATAAAAATGGTAGCGACGTTGCGGCCCATGTTGTCTTGCGGTGGGACAATCGATTGGGTATGTGATTGAAGCGGGATTGCGAATTGTGTTTCACGACATGTTTCACGAATTTGCGAAATTTTGACAAAAGACGGTGTGTGGCACTCTTGCAAAATGGTCACGGTGTGCAATAATGGCAGGAATGCACCGATGGCGTACGCCCGGTGTCCGCAACCGCGCAGCATTGCCCAGCTTGGCGAGTGTTTGTGAAATCGCAATTTTCCGCGATTTTCGCACTATCGCAACGGCAGGGGAGAGCTGACTACTCCGCGGCGCTCCCAAGGAGATCATCATGGTTGATCGCAAGGAAGATCAATCCACCCAATTCCGCGATACCAGTGCGGACAATTTCGAACAAGCAACGAAAACCGTTACGCAAAAGCAAGTTGATCCGTCGCTTGCCGATGCGCAAACCGTAGCGCAATCGCTTGGCGTCGATTTGAATACCGGCCTGAGCCAAGCGGAAGCCAAGCGGCGACTCGACAAGTACGGACCGAATGAACTCGCGTCCGCACCACCGGTGCCGAAATGGAAGAAATTCCTCGAACAATTCAAAGACCCCCTTGTCTACCTGCTGTTGGCTGCAACCGGCATTTCGCTCGTCGCATGGTTCATCGAACGGGCCAACGCCGTACCGGGTGCGGAAGGCGGCGAAGCATTGCCGTTCGACGCCATCGTCATCGTGCTCATCCTCATCGTCAACGCGGTGCTCGGCTACATTCAGGAATCGAAGGCGGAAGCGGCCGTCGAAGCTCTCTCCAACATGACCGCGCCGCAGACCAACGTGCTGCGTGACGGCCAAATCGCCCGCATCAACACGGTTGACGTGGTGCCCGGCGACATTATCGTGCTCGGTGAAGGCGACTCCGTCTCCGCGGACGGACGCCTCTTCGCGGCCGCCAGCCTGCGCGTCGCGGAAGCCAGCCTTACCGGCGAAAGCGTGCCCGTCGGCAAAAAGACCGACACCCTCGCACAGGCGAAAGCCCTCGGCGACCGCGCCAACATGGTATTCAACGGCACGTCCATAACGCAAGGCACCGGCCGAGCCATCGTAACCAGTACCGGCATGGGTACGCAGGTCGGCAAAATCGCGGATCTGCTGCAAGCCACGGAAGACGACGAAACCCCGCTGCAAAAGGAAATGAACTACGTTTCCAAAATCCTCGGCACCGCGGTATGCATCATCGCGGTCGTGGTGCTGGTCGCGCTCGCGCTTACCGAAGGCTTCCACGACGTTCACGATGTGATCGATTCGCTGCTGTTGGCCGTTTCGTTGGCGGTCGCGGCCGTGCCGGAAGGTTTGGCTGCGATTCTTACGGTAGTGCTTGCACTCGGTGTGCAGCGCATGGCCATGCATAATGCGATCGTCAAGAAGCTGCATTCGGTGGAAACGCTCGGTTCCGCGTCGGTGATCTGCTCCGACAAAACCGGTACGCTCACCCGCAATGAGATGACCGTGGAACGTGTGGTCACGCCGAGCGGCGAAGTGCAGCTCACTGGCACCGGCTATGCGCCGGAAGGCCGCATGGTGGTCGATCCGCAGATCATGGAACATGCGCAAATACGCGAGATCATCGAATCGGAGGCCGTCGTAACCCTTGCCGTAGGTGCGTTGGCGAACGACGGCGAACTGCGCGAAGCCGCCGCTTCTGCCGGAAATACGGAAAACGTAACGTGGGAAGCGGTCGGCGACCCGACCGAAGTCTCACTCATCGTCGCAGCACAAAAAGTGAAAGCGAATCGCAAGTATGCCAACTACGGGCGCGTCGGCGAAATCCCGTTTACTTCCGAACGTAAGCGCATGTCCATCGTGGCGCAAGACAACGCCGACGCTGGCCGTCTGACCGTCTTCTCCAAGGGTGCCCCCGACGTGCTTCTTGGATATTGCAGCAGAATTGCGGTCGGCGGTGCCGTTCGCCCACTTACGGAAGGTGATCGTCAGCAGATTCTTGCGACTGTCGAACAGCTTTCTTCCGATGCGTACCGCACGTTGGGCCAGGCCTACCGTCCGCTCGGTACCGCTTCGCTTGCGCAAGTGCCGGGAGTAATGCTGAATTCCGCGGGCCATGTTGCCGATATTGCGGAACAAAGCGATGTGCTTGAGAAGGATTTGATTTGGGTCGGCATGGTCGGCATCATCGATCCGCCGCGTACGGAAGTGCGTGATTCCGTGGCAGAGGCGCATCGCGCCGGCATTCGCACGGTAATGATTACCGGTGACCACCCGCTGACCGCGGCTCGCATCGCCACCGACTTGGGCATTATCGACAAGGGTGGCAAGGCCATGACCGGCAGCCAGCTTGACGAACTGCCCGACGAAGCGGCCTTCGACAAGGTGACCAGTGAAGTGTCCGTCTACGCGCGAGTCGCGCCGGAACACAAGCTGAAGATCGTCGAATCGTTGCAGCGGCAAGGTAACATCGTGGCCATGACCGGCGATGGTGTGAACGACGCTCCTGCCGTCAAAACCGCCGATATCGGCGTCGCCATGGGCATTACCGGCACTGAAGTAACCAAGCAAAGCGCGAAAATGATTCTCGCCGACGACAACTTCAGCACCATCGTTGCAGCGGTCCGCGAAGGACGAGGCATTTTCGACAACATCCGCAAGTTCCTGCGCTACCTGCTTAGCTCCAATGTGGGCGAAGTGTTCACCGTGTTCGGCGGCGTGATGCTTGCCGGATTCCTTGGCATCACCCAGCCCGGCAGCCAAGGCGTTATCGTCCCGCTGCTCGCCACGCAGCTGCTGTGGATCAACCTGCTCACCGATGCCGCGCCCGCGCTCGCTATGGGCGTTGACCCGTCTACCGATGACGTGATGGCACGCAAACCGCGTAAACTCACGGATCGTGTGATCGACGCCGAAATGTGGGGCGACATCATTTTCATTGGTGTGATTATGGCGGCCGTCACCCTGATCGGCATGGACATGCATTTGGCCGGAGGCCTGTTCACCGACCGCTCCGTCGATGTGATCGGCCACGACGCGCAAATGACTGAAGCGCGCACCATGGGCTTCACGATTCTCGTATTCGCCCAAATGCTGAACGCGCTTGCCTCGCGCTCGCACTTGCAGTCGGCGTTCGTCGGCCTGTTCTCCAACAAGTGGCTATGGGGCGCGCTCGCACTGAGCACGGTGCTGCAGTTGGCGGTGATCTACATTCCGTTCCTCAACACCGCTTTTGGGACGGTACCGCTCAGCGCCGGCGCATGGGTCGAATGCTTGGGTCTTGCCATGATCGTGCTCATCGCCTCCGAACTGCGCAAATGCGTCCTTCGCGCCATGCACAAGCGCTAAAGGGCACTAGTCATAAGCCATAAACAGCGAGCGGGGCTATTCCTAATCGAGAATAGCCCCGCTCGCTGTACTCCACGCGCCGTGCGATGTTTATCGCAGACGCATTCGTCGTTTTGATGCGTTTCAATCACGCCGTCTGCAGTTGGCGCTTCCCATACTTGCGACGTGCGGCTTCGGCGGTGACGCCAAGCGCACGACCGATAGTGTTCCATGACTGGCCGTGTTTGCGGCTGACTGCAACGGTATTGTCTATTCCGCGTTCAGCAATCCGTGCTGAATATTCGGTAATCAGTCGGCGATGTCGGCTTTGTAGAAGTTCACGTAGGAACGGCTCGGCGTCGGACCGCGCTGACCCTGATAATGCGAGCCAGTGCCTTGTGAACCGTAAGGATGTTCGGCGGGGGAGCTGAGCTGGAAGAAGCACATCTGACCGATCTTCATGCCCGGCCACAACTTCACCGGCAACGTCGACACATTCGACAATTCCAACGTGATATGCCCCTCGAAGCCAGGGTCGATGAAGCCTGCGGTGGAATGCGTGAGAATACCCAAGCGGCCCAGCGAGCTCTTGCCTTCCAAGCGGGCGGCAATCGTCGGATCAAGCTTCACATACTCCCACGTGGAACCCAACGCGAACTCACCTGGATGCAGAATCCACGGTTCGCCCGGAGCCACTTCGAACTGCTCGGTCAGCTCGCCCTGATTCTCAGCCGGATCGACATACGTGTACGCATGATTATTGAACAGGCGGAAGAAACGGTCCAAACGCACGTCAATGGAAGCAGGCTGCACCATTTCCGGGGTCCACGGATCGAGTGAAATATGACCTTCGGCCTGCGCGGCGAGAATGTCGCGATCGGACAGCAGCATCGAAACTCCTTATTGCCAGGCACGCGAATGTGCCGGTATGGCGCTCGCCGACATTCGAATGTTCGTATGGTTGAGCGTACGAATGTCGGCAATTGCGCGACGATTATTAGCTGGCTCTAGTCTAACGCGGTATCGCTATATCGTGGCTTATATTGGGCTGTAACGATTGCCGTGTGCTTGGTGCGCAAAATCCGTTGCTTCGGATTTTCTGCAGGATTTCTTACAGGATTCCCGGTGCGATATTGTGTGCTGCAAGCCAGTCGCGTAAATCGCTGAACTCATTGAGACTGACCGCATGATCAAGTCCGCGGTAGCTTTTCGACGTGAGGAACGTATGTTCGTCCAGCCAAGCGGTGGTTGCAAAAATCTCAGGCATCGGAATCACAGTATCGTTTTTGCCGTAACCGTAGAACACGGGAATGTTCAATTCCGCAATACGACTGTCGGCAGGTGCACTGCCGGCAACGATTCCTGGAGCAAGGAAGCCGGAAAGCGAAATCGACGCGGCGTACCGTTCCGGATGAACGCGCAGCAATTGAATCGCCAGCAAACCGCCCTGCGAAAAACCGATCGGCACTACAGCACGATCTTCGGGAACATTGTGCGCAACCCAATTGTCGATGGCTTGGGCGGCGGCATACGCGTCACGATCCAGATCTTCGCCGGACGGCACGCAATCATGGAACCACGAGTACGCGCCCTGGCCGAAGCCGAATTCACCGGAACCGGCCTCCTGCAGCACGAGCGGCGCGCGCAATGAAGCGAAATCGTTGTAGGGAGCCACGTAACGCATCATGTCTGCCAGATCGGCCTCATTGGAACCCCAGCCGTGCAGGCAGAGGAACAGCGGGCGTCGTGGAGCCGCATTGCCACCCCCTCGCGAATACTGCACGTGCGTGACCTGCAGCGGCTCGCCGAAGCGTCCCGGAACCACCTGCGATTCGCGCCCGATCAGACCGGTCGGAGTGTTTGGGTTGCTGGAGTAGTGGGAATCGCTGGTTTTGTGCTCGCGTATTTCACTCATGCCTCCAATATACCTGTTCCAGCGGGGGTAATTCTCCCAGTCACTGGAAGGATTAGGACGCCGAGCGGCCTGTAAGCGGGCAGATTGTTCCAGTGGGTGGGGGTTTCTGGACTCTGGATGGCTTGCCAGCGGGTGGATTCTTCCACTGACTGGGGGAATCTGGACTTTGAGTGGGCTGTCAGCGGGCAGATTGTTCCAGTGGGTGGAGGGTTTGGGACGCTGGGCGACTTGCCGGCGGGTGGATTCTTCCACTGACTGGAGGAATCCACCCCGCTGAAGGCAAAAAGAAACCCCGGTGGAGAGAAGACCACCGGGGAGAGAAAGGAGAGAGAAGAAGAAAGGGTTCAATTGTCGGGAACTGCTGTGGGTTCCTGGTCGGCTCTTTTGCTGACATCTCCTATATAAGCAGACGATGCTGAGTACATGTCTGGTGTTTTCTGGGAACTTTCTGAGAATTTCAATTCCCCATGTTTTGGATTGTGGAATAGCCTTCAGTTTGCCACGTTATACGCGTGTTCCGTTTCCGCAATTGTCTCGTTCTCCACGTCCACACAGCTCGTCCGCAAACAAACCTACGGCAGACCGCCGGCTCACGCCAGCTTGCTAACCCCATCAGATCAGCTGGATGCTAGATCTGCGCGTCGGCGTCCACACTCATCACATACACGTTGCGTCGCAGCTGCTTGGACTGCGCGCGCGTAATGTCGCCCGCTTCGTACATATCCTGAATCACGCCCAATTCGATACCGTAGCTTTCGCGCTTCACGTCTTCCGCCTGCGCCTGCGCCTCCGCGCTCGTGCCCACATTCGGGCGCGCCCTCAGCGTAGCCTCGCCTCGTCGATAATCCAGCAGCAGTGCTGAGCAATGTTCCGTGTTGTACGTGTCGCGGCCCATCTCCTCATACAGGCGGTCGATCACATGTTCGATGGCATCCACCTGTACCACGCGGACGTGCGCGAACAGCTCATCGTCGCTGAACAGCGGGGTAGTGCGGCGAATGCGGCTGTTCACACGCTTCACCACCGTGCCCAAGCGTCTCTGCAACGCCCTGAAACGGCCTTTGACCCGCCAAATGGTACGTCCGGAATTATGTTCCGTTTCGATATGGCGCAGCGAGCTCATGATTTGGTCGAGCAGGCGCTCGCATGCTTCGATTTCCAAATCGTGCGCTGCCTTGTCGTCGCTTGGCGTCGCCTTGACTTTCGCCAGTCGCGTCTTGACGTATTCCTTCTCCCAGTTGAGCGCGTTGATCTGCAGTTGCATATACCCTTGCGGGTCGATTTCTCCGATGCGCTGCTTCAGTCGCGTAATACGTTTCGTATACGAGTCGATGATCATCAATACCGCGCGACGATTGTCGGGTGTGACTCGTCCCGTCAGTTCCTCCACGGTCCGTCGCAGCACTTCGATGGTGATTTCGGTCATTTCCACGGAAGTGTCTTTATTGCGATTCGGCGCCAGCAGCGGCAGCAGGAAGTTGGCAAGCAGCAAGGTTACGACGATCACGCCGCCGGCGATGAAGATCAGTTCGTCACGCATGGGGAACCATGCGCCTCCCGTAATGGTGTACGGGATCGTGAACATCAACGACAGGGTGATGGTGCCTTTCGGTCCGCCAAACGTCATAACCGCCGCCGAACGCCAACGTTGCGCCGTCATCTTGCGTCGTTTGCCGGTGACGGTATCTCGCGCAAGACGCAGCATCAATGAAATCCACAGGAACCGCATGACGATCACCACTGCGGAAACCGCAAGAATCGCAACCAGCAGCAGCCAATTGCTGACCTGAGGATCATCCCAACTTGCGCTCATCGCATTCGGCAGCAGCATGCCGAGCAGAATGAACACCGTGCCGTTGAGCGTGAACGAGAATACCCCCCATACGCTCGATGAGACAATGTTGGTGCGAGCCACGTTCGGGCCGATGCCGGTGCGGTCGAAACGGATGATCAAACCGGCCGCCACCACTGAAAGAATGCCGGAAACATGCACCGCTTCCGCACCCAAATACAGAATGAACGGTAGGAACAATTCCATCAAAATACGGCTTGTGGTCGTCTCCCAGCCGAAGGATCGGAGCGTTTCGAACAGCATGTCGGCAACCATGCCTACTGCGAGGCCGAAAATAGCGCCTCCGAAGAACGAGAATACGAACTGTGCGGCTGAATCGCCCACTTCGAATACGCCGCTGATGGCCGCCGCAATCGCAAACTGGAAGCCGACGATGCCGGACGCGTCGTTGAACAGGGATTCACCCTTGAGCACGCTGGTTTGCCGTTGCGTAAGGGCGGCTTCTTTGCCAAGCGAAGATACGGCGACCGCGTCGGTCGGCCCAAGTGCTGCGCCGAGCGCCAAAGCCGCGGCAAGGGGAATTGCGGGCCATACGGCATGCAGTGCGAAACCAACGGCAACCATCGTGGCGATCGCTAATCCAATCGCCAATGAAAGCGACAATTTAACGGATTTCAACAGCTCATTTTTGTCGATCTCATGCGCTTCCAAATACAGCAGTGGCGCAATGAACAGCACCATAAACAGTTCCGGGTCGAGCGTGACGTTCGGGAAAAACGGCAATTGCGATGCCAACGCACCCAACGCGATCTGTACAAGAGGCGTGGAAACCTTGGGAATGAAACGGCTGATAAAGGAAGACAGCACAACCGCGGCGATAATACATACAATCAATTCGAATACCGCCAACGTGCCTCCTTTGCGCGCATTTTCCAAACTCTTCCAGCCTACCAAGAGGTATTTATGGGTGTGTTTCGCCTTTTGCTTCACGTGAATGGAACCGTATAGTGGCGGATATGCAGTGGAGTGACGACATGGGACTTGCGATCGAGTTGGCTCGTGAAGCCGCAGCGGAGGGTGAGGTGCCGGTCGGTGCCGTCGTGCTTGACGCTGGGGGAGCGGTGATTGGTCGGGGGCGTAATCTGCGTGAGGCGCATGCCGATCCGTTGGCGCACGCCGAGGTCAAGGCCATGACGCAGGCCGCTCGGTCGCTTGGTACGTGGAATCTTGCCGATTGCACGTTGATTGTTACCTTGGAGCCGTGCCCGATGTGCGCCGGCGCGTGTCTGCAAACGCATGTCGGACGAATCGTGTTCGGCGCGTGGGATGCCAAGTTGGGTGCATGCGGTTCGATTTGGGACATTCCGCGTGACCCTCACGTCGGCCATGTTCCGGAAGTCGTCGGTGGTGTGTGCGAAATGGAATGCGCACGATTAATGACTGATTTTTTTGCTGGAAAACGGTAACTCGATTTTGCAGTCGCAAGAAAAACGTAAGAAATATTGAAATACCAAGTAAATCTCGGTAAAGATGATTGCTGACTGCGCAGTAACGTTCACGAAGAAGATTGCGGTGATTTGACGGTCGCAAGAAATACTTTCCGAAAGAAAGAAACACGCTCGACGACGTCAACAAATAAAGCTTGACATATCATCGAAGGTGACAATACAAGGCAATCGCAATATGTAAAGGATGCTGCAATGACGCTCATTCAGACCTTCCATGGCAACGCTACCAACGGTACCGAACTCACTGCGGTCTACGCCGAACAGCCAGCCGCGAACGTGGCGTTCGCACTCGTATTCCCCGGCAATGATCTGCCGCGACTTGTGCACTGGGGCCGTCCGCTCGCAGCCCCGGCAACCGTGATCGACATGTTCGACGCGCAAATGCCACAGCGCGTTTCCGGCGCGCTCGACTACACCCCATGGCCGAGCGTACTGCCCACGCAATCCGAATCCTGGATTGGCGCAACCCGCTTCGACGTGCGCCGCGACGGCGTGGAACTGTTCTGCAAGTTCGCAGTCAGCAACATCACCGCCGAAACCGTGGCAGCTGGCAAAACCTGCGTCATGGGTGAAAAAGACGGATACCCGAGCTGGAGCGTGGCCGACGAACCCAAGCAGACCCCAACCGTTACCGTCACCGCAGAAGACGTGGAACAGCATGTGAAACTCATCTGGACCTGCGAACTCGACGAAACCGGCCTCATCCGCCAGAACGCCGAAGTCGTGAACACCGGCGAAGGCCAGCTCGAAGTCGGCAAGATCGAACTCGCATTCACCGTGCCGGCCGACGCCAACGAAATCCTCACCACCACCGGCCACCATCTGCGCGAACGCTCCCCACAGCGTCAAGACTTCACCCTCGGCCGCTTCGCCAAAGCATCCATGGCCGGACGCCCAGACTTCGATGCCACCCTGCTGCTCAGCGTCGGCGAAAAAGGCTTCGGCTTCACGCACGGCAACGTCTACTCCGCACACGTGGCCTGGAGCGGCAACAGCGTGCTTTCCGCGGAACGCCTGCCCTATACCAGCGGCGTGATTGGCGGCGGCGAAGTGCTGTTCGGCGGTGAAATCAGCCTCGCCAACGGAGAGTCCTACACCACCCCATGGCTCATCGGCTCCTATGGCGAAGGCCTCAACGAAGTCGCAGCCCGCTTCCACGGCTACATTCGCCGCGTGCACCGCGACTGGCTCGTTGAACACAACATCGCACCCAAGCCACGCCCGGTCATTCTCAACACGTGGGAAGCCGTCTACTTCAACCACGATTACGACACCCTCACCGCCCTCGCAGACAAGGCAGTGGAAAGCGGCGTGGAACGTTTCGTGGTGGACGATGGCTGGTTCGGCTCCCGCCGCGACGACACCTCCGGCCTCGGCGACTGGCAGATCTCGCAGGACGTGTGGCCCGACGGCGACAAGTCACTCAAGGCGCTCGCCGATTATGTGCACGGCAAGGGACTCGAATTCGGCCTGTGGTTCGAGCCGGAAATGGTCAACCTGGATTCCGACCTGTTCCGCACGCATCCCGACTGGGTGTTGAAGCCCACTGAAGGCCGTCTGCCAATGCAGGGACGTACCCAGCAGGTTGTGGACCTGACCAATCCGGACGCCTACGACTACATTTACGACGCAATGGACAAGCTCGTTGGTGAACTCGGCATCGACTACATCAAGTGGGATCACAACAAGCTCGTCACCGAAGCCGTCTCCCCGCGCACCGGACGCCCGGCAGTGCACCAGCAGACGCTCGCCGTATATCGTATTTTCACCGATCTGAAGGCCGCACATCCGGGACTTGAAATCGAAAGCTGCTCTTCCGGCGGTGGCCGCGTGGACCTCGGCATTCTCGAAGTAGCCGACCGCATTTGGGGATCCGACTGCGTCGATCCGGTGGAACGCGCCGACATCCAGCGCTATACATCGCTGCTCGTGCCTCCGGAAATGATCGGCGAACACGTGGGCGCATCACCGGCGCACTCCACGCATCGCGCAACCACGCAGGAATTGCGCATGGCCATGGCCTTCTTCGGACACATGGGCATCGAATGGAACCTGCTCAAGGAACCGCAGGAAGACATCGACAAGCTCGCCGAATGGGTCGCCGAATTCAAGAAGCATCGCGAATGGTTCGCCGTCGACACAGTCGTGCATTCCGACGCCGCCGATCCGGCAGTGCGCTTGGACGGTGTGGTCATGCCCAACAAGGCAGCCGCCATCTACCGTTTCACCCAGCTCACCACCTCGCAGACCTACCCGGCCTCGCCGGTACGCCTGCCCGGCCTCGACCCCGACAAGGTGTATGAGGTGTCTCCGCTCGACGTGAGCCTCGACCTTGCCAAGCAAGACATCACCAACGGACAGAGCCCGCTCGGCTGGTGGAAGGTCGAAGGTGTGAAGATGACCGGACGTGCGCTCGCCACGTACGGCATCCGCCCGCCGGCATTGCATCCGGCGCAAGCAGTCCTTTTCAAGGCCGTGCTTGCGCCCTTCGAAGACGCTGAATAGCGCGTCTTCTCACTTCGCCTACAGAGAGCCCCACTGGGCTCTCTGCTTGACGGCTCAGCAAGCAGTCCTTTTCAAGGCCGTGCTTGCGCCCGTCGAGAGCGCTGAATAAGCCGTAATCGCATAACAAAAATCCTCCCTGAACAAAAGGGAGGATTTTTGCATTAAAAAACAATCAAGTAATCAATCAGCCAACATATTGCCGAATCGCCTGCGCTGCGGCAGCCTTGGCCCACAATGCCCAATCATGGTCGGGAATTTCAAAATCCACTGGCGCGGCCTGGCTATGCCGATACATGTTGATGCCGTTGCGCAAGTCGTCAATGCCGAATTTCGCGATGAACGACGATTCTCCAGCGATCATGATTTTGTCTGGCATGGCAAGATTGGCTATGGTCGCCACCATGGTGCCGAGACGGAAGCAGGTGCGGTTCACCAGATTCGTCGCCTGCGGTTTGTTCGTGCGTGCGTCACGTGCGAAATCGTCGAATGATGCGGGATGTCCGATAATCTGCGAATATTCCGCCGCGATTGAGTTGTCGGACAGGCATTGCGCGCATCCCTTGTGTCCGGAAACACAACGCGGTCCATCCGGATCGACCAGAATATGCCCGACCAAACCGTAACTTTTATCCGGACAGCTCACCAGCTCGCCGTTGACCGTCAACGAATAGCCGACGCCTGCGCCGAACGTCAGTACCGCGAAGCTACCCAATCCAACGCCGGACCCAAACATGCAGGCATCAACGACCAACGAATCGATATCGTTGTAAATGCCCGTCGGCAATCCAGTAGCCTCGCGAACCATAGCGGAGAGCTCCACGGGCTGAGACCAGTGCATGAACGGTGCGAACGTCACTACGGCATTGTCGACGATATGCCCGCCCAGTGAGATTCCCACGGCGCACGGTTTCGGCCATCCCGCCATCTCCGCCTCGTCGGAACAGTCGATCGTTAGTTGTTTGATCAGCGCGACCACGGCTTGCGGCGACGTGTCTTCGATTTCCAAATCGTGGCATCCGGTGATAATCTGCCCGATTGCGTTGACCGCAACCGCCGAAATATGCGTCGCATTGATTTTCATACCGACGAAAGATCGCGCGTTCTCGATTATTCGCAATCCCGTTTGCGGGCGGCCGCGACGTTCCGCATTTTCTTTCTGAACGAAACCTTTCGGCAGTTTACCGGCCTTGCCGGACGGCATCGGCGTCTCCTCGATCACGCCAGCATAAATCAGATCGCTGGTAATACGGGAAACCGCGCCCTGTGAAAGTCCTAAAATCTGCGCCAAAGTAATACGCGAAATCGGACCGTATTTCATGACGCAAGTCGCGACTTTATGGGTATATTCCGAGCCTTCAAACCACTGTGGCAGAGGTGAAACCGCCATCTGCACCATCCTTCGTACTCCCGTTCGCGCACATCGTGCATCAAATTACTTTCTCAGAGTAACAAAATCTCGTCGTTTTTGTTTTCCGCCCCGCACAGGCGCGCTGAGCTGGGAATGAAAACTGTCTCCTTCTACAATTTCCAGTAACGGTGATGCGGTAAGGAAGCTGCTTCACCGTAATGGAGAAAAGATACAAAGGAGTCGAGAATGAAACCTGATTCCACCACTAGTGTAGGTAAATTCAGGAGGATTGTATACCGTACGCTCACAGCCGTATGCGCAGTCGCATTGACTGCCGGTCTTGCCGGTTGCGGCAACAGCACCGCTGGAACTGTCACTTTGGATTTCTTCCAGTTTAAAGCCGAAGCGGCGGACTGGTTCACCGCAAAAGCAAAGGAATTCGAGAAAACCCATCCCAACATCAAAGTCAACGTCAACAATTCGTCCGACGCAACCACCGATTTGCGTACTCGACTGGTGAAAAATCGCGAACCCGATGTCATCACTATCAATGGCGATATTAATTTCGGTATGCTCGCCGAAGCAGGTGTCTTCCACGATTTTACCAACGACGACATCGTCGACGAACTCAATCCAGGCATGGTGAACATCGCCAAGAGCCTTGTACAAACCAACGACGAATCCAAGAAGCGCCTGTACGGCCTGCCGTATGCGGGCAACGCGTCCGGCTACATCATCAACGCCGACGTGTGGGAGGAAGCGGGCGAGGATCCCGACAATCCACCGCAGACGTGGAGCGAATTCATCGACCTGCTGCAACGCTTCAAGAGCAAGGGCATTGTACCGATCGAAGCGAGCACCGCCGATCCGTGGACACTCCAGGCGCCGCTGGCGTCACTCAACTCCACGCTGGTACCGGAATCCGAATATCTTTCCCTCAAAGACGGATCGAAGAAATTCTCCGACCTGTGGGGCACTGTCAGCGATCAGCTGGTCGAGATCTACCAGAACTACACGCAGAAGAATCCGGCCGTCACTTACCAGCAGGCCACGCAGGATCTGGCCGCAGGCAAAGCCGCGATTCTGCCACTCGGCACCTACGCGATTCCGCAGATCCGACTCATCAACAGCGACGCCAACCTGCGTTTCGCGCAAATGCCGGCAACTGATGATGCCAAAGAACAGCAGCTCACCGCAGGCGATGACGTGATCCTGACCATGGGTGCGCATACCAAGCATGAGAAGGAAGCGCGCGAATTCATCGACTTCCTGATGAACGACGAAAACATCAAGGACTACTCCAAGCAGCAGTCCGCATTTACCCCTTACAAAGACACGTATGTGGGCGATGAAGCGCTGAACGGTGTGCTTGACTTCTACCAGGCGGGCAAACTGGCCGACTTCTGCGACCATTACGTGCCAGCCAGCATCAACCTCGCAGGCTTCCTGCAGACGCTGGTTCAGTCGGGCAACACCGAAAAATTCCTGAACAGCGTGCAATCCGAATACGACAAGATCGAAGCCAGAAACTTCAGGTGAGAGGAGGAACGGACATGACTACCGCACATACTGCAAATACTGCGAAGAACTCGGCAAAAACTTCCAAGAATAAGGTTTCGAAATATTCCAAGCGCAAGGTCGATCCGGCATTTTATTGGATGACCGTTCCGGCTGTGATTCTGGTGTCCATCTTCCTGTATTGGCCGTTCCTGCAGGGCGCGGCATACTCGTTCACCAATTCGCAGGGTTACGGTGATTTCAAATTCATCGGATTGAAGAATTACATTGCGATGTTCCAGGATTCTCGCGTTGGTCACGCGTACCTGTTTACTATTTTCATCGCAATTTTGATTACGATCGGCACGAATTTTCTTGGCATGTTCCTTGCAGTGCTGCTGAATTCGAAAATCGCGTTCAAAAACGGGTTCCGTGCGATCTTCTTCATTCCGTACACCTTGTCGGTGTTAGTGATCGGCTATGTGTTCAAGTACATTTTCATGACGCCGCTGCCGGCGCTCGGTCAGGCGCTGCATATTGATTGGCTGTCGACGTCAATGATTTCCAATCCGGATTTGGCATGGTTCCCGATTGTGTTCCTGTCGATCTGGCAGGGCGTTGCCTACTCCACACTGCTGTACTTGGCTGGCCTACAGACCATCGACAACGAGATTTACGAGGCGGCCGCGATTGATGGCGTGAACGCTTGGCAGAACTTCTGGCAGATCACCTTCCCGCTGATTGGCCCGTTCTTCACCATCAACATGGTGTTGAGCCTCAAGAATTCGCTCGGCGCGTTCGACCAGATCATGGCATTGACCAAGGGCGGTCCGGATTCCAAGACCGAAACCGTCTCGTATCTGATCTTCCAGAACGGCCTTGGCAATGGCGAATACTCCTACCAGATGGCGAACGCGGTCACGTTCTTCATCGTGCTGGCAATCCTGGCCTTCGTGCAGCTGAAGTTCTTCAGCGGCAAGGAAAAGGTCTGAGCAAGGGTCTGAAAGTCTGAAGGTAAAGAGGAAATATCATGACTAGCGCAACTGTTGCAAAGACTGCAGCCAAGACTACTCAATCGCAGGAAAAGCCGGAGAAAATCCGCAGGGATCATAAGGTCAACTGGTGGCTGACCGCGGCTGTGGCCGTGTTGAGCCTTACCGTGCTCGTGCCGTTGTATTTCGCTGTGGTCACCGCGTTGAAGACTCCGAGCGAGGCTGGTACGTTCAGCTTGCCGGCCACATGGGAATGGCATAATTTCGCCGATGCGTGGAATAAGGTGAACTATCCGAAGGCCGCGCTTAATTCCGCAATCATCACCGTGTGCGCAGTGGTGTTGACGCTGCTGACGAACACGTTCGTCGCGTATGCTGTGGCAAGGAATATGGATAAGCGATTCTTCCGTTTCCTGTACTACTTCTTCCTTGCGATGATGTTCGTGCCGTTCACGGTGATCATGCTTCCGATCGCGAAGGAAATGGGTTCGTTGCATCTTGATAATCAGCTTGGTTTGATTATTCTGTACACGATTCTTGGCATCGGCACCAACCTGTTTATTGCGATTGGTTTTATTCGTTCGATTCCGATTTCGTTGGAAGAGGCGGCTCGTATCGACGGTGCTTCCACCTGGCGTATTTTCTGGACAATCATTTTCCCGCTGATGGGTCCGATTAATGCCACGATTGCGATTTTGACCGCACTGTGGGCTTGGAACGACTTCCTGCTGCCGTTGATCACGCTGACTGATCAGAGCAATCAGACGATTCCGCTCGCACAGTACGTGTTCCAAAGCCAGTTCACGTCGAACTATCCGATGGCCTTCGCGTCCTATCTGATGGCCATGGCTCCGGTCCTCATCGTCTACATCTTCGCCCAAAAGTGGGTCGTCGGTGGAGTGATGAGGGGAGCCGTTAAGTGAACAGCCCAGTGGTCTGTTCATAGGCTCTCCCTGAGCGAGCCGATAGGCGAGTGAAGGCAGGGACAACGCGGCCGTAGGCCGTCCGTTCAGGAAGTAACACTTCACCGCTCTGAGCGGGACTGGCCTATCCCACTCCCCAGCGCGGGACGTTCCATTTCCCTTTCTGGAACGTCCCGCGTTTTTATTTTTGCGGATTGGTTTTTCGCGTCCGTAAGAAGCGTATTCTTTTCTTGCTTTGCACAACTCGCCGCGGGAAAGAAAGAAAAACAGGGTTGCATACCATAGGGGAGTAGGCAAAATCGATCTTCTGCATGAAGCTGACATGAGCTGAAAACGGGCAGAGTCAGTCACGAAAGATCGAACGAAAATCCAACAAACGTCAAGCAAAGGAGCTCCACGACATGACGAATTTCAATCGTTCCACCCTTCCCGACACCGTGCGTTCCAACGGCGCGACCCCGAACCCGTGGTGGGCCAACGCGGTGGTGTATCAGGTGTATCCTCGTTCCTTCCAAGACACGAACGGCGACGGCGTCGGCGATCTGAAGGGCATCACCAGCCGTCTTGACTATTTGGCCGATCTTGGCGTGGACGTGGTGTGGTTGAGCCCGGTCTACAGGTCGCCGCAGGACGACAACGGCTACGATATTTCCGATTATCAGGATATCGATCCGCTGTTCGGCACCTTGGAGGATATGGACGAGCTGCTTGCCGAAGCGCACAGGCGCGGTCTGAAGATCGTGATGGATTTGGTGGTCAACCACACGTCCGACGAGCATGCTTGGTTCCAGGCTTCCCGCGACAAGGACGATCCGCATGCCGACTGGTATTGGTGGCGTCCAGCCAGGCCGGGGCATGAGCCGGGCACTCCGGGTGCCGAGCCGAACCAGTGGGGTTCCTATTTCGGCGGTTCCGCTTGGGAGTACGATCCGAAGCGCGGCGAGTATTTCTTCCACCAGTATTCCAAGAAGCAGCCGGATTTGAATTGGGAGAATCCGGAAGTGCGCAAGGCCGTCTACAAGATGATGAATTGGTGGATGGATCGCGGCATTGACGGCTTCCGTATGGATGTGATCACGCAGGTTTCGAAGACTGTTGATAAGAACGGCAAGCTGCCGGGAGAAGACGGCTGCGAGATTGAGGATTATCCGGTTGGTGAGGAAGGCTATTCCAGCCCGTTCCCATGGTGCTCCGACGGTCCGCGCATCGACGAGTTCCTCGCTGAAATGCGCCGCGAAGTGTTCGAAGGCCGCGAAGGCTATATGAACGTCGGCGAAGCGCCGGGCATCACTCCGGCACGCAACGAGCATGTCACCGATCCGAAGAACGGCGAACTTGACATGCTGTTCCTCTTCGACCACGTGGGCATCGACCAGGAAGGTTCCAAGTGGAACACCGTGCCGTTCGAAGTCAAGAATCTGCGCGCCCGCCTCGCCGACCAGCAGGAGGCTGTGAAGAACGCCGGCTGGGCCAGCCTGTTCTTCTGCAACCATGATCAGCCGCGCGTCGTCTCCCGTTGGGGCAATGACACGGACCGCGAGTCGCGCGAGCTGAGCGCCAAGGCGTTCGGCATGCTGCTGCACATGCACCGCGGCACCCCGTACATTTACGAGGGCGAGGAGCTGGGCATGACCAACGCACACTTCACCACGCTCGAGCAGTATCGCGATCTGGAGGCCGTCAACGCCTACCGTCAGCGCGTGGAAGAAGCAAAATGCCAGTCGCCGGAATCGATGATGGCGGCGCTCGCGCTCATCGGCCGCGACAACGCACGCACGCCGATGCAGTGGGATGCTTCCAGGTATGCAGGTTTCACCGCGCCGGACGCGGCGACGGAACCGTGGATCGGCGTCAATCCGAATCATGTCGAGATCAACGCAGCCGAGGAATTCGACGATCCCGGATCCGTGTACAGCTTCTACAAGAAGCTCATCGCCATGCGTCACAACAACGCGACCATCGCGACGGGCGAATGGAATCTAGTCGCGGCAGACAGCGAGCAGGTGTATGCCTTCACCCGTACCGGCGGCGACGATACGATTCTCGTCATCGTCAATCTCACTGATAAGACGGCGCGGGTGCCGGCGGAGGTCGCGCAATTGCTCGGAAATGGCGTGGGCGAGTCGCAGGTACTGCTCAGCACCTATGATGCCGTGCATAGCGTAAAGTCGGTCGCTCGCGGCGAGCTCGCTCGCTGGGAGGGGGTCGTGATTCAGCTCTGATCGATCTTTCCTATAAACTCTCTGCAAAAAGCGTTCGTGCGATTCATCACGGAATCGTACGAACGCTTTTTTATTGCGATTGTTGTATTGCGATTATTCCTGATTATCTCCGATTGCTCCGATTGCGTTTGTAAGCAATCTCAATTTCGCAAGTATTTGCAAAAATAATCTCACTTTTCATGGCAGAATCCGCATGATCAGGTAGTTTCGGCAGACGTGCGCTTACAATAACGTTCATGGAACAAAACGAGGTTCTCAAAGCATTGCAGCGCGATCACGCAGCTGAACTGAAACTAGCCGCCGAACGGCTCAAGGGCACTGCACGCCACACGGCAATCATTCCGTCCAAGGTGCTGTCCGACATGACCGGACATGAGATTCTGCTCAAGCCTGAGAATCTCCAGGTCACTGGATCGTTCAAGATTCGTGGCGCGTACAACAAGATCGCATCCCTGAGCGACGAGCAGCTGGCTCACGGCATTGTCACCGCTTCCGCCGGTAACCATGCGCAGGGCGTGGCATATGCGGCTCGCGAACGCGGCGCAAAAGCAACAATCTGCATGCCGCAGATCACCCCGCCGCTGAAGGTCGACGCCACTAAGGCGTACGGCGCAGACGTGGTGCTGTACGGCGAAGTATTTGACGAATCCGCAGCCCGCGCCCAGGAATTGAGCGACAAGGAAGGCATGATTTACGTGCCGCCGTTCGACGATTACGAGGTGCTGTGCGGTCAAGGCACTATTGGTCTCGAGATCCTCGAAGACGTGCCGAACGTCACCGATGTGGTCGTGCCGCTGGGTGGTGGCGGCCTCGGTGCCGGCGTGGCGCTTGCCATCAAGACGTTCAAGCCGGAAGTGCGCGTGATTGGCGCGATTCCGGAAGGCAGCCCAGCGTGGAAGAACTCGCTGGCCGCGGGGCATGTGGTTGCCGCCGACCAGGTGCGTACGTCTGCCGAAGGCGTTGCTGTGAAGCGTCCGGGCGATCTCACGTTCGCGCTGCTCAATGAATTCCTTGATGACATCGTTACCGTGACCGAGCGTGACATCAACGAGATGATCCTGCTCATGCTCGAAAAGCACAAGCTGGTTGTCGAAGCTGCTGGCGCCGTGTCTCTGGCTGCGCTTGAGCATCTCAACCTGCGCTCGCGCAAGTTCGCCGAGGCGAAGGGCCCGCATGTGGTGGTGCCGATCATGTCTGGCGGCAACGAAGATACGGTATCCATCGGCGCTGTGATTCAAAAGGGTATGATCACCCGCGGCCGCATCATGCATTTCGAGGTCGAGCTGCCTGATACGCCGGGCCAGCTGGTGAAGGTTGCCACGTTGCTGGCCGAGCAGCGCGCGAACGTCATCGCGCTGGATCACGACCAGTTCAAGGCGTCCAGCCACTACGCGAACGCTGTGGCGTTGGGTGTGACTATTGAAACGAATGGTCCCGATCACATCGATCGTGTGCTCGAGGCGTTGCGCGAAGCCGGTTTCCAGCCCAAGCGTATTTACTGATCGTCCACGGTGGATAAGTGCGGATTTCGCATATCTTCCGCATCAAAAAGGCTCCTCGATCCAATCGGGTCGAGGAGCCTTTTCGTGTACTTTTGCGTACTTGACGTCACTTGCCTTGTTCTGCGGCGATTGTCTCATCAACGAGTTGCGGCAGAGAGATCGCGATATCGTCGTGGATGAGCCGGTCTGCCAAGCGGTCGTATTGCGTGCGCCCCATGTTCATAATGGTGATCGGCACGCCAGCCTCTGCGGCCAGGGGCACGATGCTTGCCGCGGGCATGACTTCCAGCGTGGATCCGATGACCCACAGTTCGTCGGCTTGCGTCGCGAGGCGATATGATTTTTCGAGCGCGCCGTCCGGCAGAGCTTCGCCGAAGTAGACTACGTCGGTTTTGATGAGTCCGTTGCATGGCATGTTGCCGTTGTATGGCAGTCTGCGATGGCAGTGCGGGTCTGGTTCGTTGTCGAGATTCGCCATAATATCGGCGGTGTCGTATTTCGCATGACATTTCATGCAGTGCGAGGTGCCGATGGTGCCATGCAGATTGACGATGATGTCGCTGCTATTGCCGGCTTTTTCATGGAGTGCGTCGAAATTCTGTGTGGCGAGCAGTGTTAGCAGTCCAGCCTGTTCCAGTTTGACGAGCGCTTTGTGCGCGGTGCCTGGCTGCGCGTTCCATACGGGCGATTCCTTCTGCCAGCGCCAGGAATACTCGCGGTCTTCCTTGTGGTAAAGGAACGCTTCGATATCATACACTTTCGTTTGTTCAGGGTGTTTGGTCCAGACACCGTCCGGTCCACGGAAGTCGGGAATACCTGCGGACGTGGAAATCCCCGCCCCCGTCAATACTGCGATCTTTTTGCTCATATCTTAGGTATAGCCGCATATCGTAACTTCCGATGTTTCACGTGAAACAGGGAATGTCAGGCAATCAAATCTGAGAAAAACCATTTCGATAATCATATACGGAACAGGAATGGAATAAGAGGTGCATTATGACTACTGACATTGCACGGCATATTGCGGATGACGGCGCTGATACGACCGAAACGGCTCCAGCAGTTGCAGCGATCGATATCGAATCGATGGCGATGCCGCCGTCGCTGATCATGCATGGTGGCCGCGATCAGTTGGTGCCGTTCAATCAAAGGTGTCGTCTGTATGCCACGTTGAAGTCGCTTGGCAAGGATGTGACGTTCTACAAACTCGATAACACTTGCCATGCCTGTTATGGATTCTGTAGCACCCGCGCATTGCGTTTAGTGTTTGATTGGCTTTCCGATCGTTTGTGATCTGCTGTGATGTATTGATTTGCTGGTTGCCGTGTGGTTGCCGCGTTGTTGCGGTGTGCGACACGCGGCTGCCAGCTTTTTCTGACGGTTTTTGGGCGGTGGTGGGGTTTGTTTTGTGATTCGCGGCGCGTGGAAGGCCGTTTTCGACACGCCGGTGGAGTCCAGTGTTTTCAATGGTTTTCGTGGTGTTCGTGGATGTCCGATTTGCGTTGCCGGCCGTTGTGCTGTAGGTTTATCTCTTGCTGCCGCTCAGCGAGTGGTTCCCCGGCTGGGGTTCCCTGAGGTGGGTGAGTGGTGGTGGTTTGAGAACTCAAAAGCGTATTTGTACTACTTCTTTATAGTCAATGATTGCC
>NZ_NJNQ01000001.1 GCF_002742445.1 Bifidobacterium sp. N4G05 | reverse complement strand
GAGACAGGGAGGGCGTCGGCGCATCCCGCAAATCGGGCGGCTCGAATTTGCGGAAGGCAAACTGCGTGGAAACCTGCTGTCCGGATGGAACGGCAGCCAAATGCGGGCCTCTCAGCAGTGGCCCGATTTCGTACGTGCATGGAGTCGTTGAATCGAGGTGGATGGATGGGAATTCTTGGCGTTATCGCCGCGATATTGTTCGGACTGGCCGTATGGCTGTGGCCACGCCGAAACACATACGATGTAGGTGAACGAACGGGAGATGGTCCGGGGTGCGCAGTCGGTCGATGGAGTAAGGAACATGGCGGGAAGCAGGGATTGAACCCCGAAGGAATCGACGACTTGAATGCGTCGGCGAGCGCATTGCCCGCCATCGGATGTATGGCATGTGTGGCGTCTCTGCGAGCCTCCGTGCGTAGCGGAGCCACATTGGTGCAGGCGTTCGAAGAACTTGGAGGAACGCCGTTCGCCACGGCTGAACTCACCAGACTGCGCATAACCATGGTGATCCGCAGTCGATGCCCGCCCAACGAGCAATCCGGGAGATTCGGGCAATCCGGCCAAGTCGAACGGCTGAGCGGCGAGTTGTATGCGGCCTGCCAGCTGAGCCTGACGCTCGGATGCGAAACTGGCCGTTGCCTGCAGGCGGTGGCTGAATCATTGAAACGGCAACGATTATTGGATGATTTGCGTTCCAGCGCGTTCGCCATGCCCAAGGCGACGGTGAAACTCCTGATGGCGTTGCCGCTGCTCACTGTGCTCTTGGGAGAAGGTATGGGCGCGCATTCATTGGCTTTCCTTGTTTCAGGTGTCAAAGGCTTGGCATGTCTCGGATTTGCTCTCTGTTGCTACACATTCGGACTTATCTGGATACGTGCGTTGATGCGGCAGGATGATATGAAAGGAGCCATGTGATGACTGGCTTATGGATGCTGACGGCGGTGGTGTGCGCGGCTGAGGCGATATGGCTGAAGCAGTGGAGGCCGGTTCGCGCGCCTTCTGACCTTGCGCTCGCCGAGCGAATGCGGGAACTTCCTCTTCCGTTGATATTAGAGATGCTCAGCGTCGCCATACGGCAGGGATCTTCCATTCCACGTGCGCTGATTGCTGTGGGAGATATTGCGGCAGGAGAATTCGGCGCGGGACTACGATCGGCCGGAGAACAGTTGAACAAAGGTGTTTCCTGGGATGATGCGTGGCCGGATCATGGCGATCTTGCGGTAGTACGCGATGCGTTCGCCTCCTCATGGCACAGTGGCGCCTCTCCAGTGGAACGTTTGGAAACAGCCGTCGAACAATTGGATTGGGATGAGCGCGCGCAGATCGAACAGACTGCGGCGAAATTGTCGGTTCGTCTGTTGTTGCCGACCGGATTGTGTTTTCTTCCCGCATTTGTTGCGGTTGGAATCATTCCGTCCGTCATGTCGTTTGTGCAATGACGATGTGCGCGTAACGATAGCGGAAAAGCGGGGAATGTCGAGATCCGATAATTCACGAAGTTTTGTGGATAACTGTGGATGACACGCCGAGGGTGTGGATAACTTACGTCCTCCGACCACAACCCCGGAAAAACGCTCCTGCGAGCGTGATGATGCGCAACACTGGGTGCACTCGGCCGTCCGGCCGGGGTTGTTCGAACGAAAGGAACGCCATGAACAACGTAACGCCAATCAAAGTCGATGGCTTGCCAGGCCTGATGGGCAGGGCAGGGCAACGGCTGCATGCCATGCGGGAACGGGCCGACAAGGCGATATGCCTGTTGGATGCGCGTATGCGCACGCTGACCGCCGAACCGGAAGAAGGCGCCGCCACCGCCGAATATGCGGTGGTGCTGGTTGCCGCCACCGGATTCGCAGCCGTTTTGGTGGGCATTATGAAATCCGATGCCATCAAAACGCTGCTGACCAACATCATCAAGAAAGCGCTGAGCGTCGGGTGATTCATGCTGAGGCAATGGTGGAAACGCCATACCGATGATGCCGATGAGGGAGCGGCCACCGCGGAATTCGCGGTGGTGCTCCCCTGCGTGGCGGCGGTGGCGATTTTGGTGTTGTGCTTGGGGCGTGCGTCCGTGGTGTCTATGAATTGCCAGGATGCGGCCGCGGCCGGTGCGCGGGCCTTCGCGGTTGATGATGCCGGCGGCGAATCGAAAGCAAGGGCTGCCGCTGTGGCTGCGGCCGGCGATTCGGCGACAGTACGGTTTGACCGTGGTGCGGATTTCGTCACCGTTACGGTGCAATGCTCTGT
This sequence comes from Bifidobacterium sp. N4G05, assembly GCF_002742445.1. Taxonomy (GTDB): domain Bacteria; phylum Actinomycetota; class Actinomycetes; order Actinomycetales; family Bifidobacteriaceae; genus Bifidobacterium; species Bifidobacterium hominis. The sequence continues at coordinate 405,342 of NZ_NJNQ01000001.1, read as the reverse complement.
AATACCTGACCCAACCGGTGTGCTTCCCGCACGAGTCACAGGCAAAGCGACCCGCTACTTCTAGCGCCTCGCCTTGTGTCTGCGTGATGCGGGGCTGCTGGGGTGTGGGCTATACGTGGGTCTTCGGTGTCGAAAACTCGCAAGCGCGACATGCGAAACATGCCGTGAAACACTGCCGGAGAGCGTCCGATGGATGCGAATCAGAAAGGAATGTATGATGTGAAACGCTTTGTGAAACATTGGTTTGCTTGGATTCGCGGATCCGATGAAGGTTCGGGAACCATATCCGGTGTGGCGCTGATCGCGGTGGCGGCCATAATGCTGAGTGCGGTCGCGTCGGCAGGCAATCTGTTGCTTTGCCTGCATCACGCGCAGAATGCGGCCGACCTAGCGTCGGTGGCGGCGGCCAACGCGCTATATGGAGGCTCTGCCGACCCCTGTTACGTGGCGGAACGTACCATTTCCGGTAATAATGCGACGATCGGATCCTGCACGATAGAAGGTGAGGATGTGTTGATCGAAGCGCAGATCGGTACGCAAGTGCCATTCGTATCCCACGTCAGCAAGCGGTCGAGAGCGGGACCGATCGTCTGCGAATAAGTATCGCCTGGAAAAGCGTCTCATGGCGGAAAATCGTCACGCAAAACGTGGTCATCTGTCTGGAAAGCCGTTCATATGTGGCGTGTGACGCGAATTGCGATTATCGTACTGAAGTATGAGCGAAACGTCCTGTGTGAATGCGACCGTTGCCGTTGTCGGCAATCCGACGTCGAACAAAGGCAAGGGCGCTGAAGTCGGCAATCAGGTGATCGGTCTGCTGCGGGAAGCCGGGCGCAAGCATGGCTTCAACGTTATCGATGCAACCGGTGAGAGTTTTGAAGGCTCTTTGCTGAACGCCAGAAACCGTAGAGACGAATATGACTACTTGGTGGTGGTCGGCGGTGACGGCATGATTGCGCTCGGCGCCAATGCCGTGGGCTGCTCCGGCAAGCCGCTTGGCATAGTGGCGACGGGTTCTGGCAATGATTTCGCGCGTGGACTTGAACTGCCGGTCAATCGTGTGGAAACCGCTGTCGATGGCATTGTCGGCGCGATTGTTCGCGGCACGCATATTGACGTCGATATGGGCTTGGCCACGTCGTTGCAGGGTGGATATGCCGTCGATTCCAGCACCGGTGATGAGTTGGTCGGAGATTCGGATGTGCCATTGCATCCGGCGGTCAATCGCTTCTATGCGGGCATGCTCTCGTGCGGTTTGGATGCGAGCATCAACGACCGTGCGAACCACTCGCGTTTGCCGAACGGTTCGTTGCGTTATTTCGCGGCCGTGCTTGTGGAATTGACTCATATGAAGCAGTACGGGTACCACGTCAAAGCCACGTTGGCCGATGGCACGGTGGAAGAGAAAGACATTATCTCGCCGCTGCTCACGGTGGCAAATTCGCGGCATATCGGTGGTGGCATTGAGGTCTCGCCGTATTCGCGGTTCTCTGATGGCTTGCTTGATTTGGTGTGGCTCGACCATGTGCCCAATGTCGCCGAATGCGCGGATGCGGTGGCGCGCGCCTACAGCGGCAAGATCCTCGGATGCAAAGTGTTTGGCTGGAAGCGTGTGCGCGATATCGAAATCACCCGCGCGCAAGAGGGTGACGAGCCGCCGGCCTTGATGGCGGACGGCGAATATGTTGGTCGCCTGCCTGTCAAGGTCGTGGCCCAGGGGCGTGCGTTGCGTGTGCTCGTGCCGCCGGCCGTGGTGGAAAGCCAAGCTTCCAATACCGAGGAAAAAGTGCTGGAAATCATCAAACGAGACCATCGCGACCCGATTACCGGCGAATTTCTTCAGTGATCTTCAGCGACGTGCGGTGATCTGCAGTGTGACAGCAGCCAGCGTGTGCTGTTGCGTGACATCAAATATGTCGTAAGTTATTTCTTGTCGATAATAGAAATCCGATATTCGTGAGAATTGCATCTTACGAATACCGGATTTTCTGTAATTAGCGAATGGCGTAATTAGCGAATGCTGTAACTAGCGAATGCTGTAACTAGCGAACGCGGATTGGGATTAGGCGGCGACTTTTTGGCGGGCGATGGCCTGCTCGTAGTCGCGGGTGCCCTTGAAGACTTCCTGCAGCCACGGGTTGACGTGCTGCTTCTTCGCACGGTACAGGATGTAGCCGAGTGCGAGCACGTTGGCCACGAGTGCGATGATCGACACGGTCAGATTCACGTTCGGATTGTTCACCGACTGCACGGCGAACTTGGACTCATCCTGGAACATGGGGAACACTTGCGCGAACATGCACCAGATGGCGAGCGTGTTGGCGCGGTTCTGAATCCAGCCGCCCTTGTTCCAGAAGAAGTTTGCCACGGTCGGGGCGAGCAGCAGCGCGAGGCCGCAGTACCAGGAGTGGGTTGGCAGGCAGTTGTAGGTGTAGCAGAAGTTCCAAATATCGTATGCGACGATGAACACCCAGGTCATGTCGGGCCAAAGCATGTCCTGCTTCTTCTTCGACACGTAAATGCCGAACCAGCCGGTCATGCAGGCGATGTTGATCAGGCCGGCAACGCCGTTGAACACGTTGTGCCAGCCGCCATACAGCGTCACGCCTTCGGTGGAAACCCACGTGGTACCCCAGGCGCGAATGGCGGATTCGAAGTCGGAGACCACGGCGATGAGAATGTTGATGGCCACGATCACGAACGGGAAGCATTTGAACCACTCGGACTTGCCGATCTTGCCCCACTTGTATTTGAGCGCCATAAAGCCGATGCAGCCCGCGGTGGCAGCATACAGTTTGGCATAGTGGAACCAGCTGGTCATATGAACGTAGGTCGGGTTGTTGAGCGCCCACTCGGCGCCCATAGCGGCGGCCGCGTAAATGGTGATGAAGTAGATGGTCAGAATGGCCGGCACGATCAGGAACGCGACCACGCCACCGGTTTTGGTGCGGCGGGCCAGCTCATTGGCACCGATGAGGCAGCAGAATACGAGGATCCAGCCGATCCACTGGTATACGGCGGTGTCGCCATAGACTTGGAACAACATCGCTTTTCCTTTCTCTCGACACGCATGTGCGCGCGGGTTGATTCCGCGTTTACATGTATTCGTTCAGGTGCAGCGTCTGCGCTGCGACCTGTCTGATGACGGTGTCTTCAATGTCTGGGTGCAGTCTGATCAGCGAAATCAGTCCAACGATGAGCGTGTAGAACGTCTCATGTTCGTTGGAGATGGGCATGCCATGCAGTTTTTCGAAATCACGTACGGTTGAACTGCAGATGTATTCCGCAATGCGATCGGCCACGAGGTCGATGAATTTGATGTACAGTCCCGCGTTGCCGTCTTCGATCATGCGCTGGCTGAACGGTCCCTCATCGGCGATGAGGGACCGGGTCAGTCGCACCACGTCGTCGAGCGCTTTCGAAATATTGCCGACTTCGCGATTCGCGTTCCACTCTTCCAAGTGTGTGATGACTTCGTCGATAACGTCGTCGAGTACGGCGTCCGCGACTTGGTCCTTGTCTTGGAAATAGTGATAGAAGAGAGATCTGGTCATGCCGACGCGACTTGCGATATCGCTGATAGTGACTTTAGAAAAGCCCTTTTCCAGGCAAAGTTCGCGGGCTGCGTGCACGATTTGCGCACGGCGTGCGTCTCCGACTGTCATCGCGGAAGCGTTGTGCTGTCCGTCCATGGCTCTCTCCTTCGCTTGAGTGGCGTCTCTCACCTACGCGACACGTTGACACTCTGTCAATTTCTTGACTGTCCCCAGTCTAAACCTGAAATTGACACTCTGTCAATTTTGGAATGTCGGTGTTGCTGTATCCAGCTTAAACTCCATCGTGAGCCTTTTCTTTCGGGACACGCGCCCACACCTGCGCGAGTGTGCGGTTCGACGGTTTTCGGCGCCCGCACGTGTCGTAATTAATCGGTAGCCTAGTGGCACTACTGCGGAAGGAATTGCGATGGCACTGGCACTCTATAGAAGGTATCGTCCCGACACGTTCGACGGCGTGATCGGTCAGGACCAGGTCACGGTTCCGTTGATGCGCGCGCTCGACGAGAACAAGCTCACGCACGCCTACCTGTTCTCCGGTCCGCGCGGTTGCGGCAAAACCAGTTCCGCCCGCATTCTTGCGCGGTGCGTCAACTGTGCGAAAGGTCCGACCTCGCATCCGTGCGGCGAATGTGAAAGCTGTAAGGATCTCGCTACGGGCGGTCCCGGTTCCATCGATGTGGTGGAAATCGACGCGGCCTCGCATAACGGCGTGGACGATGCCCGCGAACTGCGTGAGCGCGCTGGTTTCGCTCCGGCCCGCGACCGCTACAAGATCTTCATTCTCGACGAGGCCCACATGGTCACGCCGCAAGGTTTCAACGCGCTGCTGAAAATCGTGGAGGAGCCGCCGGAGCATGTGATGTTCATCTTCGCCACCACCGAACCAGACAAGGTGATCGGCACCATCCGCTCGCGCACCCACCATTACCCGTTCCGCCTGGTGCCGAAGGAGGTCATGGGACCGTACCTCGAGCAGATCTGCGAAGACGAGCATATCGAGGCCGAGCCGGGCGTTCTACGTCTTGCCATGCGTGCCGGCGGCGGTTCCATGCGAGACACACTTTCCGTGCTTGACCAGCTCATGGTTGGTGCGGTTGACGGCAGCATCGCATACGATTCCGCGGTTGCGTTGCTCGGTTTCACGCCCGACGCCCTGATTGGCGAGGCCGTCGACGCCGTTGCCGACAAAAACGGCGAAGCACTGTATGGCGTGATTCAGAAGGTTGTGGTCGGCGGTTTCGATCCCCGTCGATTCGTTGAGGATTTGCTTGCCCGCGTGCGCGATTTGCTGGTGCTCACGTTGGGTGGAGCGCGCGCGGAAAGCGTGCTTTCCGACGATGCGGCCGCCGAGAACATGGATGATTTGCGTCGTCAGGCTTCCGCTTTGGGATTGTCTGCGTTGACGCAGATGGCTGACACGATCAATGCGACGCTTGCCAATATGACCGGTGCGATTTCGCCGCGCATGCGATTGGAATTGCTTGCCGCGCGTTTGTTGGCTGGGCGTGAGGAAGGGGTGGCTGCAGTTGCGTCATCTTCCGGTATGCCTGATTTTGCTGGCGATTCCGAGGAGGCCGCCGCTGCAGAATCGCTGCGTGGATCCATGACCGGCTCGCGTCGCCGTGCGGCGAGACGTACCGCCGGCGTTCAGCCACAGGATTCCGCATCGGCAATTGATGCTCCTTCCGCGCCTGTGAAACCGGCTGTGCAGCCGTCTGCGGCGCCGATGAATCCCGCTGACGCCGTCGCTTCCGGAGTGGCTTCCATGCTTGCGGATGTTCAGCAGGCGATGAATGCGACGTCTTCCGTCGCGGCCGCTGCGCCTGCCGCAACTCCGGCGCCTGCGGCAACTTCCATACCTGCTCCAGTACATGACGACCGTACCCCCGACCAGAAGTGGGATGCTTTGGTGGCCGCACTTCCTGAGGATGTGCGCGGTTATGTGAACCGAGAAAAAGTGCCTCGTGTGCTGTTGCGTGGTGACAGCTTGTGGATCAAATTCGACAAGGCGCTCAGCAAATACGCGTTCGCCAAGGGCGTGGCGAAGGAGTCGGTGGATGGAACCACCGAAGTGGTGAAAATCGTCCGCGCCGAAGTGCATAAGGTGTTCGGCCCGAATGTCACGCTTGCCCCCGCCAAAAAGCTGGCGGACGGTTCCGAATCGGTGCCGTGGAGCAAGCTTAGTCCGGAAGAGCAAAGCAAGATCAACGTGCAGCTGGCGCAGGAGCGACTCAAATCCGCAACACTGCTGACGGCGAATCTTGGCACCGCCGCAAGTCTTGAATCCTCCGGCAAAGAACCGGCAGACGAGGGCGCGCAGAAAACCGAGAATGGCGGTAATGCAGAGGATTCTAACGAYGAGGAGGGTCACCGAGCCGTTGCGGACGCAACCGCCGAAAACGATCCATGGGCGGTCTCACAGCAGACCGCAGTAGTCCCATCGCAACTGGATGACGATCCGTGGGCCGTGCCAGCGCAACAGGTGCAACCGCAATCGGTGATCGCAAGCGGCGTCAACGACGTGAAAGCGCCGGAGCAACACGTGAAACATGTGGCCGTTCCCGATACCAGTGATAACGTCGATCCGTGGGCCGTGCCAGCGCCGGTACCGCAGCAGCCGCCGGTGGACGACGATCCTTGGGGTGCCCCCATGCCAGTTCAGGCAGGGCCGGCGGACGCTATGCCCGTGTCAACGGAATCTGAAACGGCCTCCAAGCATGCCAATCATCAGCATCGCGCACCTCGGCAGGAAGCGGCGTCTCAGCAAAACCAGCCGAACGCCGACCCATGGAGCCAACAGTTCTCCACGCCTGCGCAGCCAACACCGCAGGTCGCCGCGGAAGATGACGAATATTCCATGAGCGACGAATCGATCGGAGCGTCCAACGCGTTAAGCGTTGACGATTTGACACGACTATTCGAAGTGAAAAAAGTCGAGGATTTCGGCCCCGACGACGCCAAAAACCCGCGCAACATGCAGCAGAAGAAGAATCTCGACGATTAGCGGCACAATCGCGAATCCTACGGGAATGACCGCGAATCTTACGGCAACCAAGGAAAGGTGAACCATGGCACTGGCCTATGACGGCGCCATCCAACGACTGATCGACGCATTCGCGCACCTGCCCGGCATCGGGCCGAAAGGCGCGCAACGCATCGCCTTCTACCTGCTCAACGCATCCGACGAGGAATCGCAGACCCTGATCGACGCCATCACCGAAGTCAAGGAAAAAATACGATTCTGCGATGTTTGCGGCAACGTGTGCGAAACCAGTCCATGCCCGATCTGCGTCGATCCGCGCCGCGACCATAGCGTGATTTGCGTGGTCGAAGAACCGAAAGACGTGATGAGCATCGAACGCACACGCGAATATCGCGGCCTATACCACGTGCTCGGCGGCGTCATCAATCCGATGGCCAACGTGCAGCCGAGCGACCTCAACATCGCCAAACTCATCGAACGGCTCAAAGACAGCGAAGTCACCGAAGTGATTCTCGCGCTCAATCCGAACGTGGAAGGCGAGGCGACCACCAGTTTCCTTTCGCAGCTGCTGTCGCAAACCGACATCAAGGTCACGCGCTTGGCGAGCGGTCTGCCGGTCGGCGGCGACCTCGAATATGCCGACGAAATCACGCTCGGACGTGCGTTGGCCGGGCGTCGTGCGGTCTGACATCACATTCGCCACATGCGTTACATATGCCGGCATATGCTGGCGGCTATTGGCGATTGCTGGCGATTGCGTAGGCGTTGCGCAGGCGGTTCGCCAAAGATTTCGTGCGAAACTCACGCTGAAGAATCGTACGAAACTCACGCCGGAATATTGCGTGGATTTCATGTATTGTTCCGCATGTTGAGCATGTATTGTTTCGCATGTTGGGCGTGCAGGGGCTTGACAAATCGGATTTTTCCTATAATCGACCAGCCTGCCTAGAATGGTTGGCAGACAACACATTGAAGAAGATTGGATAAGTTGTGGCTCTCATCGTGCAGAAATTTGGCGGCTCTTCCGTAGCCGACCCAGAGTCGATCAAGCGCGTGGCCCGACGCATCATCGAAACGAAGAACGCCGGCAATGACGTGGCCGTGGTGGTCTCCGCAATGGGAGACACCACCGACGACCTGATCGATCAGGCGCTCAGTATCGACTCCAACCCGCCGGCACGCGAGATGGACATGCTGATGACCGCAGGCGAGCGTATTTCGATGAGTTTGCTCGCAATGGCAATTCATGCGGCCGGCTCTCACGCCTACTCCTTCACCGGTTCCCAGGCTGGTTTCATGACCGACGCCCAGTTCGGTACCGCACATATCAAGGCCGTGAAGCCTGACCGCGTGCGTCGTGCTCTCAACAAGGGCTCCGTGGCCATTGTGGCCGGCTTCCAAGGCGTGAACGAGGGCGGCGACGCCACCACGCTCGGCCGAGGTGGGTCCGATACCTCCGCAGTGGCTTTGGCTGTGGCGCTGGACGCCGACGTATGCGAGATCTACACCGACGTCGATGGCGTGTTCACCGCCGATCCGCGCATTGTACCGACCGCACGCCGTATTCCCGTCATCGACTATGAGTCGATGCTGGAAATGTCGTCCTGCGGTTCCAAGGTGCTTGCCCTGCGTTGCGTGGAATACGCGCAGCGATTCAACATGCCGTTGCATGTGCGCAGCTCCTTCTCCCACCGTAGCGGCACGCTGATCGTGCCGGAAGGTGTCGATCCGCGCACATTGCCGAACATCTGAGATATCTGAGATTCGCATTCGGCAATCGCGAGACATCGCAGGCAATCGCAAGAAAATCAAGACTTTACAAACAAAGGTAAGAACATGAGCGAAAACAACAGCCAGTCCTTGGGTGACCTGTTCCCCGATCTTGGACCGGAAGTCCCGATCATTTCCGGCGTTGCGCACGACAACACCGAATCGCTGGCCACCGTGCGCCGTGTGCCGAACGAGCCGGGCATGGCCGCCAAGGTGTTCACGATGCTGGCTGAGGCCGGCGTGAACGTCGACATGATCGTGCAGGCCTCCGCTTCCACCGGCACCGCCGACATTTCCTTCACTGTGCCCGGTTCCGCCGCGGCCAAGGTGCAGGAAGTGTTGCAGGAGAAGCAGGACGAACTGGGCTACCAGTCCTTCGACATTGACGCCAACGTGGGCAAGGTGGCCGTGGTGGGCGTGGGTATGAAGACCCACTCCGGCTTGGCTGCCAAGTTCTTCAATGCGCTGAGCGACAAGGGTGTGAATGTGCTGATGATCTCCACGTCCGAAATCCGCATCGCTGCGCTGGTTCCGCTCGAGCAGTTGCAGGACGCCGTCCGCGCGCTGCACACCGCCTACGGCTTGGACGCCGATCAGGTGGAAGCCGTGGTGTACGGCGGCACCGGTCGCTGACGCAATAGCACGTAATATCAATCGCAAGAAAGACTTGACTGGATTGCCTTAGGCATCTCAGTCAAGTCTTTTTGTATTCCCATATCTGTTTTGCAGATATTTTTTGCAGATAATCTGCAAATAAAAAGCGGAGGATCGCTGAATAATCAACAATCCTCCGCAATATTATGTTCTGCAGAAATCAGATATCACAATGTGCAATCATGCACGATCATGCGTAACTGCAGAACATATGCAGATTGCCATCACTTCTTGGTGATGTAGCCGAGTGCCTTCAGCATTTCGGCGCTTTCCAGCGCACCGCCGGCGGCACCGCGCAGGGTGTTGTGAGCCAAGCCAACGAACTTCCAATCGAAAATGGAATCCTCACGCAGACGGCCGATGGAAACACCCATGCCACCCTCGTAATCCACGTCCTTCTTGACCTGCGGGCGATCATCGTCGGTCAGGTACTGAATGAACTGCTTTGGTGCATGTGGCAAGCCAAGCTCGGAAGCCTTGCTCGTGTAGTTGACCAGGCGATCGATGAGCTCTTCCTTGGTCGGGTTCTTGCCGAAGTTGATGAACACGGTGGCGGTGTGACCGTTGAGCACAGGCACGCGAATGCACTGCGACGTGATCTTCAACGGACCGTCGAACGGCACGATTTCGCCCTTTTCCTCATCGACGTGACCGAACACCTTCAGCGGTTCCTTCTCGGACTTCTCCTCTTCGCCAGAGATGAACGGAATGATGTTGCCCAGCATTTCAGGCCAGTCGTTGAACGTCTTGCCAGCGCCGGAGATGGCCTGATAGGTGCTCACGATAACCTCGCGCGGCTCGAATTCCTTCCAAGCGGCGAGCGCCGGAGTGTAGGCCTGGATGGAGCAGTTTGGCTTGACGGCGATGAAGCCGTGCGTGGTGCCGAGACGCTTGCGCTGGTGCTCGATCACCTCATAATGCTCCGGGTTGATTTCTGGCACGACCATCGGCACGTCCGGAGTCCAGCGGTGGGCGCTGTTGTTCGATACGACCGGCGTTTCGGTTTTCGCGTATTCCTCTTCGATGGCGCGGATCTCGGCCTTCGGCATGTTCACTGCGGAGAACACGAAATCGACGTCTTTGACCACGTCTTCCACGTCAGCCACGTTCTTGACGACCATGTTCTTCACGAATTCCGGCATCGGCGTTTCCATCTTCCAGCGACCGCCGATGGCCTCTTCGTAGGTCTTGCCGGCGCTGTGCGCGGACGCGGCAAGGGTGACCAATTCGAACCACGGATGGTTTTCGAGCAGCGTGACGAAGCGCTGTCCGACCATGCCCGTAGCTCCGAGAATGCCGACCTTAATCTTTTCGGACATAACAACCTCTCGCTTATGCTGGAACGGTTTCGTATGATTTCACGCTTGAGGTCGACCAGCCGGCCCAAACGACTCCGTGGGCGGCCACATGCGTTGTTTTATCTTACGAAATCCGCGGAACAAGCAGGTTCTCCTATCCGTATGCTGGTCTGCTTCGCGTTCTATACGTTCTTGTGCTCAGCTCGCGGAACATAGGGGCGAGCCAGGATGCCGTGAAGAGCTCTCTTGCAGTGATTCAGCATTTTTGCTTCCGTGACGTTCCCGGTTCGGGCAGTATGTTTGTCAGATTGGTGTGATGCGGTTGACTGATTGTCCGTGCTGATGCGTCTGTCTGCACAAGTTTCGGTGCGCGGTCTGCGAGGCTTTTCGTGCTTTGGACGTATCGCTCGCGTACACTGGAAGCCATGTCGAAGGCATCAGAAGAAGCGCAAAAGCAGTTGGATCGTATCGTGGCGTTGGGCTATCCGGATGTGGCCGATATGTCGGCCGCCGCGTTCCGCGCTTTGGCGCGCCCGCTCATCCGTGCGTTGGAGGATTCCGATTTGGGCACGCAGATTCTGTTGGTGCCTACGCGCGAGTTGGTTTCCCCGGAATCGTTGATCGCGCGTACGTCGATCAATCGCATGGCTGGTTTCACCACGATGCCTCCGCGCGATATTGCCAGTTTTCTTCCGCAGGATGGTTTCGAACCGCCGGAAGGCCCGTTCTACTTGGTGATCGAGCCGCATACGGGAACTTGCTACATCAATCGCGAGCCCGATGTTGCGCGCAAGCTGATCGATTCCGACGAGCGTTTGCCTCTCACGTTGGAAGAGGGGCTTGCGATTGCCACGCAGCATCCGGAATGGTTGTTGGAGGAGAACGGGTTTAATTTGTTGGGATCGCGTTCCGCGGATGGTCGTGTGCCGAGTATTTGGATGAGTCAGAATGCGCCTCGATTGGGTGCGGTATGGCCGAATTCCCGTCATACTTGGCTTGGCAACGCGTTTTGTGCGTCTCGTCGCGGTGTCAGTCTGTTCCATTGATGTTCCGCTGATATTTCGCAGATTTTCCACAGATTTTCCGCATTCCGCAGATTGGCGATTGTCCGACTGTTGCGACGGCCATGCCTTGCGGCGGTCGCGCCTAGCGCTTGAACAGTTTGGCGATGGCGTGGCCGGCTGCGGCGCACATCACCGATCCGACGCCCAGCAGTGTGGCCGTGACCTGTGGACGGCGCAGTTCGTTGCGGATGCCGACCAGATCGGTCACGCAATGGTCTTCGAAGAACACGCGCAGTTCGTTGCTGGAATAACGTCCGACCAAATCGCCCCACGTGAGCATGCACGTCACGTAGCTGACCGGATTATTCTCACGGAATTCGAACAGGCGAATGCCGCGCAGTCGCGATTTCGGCCCATAGCATTCGAAGCCGCAGGTCGGCGCGTACCCAAGATCGATGTCGTGCGCGTGCCCGACGAACGCGTTCTTATGATCATGTCCGCAGAACAGCGCGAAATAGCCGCCGGCATCGCGCAGCGCCTGCACTTCGCCAACGTTCTCGTCCGCGCATCCGATCGCCTCGCCAAGCCGTGAGCCGGGTCTGCACACGTCTCGATCCAATATGTAGCAATGCCCTGCGAACGTTCGCGCACCCTCCACCGCATTCGGCGTGTATGCGGGCACTTCGCGCAGGCAGTCGTAGAATTCCTGCGGCGGAATATGCTGGAATGCGATAGCCGGAACCGCGCGACCATCGCCGTTGCGCCGTCCCAGCTCGCGTTGCACTTGCTTCAGCCATTCGATCGCTTCCGGCGAAGGTGTGCCGTAGCCGTCGGAATCGGCCAAATCCCAGCCACGTGAATTCGACGCATATTTTGCGTAGGATGTCAGCGATTCTCGTCCGCCGGCAGTATTGCCAACAGTATTGCCGGATTTATCAGTATCTCCAACACGCTCGCAACCGTCAGAAATGCTGCAATCGCCGTCAAACGCATTATCCGCATAATCGCCGGAATTCACCATCATCACGCTCATCGCAATGCGCTTTGAACCATCGGAAGCTTCGATCGGAATCGCAAACGTGCCTGGTTCGAGCGCCAAAGGAGACGACCCGGCAACGGGATTCATGCAACCGGAAAACTCTCGGTAGATGTCATCCTGTTCGTCGGCGAGAATGCCGCACTGGAAATCGTGGTTGCCGTAGGTTGCGGCAAAGGGGATTCGCGCTTCCAATGCAGGTCCAAGGAATGCTGCGAACGTGTCTCGTACTTTCTGCCGTGTGTCATCGAGTATGGTCGCGGCGGTCGCGCGATTGATGGATTGTGCCCATGATTCAAGCTTGTTGGCGGATCCGTTGAGACCGTCGCGCTTGTTGCGTTTCACGAGTTTCGGCGAGTCGGTGCCGATGCCGTCAATCATCCAACTGTCGTCGGTAGGGGGATATTCGCGTAATGCTTTGGCGAGAGGGTGTCGTTTGATGCCGCGCAGTTTCGCTTCGATTTTAGTGACGATGCGCACGCGCGTGCCCGGCCGTTCGCCGCGTCTGCGCAGAAATGTGTCGATGTACGCGGGGTCGTATCCGCGAATCTGATCGCCGGTGAAGACGATTAGATCGGGATGCGTTTTTTTGATGGCGGCTTCGATGAGACGGATTGTGTCTTCGCGCACGTTCGGTCCGTCCTGAATATCGGCCATCTGCAGCACGCGGAAGGTGCCGTCGCTGTTGAATCGCAAGGTCATGATGCTCACTGTAATGCGGCAAATCTGGATATGGGGTGAAAAGTGTCGGAAGCGCTCTAAAATGGCAGCCGCATCGCGGAATGTCAGCAAAATATGGAGCTAGCTGACGCTAGGATGGACGGCGGTACATGAAAAGTAACATGCATGTAATAAATGGGTCGGCAGATCGTCGACAACTTCACAGATAAGGAGGAGTGATGGGTCAGGATCAATCTTCAGTGTTTGATCTCGCGGCAGTCGCCGCGGCGTCCAACGGAGGGAACAACGACCCGCTGCTGCCTCCGGCGCGTTATATTGGAGCTCCGCAAAAGCCCAGCAAGATGCCGTACAACAAGTACGTCGCATACGATAAGCAGGTGCCATTTGATTACCCGGAGCGTACGTGGCCGGGTAAGCGACTGCAGCGTGCACCGCGTTGGTGTTCCGTCGATCTTCGTGACGGCAATCAGGCCCTCGTCAACCCGATGGATTCCGAGCGCAAGTTGCGTTTCTGGAATCTGCTGGTGTCGTTGGGCTTCAAGGAGATCGAGGTCGGCTTCCCGTCGGCTTCCGAAACCGATTACGATTTCATCCGTATGCTGATCGAGCGTGAGCTCATTCCTGATGACGTTACGATCGTGGTGCTGACGCAGGCTCGCGAGCACCTGATTCGCAAGACTTACGAGTGCCTGAAGGGTGCCAAGCGTGCCGTCGTGCACTTCTATAACTCCGTGTCCGTGCTACAGCGCGAGGTCGTGTTCCGTAAGGATAAGGCCGGCATCAAGAAGCTTGCCACCGACGCGGCCACCCTGTGCAAGGAGCTTGAGGGCGAGGCCGAGGGCATCGACCTGTATTACGAGTATTCTCCGGAATCCTTCACCGGCACCGAACCGGAGTACGCCGTTGAGGTGTGCAATGCGGTGATCGACGTGATCAAGCCGACTCCTGAGCATCCGATGATCATCAATCTGCCGGCAACGGTGGAAATGACAACGCCGAACGTGTTTGCCGACCAAGTGGAATACATGTCGAACAATCTGGTGCCGCGCGACGCCGTAGTGCTGTCGCTGCACCCGCACAACGATGAAGGCATGGGCGTGGCCGCCACCGAGTTGGCCGTGCTTGCCGGCGCCGACCGCGTTGAGGGTTGCCTGCTGGGCAACGGCGAGCGCACCGGCAACGTCGATTTGGTTACGCTTGGTTTGAACTTCCTCACGCAGGGCATCGATCCGCAGATCGATTATTCCAACGTTCCTGAGATTCGCAAGACTGTTGAGTACTGCAACCAGCTGAAGATTTCCGAGCGTCACCCGTATGCCGGCAATTTCGTGTTCACCGCCTTCTCCGGCTCTCATCAGGATGCCATCAAGAAGGGTCTTGAGGCTCGTCAGGTGGCCGCCGATCGTGCCGGTGCCGATTTGGACAGCTTCGTGTGGCTGGTGCCGTACCTGCCGATCGATCCGAAGGATATCGGCCGCACGTACGAGGCCATCATCCGCGTGAACTCCCAGTCCGGCAAGGGCGGCATGGCCTACCTGCTGAAGACCAACCACAATCTTGATCTGCCGAAGCGTCTGCAGGTCGAGTTCGACAAGGTTGTGCAGGCGTACGCCGATGAGACCAAGAAGGAAGTCAAGGACGAGGATATTTGGCGTCTGTTCAAGGACGAGTATCTGCCGGTCGAAGAGTCCGGCGCTACTGCGGCTGGTGCCGTGGTCGGCGACAGCAAGGACGACTCCCTCGAGCAGTGGGGCCGTCTGAAGCTGCTGAAGGTGTCGGTGTCTTCCGGTGAAGATGGTTCCGATACCGTGCTGAAGGCCAGGATTCTTGACCGTGGCGTGAACGTCGGCGTTGATGAGCCGGTGGAGCGTGAGGTTTCCGGCATGGGTAATGGCCCGCTTGCCGCTTTCCTGAACGCGCTGAGCAATTTCGGCATCGAGGCTTCCGTAATGGATTATGTGGAGCACACCATGTCCGTCGGCACCGATGCCATGGCCGCTTCCTATGTGGAATGCCAGATCGGCGAGGAAGAGGATCCGCAGATCGTGTGGGGCGTCGGCATTGACACGTCCATCGTCACCAGCTCGCTGAAGGCCATTATTTCGGCCATCAACCGTTCCGAGCGCTGATTTCCGCGGTTTTTCAGTTCTTGTAGCTGAAGGGCTTGTGATGTACTTGCGAGTACGTCACAAGCCCTTTGCTTTTTGATTTCATAGGATTCCCGAGTTTCCGGATTTTCCAGTTTTTCCGGATTATTCGGAAACTCGGAAATTCAGGATTGCGATCCCCAAATGCAGACATTGTTGCCGATTGCGGAGAACGTCATGACCGGCTTGCCGTCGATCTCGCGGGGGAGTGTTGCGAACCGTGCAATGTAGGTCACGTCGTCCAATCGGATTTCCGCGTCGCTTGCGCAACAGTTGAATCCGTTCACGGCGCCGGAAAGCGGTTTCCACGATCCGCAGGTGATCGGCCCGTCCGTCGACCTCGGCAGATTCGCGTCGGGAGTATCGAAGAAACTTACGATTTCACCCCGGGTGATCCGCCCGTCCTCATGGAACGTATATCGTGTCGGACGATTGATGCCAACGTACGTGCCATCATCCTCTTGCTTGCCGTTGAAGAACGTATGCTGATCATGCAGTACAACGTTGTAATCGCCTGTGATATCGGCAATGCCGGTCGGCGCGACGGCAACGGAACCGCGGTATTCGTACGGTGCCGCAACCAGCCAGCCGTCGGAAGTTGGCAGTAATTCGCGTACGTGAGATTCGTAATCTTCATCATCGCCCTCGCTAAAGCGTTCCGCGAAACGGGTGTGGTAGACGAGGAACATGCGACCGTCCTCCGACCGACGAATGGCGGAATTATGCCCCTGCGAGACTTCGACATCGGCAAGTTCTGCCGGACCGCCATCCCACTGTACGGAAGACGTCAATCGAATGCCGGTGCCGCGCTCCTGATTGTCGGGAATCTCACCGTACGAAATCGCGGGATTGCCGTTCTGGTCCACGTACGGGCCAAGCAGCGATTTTGAACGGAACAGACGAATCTGATATCCGCCGGTGCGCCCAAGCCAGCCGTACGACATGAACAGATACCACCATCCGTTTTCACGAATGAAGTACGATCCTTCGCCGGAATTCCAGTAGCCTCCGGCCACTTTCACGCCGTAATAAGGATCGGAGGAATCCTTGACCAGCGGGTATCGCACGGAATAATCGCGCAAGCCGGTTTTCGGATCGAGCTTGAACATCCAGATGCCGCCGAACCATGAACCGAAACTCATCCACATTTCGCCGTGCTCGCACAATGCGGGCGCCGCGTCGATGGCGTTGATACGCGTGTCTTTGAGCGACAGGTAGCGGGTCAGGTCATAGCCGACGGTGCCATCGGTTTTGGGCTCAAGTTCCAGCACTTTCGGCACGTCGGTGTTCCACAGGTTGCTCTCGTCGAAACCGGAATATACCACCGGCCCCACGTACGTCCAGTCGCCGTCCACATGGTCGGCGGTCAACAGCACGATCACCGAGCGGAACTGGTCGCCGTTCACCGACAGGTACATGCACCACTTGCCCATGGTCTCGTTCCAGATCACGTCGGGCGCCCACGTGTTGCCGAGCAGGTCGGGATTGGAATCCTGTTTCGGCCATGCCTGCCAAATATCGCCGAGCAGCGCGTACGGGTCGCGGCTCAGATTGTTATCGAACCGCTCCCAATGCACCATATCCGTGCTGCGCGCGCACCGACGATGCGTGCCGAACAGATAGTAGACACCGTTTTCCTCGACGATTGCGGGATCGTGCACGGCCACCCGCCCGGCATCAAGCGTATGCTCGATGCCGTTGGGTGAGATGGCCTGCGATGCGGGGCCTGCATTGCTTGCGTTGACTGCGCCGGTTGCGTCGGCTGTGGAATGCACGGTTGTTGCGCCGTTTTTGCTCACTTCTGAGACCCCCAAATGCACAGATTGTTCGTGCCCAGGGCGCTGAAGGTCATGACTTCCTTGCGGTCCTTGTCTCGCGGAAGCTTGTCGAACGCGCCGGAGTAGGTGACTTCGCCTTCGTCGCCGGTGAGCTTAAGCGTCATCTGGTTGGTGCCTTCCACGGCCTCCCAAGTGCCTGTCTGGTCGCCGGTCACGGTGCCGTCTTCCTTCAGGGTGATGTTGATGGGCTTGTTCACACCGCGATAGTCGGTGCTCGTCTTATCGGTGACCTTCTTCGGGCCCTTGAAATAGCTGGACTTGTCGTGCGTCACCATCTCGTAATCGCCGGCGATGTCGGCGGTCTTGTAGCCCTTCTTGTCGGCCTTGGTGCCCGTGTATTCGTACGGTGCGGCCGCCAGCCATCCGTCGGCGGTCGGCAGCAGCTCGTGCACGCGCACCTCATGCTTTTCGCCGGAACCGGAGAAACGGGTATGGTACACGAGGTAAGCGGTGCCGTCGTCGTCAACGAACGCGGAATTGTGGCCCTGGGAGACCTCGATGTTCGCGTTGTCGTTGCCGCTCCACTGGATCGAGCTCATCAGGCGCTCGCCGATGTCGCTTTGCCAGTTGTTGCCGATGGCCTTGGTGGAAATCGCGGTGTTGCCGGCTTCGTCAACGTACGGGCCGGTGATGTCCTTGGATCGGAACATGCGGATCTGGTAGCCACCGGTCTGCTGCAGCGCGCCGTAGGAGGCGAATAGATACCAGTAGCCGTTGTCGTGCAGCAGGTAGGAGCCTTCGCCGGAGTTGCCGAAGCCGCCGCCGAGCTTCACGCCATAGTAGGCGTCGGACTTGTTCGCTTCGGTGGGGTAGGTGGAGTTGTAGTCGCGCAGGCCGGTCGTCGGGTCGAGCTTGAACATCCACATGCCGCCGAACCAGGAGCCGAAGGTCATCCACATGTCGCCGTTGTCATCGGTTTTCACGCACGGGTCGATGGCGTTGATGCCGGTGTCGGTCTGCGAGGTGTAACGGGTGATGTCGGCATCCTCGCCAAGCACCTGCGGCACGTCGGTCTTCTTCACGTTCACGCGTTCGAAGCCGGAATAGACCACCGGGCCAACGTACGTCCAATCGCCTTCGATGTCGTCGGCGGTGAGCAGCACGATTACGGAGCGGTAATTATCGCCGTTGATGGACATGTACATGCACCACTTGCCCATCGTTTCGTTCCAGACCACGTCGGGGGCCCACATATTGCCTTTGACGTCCGGATTCGTGGACTGCTTCGCCCAGCCTTCCCAAATGTCTTTGAAGACCTTCTCGTAGTCGGTGCTCAGATTGTTGGTGAAGGTGCTCCAGTTGATCAGATCGTCGCTTTTGAGCCAGGCGCGGTGCGAGCCGAAAATATAGTATTTGCCGTTGGCCTTGACGATGGAGGGGTCGTGGGATTCGCCGCGCTTGATGCTGGCGGTGCTGGTTTCGCTGGTTTCGGACTTTGATGACGCCGATGATTGGTCGGATGATGTGCTGGAGCAGCCTGCTAGCGTTCCGACGAGCACGGCTGCTGCGATCAGGCCTGCTGCGACCTGTTTCACAGTTGTACGGAGTTTCATTTTTCCCCTTCCTTGCGGATGATGCGATTTGTACAACGATGTAATTTCTTGTATAGTGTACAACGTTGTAAAGAAAAGTCGAATCATAGGGGGTTTCTCGATGTCGAGTTCCTACGAATTGCTGTGCTACACGCGCGAAGCCACCAGCCGCGAAGAGGCGAATAACGAGGATATCGCCTACAGCATGCACCTTGCGTTGCGTGCCGACGGGGCCACCGAGTGGGAGCCGCTCAACGAGAATTACGGCGTTTTCTTCGCCGCCGGTGTGCCTATCCAGGCCGCATCCTCCGAATCTCGCCGCGCCTGCGTCGCCGCGGCGCATTTCGTCGCCGATCCGTTCGACGAGGCCCGTCCGGCCGCCGATGCCGTCGCGTACGGCGCTGTGATGCCGGGAATCGACATCACGCTCAAATCCTTGAAGGATCCGTATCTGTTCCGCCTCGCGGACGGACGATTCGCTCTCGCGGCCACCCGTACCGCGCGTGGGGGAGCGCCGGACGGGTCCGAGCGATCGGCGTTTCTGTTGGCGCTCAGCGACGATCTGACGGCTTTCACGCAGCTTGGATTGGTGATGCTGCGTACCGGCGGCGGCGTCAATCGTCCGTCTGTCGCATTCGACGCGGACGCCTCCCGTTATGTGATTTCCTGGATTTCGGATGATGGCGATGCGCGTTCCGCAAGCGTTGCCGATATTGTCGCCGCGGCCGAATCCGGCGAGCCGCTCGATGTTGCGGAAGCTGCGGTATCGGCGAAATCCTGCCATTTTGGCGACCTTTCGGGCGATTGCGATATTCCCAATGCCGTTCCTGGAAACGTGATTGATATCACCGAAGAAGAAGCGGCGAAACTCATCGAACGTTTCGGTCGTATTTACAACGTTGGAACATCGGTGGCGACGCAACATATCGATGCGGCCATCAGCGGCGAAGCGGCCCGTGAAGCCGTGCAGGCACTCGCCAAGGTCCGCGCCGATCTCGTCTACAGCGACGGTTCCGGTGCCACCCGTGCCGTGGATTGGAACAAAGACGAACTTGAGGCAATTGCGCAGGACGCCGCCGAAGGCAAGCTCCAGCCGGGCGACACGCGCACGGTGAGCGGCCGCATCCGCCAAACCGTATACCCGGTGCCATTTGCCGTGGAGCGTGCAGACCCGTCGGTGTTCGCTTGGAATTTCAACGGCAAGCCGATGTTCATGTTCATCGCCACCGACGATACCGACGGCAACTGCGTCGATCCGAACGATGGCGCCACGCATATGCCGTTGCGCATCGCCGACTCCATCGAAGCACTTTCCGACGCGGCGGGCGGCCGTGCCAAGGAAATCGATCTGCTCAAATGCGGTGATTACAACGCTGAAGGACGCGCCATGACCGGCTGCTTCTGGGCGCCGGAACTGCATGTCATCGATGGAAAACTGTCGGTGCTCTTCATGCCATGCTTCGATGGGCCGGCCACCAATCCAGACGGCACGCCCAACGATCGCGCGGGCAAGCCAGACATGTGGACGGGCAGCTGCCATATCATGCAGCTCAAGCAGCATTCCGACGGCACGGATTTCGATCCGCGCGAACCCGAAAACTGGACGGTGCCGAAGCCGATTCTCACACCGACCGGCGGCGTGCTCAATCCCATCCAACGTATCTCGCTCGACATGACCGTCATCAGCGATTCCGGCCGCTGGTATTACGCGTGGCAGCAGGTCGGCAGCATTTGGATCGCCAGCTTCGATCCGGCCCGTCCGGAACGGCTTACCTGCGAGCCGAAGCAGGTCGTTGTGCCGGAATTCGCGTGGGACAATATGATTGCCGAAGGTCCGAACGCCATCGTGCATGATGGCACGATCTACCTGATTTATTCCGGCTCGCTGGTCGGCATTGACTACACCACCGGTCTGGTCACCGCTCCGGCCGGGCAGGACACCGATCTGACCGATCCGAATGTGTGGACGAAGCTCGACTATCCGCTGCAGAAATCCGGAGTATACAACGGGCAATGGCAGCTCGGCACCGGCCATGGCATGTGGTCCACCGACGAGGACGGCAATCTTATCTATGTATTTCACAATGCGGAATACGAGAATGGACGGTATGGCGGCCGCGACGCCCAGGTACGCCGCGTGCACTGGTCCAAGGAGGGTATGCCGATACTGGACATGCAGGCGGCGGAAGAGCTCAATCCGGACTATGCTGATATAACGATGAAAATCGTGGTTTCCGGCAATAAAGGCTGATTCCGTTGGCTTCAGCGCCGCAAGGGGCGAAAGCCAGTGTTGGGGCCGAATGTATGAGACGTTTTTGGTGAAAAGGGGTTGACATGCCGAAGCAGAATGGCGCCAACGGCGAGCACGTGGTGACCATGCGCGAGGTCGCGAAAGCGGCCGGCGTATCGATCAAAACGGTGTCCAATGTGGTCAACGACTACGAGTTCGTTTCCCGGGCCACGCGAGACAAGGTCAACAAGGCCATCGACGAGCTCGGCTACACGCTGAACGTGTCCGCGCGCAATCTGCGCAGGGGGCAGACCGGCATCATCGGCCTCGCCATTCCCGATCTGCAGATGCCGTACTTCGCGCAGCTTTCGTCGCTGGTCATCGAAGAGGCCAAGAAGCTGGGCCTACGCGTGATCGTCGAGCCGACGCAATACTCGCGCGAAGGCGAGATTGAGGTGTTGCACGGCTCCCAGCAGACGATGATCGACGGCCTGATCTACAGTCCATTGGAACTTGATCAGGATGATGTCGACCAATTGGACGTGGACTATCCGCTGGTGCTTGTCGGCGAACGCATCTTCACCGACAAGGTGGACCATATCGCCACGGAAAACGTGGAAGGTGCCAAGCGCGCCACGTCGTATCTGCTGCAGACCGGTTGCAAGCGCGTGGCCGTGGTCGGCGTGCATCCGGGCGAGAAGGTCGGCTCCGCCGCGCTGCGCTATCAGGGCTACCTTGAGGCGTTGGAGGAGGCCGGCGTCGAATTCGACGAGCGTTTGGTGATCGAGTCGGGCATGTGGCATCGTAGCGATGGCGTGCGCGTGATGAACGCGCTGCTTGATTCCGGCGTGGTTCCCGACGGCGTCGTCGCGCTGAACGACATGCTCGCCTCCGGTGTGATGCATGCGATCCAGATGCACAATCTGCGCATTCCCGAAGATATTTCGGTGATCGGTTTCGATAATTCCGACGATTCGCAGTATTTGTCTCCTGCGTTGACGTCGATTGCTCCCGGTCTTGAGGCGGTGGCCCGCCTGTCGGTGAAGTTGCTGAAGGATCGTATCGACGGGGTCTCGCCGTCACAGGATCTGAAGCCGGATCAGAAGGTGTTCCGCAAGGTTTCGTCGTCGTTGGTGGTGCGTCAGTCCACCAAGCTGCCCACGAATTCCTTGGTGGTGTGATCTTCCTTCCTTCTTTTTCTTCTTCTTTTGGAAGGAAGGAAGTGATTGGTGCCTCGGCGCTTGCGTCCGGTTTTTTACGGATTGCCGGTGCCGAGGTTTTTTGTTTTCCCTTTCTGGCGATTGTCTGTTGCCGGGTACTGCGATTCGATTCTTCCGAGGAGTCGGATGCGAGGAACACGCGGTGCGTTCCTCCGATTTGTTACAACGTTGTAATAGTGATATATTCAACGTTGTAAATTACTGGAACAACGGATTGAAAAGGACTAGACATGGCTGTTTACAACAATCCGATCGTGCTTCAGCGAGCAGATCCTTGGGTCCTCAAAGTTGACGGCGAGTACTACTTCACTGGCTCCGACCCGGAATACAACTGCATCGCCATTCGTCACGCATCGAATATCAACGACCTGCAGAAGGCCCCTGAGACTGTGGTGTGGCGCAAGCATGAATCCGGCCCGGCGAGCATCTACATCTGGGCTCCGGAACTGCACCGCATCAACGGCGCTTGGTACATCTACTTCGCAGGCGCCGCAACGGATTTCGAGGCCTCCGGCCTACCGACCCACCGCATGTTCGTGCTGGAGAACACCGATGACGACCCCACCACCGACAACTGGGTGGAAAAGGGTCAGATCGTCACCCCGATCGACTCTTTCGCGCTTGACGCCACCACCGAGGTGATCGACGGTGTGCAGTACCTGGTGTGGGCCCAGAAAGATCCCGCGATCGAAGGCAATTCCAACCTGTACATCGCCAAGATGGCAAACCCGTGGACGCTGGACAGTGAGCCGGTCATGCTCACCAAGCCGGAATATGACTGGGAATGCATCGACTTCCTCGTCAACGAAGGCCCGGCCTTCCTGTTCCACGAGAACAAGATCTACATCACGTATTCCGCCTCCGGAACCGGTGTACCGTATGCCGTTGGCCTGCTCACCGCCGAGCGCGGCAGCGACCTGCTGAACAAGGATTCCTGGACCAAGAGCCCGGTGCCGGTATTCAAGACCTGCGCCGAAAACGGCCAGTACGGCCCCGGCCACAACTCGTTCACCAAGTCCGAGGACGATTCCGAAGACCTGATGATCTACCATTGCCGCAACTACACGGAAATCAAGGGCGATCCGCTGTTTGACCCGAATCGTCATGCCCGTGTCGGCGTGGTCAAGTGGACGGAGAACGGCCCCGACTTCGGCGTGCCGGAACCCGACAATCTGTGGACTCCGGACACGACGGATGTGTTGCCGGCCGACGGCGGCGCTCTTGCGGGAACCCCGGCCGCGACCCGCTGAAAGTGCGGTCGGAGGGGCCAGCGTAAGCATGCCGCCTTCGTTGGCGTGTTATCGTTTGTACAACGATGGAAAAAGATATATAATCAAAACTACAACGTTGCAAATGAGCAGGGAGGCTCGGTCGAGGAGGATTCTTCCCATTCGAATTGCAACGAGGAGCGGTCCAGTGATGGGCTGTTGAGGAAAAGGAAGGAAACACAATGTCTATATCCAGGCATCTTACCGGGTTGCGGCGCTTCGCCAAGGCTGCCGTAGCCGTGTGTGCGTCACTTGGACTTGTGCTTGCCGCCGGAGGCTGCGGTGCCTCTTCGGGCGAAAGCAAGACCATCTACTTCTGGAACAACTTGGTGGGAGATGACGGTCCTGCGATGCAGCGCATCGTCAAGGAATACAACGCACAGAGCGATTACAAGGTCGTCTTCCAGCCGATGAACGGCGGCGATCTGACCACGAAGATCTACTCTGTGATGCAGACCGGCAAGAACATCCCCGACATCATTATCGGCGATCAGTTCCAGACTGCCGTCCTGCAGTCCCAAGGTCTGCTCAACACCATGGACGATTGGCAGAAGGTCGCTCCGGACCTCAAGGAGAGCAGCTTCCTGCCCGCCACTTGGAAGGGTGTCACCGTCAATGGCAAGGCCTATGGCATTCCGCTGTATCTGTACCAGATGGCCATCTACTACAACAAGGATCTGGTCAAGAAGTACAACCTGCAGTACATCCTCGACGACGGATTCGTCACCATCGACGAGATCAAGGACCTCAAAGGCAAGCTGCCCGAAGGCACCTACGCCCTGACCTACGGCAACCTTCCATGGGCCTTCATGTCTCTGCTGTACGGCGCGGGCGGCACGCTTGAGAACGATATGGACGACTTGACCAAGGACGTGTGGCGCAAGCCTATGGAGAAGCTCAAGGAAGCGTACGACGCCGGTGTGATCGCCCCGATGGATGTCGACGGCGAGCAGGCATTCGGTTCCGGCAAGGCCGTGTTTGCACAGCTCGGCACTTGGGCGCAGGGTAACATGTCCAACACCTTGGGCGCCGACAAGATCGCGGAAGCCAACACTCTGCAGTACAGCGCCGACAACCTGGTGAACTTCTTCTATCAGTGCAACTGGATGCAATTGAAGGATCCGCACCGCTCCGCGGCGAAGTCCGCGGCGGCCGCAGATTTCGTCAAGTACGTGTACGAGCACTGGATGGATTGGTCGGAAGTTGGCTCCATCTCCCCGGCTTACCGCGATCTGAACAATCCGAAGTACCAGAAGCTGATTCAGGCGTCCTTCACCAACGGCAAGAAGGAACGCGACTACATCAAGACCTCCAACTACCTCTACGGAGGCTACGCAACCGCTGGTTGGGGCACATACAACGACATCGTCTACGGCAATGTCGGTCTTGAGGAAGGTCTGAAGACCCTCGACCTCATGGCCCAGGGCCAAATCGAGATTCAGGAGGAATCGTGATGAGTAAAACATCTACGATCGGATCCGCAGCATCATCCATGAAGCGCAAAAACTCCATCTGGCATGCTCTGCCGTACATCGCACCGCACTTCATCATCTTCGCGGTGTTCGGCATCATCCCGATTATCTTCGGCATCGGGCTGGCGTTCACCCGTTGGAACATGGTCGGCTCTCCGCAATTCGTCGGACTGCAGAACTTCGCGAAGATCTTCGATCCCAGCACCTACTTCTACTCGATCTTCTGGCGTGACCTCTGGCATACCCTGATCTTCGTGCTGATCAGCGTGCCGCTGACCATCATCGTGCCGCTGCTGCTTGCCGTGGCGCTCGGCAAAAAGGGACTCAAGGGCGCCGGGCTGTTCCAAGCAATCTTCTACATCCCCGGTCTGATCTCCATCGCCGCCGGCGCACTGGTCTGGCGCATGGTCTTCAACTCCCAGTTCGGTCTGCTGAACACCACCTTCCACACCGACATCAACTGGCTGGGCAAGAACCCATACGCATGGATCACCATCTTCGTGCTTGTGCTGTGGGCTGGCATCGGCGGCAACCTCGTCATCTACCGTTCCGCGCTGTCCGGTGTGGACGAAAGCCTGTACGAGGCAGCAAAGGTGGATGGTGCGGGTCCTATCAGGATCTTCTTCTCCATCACTCTGCCGGAGATCAAGCTGCCGCTGTTCTACACCACCATCATGACCACCACCGGTGCGTTCAACGTGTGGGGCCAGCCGGTCATGCTGACCAACGGCGGGCCGAACTACCAGACGCAGGTGCTGCTGATGGATATTCGAAACCTCGCATTCCCCGCCGGTCCTGCAGCCGCAGGCATGGCTTCCGCAATGGCGTTGCTGCTGGGCATCATCCTGATGGCCATTGCCGCAATCCAGCTCATCTTCATGAACAAGGAGGACTGACGATGTCCGCTGCAACAATGCAAGCCTCGCGTCCGGTAATTCCAGAAAACAAAACGAAGAAAGTAAGCCCTTCGCTGATCGCGGTCTATGTGCTGCTCATCGTGCTGGCGGTCGTATGGCTCCTGCCGGTGATCTACACCGTGACGACATCGTTCAAGTCGGTCGCCGAATTCACCTCCAACGCGTTCAACTTCCTGCCGGCGAAGTGGGTGCTCGACAACTACGTGACGCTGATCGAGGCGTCCGCCAGTTACCCGGTCCTGAACTGGCTCGGCAACTCGCTGGTCATCTCGACCGTGTTCGCGGTGCTGTCCGTGTGCATCGTCGCTCTCGCCGGTTTCGGCTACTCGCGACTGAACTTCAAATACCGTGACACGATTTTCTTCGTCCTGCTGCTCATCTCGATGTTCCCCGCCGTGGTCAACATGATCCCGCAGTACCGCATCATCGCCTCCCTGGGCTGGGTCAACACCTACTGGGCCTGCATCGTGCCGGGTCTGGGCAACGTGGCGAACATCTTCTTGGTGCGCAACTTCATGAAGGGCATCCCGAAGGAACTGGATGAGGCGGCCGAGATCGACGGCGCCTCCGACTTCCAGATCTTCACCCGCATCATGCTGCCGGCCATCCGCCCGATCCTGATCGTCATCTTCCTGTTCAGCTTCACCGGCGCCTGGAACGACTTCCTGTGGCCTACCTTGGTGTTCAACGACATCAACAAGATGCCGGTCACGGCAGGTCTGCAGCTGCTGAGCAACCAGATGGGCCAGTACAACCAGATGGGCTCCCTGATGGCGGCCACCTGCATGGCCATAGTCCCGACGCTCCTGCTGTTCCTGTTCGCGCAGCGGTACTTCCTGCAGTCGCTGAACATCACTTCCGGTCTGAAGGGCTGAGCCGCTTCGGATATGGCACAAGGATTGGGTCTGCTATCGGAAACGAGCAGTCCCAATCCTTCCCTTTTCCATCGTTGAAATGATAGTATCGCCAAGTCGGCAAACGGAAAGGAATACTATGAATTCGCAAAGCAATGGCGCTTGCCTGCCGGCCCCGTTGGCACGTAAGGCCGAACGAGTGCTGATGATCGTTGCCGCCTCCTATAACGTGATCATGGCGTCTGTCACGCTGTTCATGTTCGGCAGCTGGTTCAAGGGGCGGACATACGATGTGCTGGAACGCAACGGCATGCTGCAGACGGACTATTCCGCGGTGGACAACGCCTCGACGGTGACAAACATCTACGCTCTGCTGGTGCTGATCGTCGGCATCGTCAGTTTCATCACGGCCATGCGTTGCCTCGCTCCGGGAACCGTCAATCGGTGGGTGATCATCTGGCTGGTGATTGTCATGGTCTTCTCCCTCGGAACCATGGATCTGATCGGACTCGCATTGTATTCCGTCACTCTGGTAATCTATCTTGCCCGCAACAAGGCCGTTGCCGCGCAGCAGGATGCGATCCGCACATGGGCCCGCACGCATCAGGGCTGATTCCTCCTTCCCGAACGAAGCTGTCGCTCTCGTGGCGGCGGCTTTTTCGTATCCGCGCATCCTGACGCGGCACATCATCGAACACAATCACTCATCCAATCCATTCATCCACAACCACAAGGTGAGACCATGACCGACTCAACCGACGACTACGGCTACCTGCTCGTCCACTTCATCGAGGATTCGGACGGCTATGCTGAGAAGATCTACATGGATATATCCGACGGCGACAATCCGCGCCGTTGGGTACCGCTCAACGATGGAAAGCCCGTGCTGGCTTCGTGCCTCGGCACCACAGGCGTACGCGACCCGCATATCATCCGCAATCCCGACACCGGCAAGTGGTACATCATGGCCACCGACCTGCGCGTGTTCGGAGGCGACGACGGCGGCTGGTACGAATGGAGCCACCACGCCAGCACGAATCTCATTATCTGGGAATCCGACAATCTGCTCCATTGGAGCGGGCCGCGCATGCTCGACGTGTCCCGCAAGCCAGACGGCTCCCATCTGGAGCTTGGCATGGCATGGGCCTGCGAATGCCTGTGGGTGCCGGACTATTATCCGGAGGAATATGAAGGCGATCGCGGCGCATTCGTAATGTACTGGTCCAGCACCGTATTCGACGATGCGGATACGGCGCATGATGATAATTCTGTGACCAGTTCCGTGCTGTGGGGCGCGACCGCCGACTTCACACAGGATACGTTCGAATTCGGCGGCGTGCTGATCGACACCGGTGGCGATTCCATCGACACCACCATGGTGCAGCGTCCATTGCCGGACGGCGGGCTGCGCACGTATCGCATCACCAAAGACAATTCCTTCGGCAACGGCATTTGGATGGACTACACCGATGCGCGGCGCTGGTGGGAATCCGACACGCAATGGCATGTCATACAACGTCATATCGGTGCGAATTATGTGGAAGACGGCAATCCCGGCGGTGTGGAAGGTCCCGCGGTATTCGCTAACCATCACAACAACGGTGGGCCGGACGACGAATGGTATCTGTTCGTGGACGTCATACCGTCAATCGGCTACAAGCCCATGAGCACGAAGGATCTTGACGCCGGCTGGCATCCGTTAAACGCCGCGGATTATTTCCTCTCGCCGCACACCAAGCATGGCGGCGTCGCCTCGCTGACTCGCGAGGAATACGAGCGTCTCATCCAAGTTCTCTGATTCGTAAAGCCCCTCTAATTCGTTAAAACCACGCGGTTTTAACGCTTGATGGTCCCTAAACACGCAATCCCCGTACTGCTTCCATTTTCGCCCTTTTTCGGGCCACGAAAATGGAATAGCAGTACGGGGATTACGGTTTTCAGACTTTAGGACTGGGACTCGGAACTCAGCCGAAATCTACTGCGTATTTCCGTTGGTTCCGGTCTGGCCGTTGGATTCGCTGGTGGAGCCTCCGCCGCTAGTATCGCCGCCGGTTCCGCCGGAATTGTCTCCGCTGCCGTCTCCGCTGTTGCTGCTGTTGCTGCCGTTGCTGACGGTTCCGCCGGTTCCGGAATTGTCTCCGTCTCCGTTACCGCCGCTGTTCTGATCGCTGTTCTGCGTCGGATCAGGCGTGGTCTGCTCGGTGTTCTCCTCGACCTTCGGCGTCTCCTGGTTCTGCCGTGTTTGGGTCTTCTGCGCGCCGGTGCCCCATGTGCCGTCCGGACCGCCGATCTTGCCGTTGTCGGTTGGCTCGGTGAAGGTCATCACCTCCTGATTCTGCAGGGCGAGTGACATGAACTCCTCGAACAGATGCGATGGGTAGCCGGTGGAGGAAACGCCATATCCTGCGAATGATGGCACTTCCTGCGCAC
This sequence comes from Bifidobacterium sp. N4G05, assembly GCF_002742445.1. Classification (GTDB taxonomy): domain Bacteria; phylum Actinomycetota; class Actinomycetes; order Actinomycetales; family Bifidobacteriaceae; genus Bifidobacterium; species Bifidobacterium hominis. The sequence continues at coordinate 376,451 of NZ_NJNQ01000001.1, read as the reverse complement.
TGCCGTCTTCCGCGGGATTCCAAATGGCCCACACATTGAGCAGCTGCGGCGTGTAGCCTACGAACGAAGCCGCCTTCTCGTCGTTCGCGGTGCCGGACTTACCGGCCACCTGGCGTCCGAGACGTGTCGAAACGCCAGCCGCGGTGCCATACGTGGTGGTGCCCTGCATGGCCTTCTGTACCAGATGGCAATCGTTCGCATCGAACACCTGCTGGTTCTCCTGCGCCGTCTTGTACAGTTCCTTCGAACCGTCGGACGTGAGCACCTTGTCGACGATGTGCAGCGTGTTCTTCGCGCCATCGTTCGCAATGGTGGAGTGGCCTTGCGCCAGATCCCACACGGTAATGCCGTTGATGCCCAGAATGTTGTAGGTGGTGTCTTCGGCGATGTCTTCCTCAATGCCCGCCTGATGCGCGATCTTGGCGAGATTCGCGGCGCCGAGGTGCTTGTTGACCTCCATGAACACGGTGTTCACCGAATTCGCGGTCGCCTGATAGAGGTTGATGTACCCCCAGTTGGTGTTAAGTGCGTTCGGCACCTGCGCGGTGGTTCCCGGAGTCGTCTCAAACGTCAGGCCGGAATTACCGTTGAACAACGTGTTGAAATTCACACCCTCCTGAGCGGCTCCCAGCAAACCGAACGGCTTCATCGTGGAACCCGGCTCGAATGTGGCCTGTGTGGCGTTGTTGAGCTGCTTGGTGAGGTAATCGTTGCCTGCATACATGGCCTTGACGGAACCGGTTTTCGGATCGGCCGCAATGCCGCCCACCTGGATGCTTTCCGGCATGCCTTCCGGCCGGGTGTCGCCGACCTGTTGGATCTCGTCCTGCATGCCCTTGTCAAGCGTGGTGACAATCTTGTAGCCGCCGGTTTCCAAATCATCGGCGGTGAACGCCTTGGAATTGACCAGTTCGTTCTTCACCGTGGCCAGCAGATACCCGTTCGCGCCGGCCATCTGGTTGCTCTGCTGTATTTCCGCCACGGCAGGGAACTGCGCTTCCTTCTTCTCCTGGGCGGTGATGTAGCCGTCTTCCTTCATGATGCTGAGCACGCGGTCGTATCGCTTTTCGGCCTGTTCCTGATTGACGGCCGGATCCCATGAGCTCGGCGCCGGAATGATACCGGCCAACATGGCGGATTCCGGCAAGGTCAGATCGCTGGCGTTCTTGTTGAAATACGCCTTCGCCGCCGCCTGAATGCCATACGCGCCACGACCAAGATAAATCGTGTTCATGTAATTGCACAGCACCTGGCTTTTATCTTGTGCCTGCGCGATCTTGATGGCCAGGAACGCTTCCCTCAGCTTGCCGGAATACGACGTGGTTTCGCCCAAATAGTAGCGTTCCGCATACTGTTGGGTGATGGTCGAACCACCTTGCCTGCTGCCGGTGGTCAAGTTCGTATACAGTGCTCGCGCGATGCCATACAGGTCGATGCCCTTGTTGGTGTAGAAGGATCGGTCTTCCGATGCGACGATCGCGTTGCCCACGTAATCAGGCAGTACCGCGCAGTCGATGATTTCGCGGTTTTGCTCCGCGTAGCTGCCAATTTCCGTAGTGCCGTCGGAATAGTAGACGGTGGTTTTTTCGGCGAGGGCAAACTTCTCCGGTTCGGGGATTTCCGTGGTGATATACATGTAGGCGAACAGGCCGATTCCTGCTGCGAGCAGTGCCGCGAAGATGCCGAGTACCCACTTCAGTACGAGATGCTTGCGTTTGTTCTGCTTTTTCTTAGGTCCGTTGGCGCGGTGCGATCCATGGTTCTGCGGCTTGGGCGCGCTATGGAATGCGTTGCTGCGATTGCTGCTGGCGCCGCCGTTGCGGGCGCTTCTTGAGCGTGAGCTTACGCTTCGTGTGTGTGAAACCATAGCTTCCACCGTAGCTGATTGACTTGAGAAATCAGGTGGAAATAGGTGCGTTTGCCTTGGCGGGGGCATTTTTTGCGCAGCTCTTTTACAAATCGACAGTTTGCAGGACGTTGCCTCAATATCGGCTGATTTTCAGGGTTTTGTCAGTTTTTCAGGTGCCTTTTTGCTGTTTCGCAGGTATGCTTGAAACTTGGTACCTGTGAAACGCATATATAACAGAGGAGTCGTTTACAGATGAGCATTCGTGTAGCTATCGCCGGTGTTGGCAATTGCGCCTCGTCGTTGGTGCAGGGCATTGAATACTACAAAGATACGAAGGACGAGGATAAGATTCCCGGCCTGATGCACAACAATTTCGGCGGATACCGCGTACGTGACATCGAATTCGTCACCGCGTTCGACGTGGATGCGCTGAAGGTCGGCAAGGACTTGTCTGAAGCCATCGAGGCGTCGCAGAACAACACGATCAAGTTTGCCGACGTGCCGAACCTGGGCGTTGAGGTGCTGCGCGGCCCGACCAACGATGGTTTGGGCGAGTACTACCGTCAGATGATCGAAGAGTCTGACGCCGAGCCGGTCGACGTGGCCCAGGTGCTGCGTGACAAGAAGGTCGACGTGCTTGTTTCCTACCTGCCGGTCGGTTCCGAGCAGGCCGACAAGGCGTACGCCCAGGCCGCCATGGACGCCGGCTGCGCGTTCGTGAACTGCCTGCCGGTGTTCATCGCCTCCGATCCGGAATGGGCGCAGAAGTTCCGTGACGCCGGTGTGCCGATCGTCGGTGACGACATCAAGTCTCAGGTTGGCGCCACGATCACGCACCGCGTGCTCGCCCGCCTGTTCGAAGACCGTGGCGTGCGCCTGGACCGCACGTACCAGCTCAATGTGGGCGGCAATATGGACTTCATGAACATGCTGCAGCGTTCGCGCCTGGAATCCAAGAAGATTTCCAAGACTCGCGCCGTCACTTCCGTGGTGCCGCACGATATGGACCCGCACAATGTGCATATCGGCCCGTCCGATTACGTGGCATGGCTTGACGACCGCAAGTTCGCGTTCGTGCGTCTTGAGGGCACCACGTTCGGTGATGTGCCGCTGAGCTTGGAATACAAGCTGCAGGTGTGGGATTCCCCGAATTCCGCCGGTATTGTGATTGACGCCGTGCGTGCCGCCAAGATTGCGCTCGATCGCCATCTGGCCGGTCCGATTCTGGCTCCGAGCTCCTACTTCATGAAGTCGCCGGCCGTCCAGCACGAGGATGGTGAGGCGCGCCGCTTGGTGGAGGAGTTCATCAAGGGTAGCGTTGAGGGCAGCGAAGAGCAGCTTGATGCCGATGTCGCCGCAGCGAAGGCCGCCGGCAAGGATGTGTGGCGCGCCTGATTTTTGGTTCGCCTGATATGAGGAATCCCCAATCTACCGTCGGTGGATTGGGGATTCTTCATTACGATTTGGAAACGATGCGTATCGTCACTTCTTGAGGAGTGGTTCGACCTGTTCCTCGTACGCGGTCAGCGCGGTGTCGATCACATTGTGCATGTCGTAGTACTTGTACGTGCCCAGACGGCCGCCGAACACCGTCTTCGGCTCGGCCTTCGCGAGCTCCTCGTACTTCGCGTACAGCGCCCTGTCGGCCTCCGTGTTGATCGGATAGTACGGCTCGTCGCCACGCTCGGCGAAACGGCTGTACTCCTCCCACACCACGGTCCTGTCGGGATTCTGGGAGGAGGCGCGCTCCGGGTTGAAGTTCTTGAACTCGATCGCGCGCGTGTACGGCACGTCCGCGTCGGAGAAGTTCATCACCGGGCATCCGAAATGGTCGCCCTCGTCGTAACGCACCTCCTTGAAGTCGACCGTGCGCCACTTGAGCTCGCCCAGCGAGTAGTCGAAGTAGCGGTCCACCGGGCCCGTGTACACCACCGGCACGCCAGCCGTGGCCAAAGCCTTCCTGTTGTACGGCTGGGACTCGTCGAAGAAGTCGGTCTCCAGGGTCACGTGGATGCGCGGATCGTCGATCATGCGCTCCATCCACGCGGTGTAGCCGTCCGTGGGCAGGCCCTCCCACGTGTCCCTGAAATAGCGGTTGTCGTAGTTGAAACGCACCGGCAGGCGGTTGATGATGCCCGCGGGCAGGTCCTTCGGGTCAGTCTGCCACTGCTTGCCCGTGTAGTTCTTGATGAACGCCTCGTACAGGGGACGGCCGATCAGCGAAATGCCCCTGTCGTTGAGGTTCCGGGGATCCTGGCCCGCCAGCTCGCCGGCCTGCTCGGCCACGAGCGCCCTGGCCTCGGCGGGCGTGTAGTGGGCATGGAAGAACTGGTTGATGGTGCCCAGGTTGATCGGCAGGGGGTAGACCTCGCCGTCGTGCGTGGCGTACACGCGGTGCACGTAGTTCGTGAACGAGGTGAACCTGTTCACGTAGTCCCACACGCGCCGGTTGGACGTGTGGAACAGGTGGGCGCCGTACTTGTGGATCTCCGCGCCGGTCTCCTCGTCCATGTAGCTGTACGCGTTGCCGCCGATGTGGTCACGCACGTCGATGATCTCGACCCTCGCGCCCAGATGCTCCACGGCCTGCTGGGCCACGGTCAGGCCGAACAGGCCCGCGCCCACGACCACCAGATCGGGATACTCCACCGATTCAGTCATAAGAACAACCTTCCGAACTCAAACAAACACACAATATTCGTGTGCGATTCCTCATCAAGCATACCCGTCCATCCTCCTTAACATGGGGTGCAGCATTTTTGACGTTCGATTTTTTCGTATGGCGAGGCCTGCATGGCGACCTACGGCATGGCCTACGTGGGTTTCCGGCGCGGTTCGGTCCGGGCATGGTGTACACTGGTCTTTGCCTCCGCGTGGCGGTACGTCACCCAACTCCCCCAGGGCAGGAATGCAGCAAGGGTAAGTGGCCTCTTCCGGGTGCGTGGAGGTTTTCTTATATCTTCTTGCCATTCCTGCATACCGTAGAGCCGATGTCGTATTCTCAATGATTATGACCGACGAATTCAAGCCAATCATCCGAGACCCGCATAAGTCCGCGAATATGTTGGAGCAGCCGGTCGCGCCCGTTCCTGCACCGCAGCCGCCATCGTCGCAGACAGCTTCCCAACAATCATCGCCGCAGTCCGCGCCGATTCCCGCGCAACCCGCGTCGGATCAACAATCCTCGCAGTCTTGGCAAAAACTGGAATTTTCCGACACTGCGCAGGTTGCATCAGCCGCACCGGTCTCGCCGATTGCGCAAGCCGGCCAAGTCGATCCGATCGAACAGGTGCTTTCCCCACGTGAAGTGAACGCAGGACTCGCCAAAGTCGATCCGCTGACCCGTCGCCCGCGCGTATCGAGCATCGTGCTCAGCGTGGCGTTCGGTCTGCTGCTGCTTGCCGCCGCAGCGGGCGTCTGGTGGTTGGGCGTGCGCACGATGGAAGGGCAAAGCTATGAGGATATGGTCTGGTCGAAATTCGACGCGGCCCTGCCGGGATGGCTGGAACCGGTCGTGCATGTCTTCACCATTTCCACCGTTGTAGTCGCAACAAGCGTGATTATGTCGATAATCGCCCTCGTCGTGCTCATCGTAAGAAAACGATGGCTGTTGATCGCGCAACTGGCGGTTTTCGGCGGAATCTGCTTTGCCGCGGCGGAGTTGCTGAAGCCGCTGCTGCCACGTCCGTACCTGATTAATTTGGAATCAAATCCCAATAATTCCGCGCCTTCCGGGCATGTCATACTCGCTGCGACGGCGGGGGCGATCCTGTTGTGCGCCGTGCCTCGCATGTGCCGTGCATTGGTTGCGGTGATTGGTTGGGCGTACGCGGTGCTTGTCGGATTGTCTGTGATCGCGGGGCAGTGGCACCGCCCGACTGACGTGATCATGGCACTGCTGATCGTCGGCGGAGTGGGCATGCTCATGCTCGCCGCAACGTTTGCGAACGGTATGGATGAGCCCGGATCGCGTGCGTCGTCGCCTTCCGTGCAGATTGTCGGCAGCGTGTTGCTGACGTTCGGTGTGCTTGGAACCCTGTATGGCGCGTACATTATTTGGCAGATTCAGCCGGGACTTGTGATGAGCGCGGAATGGACGAATTCCGGCGCGCATCTTTCCACGGTGATTTTGACTGCTTCCATCGCGTCGCTGGTGTTCGGCCTGGTGTTGGCTATGCGTCAGCTAACCGCCTCGCCACTGACGAAACTTGGGCTGGTAGGGGCTCCTCCGGCACCGCCGAAACGCTGACGTCCATACCTGCGAGTGCACCGAAATTTTACGGTGAAGGCCGCTCGCGCCACACGGGCGGTTTGCCAACTGCATACGGTCAGTGAGTATTATTGCGTTGCAAACGCTAGTAATAAGGAGTGGCTATGGCTACCGGCAGCAAGCTCGTGATTGTGGAGTCTCCCACCAAGGCCAAGAAAATCGGTGGGTATTTGGGCTCCGAATATACGGTGATGGCCTCGGTCGGCCATATTCGAGATCTTGCGCAGCCAAGCCAGGTGCCAGCCGTCGACAAAACCAAATTCGGCAAGTTCGGAGTTGACGTGGAAGACGGATTCAAGCCGTACTACATCGTCGACGGCAACAAGAAGAAAACCGTGTCCGAGCTGAAAAGCGCGTTGAAAAAAGCCGACACCCTGTACCTCGCAACCGATGAGGATCGCGAGGGGGAGGCCATCGCCTGGCATTTGGTACAGACGCTCAAGCCGAAAGTGCCGGTCAAGCGCATGGTGTTCCACGAAATCACGAAGGAAGCCATCAAAGCGTCGCTTGACAATACTCGCGACGTTGACGACGACATGGTCGACGCTCAGGAAACCCGCCGTATTTTGGACCGCCTGTACGGTTATGAGCTTTCTCCGGTGCTGTGGCGCAAGGTTGGTCCGGGTCTTTCCGCGGGTCGTGTGCAGTCCGTTGCCACGCGTTTGATCGTGGAGCGCGAACGCGAGCGTATGGCGTTCGTGCGTGCTTCGTATTGGGATGTCACCGCAACGTTGGAAGCGCCGGATGCCGATGGCAACAATGTTGCGTTTGATTCTCGTATGGTGTCGCTTGGTGGGCGTCGTTTGGCGGGTTCCAAGGATTTCGGCGCCGATGGCAAGCTGACTGCGACCGATGCGAAGGATCAGGTCATGCAGTTGGATGAGGCGCAGGCTTCCGCGATTGCGCAGGCGTTGGAATTTGCAACGTTTACCGTCGCGTCGATGGAAACGAAGCCGTACCGTCGCCGTCCGGTTCCACCGTTTACTACGTCTACATTGCAGCAGACCGCCGGCAATCGTCTCGGCATGAGCTCACGTCAGACCATGCGTGCGGCGCAAGGATTGTATGAAAACGGCTATATTACCTACATGCGTACCGATTCGGTGACGCTGTCGCAGGAAGCGATCGCAGCTGCGCGTGAAGCGGTCGTCAAGCATTTCGGCGAAAACTATCTGTCGGATGCGCCGAAACAATATGCCACAAAAACCGCGGGTGCGCAGGAAGCCCACGAATGCATTAGGCCAGCGGGTGCGAAATTCCGTGACCCTGCGGAAATCGCAAGCAAAGTGCCGGCCGACCAGCTCAAGCTGTACACGCTGATCTGGCAGCGCACGCTTGCCTGCCAGATGGCCGACGCAACCGGTTCCACGGCGACCGTGCGACTGTCTGCGCCGACCGAATCGAATGGGGAAGCCATGTTCCAGGCTTCCGGCACTGTCATCGAATTCCCCGGCTTTATGAAGGCGACCGGTGAAGGCCGCCGTGCGTCCGCCGAATCGAAGAAGAGTGATGCTGCTGAAAGCGTTGAACAGGCTGCGCAATCCGGCAAATCCAGCAAAGCGAATAAGAAGTCGGATGACAATGTGTCGCTGCCGCCGATGAATCCGGGCGATGCGCTCGCTGCGGTGGCGGTTGACGCCGACGGACACGAAACTCAGCCTCCGGCGCGTTACACCGAAGCGTCGCTCGTGAAAACGTTGGAACAGAAGGAAATTGGCCGCCCGTCCACGTATGCGAGCATTATTTCCACGATTATCGATCGTGGGTACGTGTATGAGCGTGGTCGTGCGTTGATTCCGTCGTGGCTCGCGTTCTCCGTGGTCAAATTGCTGGAAACGAAGTTTCCGCGGTACGTGGATTACGAGTTCACGGCTGATATGGAAAGCGGTCTTGACCAGATCGCGAGCGGTCAGGAGACCGGTAGGAATTGGCTGACCCGCTTCTATTTCGGTTCCGGTGAGGGTGCTGCGCAATCCGCGGACGAGGCGCATGCCGGTTTGCAGCAGCAGGTCGCGCAGCTGGGTGAAATCGACGCTCGCGAGATCAATACGATTGAGATCGGCGACGGTTTGCATGTGCGCGTCGGCAGGTATGGCCCGTATTTGGAGGATGTGAACCATCTGGATGATGAAGGCAATCCGAAGCGTGCGTCGCTGCCGGATACTCTCGCTCCGGATGAGCTGACGGTGGAAGTCGGTCATGATTTGATTGAGAATCATTCCGGCGGTCCGCGTGCACTTGGTGTTGATCCGGTTTCCGGGGGCACTGTTGAAGTGCGTAATGGTCGTTTTGGCCCGTATGTTGCGTTGGTGATGCCTTCTGCGGATGCTGGTGCTGACGGTGACGTGGCTGGTGATGGCAAGCCGAAGAAGGGCAAGAGCGCTAAGAAGGCTGCCGATCGCCCGAAGATGGCGTCGTTGTTCAAGACGATGAGCCCGGAATCGTTGACGTTGGATGATGCGTTGCGTTTGCTGAGTTTGCCTCGTGAAGTTGGTTCTTATGAGGAAGCGGATTCTCAGACCGGTGAAGTGCAAACGGTTGCTGTGCAAGCCAATAATGGTCGTTACGGCCCGTATTTGACGAAGACTGGTGCCGATGGCAAGTCGGATACGCGCTCGCTCGCTTCGGAAGATGAGATTTTCACGGTTGATTTGGACAAGGCGAAGGAACTGTTCGCCCAGCCGAAGTATGGTCGTGGGCGCGGTCGTGGCGCTGCCAAGCCGCCGCTGCGTGAACTGGGCGTCGATCCGGAAACGCAGAAGCAGGTGACCATCAAGGAAGGTTTCTACGGCGCGTATATCACTGATGGTGAAACGAACCGTACGTTGCCGAAGCAGTATGCTCCCGAGTCGATCGAGCCGGCTGAGGCGTTCCGTCTGTTGGCGGAGAAGCGTGCGCAGGGTCCGTCGAAGAGGCGCGGTCGCAAGGGTGCTGCTAAGAAGACTGCTGCTAAGGGTGCTAAGGCTTCTGCTGATCAAGTTCGTGCCGATCGCCGTGCCAAGGTGCGCGAGTTAGCTGATAAGGGTTGGGCCAACACCCGTATCGCCAAGGAGATCGGTTCCACGCCGACCACGGTGAAGGCCGATGTGGAATGGCTTGCCGCCAACGAAGGATATGCCCGTCCCGCCGTAGTTCCCGCCCGGTGATGAATATGCAAGGCATATTCATCTCCTTTGAGGACGGACAGCCCGGTGGGCTGTCCGTAGCAGTGAGCAGCGGTAGCGTTGCGAACGCCGCAGGGTACAGTGATGAATATGCAGGGCATATTCATCTCCTTTGAAGGCATCGACGGTGTCGGCAAAACCACGCAGGTCGAACGGTTGCGTGCGTATGTTGAGGCGCAGGGACGCGAATGCGTGGTCACGCGCGAGCCAGGCGGTACTGTGCTTGGTGTGGCGATTCGTAAGCTGCTGCTTGGCGGTGTGGAAGGTTCCGACGCGGATATTGCTCCACGTGCGGAGGCGTTGCTGTTCGCCGCCGACCGTGCCCAGCATGTTGCCGAAGTGATTCGCCCTGCGCTGGAACGCGGCGCCGTGGTGATTACCGATCGCTACCTTGATTCTTCTCTTGCATATCAGGCGGGCGGCCGCGAATTGACGGCAGGTGAAATCCGCAACTTGAGTATGTGGGCAACGTGCGAGCTATTGCCGAATCGCACGTATCTGCTGGATCTTGACCCTGTGCAATCGCATGCACGACTGCAGCATGATGAAGATCGCATGGAGTCTGCAGGAAACGATTTCCAACGTCGTACACGACAGGCGTTTCTTGACTTGGCAAAGGCGGAATCGCAACGCTTCCGCGTGATTGATGCCAGCCAATCCATCGATGAAGTATGGGCGCATATTCAGAACGATTTTGCGCAAATCAGTCAAATGAAAACTTTCCAATCGGAGGCCGCCCAGTGAGCGTGTGGGATTCGATTGTCGGCCAGCAGCAGGTTGTCGAACAACTCAAAGCCATCGCAAGTGGCGATCCGAAAGCCATTGCGCAATCCTGGTTAATTTGCGGTCCTCCGGGATCGGGTCGTTCCAATGTGGCGCGCGCGTTTGCTGCGGCGTTGGAGAGCCCCGATCATGGTCTTGGCGACGAGCCGACCAAAGCCGCGCAGCAGGTGCTTGCCGGCACTCACCCCGACGTGACCGTGCTGGCCACCAACAAAGTGACCATCGGCATCGACGAGGTGCGAAACATCATCACCACTTCCGAGCAGATGCCAAGCACTGCGCCGTGGCGCATCATCATTATCGAAGATGTCGATCGCATGCTGGAACGCACCACCAACGTGTTGCTCAAGGAGATTGAGGAGCCGAGTGAGCATACGATTTGGCTCTTGTGTGCGCCGAGTGCGCAGGACGTGTTGCCGACGATTCGCTCGCGCACTCGCATCGTCAATCTTGCCGTGCCCTCCACGCAGGCGGTGGCTGCATTTCTGGAGCAAAATGGCGGATTCGAGCCGAAAATCGCGGTGCGTGCCGCACGTCTTGCGGAAGGGCATATCGGCATCGCGCGCTTGTATGCGAAGAATGAGCAGGTGATGTCTGACCGCGACGAGCTGATTGTGGGCGTGCTTGGATTGCGTCGCGCGTCGGATGCGGTGCTGCTTGCCGGCAATCTTATCGACAATGCGAAGGCGCAGGCCGAAGCGGAGGTGAAGGTCAAAGCGGCAGAGGCGGAAGCTGATTTTCGCAGAGTCAATGGGCTTGGGGCGAAGGATCGTATTCCTCCGAAGCTGCGTGGCGCATACAATGCGATTGCCAAAAAAGACGAGCTGAAGCGTCAGACTACGCGACTTACACGTGATGTGCTTGACCGTGCGTTGAACTCGATTGCCAGTATTTACCGTGATGTGGCTGTGTTGCAGAACAATGCCGAGGATTCGGTGGGGCTGATTAATTTGGAGAATCGTTCGTCGATCACCGAACTGTCGGTGCGGCTTACGCGTGGGGGAGCGGTGCGGCGGCTGGAGGATATTGCCGTTGCGCGTCGCCGTCTGGCCGGCAATGGCAATCCCGTACTGGTCTTTGAAGCTCTCTTCTGCTCCCTCATCGCCAGCTAGGGCTAGCGGCGTTGGCACATACTGTTTTCCGAGGGCAGATTCTTCCAGTCGCTGGAGGTATTGCCCTGCTAGTGGGCGTCTTAGCGTCCTAATTCTTCCAGTTACTGGAGGAATCTTCCCGCTGACAGGGCTTTTGGCGTCCGTATTCCTCCAGTGAGTGGAGGAATTGCCCCGCTGATTGGTTTCTTAGCGTCCTATTTCTTCCACTCACTGGAGGAATCTTCCCGCTGATTGGCCTCTGAAGGTCCGTTTTCCTCCACTCACTGGAACAATTCTCCCGCTGGTGGGGCTTCTAGCGTCCTGATTCTTCCACTCACTGGAACAATCTTCCCGCTGGTGGGGCTTTTAGGGTCCTGATTCCTCCAGTGAGTGGGGAAATGGTTGTTTGGCTGCATGATTTTGGCTTGCTGCCGCGTAATTTCGTTTTTTCGCGATTATTTCGAACCGTGCGATCAGAAACTTGCTATCGTGCGATAACTGCCGGCAAAATTGCAAAAATGCGATTCAGCGCTGGTAATTGGTGGATTCGCGCACGATCAGTTGCGGCGCAAGTGAGATATGCGCGGGGCTGCCGGGGGCGTCGTTGAGTAGGCGTAGCGCTTCGGAGACGATTTGTTTGAACGGCGGGCGCACGCTGGTCAGCGCCGGCATGGTGGTGCGTGCAATCGGCGAATCGTTGTAGCCAACCACCAGCACATCTTGAGGCACGCGAAGCCCGAGCGAATGCAACGCCACCATCACACCGAATGCGATCGAATCGTCGGCACACACCACTGCCTCCGGCTGCACGAGCGGCTCGGAAAACAGTCGCATGGCGCAGTCGAATCCGCGCTGCACGCTACGGTCTCCGAACTTGTTCCATTCGGTTTCGGTGGCAAGATGGTGCGCTCGCATCTGCGTGTGGAACATGGCGAACAGTTCCGCCGATTCGAAGGAGATTTCCTTGCCGGCCATGTATGCCACGGATGCGATGCCACGTTCGGCCAAATGCCTGATCACGATTTCCATGGCTGTGTTTTCGTCGACGCTCACCATGGATGTGCGGAACGAGCATTGGCGGCCGCCCACCTGCACGATCGGCAGTGTGGAGGCGTAATGTTCAAGCTCCGCGGAAAGATAGGCCGCCCAGGCAGGCAGCACGATCAGACCGTCGACATGGCGGTCCACCAACGATTCGATACGTTGAACCTGCGTGGCCTGATCGCCGCCGATGCCCAGCAGCAGTTGCCGCGAATCCACGTCGATGACGGGTTCGATTGCGTCAAGCAGCTGCGCACAGAACGGGTCGGTGGCGGTCGGAATCACCAGGCCGATGGTGTTGGTGACGGTGCTGCGCAACGCGCTCGCCGCATAATTGACCGAATAGTTGAGGTGTGCCGCGGCCGCTCGCACACGGCGTGCGATGTCGTCGTCTTTGGTGCGTTTGCCGGAAAGTACGCGGGAGACGGTGGCGATGGAGACGTTGGCCAGCGCCGCGACGTTCGCGATCGAACTGTTCGCCGAAGCTGCCGAAGCTGAAGCGTTGTCGGTTGTACGTGCCATGCTCTCCTCCTACAGATATTCGAAATGCTCGAAAAAACTCGGATTATTCGAATTACTGTCGTGTCTCAATCGCGTATTTAAGAATAAAACAGCCACCCGTCGAAAGCGGCAGGTGGCTGAAAGCAAGTATCGCAAATATCGCAATCATGCATGTTGCATTGCGATTTCATAATTGCGATGCAACAACTGAAGATTGTTGAATATCTTGTGAAATTCTGAAATCTTCAGCAAAAGGAAGATCACTCGGCGTTGACGAGGATGTTCAGCAGGTTGTCTGCCACGGCCTCGTCATCGGTGCCCTGCACGTCGATGATCACGGAATCGCCCTGCTTGATGCCCAGGCCCATGATGGACAGGATGGAGCCAGCCGGAACCGGGTTGCCGCCCTCCTTGGCGATGGTGACGGTGCAGTTGGAGGCGGTGACGGCCTGAGAGAACTGTGCGGCCGGACGGGCGTGGATGCCGACGGGATCGTTGATGACGGTGGTGCGGGTTGCCATGATGGACACTCCTTTGAGTCGTGTGTTGTTTGATTTTTGGTTGTGTTATTTGAAAGTCGCGCTGCTTGCCGAGCGAAATGCCTCGGTACGCCGCTAACGACTACTATAGCACCTTTTTCTACGAAACGCAGAAAACGTTTACCGGTTGTGTGTTACGGCTTAAAGTGTGTATACTGTGGGAAGGCTGAAAATGATTTACCGGCAAAGACGGTGGGAATCATCCAGTAACTCGACGCGCAAAGCAAGCGCGGAAATCACAACAACGACAACAAACGTTCGGTTCGCGTTCCTTTCGCGGGCAAACAACGAAACAAGGAAACAGGTCAAAGGAGTTCACATGATTATCAAGGGTGTTGGCATTGGTCGAGGTGTTGCAGTCGGCCCGGTCATCCGTATGGCGCAGCCACTGCCGGAACCGTCGGACGCTCCGCGTGCGGAAGGCATTGCCGCCGAAAGTGAAATCGCCCGCGTTGAAAAGTCTCTCGCATTGGTGAACGCCGACCTGAACCGTCGTGCCGAAGAGGCCGCCAATGGTGACGAAGGCGCCAAGCAGGCCGCTCCGATTCTGCAGGCCATCGCCATGTTCGCTTCTGATCCGTCGTTGGCTGAATCCATCAAGGGTCTGATTCAGCAGGGTAAGACCGCCGAACGTGCGGTGCTCGAAGGTTTCGCCGCAGTGGAAGACATGTTCCGCGCCATCGGTGGCTATCAGGCTGAGCGTGCCGCCGATCTGCATGATGTCGGACAGCGCGTGATCGCCGACCTTATGGGCGCTCCCGCTCCGGGCTTGCCGCAGAGCGAAACCCCGTTCGTGCTCGTCGCCGAAGATCTTTCCCCCGCTGATACCGCGGCGCTCGACATGAGCAAGACCCTCGCCATTGTCACCTCGCAGGGCGGCCCGACCTCGCACACCGCCATTCTGGCTCGCGCTCGTGGCATTGTGGCGGTTGTTTCCGCAGCCGAAGCCGAAAACCTGACCGACGGTACTACCGTGGTCGTGAACGCGGCCAAGAGTGAACTTGTCGTTGATCCGACCGAAGAGGAGATCGCCACCGCCGAAGCCGCCAAGTCCCGTGCGGCCGCAGCTAAGGAACTGCGCGGCAATCCGGGCTCCACCAAGGATGGTCATCTGATTCCGCTGCTCGCCAACGTGGGCAAGCCGGCCGATGCGGCCAAGGCGCTGGAATATGGCGCTGAGGGTGTTGGCCTGTTCCGTACTGAATTCCTGTTCATCGGCAACTCCGAGCCGCCGACCGTCGAAGAGCAAACCCGCGCTTACACCGAGCTGCTGAGCCAGTTCCCGGGCAAGAAGGTCGTGATTCGTATGCTCGACGCCGGCGCCGACAAGCCGTTGCCGTTCCTCACTCCGGAAGACGAGCCGAATCCAGCCCTCGGTCTGCGCGGCCTGCGCACCCTGCGCGCCCATATGGACGTGCTCGAAGGCCAGCTCAAGGCGCTCGCCGCAGCTGATGCCGCCACCGACGCGAACCTGTGGGTTATGGCCCCGATGGTTGCCGACCAGCATGAGGCCGACTACTTCGTGAAGCTCGGCAAGAGCTTCGGCTTGAAGTTCGTGGGCGCGATGGCCGAAGTGCCGTCGATCGCGCTTATGGCCGACAAGGTGGCCGATGTGGCTGACTTCGTGTCGATCGGCACCAACGATCTGACCCAGTACACGCTGGCCGCCGACCGTACGCTCGGTTCCGTTGCCAACTATCAGACCGCCTGGCATCCGGCGGTGCTGCGTGCCATCAAGATGATCTGCGACGCGGGCAACGCCAAGGGCATGCCGGTAGGCGTGTGCGGCGAGGCCGCTGCCGATCCGGATTTGGCCGTGGTGCTGGCCGGTCTTGGCGTGAACTCCCTGTCCATGACTCCGGTGGCACTCGACGACGTGCGTGCCGCTCTTGCCGAAGTCACCTTCGAAGAAGCTCAGGCCCGTGCCGAAGCCGCCCTCAACGGCGACTTCTACCACCCGGCCAACTGAGCCGTACTAGCTGTGCCTATCGCCTATAACGTCCTATTTTTCAAGTGATGTGAGGTCTGATAGGCCCTGTTTCCCGGAATGACCCCTGCCCGCGTGCCCCCATAGACTCGCCCGCAGGGGTCGTTTCGTTATGCCGTCAATTGAAGCCTTGTATGAGTCAGACGCTTGAGGGATACTGGGTGCATGAAGATTTCCGCAGATTTCACCGTCATTCCCGACGCGTTTGCCAAGGCGGCGCCGCCTGAGAACTGCATCGACGGTACGCCGATTGTTTCCTTCCCCTTCTACATTGATGCGCTTGATCCCGCAGTGCAGTTCCTGCATTGGGAATTCGTTGATCCGGATTCGATTCCGGTATGCGGTTTCCAGTGGAATCATTGGTCTCTGGCGAACCTGCCCGTGGACGCGCTGATGTACGATTTCAACGATTCTCACGCGCTCGCGATTCCGGCTGATTTCTCGCGCACGGTTTCCGCGATGATTCCTGAAACGATTCAGGGACGCACGTCCGCCGCTTCGCCGTTGCTGCAAGGCCGCAGTAGCGATCCCGCAGTGACGATGCGTTACAACGGTCCGTATCCGCCGGATCGGGATCACGACTACTACCTGCATGTGTGGGGCACCACGGCTCCGCTTGCCGGCCTCAATCAGGGATTCTGGCTCAACGAAATGGAACGTGCGCTGCGTACTTCCGGCACAATCGTTGATCAGGGCGCTATTTTCCTCACTGGAAAAGCCTGATTTTTGAAAGACAATCTAAAGTAAGATCAGAAATATACCCGACGAAAACGTATTGACAATAATCGAAAGGATTGCTGAATAATTATGGCGTGTACCACGATTTTGGTTGGAAAAGACGCAAGTTATGACGGATCGACCATCATCGCCCGTAATGAAGATAGTGCAAATGGTGAGTTTTGCCCGAAGCGCTTCATCGTAGTCAAGCCTGAAGATCAGCCGCGCAAGTACAAGAGCGTGCTTTCGCATGTTGAAATCGACCTTCCTGACAATCCGCTGCAGTACACGGCTGTGCCGAATGCCGATTTGAAGGAAGGCATTTGGGGTGAGGCCGGTGTGAACGAGGCGAACGTTGCCATGAGCGCCACTGAAACGCTCACCACCAACGAGCGTGTGCTTGGCGCCGATCCGTTCGTGGAACTCACGCCGGCCAAGGGCAAGGAAGGCGAGGAAGGCTTTGAGCCGGAAGTCGCTGGTGGTATTGGCGAAGAGGATTTCCTCACACTCGTGCTGCCGTATGTCACCACTGCCCGCGAGGGTGTGGAACGTTTGGGTGCGCTGCTTGAGGAATTTGGCACCTATGAGATGAACGGCGTTGCCTTCTCCGACGTTGACGAGATTTGGTGGCTGGAAACCGTTGGCGGCCATCATTGGATCGCCAAGCGTGTGCCGGACGAAGCGTATGTGACCATGCCGAACCAGCTGGGCATTGACGAATTTGATCTTGAAGATGCGCTTGGCGAGCAGGAAGACCACATGTGCTCCGCCGATCTGGCCGAGTTCATTGAGCGTAACCATCTTGACCTGTCGGTGGAGAGCACGACGCCGTTCAACCCGCGTGACGCGTTTGGCTCCCACTCCGATTCCGACCACGTGTACAACACTCCGCGTGCTTGGTACATGCAGCGTTTCCTCAACCCGTACGACGAGCAGTGGGATGGTCAGGATGCCGACCACAAGCCGGTTTCCGACGATATTCCGTGGGCTCGCCAGCCAGAACGCAAAATCACCATCGAAGATGTGAAGTATGTGCTGAGCTCCCACTATCAGGGCACTCCGTACGATCCGTATGGAAAGCTTGGCGATCAGCACACCCGCCACATGTTCCGCCCGATTGGCATCAACCGTCAGAGCCAGCTTGCGGTAATGCAGATTCGTCCGTACCGCCCGCAGATGAGCCGCGCGATCCAGTGGATCGCCTATGGCTCCAACCCGTTCAACACGCTTGTGCCGTTCTTCCCGAACGTCAACTCCACGCCGAAGTATTTGGAAGACACCACTACGCGCGTCACGTCCGAAAACTTCTATTGGGAGAACCGCATTATCGCGGCTCTGTGCGATTCCAGCTTCGCCGACACCGCCAACGCTGTGGAACGCTATCAGGAGAAGACCGGCGCGATGGGGCATCGTATGGTTGCTTCTACCGACGAGCAGATCGAACGCTTGGTGGGTGACGTTGCTGACGAATTCGATGCGGAAGACGAAATCGGCGATGTGCAGCCGATGGAACCGGAGGGGATCATCGAAGCCGTGCGCAACGACGAAGCCCGCGAAATCCTTGCCGCGGCCAACGAGACCATGGCCGCGCAACTCAAGGAGGAAACCGACAAGCTTCTTGATTCCGTGTTGTATACTGCCAGCATGAACATGAAGAACGGCTTCCACATGTCGGACTTCTAGAATCTCACCATTCGGCTCCTGTGACCACGTTGCGGGAGCCGATTATTTTCCGCAATACAACATCGTTAAAATGACGTGCATTCCAAATCGAAGAAAGGAAACCCCCAGTGACCAGCATTGAGGACTTCACCAGCCAGTACGGCCTGGTGCAGAAGATTGACGCGTTCGGCTATCTCGATTATTTGAAGAATAATCCCGACGCTCAGCGCAAGCACGGCAAGGTCGTGCTCGTCACCGCCGACACTCCGTTGAAGGCGTCTCGCGGCGAAGGCAAGACCACCACCACGATCGCGTTGATCGATGCGTTGCGTGAGCGTGGCATCGACGCGGCCGCTGTGCTGCGTCAGCCGAGCATGGGCATCACGGCAGCCGGTTCCAAGGGTGGTGCTTCGGGCGGCGGCAAGGCCTCCCTGACCCACCCTGAGCTGATCGACTGGGGTCTGTGCGGCGAAATGGGTGCTATCGAAGCGGCTCAGAACCTGCTGGTTTCTTTTGCTGAGAAGGCTGTGGACGATGGCAAGCTGGACACCATCCTCGTGCCGCGCGTTTCTGAGGTGCCGTCCCGTTCGCTGCGTCAGATCGCGGTGGACCGTGGCAAGGGCAATGTGGCTGAGCGTGTGGTGCTCACTCCGACCTGCGAGCTCATGCAGATTGTGGTGCTTTCTCGTTCCATGGATGAGATCGCGGACCGCGTGTCCAAGATGATTGCCGGCACGAAGGACGGCAAGGCCGTGACCTTCGGTGAATTTGTTGATTTGTGGCGCATTACCGGCATTCTTTCCGATGCGGTGAAGCCGGCGAAGACGGAAACGGTGAATGGTTCTCCCGTGTATGTGCACGGCGGTCCGTTCGCGAACGTGTCCATCGGCATTCCGACGTTGGTTTCCGTGGAAATGGCGTGCGCTCTGCACGACGTGGTGATTGTTGAAGCTGGTTACGGTACTGACGCGGGCGCTCAGAAGTGGCTTGACATTGCTTGTCGCGAGTATGGCGCACAGTGGCCGTCCGCCGCGATTGTGGTGACTCGCGCTTCTACTTGGCGTGACGATCCGGCGCTCGCTTGGCGTTACCCGTTCCATGTGCAGCGCTTGGAAGGTCTTGATATTCCTACGTTCCCGCTTATCAACCTGTGGGATGGAGAGGATGATCAGGTGCCGGCCTTGAAGCAGACCGCCAAGGATCTGGAGTTCCGTGAGCCGATTATCGGCAACCTGTTCCGTGACGGCGGCGAGGCGCTGGCTCCGCAGCTTGACGCGTTTGTTAACGCGGTGGTGAACGGTTCCATGCCGGCCACGCCGCACAGCCGCAAGGGTATGGCTCTGGTGGAGAACGTGCGTTGGGTTGCCGAAAACGCGTACGGTGTGCCGTCTGACCGTGTGATTCTGAAGGACGGTTTTGCTGAATCGCTTAATGGGGCGATGGGCCTGTGCGCCAGCGCCGGCATTGACTTCGGTTCGCTCGCGCTGGTCGCGGTGAAATCTCCGGCCACGATGACCGACAACGATTCCGCTCCGGCTGAAGAGCGTACGGTTACGTTGAAGAAGGTTGAGGTGCATTCCGGTGCCGGTTTGGTGCATGTGAACCTCACCACTTCGCTGACCACCCCTATGCCGAAGATCGTGTGATAAACGAGTCGTAGCGTTCTGATCGCAACGTTTTAGGGCGGCCACTTGCGTATATGCGTAGGCGGCCGCCCTTTTTCACCCTAATTTTGGCGGTCTCTAGCGAACGTCGCAACGCCATGACTTCGCAGGAAGGAGGTAACTTCGTTGGAAGTTGTCGCCCCGAACCGTGAAGCGGGGAAACACGGTGTGTTTCCCGTAGGTGAGGTGAGAGGTTCGCAATATGGGCGAACCTCGAAGGAACGGTGGAAACTTCGTCAGAAGTTGCCGCCGTTCCAGCCCCAGTCGGTGGTGGCGGTGTAGCGGATGTACGTGCGGTCGGCCGGGATGCCCAGTTCCTTCTCCAACGCGGCCATGATCTGCTCGGTCAGCTTCTCCCAGGCGGAACCGGGCACGGAACGACCGAACACGTTCACCTCGACGTATGCGGCCGGCTTGGAATCGTCGCCGCCGAAATAAATCGGCATATTGTCTTCAAACGGGCACATCAGCCAGCCTTCGGACTTGCCGGGAACGGCGGTGATCGCCTTGCCGTATGCGGACTTCAGCGCCTCGCGCTGTTCGGCGGTGGTGGACACGGAAACATGAGTGTGGATGACTGGCATGATGCTCTCCTTGGATTGTTGGAATCAGCCTTTGCGTGTTCATCTCCAGTCTAGGCGTCAAACGGCTCAGACGGGGTGGCTGTGTGAGAAATTTTGGGCTTTGTCTGGATATCCGCCAAGGTGGTCTGCGTGCGCGTGTTAAATATTCGTTGTGAGAAAACTGATTGAACAGCTTATGAAATTTGGCCTCGTTGGCGTGATCGCCTTCATTATCGACTGGGGCATTCTGAATCTTCTCGTCGGCGTGTTCCATATGCACAACGTGCTCGCCGCAACCATCTCGTTCATTATTTCCCTGATTTTCAACTACATTGCCAGCATGAAACTGGTGTTCAAGCACCGTGATGACATGGCCCGTTGGATGGAAATCCTCATTTTCGTGGTCGGCGCGGTCATCGGCCTGTTCATGAACGACGCCATTATCTGGATCTCCACGTATGGCATGAACCATGATGCCTACGTGTCGCAGAGCACCGAATACCTGATCCGCACCAACGTCGGCAAGCTCATCGCCACCGCCGTGGTGATGGTGTGGAATTTCCTGACGCGCAAGTGGCTGCTCGACGATACGCACACCAACGCCATGAACCGTTTGCGCAAAGCCGACAACCGCCTCACGCCGGAAGAGCTGGAAGCCAAGTGGCAGAACAGCTTCTCGCACAAGCTTGGCATATGGTCGCTGGAGCACACCCCCAACGGTTGGCCCAAGTAGTCCTGAATTCGGAAAATCTGTCTGCACAACCCGGAAATCTGCCCTGATCAAATCTGCCCTGATTCCCGACTCGCGCAGACGGCCGGACAGTCCTGAATATGAAAAGGCGGTGCTTACACCTATAAAGGTATAAGCACCGCCTTTTCGTATGCTCTGCATGCTTTACGTGCGAAAGGTCACACGCTTACGGTGGTAAGCATGGGCTGCTCGGTGGAGTCCTTGATCTGCTTGAAGCCGAACAGGGCGATCGCCAGCGAGGTGAGCGCCAGAGCCGTCACTACAATGAAACCACCGTGTGATCCCATACGGTCGATGAACTGGCCGGCAATCGCCGAGCCGACGGAACCGCCGATTGAGTTCATCGCACCCATCCAGGCCATGCCTTCGGTGAAGCGTGTGGGCGGCACCAAGTGCAGCATCAGCTGGTTGCCGTTCACCCACGTCGGTGCCTGGCATACGCCGATGAACAGGTAGATGATCATGATCACCCACAGATGTTTGGCGAACATGAACGAGCCGATGCCCAGATCGACCACGGCAAGGCAGAAGTAGAAACGCTTCCACAGCGGAATAGTCCAATTCTTTGCGCCATACACGAGCGCGCCGATCAGCGAGCTGAACGAGAAGCAGGCGAACACGAAACCGGTGTACTGCTTCATATTCGCTTCCGTGGCGAACGCGACGATCGAAATGCTGGCGGCCGACTGGAACGCGCCCAAACCGAACCACGTCACGCATACGGCGATTAGGCCCGGCCCCCAAATCGATTCCTTGCGCCCGGCATTCACATCGGCGGCGGCCTGATCCATGGCGGCCTGCACTTCCGCAGCCGTTTTGCCTTCGGAACGTGCGCGATCGCGAGCGTACTCAATGGCCGCTTCCGCCTGCAACGCCTTGGAACGGGCGGCTTCGCGCTCACGGTATTCCTTGCGGGTCATGCCCGCTTCGCGAGCCAGCTGCGTCTGCGATTTCGGCTCGGTGGAAAGTTCGGTGAGGAACATGAGCGCACCGACCACCACACACACGCCAGTGAATGAGAATGCCAACAGCCCGGAAATCACGGCCAGTGTGGAGGCGAGCGGATTGCCGATCACCCACATGCATTCGTCGAACACGCCGGAAAGCGAAAGCGCGCGGTTGGTTTTCTCCGTGTCACCTTTAAGCAGCGTGGTCCAACGCTGACGGCTCATCGCGCCCCACGGCGGAATCGCCGCCATGAACGGTACGATACAGAACAGAATCCACGACGGCACTCGGGCGGTGATGCAGGAAACCAGTGCGGTCGCCGCAATCATCCACACGATGATTGTCGGAATCGACACCTGACGCTGGCCGAACTTGTCAACCAGCTTGCCGAGCACCGGGCTCGCAACGGCCAGCGCGATCGCCTGCACGGCCGTCAGCGCGCCTGCCAGCGAATAATTGCCGTAATAATGCTGCACGGAAATCGTAATCGTCATGCCGACCATCGGGAACGGCATGCATGCGATCACTGAACCGACCGAAAATCGGGCGGTGTGCGGTATGCGAAGAAGCTCCGCGTACCCTCCGAAAAGATGTTGGCCGATGCTTTTGGCGCCGGCGAGGACTGAATTGGTCATGTTTTGCCGCTCCTTTCTGCTCACGGTTGGTGCTTGCGTCCGCTGCGTTGCGTTGCCGCGGACCGCTTGACATACCCTTGTTCTGTCTTGATTGTTTTCTCTCCAGCCCCAGTCTCTCACTTCAACCTTGCTTGAACGTCAATCGATTGACGTTCAAGCGTGTTGCATAGGGGGTGGAGATTGGTTGTGTGCCATTTTCTTGAACTAGACAACTTTATGCGGAGGTACTGTCGCAACACGCGGTGCATTGAGGTTGGCAGACATAATTCGATTGGCTATTTTGTAAGTACTCACCACACGTTCACTTGGTGGACGAAAAGATGTCCGGCGGGCGAAAGACGGTTGTTGCAAAATGGTTGCGCAACGCTTCCACAGCTTGCGATTGCAGGATTTTCGTTCCATCGGTCAACGTCAGCAGTCCGGCAGCATCTTGCGGAAAGGCGGTAGGGATGCCCGCAACAACCATCCATTTCGTACGTCACGGCAAAGTCGAAAATCCAGGGCATTTGCTCTACGAACGACTGCCCGGATTCCACCTGTCGGAAGTGGGTGTGCGCATGGCGCAGGCGACCGCGCACTACATTGCCGTCAATCCACGACTCAACACAGTTTCCGCCATCTACTCGTCGCCGCTGGAACGCACGCGCGAAACGGCCGGCGAAATCCTCACCGCACTCAACGAAGTGCGTGAAACCCGTGGCGAGGAGCCGCTGGAACTCACCACCGACGAGCGCATCATCGAAGCGCGCAACGAATTCCGCGGCACGCGCATCGGCTACGGCGAAGGCGCACTCTGGAAAAACGGCAACTGGAAGCTGGTACGCAACCTGTGGAAGCCAAGCTGGGGTGAAAGCTACCAGTCGATCGCGCATCGTGTGCAAGCGTTCGCCCTCGAAAAAGTGGGGGAGCATCCCGGCGAGCAAATCATCGTAGTCAGCCATGAATCGCCCATCTGGAGCTACAGGCACATGCTGGAAACCGGGCACCCGGAACATAATATGCTGCTACGCCATACGGCACTCGCCTCCATCACTTCCATTACGTACGATTGCGATACACGCAAAGTATTGTCGATCGCTTACGTCGATCCCGCGGCCGACGTGAAATAGCGCATAATGCGGCATGGAATCGCCGGATTGGAAACTTCTGACCGAGACACGCGACAATGAGTGCGGCGGTTGTTGAAAGAACGGGGATTCCATGCAATCATGGAAGGGCTGGATGCTGTTGGGTCCAGTGAGGAAAACAAAATGTCGAAGCTGCAAAGGGGCACGCATGGCTTTCACTATCAACAACGGAGCGCTTTATCAATTATTCGATAGGCCTCATATGAAAATTGCCATCGAAAGCTGTGTTGGAGTGGTGGAATTATGGCCGCTGCAAACCGTTCAGGAGATGGAGAATGACGCAAAGTACACGGAAGATCTGCAAGTAAGATTCTCCTGCACCATGGCAAGGGCAATGCTGCGATTGTCCCACGGGATTAACCCGTCCGTGGCGGAAGCCGTGTACGAGGGAATGGACGAGATTCCGGGTTGCGATCCGGAAATTGTGCAAGCGCTCACGCGGGCCAATCAGGCATACGATGTGATGCGCAATTATTCCGAAACCAACAATGCCGACCTGTTCTTCGAAGCGGCCGACATTCTGGGCATCTTCATCGACGCCCATGTCGAGACGGAAGTCCGCAATATACTGCAAAAGATCGTGGAGTACATTCGGCAGAGCGTCAGCCTGGGCTTCGACGGCGGAGCGCTGGAAGATGTCAACTACTGCTACGCTTTCACCACGACCCCAAGGACGCTCACCGGGCGATTCCTCGCGGCGCTCGCGGTGGGTGACGGTCTGATGAATCTCATGTGCGAAGGCATTGACGATGTGGACGAACAGACCGTGCGCGTGCTGCCGGTGATGCTGTACATCAACGAGTTGTGCGAGCAGATGGCTGTTCCGCCGATCTATGTCGGCGACGTGACCTTGTCTCGAATGGTTGCGCTGCGTAATGCTGTGCGTGAGGCGGGCAGGGCAACGCCACTCGAGGAGAATTCCTTCTGCGACAACACATTCACCATAACCGCGGACAATGTCATTCCGTGCGCGGGTATGGAGTGGGATCATCATGCGGAGTGCCTGCGTTGGGATCCGAAGAGGGCCGAGCAGGAAGCCAAAGATGAGGATGAACGTAAGAGCAAGGAAGCGCTCGCTGAAAAGTTCAATTTGATGACGGACGCTATGAAAAGTATGAGCTACATGGATGATTCCGATGATTCGGGTGATTCAGGCGAAGGTGCGGATGCTGCGTGACGTGGGCAATCCGAGATAATCCGAATTAGTGGGAATTATCGATATAGGAATAAGAAAATCCCGGCACTTGCGATTGCGGTGCCGGGATTTTCTTTATGTAGTACTGATTATTGCAAGTTCGGTTCTTAAGTTCAGTGCTGAACCTGCATATTTCGTCAATGCTATATGTTGCCGTACACGGTAGGATCGTCGGAATCGTCGGAATTGTCGGATCCGTACGGGGTCTGGCCCTGCGAATCGTTGCCGAACGTGGGGCGATCGAACTGCGTCTGGTCAAGCTGGGTGGACTGTTCCGGAACCGTAGGCAGCGGAGGCATGCTCGGCATGGAAGGGGCTTCGGGTGCCGGGGCTGCATGCGGAGTTGCCGGGGCGGCCGGAGTGTACTGGGCGGCTGGAGCGGCTGGCATCGCAGGTGCTGCGTACTGATCGGTCGGAGTTCCGTAAGGAGCGCCATACGGGTTGCCGTACGGAGTGTTGGTGGCTGCCGGGGCTGGGGTCGGAGCGCCATACGGGTCTGCGGTGGGCATTGCCGGAGTCGGCGCAGGCATTGCAGGTGCCGGAGCGGCTGCCGTATACGGATCAGCGGTTGGCGTCGGAACAGCCGCTGCGTACGGGTCGGCGACCGGTGCCGGAGTGCCGTTCGGGGCGTATTGTGCGGTTGCGGTCGGTGGCATGCCCGGGGCTGGGGCGTAGCCGTTGCCGGCTGCCGGATCGTCGAAGCGTGCGCCGGCTGGATCGGTCTTCTTGGCCATGAGCACAATGAGCACGATCGACGTGGCCAGGCATGCGATGAAACCGATGATCAACAGGAGTATGCCGGCTGTGCCAGTCGAGCTCGATCCGCCACCGATTACGGAAATGGCGCCAAGTCCCGTCATGACGAGGCCGACGCTCAGCAGAACGCCACCGATGAAGTCAATCGCGTAGAGGATGACCAGCGTGGTGCCGGCCTTGTTGGTGTCGTGCAGGCGGCGAACGGAAAGCGCAAGGGATGGAACAATCGTTGCCAGTGCCCAAATGGTGTTGACGAAGCTTCGCATTCCATTGGCTGTATTGCTGTCGATGATGGCGCCCAACACCGCGAAGATGACGGCAAACGCGATCTGGATGATGAATGTGCACAGAACCCACCACCAGAATTCGCCGCGGGAGGCGCGGCCCTTGAACGTGGCGTACTTTTTCCAGAAGCGGATGAACGCCTCGCCGATGGTGCAGTTGTAGGCCGGCTGGTCGAGCGGAGCGGTCAGTGCGAAGAAGCTGCCGGACCCCTGTGGCTGAGGTTGCGGTGCGCCGTATTGCGGCTGCTGCTGGTTGTATCCGGCCGCATTGCCGTATTGCGGTGCGCTGTATTGAGGCGCGCCATACTGGGGTGCCTGCTGGCCGTAGTCGGGTGCGCCGTATTGCGGTGCCTGCTGGCCGTAATCATTCTGACCGTAGGAGCCGTAACCGCCATATTGCTGGGCCTGCTGCGGGTTCTGCGGATTATATTGGTTGGGGTCCGTCATTAGATTACCCTTTCGGAAAGTGAATCGACATCAAAAAAGTGAAGTCGATTAACACAGTACTCTTGCATCGCCAAAAATACCGAAAAATATTGCAGTGTGGGACAATCCCGACGGACCCCGCAAAAATCCCCTTTGACTTGGGGCATCTTCTGACGCGTTGGGGAAGTCCGTCGATGGCGCGGCTCATGCCCAGCATGGTGTTGTAAGGATTGGTGGCTGCGATCATCGGGTCAATTAGCTGCAGGATGTTCATGACCGCGAAAAGCGAGTTGGTGCGTGGGACTGGATGGCACGTCCGGTTTGCGGGGCACAATGGAGCTTATGACTGAAGCTGAAAACACCAAACCAGAACTTCCTGAGCATGTTCGCGTGCGTTTCTGCCCGTCCCCGACCGGCATTCCGCACGTCGGCATGGTCCGCACCGCACTGTTCAACTGGGCTGAGGCCCGCCATACCAAGGGCACGTTCGTGTTCCGTATTGAAGATACGGACGCCCAGCGCGACTCCGAGGAAAGCTACAACCAGATCATCGAAGCCCTGAATTGGCTGGGCATCGACTGGGACGAGGGCATCAACGTGGGTGGCCCCGACGGCCCGTACCGCCAGTCCGAGCGCGGCGACATCTACAAGGATGTCGCAGCCAAGCTGCTTGAAGCCGGCTATGCATACGAATCCTTCTCCACTCCGGAAGAAATCGAAGCCCGCAACGTGGCCGCCGGCCGCCCGAAGGCTTTCGGTTACGACGGCTACGACCGTGATCTCACCGAAGAGCAGAAGGCCGCCTTCCGTGCCGAAGGCCGCAAGCCCGCCCTGCGTATCCGCATGCCCGATGAGGATGTCGCGTTCGACGATCTGATCCGTGGCCGCATCGAGTTCAAGGCTGGTTCCGTGCCGGATTACGTGATCGTGCGCCCGAACGGCGATCCGCTGTACACGTTGACCAACCCGGTCGACGACGCCATGATGAACATCAACGTGGTGCTGCGCGGCGAGGACCTGCTGAGCTCCACCCCGCGTCAGATCGTGCTCTACCGTTACCTGATCGAGCTGGGCGTGGCCAAGGAAATGCCGCTGTTCGGCCACATGCCGTACGTGATGGGCCAGGGCAACAAGAAGCTTTCCAAGCGTGACCCGGAATCCAATCTGTTCCTGCATCGCGACAACGGTTTCATTCGCGAAGGCCTGCTGAACTACCTGGCGCTGCTGGGTTGGTCCATCGCCGCCGACCGCGACGTGTTCTCCATGGAAGAAATGATCGAAAAGTTCGACGTGCGTGACGTCAAGGCCAATCCGGCCCGTTTCGACCTCGACAAGGCCATTTCCATCAACGCCGAGCACATCCGTATGCTTGAGCCGCAGGACTTCCTGAACCGTGCCGTGCCGTACCTGAACCGCGATGGCGTGGTCTCCGCCGATTCCTGGGATGCGCTGACCGATCGCGAGCGTGAGGTGCTGTCCGCTTCCGTGGAGCTCGTGCAGCCGCGCGTGCGCCTGCTGGGCGAGGTCGCCGGCATGGTGGGCTCGCTGCTCTCCACCGAGGGCTACATCGAGCCTGATGATGACGCCAAGAAGCAGTTGAAGGATTCCGCTCCGGCAGTGCTCGACGCCGCCATTGCGGCGCTTTCCGACGTTGCTGAAGATGATTGGAAGACCGACTTCCTGCATGAGACACTGAACAAGTCGCTGATCGAAGATGGCGGTTACAAGCCGCGTCTGGCGTTCGGTCCGGTGCGTGTGGCCATGAGCGGCCGTCGCGTGTCTCCGCCGCTGTTCGAATCCATGGAGATCGTTGGCAAGGAGATCACCGTCGCACGCTTGCAGGGCTTGCGCGAGCACCTGTGATGCGCTGATGGTGTGATTTTGCCGATCGCATGACTGTCGACCCGCTGGAATGTTCCGTTCCAGCGGGTTTGTTGTTCTGGGATGCTGTTTAAGAATGGCGGAAAATGGCGCGACACGCCGTGACTTGCGCACTCCTACGGATTCGCGTATATTTATCACTCGTTGCGGTTCACGGCTCAGCTGAGAATCACAGCAATAACTCAAGCCCCCGTCGTCTAGCGGTCTAGGACTACGCCCTCTCACGGCGCCAACACCGGTTCAAATCCGGTCGGGGGTACGACGGACAACTTTTCGAAGTTGCCACGCCTGCCAAATTGGGATGTGGTGTAATTGGCAACACAGCTGATTCTGGTTCAGCCATTCTTGGTTCGAGTCCAGGCATCCCAGCCAATGACCCTCGCAGATGCGAGGGTTTTTTGTTTTTCGCAAGCATGTCTGCCAGTACAACATAGTCCAAGAAAATTGCACTACCCTAGGAAGCATGACTGAATTGCAGAACGCAGCAAAAGCCGCCGCCACGCGACCGCGCATCCAACCGGCGGAAGAAGGCGACGATCGCCCGCTTTCCGTATCCGCGCGACTGGGACGATTGCAATTCCACCAATCCGGCAAATTCCGCGTTCTGCAGCTTGCCGACATTCAAGACGGGCCGAAAGTCAGCAAAGACACCGTCAAACTCATCGAAGCGTCACTGGATGCCACAAGGCCGGATATCGTCATCTTCACCGGCAATCAGATCGCAGGATATGATCCCGCATACGCGCAAACCACGCGCAAACGTCGTTGGAGCGCTGCCGCGGGGATTTCCTCCAAAACCGCTTCATCCAAGTCTTCCGAAGCGTCAGAACGGTTCGAAGCTGCGCTGGAACGCACCTGCGCATCCGTGCGCGCCACTGTCGAACAGCTCGTGCGTCCGCTTGCCGATCGCGGCATTCCGTGGGCGGTGACATTCGGCAACCACGATTTTCAATGCGGGCTCAGCAATGCGGAAATCGAAAGCATTTGCAGGGAATTTCCCGGATGCGTGAACCCTGAGCCTACGGGAGGCGAGAGCGGCCTCGGGGGCGCAAATTCTGCAAATTCTGTGGGAAGCATGGATTCTGCGGAAGCTGCAGGTTTCGTGCAACTCCGGGCGGAATCGTATTTGCCGAATCAGCGCGTATTCGCTTGCGAGCCGGGCACCTTCGCATTGCCGGTTGCCGATGTGGACCATACGATGTCCGTGCTGGGCTTGGTATTGCTGGATTCGGGCGATTACGCGCGTTCCGGCGGGTACGGAAGTCCGTCCGCGGAGGCGTTGCGATTTCTTGCCGAAGTGCCGAAAGCGATGCGTGCGCAATCGCAGGAAATTGGGCGATCGCAGGAACCGGCGGTCCCGTGCATGGTATTCCAGCATTTTCCGGTGCAACAGTATTACCAACTGCTTAAGCCGGCCGCAGCGAATGCGGCACGTGCGATTGAAGGCTACCGCAATTTCGCTGGAAAACATTACGTTTTGGATGAGGAAAAAACGCTTCCCGGCAGTTATCTGGGGGAGGGTGTCAGCTGCCCGGATGCCGACAGCGGTGAATTCGCGATATTGGAACAGCATGACTATTTTGCGATTTCCGCGGGACATGATCACCGCAACGCATTCGTTGGAACAGTGCCGGTTTCGCGAGAAATGGCCTCGGCTGATGCGCAGACGGCGGCTTCGCCAGGCAAGGTTGGCGGTCTGATGATGATCGCGTCGCCCACCAGCGGTTTCGGATCGTATGGTCCGGTGCCGCAGAAGCGGGCCGCGCGGCTGATCGAGTTCGACATCCGCCATCCGTACGAGCCGCGTACGCAGCTGCTTGAATACGGCGAATTGGTGGGCAAACCGAGCGCGGGCAAGGCGTACGCGTACGGCATGACCAGTGAATCGAAGCCCGAATCCGAAGGCGTGGATCTGCTGCATCGGCCGACATGGTGGAGCAAACTGTTGACTTGGCTGCGTAAGAAGTAGCTGAAAAGAGCGAAATGACAAATCCTGCAAGGAAATGGCAAAACTTGCGGAAGGCAGGAAATAGCAAAACCGTGTCCTGCATGCATCGCGGAACACGGTTGAGAGGCTGTATATTGCCCGTCAGCGACCGGAAGAAGCCTTAATCAAGGCGTCGGTCAAATACTTGCCGGCAGCCATAACCAGCGGGGCGTAACGGCGTCCGGGATTGGACCCCATACGACCGTCCGGGCCGGAAATCGAAATTGCGGCAATCACCTGACCGGAAGCATTGCGAATCGGCGCGGAAATCGAGCATACGCCTTCATCGCGCTCGTTGACCGACTCGGCCCAACCGCGCTTGCGCACGGCGGTAAGCTTGGCCGCGGTGAACTTGGCGTGACGCAACCCCTGATGCAGGCGTTCGGAATCCTCCCAAGCCAGCAAAATCTGGGCCGCGGAACCGGCCTCCATCGACAGCATCGCACCAACCGGAATGGAATCACGCAAACCGGAAGCGCGCTCCACGGCGGCGATGCACACGCGCATATCGCCTTGACGGCGGTAAATCTGCGCGGATTCGCCAGTGCGATCCAGCAACGTCTGCAAAATCGGCGCGGCTGCGGTCAGCAAACGATCCTCGCCGGCAGCAGCGGCCAATTCCGCAAAACGCGAGCCAAGCACGAAACGACCATGCTGATCGCGCAGCACGAAACGGTGACGCTCCAACGCAATCGCCAGACGATGCGCGGTCGGTCGGGCCAAGCCCGTCGAGGAAACCAGCTGTCCGAGCGTTGCCGGACCGGATTCAAGCGCGTCAAGGATTTTGACGGTCTTGTCAAGCACGCCCACACCGGAATGAATCTCATTGCTTTGAGAAGACGTCGTGTGGTGGGTCTCAGCTGGAAGCTCAGTCTCATCCGACTGCGATTCAGGCATGGTGGTGCTTGTATTCGAAGAAGTCATAAGAGGGATTATGCCATCTCACATATTGAAATGCAAAATGTACGCAATGTCGGACTGCGGTAGAGCAGGTATTTTAATCTTTACGCAGTTATGGAAAAAGCTGGAAAAAATCTGAATTTTCAACGATTTTGTAGGTACATACGGGGAGATATGCCACAATCGCGGCGATTTTGACATGATCTGGAGTGAACTTGGCGCATATGTGATGTGTGCGTTGCATGCAAGTATCTCATATACCGGCATAAACGCGTTCGAACCAGGCTCGAACACCATAGGCTTATAGCACGAACAACGCGGGTTGGCAATACCGCGAGGAAAAAGCGAGGAAAAATTCGAGGAGGTCCCACAATGGGAACGACATTGGCCGAGAAGGTCTGGGCCGATCATTTGGTACGCAAGGGTAGCGATGGGGCTCCCGACTTGCTGTACATTGATCTGATGCTCATGCACGAAGTCACCAGTCCGCAGGCATTCGAAGGCTTGCGACTGGCCGGACGCAAGCCACGTCACCTTGACCAGCTGATCGCAACGGAAGATCACAACACGCCGACTGCCGACATCGACCGCCCGAATCCGGATAAGATCTCCGCGCTGCAGCTAAGCACGCTCGAAAAGAACTGCAAGGATTTCGGCGTACGTCTGTGCCCGCTGGGAGACGCCGATCAGGGCGTGGTGCACGCGTTCGCGCCGGTGCTGGGCCTGACGCAGCCGGGCATGACGATCGTGTGCGGTGACTCGCACACCTCCACGCACGGCGCGTTCGGTGCCATGGCCATCGGCATCGGCACCTCCGAAGTCGAACATGTTATGGCAACGCAGACCCTGAGCCTGAAGCCGTTCAAAACCATGGCCGTGAATATCGAAGGTGAACTGCCGAAGGGCGTCACCGCAAAAGACATTATTCTTGCGATTATCGCGAAGATCGGCACCGGTGGCGGCCAAGGGCACGTCATTGAATATCGTGGTGAGGCCATCAAGAAACTGTCGATGGACGCACGCATGACCATCTGCAACATGTCGATCGAAGCGGGCGCTCGCGCCGGCATGATCGCGCCGGACGAAGTGACGTTCGAATATCTGAAGGGACGCCCGCATGCGCCGGAAGGTGAAATGTGGGACAAGGCCATCGAATACTGGAAGACGCTGAAAACCGATGACGACGCCGTATTCGACAAGGAAGTGACCATCAAGGCCGAAGATCTCGAGCCGTATGTGACGTGGGGCACCAACCCGGGTCAGGGCATCAAGATTTCCGGCGTGGTGCCGGATCCGGCTTCGTTCAACGATGAAACCGAGCGCACCGCGGCCGAGCGTGCCATTGCCTACATGGGCTTGACGCCGGGCATGCGCATCAAAGACATTGCCGTGGATACCGTGTTCATCGGTTCCTGCACCAACGGACGTCTCGAGGATCTGCGTGTGGCCGCTTCCATTATGAAGGGGCATCACAAGGCCGAAAACATTCACCGCGTGCTCGTGGTGCCGGCCTCCTCTCGCGTGCGTTTGCAGGCGGAAAAGGAAGGACTTGACAAGATCTTCAAGGACTTCGGTGCCGAATGGCGTAACGCAGGCTGCTCCATGTGCCTGGGCATGAACCCCGACAAGATGGTGGCCCGCGAACGTTCCATCTCCACTTCGAACCGCAATTTCGAAGGTCGACAGGGCAAGGGGTCGCGTACGCATCTGGCGTCGCCGGCGGTCGCCGCCGCAACGGCCATCCGCGGTACCATCTCGTCTCCGGCTGATCTGTGAATCGTTGAGAATGCTTGAAAACCTGAGAAATCTTGGATTTCCGGCATTCTGTGAATCGTTACATCGAAAGAAATAGTGAAATGGAAAAACTGACTACTCTTACCGGCGTGGCCGTGCCGCTTCGCCGTTCCAATGTCGATACTGACCAGATTATTCCAGCCGTGTTCTTGAAGCGCGTGCAGAAGTCCGGTTTCGACGACGCGCTGTTCTATGCGTGGCGTCGCGATCCGGAATTCGTGCTCAACCAGCCGGAATACAAGCGGGGCAAGATTCTCGTTGCCGGACCGGATTTCGGTATCGGATCTTCTCGTGAACATGCCGTGTGGGCATTGCATGATTACGGCTTCCGCGTGGTGATTTCATCTCGTTTCGCCGACATTTTCTACGGCAACACCGCCAAGAACGGTGTGCTGGCTGCGATTATGCCGCAGGAATCCGTTGAGTTGCTGTGGAAGCTGCTTGACGAGGAGCCGGGCCGTGATATGACGGTGAGCCTGGAGGATCGCACGGTGACGTGCGGCGACGTGACGCTGCCGTTCGAAGTGAACGACTATACCCGTTGGCGCCTGATGAACGGCTATGACGATATCGATCTGACGTTGCAGTATGAAGACGATATTGTGACATACGAGAAGATGCGTGCCGAAAAGTTCCCGTTCAAGCCGAAGACGCTGCCGGCGAAGCGTGAGCCGGAGCAGTTGATCGCGTCCGCGCGCGAAGGCGAATACCCGGATTGGCAGGGCCCGCTTGCCGATCGCGGCATCATCTGAGTTGGCGGCTGGCTAGGTGCGAGGGCTGTTTGCGGGGTGATTCCTCCAGTGGGTGGAAGGATCACTCCGCTTGCGTTGTTGCGCGGGCTGTTTGCGGGGTGATTTTTCCAGTGGGTGGAAGAATTGGGACGTCGGGATGATTGTTCGCGGGAGGATTCTTCCAGTGACTGGAAGGATTGGGATGTTATGTGATGCGTGAGCGGGAGGATTCTTCCAGTAGGTGGATGTTTTTGGACTTTGAGACGGTCCGTAGCGGGGTGATTCCTCCACTGGGTGGAGGTTTTGGGACGATTAGGGGACTCATATTGTCCGGATTCTTCCAGTGACTGGAAGGATTGGGACGTTGGGATTGCTGATTATGTGAGATTTGCGCGGGTTTTGCATATGAGACGCGCTATGGTGGGCTTATTGTTTCGTGCTTTCGTAGCTTTCGGAGAGAAAAATGAGCCAGGGTTTTGCGCCGTTTTATGATGTCAATCGCACGTATGAAGACAACTATTTGCAAGGGCCGTTCGGCGCGTTTGCCGAAGTGTTGCGGGCTGATGCGTCCGATTCTGCGGGATCGGTCACGTCTGTTGTTGCTGAGGTTGCGTCCGATTCCTCCAGTGAGGTTCAGGGCGTTCAGACCATTCAGGCCGCTCAAGCGCAGGAATTCCTTGGTTTTCGTGTGAATCTGCCGTTCGGTATTCCAGCTGGTCCGCTGCTGAATGAGCGTTTCACCACGGCCGCTTTCCGTATGGGCTTCGATCTGGCGGTATACAAGACGGTTCGTTCCCGCGCATGGGGCTGCAATGCGTTCCCGAACGTGCTGGCCGTGCATCCGCGGAATGCCGATGGTTCGCTGGTTCCGGGCAGTGTCGAACTTGACGAGGGTGTGCTTGCCGATACCCGTTATGAGCTTCCGATTTCGATTTCCAACAGTTTCGGCGTTCCCTCCCGTGATCCCGACGAATGGCAGCCGGACATGCAGAAGGCAATCGCCGCAGCCGGTGACGGCCAGCTGCTGGTGCCGAGCTTCCAAGGCTCCCGCGTGGAGGGCATGGATCGTGAAGCGTATATCGCCGATCATGTCACCACCGCGCATTTGGTTGCCGAAACTGGCGCTGGCCTGATGGAAATGAACACCAGCTGCCCGAATGAGGGACATAATCGTCTGTTGTGCCACGATCCGCATTTGGTCGGCGAGATTACGGAAGCGGTGAAGAACGAAATCGGCGATCGTCCGCTGATCGTGAAGCTCGCATACATTCCGAATGATGCCGATCTGGAAATCATGGTGAAGGAAACCGCCGGCCATGGCGCGGTGCAGGGTTTCTCCACCATTAACACAATCTCCGCGAAGCTGGTGGATGCGAACGGCAATCAGGCATTGCCAGGCGCGGGGCGTGACCGTTCGGGCGTATGTGGCAATGCGATTCGTGGTGCAGGTCTCGATATGGTTGGCCGCCTGAATGCGATTCGCGAGAAGCTGGGTCTTGATTTTGCGATCGTTGGCGTGGGCGGTGTGATTCGTCCGGAAGATTACAAGGCGTACCGCGAGGCTGGTGCAAACGCGGTGATGAGCGCTACGGGTGCCATGTGGAACGCCCGTTTGGCGCAAGACATTAAAGCCGCACTGTAGTCACAGGTTCAATTGCGCCTGATTTGCGCTCTGTTGCGTTTCACCGTCCATTTTGCCCATTCGCTGGAAGGATTAGTGCAGCACGGGGGTAGCTGTCCGTCCTGATTCTTCCAGTGACTGGAGGGTTTTGCCCGCTGAGATGCAGTTTGGTGGGATGATTCTTCCAGTGACTGGAGGTTTTTGGACGGTGGAGGGGCTTGTATCGGGAGGATTCTTCCACCGACTGGAAGTTTTTGCCCG
Organism: Bifidobacterium sp. N4G05; assembly: GCF_002742445.1. Lineage (GTDB taxonomy): Bacteria > Actinomycetota > Actinomycetes > Actinomycetales > Bifidobacteriaceae > Bifidobacterium > Bifidobacterium hominis. The sequence continues at coordinate 341,323 of NZ_NJNQ01000001.1, read as the reverse complement.
ATGGGATGCGGTTTGGCGGGTGGATTGTTCCAGTGGCTGGGAATTTTGGTCGAAAGTCGAACGAAATTGGGAGACACTGCGCTGAACGCGGCATTTCACGAGCCCACTACATGCCTTATGGCAAACTGAGGGTTAGTGTGTTTCAAGCTTGAACCGTATAAGGGAAGCGAAAGAGGTTGAGCGTGTCTGACAACAACAACGACATTCTGCACGTCGAAGGTGGCAAGCCGCTGAACGGCACCATCAAGGTGCGTGGCGCGAAGAACTTCGTGAGCAAGGCCATGGTGGCGGCGCTGCTCGCCCCGGGTACGTCCGTGTTGAAGAATGTTCCGGAGATTCGCGACGTGCATGTGGTCTCCGACTTGCTGCGTCTGCATGGCGTGGACGTTACGGTGGATGGCGATCACGGCGTGGTCACGATCGACGCCACGAATGTGCAGCTTGCCGATGTGGCCGACGTGGATACGCTGTCTGGTTCGTCGCGTATTCCGATTCTGTTCTCCGGCCCGCTGCTGCACCGTTTGGGTGAGGCGTTCATTCCGGCTCTCGGCGGATGCAATATCGGCGGTCGTCCGATTGATTTCCACCTGGAAACGTTGCGCAAGTTGGGTGCCAACGTCGATAAGGAACATAAGGACGGCATTCATATCACCGCTCCGAACGGTTTGCATGGCGCGAAGATTCACCTGCCGTACCCGTCGGTGGGCGCTACCGAGCAGACGTTGCTTGCCGCCGTGCTTGCTGAGGGCAAGACGGAGCTTTCCGGCGCTGCCACCGAACCTGAAATCATGGATTTGGTGTGCGTGCTGCAGAAGATGGGCGCGATCATTTCCGTGGATGTGGACCGTACGTTCCGCATCGAAGGCGTGAAGGAACTGAAGGGTTACACGCACACTTCGCTGACCGACCGCATCGAGGCCGCTTCCTGGGCTTCCGCGGCATTGGCCACGCATGGCGACATTTTCGTCAAGGGTGCTACGCAGCCTGAAATGATGACGTTCCTGAACGTGTTCCGCAAGATTGGTGGTGAGTTCGACATCACCGATAACGGCATTCGTTTCTGGCATCCGGGCGGCGATTTGAAGCCGGTCGCGATCGAAACCGACGTGCATCCGGGCTTCATGACCGACTGGCAGCAGCCGCTGGTGGTGGCGTTGACGCAGGCGAAGGGCCTGTCGATCGTGCACGAAACGGTGTATGAGAATCGTTTCGGTTTCACGAAGCCACTGGTGCAGATGGGTGCCACGATTCAGCTGTATCGCGAATGCCTCGGATCGCTGCCATGCCGTTTCCAGCAGCGCAATTACAAGCATTCCGCGGTTATTTTCGGACCGACCCCGCTGACCGGCCGCGATATTGACGTGCCGGATCTGCGTGGCGGCTTCAGCCATCTGATTGCCGCGTTGGCGGCAAAGGGCCCGTCCAATGTGCAGGGCATTTCGCTGATTGACCGCGGTTATGCCGATTTCCGTGGCAAGCTCGAAGCTCTCGGCGCAGATTTCGACTGATTTGTTGCTTGATTTATCGCTGATATAGCTTGATTGGCTTGGTAAGGCCGGTGTTCACAACAGTGGGCACCGGCTTTTTGCTTACACATTGCCGTTGCTCGTTCTCAAAAACTTAGTAATTCAGTGTATAAATTATTGAACTTAATTTAGGGGGTTATGGCGCATAATAGTGATGCAAAAAGTTTTATTGTTTTTGAAAATAATGCCGATTTTCGGCAGAGATTCTTTCGGAATAGCATTATGATTGTCGATATCGAATGGCGTTTGCAACGAGGTGAACAGCCGAAGATATAAGGGTTTCCCTCATCGTTATTGTGTTTACTGCATGTCCAGACGGATTCTAGGGATAGTCGCAACATCTTCGTCGTCAATCGTCCTCCAGCCTATCCACCAGTTCCGCCTTTTTCGTATATTCCGTGTTTTTGTATTTCGTGTGTGCGTCGTGCATGAGCGCAATCGTTCCAACCAAGCGGAATGGGTGGTGGCAGAATGGAACGCATGGCATCCAAAGGAAAACCCTCGCCGCGTTCCGCGGTCAAACCGTTAAGCGACGAACAAGTCGCAAAGCTCGCACAGCGTCACCATCTTGTTGACCCAACCCACGACTTTCCATGCGGGCCGCGCAAAGCCAATGAAGCCGAAATCGCGGCGCAGAATCCGAAAGCGACCCATCGTCTGCTCACCGGATGCGACATCGTATTCCGCAACCGCACCAAACTCAAGGCGTGGGGCATCGAACACGTGCCGGAAACCGGTCCGTTCATCACCGCGGCCACGCACGTCACCATGTTTGACGTGTTCGTGCCCATGATCTCCATGTTCCATCAAGGCCGCCGTCCGCGCTACATGGCCAAAGCCGAAATGGCCTCGTGGCCGCTGATCGGCAAATGGTTCCAACTGGTAGGCATGCAGCCCGTGCAACGCCGTTCGGGCAAGGCGAAAGCCATTGAGGAAACCTCCGTGGAAATCCTTACCTCCGGCCGACCCCTAACCGTATGGCCGGAAGGTACGGTAACGCGCGACCCGCAGAAATGGCCGATGAGCATGAAAAACGGCGTGGGCATGATCGCGCTTGAGGCTTCGCGCCGACTCGGCTACCAGATTCCGCTGTATTGCGCGGTAACGTGGGGCGCGGCAAGCATCAACCATTGGTGGCCGTGGCCGCGTAAAAACGTGGTCATGTGCTACGACGAGGCGCTTGATTATGCGGATCTGCTCGCCGATTGCGATTTCTGGGGTGAGGAAGTGCCGGAGGATCTCGCCAACGAACTTACCCGACGCATCCGCGTGCGTATGACCGAAGTCATGGCCGAAATCCGCGGCGAACAAGCCCCCGATGGATATTGGGATTATCGTACGATGAGCCGAGTGAAGGACTGAATCGAAGAAGGCCGAATCGAAAAAGACCGCACACGCGATTGCTGAAATGCGGTAATCGAAATACTGCCAGCCGATTGCGCATACGTATGGCGCGTATTGCGGCATATATCGCGGTGTGCGTAGCCGGCGGTAGCATAGGAAAAGCAATTTTTGAGCCAAGACTCCGGGTTATGAATGATGCCCGGAGTAATGCAAGGAGCAAATATGACGAACGTGACGGTACTGGGCGCAGGAGCTTGGGGAACCGCTTTCGGTCAGGTGCTTGCCGATGCAGGCAACAATGTGACTATGTGGGCCATCGAACCGGAGATTGTGGAAGGCATTCGCGACCACCATCACAACGGTGTTCGCCTGCCCAGCGTGAAAGTGCTGCCAAGCAACATGACCGCCACCGGCGACCGTGCCGAAGCCGTAGCCAACGCCGACATTGTGATCGTGGCCATCGCCGCACAGTTCGCCCGCGTCGCGCTCGTCGAATTCAAGGACCTGATTCCCGAAACCGCACTCGTCGCCTCGCTGATGAAAGGCATCGAACGCACCACCGGCAAGCGCATGGATGAAGTCGTTATGGAAACGCTCGACCTGCCGGCCGACCGCTTCGCCGCGATTTCCGGACCGAACCTGAGCAAGCAGATCGCCGACCGCGAGCCGGCCGCAACCGTGGTCGCCTGCGAAAATCTCGACAATGCGCGCAAGATCGCAGCCGCTTGCACCACCGACTATTTCCGTGCGTTCGTAACCCGCGACGTGATCGGCTTGGAAATGTGTGGATCGCTGAAGAATGTGGTCGCGCTGGCCGTGGGCATGGCCCGCGGCGCCGGCTACGGCGAAAATACCGCCGCCATGATCGAAACCCGTGGCCTGGCCGAACTGACCGCCCTGGGCGAGGCGGCAGGCGCCGATCCGAAGACGTTCGCCGGTTTGGCTGGCGTGGGCGACCTGATCGCCACCTGCGGATCCCCGTTGAGCCGCAACTACACGTTCGGATCCAACTTGGGCAAGGGATTGAGCGTTGAGGAAGCCACCAAGGTGAGCAACGGCGTGGCCGAAGGCGTGCCGACCACCGATGCGGTGGTGGCGCTCGGCAAGCAGTATGGCGTGCCTACACCGCTCGCCACGGCCATGAGCCACGTGCTTTCCGATGGCATCTCCTGCGCGCAGATGCTGTCCGAACTTTTCGGCGAAGGCATCAGCGAAGAATAAGCTTTCCGCAACATCGCGATTGCAGATAAGACCGCACTTTCAGGTGCGGTCTTTTTATTTTTCGAGGCATGCGATTGCGTAAAACGTCAATCGGAATGTGTCAATCGTCAATCGCCATATATTTCGGCAATAATAGTAAATCTGTATAAAAATAGTCTAATCGTGATTAGTCTAATCGTGATTAGACAAAGCGATTAAGCTCGGTTTTTCAGGTTGCAATCGCATCATTCCAACGTTTGATTCCGTATTCTATGATTCATGAAAATAGGACATGAGTGACGGGCGTGTGCAATTATGATTCGTCGTGTGTGGGCTGTGGGGTGCGGTTTGTATACTGAACTGCGATATTGCGAATGCGTGGTATCGCGGGCGAACAGAAGTGCGAACCGGCGCGATATTGCGAAGACAGACAGTACAGACAGTATTGGCAGACGGTATTGGGCGCGCGTGCGTTCAACGGACCAACTTATGGAGCATAAGACAAAGATGGCAAAACAGCGCATTGTGGTGATGTATGGCGGCAAAGCCGACGAGCATTCGATTTCCTGCATCTCTGCGGCGGGCGTGCTGCGCGCGTTGGATACTGACAAGTTCGAAGCCATTGAGGTGGGAATCACCAAGAACGGCGAGTGGATCGTAGGCGGCGAGGATCCACGCAAGTGGAACATGAGCGAAGGCCTGCCGATGGTGGAGAAGACGGATTCCTCCAAAGATGTGGTGCTGGATGTGGCACTCGGCCAGGATGGTTTCTTCGCTCGTGAAGATGACGGCACGCTGACTTCGCTTGGCCACGTGGACGCCGTGCTTCCGGTATTGCATGGTCCGTACGGTGAGGATGGCACGATTCAGGGCCTGTTCGAAATGATGAACGTGCCGTACGTTGGCTGCGGTGTGCTCGCTTCCGCCGCTTGCATGGACAAGCATTATACGAAGGTATTGCTGGCTGCGGCCGGTATTCCCGTGGCTCCAGGCATCACGTTGGATGTGCGCGATTATGATGCCGCTTCCGAATTCGCCGCCGAGGCGGACGAAATGCTTGCCGCGGTGCAGCAGGCCGGATTGCAGTACCCGCTGTTCGTGAAGCCGTCCCGCGCCGGTTCCAGCTTCGGCGTGACCAAGGTCGAACATGAGGGCGATGCGGCCGAGCTTGCCGCCGCAGTGTTCGAAGCGTCCCACCATGATTGGCGTGTGCTCGTGGAACAGGGCATCGACGCGCGCGAAATCGAATGCGCCGTGCTCTGCCCGAAGGCCGGCGAGGCTCCGCAGGCCAGCTGGCCGGGCGAAATCGTGCTTGACAAGCGTGCCGAGGGCGACGACCAGTTCTATGATTTCGACAGCAAGTACATGAACTCCGACGCAAGCCATGTGGAAGTGCCCGCAAGTCTGCCGGAAGAAACCCTGAACCGTGTGCGCGAAACCGCCAAAAAAGCGTTCATCGCGGTCGACGGCACCGGTCTGAGCCGCGTCGATACCTTCGTGACGGCCGACGGCGAAGTGATGGTCAACGAAATCAACACCATGCCGGGCTTCACCCCGATTTCCATGTATCCCAAGGCATGGGAGGCGACCGGCGTGAACTACACCGACCTGATCACCATGCTGATCGAAGGCGTGCTGCGCTAATTTCGATTGTGTGGTGGCTTGATTTATATTGGCCCGCTTTAGGCTGATTCGATTTGCATGAGACTGGCATCAATGCTGACACTGCGTTGGTGCCAGTTGACATATTTCGCCAATTTACCTGCAGTTTAGGAAAATTTAGTTTTTCCGATTCAAAATAAACTGCATATTTACTGTAAGGTCAGTATTACGTTGATTTGAGGGCTTATCTTCTTTCTTGTTGTTATGAACAAGGCATAAGAAAGATATTGATGTCCATGATTTCTCTGCGCAAACTGGCCGCCGGCTCCCTTGCGGCCGTTCTGGCTTTCTCCATGGCCGCCTGCGGATCGGGCAGCACGGATTCCTCCGCTGATTCCACTTCCGGCAAGGCTGTGAAGGTTGATGAAAAGTCTGCAAAGGCTACTTCCTTGGCTGATTTCGGTACGATGGACGATCTGGTTGCCGCCGCCGAAAAGGAAGGCCAGCTCAACGTCATCGCACTTCCTCACAACTGGTCCAACTATGGTGAGGTTATCAACGGCTTCAAGAAGAAGTATCCGAACATTAAGATCAACGAGCTGAACCCGAACGCCTCCTCCAAGGAAGAAGTGGACGCAGCCAAGACCAACAAGGGCACCGATGCTGCTCCCGACGTGTTCGACCTCGGCTTGGCCGTGGCCTCCACCAGCACCGACAACTTCGCCTCCTACAAGGTGCAGGCTTGGGATAAGATTCCGGATTCCGTGAAGAATGCCGACGGCAAGTATTACGCCGACTACACCGGCATCATGTCGATCGGTTGGAACGCCGACAAGTACGGCGACATCAACAACCTCGACGATCTGATGGATCCGAAGTTCGCCGGCACCGTGGCGCTGAACGGCAAGCCTGCCGAAGCTGGCGCCGCATTCAACGGCTACCTCATGATCAACCAGCTTGCAGGTGGTGACATCAACGACCTGCAGCCGGGCCTCGACTACTTCAAGAAGCTCAAGGACGCTGGCAACCTCACCACCGTTGACGTGACCGACGGGACCATCGACTCCGGCCAGACCGGCGTGGTGATGGACTGGAGCTACAACCAGGCCTCCTACCAGAAGAGCCTCAAGGAGAAGGGTGTGAACTGGAAGTTCAAGACCTTCAAGAACGCCCAGGTGGTCAGTTACTACAACCAGGCCATCAACGTGGACGCTCCGCACCCGGCCGCAGCACGCCTGTGGGAGGAATACCTGTACACCGCCGACGCTCAGAACGAATGGTTCAAGGGTGGCGCCAACCCGGTGCTCCTCGACTCCATGAAGGAAGACGGCACGGTTGACCAGAACACCCTGAAGACCGCCATCACCATCGAAGGCGATCCGGTGACCTATACCAACGACGATTCCACTCGCATCACCGAATGGCTCCAGAACAACTGGGACAAGACCATCGGCAACTGATTGGCAACCGCTCGTAAGCAATGCAAACGAGCGTTGGAACGCAATCGGAAACAATGTAATCCAAGGCCGGTAGACCGGCGGATACGACGGGCTGAAGCAAGTTCCCCGACGTCTTCTGCCGCAACAGCCGGCCTTGAAGCATGTCTCCAGCGCAATAGCGCAATCCCACAATCCTATGCAATCTCATCGCATATCAATCGTATGAAAGCATGCATGCAACCATGACTGCAGCAATCACCCCCAAAGCGGGAGTTATCGGCGGGCGTAACGCACGCGAAGCCCGAGGGACGCGAGAAAACGGCCCCTCCGCAACCTCCGATTTCGCTACGCATCGCCGCGAAATCGGTACATTCGTCGTGACCATCCCGTTCTTCGCCTACACCGCCTGCTTCCTGCTTGCGCCTACCGTTATCGTGATTGTCGGCGCATTCCAGAACGTCGATGGCGGATTTACCCTCAATAACTTCAGTAAACTCTTCGAAGCGAACACCATCGCCGCGTTCGCCACCTCCATTCTCGTTTCCGTGATCTCCGCACTCATCGGCGCGGTCGTGGGTGCGGTCGCCTCGTATGCGCTGGTGATTGGCAGCAAACCGAATGGACTGCTGCGCCGAATGATCAGTGCCATTTCGTCGGTGCTTGCACAGTTCGGCGGCGTGATGCTCGCTTTCGCCTTCATCGCCACCATCGGCATCAACGGTGTCGGCACCATGCTGATCCGCCAGCTGACCGGACTGACCGTCAACCCGAACTGGTTGAGCTCCCTGCCTGGCCTAATCACGGTCTACTGCTACTTCCAGATTCCGCTGATGATCATCATCTTCCTGCCTGCGGTCGATTCGATTCGTCCGCAGTGGCGTGAGGCTTGCGAGTCGCTCGGCGGCAACACCTTCCAGTATTGGACGCGCGTTACGGGGCCGATACTGGTTCCGCGTTTCATTTCCGCATTGCTGCTGCTGTTCGCCAGCGCGTTCTCCGCATATGCGACAGCCGCCGCATTGTTCTCACAGCGTTCGATTCTGGTGCCGCTTATGATTCAGGGCGCCATGCGCAACGAAATGGATCCGAATCAGCAGGGATTCGCGCAAGTTCTTGCCTTCGCGATGATCATCGTGGTCGCTCTGGTGATGATGCTGAGCCACGTTGTAGAAAAGAGGACCGGACAATGGCAGTGAATCATACTAAAACAATGCCCCCGCAGCTGCGTGCCGCCCGCGTGCGCAAGCAGCGCGTGATCAAGGCGATCATTCTCACGTTCACGCTGCTGTTTCTGTTCGTGCCACTGGTGTCTATGTTTGTGTTCACCATTCGACACCCGCTTTCCGGCAAGTGGAGTTTGGATCCGTGGATTGCGATTTTCACCGGCGATGGCAGTGCGCTTGGTGCTGACTTGTCCACATTGTGGAGCGGCCTTGGATCGTCCATGGGATTGTGTGTGGTGACCGTGGTCATCATGCTGCTGCTCATGGTACCCACTATGGTGATCGTGCACATTCGCTCCAAGCAGTTGGAACGCGCCATCGAATGGGTGGCCACCCTGCCGCTGACCATCCCCGCCATCGTTCTCGTAGTCGGCCTGGGGCCGATCTACCGTTGGCTCAGCGCCGACGTGCTCAGCACCAACCCGATCTGGCTGTGCTTCGCTTACGTTATTCTGGTGATGCCATTTGCATTCCGCGCGCTCGCCGTGGGCCTCAACTCCATTGACGTGAAAACGCTGTGCGAGGCATCCCGCTCGCTCGGAGCCTCCTGGCCGCGTGTGTTCTTCCGCGTGCTCATTCCCAACCTGTGGCAGTCGATCCTCTCCGCATCGTTCATCTCCATCGCCGTGGTGCTGGGCGAATACACCGTCGCATCGCTGCTTGGACGCATGAACCTGCAGGTGGCGCTCTACCAGCTTGGTCAATCCAACTCCCAAATCTCCACCGCCATGTCGCTGCTGGCACTACTGTTCGGCGTGATCCTGCTGGTAGCCCTCGATCTTATTTCCGACGCACTGCGTAAATCCAAAGAAAGCAACGAATCATGACTCTCGCTGATCAGAAAGCAACCATCGCACGCACTTCGGAAGCGTTCGTAGACACCGATCTGAGTGCCGAAACCGTAACCCGAGCCGCACGCGAAGTCCTCAATGACTCCGCGGAACGCGGCGGCGGCGTGCAAATGCTTAATGTAGACAAAATCTACCCAGGAGCCACCAACAAGGCGCTCGACAACTTCAACCTAGAAATCAATCCTGGTGAAATGGTCGTGCTGCTCGGCGGCTCCGGCTGCGGCAAATCCACCGCGCTGCGCTCCCTCGCAGGCTTGGAAGACATTCAGGCCGGCCGGATTCTCGTCGGCGGGCAAGATGTGACCGGCGTGCCCGTCAACAAGCGAAACATGGCCATGGTGTTCCAGGCGTACTCGCTGTTCCCGCACATGACCGCTCTGCAGAACGTGGAATTCGGCTTGGAGATCCGCGGCATGGGCAAGACGGAACGACGTAAGCAGGCCGTGGAGAAGCTGGAACTTGTAGGCCTTGCCGATCAGGCCGGCAAATACACGCAGCAGATGTCTGGCGGTCAGCAGCAGCGTGTGGCGCTCGCCCGCGCACTGGCCGTGAACCCCCGCGTACTCCTGCTCGACGAGCCGCTTTCCGCACTTGACGCCAAAGTTCGTGTGCAGCTGCGCGACGAAATCCGCCGCATCCAGCTCGAAGCCGGCACCACCACCGTGTTCGTGACCCACGATCAGGAAGAAGCGCTCGCCGTTGCCGACCGCATCGGCGTGATGAACCACGGATGTATCGAACAGATCGCCGACCCGCAGACGCTGTACCGCCGTCCGGCCAGCGAATACGTAGCCACTTTCATTGGCCTGACTAACCGGCTCCCCGGCATCACGAATGGTGAGGAAGCCGTGGTGTTCGGTCAGCGCGTGCCTCTGCTTGAAGCCTCCAAGCACGACGCCTCCACCGTGCTCGTGCGGCCGGAAAACCTTGTGATCACTCTGGCCGCAAACGATGGCAACATGGTAGGCGAGCATGGTCGCGTCGACATGGTGCACTTCCTCGGCGCGCTCGTCCGCGTTGACTTGACGGTTGCCGCAGGTGCGGGCCACCTGCCCGTCACCGTGCAGCTGCCGGCCAATGAGCTTCCTGCCGGTCTGACGGTTGGATCCGAAGTGGTGGTGGCTCCGCGTCCGATCGCCGCGCTCGCCGTATGAGCTGTTTCGTTGCGGACGCTTATGGCGACGGTCGTGAGATTGTAAGCTGATATTCAGCATTCCTGTACTAAGGTGCTGAGTATCAGCATTTTCATATATGCACTTCCGTGCACGTCGTCGCAAAGGCAGATATGACGTTTCCGCAGTACCCCCAATATCCGCAGCGGCCGCAACAACCGCAGCCGCGGCAGAATCCGCAACAACCATCCCAATATCAGCAATATTCGCAACAACCGCAGTATCCGCAGCCGCAAGCCAATCCTTATGAACTTTGGCTCAGGCGCGTGAAAAGCGTGTTCTCCCGCATCGGCGGAAGCATGTGCCTGATGGTGGTGATCTGGTATGCGCTTGCAACGGTGCTTTCCAGCGTGCTCTATCAGGTACTGCACACCACGAATCTGCCGAATTGGGCGGCATATGTGGCATCGGATGTCCCTTTGTATCTCGTGGCCATGCCGCTCGCGGTACTGATCATGGGCAAATCGTCGGTCATTGCAACACGCAAGTTCGACATGAAACCGAGCCAATTCTTCAAACTGCTGGTCATGTGCTTCCCGCTCATGTATGCGGGCAGCCTTATCGGCAATATGCTGTCGTCGCTGCTCTCCGGAGGCAACGCCAGCAATTCGGTAAGTGACCTGGCCATGCAATTCGACGTGTGGAACGTGGTGTTCCTCGTGATTCTCGGACCGTTGTTCGAAGAATGGATCTTCCGCAAGGAACTCATCCGCCGCACGCGCAAATACGGCGAAAAAACCGCGATTGTGTTCTCCTCGCTGTTCTTTGGCTTGGTGCACATGAACCTGTTCCAATTCTTCTACGCATTCGCATTGGGGCTTGTGTTCGGCTACGTGTACGTGCGTACCAGCAAACTGCGTTATTCGGTGGCCATGCACATGTTCGTCAACTTCATGGGCGGTGTGGTTGCGCCGTGGGTGGTGAAGAACATTGACATCGACAGCCTGATGAACGTGCTGACAAGTGCGGAAAACGGCGACGGAACGGCCATGATGCAGTGGATAGATCAGAATGCGACGGGAATGATGATATTCGGCATCTATATGCTGCTGTATTACGGTCTGATCATTGCGGGTGTCGTGCTGCTTATTCGTGAACGTAAGAATTTTGAATTCTATACCGCGCCCGAAGAATTGCCTCGCGGCGTTCGCACGAGCACGGCAATAATGAACGTCGGTGTAATTACTTACATTGTAGTGGCGGTTATTATTACGGCAATCAATCTAATGATGTAATAATTTCAGCATAAAAAAGTGCCGCATGTAGAATACTGCATGCGGCACTTTTTATGTATGGGCCAATCGCGATTTTCTCTGTTCGCGAGGAAATCACGATTCCTCGTTAATGGCGCGATTCTCAAGAAAATCAGCATTGGCGATGGAACGTGCCACGACGTTGATCATGTCGGAAAGTAACAATCCCGGCTTGGCAAACGCGCACACTTCAGCATTGATGCCGTAAGGGGAGTAGCCGGTCAGCCTCACTTTCGGAGGGAAGCGCGGATCAGCCAAATCGGCGGTGTCGCGCTGCACGGCCTCCACCACCTGACGGGTCATCTCGTCGATGTCAGTGCCGGCCTTGGCGGTGAACGGCACACGAACCATCATCTCATTGGATGGATTGAGTTTTTCCAGCGACGCGGTGTTCAGAATCGAATTCGGAATGATTTTGATATTGCCGTTGCGCTCGCGCACCACGGTCTGACGCCAGTTGATGTCTTCGACCACGCCATCGGTGCCCGCAACGTTTACCAGATCGCCCGGCTGGATCACACGGCCAAGCATCAGACCGAAACCGCCGATGATGTTCGCGATCGTATCTTTCATACCGAGTGACACCGCAAGACCGCCGATGCCGAGCGCGGTGAAAATCGTGGTCGGATTAATGCCGAACACAGGCTGCAGCACAGTGCCCACAGCCAACGTCCACACCACCGCACGCAGAATATTGATGAAAATCGAAGCGTTCGGCACTTGCGAACGGTCCAGCACTTTGCTCACGATTCGGGTAAGCGCCTTGTCGATAACGGCCGCAAGCAGTGCGACGACAATGAGCAGAATGATTTTTCCGGAATTGGCTTTCAGCCAATCCACAGCGATTTCAATCGGTTCCATGGTGTTCTGGAGCGTCCCTTCATAAGTTCGATTCGCAAGTATTACTGGTGCGCGACTTGCGTTCACTGCACCTGCGATGTGTGTTCGCAACTTGCGTTCGCACATATCCTACAGTGTGTGGCTGAGTCGGTTTGAGCGTGGGCGTGCGGGGAGCGCGTGCGAACATTTGGGGGAATGCGCGTGGTGACATGTGGTCGGAACTGCGGACGGGCTAGAGTTGAGGCATGGGCAATGTTGTGGATTATGTGCGCCGCGAGTTTCGCGGGTTCGGCGAATTGGCGTTCAGCAATGTCGATTCCCTGGTGCTTTCCGAGCTTTCCTACATGCGATTGCTGGGTTTGGTTCCGGCATTCGGCGAGGCCAAGTCGGTGGCGACCGTGCCGATCCGTGAATTGCTGCGCGCCGAAAGCTACGATGAGATGTTTGTTTCGAATTCCTCTGAAATGAACGATTATCGGCTTTCGATACTGCGTGCGGTTTGCGAATCGCCGCGATTCCGCGGGTTGCGGGTGGGGGAGTATGCCGAACGTTTGGATGAGGACGAGCAGCAGCAATTCGCTGCGATGACTTTCGATTTGGGTGCTGATTTCGGCTTATATGTTGCATTCCGTGGCACTGATGGCACGCTTGTCGGTTGGAAAGAGGATTTCAATATGGCGGTGCGCTGCCCAGTGCCGTCGCAAGAATCGGCATATCGATATGCGGACTCGATTTTGGACAGGACGGAACGTTTCCTTTCGGCGAAGGAATCGCCCGGCATTATGCTCGGCGGGCATTCCAAAGGCGGCAACATGGCGGTATATGCGGCCATGCAAATCGCGCAAAGCGATATTGAAGCGACCAACGAGCGCGCGCAACGGCTCGGACTGCTGCCGGCGCTCGGCGGAAGCGTGCCGGGACGTAACTGCAGAATCTTCCGCATCTTCTCACATGACGGTCCTGGAATGTCTCAAGTTATGGTGCATAGCCGCGCATATCAGGCAATCGCGGCACGAATCGACAAAACCGTGCCGGAATCCTCCATCGTCGGCATGCTGTTGCAATCACAAGTCAAACCGACCTTTGTCAAAGCCGACGCCATAAGCATTCTGCAACATATGGGATCAAGCTGGCAGGTGGCGCAATCCGGCGAATTCGAGCGGGCAAACGAGCTGACAGGCGGCGCGCAACTCATCGGCAAAACCATCGACGGATGGTTCGACCGCGTAAGCCAGGAACAGCGCGAACGGGCCATCAACCAGATATACGACATCTTCGCAGCAGCAGGGTACGGTAATATCGCTGATTTGGTGGCGAATTGGACGGATTCGCTGCCGAAAATCGTGGCGGCCGCCAGGGGTACCGACGTTGAAACGCGTGAACTCATCAAAGATGTGCTCAAGGCGATTCCGGTCAGCGCGGCGAAAGTCGCTGTCGGTGAACTGCGAACCGACGGTGAACTGCGAACCGACGGTGAACTGCGCAACGACAAGGAGATGGATGCGTGATGGGCAACATTGTGGACTACGCGCGCACGGAAACGCGCAGTTTCGAAGCATTGCCATTCCGCGAGGCCGACGCATTGGTGTTGGCGCAGCTTTCGTACGACGAAGTACCGGAATGCGTGCTGCTATTGGACGATTTGGTAGCGAAATACGGTACGTTGCAGGCGCGTGCGAAGCAATTCGATATTCGGCGTCCGATCGCATCGTTACGTATGCTGCACAAGCCCCCGTTTGGAGGTGTGACGATTGCGCGTGCCGATGACGAGCTGAACCACGACAAGCCCGTGGCCGACCATGATGTGGAGAACGTAGGATTGGTCGATCCGCAGGTGACGCACGACTTCTACCATGCTGTGGCGGCGAATCCGCGGTTTTCCGACGTTGAGATGAGTGCGTACTGCGAGCAGTTCGATGGTGGTGCGCAAACGCAGTTCGCGGCGGTGACTTTCCGGCTGCCGTCGGGAACGCTGGTTGTGGCGTTTCGAGGCACCGATGATTCGCTGGTCGGATGGAAGGAAGACTTCAACATGGCCTTCCAATACCCGGTTCCAGCACAGGTTTCCGCAGCTGAATACCTGAAAAAAGTCGCCTCGCTGTGGGATGGGCCGATACTGCTGACCGGACACTCCAAGGGCGGTAATCTGGCCGTATATGCGGCCATGAACGCCGAAGACGAGATCAAGGGTCGAATTGAACGCATCTACTCGCTCGACGGGCCGGGTTTCCCCGAGGAAGTGGTGAAAAGCTTCGAATATGCGAGCGTGAGCGATCGCATTGTGAAAATCGTGCCGGACTCCTCGGTGGTGGGCATGGTGCTGGAAACCCCCGAACGTTGTGTGGTGGTGAAATCCGACGTGGATGGCATCATGCAGCATTTCGCCTTCTCGTGGCAGATGCACGGGGGTGAATTCGCCAAGGCCGAAGACGTGGCCAACAGTTCCGTGGTGTTCAACAAGTCACTGAACGGCTGGCTTGCGGGACTTTCCAAAGAACAGCGAGAGCATGCGGTCGACGCGCTGTTCTCCGTGCTCGAGGCTTCCGGGGCGGGCAGTATTTCCGCGATTGTGGCGGCCGGGCCGAAGGTGATTCCCGAAATGCTCGGCACATATGTTGGCTTGAGCGGTGAGGATCGACGCAACATCAATCAGGCGCTGGTGATTCTGTTGCAGGCGGCGCTCGCGCGCAACCCGAAGGTGCAACGCAAGTAGGGCGCGGGCGAGTGCCGTGGGTGGCGTGCGTATGCGACGTGCGTGACGTGTGCGACGTAAGTATGGTACTGCCGGCTGTGTTGTATTTGTAAATTCGTATGCGACATTCGGTGAAAAATGGTCTAGACAACTTGTACAATAAAACGTGGTTATGAGGCAACGTGACTAATTATCAGGGGGTACTGATGCCACGACCACGTAGGGATTCGGAAATCCTGCCAGCGAAAGATCGTCTTGAAAACGCTTTCTGGGAGCTGCTTTCGGAACGCGAGTACAACAAAATCACTGTCACCGACATCGTGCGCACGGCGGACGTGAATCGCAATTCCTTCTACTACCATTTCTCCGGATTACCGGAACTGGCCGATTCCGCCATTCTGCACGCCGTCGAAAACACGCCAATGCCGGGTGTGCCAGGGCGAGATTTCGATCCTGACACCGAATGGCGCAAGCACGTCACCGCGCTGATGCGTGACCCCGAACAGCGCCAGCGTCTCGACCGATTGGCATTGCTTGCCGGTCCGCACAGCTCACCGGAACTCGTTTCGTCGCTGAAAGAATTCGGGCGTTTGACCATGATTTCCGTGCTTGGACTGGATGTGGGCCATCTCGATCTGAAAACCGATCTTATGCTCGACTTCACTGTCGGAGGTATGTTGGCGGTGTTGCAGCGCTGGCCGAAGTTGCATGAGAAACTGCCACTCGACACCGTATTCAACGAGGACGTCGCCGTGCTTGCGGCGGGCATGTTCATGTCGATGTCAAAAGCGGACATGCTTGAATATTGGCGCAGAATCTTCAGCAACGGTTTCGTGCCCGGCATGGAGGCCGCGCAGCGCAATCGACTGAGGGAAGCCGGGGAAGTCGAGGAAGCTAAAAGGACTGTCGAATAATACCGTTACATGACACCCTGCCCGCGATTGTGACAAAGCAGTGGTAGAAACGAAAGTGTTGCACGTTCGCCGCCATGAGGTGAATTCGCGATTGACTGACTGAATTGAGCCGGGCGCGGGCGTGCATGATACATGCGTCAGAAGTACGACAGTACGACAGGGAGGTTGTTCATGATCAACGAAGCCTACAAGGCCATGCTTGGCGGAAAGTCCGTGATCCGCGAGCTGAGTGAATACGCGACCGCGCGTGGCGCCGAAATCGGCTACGAGAATGTGTTCGACTATTCGCTGGGCAATCCAAGTGTGCCCTGCCCGCAAAGCTTCACCGACGAAATGATCGCCCTGTATAGGGATGCGGAACCGGTCGCACTGCACGGATACTCGCCGTCGCTGGGTATTACCTCAGTGCGCACGGCCATTGCGGAAAGCCTCAACCGCCGCTTCGACATGGACTATACGGCCGACTACATCTTCCCGACCACGGGTGCGGCCGGAGCACTGGCCCACGCGCTGCGCGTGGTGACCAAACCGGGCGACGAAGTTATCACGTTTGCCCCATACTTTCCGGAATACCAGCCGTACGTCAACGGAACCGGCGCGCACCTGACCGTAGTGCCGGCCGACACCGAAAACTTCCAGATCAATTTCGACGCATTCGAACAGGCGTTGAACCCGGAAACCGCAGCGGTGCTCATCAATACGCCGAACAATCCTTCCGGAGCCGTCTATTCCGCCGAAACGCTGACTCGACTGGCTGAAATACTGCGGGCCAAGCAGATTGAATACGGGCATGACATCTTCCTGATCTCCGACGAACCGTACCGCGAAATCGTATTCGACGGGGGCGTGCAGCCGTATCCGAGCAAGTTCTACGACAACACGCTTTCGTGCTACTCGTACTCCAAGTCGCTGTCGCTGCCGGGTGAGCGCATCGGCTATGTGGCGGTGAACCCGCGTGCCACCGACGCCGAACTGATCGTGCCCATGTGCGGCCAAGTCAGCCGCGGAACCGGACACAACTGCCCAGGATCCAGCGTGCAGCTGGCCGTGGCCAAGGTGGTGGATGAGACCAGCGACCTTTCCGTGTACGAAAAGAACATGAACCTCTTGTACGACGCGCTGGTACGCCTCGGATTCGACGTAGTACGACCGGGCGGTACGTTCTACATTTTCCCGAAGGCGCTTGAGGAGGATGCGAACGCGTTCTGCATGAAAGCCAAGGACTACGACCTGATTCTCGTTCCGTCCGACAGCTTTGGCGTGCCCGGCTATTTCCGCATGGCGTACTGCATCGACACGGAGAAGGTGGAGCGTTCCATCGCCGCGCTCGAAAAGTTTGTGCACGAAGTCTACGGCCGCTGAGTTCCTGACTGGAACCTCTGACTGGAGCAATCCGGACACAAATATGCTAAGGGGCGTGTGTCTGCCTTATATATGGCAGATACACGCCCCTGTTCGGAGCTATCTCGCTTATATATGGCAGTTCGGTTGGCTAAAACCTCCAAATCGTACCCTCGAAGTGCTGTTTCGCCGAGAGCGTCTGCCATGTATAAGCGAAATAGGCGTTCTTAAGCTGTGTGGAGTGTCCGTTTCTGCAGAATCGGACACTCATGGGCTGGTTTTGGGTGTTTGGATGTCCGATTCTGGTGAATCGGACAGTTGGGCTGCTGTTTTTGGATTCTGCTTGTCCGTTTCTGCAGAATCGGACATTCAAAGCACTCTCAGTGGGTGGCGACTTCGTCGATCTTGGTGACGTGGCCGCCGAACTGGGCGCGCATGGTGGAAACAACGCGCAGAATGTCATCCGCGCCGCCGCGGGAAGTCTGCCGCGCGTAAAGTGCGGCCGCGGTGGCGGGGGTCGGCACGCCCAGTTCGAGCGCCGCCTCGATCATCCACTTCGCCTCGCCGGACTCGTTGGCCACCGGCGGCATGGATTCCAGCGTCGGATCGGACTTGAATGCGATCGCCAGCAGATCCAGCAGCCAGGACTGTACCACGGAACCGTCTCGCCATGAAGTCATCACGGCAGCGGGATCCTTGATGAGGTCGGACTTCACCATAGTGGCGAAGCCTTCGCCGAACGCCTGCATCATGCCGTATTCAATGCCGTTGTGCACCATTTTGGCGAAATGGCCGCCGCCGACCGGGCCTGCGAGCGCCAGTCCGGAATCGCCCTCAGGCTTGAGCGCTTCGAAAATCGGTCGGGTGCGTTCGAAATCCTCTTCGCTGCCGCCCACCATAAGCGCATACCCACGGTCGATGCCCCATACGCCGCCGGAAACACCGCAATCCATGAAGTGAATGCCCTTCGGCTCAAGTTCAGCCGCGTGGCGAGCGTCATCGGTGTAGCGGGAATTGCCACCATCGATAATCATGTCGCCAGGTTCCAACAGTTCCGCCAGTTCGTTGATAGTGCTGTCGGTCGCCTCGCCTGCGGGCACCATTACCCATACGATGCGCGGCGCGGCGAGCGCGGCCACCATTTCCTCAAGGCTTGCCACAGTGCGGTCCGATTCGGGGGAGCGGTCGTATCCGACTACTTCGTGTCCGGCCGCAGCGATGCGCTTTGCCATATTTCCGCCCATTCGGCCCAAGCCGATCATTGCCAGCTGCATGATGTTCTTCTTTCTACGGTTTTTTTTGATGTGGATTTAAATTGGGATTTAAATTGGATTCGAATTGGGATTGGTGCCGCCCATCCATTTTCTGCATCTTCCGCAACGCAGAAAAGAAGATGCTTAAAAACGAATGGACGGCAAGTTTTTTGTATTTCAGATATGTTTTTCAGATATGATGCACGCGAATCGCAATCGCAATTTGTGTGCGAAATGTCGTGCGTCAAAGCACCAGCGAAAGCAGCATGACGCAACCCAAGCCGGTGACCGACAGAATCGTTTCCATCAGCGACCAGGTCTTCAATGTCTGACCGACCGACATACCGAAGTATTCCTTGACCAGCCAGAATCCTGCATCATTCAGGTGCGAGAAGAACACGGATCCTGCGCCGATGGCGAGCACCAGCAGAGCCAGATGCGTTGGGCTCATGCCGGTGGCGAGCGGCACCATGATGCCGGATGCGGTGACGGTGGCCACGGTTGCGGAGCCGGTGGCGAGACGGATGAGCACGGCGACCAGCCAGCCTGCGATCAGCGGATTCATGGCGGATTCGGTGATCGAATTAGCGATCACGTCGCCAATGCCGGAATCGACGAGCGTCTGCTTGAAGCCGCCGCCGGCGGCGACGATCAGAATAATGCCGGCGACCGAGCTGAAGGATTGGCCGACCATGCCGTTGACCGCGTCGCGGGTGAATTTCTGCATGTAACCGAGCACGACCATCGCGAAAATCGTGGTGATGAGCAGCGCGGTCAACGGAGTGCCGATGAAAGCGAGTGCACGACCCCACGCGGTTTCGCTCTGACCGGTCAGATCCACTATGGAAGAGGCGAGCATGAGTACGACCGGCAGCAGGATGACGGCGATTGCGGAAGCGAAGGATGGGCGGTTTTCCGCGGATTTCGGAGCTTCGGCCTCAGCCTTGTTTTCGGGGGCGGCGATCGGCACCCACTTGGCGGCGAGTTTGCCGAAGAGCGGGCCGGAGATGATCACGGTTGGAACGGCTACGAGCAGGCCGAGCGCCAGGGTGATGCCGAGGTTCGCATTCAGAGCGCCGATGGCGGTGAGCGGGCCGGGGTGCGGCGGCACGAACGCGTGCAGGGTGGAAAGGCCTGCGAGGGCTGGAATGCCCAGCAGGATCACCGGAGCTTTGGCGCGGCGAGCGGCAAAGAGCACCACCGGAATGAGAATGACCACGCCGACTTCGAAGAACATGGGAATGCCGACGATGAACGCGATCAGGGCCATGGCCCACGGCAGACGTTGCAACGGCGTTTTGGCCATGATGGTGTCGACGATGGTGTCGGCACCGCCCGACTTGAACAGGATTGTGCCGATGATCGAGCCGAATGCGATGAGCAGGCCGACGTTGGAAATCGTGGAACCGACGCCAGAGGTGAAGCTGTCGAACGCCTTGCCGTACTCCACTCCCGCGCACACGGCCATCGCGAACGAGCCGGCAAGCAGGGAAAGGAACGGATGCACTTTGCATACCGCGATAAGTAGAACGATGATGGCGATGCCGATGATCGCCGCTGCAATGAGGTTCATGAATCCTCCTCGATTCATGGGTTTGGTGTGCCGGATTTGTCCGATTCTGCAGAATCGGACAGTTGTGCTGCTGTTTTTGGGTTCTGTTTGTCCGTTTCTGCAGAATCGGACAAACATGTACCAGTTTTGGGTGTGTAGTTGTCCAATTCTGGAGAATCGGACACATTTGGACCGGTGGATGGTGGATTAGGAGGCTTGGGTTGCGGTTTGGGCTGCCGCGGTTGCGGCCACGGTTGCCACATAGGCGTTCAGCGCTTCGATGGCACGGTCGACCATTTCGTCGACGCTGCCTTCGATGGAAATTTCCACGCCGTTCTCTTCGGAGACGAGCGGCTCAAGAATGGCGAACTGGCTTGGCAGTAGCGCGGGTGGCATGAAATGTCCCTTGCGTTCGCTGAGCCTCTGCTGAATGAGCTCGTGGCTGCCGTTGAGATGAATGAAGAATGTGGGCACGTCTTTGGCGAGCACCTCGCGGTAGCTGCGCTTCAACGCGGAGCTGGACACCACAGTGTTTTCATCGAGCGCCTCGCGTGCCACCATCCAGGAGTTGATGACGTTCAGCCATGGCCAGCGGTCCTCATCGGTGAGTGGAATGCCGGCTGACATTTTGTCGATATTCGCTTGCGGGTGGAAGTCGTCGCCTTCCGCGTACACGTATCCGAGTCGTTCGTGGATAGCTTCTGCGACGGTGGATTTGCCACATCCTGCAACGCCCATCACCACTACGTGAATGCTCATGTTGCTCTCCTTGCTGTTGACGATCCTGTGCCGCTTCGCACCAGGAATAAGACTACTATAAACCATAAAAGTAGTATCAGTCAAATAAAAAGTACTACGAATTGGAAAAATCGTGTGACTTGCTATGCTGGAGATAGTGCAAAATAGCGGTAAATCACGCAATCGTAGATATGCGATCATCTGCGATTTGTGATTGCCGTGCATGTCGCAGAATATGTGAAACATACCGTGAAACAAAGCAGGCATGTTATGGAGTGAGCGAGGGAGGAACGGTCGATGGCTGAAGACACGGTAATCGCAGAAAATGCCGGCGGTGAACTGATGCAGGATTCGGTGAGCCGAACGCTTGCCATCGAAATGCTCGACGGCGTGTGGAAGGCTGGCGAAAGCCTTACGTTGGAAGACCTGCAAAGTCGTTTCGGTATTTCCAGAACCGTGGCGCGAGAAGTCGCGAAAACACTTGAATCCATGAACGCGGTACTTGTCAAACGTCGCATCGGACTTGTCGCACGCCCATTCGGCGAATGGCAGGCGCTCAACCATCAGGTGATCGAATGGCGTCTCCACTCCACGCAACGCGAGCAGCAGCTGTCATCCCTCACCGAACTGCGGCTAGCGGTCGAACCGGCTGCAGCGGCTTCCGCCGCACGTCTTGCCCCCATCGACGTCAAGGCGAAATTCCCCGTGTATGCGGCGAAAATGCGGCAGACCGCCGAATCCAACAAGGAAGGCGAAGCCGGACTTGCGCAATTCCATGATCTCGACGTGGAATTCCATACGTTGATCCTGCATGAAAGCGGCAATGAGCTGTTCGCCGCGCTTTCCGACACCATCGCCACCGTGCTGCGCGGACGCGTGGAACTCGGCAAATACCCGATGAAGCCGAAGCCTGACGCGCTCGACGCACATGATGCCGTAGCCGACGCAATCGCCAAGGGAGAGCCTGAACGTGCGCGCAGCGCCATGCTTGACATCGTCGACGAAGTGGCACGTGCCCTCAACTTTTTCTGATTTTCGAATCAGCATTGCTTTTCTCCGTAGACCCTGAAGAAGATTGCAATTGCGATTACTATGCGATCGACTCTTGCCATGCATGACTTTTCAGACGTGAGGCGACATCGGAAATACGACATGAAGGCAGCTGGTTGCCGAAAAACAGACAGAAGTTAAACGGCGAAACTACTTGCGGGTGGGGTCTTTTTGCACCAGGAGGAAGATGAGGGCAACGATCAGCAGGATTGCGATTGAAAGCACGCCTACAGAGGCGTTGCCTGTCAGCGAAGTGGTGGTCGCAACAAGGAAGGTGCCGATAATCGAAGCGGTTTTAGGGAAGAAACAATAGTGAGACCGGGGAACCCTTGAAATCATTGGGGAATCATGGTGGCGATGCATGCGATTAACACATGTTGTTAACACAGATGTGGAATGAGGAGGCGCGTGAGGCTCGTGGTCTGCGACGCATGAGTGTGACCGTGAGCTCCCCAGCTGATGAGCGCAAAGGCAGAGATTGGTTTCACGCGGGATTGTCTGCCGAAGAGCGGCGATTGATGCAGGGTCTGTGCGATGCTCTGCAGCAGTTGCTGAACAAGCAGTACCAGCGGCACATGTGGGACTGTTCGATAGCCTGAAAAATTTTGCCGCAGACAATCTAGGCAATGTGCTTGGCGGGGATTTCAATCTCGGTTCGATTGGTGATTTGCCGGCGGTAATCGGTGAGCATTTCAATGCCGATCAGTTGGGTGAAATCAACAGGTCGTTGGCGACCATTTGAACGCCGACCGACTTGACGAGCTGCAGGCGCTGGCGGAGGAAAACATCTCCGCCGACCAGATCAGTCAGGTCGCTGGCGCAATTCAGGAGCAGGGTGCCAATCTGGACCTCGGATCCATTGCCGAACAAGCAGGACTGCCCGCTGACATCATCAGCCAGATTTCCGGACTATTGGGCAAGTAGTCGCCTTAAGCTTTAACGCTGACGGTGTTGTCTCGGCTATTGCGTGTTTTGCGGTCGCTCAGCAAATCATATGGGTCGTAGGTAACCGATTGCGAGCGCTGCTGTACACAGATGTGTACGTGGGTCGAAGCGGATTCGTGGTGGCAGGTGAGACAAGCTGCCCTCGCATGGCTGGAAAAGCTTCGGTCTCGTGGAGTGCGATGTTAAAGCTGCTCAGGTCAACGGAATGGCGGAATTCCGCCGATGCAACTTGTGGTTGCGTTCGAATAACCGGCGATTGCAACCCAAAGATGGTGGCGGGTGACATGGACGGCATGCCATAGTGAGCCCATCGGCCGAACATGACATGATAAAGATTACGTATGAAGGGACATTCCAATGAGTTTTCGCGCTAACCTGCAGTACCTACGTGCGCAACGCAACCTGACCCAGGAACGATTGGCCATGTTGCTTGGCGTCTCGCGTCAGGCCATTTCGAAATGGGAATCCGAAAAGGCCTATCCCGAGATGGACAAGCTGCTTATGATCTGCGACCTGTTCGGCTG
This sequence comes from Bifidobacterium sp. N4G05, assembly GCF_002742445.1. Taxonomy (GTDB): domain Bacteria; phylum Actinomycetota; class Actinomycetes; order Actinomycetales; family Bifidobacteriaceae; genus Bifidobacterium; species Bifidobacterium hominis. Next base: position 317,864 of record NZ_NJNQ01000001.1, on the reverse strand, counting down.
CACGCTTGATGATCTGGTACTTGGCGATGTGAGTCGGCCTGCCGCGTCGGCTTCTGCGGCCGGTTCGTCGAATGTTGACCCCTCGGCTGAGACGGCATCGCCTTTAGCCGCTTCTTCCAAAACGGCGGGCATAATCGCTCCTATCGCGGAGCTTGCGCAGGATATCACTGGCTACGATGAACATCGCCGCCGATTCGCGCTGCTGATTGCCGGCGGTGTTGCTGCGATTGTCGCCGGGGTTGGCATCGGCAACCTGTTCGATTCCAGCAATTCCATTCTCGGAGCGACGCCGCTCAACGATTTTCTGACGTTTCTGTGCGTCTGTGTGGGTGTGATTGCGGGGCTGGCGATGCTGATTCCAGGAGGTCTGTCGCGTATTGACTTCAAACGGCGTCACCCATACGTAGAAGATTTCTACACCGGGGAGGACCGCAGCCGAGAATTGCGGCTGCTGGTAATCGGCATCGTCGGTGGCATCTCGGCTATTCTGATTGGCATTGCGGTGACGGTGTATGCCGATGACATGCTCGGCGTCTCCGATGGCTGGCCCAACGCAATTTTTCTGCTGCTCTGTGCGCCCGGTGTTTTCGGGTTTGTCTACTGCGGCATGAGATACAGTCTGCTCAATATCAACGCATACAACAAAGCGGCCGAGGACGACCGCAAGGAGCATGCGGGCGAACAGGATTTCTATGCCAGACTGACCGGCGCGGTGTGCGGCATCATTATGCTGATAGCCACGGCGACTGGCTTGTGCCTGCTGTTTTTGAACCCTGCGGCATTGCGCGGCGATTGGTCGGCCGTCGGGTCGAGCGCCGCGGACGGGGCGATGTTCTGGCTGCCGTGGCCGATTGGCGGTGTGCTGTGCGGCGTTGCGGCCGTCGCCATTCAGCTGATCAAGGATTATCGCGAGCGTAAGTGATCAAGTGGCGATGGTCCATTGCTATTAGGGCCCGTTGCAGGGGTTGCGAGATGTCGCCCGCGGCGCAGAGTTGCCGAGGGCCGGCAAATCACTCCCGCGTCGGGTCCTTTTGCAGGAGCAGGAAAACGAGCGCCACAACGAGCAGGACGGCGATGGACAGCACGCCGAACGAAGCGTTGCCGGTCAGGGACGTGGTGGTGGCCACCAGGAAGGTGCCGATGATCGAGGCGGTCTTGCCGAAAATATCGTAGAAACCGTAATATTCGTTGGCACGATTCTTTGGAATGATCTTGCCATAATACGAGCGAGACAACGCCTGGATGCCACCTTGGAACAAGCCGACAAGAATCGCAAGAATCCAGAATTCCGTAGCGGAACGCAAGAAGAACGCGGCAAACAGCACAATGCAGATATAAGCGATCACGGCGGTGGTGATCATGGTTTTTGCGCCAAAACGCCCAGCCAGCTTACCGTACGCGATCGCGCTCGGGAATGCCACGAACTGCGTGACCAGCAGTGCCATTACCAGATGCGTGGAGTCGATGCCCAACTGCGTACCGTATGAGGTGCTCATGGAAATCACCGTGTTCACCGCGTCGATATAGAAGAAGAACGCGATCATGAACATCCACAGCGGCTTGTTGCGACGGATCGCGCGGAACGTGGTGCGAAGTTCGTGGAATGTGCCGCGAATCGCCTTGCCGGCCTGGTTCGCGGTAGCGCGGTAATGCACCTGCTTATAGCTGGTGAGCAGCGGAATGGTGAACGCAACCCACCACAATGCGGTGATTACGAACGAAGCGCGCGTGCATGCCACCGTGGACCATCCGAACAACGACGGACCGCCGAAAATCAGCGCGATGCAGGCAATGAACGGAATCGTGGAGCCAATATAGCCCCATGCGAAACCATGCGAGGACACGCGGTCCATACGCTCATTCGACGTGATATCGACCAGCATGGAATCGTAGAACGTGAGCGAACCGTTCAGTCCGACCGTGGCGAGAATGCACACCACCAAGAAAACGAGCCAGCTGAGCGGCAGCGCCATCGCACAGCAGGCGACCACGCCCGTCAGGAAGAATCCGGTGAAGAACTTTACCTTCATGCCCTGCACGTCGGCCATGGATCCGAGCACAGGCATCATCACCGCGATGATCAGCGATGCGATGGTTTGCGCGTACCCCCATGTCGACACGATATTCGATTGGCCGGCGGACTGCAGCAGCGAGTTCGCGTAGATTGGCACGACGGCGGTCGATAGCATTACGAATGCGGAATTGCCGACATCGTAGACGATCCACTTTTTTTCGCGTGTGGTGAGTTTTTCGTTGGGTTCTGGCAGATTTTCTGCAGATGTTGCAGACGTTGTGGGCGCGGAAGTTGCGGCGGGCGCAGTTATGGGCGCGGTTGCGCGTTCAGACATGATTGTTGACTCTTTCGAATAAACCGTCAATTCACTATTGTATACACTACAGTTCATCTTAAATGGGCGTAAGGGGAGCGCTCTGCCGTTACGCATGAACAATGTATGAACATTGTGACTGATGTGTGGTTGTTGTTCAGCTATTTTGAACAAGCACCATGATTCCGGGGAATCCGAGGCGATTTCTATCCACATGTCTGCGGTCTGGTTTGCGATTGGCTGGGGCTGGTTGTATAGTTGAGAAGTTGTGTGTTCTGCCGTGCATTCAGTTGCATGGTGTCGAATGCGCAGACTTGCAAGTCAATAGTAATTTATAGGGAGTCCATTATGGCAGCTCGTTGCGCAGTGTGCGGCAAGGGACCGCAGACCGGTTTCACCGTTTCGCACTCACATATTCGCAATAAGCGCACCTTCCGCCCGAACCTGCAGCCGGTTCGCACCACCATCGACGGCGAGAACGTTCGCGTTCGCGTTTGCGTCAAGTGCATCAAGGCTGGCAAGGTTCAGCGCGTTGAAGCGTGAATCGCGAAATAACAGCTTGAAACCCCGGTAGACCACTGGTCGCCGGGGTTTTGCTTTATGCGCCCAGGTCTTGAGCGTCCGGATTGTTCCAGTGGGTGGAGGTTTTGGGGCGTTGGTGGGGATCTGAGCGTACCGATTCTTCCAGTGGGTGGAACAATCTTCCCGTTGGAAGGCTGTGTTGCGTCCGGATTTCTCCAGTGGGTGGACGTTTTGGGTCGTTGAGTGGCTTGTTTGCGGGGTGATTGTTCCAGTGGGTGGAGGATTTTGCCCGTTGAAGGGCTTGTGAGCATCCGGATTGTTCCAGTGAGTGGGGAATTTTGCTCGCTGAAGCCGCATCTGTCGGCATAACTGGGGAGAATGGTGCATTATGAGCACCACACTGGAAACGCCGATTTCATCAATCGAAAGCAACCGCCGCAGAGTTGGTGCGCTGAAATCGCTTGGCGTGGTGTCCGTAGGCGACGCCCTGACCTACTATCCGTTCCGCGTAACCGACCCCGTTCCAGCACGCGCACTGCACGAGGCGAAAATCGGGGAGAAAATGGCATTCGCCGCGCACGTGCTCGAAACGCGTGTTTTCCCCATGGCTCGTCGTGGCTTCCGCCTGATCGCAACAGTCACCGACGACGATTTCGCAGCCCGTCGCAACACCCCAAAATCGTTGGCGTCGCTGGTTTTCTTCTCATATCGCAAATCGTATGTCGATTGGGTGCAGCGCAAATTGCACACGGGAGCGCTGCTGGTCGTCGCAGGCGAGCCAAGCGTGTATGACAATCGTTTGCAATTCACGCATCCCGACCTGCTTACCATCAATCCCGTGCAATCGCAGGCAGAAAGCGGGGAATGGAATGACGGTTTCAGCGATCCTGCAAATCCACCGCTTGGCAATCTGAAATACGATGCGCAAACGGTTGATGAAGCATTGAAACGAGTCTGCCGTCCGCGACCGGTATATCACGCGAATTCCAGGATTTCCAGCGAACATATTCACGAATCGGTATTGAAATACATGGATGCGTTGCGTGGAAGCGAATATTTGGCGGCGCAAACGGCAAGTAATTCCTCAGATAATATCGCGCAAGAAGGGGGGTGTGACGCTCCTCAAATAAATCGTGAAGTGCAGATTAAATCGTTGTCCGTCGCTATTCCCGACATCATTCCGGAAGATTTTCGCGAGGAATATGGGCTTATGCATCGCGCTGAAGCATTCATGGCGATTCATGATCCGGTCGATCGCAAGAATTTCGACAACGCCCTGCAAACGTTGCGATACGAGGAAGCGCTGATCTGCCAGACCGCGCTCGTCAAATCACGCGACGCATCACGCAAAAACAAGGCGAACGCATGTTCCGTAACGCAATTGAAAGACGATTTCATTGCCTCGCTGCCGTTTGCTCTGACGAGCGGTCAAAGGCAGGTTATTGCCGATATTTCCGCCGATATGACGCGCGACTACCCTATGCGACGATTGCTGCAAGGCGAGGTTGGATCCGGCAAAACCGTGGTCGCGGTCGCAGCCATGATGCAGGCTGTGGGATCGGGCGGGCAGACCGTGCTTGTAACGCCAACGCAGGTTCTTGCCGAACAGCATTATGCGAGCATTTCCAAAATGGTGGCGAAATTGGCGAATGCGGACGGTAAAACGGCTTCCGAAATCCGGGAAAATACGGCGCCAACTCAAGTGTCAGCAATCCAACAAACTGGGGAATCCACACAACAAACTATCAACAATAATGCTGTGGATAAAGGTGCACAACTCGTCGACCTGCTTGACATAGCCGAAATTTCCAATGTGGATAACTCGAATAACGACGATTTGATTACATTGCGAAGTGAGCAATCGCATATTTCCAATGCGCAAAAAACGGGTATTCCAAGCAAAGGGAACGATATATTCGGCACGAAAGATGGGGAAATTCCCGTATTTCTTCTTACGGGAGGCATGCGACTTGCCGAACGTCGCCGCGTACTCGCCGCAGCCGCATCAGGCATGCCATGTATCGTTGTGGCGACGCACGCCGCATTTTCCAAGAGTTTCCAGGCACCGAACCTCACACTGGCGGTAATTGACGAACAGCATCGCTTCGGTGTGGAGCAACGCGAATCGTTGAATTCCAAGGGGTCTACTGCTCCGCATCTGCTGGTCATGACGGCCACGCCGATTCCGCGCACCGCAGCCATGACCTGGTTCGGCGATCTTGATATTTCCGCGCTGACCGAACTTCCTGGCGGCCGCAAGCCAATTCGCACATTCGTGGTGCCGGAAAGCAATGCGTCGCTGATGGGCGAAATGTTCGCCCTGATCCGTAAACGCATTGACGCGGGGGAACGCGCCTACGTGGTCTGCCCGCGCATCGACGATGATTCCGAAAATGCGGACGACTCGTTGGCGGCGTCGGCTGCTTCGGATTCGAAAACCGCAGGCTCGCCGGTTCCTACCTTTGACGAGGCATACGATCTTGGCGAAGACGACGACCAGCGTGCGCAACGCCCCCCGTTGCATTCCGTCGCAGAAATCGTGGAGCGTCTGCAATCGTTGCCGCAATTCAAAGGCATTCGCTTCGCAACATTGACCGGGCGCGACGATGACACCACAAAATCGCAGGTTATGGCCGATTTTGAAGCCGGCATAACGCCGATTCTGGTAGCGACCACGGTAATCGAGGTCGGCGTGGACGTGGCGAAAGCCAGTTGCATCGTGATTTTCGACGCAGATCGGTACGGACTTTCGCAATTGCACCAGTTGCGAGGGCGCGTTGGCCGTGGCGGCACTGATTCGGGGGCTTTCCTGATTTCGCGTGCGCCTGCGGACAGTGATGCCGCCCGCCGTCTTGACGTGATTCAGGGCACGTTGGATGGTGCCGAAATCGCACAGGCCGATTTGGAATTCCGTGGAGCCGGCGACGTGCTCGGAGATACGCAATCCGGCGGAAAAACGGGATTGAAGCTGCTGCGTGTGGTCAAGGATGTGAAAATCATCGAACAGGCACGGACCGAGGCCACGCAGCTTGTTGCAGCCGATCCCGATTTGCTTGGATTTTTGCAGCTGGCTGGAGCGGTATTGGATTTCACACGCGGAAACGAAATGTTCCTGACCAGCAATTAGTTTGGCGCGTCTAAAAGAGCCGGGCGCGCCAAAATTAAGCCCGCCACGCTAGAGTAGTGCGTATGCGCGTAATTTCAGGACGATTCAAAGGTGTGGCATTGACCACGCCGAAGTCGGGTACCCGACCTACTACAGATCGCACCAAAGAGGCGATTTTCTCGCACCTTGATTCGTGGGGAGTGCTGGACGATGCCCGCGTGCTCGATTTGTTTGCAGGAACCGGCGCTTTGGGCATCGAAGCATTGAGCCGTGGCGCGCGAGAGCTGGTGGCGGTGGAATCCTCCGCTCCGGCGGCCGCATTGATCGCGCAGACGCTGACCGCGTTGAAGCATAACCGTTCGTGGGAACATGGCATGAGCGCCCGCGTGGTGAAGGCCCGCGCGGAAAAATACGCGTCTTCGGCTTCGGCCGTTGAACCGTTCGACATGGTGTTCATCGACCCGCCGTACGCCTTCGAAACGAATGATTGCAACCAGCTGCTCGCCGATCTTGCCAGCCGTGAACTGACCTCCAGCAACACGGTGATCATGCTGGAACGATCCACCCGTTCCGAAGCTCCCGCGGCCCCCGCAAACTGGGAAATCACCGATCGGCGCGACTATGGCGAAACCGCCGTCTACTACATTGAACCCAGCGAGCCAATCTCCGATAAAGGTCAGCACTGATCGCAAGAAAAACTTGTGATCATTCCGCGTAAAACAAACGTTTGAAAGCTAGCGTTTGCGCGGGTGGGCGGAGGAAACCTCCCAGCCGAGCGCCATCAACGTCTTGCGATCGGCTTTGTCAAGCTTGGTGCAATCCAGTGCTTCGATCAGATCTGGACGTAACTCGTCGGTTTTCTGGAGCGCCTCATCGCGGCGGAAACGATTAACTTTCGCATGATTGCCGGAAAGAAGCACATCCGGAACCTTGATGCCACGCCATTCGGCAGGTTTCGTGTACTGACGATGCTCCAACAGCGCATTATCGCCCGTATACGATTCCTCAACAATCGAAGCGGCATTGCCCATAAAACCAGGCAGCAAGCGGGTGATCGCTTCCAACATGACCGAAACCGCGACTTCGCCGCCGTTCAACACATAATCGCCAATCGAATACTCGCGCACATCAATGCCTTGCGCACGGTAATACTGCGGAATACGCGCGTCATACCCCTCGTAACGGCCGCAGCCGAACAGCAGATGATCGGCATGACTCAATTCCGTCGCATCCTGCTGTGTGAACAGTGGGGCGGAAGGATTCGGAAAAATCAACACAGGGCCTGCGGAAGATTGTGCAATATTCGTTTTTTCGGAATCGTCGGATTTTGCGGGAACTGCAACAGTTGCAGAATTGCCAGAATCGCACGTATCGTAAGTATCGCAAGAAACTGCAGAATCCTCAATATTTTTCGTATTCTCAACTACCGCCGGCTCAAGCTGCAGCAGCTCGTCGAGGCACTCGCTCCACACTTCCGGCTTCATCACCATGCCTGCGCCACCGCCAACTGGAGTGTCATCGACGGAATGATGCACGTCGTGCGTCCAGTCGCGCAAATTATGGGCGGTCACTTCCACAAGACCTTTCGCCTGCGCTTTGCCGAGCAGACTGAGGTTCAGCACTTCGAAATATTCCGGGAAAACGGACACGATATCAATCTTCATAATGGTTCCAGAATACCGGTATGTCTGCCAAATAGCAGAAAACAAAAGGTGGGCATGGAAATCCAATGCCCACCTGATAAGTAATTGCGATCACAGTCCCGGAATAAGGCCTCCGGGCGGATCGAGGGTCAGATAGCCCTCTTCAAGGTCGATGTCTGGCACGAGCTCGTCCACAAACGGCACGAGCGCGCTGTTCTCAACCACAACGCCGTCGGCATCCTTCACCGGATTGGCGAGACGAATCTTCAGCAGCCATTGGGCCACTTCTATCACGTCAACGACTTTGCCTACCACCATGCCCGGTTCAAGGCCAAGCATATTGTTTTCAGCCAGTCGCGCCTCAAGGCCAATAAGGTCTTTCGGATACCATTCGTCGGCTTCAAGCATGTCTTCCGGATCGTCCGCCTCGCCATACAGCACAATGCCGTTGGCCGCTTCGGACTGGTCGCGGTTGTCAATGCCTTCGAACTTGATGATCCAACGGTTTTTGAAGGTACGGGAGTGTTCTACCACGTACTCTTCTTCGCCGTCTTTCGTATACAACACAGCACCGGGAGCGAACCGGTATTCCGGTTCGTCCGTATAGATCTGCACGGTGACTTCGCCTTTGAGTCCCTGCGCACGCCCGATACGACAGACCCTCAGCAGCTCGGGCTGTTGAGGGTCGTCAGAATGCATATCACGCACCACGCTAGGATCTCACCTGCGCACGTCCATGATGTCGACGCGCACCTTGTGGTCGGCCAGTGCCTGTACCACGGTGCGAATCGCATTTGCCGTGCGTCCGCTGCGTCCGATGACGCGACCGATGTCTTCCGGGTTGACGCGCACGCGAATGAGTTCGCCGCGCGCGTTCTCATGGGACTTCACTGAAACATCGTCGGGGAAATCGACGATGTTCTTAATCAGATGTTCCACAGCCTGGGCGAGCATGATCACTCAGCTTCCGCAGCCGGCTCTTCGGCCGGAGCTTCCTCGGTAGCGGCGGCTTCGGCTTCAGCCTTGGCCTTGGCATCAGCTTCGGACTTTGCAGCCTTCAGCTTCTGAGCCTGAGCCTCAACGGCCTCAACGCGAGCGGCGGCATCCGGGCCAGCCTCAACGGTCTTCAGAGTGCCTTCAGCACCTTCAAGGCCCTTGAACTTCTGCCAGTCGCCGGTGATCTTCAGCAGGTGCAGCACCTGTTCGGTCGGCTGAGCGCCAACGCCGAGCCAGTACTGAGCGCGCTCGGAATCGATAACGATGGTCGAAGGCTGGGTGTTCGGATTGTAGGTACCGATCTCTTCGATGGCGCGGCCATCACGCTTGGTACGGGAATCCATGATCACCACGCGGTAGAACGCGTAGAACTTCTTACCCATGCGCTTCAGACGAATCTTGGTTGCCAAAATGGCTCTCCTTGTATAACTAGGGGTGTGCGTTTCGTTTTCTGTGTGGGGCACGGAATCCGAAACCCACATGTTCCTCACGTCACGCGATAGTTAGAGGGCCTCGCGCGCGCGAATAACTTACCAAGTATAACCGTGGGGTACGGACGGATGGGTCTTAGGATGTTTCCCGCTCTATGCGACTTTCCGAATCCGTGCAAAACCGGGAAGTCGTTTGTCTGATTCTGCGGAAACGGTCAATTATGCGGCGAATGTGATGCCTTGAATGACCGAATCGGCAGAATCGGACATTTGCTGGCATTCGTGAGATGTTTGCGTGGGTCTACATGGCGGAATCGTCGGAATCAGGCAGGCTGGCTACACTTGGAGGTTCCGAGTTTGCGTATGTCCGTTCGGAGTGAACGGTTTGCATAGGGGGAGTTGCCTGAATGATTATCGCGCTTTGGATTGCGTTGATTATTTGCGTTGTATGGATTGCGCTTGGCGAGATGCCGGCTGGTTGGGATGGCCATTTGCCGCTGCCGTACTTGATTGCGTTGATTCCGTTGCTGTGGATTCCGACGCTTGTGATCGCCGTCGCCGGTTTCGCGTTGCATGAGCCGGCTCTCGGGGGAGTCGCTGCGGTGGTCTGTCTTGCGTCGCTGCTACGCAAAATCGCATATTGGATGGAAAATCTTAATTCTCCCAATACTGCGCAGAGGGTTGCCGAAAAACTTGCGGAAAAGCGTGAAACATCTCGTGAAACAGGCAGTGAAGCTGTTACGGAATCCGCGAAACATGGCCGTTTCCGTGTGATGACGCTGAACTGCCGATTTGGTCGCGCCAACGCTGCGGCAATCGTCAGTGCGGTCAAAAAACATGATATTGCAGTACTTGCATTGCAGGAATTGACGGACGATCTGGTTGCGCAATTGGACGCTTCGGGATTGTCTGATTCGCTTCCGTACCGTCAGTTGGGGGAGAGCAAGGGAACGGACAATGGCGGATTCAACGGTGTGTGGATTCGTATTGAACCAAGCGACATGTCTCCGGTCACTGCGGTGATTCCCGCGGCCGACGTGCCGGGCGTGTGCTTCCCGATCGATTCGATGCGCGGCATCACGTTTGTTTCGGCACATCCGAAGTCTCCGATGCGCGGATGCAGGGAATGGTCCGCCGGCATCATCGGTTTGGGGGAGTTGGCGACCACTCAGAAGCAGGGCGACATCACCGTTGTGTTGGGTGATTTGAATTCCGGTACCGATCATCCAAGCTTCCGCAAGCTGCTGAATGCGGGCTTCAAGGATGCGGCCTTGTGCGAGGCGAAGGGCCGTCATGCCACGTTCCCATCATGGCTGCCGTGGCCGCGCATCATTCTCGACCATGTGCTTTTCACCAAGGGATTGGACGCTTCCGACGTGAGTTCGTTCTGCGTTGAAGGTAGCGATCATCTTGCGCTTGCTGCCACGTTGACGTTGAAGTAGTTGATGGCGATTATAAGGTAGTCGATTCAGCTGAAAACAGCTGATTGGAGTACGCAAAAAGGGGATGCGATTCGTCTTGAACCACATCCCCTTTTTATACGTTACCGTTTTCGCGTCGCTTGCTTTAGTGCAGCAAGCCGGACAGTCCGCCGCCAAAGTTCGGCGGCAGCTCACCGGCATCGCCCATCAAGTCTTGCAATCCGGCGGGAAGTGCAGGATTCTGCGGCTTCTTGGCAAAAGCGGAACCGCCGGAAGACTTACCGTCGGAGTTCTTGCCGGCAAGCTTGTCGCGCAATGCCTTCTCTTCAGCCTCGCGCTTCATCGGATTGCCGGACTTACCGCCCTTCTTCTTGCCCTTCTTGCCTTTACCCTTGCCTTTGCCCCCGCCCATGGCAGGGCCGCCAAAGCCAGGCATGCCAGCGCCGGCCTTGTTGCTCATACGCTTCATCATCTTCGCGGCCTGCTCGAAACGCTGCAACAGCGCGTTCACCTGCGAAACGGTCACGCCGGAACCGTAAGCGATACGAGCTCGACGAGAACCGTCAATAATCGAAGGATCACGACGTTCCGCAGGAGTCATCGAACGAATAATGGCTTCAGTACGATCGATTTCCCTCTCGTCGAACTGCTCAAGTTCTTTACGATGCGCGGCCATACCCGGAATCATGCCAAGCAGATTCTTCATCGGACCAAGCTTGCGCACCTGCTGCAGCTGATCGAGGAAATCATCCAAACCAAAGGAACCATCGGAAATCTTGATGGCGGCCTTACGAGCCTCTTCCTCATCGAACTGCTTCTGCGCCTGCTCGATCAGGGTAAGAATATCGCCCATATCGAGAATGCGGGAAGCCATACGATCCGGGTGGAAAACCTCGAAATCCTTCAGACCTTCGCCAGTGGAAGCGAACAGAATCGGCTTGCCGGTAACGGAGGCGACCGAAAGCGCGGCACCGCCACGGGCATCGCCATCAAGCTTCGAAAGCACCACGCCGGTAAAGTCCACGCCCTCATCGAACGCCTTCGCCGTCTGTACGGCATCCTGACCGATCATCGCGTCGATTACGAACAGGATTTCGTTCGGCTGCACGGCATCGCGAATATCGCGAGCCTGCTTCATCAGCTCTTCGTCAACGCCGAGACGGCCTGCGGTATCGATGATGACCGTGTCGTACAGCTTCTGCTTGGCCAACGCAACAGCGTCACGCGCCACCTTCACCGGATCGCCGGTAGTCAGACCCGGGGAAGCGACGGCTTCGCCACCGTCGGACTGCACACCCTTTTCCGGAGCGTACACGGGTACGCCTGCACGCTCGCCAACCACCTGCAGCTGCGTCACTGCGTTCGGACGCTGCAAATCGGCTGCGACCAACAGCGGAGTATGGCCGGAATCCTTCAACCAGTAGCCGAGTTTGCCTGCGAGGGTGGTTTTACCAGCACCCTGAAGACCGGCGAGCATGATGATGGTCGGCGGATTCTTGGCAGAATTCAGCGGGCGGTCAACGCCAGCGCCAAGCACGGCCGTCAACTCTTCGTTGACGATCTTCACGACCTGCTGGGCCGGATTCAGTGCCTGGGAAACCTCGGTGCCGAGCGCACGCTCGCGGATTCGGCCGGTGAAGGAACGCACCACGTCGAGCGCCACATCGGCGTCGAGCAGCGCACGGCGGATTTCGCGGATCGTACCGTCGATATCAGCCTCGGAAAGCTTGCCTTTGCTCTTCAAATGCTTGAACGCAGTCGAGAGCCTATCTGTCAAAGAACTAAATGCTGCCATAATGTTCCTCAGTCTAGCCGTCCCGCGGGAAATTTCGCATCGGCGTTCGGGCTGTCAATAGTGTAGACTTGCATATATGCAAGCCGATGAACTGTTACGAGAGCTTATGAAGAACGCCGGTCTGAACGCGGCGGATTTTTCGCGTGCTTCGAACATGGCTGAATCCGTTGTTTCGAGAACGTTGAGTGGCAAAACCGTTCCCACCCTCAATAAGGTTGATGCTGCGGCGCGTACTTTGGGATATGAGCTGACGCTTTCCCCCCTGGAGCGTGCGACTGTTCGCGTAATCGGCCCTGCAATGAGTGATCTCATGCAGTCGATCCAGCAGTATTCGGGAACGGAAGAGCAATGGACCCGTGTTTCAGCTGGAATGCGCAATCTGATGGAATTTCCTGATGATGAGCCTGCCGATTTTAAGAAAGTCACTAAGGGGATGGACGTGCATTGGCAGGCCTTTATGGCTGGGCTCTATGACTATCAGCACTGGAGTAAAGGGAACGTGTCCCCTCAATCGCTGAAACTTGATGCCGAGTGGACCCCGTTGCGAAAGATTTATCGGTCCGCCACGCCTCCGGATGAGTTCTTTGCATGGTACAACGTAATCATTCCGCGAGGTGAACTGCTATGGAAATGACCAGACAAAAACTGATGCAGCTTCTTAATGAGCTGATTGAAGAGTGTCATACTCGCGGAATCGAAGGAACTATCGCCATTTATGGCGGGACCGCGATGGTCTACTACGTTCCGGAATTGCGGACTACACAAGATGTCGATTCCATGTTCCGTCCTTTTTCTGAAATTCAAAGTGCGGCGGAAGTTGTCGGGAATCGTAATAATGTGCCAAATAATTGGCTTAATATGCAAATCCATGATGTTATGCCGCCCATAGGGGATGACAATCCGGAAGTAAAGATAGATTTAGGAATGACTTTTAGGTTTCTGATATGAAATTGGCCGGTCTGGAGTAGACCGGCCAACGTTCCTCTAAAAGAAGACGGGGAGGATTATTTGAGAGTCCAAGTAGAACCTTGGGGGGTGTCTTCGATGGTGATTCCGGCGGCGCCCAAGGCGTCACGGATGGCGTCGGCGCGGGCGAAATCCTTGGCCTTGCGGGCTTCGGCACGTTCTTCCAACTGTTCGGAAACCAAGCGGTCAAGCGCGGTGTGCTCAGCGGAATCGGCACCAGCTCCGGCAGTGCCGCCGGCCGCACCCTCGCTTACCCACGGTTCCGCCAACGGATCCAGACCAAGCGTATCGAGCATCGCACGCACATTCACCAAAACAGTACGCACTTCACCTTTCGCAATATCCGAATCAACACGATCGGCAAGCTTCGAAAGCAACGTGTTACCGAAACGAATCGCAGTGAAAATCGCAGCGGAAGCGCCGGAAACATTAATATCGTCATTCAGCGCGGCAACGAAATCAGCCGGCAGATCATCGGCGGAAATCGAAACGATCTCCTCACGAGACGGCTGCTCGCCAACAGCGGCACCGGCACGTTCGATGAAATTCGACACACGATCGTACGCGGACTGCGCTTCGGCCAACGTTTGATCCGACCATTCCAGCATGGAACGATACTGTACGGAACCAAGCGCATAACGCACCACCCAAGCGGAATTTTGAGTCAAAACCGCAGGAACGGACAAGCCGTTGCCCAGCGACTTCGACATCTTCTCACCCTTGGCTGTAACCCACGCGGAATGCATCCAGCGAGCTGCCGAATCGTAGCCGGCAGCGCGAGTCTGCGCCATTTCGTTCTCATGGTGCGGGAAACGCAAATCCAGTCCGCCGCCATGAATGTCGAACATATCCTTCAAATAACGGTGGCTCATCGCCGAGCATTCAATATGCCAACCCGGGCGACCCGTGCCGAACGGAGTGTTCCAACGCGCGTCGAGGGGATCGGAATCCTTCGGAGCCTTCCACAATGCGAAATCACGCGGATCATGCTTGTCTTCCGACATGTCCGCAGGATCAACCGGATTGTACTTGTCGTTGCCCGTATTGTCGACAGACGGACCCATGGCATCGGCCACCTCGGAAGCAGCATCAGCCACAGCGGTCTGCTTCTGATGCGTCAACTCGCCATAGTGCGGCCAGCTGGCAACGTCGAAATACACGTTGCCGGTAGGATTGCCGTCCTCGTCAGTCACCACGTAGCCGTGGCCATTGTCGATGATCTGCTTGATCAGATCGATCATGTCGATCATGTGGCCGGTCGCACGCGGCTCATACGTAGGCGGCTCAACACCCAACGTGTTGTAAGCCTCGGTGAACTCGCGTTCGTAGATATACGCACGTTCCCACCACTGCTGGCCGGCGGCCGAAGCCTTATCGAGAATCTTGTCGTCGATATCGGTGACGTTGCGCACGAACGTGACCTTGTAGCCCAAACGCTCGAACCAGCGACGCACCACGTCAAACGCGACAGCCGCACGAATATGGCCGATATGCGGCGAGCTTTGCACGGTGGCGCCACACACGTACATGCCGACCTGACCGGGCTTGATCGGCTTGAAATTCGACACGGCGTGCGATGCGGTGTCGTACAGCTTCAGATCGGCAGCGGCGCTCGCCACTGCGTCAACTGCGGTTGCGACGCTAGAAATGTTGATATTCTGCGGTTCTTGCGTGTTCGTCATAACCACGAGAGTATTGCCAGAATCGGACATGCATGCGAGATAAAAATGAACGTCAAAACGGTTTTTGTTGGATTTGTGAACATTGTTTACGTAGGTAATGCAACAATAGAACGTATGACGCAATCGCAGGTGCTGATTTTGCAACACGTTCCGTGGGAGAGACCGGGACGCATTTTAGACAGTCTGGATGATTTGGGACTGCAGTATCAAATCATCAATGTCGCCAAGCAGAAGAAACCGGATTTGCCTGATTTTGGCGAGGTTTCCGGCGTGGTGATCATGGGCGGCCCGATGGGTGCGCTCGACTACGACAAGTATCCGGGATTAAAGGCCGAGGCCAAGCTCGCGCGGGCTGCAGTCAGTGTGGGCAAGCCGGTGTTGGGCGTGTGCCTGGGACATCAGATTATCGCCACCGCGCTGGGGGCGAAGCTCAAGTCGGGAGAGGCGCCGGAAATCGGTTTTGCGCCGATCAAACGCATTGACAAGCATGATTATTTTTCCATGTGGAACAAAACCGTGGACGTGCTGCACTGGCATAACGACGTGGTGACGTTGCCGGAGGGCGCGCAACCATTGGCGCGATCCGAGAAGACTAAGGTGCAGGCGTTCCGTTTTGGTTCCGCTCTGGGCATGCAGTTCCACTTGGAGGTTACCCCTACCTTGTTGGAGGAGTGGCTTGACGAATCAAGCATGGTCAAGGATTTGAAGGCTGCCGGTGGGTCGAAATCGCAGTTGCGGGAGGCGTTTGCCGAATATAATCCGCAATTGCAGCCGCTCGCGGATCAGGTGTTTTCAAGTTTTGCCGCCCGTTGCAATTCGTATGGGCAGGGTTTGGCTCAGGCGCAGCAAGGCTGATTGCCGAGTTGCGTGCGGTTCCGATCGCTGCGTAGCACTGGCGGCGATTCGCAAGTTGCGGCATTGACTGTAAGTTTGGGAGATGTTCCCGCTACATTGGTGACTTATGCCGACTTATGATTTGGGACTTGAACACGTTTCGCTTGCTTTTGCGACCAAGAATATTTTCAACGATGTAACGCAGGGTGTTTTTGAAGGCGACCGCATCGGCATCGTCGGTAAGAACGGCGACGGCAAATCCACGTTGCTGCATTTGTTCAAAGGCACGCAGGAGCCGGATTCCGGCCGTGTGACCATTCGCG
The DNA here is from genome assembly GCF_002742445.1 of Bifidobacterium sp. N4G05. Classification (GTDB taxonomy): domain Bacteria; phylum Actinomycetota; class Actinomycetes; order Actinomycetales; family Bifidobacteriaceae; genus Bifidobacterium; species Bifidobacterium hominis. The sequence continues at coordinate 301,818 of NZ_NJNQ01000001.1, read as the reverse complement.
GAGGGCTTACGTTCGGCATGCTCGACCAGCGTGATCCGCTCGACGACAATGCCACCGTGCGCGAAGCTGCGCTCGAAGGCCGTGAAGACTACGAATGGGCTGCGGAAACCAAGTCGCGCGAAATCGTCGAAGCATTGCTTGGCGGCATTAGCTTGGAAGCGAAAATCGGTTCGCTTTCTGGCGGTCAGCGTCGCCGCGCCGATTTGGCACGCCTGTTGCTCAAGGATTGGGATATTCTCGCTCTCGACGAGCCCACGAACCATTTGGATGTGGTGACCATTCACTGGCTGGCGGAACATTTAAAGAATCGTTGGCCGGCCGGATCCGGCGCACTGCTGCTCGTCACCCACGACCGTTGGTTCCTCGACGAAGTGTGCGAATCCATGTGGGAGGTGCATGACGGCGAAATCGAGCCGTTTGAAGGCGGCTATTCCGCATACATGCTGCAGCGCGTGGAACGCGATCGCCAAGCCGACGTGCGTGAAACGAAGCGTCGCAATCTGGCTCGCAAGGAACTTGCCTGGCTTACCCGCGGCGCCCGCGCCCGTTCCACCAAACAGAAATTCCATGTGAAGGCCGCGCGTGAGCTCATCGCCGACGTGCCTCCGGTACGCAATACTCTGGAATTGAAGCAAATGGCCACATCCCGCTTGGGCAAGCAGGTGGTTGACCTGATCGACGTGACGCAGATTTTCGAACATGTGCAAGGCGAGGCTGATATCGATCCTGACGTTGCCGAAATGGAAGCGTCGGCATCGCGCGTCGATGTGGTGCCGGCCATGTACGCCGAGCCGCAAGCGCATGGTTCCGTGGAAGTTGCCGTCGATGATCTGACTGATCCGCGATTGGTGGATGCCGGTGTTGCAGCGGCGCAAGTTGCTGCGGCTGCGAAAGAATCGCAAGAAATTCAGGGATCACAAGAAAATAACACTGATGATTCTGCAGAAGAAATTACTTCTGCAGCACAAAAAATTACTGTTACCGGTCGTAAGATTCTTGACGACGTGACATGGCTGATCGGGCCTGGCGATCGTTTTGGCATTGTCGGCGCGAACGGTGCCGGAAAATCGACGTTATTGAAGATTCTTGACGGCACGATCACCCCTACTGTAGGTCATGTGAATATCGGCAAAACCGTGAAATTCGCGGTGCTTTCACAGCGTCTCGACGAGTTGGAGAAGCTCGGTAAATACAAGATCAAGGAAGTGCTGAGCCGTTATAAGCCGAGCTATATCGTTGACGGTAAGGAAACGACGCCGGGGCAGATGATGGAGCGTCTCGGATTCGAGTCGGCGCAGCTGATGACACCGATCAAAGACCTATCAGGTGGTCAGAAGCGCCGTATGCAGCTGCTGCTGATTTTGCTGGACGAGCCGAATGTGCTCATCATGGATGAGCCCGGCAACGATCTCGACACCGACATGCTTGCAGTTATGGAAGATCTGCTCGATACGTGGCCGGGCACGCTGATCGTGGTTTCGCACGACCGTTACCTGCTGGAACGCGTGACCGACCAACAGTTCGCGTTGATCGGCGGCAAAGTGCGTCACCTGCCCGGTGGCGTGCAGGATTATCTGGACATGACTGAGGCAATCAAGAACGGCAAGGATCCGTTTGCGGGCGAAAAGGCAGGTGCCGGCAAAGGCAAGAAGAGCGGTTCCGCTGGGGCTAGTGTTGCCGGTTCCACAACCGAAGGCACCGCAGGTAACTCCGCAAGTGGGTCTGCAACTGCTGAAGCATCTTCTGCGCCTTCTACGCCGAAGCTTTCCGGCAAGGCCTTCCATGAAGCCTCCAAGCGCGTATCGGCAATCGAGCGTAAACTCGCCAAACTCGAAGAGCAGAAAGCCGATCTTGAACAGCAAATGGCTGCGCACGACCCCAGTGACTACGAGGGCTTAGGCAAGCTCAACGAACAGCTTCAAGCCGTCACCGACGAGTCCGAAGAACTCGAACTCGAATGGATGGAGCTTTCCGAACAGCTCGAGTAGCATTCGTATCGCCCGCGCCAATTACCGGACAGGGTGTGTATGTTGTGGCGGCGGCGTAGCTCCTCCAGCGTTTCCGGTGAATGTTGACCATTCGTGCGACAGCGATGCGTGGCATTCCATGTGCCAATGTCATATTCTTGTTATTGCAGGAAACCTTAGCTGTTCTTGTCGGAGAGACCAATGGAGGTGCCTTATGAATCAAGTGATGCGAAGAAGCGCCTGTTGCTTGTTGTCCACCTTGTTGTTGTGGTCATGTGTTGGCTGCACGAAAGCCGTACATGAAAGTTCCGGTGATGGCTCCGTACAGAGCAGCAGCGAGAATGATGATGCCGCAAAACAGGCATATAAAGCATTTACTGTGGACGCTCTGGACCGTGTCGCCGTCGATGATCTCAATAACTCGGACAAACTGGTTCTAGTGAACAAGCTGGGCGCGAAATCCGTGCGCGGCGATGATGCTATTCCATTTGCCAAAAAGATCGATGAAAACAATATGTATTATGTCATCTCCATGTGTAAGCAGAAGGAACAAGCTCCTTATTCGTTTGTTCTCTACAAAGATGGACAGCCACACACCCTAACCACTAGGGAGGCCTGTACATCTAACGGAATAGAAACGATTTCACTTCCGGCGAAGAATTTCCCAGATGCCACCTCATTGTCCATTATCAATATCGGCAATACGGATCTTGTTGTTTCCGTATATGAAGTAAAGGAACACCATCATGAATAATTTCAGTCATAACGCTCCCTGTCGTGCTGCCATCATCATAGTTTGTGACATCACGATGAATGCTACTGGGCTAGTTGTTGCAAAACTGGCCGATTAGGTAGATGGGGTAGTAGGTAATATTGAGGTCGGTTTCGATGTTGCCGGGGCCGAAAACTAATCCTTGGCGAAGGTGATAACTTTCCTCTGCCAACACATTATTAAGCGCTCGATGAACCTTGTTTGATATCTTCTTGTGCCTGACGAACGTCTATGAGACTGTTGTTTTGCGCAAAAGATGCTACTGCATCTGGCATGCCTCCAATAATCAGATATTTTCTAAATATCGCAGATTTAACAACAAAAAAGGCTTTCCCGCGTTGAAACGGGAAGCCCTGTAGGTTTGTGATTAGGCTGATTGGATCAGCGACCGGTGATTTCGGAACCGATCACCTTTTCGCTCAGCGCCTTCGGACCTCGCGTCACGGCGACCGCACCGGAACGAACCAGCTCGATAACGCCGTAATGCTCTAAAAGCCCCAGCAGTGCGTCGATCTTGCCTTCGGCACCGGTGGCCTCGATGGTCAACGACTCCGGATTCACATCGACCACGCGCACGCGGAACAGACGAACGATCTCAAGCACGTCGGAACGGTTGGATTCGTCGGCAGCCACCTTGATAAGCACCAGTTCGCGCTCCACAGTGGTGTCCGGATCCAAATTCACGATTTTCAACACGTGCAGCAGCTTGTTAAGCTGCTTGATGATCTGCTCGAGCGGCACTTCATCCACATCGGCAGTCACCGTGACACGCGAGATGTCAGGGCGCTCGGTGGGGGAGACGGACAGCGAGTTGATGTTGAACGCACGACGGGCGAACAGGCCAGCGATACGCGCCAGCACGCCCGGACGGTTCTCTACGAGCACAGAAAGCGTATGGCGCTTGGAACCCGGCTGAGATGCAGGATACATTGGTAGACCCTTCCTTACTACTTACTCGATACTCGTTTACTCGTTGTCGGCAACAGCATTCGGACGCTGCAGCGGCTTGATTCCGGGCATATACGTGACATTATCGTTGGAATCGCCAGCTGCGACCATCGGCCACACCATGGCGTCCTTCCATACGCGGAAGTCGATAAGCACCGGACGATCGTTGATTTCGTTGGCCTTCTTGATCGCTTCGACGGCTTCTTCTTCCGTGAACGCACGCATGCCGACGCAACCATATGCTTCGGCAAGCTTCACGAAATCAGGAACATCCACGATTTCCGGCGCATTCTCGCCATCCATCAGATTGGTGGCGGAATAATGCTCGCCGTAGAACAGGGTCTGCCATTGGCGAACCATGCCATACACGGAATTGTTCAGCAGCGCGATCTTGACCGGCGTGCGGTCGTGGAATGCGGCTGCCAGCTCTTCAGACGTCATCTGGAAGGAACCGTCGCCGTCGATCAGCCACACCGGCTTCTCGCCCTCATGGAAACGTTCGGAACCGACACGAGCGCCGATGGCGGCCGGCAGTCCGTAGCCCATGGTGCCAAGGCCGCCGGAGCTCAGCCAAGAATGCGGCTTCTCGAAATCGATGAGCTGCGTGGCCCACATCTGATGCTGGCCCACACCGGTAACCCAAATCGTGTCAGGATCAGCCAGGTCGGAAAGCTGCTTGATGACCCACTGCGGGGCGAGCGAACCATCGGTCGGTTCGTCCCACTTGATCGGGTACTTTTCACGCCAATCATTGATGATTTCCCACCAATGCGAAGTGTCAGGCTTGCCATGCACAGCCTGTTCGCGCTTGATTTCTGGAATGAGATCCTTCAGCACGGTTGCCACATCGCCAACGATCGGCACGTCCGGCTGACGGTTCTTGCCGATTTCCGCCGGATCGATATCAATGTGAATCACACGTGCACCCGGAGCGAAAGCGTCAAGCTTGCCGGTCACACGATCGTCGAAACGAGCGCCGATCGCAACAAGCAGATCGCAACGCTGCACGGCGCCGGTAGCGGCAATCGTGCCATGCATGCCAAGCATGCCGAGCACCTTCGGATCGGAATCAGGCACAACACCGCGTGCGGGCAGCGTAGTGACAATCGGAGCGTTCGTGACTTCCGCCAGTTCCTGCACGAACTTGCCGGCATCGGAACGTGCCGCACCGCCGCCCACATACAGCACCGGACGGTACGACTGCTCGAACAGCTTCGCAGCGTCGGAAAGCACACGGCCGTGCGCTTTCGTAGTGGGGTTGTAGCCGGGCAGAATCATGCGCTGCGGCCACGAATAGTACATATCGCCGGTCTGCGCGGTCTTGGTGACGTCAACCACCACCGGGCCGGGGCGACCGGAACGTGCCACATAGTGCGCTTCAGCCAGCACGCGTGGAATATCCTGCGCACGCGTGACCAGATAGGAATGCTTGACCACCGGGTAGGTTGCGCCGACGATATCGGCTTCCTGGAAAGCGTCGGTACCAATGGCGTTCACGCCGACCTGGCCGGTGATGACCACCATCGGCACGGAATCCATGTTCGCGTCAGCGATCGGGGTGATCATGTTCGTGGCGCCCGGGCCGGACGTGACGATGCACACGCCGACTTGGCCGGTCGATACGGCATAGCCTTCAGCCGCGTGGCCTGCGGCCTGTTCGTGGCGCATCAGCACAAAACGGAAACCGGTCTTATCATTGATCGCATCGTAAACCGGCAGAATCGCACCGCCTGGAACGCCGAAAACATCCTTGACGCCCAGATCTTCCAGCGAACGTACCAGCGCCTCGGCGCCGGTCATCTTCTCGCCGTCAACAATGGTCTGCTTTTCAGTGGTTGCGGCTGCTTTGGGCATGCCGCTGAATGCCTGCAGAGGCGTAGGTAACACCATGTTCCCTCTCATGTTCGTTCGTGGAACTCTCTTACAGGGGTATGCTTCCGCGTTTCGGTGCACGCAATCAGCCGAACCCCATCATCGGAAAGCGGTGCAATCGCTTGTGACGACTTGCGAATCGCAATCCTTCGCTAATAATCAGTCTATGCTATCGGCTGACAGGAGAATATGCCGGATTCGTGCCATATTCTGGCGCGTTGCGTTCCACGGTGGTATGAGAGGGTGAATTCGTAGCTGTTTTTGTCCGCTTGTGACTACTGATTGTCGTTGTCGTTGCTGTTGTTGCTGTTGTTGCTGTTGTTGCCGTGCTTGTGATGATGTTTGCGATGCTTACGGACGTTTTGTGCTTCAGACTTGCGATTATCCAGCGCCTTCCAACCTTCTTCAGCTGCGGCGAGTTGCGCCTTGCGTTTGCTGGTGCCTGTGCCGGTGCTGATGATTTCGTCGCTTTCGCCCAGCATGACGTTCGCGGTGAACACTTGCGCATATTCCGGACCGGAAACCGACATCTGGTAGCGCGGCTCGCCGAAGCCCATTCCATGCGCTTTGACGGTAAGCGAGGTTTTCCAATCGAGGGCCGGGCCTTCCGTGGCGACTTCCGCAAGCGTTTCGTCAACAAGATGATGCACAACGCGACGTGCCTCGTCAATGCCGTGCTGAATGAACGTTGCACCGATCAACGATTCGACGATATCGCACAAAATCGAGCTTTTATCGGCGCCGCCCTGATCGCTTTCGCCATGACCGAGCAGAATGTACGGGCCCGCATGTAGCTTTTCGCGGGCGATTTTGCTTAGGGATTCCTCGGAAACGGCTTTCGCTCGCATTTTCGCAAGCTGACCCTCGTTCATGTCGGGGTGCGCCTTGTAGAGGGTTTCCGTGGAAACGAGCTCAAGCACGGCATCACCGAGGAATTCCAAACGTTCGTAGTTTTTCGCGCCAGGATTCTCATGCGAGAAGGAGCGGTGGGTGAGCGCTTCGACCAGCAGGTCGGGTTCGAGCGTGGTGCCAAGCGCCTCAAGCAGCGCGTTGGCGGTCACCTCGCCTTCGGAAACGGCTGATGCGTCGATGTTGTTCTTGGTCATATTCGTCCTCGGCTTCGTAGTGGGTATGGGGCGGCGAAGCTCGCCGCACGGTTTCGGGACGTTGCGTACGTGGCAAAATGCCAGCGAATCTGGCCGATTGCTATGCAAACAACGATCTCGTTCAGTTTACTCTCTGCCCACGCCTAGGCGGAATAGGGCGGAAGCAGGGCAGGAAATAGGAAAGGGACAAGCGGAAAGGGACAAGTGGAAAAGAATGGGAATGAGACGGGTATGGCCGTGCTTTCAGCCTGAATCCGGCCTGAGATATGCAAAAACCCTGCCACCCGTCGATGGCAGGGTTCTCATGCTTTATGCCGTTACTCGGCAGCCACTCACTTGGTGTGGATGGAGCGGACAGCCTCGCGGTACACGCGGCCGCGGTAGGCGCCGCAGCTCGGGCAGGCCATGTGCGGCAGCGCCGGAGCGCCACAGTTCGGGCAGGTAACGGTCTGGGCGGCCTTGGCCTTCCAGTTTGCGCGGCGAGAATGAGTATTCGCGCGCGAGGTCTTGTACTTAGGCAGTGCCATTGTGTTTCCTCTGTTTCGTTCGAACGATTGAGCTTAAGCGTTCAGTATCTTAACTTGTGCTCCGTACAAACTGCAAAACTCGATCAGAAACCCATGCAAAAACCAAGTAAAATCAGCCTTGCCTGTACCCTGCTCGTATCCCGCCTGACGCCTAGTTGCACTAGGCCGAGCCTTTATTCGTTGCCTTTCAGCTGGGCCTTCAACCCCTCCAAAGCGGCGAAACGAATATCGGTCACATCATGATGATGGTCCGGTTCCTCGTTCAAATCGGCGCCGCACTGCGAGCACAATCCCAAGCAATCCGGTTTGCACAACGGCTGCAGCGGCAGTTCCTCAACCAATGTGTCACGCAGTAAAGCCTCGATGTCGGCCCAGGAGCCGCCTTCAAGCAGCGGATACGAATCCTCCGACTCGTCTTCGCCGGCAATAATGTCGACTTCCTCTTCCTTGGCGCCGCCCTTGCCGTTTTTGCCGCCCTTACCGGATGCAACGTTTGCGGACTTGTCTTCATAGGGGAAGAACGAGGTGACGTTCACCGTCCAATCGCGCTTGATCGGTTTCAGGCAACGGGTGCATTCCGCATGCACGGGGGCGCTGATGCGGGCGTTGAAAATCAAGCCGTCAACAATCGAATCAAACGATCCGACAACAGTGACGTCAGTACCCTCTTCAACGCCGACGATCTCATCGCCGATGCCGCTCGGCGCGGGGAAAGTCGCGTCGAGCTCCTTGCTTTGTCCGGCTCGTGAAGCGACCTGCGCCACGGAAATCGCCCACGGGGAATCTTCGATACGTGCCATGTTCAGCCTTCCATTCAGCTTTCCGGATAGTCGTTTGCGTCAAGATGCGGCACATGCGTGCTCGCTTCGCGCTGGCGATCATACAGTACGTTCAATCCCGCCTGCACGTCGTTGCCAAGCTTGCCGAGCTGCTGTTGCAGCGTTTCCATCACCGTGGTGCAGTACTTGTCGGCTCCCTGCGTGAGATGGTCGGCCCTGGCTTGCGCCTGGTCGAGAATAGCACGTGCCTTCTGCCGTGCGATCTCGGTCACATTTTCCTGACCGGCGAGGAACTGCGCCTGTTCGTTGGCCTCACGTATAGTGTCGGCCGCACGCGATTGCGCGGATGACACGATGACGTTGGCTTGCGTCTGAGCGCTTTCCAAGCGTCGTTCCGATTCGCGCATCAATGCCGAGGCGCGTTCCAGCTGCACCGGCATCATTCTCTTCAACTGGTCGAGCTGTTCGGTGAACTCGTCACGGTCCACGCGCACGGTGCCGGGGAAGAACAGTATCGGTTTTGCCTCATCCAACGCCGATTCGAGCTTGTCGATGATGTCATACACGGTGGTGAACTCGTCACGGCTCAGATTGCCGGAATCCGTCAAAGGCTCGTCCGGGTCGAACGTGGTGCGCAAATCTGGCAAATCAGACATGGCGATCACCGGTCGCTGCGATGTCGTGTCATCGTCGACGCCGTCCGCAAGCGGATCATAGCCCGTGGTCTCTTCACCCATCATGCCCTCTTTTCATTGTTGAGCGCTTCGCCGAGCAGCGGAATCACGCAATCGGGCACCATGCCAGTCACATCGCCGCCGTGGCGAGCCACATCTTTCACTATCGAACTGGAAATATGTTCCAAATCAGGTGCCGCCGGCAAAAACAGCGTTTCCACATCGGCAAGCTTGCGATTGACTAACGCCATACCCAACTCGGCCTCATAATCGCCATTCTGGCGAAGACCCTTCACAATAACCGTCGCGCCGACCTTTTTGCAATAGTCGGTAATCAGTCCGGTTGTTGAAGAAACCTTGATATTGCGGCAATTCCGCTTTTCAAGCGCCTTACGGATGATCTCAACGCGGGTCTCTTCGGAAAACATCGGTGTTTTCGCCGCGTTCACCGCCACCACAACATGCACTTCATCGAAAAAACGCGCGCAACGTTCGATGACGTCCAAATGTCCGGCGGTTACTGGGTCGTACGACCCGGGGCAAACTGCAATTGTCATAGCCTCAAGCGTACCGCGGTTGCGTGAAATTACGCGAAGTGTCGGCGAATATGTGGGTTTTCATGGCTATGATGGAGGCAGTGGTGCCGCGGTTGCGGCGTATTTGAGGAGTTGATTATGGCATTTTCGATGTTTGGGGATCGCGACGGCTTCATTGACGAGGCTGATCCGGTCTCGCCGCTTTCCAATCCGGATGCTGGTACCGGCACTGCGGTGCTGGAACGTCCCGAAGAGGAGACGAAGCTGGATGATGGCGGCAATGGTGATGCGGATCGTTTCGCACATTATGTGTCGCGCGATCGCATTGCCGAGTCCCGTCGCACCGGCCGACCGGTGGTGGCGTTGTGCGGCAAGGTGTGGGTGCCGAAGCGTGATCCTTCGCAGTTCCCGGTATGCCCGGATTGTAAGCGCATCTACGACGAAATGATGAACTCCGACTTCTGATCGTTTTTCTCGTCGTATGGTGATGTTGGAATTTCACTGAAATTTCCGAAGATTGCCGAACGTGATTACATATAAAAAATCTGCCGAGATGGTCTCTGTGTCGAAATTATTTTCGATAATTCAGATTGTCTCGGCAGATTTTTATTGCTGTTGTATTTTATTGTCGGCTTGCTTTTTTGAAATATCCGCGCTTAGCGCAGCGAGATTTCGTTGATGCGACGCAGTTCCTCATCGCTGAACGTGGTGTTCTTCAACGCGCCGATATTGTCGAGCAACTGCTGCGGGCGGGACGCGCCGACAAGCACGGAGGTCACGTAACCGTCGTGCAGCAGCCATGCGAGCGCCATTTCGGCAAGCGTCTGACCACGTTCGGCGGCAAGGTCGTTCAGATCGCGGATTTGCTGCAGACGTTCCGGCGTCAACGCGCTTTCCTGCAAGAATCGGCCGTCATGTGCGATGCGGCTGTCTGCGGGCACGCCGTTGAGGTAACGGTTCGTGAGCAGGCCCTGTTCGAGCGGTGAGAACGTGATGAGGCCTTTGCCGAGCTTTTTGGCGGTTTCCTTCAGTCCGTTGCGTTCCACAGTGCGGTCAAAAATGTTGTAACGGTTCTGGTTGATGATGAACGGCACATGCAGTTCGTCAAGGATCGCGGTGGCTTTTTCGAGCGTCGGACCGTCGTAGTTGCTCAAGCCAACATATAGCGCTTTGCCGCTTTGCACGGCGGTTGCCAGTGCGCCCATGGTTTCTTCGAGCGGTGTGGAGGAATCCATGTGGTGATGGTAGAAAATGTCGACGTAGTCGAGGCCGAGACGTTCGAGGCTCTGATCGAGAGAGGCGAGCAGATATTTGCGGCTGCCGAGATCGCCATAGGGGCCGAGCCACATTTCGTAGCCGGCTTTGGTGCTGATGATCAGTTCGTCGCGATGATGATGGAAATATTCGTGCAGCAGACGGCCGCAGTTCTTCTCGGCGCTGCCCGGTTCGGGACCGTAATTGTTGGCGAGGTCGAAATGCGTGATGCCGTTGTCGAATGCGGTGAACACAATGTCACGCATGGTGGCGTATGGCGTAATATCGCCGAAATTATGCCAAAAACCGAGTGAAACCGCTGGAAGTTTCAGACCGCTTGTGCCCACATGGTTGTAGGTCATGGAGTCGTATCGGGTGGGTGACGGCGTGTAGACGGTGGTCGGTTCGAGCATTGTTCCTCCTTGAAGACTCTGCGCATTTCGCTGTGCGCCGTGCTGCTTGAGTTGGCGCATATCGTGAGTTTGTCGACGATACCATCGTCGCACTTCAAGTAAACTTGAACGCAAATATCGTCGATAGTGTGTTTTCCGATGATTGTCGTTCGCAGGAAATCGCAGGAAACTGCCGATATGGCAATCGCAAGAAATCGCACAATCGCAGAAAACGTAGAAATGAGACGGGAAGATGGCAACATATACGATTCGTGAGGTTGCACAACGATTCCATGTGCAGACGTCAACCTTGCGCTATTACGAGAATCAGGGGCTGCTGTGCAATGTGGAACGCGACGATGCTGGGCGGCGCGTGTACACCGACGCGCATATTGGGCGGCTCAAGGCGATCGCCTGTTTCAAGCATGCGGGCATGAGCATCGACGAGCTCAGGCGCTTCTTCGCATACGAAAAAGACGAGCGCGCACATATCGCGGACATGTTGGAATTGTTGGAATCGCGGCATCAGGCGATTTTGGAGCAGCGGGCCGCGCTGGAAGAAGCGTATATGCATGTGTTGCGCAAACTGCACTTGTATCGCGATATTCAGCGCAGTATCGAAACCGGCGGGCCGCACCCGGATTGGGCGAATTACGATGGCAAGGATTTTCGAGCCGACGATCGGTGAGGATTGGCGACGGTTGGTGAAGATCGGTGCCGTCCGGCGGCGTCCGGTTGGCGAAGGCCAAAACGGTGAGGTTCGGTGACGTCCGGTGAGAATCAGCAAACAAAAGGTGCGGAACCGTAAACTACGGTTCCGCACCTGATAGCAATTGTTGCGTCTTGTCTTGCAGCGGCTTGTTCGAGTTGCGGCGGCTTGTTCGACCCCGCGTCGGCCTTGCTTCTCTTACTTCAGCAAGGTGGCTACGGACGGCAGCAGAGCACGCAAGGCCTTGCCGCGGTGGGAAATAGCGTTCTTTTCGGCCGGTTCCATCTGTGCGGACGTGAGTTTCTCGCCGGCTTCGATGGCGCGGGCGGGCTGATCGTCGGGCACGAACAGCGGGTCATATCCGAAACCATGCTCGCCATGAGGCTCATGCAGCAGCACACCCGGCATTTCGCCGGTTTCCACAGTCTCGCTGCCAATCGCATAACGGCCGTTTGCACCGGCGCCAGCTTCGGTTTCCGGCACCACCAGCGCGGCCGCGCAACGGAAACGCGCAGTACGCTTGGCGTCTGGAATGTCGGCCATCTGCGCGAGCAGCAGCGCATTATTGGCTTTGTCGTCGCCATGCCTGCCTGCCCAACGTGCGGAAAGAATGCCGGGAGCATTGCCCATCACGTCCACAATCAGGCCGGAATCGTCGGCAATCGCCGGGCAGCCTGTGCGCGCGGCCACGTCACGGGCCTTGATCAGCGCGTTCTCTTGGAAGGTCACGCCGTCTTCCACCGGATCCGGCAGATTCAGCGAACCGGCGGAAACCAGCTCCACCTGAGCCGCGTCCGCACCTAGGCAATCTTCCAGAATGCGATTGATTTCAGCGAGTTTGCCTTCGTTATGGGTTGCGACGATGATTCTCACGTTCCGATTCCTTTCGTTGCTTCGTTGATGTCAGCTTGCCTGACATGCGTCTGACGTGCGTCTGACGTGCCTGGCCGACGGTCGGCTTGCGGAGGCCAGCCTACAGTCGGATTGCGTTCGGCTTGCGGCCGTTTCAGTCCTGTGCGAGCGCGGCCTGCTGCGCGGCCTGCAGTTCCTTGTTGCCCTTTTCCGCCAGATCAAGCAGCACGTTAAGCTCGGTGCGGTTGAACGGGCGATGCTCCGCGGTGCCCTGAATCTCAATGAATTCGCCGGAGCCGGTCATGGCCACGTTCATGTCGGTCATAGCCTTGCTGTCTTCGATATACGGCAGATCAAGCATCGGCTTGCCGTCGATTACGCCCACGGACACGGCGGAAACGCTGTCTTTGATCACGCGGTCGGCAGACTTGATGTGCTTGTGCTTCTCGGCCCAATGCATGGCGTCCACGAGCGCCACATATGCGCCGGTGATCGATGCGGTTCGGGTGCCGCCGTCAGCCTGCAGCACGTCGCAGTCGATCTGCACCTGGTTTTCGCCGAGCGCCTTCATGTCGACCACGCCACGCAGGCAGCGTCCGATCAGTCGGCTGATCTCGTGCGTGCGTCCGCCGATCTTGCCGCGCACAGATTCGCGATCAGTGCGGTCTGCGGTGGCTCGCGGCAGCATCGCATATTCCGCGGTGACCCAGCCCAGGCCGGAGTCCTTGCGCCAACGAGGCACGCCTGCGGTGAACGTAGCCGTGCACATCACGCGTGTATTGCCGCATTCCACAAGCACGGACCCCTCCGGAACGTCCGTGAAATGACGGGTGATACGCACCGGACGCAGCTCATCCACCTTACGTCCGTCCGCGCGAATTATCGTCTGCCCGTCCAACATGTCTTTAATCGCTACCATCGCTGATTTCTCTGCTTTCGATTGATTACACGATCAACAATCGCTTGTATTTTCCGAAAAAACAGTATCACCAGCCGAAAACCCATCTTGAGGTGCGTGAATCGTTCGTAATTGTCTTGCGATCATTTTGCGTCGTTTTCCGCGTTTATCTCACGTAATACAGGCATTCAAGCACGTATGATGGAGTGAAAACCTGTGCTTGGCCACAGTGAGGCCTACGCTCATGGTCAGTTTCACCAAAAGTCAGAAAGGCTTTGGAAATGCTGGATTATTCACCTGCGCTCATGACCGACATGTACGAATACACCATGCTTGACGCGTGTCTGAGGGACGGCACCGCCAATCGCAAGTGCGTATTCGAAATTTTCACCCGTCACCTGCCGATTGGCCGCCACTACGGAGTAGCCGCCGGGCAAGGACGCATTCTTGACGCGCTTGAAAACTTTCATCTTGACGATAATGATCTGAAATTCCTTGCAGATCGCAAGGTGGTGGGCCCTGAAACCATCAAATGGCTTGAGAATTTTCATTTCTCCGGTTCAATCAAGGGCTATCGCGAAGGTGAGATGTTCTTCCCGAATTCACCGATTCTGCAAGTCGAAGGCACGTTCGGCGAGTGCACACTGCTGGAAACGCTGCTGCTGAGCATTCTGAATTACGATTCTGCGGTTGCGTCGGCGGCGTCCCGCATGGTCAGCGCCGCGAAGGACCGCCCGTGCATGGATATGGGCGGTCGCCGAACGAACGAGTGGGCCGCCGTTGCCGCAGCCCGCGCCGCCGTAGTGGGCGGTTTCAAAGGTACGGCCAATCTGCTGGCCGCGCAAATGTATGGCTTGAAGGCCATTGGCACGGCTGCGCACTGCTTCACGCTAGTGCACGATGACGAGCGGAGCGCGTTCGAATCGCAGATCGCCGCGCTTGGCAAGAACACCACGCTGCTGGTCGACACGTACAACATTGAAGAGGCTGTGAAGACGGCGGTTGAAGTGGCCGGCCCAGAATTGGGCGGCGTGCGCATCGATTCCGGCGACTTGGCGTCGCTAGCGCAGCGTGTGCGTAACCAGCTGGACGCGCTGGGAGCCACCAATACGAAGATCACCGTCACCAACGATTTGGACGAGTATGCGCTCGCATCGCTGCAGACTGCGCCGGTCGATTCGTATGGCGTGGGTACCATGCTCGTCACCGGATCGGGCGCTCCGACCTGCGCGATGGTGTACAAGCTGACCGAACGCGAAAATTCCGCTGGTGACATGCAGCCGGTGGCCAAGAAGTCGAAAGACAAGGCCACGGTTCCGGGACGCAAGCTCGCCTTCCGCTCGTACGAATATTCGCTGGCCGACTGCGAACATGTGATTTCCGGATCCGAAAAGCAGCTTGCCTCCTATCAGCCGGAAGAAGGCTGGAAGGATCTGCTGGTCGACTATGTGACCGACGGCGAAATCAACTCCGACTATCAGGGGCACGAAGCCATCGTCAACGCGCATAATTATCGTGCTCAGGCACTGGCCGAACTGCCAATCGGCGCGCAAAGCCTTATGAAGGGCGATCCGGTGATCCCCACCGAAATCACAGTCCTTTGACTCGTGCTACCATCATGCTGGTTGCGTACGGCAATCAATCTCGTAATCAACCAGCATGAAGGGGTAGGATTACATGCGAGCATTTTCTCTGGTTACGTTGAGTCCGGAGGCGTTTGACGATTTTTCCGCACACCACCCGGACGGCAACTTCCAGCAAACCTCCGCTGCAGGCCGTCTGCGTGCCGCCCAAGGAATCGAAGTGGAATATCTTGGCGTTCAAGAAAACGGCAAAATCGTTGCGGGATCGCTGTTCGAAACGCATCGCAGCCGCCTTTCCACATTCAGTGTGGTGCATGACGGCCCATTGTGCGACTATCGTGATCGCGAATTGACCGGATACTTCATGACCCAGCTGAAGCAGCATGCGAAGGCGAAAGGTTCCGCACAGATGGAAATCGTGCCGGAAATGCCATACTGCCTGCATGATTCGCGCGGCGGCGAACTGCCAGCTGACCAAGGTGGTGCTCCTGCTGAGGATGCCGTGGAAACGTTGAAAAACCTCGGCTTCATACATGACGGCTTCACGATCGGCTACACCGCAGTGCCGCGCTGGCGCTACTTGAAAGACCTGACTGGCATTACCGACGAAAAGTCACTGCTCAAGTCGTATGACAAGCGCACGCAGTGGAGCGTGAAACGTGCCGCATCCATGGGCGTGCATGTGCGCGAACTGGGTGAAGACGAGCTGCAGGTGTTTGCCGACATCGAGCAGGCCACCGCCGAACGTCGCAATTTCGAATATCGCGGTGAAGCGTACTTCCGCAAGTTCAAACAAGCCTATGGCAGCAAAGCTCACTTCATGGTGGCGCAGATTCACATCGGCGAATACATTGCCGACATGGAATCCAAGCGTGATGTCTTGCAGAAGAAGGTCGATACGCTGCAGTCCAAATACGATGAGCATCCGACCACCAAAACGGGACGTCAGCTAGGGGAGGAGTCCCGCAACCTTGCGGCGGCGGAAAAGCGTTTGGCTGAAGCGGCCGAGTATGCCAAAGATGGTGACGTGCTTCCGGCGGCGGCCTCCCTGTTCGTGGAACATGCGCGTGAAACGGTGTATCTGTTCTCTGGCAGCGTGGAGAAGTATAAGCCGTTCTACGCTTCCGCGCTTGTGCAACATGACGCCATGCTGCACCTGTGCGTGGAGCGTGGCGTGACCCGCTACAACTTCTACGGCATCGACGGCGTATTCGATGATCCGAACAGCGAAGGCCGTGGCGTGCTCGAATTCAAGCAAGGCTTCAACGGGTATGTTGAGGAACTTATGGGTTCGTTCGTGCTTCCCGTACGCCCGTTGGCGTTCAAGTTCAAGACTGTCGTACGCAAACTCCTTCGCCGCTAGCTCGGGGGTGCTGGGGCTGCTTGGCGCGACGCGGATTTGCGCGGGGTGAGTTTTTCTGATACGCTTTGTGTCCTGTGCGCGGATGGCGTGTGCTTACCGGGCATCGCCACTTTAGCTCAGTCGGTAGAGCGGCTCACTCGTAATGAGCAGGTCGACAGTTCGATTCTGTCAAGTGGCTCCAGTGCCCTAGATGTGAAAGCATCTAGGGTTTTGCATATCAGGAGCATTTCACTCCGGTATGGCTACTTGCGCGAGTGGCGGAATTGGTAGACGCGCAGGATTTAGGTTCCTGTGTCTTTGACGTGTGGGTTCAAGTCCCATCTCGCGCACTTTCGGAAAATGGCGGAAGTCTGCCTGTTTTTGGCCATCGTAGGCCATTCAATAAGCCTTTTTGAGAACATTTTGAGAACATTTCGCACGTTTGCGTCCCGATTCTTCCGGTGACTGGGGGATTCGGGACGTTGGGGAGCCTGCGAGCGGGTGGATTGTTCCAGTGAATGGAAGAATCGGGACGTTGAGAGGCGCGCAAGCGGGAGGATTGTTCCACTCACTGGGGGATTCGGTGCGCTGAGGGGCTTGTTGGCGGGATGATTCCTCCAGTGAGTGGATGTTTTTCCCGCTGGGGTGGCTTTGGGCGGGTGGATTCTTCCAGTGGGTGGGAAATTAGGGCGCGGCAGGGAGTCGGCTTGGTGGCGTGGGATGCTCCTAAGATGACTGTGGGTAGGAAGAGGAAGAGAAGCTTAAGGATTAGGGGGAGTGTTGTGTCTGCGCTGATTCAGCCTGTTGCGTTGCTGCTGATTATCCTCGCCGGATATTTGTTCAAGCGTGCCGGTCTGTTCAAGGATCGCGATTATCGCATTATGCAGACCGCTATTTTCAATTTGGTGCTGCCGGGTGCGATCGTCTATTCGTTTGCTACGAATCCGCATGATTCCAGCCTGTTGCTGATTTCGCTGTTCGGCCTGATCGTTGCGTTCATTCCGCCGGTCGTGGTTTTCCTGACGTCCCGCCATCGTCCGGTGCAGGATCGCGCGTTCATGATGTTGAATGGCTCCGGCTTCAACGTTGGCTGCTTCTGTTTCCCCGTAGTGCAGGCTTTTCTTGGCACAGGCGCGATCGTGCCCGCCGCCATGTTCGACATTGGCAATTGCGTGATGGTTGCCGCCGGCACGAATGTGATGACGCAAACGCTGTTGCATATCAAGCCTGGCACGCCGCTTATCGAGCAGTATCAGGGCAATGCGTCCACGCTCCCGCATGTGAAGCTGAAAGACAAGGATGCCAAGTGTCTTGCCCGCAAGGCTTTGGCCCGCAATGTGTTCAAGGGGTTCTTCGGCTCGGTTCCGTTCGATACGTACTTGGTGATGATTATTCTCACGCTCGTTAACGTGAAGATTCCTGACATTATCGCCACGCTTGTGCAGCCGCTTTCGAACGCGAATTCGTTCTGCGCGATGCTGATGGTGGGCATGCTTATGGATTTGCCGTCTGGCAGGCAGGATGTGTTGAAGCTTCTCAAGGTGATTGGTTGGCGACTGCCGTTCGGTATTGCGTTTGCCGCTGCGGCTTGGCTGCTGCTTCCGTTCAGTGCTGAGATTCGTGAGACGGCCGCCATGTGCTGTCTGGCGCCGATTGCCGTGTTTTCCACGCTGTTTACCGACAAGGTGCTTGGCAATGCGAAGCTTGCTGGTTTTACGCTGTCGATTACTGCGATTATCAGTTTGCTGATGATGACCGGCGCTCACTTCTTGTTCGTCGCGCTCGCATGAGAGCGGCAAGAAGATTTTTACCGGGGCCCATGCTGAGCGCTTTGGTCTGGTCGGGTTCTGCGGTGGGGATTTGGTGCCGGCGTACGGTCGATTGCGTAGAAGTGTGACGAAGACTTACGGCGGAACTGTGCATACGATTTCAGTAAGCGTCAAAAGTATGCTTGGCGAAGATGGAAGTGGTAGGAACCGCGCTATATTGCGAATCCTAGCGAATGTGTTAACTCGGGAAACATTTTTGTGTTGTTCTGTCTTATTTTGTGAGTATCTTGTGAGGTGAAGAGATACGGAATGCGACGTACGGAAATCTACGAAGATCCGTAGCTTGTTCCGCTTCATAGTGATGATGAAAGGACCTAATACCATGGCCATCAATCCTCCTGTTGACGCCACCAAGACCCCGGAGTGGGCCGCACTGCAGAAGCACTACGATGAGCTGCAGTCCGAAGGCATCAGCCTCAAGCAGTGGTTCGCCGATGACGCCGAGCGCGTCGAGAAGCTGAGCTTCGATGCGGGCGATCTGCACTTCGACCTGTCCAAGAACCTGATCAAGCCGGAAACCCTGCAGCTGTTCGCAGACCTCGCCAAGGCCGTCAAGCTCGACGAGCGCACCAAGGCCATGTACACCGGCGTGCACATCAACAACACCGAAGACCGCGCCGTGCTGCACACCGCACTGCGCCGCCCGGCCGAAGACGAAGGCAAGTACATCGTTGACGGACAGGACACCGTCAAGGACGTGCGCGAAGTGCTCGGCCGCATCTACGCCTTCGCCGACAAGGTTCGTTCCGGCGAATGGACCGGTGTTTCCGGCAAGAAGATCGAAACCGTGGTCAACATCGGCATCGGCGGTTCCGACCTGGGTCCCGTCATGGTGTACGAAGCACTGAAGCCGTACGCTGACGCAGGTATCTCCGCACGCTACATCTCCAACATCGACCCGAACGATTTGGCCGAAAAGACCAAGGGCCTCGACCCGGAGACCACTCTGTTCATCGTCGTTTCCAAGACCTTCACCACCCTGGAAACCCTGACCAACGCTCGTGAAGCCCGCACTTGGCTGCTCGACGCCCTCAAGGCTGCCGGCGCAGTCGACGGCTCCGACGAGAAGAACGCCGAAGCCATCAAGAAGCACTTCGTCGCCGTCTCCACCAACCTGGAGAAGGTCGCCGAGTTCGGCATCGACCCGGCCAACGCCTTCGGCTTCTGGAACTGGGTTGGCGGCCGCTACTCCGTGGACGCCGCCGTCGGCACCTCCCTCGCCGTGGTGTTCGGACCGGAACGCTTCGAAGAGTTCCTGCACGGCTTCCACGAGATCGACGAATACTTCGCCAACACCCCGTTCGAGAAGAACGTGGTCGTGCTGCTCGGCATGCTGAACGTGTGGTACCGCAACTTCTTCAAGGTCGCCTCCCACGCTGTGCTGCCGTACGACCAGTACCTGCACCGCTTCCCGGCTTACCTGCAGCAGCTGACCATGGAATCCAACGGCAAGTCCGTGCGTTGGGACGGCACCCCGGTCACCTCCGAAACCGGCGAAATCTTCTGGGGCGAGCCGGGCACCAACGGCCAGCACGCCTTCTACCAGCTGATCCACCAGGGCACCCAGCTGATCCCGGCCGACTTCATCGCGTTCGTGAACACCCCGAACCCGACCAAGGACGGCGATCAGGACGTGCACGAGCTGTTCCTCGGCAACTACTTCGCACAGACCAAGGCTCTGGCCTTCGGCAAGACCGCTGACGAAGTGCGCGCAGAAGGCACTCCGGAAGAGATCGTTCCGGCCCGCGTGTTCACCGGCAACCGCCCGACCACCTCCATCTTCGGTGTGGCACTGACCCCGTTCGCACTCGGCGAGCTCATCGCCCTGTACGAGCACATCACCTTCGTTGAAGGCACCGTGTGGGGTCTGGACTCCTACGATCAGTGGGGCGTTGAGCTGGGCAAGCAGCTCGCCAAGCAGATCACCCCGGCCATCTCCCAGGATGACGAGGCTCTGGCTGCTCAGGACGCTTCCACCCAGTCCCTGATCCAGTTCTACCGCGCAAATCGCAAGTTCTGATTTCTAGGGAAACCGGAACGTTGCGTTCAGCGACGTGCATAGCGCCGTAGCGCAATAACTTCCAAAGGGCTCTGCATTTCGGTGCAGAGCCCTTTTCATTACCCCTGAATCATCATTTTCAAATATCCAAGTTTTGCATTTCGTGCGAAATCAGCACCATGAAGTTCTGCATATCGTACATGGAAGTAGCGTTTTCCGCAGAAAATAGCCATTCTTTAAATAATCAAGCATCAAGAACTTTTGCGGCGAGTTTTGGACGGCATGAGGTCTGGTGGATGAGGTATTTTTGAGTATTGCTATGCCGGGACTCAGGACGCCGCATAATCCTGAATCCCTTCGGGTCCAGCCGAAAACGATCGCAAGATTGAGTGGAATATTGCACGAACGCAAACTTTGCGAACGCAAGTTGCCGCGATTTTCGGCGGATTGGCAATCCTTCGCAGGCAGACCTGCGAAGAACATACCAGGCAGAACGATTTTGCGAAAATCGTGAAGCCCTTACCTGTGCGCTGATATGCGGCGGCGACTCGAGGAAACACAATGGTTAACGCTATTGAGGCATTTGACGCCAAGCACATGAAGCCGGCCGAGGAAATCCCGGCATTCCGTCCGGGTGACACCGTTGAAGTCAACGTGAAGATCCAGGAAGGCAACAACTCCCGTATTCAGGCCTTCACCGGCGTTGTGATCGCTCGTCAGGGCGGCGGCGTTCGTGAAACCTTCGTTGTGCGCAAGATCAGCTTCGGCACCGGTGTGGAGCGCCGCTTCCCGCTGCACTCCCCGGTCATCGACTCCATCAAGCTGGTCCGCAAGGGCCGCGTGCGTCGCGCCAAGCTGTACTACCTGCGCAACCTGCGCGGTAAGGCCGCTCGTATCGCCGAGCGCCGCGACAACTCCGAGAAGTGAGTTTCAAACGCAAATAAAGCGTGAAATTGGCCCTCAGCCTTACGGCAGGAGGGCCTTTTGCTATTCTTAGCCGCTATGATAAGGGTCAGTGTGCAAACCGGACGATAAAGGAATCATGTATGAAGCATGCCGAAGAAAAAAACAATAGCGGCGAAAGCTTTGGCTTGCGCGACACCCTGGTTTGGTGCGGAATTCCTGTTATCGTCGTGCTGCTGATACGTGTTTTCCTGATCGGATTCTACGTGATTCCTTCCGAATCCATGATGAACACCATCGAACCAGGCGACCGAGTGATCACCTCGAAACTCACCCCGAAAGTCTTCGACCTGAAACGCGGCGACGTGGTGGTGTTCAAAGACCCCGACCACTGGCTGCAGCAGGAAGACAACAGCAAATTCGGCGGCGACTACCTCATCAAACGACTCATCGGACTGCCAGGAGACACCGTAGCTTGCGAAGGGCCGGGCAAGCCGATCACCGTCAATGGCGTGGCGATTGACGAAAGCTCATACATTCGCCCAAGCGTGGACCCCAGCTCATTCGCGTTCAGCGTGACCGTGACCGAAGGACACGTGTTCGTTATGGGCGACAATCGCGCCAATTCCGCCGATTCTCGCTACCATCAGAACGATTCCTCACATGGACTCGTGCCTATTTCCGACGTAGTGGGTGTTGGACTCGCGAGATATTGGCCATTGAACCGTATCAGCGGGCTCGATTCGCACCATGAAGTGTTCGCCGACGTTCCGGAAGGAGGCTCGGCGGTCTGATGGCGGTTTCCGTAATTCCCACATTGGATTTGGAACGCGCTATTGCCGAACAGGGCTACGATGTGATCGTCGGCTTTGACGAGGTAGGGCGTGGATCTCTCGCAGGGCCGGTAATGGTTGGTGCGGCTGCGATTTGGGCGCGTGACTTGGATGGGTCGGCTGGAGCTTCGCAAGGAGACTCGCAGGAATCTTCGCCTCTGGAAGTGCCGAAAGGCGTGGCCGACTCCAAAATGCTGACCGAACACAAGCGCGAAGCCATCTTCGACGAACTCGAACAATGGTGCGCCGCATGGGCGGTCGGAGCAGCCTCCAATACGGAAATCGACGAATGGGGTATTTCGTACGCACTCGGCGTGGCGGCACTGCGGGCGCTCGCCGAAGCGGAACGCAAGCTTGGCATTGGCGGGAGTGGATCTGCTGGAATTGCAGGATCTTCTGAATCATCGGAAGCGTTGAACAATCTGAAAATCGGCGCGATTCTTGACGGTCCGAACGACTACATCACCAAAGCACTCAACACCTTCGACGCACCCGACGTGCCAATTCCGGCGGACGTGACCTGCAAAGTCAAAGGCGACCGGCATTGCGCGACCGTGGCGACGGCGGCCGTCATCGCCAAAGTCACACGAGACCGACTCATGGTCAAACTCGCCGCGCAGCCGCAATATGCGCCTTACGAATGGGCCAACAACAAAGGCTACGGATCGGCGGCCCACCGCGAAGCCATCGCCGAACATGGACCCAGCGACCTGCACCGCCTTTCCTGGCACCTCGTCTGACATACGGCATCTCATCCGCAGTCCGCGATTACGCTAATCCTTGCGGATGATGCATGCCGGAAGGAAACCTGTAAGTTCATCCCGCCGTCTGATGGCCGGCACCAATCCGTTTCCGTACCGTAGGAAACATGGAACACATACTTCAGGCGACCGATCTGGTCATGGATTATTCGACCCAACAGGCGACACCAAATGCCACACACATGCTGGCGCTCAATCACGTGGATTTCGGCATCCAGGCAGGCGAAAGCATCGCGGTCATGGGACCGTCCGGTTCCGGCAAATCGACGTTACTGCACGCACTCGCCGGCATCATCACCCCGACAGCCGGCAATGTGATGTTTCGCGGTGCCAACCTGGCGCGGCTGAGCGACGCTGACCGTACCAAACTGCGCCGCAGCGCCTTCGGTTTCGTCTTCCAATCCGGACAACTGCTGCCGGAACTGCCGGCCATCGAAAACATTGCGTTGCCGATGATGCTGGGCGGCGCAAGCTACCAGCAGGCTACTGACACGGCCATGCTATGGCTGGAACGATTGGGATTGCGCCAGCTCGCGCAACAACGTCCCGGCGAAATGAGCGGCGGCCAGATGCAGCGCATCGCCATCGCACGTGCGCTCGCCGCGCAGCCGGCAGTCATCTTCGCCGATGAACCGACCGGCGCGCTCGACCAGGCCACCGGCCACGAAATCATGAGCATTCTCATGCGGACCGCACGACAGACCGGCGCGGCCGTGGTCGTGGTGACGCACGATTCGAACGTGGCCGCATTCTGCGATGCCACCGTTACCATGCGTGACGGCAGGCTGAGCTCGCCGCAGCAATCCCAACCTACCGCCGGAGGCGCACGATGAACATGTTCCGATTATGGCGATTGTTCCACCGCTCCGGCACCCGCGGCACATCCGGCCGCACCTCTGCGCTGGCCATCGTTGCCTTCGCATCCGCCACCGCCATCTTCCTAACCGTGCTCGGAGGCCTGCATGGCTTCATCTGGCGGGCCTCCGCCGACCACACGTTCGGTTGTATGATCAATTCCAACAGGTGCGCGCCCGGTACATACGAAACATGGTCCAAAGCCCTGGCACACGCCGACAAGCTCGTCGCCACGGTCGGCGACGGCCATTGGACGGCCGACCAGGCCACAGCCGTCATGAACACCTATTCCGACGGCTATGTGATGCTCGCCGCATTCGCCAGTCTGCTACTCATCGTGCCGTTCGTGGCGCTCGCCGGCTCGGCGGCCCGTCTCGCGGCCTCCCGCAGGGACGCACGTCTCGCCGCACTGCGACTTGCGGGCGCCACCACCGCGCAGGTCACGAAACTCACCGCGCTCGATGCGGGTGGCCAGGCTCTGCTTGGCGCACTGGTCGGCATGGCCGGCTACTTCGCGCTGATACCGGCGATCATGCTGCTCGACTTCCAAAACCAGCATTTCACCTTCGAACAGTTGTGGGTGGGACTGCCTGCTCTGGCGGCCGTGATCGTCGGAGTCACGCTGCTTGCCTTGGTCTCCGCGCTGGTCGCCCTACGCCGCGTGGCCATCACCCCGCTTGGCGTGATGCAACGTACCGGACAACCCATGCCGTCCGCATGGCGCGCACTGATTTTCCTTGCCGTGTTGGCCGTAGGCTACCTGCTGCTCAACAGCATCTCCGCATTCGCGCACTTGGGTCAGATGGTGGTCTACGCCATCATCTTCGGCGTCTTCTTCCTCGGTTTCGCCATGGTGAGCGTCGTCGGTACCTGGGTGGTGGCGATGCGCGCCAGATTGCGTGCGAAACACCCGAAGGACGCGGCCACTATGATTGCCGCGCGCCGTATCCTCGACAATCCCAAGCGTGCTTGGCGCAACGTGTCCGGTGTGGCGCTCGCTGTGTTCATCGCGGGGATGACGTCGGTGTGCGGATTGCTCGCCACCGGAATCGGAGGCAACCACGACCCGTTCGACCCATCTATGCTGTACATGCGCGATATAGCGATGGGTGGTTTCCTGACGCTCGCCTTTGCCGCGGTGCTCGCCGCCGTCAGTTCCGGCGTGATGCAGACGAGCAACGTCTACGACCAGGCCGACGAGTACCGCATGCTTGCGTTGGAAGGCACGGATGAGGCGACGCTCGACAAGGCACGCATGATGGAAGTGATCACCCCGCTCAACACGGTGATGGCCGTTTCGTTGGGGTGCTCGGTGTTGTTGCTGTTTCCGATTCTGGCAACGTCGTTGCTCAATCCGGCTTCGTTGCTTACGTTGGCCGCGGGAATCGGCTTGTGTTATGTGTTGATGGTGCTCGGAGGGTGTGCCGCGAATCATGCGGCGCACGGGCTCGGTCATGCCGGCTACCGTACGGACGATTGATGGCCTCGCCGCGGCGGTCGTGGATACCGCGGCAAGGACTGGCGAGGTCAGCCGAGCAGCACCGCGATGATTGCAATGAAGATCGGTGAGGTCAGTGTCGAGAAGAGAATGCCGTCGCGTGCGAACGAGAGACCCACGTTGTACCGCGCCGCGTAGTTGTAGACGTTCTGCCCGGTCGGCAGGGCGGCGAGCACCACGCACGCGTACAATGTGGCGCCGCGGAAGCCCATCACGAAATACGACAGCAGGAACGCGATGATTGGCATCACGATGTTCTTCAACGCCGCCACCGTGAACACCGCGGGAATGTTCGACTTGTCCTGCAGCGGCTTCGTGCCGTGCAACGACATGCCGAATGCCATCAGAATCATTGGCACTGCGGAATCGCCGATCATGTCGATCGGATCGTAAATACAGTCCGGCACCACGAAATGACCGGCTTTTGCGGAAATCGCGGATACGGCGATGCCCAGCAGCGAACCGATAAGCAGCGGCTGATGCAGCGGCTGCTTCAGAATCTCCCTCGTGGAGACCTTGCCTTTGGTGGTCACATCGAGCACGGTCAGGCCGATCGGTGTGAACACCGCCTGTTGCATGACCAGAATCGGCGCGACCAAAGCGGGATTGCCCAGAATGTACGTGGCGATCGGCAGACCGATGTTGTTGGAGTTCAGATACAGCGAATTCAACGCGCCGATGGTGGCATCCGCCGCCTTCAGATGGAAGAACAGCCTATTGAGGATCAGAAACACCAATCCGACCAGCACGGCCGAGAAGAACGCCACAACAATGGAGGAGTGGAATATCTCGAAGATTCTCTCCTTGGACAGGATGGCGAACATCAGGCACGGGCTCGATACGAAAAAGCTGAACCTGTTGAGCACCATCTGCGCGGTAGGTCCGCCTATGCGCATGCGCGCGGCCACGTAACCGGTGCCGATGACGATGCCAATGACGCAGAAGCCTTCCAATGCGCTTAACAGACCCGGCATGACACTCTTCCTTTCGCTCTCGGCCGTTGGTTTGGCCGTTATCCAGTGTTGCACCATGCATATGGATAACATCCGATCCGTCTCAAAAGCGTTGTCGAACGGCGATGTCGGTTCCGGTGGTGCTGGATAATGGGCGGTATGAACGAACTTGAGATTGGATTTTCCGCTTCCGCCACCAGGCAGGAGCAGCTGAACGGGCTGATGGAACAGATCATGGGCTCCTATTCCGTGAGCGACGACGAAGGCCCGTTGACCGACGCCGTCGAAGCGTTTCTAAACAAACAGCAGCATCTGACAGTGCGCAGGCATGGCGATACGCTGGTTGCGTCCACGAATTTCGGACGTGAACGCCGCGTGATTCTCGCAGGGCATCTTGACACAGTGCCGGTGATCGACAACTTCCCGCCGCGATGGCTGGAACCAGGCGATCCGCTGATTCGCGAGGATGTTGCCGCAGGCCATGAGCAGGAGCGCGTACTATGGGGGCGCGGTGCCACCGATATGAAGGGCTCCGACGCGGTGATGCTGTATTTGGCGGCCACGTTGACAGATGCGAAATACGATCTGACATACGTGTTCTACGACCACGAAGAGGTTGCTGCCGAAAAGAACGGCCTGCGCAAGGTGGTCGAGGCGCATCC
Organism: Bifidobacterium sp. N4G05; assembly: GCF_002742445.1. Taxonomy (GTDB): domain Bacteria; phylum Actinomycetota; class Actinomycetes; order Actinomycetales; family Bifidobacteriaceae; genus Bifidobacterium; species Bifidobacterium hominis. The sequence continues at coordinate 275,314 of NZ_NJNQ01000001.1, read as the reverse complement.
TGATTGGATTTCCGGCGATTTTGCGATTATTGGCGAGCCGACCGATTGTGGTATTGAGGGCGGCTGCAATGGAACGATGCGTTTCGACGTGATCACGCATGGCATTGCGGCACACTCGGCGCGAGCTTGGATGGGCAAGAACGCCATTCATGCGGCCGCTGAGATTCTGAACCGGCTGAACGCTTATGAAAATCGTGCGATTGAAGTGGATGGCCTGACGTATCAGGAGGGGTTGAATGCCACCCTGATTTCAGGCGGCAAAGGCACGAATGTGATCCCCGACGAATGCCGCGTGCACGTCAACTATCGTTTTGCCCCCGACAAGTCGTTGGCTGAGGCGAAAGCGCTGATGATTGGCGCGGACGCCGGTGCGGAATTGGGCAATGGCGAGCATATTGCCACAGGCGGCGTGTTCGAAGGCTTCGGCATTGAAATGAAGGACGAGTCGCCTTCCGCGCGTCCGGGGTTGACGTCGCCGCTTGCGCAGTCGCTGGTGGAATTGGTGCGCGAGCGCACTGGGCGTGAGCCTCTGGCCAAGCTTGGCTGGACGGATGTGGCGCGATTCTCGATGCTGGGCATTCCCGCAGTGAATCTAGGCGCGGGCAGTCCGTTGCTGGCACACAAGCACGACGAGCAGCTGCCGGAATCGGATTTGCTGTTGATGACCAATCTGCTTGAAGACTGGCTAAAGTAGCCGTTTCGTGACTGACGGCTGTCTGCTTGATTTGCTGATTTTGCTTGCTTTGGATTGAGATAATCAGAGATAATCAGATTTCTGCATTTGCTGTCTGCGCAAGTCTCGTCCCGTGTCTGCACAAGTCGGGAATAAGGCCTGATTGTGACTTGTGCAGACGGGGAATGCAGGTTGCGCAGGTGCAGATTGTGACTTGTGCAGACGAGGACTGGGATTTGCGGACGGGGAACGTGGGAGTCGGAAAATTTCCCGTCATGTCATGTTCCGTTATTTTTTGTGCCATACTTATAGACGGTGGTTCTGCAAATCACCAATGCATCCGATGGCGTTGATCCCCTCGCGTGAAATTCATGTGTGCCCGCGAGCGCCGGTGTCCGCCGTCGCATGATGAAGACTTTTGACGGAAGTTGCTTCCTACGGGCGCCATGATGCGCGGCCACGGTGAGAGCGTGGTGTGAGAACCGTATGAGGCCTAAGCATGGGCGGCGCGATTGCAGCGTGCCGTCGAGGAGTCATTGTGCCTAATATCAATGAGGGCTTCGATCAGGTCGAAGCCGCGGCATCGCCTGAGCATGCCGTGAATGTTGTGAAATTCGAATCGTCCCAGTCCGATTCTGCGCCGCGTCGCCGTCGTGGCGGTCGTCGTGTGGTGCGTGGGGTTGGAGCTGCCGGCGCGTCTTTGGAATTGAAGGTCGAGGAGCATGCCGCGACTCCGCTGTTCGAAGAGCCGAAGTTACCGGTTGCGCAGCCTGTGCATGGTGTCGGTGACGACGCTGTTTCCAGTGATGATGGCGATTCCGATGGCGTGTCTCGCCCGTCTCGTCGCCGTCGTCGTTCGGCCCAGTTCGACGATGATGTTCGTGAGATTGCCGATGAGCAGTCGACACATACTCGTCGCCGCCGCGCGGTGCAGGTCGAGGATGAGCGTGATGAGGATCGTCCTCGTCGTCGCCGTCGCAGTGCCGTCGATGATTCCCGCGATGAGGAATCGTATGAAGAACGTGCGCTTGATGCGGTCGATATGTTGCCGGAAGGCCATGAGGTCCGTCATAATCCGCGTCCGATGATGTCGCTGCTGTTCCAGGAACCGGTTTTGCCGTCTGCTGCGGATTCTCGTGACGGGTCCGATGACGATCGTGACGATTCCCGTGAATCTCGCAATGATCGCAATATGCGGGGTCATGACGATGCGCAGGATGAGGACCGTCCGACCCGTCGTCGTCGCCGTCGTAATCGTGACGTTGCCGACGAAGAGCGTTCCGAAGGCAATCGCAGTGAACGCAACGATCGTGACAATCGTAATGATGATGCGGAAAACGATGAGGAAGGCGGATCTCGCAAGTCCCGTCGTTCCCGTCGTTTGAACGCGCAGGAACGTCGGGCTGCGGCCGAGGTCGAGCAGATTGAAGAGGATTTGATCCTCGACGATATCACGTACGCGCCTATCGACGACGAAACACGTGGCAATCGTGGTGACGATGATGATGACGAGCAGCCGACGCGCACCCGTCGTCGCCGTCGTGGTCGTGGCAATCGTGAGGAAGCTGACGAACAGCAGCAGGAGAACGTCGAAGGTGAGTCTCGCCGTCGCCGTGAGGAGGATGACGAGGAAGAGGGCACGGTGACCCGTCGCCGTCGCCGTCGCCGTGGCGGCGCGAAGACCGAGGAGCAGGAGGAGCCGCTCGTACGCCGTTCCCGTAAGCAGCAGTACATCGACGAGATTACCGATGTCGAGGGTTCGACCCGACTTGAGGCCAAGAAGCAGCGTCGCCGTGACAATCGCCGCGAACGTAGCCGCCAAAGCCAGCTCATGGAACAGGATTTCCTGGCTCGCCGCGAGCATGTGGACCGTCTGATGGTGGTGCGCGAACGCGAACGCCACACGCAGATCTCCGTGATCGAAGACAATGTGCTTGTCGAACATTACGTGTCCGACATTCAGGAAGTCGCCACCGTGGGCAACATCTATCTTGGCCGCGTGCAGAACGTGCTGCCGAGCATGGAGGCCGCGTTCGTCGACATCGGTCAGGCTCGTAACGGCGTGCTGTATGCGGGCGAGGTGAACTGGGATTCCGCACGTTTGGAAGGCCAGCCTCGCCGCATCGAACTCGCGTTCAAGTCGGGAGACCCTGTGCTTGTGCAGGTCACCAAGGATCCGATCGGGCACAAGGGTGCACGACTGACCTCGCAGGTGACTCTCGCGGGCCGTTTCCTGGTGCTCGTGCCGTCCGGTGGCATGACGGGCGTGAGCCGCAAGCTTAGCGAGCGCGAACGTTCCCGCCTCAAGAACATCGTGTCGAAGGTCGCTCCGAAAGACATGGGCGTGATCATTCGTACCGCCGCGGAAGGCGCTTCCGAAGAGGCGATCACCAAGGATCTCGAAAGCTTGGTGCGCCAGTGGGAACGCATCACCGCCAAGCGTGACGAATTCCTGCATGGCAAGCGTCCGAAGCTGCTGCAAGGCGAACCGGACGTGGCGATCCGCGTGGTGCGAGACATCTTCAACGACGACTTCTCCAAGATGATTGTTGAAGGTGAGCGCGTGTACGGCCGTATCGAGGAATATCTCGACACCATGGCTCCCGACTTGAAAGACAAGCTTGAAAAGTGGGATCCGGCCGAACATGAAGGCAAAGACGTGTTCGACAAGTGGCAGATCGACTCCCAGCTGCGCAAGGGCATGGAACGTCAGGTCTACCTGCCGTCGGGCGGTTCGATCGTGATCGACCGCACCGAAGCCATGACCACCATCGATGTGAACACCGGCCGTTTCATCGGCCGCGGCAAGAGCCTTGAGGAGACGGTGACCCGTTGCAACCTCGAAGCTTCCGAAGAGATTGCACGTCAGCTGCGCCTGCGTGACATCGGCGGCATGGTGATGATCGACTTCGTCGACATGGTCATGCCGGCCAACCGTGATCTGGTGTTGCGCAGACTGGTGGAATGCCTGGCCCGCGACCGTACCAAGCATCAGGTGGCCGAAGTCACCTCGCTTGGCCTGGTGCAGATGACGCGAAAGCGCATCGGACAGGGCTTGGTGGAGGCCTTCTCCGAGGAATGCCCGACCTGCAAGGGTCGCGGATTCATTCTTCACGACGAGCCAACCGTGTCCGCGGATTATGATGATCCGTACGCCCTGAAGGGCGGCGACCCGTTCGTCAAAACCAACAAGCATGGTCACGGCACGGACGTGCAGGTGCCGAAAGGCTCCTCGCCGGACGTGAAGGCCAAACTCGCGCAGATCGCGGCGGCGGCTGTAGCAGCCAACAATGCGGAACTGGGCGAGGAGATATAGAAGAATAAATGATTATTCCGGTCTGTCAACCTGACACGCCGGGAACAGACTTGCGGTTGTACGCGGGTATGTGTAGATTAGATTGCTGGTGTCTGGCCGCGAGGCTCGAACGTGCCGGGCAGTAAGCTTTCCAAGTTAATAAAGGAACGGATATGTACGCGATTGTGAAGGCCGGCGGCCATCAGGAAAAGGTTGAGGTCGGTGACGTCATCTACGTCAACCGTCTCGAGGCTAAGAAGGGCGAAACCGTGGAATTCCCGGTTGCTCTCGTTGTGGACGGCTCCAAGGTTGTCCTCGGTGCCAAGGATCTCGCCAACGTCAGCGTCAAGGCTGAGGTTGTCAACGATGAGGCCAAGGGTCCGAAGATCAGCATCATGAAGTATAAGAACAAGACCGGCGTTGCTCGTCGCAAGGGCCATCGCCAGCAGCTGACCGCTGTCAAGATCACGGCTATCGCCTGATTGACGCAGGGTTAGAGTCAAGGACCGAAAGGAACAGACATGGCACATAAGAAGGGCGCGTCCAGCTCGCGCAACGGTCGCGATTCAAACGCGCAATACCTCGGTGTGAAGAAGTTCGGCGGCGAAGCCGTCGTGGCCGGCAACATCATCGTTCGTCAGCGTGGCACTAAGTTCCACCCGGGCGAGAACGTCGGCATGGGCAAGGACCACACCCTGTTCGCCCTCAAGGACGGCAGCGTGCAGTTCGGCGTTCGTCGTGACCGCAAGGTCGTCGACGTGATCGCCGCCTGAGATACGCGCAATCAACGCTTATAAGATAAAGCCGCGCCCGTTGTGGACGCGGCTTTTCTTTATTTTGATGATCGCTGAGGATTGTTTTCCTCCAGTCCGTCCCAAACGTCACGTAACGTTGCATGCAGAACATGCATGCAGACTTGCGAACGGACAATAAATCGGACCGTTTCGAACAAACGATTAAGGTAGATACATGAGTGATTTCGTCGATCGCGTGACCGTCCATGTGAAGGGCGGCGACGGCGGCAACGGCTCCGCCGGCATCCGTAGAGAAAAATACAAGCCGTTGGCAGGCCCGAACGGCGGCAACGGCGGTGACGGTGGTTCCGTGATCTTCATGGCCGACCAGAACGCCAACAGCCTGCTCGATTACCGTTTCATGCCCCACCGTGAGGCTGGGAGCGGCACCATGGGCTTGGGAGATACCAAAGACGGTTCCAAAGGTGCCGATCTGATTCTGCCAGTTCCCGTGGGCACCGTGATTTTCGAAGCCAAAGGGCCGCAAGGCAAGCCCAAGCATCCGGGCGAACAGCTCGCCGATCTGCGCCACGCCGGAGACAAGTTCGTAGTGGCGGCCGGCGGCAACGGCGGCCTTGGCAACGCCGCACTGGCCAACCGCACACGTCGTGCTCCAGGCTTCGCGCTCTTGGGTGAGCCGGGTGAGGAACGAGATGTCATCCTCGAACTCAAATCCATCGCCGACGTGGCTTTGGTGGGCTTCCCGTCCGCAGGCAAATCCAGTCTGATCGCCGCCATGAGCTCCGCCAAGCCGAAAATCGCCGACTACCCGTTCACCACACTCGTGCCGAATCTTGGCGTGGTCATGGCGGGAGACATGCGTTACACCATCGCCGACGTGCCAGGCTTGATTCCGGGAGCCTCGCAAGGCAAAGGCCTCGGCCTTGAATTCCTGCGCCACATCGAACGCACCGAAATCATCGCCCACGTAATTGACTGTGCCACGCTGGAACCTGACCGTGATCCGATGAGCGACTACAAGGCGCTCGAACACGAGCTGGCCGAATATGCAGACAAGCTGGAATTGCCATTGGGTGCGATCCCAATCCCCGAACGCCCCCGCATCATCATCCTCAACAAGGTCGATATGCCGGAAGCCAAGGAATTGGCCGAATTCGTCAAACCGGAATTCGAAAAACTCGGTCTCAACGTGTATGTCATCTCCACCGCATCCCATGAAGGTTTGAAAGAACTCAACTGGGCGTTGGCAGCCATGGTCGCCGACATGCGCAAGGAAGTCGCCAAACGCGAACAGGCCGAAGAAGAAGCGCGTGTGGTCATCAAGCCGCTTGAAGAGCCTCGCAATCGTCGCCGTCGCAACGACGAAGGCGGCACTGCGCTTGACTTCACCGTGGAACGCAAGGAAGCTGGCAACGGCGATGTCTGGTATGAAGTGCTTGGCACCAAGCCGGAACGTTGGGTCATGCAAACCAACTTCGACAACGACGAAGCGGTCGGCTACCTGGCAGACCGTCTCGCCAAGCTTGGCGTTGAAGACGAACTGCGCAACAAGGGCGCCAAGCCGGGTGATGAAGTGCGCATCGGCAAGGGTGCGCGAGCCGTGGAATTCGATTGGGATCCGACCATTGCGGCAGGTGCGGAAATGCTCGACGGCGCCCAGCTTGGCGCACGAGGCGTCGACCTGCGACTGCAGGAACAGGACGGCCGTTCGCAGCGCCGCACCAACGCGGAACGCCGTCGCCAATACCACGAAATGATGGACGCACGCCAAGCCGTGCGCGAAGCCATGATGGCCGAGCGTAAGGCCGGACACTGGGCTGATCCTTCCGTGGACGACGACCGGCATGACGAAACCAGCCTCTTCGGACGCGGTGAAACCACCGAATCCGAAAACGTGGAACAATAGAAGCAGCAATACGCCCGCTGATGTGCCGATTGGCATGTCGGCGGGTTTTCTTTTCGGCCATTCGAACGCCTGGAGGAACCATGAACACGCCATCGCAAACCCAAGTGCGCCGAGCCATCGCCGAAGCGCAAACCATCGTGGTGAAAGTGGGATCCAGCTCGCTGACCAAGCCAAGCGGCCACCTCGATCCGGAACGGCTCAACGCGCTCGTGGCGGCCATCGCACGCGTACGACTCATGGGCGGGCGTGTGGTGCTCGTCTCCTCCGGCGCCATTGCAGCCGGATTCGGTTCCCTTGGCTTCGACGCGCGACCAACCGACGTGGCTGACCAGCAGGCATGCGCGGCCGTAGGCCAAGGCCTGCTCATGGCACAATACGAAAGCGCTTTCGCACACTACGGACTGCGCGTCGGGCAGATCCTCATCACCGTATCCGACACCATCGCGCCACAACAATACCGCAACGTACGACGCACTCTCGAAAGACTGCTCGACCTGGGCGCGGTGCCAATCATCAACGAAAACGACTCGCTTGCATCCAACGAAATCCGATTCGGAGACAACGACCGCCTCTCCGCATTGATCGCCAACATCGTTGTCGCCGACGCCCTCGTACTCCTCACCGACGTGGACGCACTCTACACGGCACCCCCAAGCGAACCTGGGTCGAAACGCATCAGCTACGTACCGAACGTGGAAGATGCGCTCGCCAATGTGCAGGTCGGCGGCACAGGCTCAAATGTGGGCACCGGCGGCATGGTCACCAAAATGGAAGCAGCCCGTGTGGCGGCAGTTTCCGGCATTCCTGCAGTGCTCACCTGCGCGTCGAACGCAGGCCCGGCCATGATGGGAGACCCGGTCGGCACCGCATTCGCACCAATCAACGACCGTGGCTCTTCGCGCCGCCTATGGATTGGCTTCGCGGCCCACCCGCAAGGTACTCTGGTGGCCGACGCGGGCGCGTCCAACGCGGTGCGTGGGGGAGCGGCCAGTCTGCTCGCAGCCGGCGTGCTTGAGGTGAAGGGCGATTTCGCCGCCGGAGACGCGGTGTGGATCGACAACGAAGCGGGAGAGCATCTCGCAAAAGGCCTTGTAGGATTCGACTCCGAAGAGATCCCGCAAATGCTCGGCCGTAATACCGCCCAGCTCAAGCGTTTCCTCGGCGAAGAATACGCGCACCCCCTAGTCCACCGCGACAATCTCGTTTTGGTGTAGAAATATTTATCTTCCAGTCCCTACCGGACACCAGCCAAAGGAAAGAAAAAGGAAGCAGCACAATCGAGCAAAATGTGCCGAAGGCTGTTGTTTTTCGGGTGGGAGAGTTAGCATGGCAAGCATGACTATGGCTGACTGGCAGACTCTTTCCGAACGTATTAACCACGTGGCTCCGAGCGCTACTCTGGCCGTTGATTCCAAAGCGAAAGCGATGAAAGCCGAAGGAATCGACGTCATTGGATTTGGCGCGGGCGAGCCGAACTTCCCGACTCCGGCTCCGATCGTCGCAGCTGCGGCCGAAGCGGTGCAGGATCCGAAAAACTATCGTTACACCCCAACGGCAGGTTTGCCGGAACTGCGTAAGGCAATCGCAGAAAAAACGTTGCGCGATTCCGGTTACGAAGTCGATCCGAACCAGGTTATCGTAACCAACGGCGGCAAGCAGGCCGTGTATTCGGCATTCCAAATCCTGCTTGACGAAGGCGACGAAGTCATCATTCCGACGCCGTATTGGACGAGCTATCCGGAAGCGGTGAAACTGGCCGGAGGCGTGCCTGTCGAAGTGTTCGCCGGCGCTGACCGCAATTTCGAACCAAGTCTTGAAGATCTCGAACAAGCGCGTACCGAACGTACGAAAGCCATCATCGTGAACACGCCGAACAATCCGACGGGTGCCGTGTGGAAGCCGGAAACCGTCAAAGCGATCGGTGAATGGGCTGTGGAACATCATGTGTGGGTGATTTCCGACGAAATCTATGAGCATCTCAACTACGATGGCGCAAAAACCACGTATGTCGGCGCTGCAGTGCCCGAAGTGCGTGGTCAGCTGCTGGTGCTCAACGGCGTGGCCAAAACGTATGCCATGCCCGGCTGGCGTGTCGGCTGGATGATCGCTCCCCTCGACGTGGCCAAGGCCGCGTCCAAGCTGCAGGGGCATATGACGTCCAACGTGAACAATATCTCCCAGCGCGCCGCAATCGCGGCCGTATCCGGCTCGCTCGATGCCGTGTACGAGATGCGCGAGGCTTTCGACAAGCGCCGTCAGACCATCGTCGCCGCGCTGAACGATATCGAGGGTGTGAACTGTCCGACTCCGACCGGTGCATTCTATGCGTTCGCCGATGTGAGCGCCCTGCTGAACAAGCCACTCGGTACAAGCAAGGCCTCCTATGCGAGCACGTCCGAGCTGGCTGCGGCATTGCTTGACGAAGGCCATGTGGCAGCCGTGCCAGGTGAAGCGTTCGGTGCTCCCGGCTACCTGCGATTCTCGTATGCGCTTGCCGACGACGATTTGGTCGAGGGCATGAAACGCATGAAGCAGTGGGTCGAAGCCTGATACTGACCTGACTGAAACTTTTCGTACGATTCGCGCCACGGTGACATGCCGGGTGCGAATCTTTTTTTCGTTGGAAAATAGCGGTTTTGAAAGGTTTCTTCAAAAACCGGTTGGACTAAGTCGCAAATACCCGCTATTATTTCGACTTGGCGGTTTTGCCGCTTACTTCTTGCGTGGTTTTTCGCATAAAATCCTCGCCAGCAAGTAGAAACGGCAGAGTACACCTAGGGAAGTGGCGCAATTGGTAGCGCAACGGTCTCCAAAACCGTAGGTTGTGGGTTCGAGTCCCGCCTTCCCTGCCAAGCTTCTTGCAACAAGCTCAGCGGAGGATTATTATGGCGAAGGCAGAGAATAGCGAAAAGGCCGTTAAGCCGAACATCTTCATGCGAATTGGCTTGTTCATCAAACAGATTATCGACGAACTCCGCAAGGTCGTGACCCCGACCAGCAAAGAGCTGTTCTTCTGGGCACTCGCCGTGTTCATCTTCGTGCTGCTCCTGATGGCACTGGTCACCGGCATGGACTTCGGTCTGGGCAAGCTGACCCTGTGGATCTTCGGCTGATCAACAACTTGAAGGTGAAACTGCATGACTGACGAAGTGTTTTCCGACAACCTCGATGAGGCTCCCGAAGCTGATCTCGAGGCCGTGGCCGCCGTTGAGGCGCTACCGGCCGAAGGCGAAAGCGTTCAGGAAACTGCCGATGAGACCGTTGAGGCAGAGCCGACTGCTGAAGTCGCTTCCGACGAGTCCGAAGAGGGCGAGGAAGACGACGAGCAGGATGCCGGCGCCAAGGCCGTCGAAGACTTCTCCAACAGCCTGCGCACCCTCGAGGGCAAATGGTATGTGCTGCACACCTATTCCGGCTATGAGAAGCGCGTGAAGACCAACGTCGAATCCCGTGTGGCGAGCTTCGGCATGGAAGACAAGATCTTCCAGATCGAAGTGCCGATGGAAGAGGTCGAAAAGCACACTGAAAAGGGCAAGAAGGTCATCACCCGCGTGCGTGTTCCCGGCTACGTGCTGATTCGCATGCTTCCGGATGAGAACGCCCGTCGTATCGTTCGCGAGACCGAAGGCGTTACCGGCTTCGTCGGCCCAACCAAGGAACCGGCGCCGCTGAGCCGCAAGGAAGTCGTTTCCATGATGGCTCCGATGATCGCTTCCGAAGCGCTCAAGAAGGCTGGCGACAAGCCAGCCGCCAACAAGAAGCGCGTCCTCGAAGTCTCCTACGCAGTTGGCGATCAGGTCACCGTTACCGACGGTCCATTCACCACCATGGCAGCTGTCGTTTCCGACGTTGAGCCTACCACCCAGAAGCTCACTGTGCTCGTGTCCATCTTCGGTCGTGACACGCCGGTAGAGTTGGGCTTCAACCAGGTAGAGAAACTAGCCTGAATTTAATAATGGAGCGTTAGCTGCGTTGAGCCGTTAAGCAGACAATCCAGTGGACAGTCTGTAGGCAGAGTGAGCAGCTTGCCGTGAAGGCGCACGCATTATTGAATTTCAGTAAGTAATAAGGATTTTGAAAGACCCCGCAATGTGCGGGGTCTTTTTTTGTCTGGGGGAAGTGGGCATAATAGAAAGGCTTGTGTCTGGAGGGTTTGGCGTGCCTGAATGAGGGTACGGAATCCGCTAGCACAGCACAGCAATATACGTTGCGGAAGGAACCGGACGCGGGAGACCTACTCCGGTGCCGCTACCACCGCTTCTACAGAAAGAAGAACCATACAATGGCTCCTAAGAAGAAAGTCTCGGCGCTTCTCAAGCTCCAGATTCAGGCTGGCAAGGCCAACCCGGCCCCGCCGCTGGGCCCGGCACTGGGTTCCCATGGCGTGAACATCATGGACTTCTGCAAGCAGTACAACGCTGCCACGCAGGACAAGATGGGCCAGGTCATCCCTGTTGAGATCACCGTTTTCGAAGATCGTTCCTTCACCTTCATTCTGAAGACCCCGCCGGCGGCAGCTCTGCTGAAGAAGGCTGCGGGCATCCAGAAGGGTACCGAAAACCCGCTGACCCACAAGGTCGGCTCCGTCACCAAGGCCCAGGTCCGTGAGATCGCCGAAATCAAGATGGCTGATCTGTCCGCACGCGACGTCGAAGCCGGCATGAAGATCATCGAGGGCACCGCCCGCTCGATGGGTATCACGGTTACCGACTGAGAGGAGAGGGACAAATGGTAAAGCGTTCCAAGAAGTACCGCGAAGCTTCTGAGAAGATCGATCGCAACAATCTTTACACCGCCAACGAAGCCATCGCTCTCGTCAAGAGCATGCCGGAGTACAAGTTCGATCAGACCGTTGAGGCCGTGCTGCGCCTGAACGTCGATCCGCGCAAGGCTGACCAGCTGGTCCGCGGTTCCGTCAACCTGCCGAACGGCACTGGTAAGACCGCCAAGGTCCTCGTGTTCGCCCGTGGCCCGAAGGCCACCGAGGCTCTCGAGGCTGGCGCTGACATCGTCGGTGACGATGATCTCGTGCAGAAGGTCGCCGACGGCTTCCTTGACTTCGATTCCGTGGTGGCTACCCCGGACATGATGGGCAAGGTCGGCCGCCTCGGCCGCGTGCTCGGTCCGCGCGGCCTCATGCCGAACCCGAAGACCGGCACCGTGACCATGGATGTCACCAAGGCCATCAAGGACATCAAGGGCGGCAAGGTCGACTTCCGCGTCGACAAGAACGGCAACCTGAGCTTCCTCATCGGCAAGCTCTCCTTCACCGAGCAGGCTCTCGACGAGAACTTCAAGGCTGTTGCCGACGAAATCAAGCGTCTGAAGCCGTCCACCGTGAAGGGCCGCTACGTCACCAAGGCGACCATCACCTCCACGATGAACCCGGGCGTCCCGGTTGATCCGACGGTCATCGCCTGAGCAATATAGCTTGCAAATAGCTTCTATATAGCTTGCAAAAGGCCCGCATCCTGCCTCAACGCGAGATGCGGGTCTTTTCGTATATATCTTGTGATTATCCATCTCATTTAATAAATAATGATTCTGCAATCGCTGAATATCAAAGAATTTCAATGAAACCAGATATCAGACAGATATTAAAAACAGAAAAGTAATTTCAACGATCGCGCATACGGCCGATTGCAAGCGCGGTCATCAACACGTATGCGTCGCGCGGATCGGTCGCATCCCAACCAGTCGTTTCCGCGGCACGCTTCAAACGATAGCGCACCGTATTCGGATGCACGTTCAAATCCTTCGCGGTGTTCTCCAAAGAACTGCCGTTCCTCAAAAACGTGGAAACCGTCACAAAAGTCGGATCGTCGGGATTATCGCCATGAAGCACCCGATACACGTTCTGATACAGCTCCTCACGAGCGTAGTCATCGCCCAAAAGTGCCCTCTCAGGCAGCAATTCGTCGGCACGCAACGGGCGGGACGGCGAAGCCAAAGCGGGAGCGGCCTGCAACGAGAACAAGGTTTCACGCAACACATGCGAGGCGCCGACTACACCGGAACGTACCGGACTCAAATACACCGGCTCATCCTCGCTGAACGCGGAAATGACAGACGTGCACGTCACCTCGGCGGTGGCGGCCCCCATCTGACAGACCAGCACCAGCAGAAAACTGCCGTACGTGCCGACGATCGCGTGCTCCCCACCCAAATCACGCACCGCATTGCGCGCGACAAGCGAAGCCGAGGCGGGACTTACCTTCGGTGTGCCGCCAATCGCAAAGCAATCGAAATTTCCGCGCCATCCGAGCACGTTCATCAACGAGGCGACGCGTTCATCCGTAAGATTTGTCATCAGGCATTCGAAAGCGAGCCGTTCGATGGTCGAATCGTCGGTGTGCCCTGCCAGAAGGTCGAGAATGTCTGCCTGATCGGAGTTCATAAGCGTCAAGTGTAGCCGTCTATCCAACGAATCGCTGAACGGGCGGCGACAACAAGGTGAGGCTCATTCGGGGAGTGCCGCTATTATGCCGCTTATGAGCGAAGTCAAAAAAACCGGAAAGCGTGGCGAAAAGGTCGGTACGTTCCTCAGCTGGACGCTGGCCGTGCTGGCATGCCTGTGGGTGGCATGGTGTTGCGCCATCGGGCCGTTGTATTGGTTCGGTGGCGGACTTTCCGACTTCGGCTGGCTGAACGTGCTGTATTTGGTGGTCGCTTTCGCAATATGTTTTTCGATTGTCGTCGCGCTGGTCAGATTCGGACACGGTCGTCGCGTGCTTCCGCGATATTTCGTACGTCGGTATGAAAGACTATGCGACGAGATCGCGGGAACGCCAAGCACTGTGCTCGGCATTATGTTGCGACACCTGCATGACGCTGCGCACAGTCGCCCAGGGCGTGCCCTTCATGCGATGATTGTATGGCTTGGGCGCAAACTGACCCGTTGCACCGACTGCTGGTGGAAACTCATGCTGGTGTTCGTGATCGGCTGGCTGTGGGTGCCGACCACGCTATTGGCCGCATTCGGCGCCGACATACGTTCGCAAATCCGCGAATTCAGCTGGGCGTTGAACCAGTGGATGGGCCTGAAGCAGCCATATATCGGTTTCTTCTCGTTCGTGCCCATGGATATCTACCCGACCGCGCATTACATGTGGCCGGATAATCCCACGTACCTGACCGACCAGCATAACGTTGTGCTCACCGTGCTCTACGGCGCGGTGGCGGCGGTTTCTCGCTATTTCACCGACTCCAACGATGCGGGCATTGTGGTGCTTGCCGCATTGCAATGGCTGTTCGCCGCATTCTGCTGTTCGGCGACCGCCAACCGATTCTTCAACCTGCCGTGGCGCAGGCTCGGCGTCGGCACATTCGACTTCTCGCATCCGGAACGCCACGATTGCTGGAATATGCGCGATTACACGCATCCCGAAGCGGGCGTCGTGGCACGTCCTTCCAGACTGCGGGCCGGTGCGAAAACCCGATTCGTGATACTTCTGTTCTTCATGGTGTGCCCCCTTGCAGTGTTCGCCACGATTTCCCTGACGAAATCGCCACTGTTCGCTTTCGCATTCGTATGGTGGTTCGGCGTGTGGTACGAACTGCATATGACGCACATCAAAGCGTTGCCCACCATCAACAGCAAGCCGACTCGTCTGCGCAAACGCTCGATCATGGCGTTCACCATCTCAAGCTGCGTGATGCTCATCAGCGCGAAATACGCATGGTACATCATTCTCTTTACCCTGATCCTGGCGCTCATCAACGATCGAAAACGTTGGAAAACCTATCTTGTGGCACTGCTGCTGCCGACCATCCTCATTCATGGCGGCATCGTATTCCTTACCAACACGGGTGCCATCATCGGTGGCGACCCGATCGAAAGCCGGGGCATCCAACTGCAGCAGATCGCGCGCGTCGCCAAATACAATCCAAACGGCATTCCGGCAGACGCGACGGAAAAGCTCGAACCCGTCTTTAATCTCGACCAAATGGCCGAAGCATACTCCTGGCAGGACGCCGACCCGGTGAAATCCTCCGGCATCCAATCGAAAAAAGTCAGCTACAAGTGGCGTACCGTCACCGAAGACGACATGAAGAACTTCAACGAGGCATGGCTTGAAATCGTTGTCGCGAATCCCGTGATCGCACTCGACGCGTTTTTCGCGGAGTGTTTCGGCTATTTCGACGTGACCGACCTACCGTACGTGTCGATGGACTACTACGTGAACAACGATTATGTGCAGAGCGGCAATGAGTGGATCCATCTGTACAATCACGATTGGCGCGATGCGGTGGCTGGTTTCGCCAAAGGATGGGGCAATATTCCCGTGGTCGGCTGGGTGACGCACGGCAATCTGTACGTAACGCTGATGCTGCTGGTCGGCGCTGCCGAAGTGGTGCTGCGACGGTGGCGTTCGCTGTCGTGGCATTTGCCCTTGTTGCTGCTCATGGGCGTGATGATCACCGCTCCGGCCAACAATTTCGAACGGCATATGCTGCCGGTCGCGTTCGTGTTCGGTTTCGTATGCCTGCAATTCTGGCGTGAGTCGCGTAATGCACGGCAGGCGGTCAAGGCGAACGTGGTCAGCGAGTATGAAGCCAGCCAAGTGCGGCAGGACGAATAGCAGCTGCATGGTTGTTGCGTTGGCTGTTGCGTTGCGTCGAACATGCCGTAGTAGATAGGGGGTAATGATGGCGATTTTGGATTCGGCAATGATTATGCCGCGTACTTGTGTTGCGGCGGATCAGGTGCTGCTGCTCGACACCGTGGGATCCACGAATACGTATGCCGCGGATTTGGTGCGCGAGGGAGTGCTGTTCGGTGTGAATGGTGCGGATGGCGTGAGCAGCGCGGATGGCGTGAATGCAGGGAAGTCCGCGTGGAGCGGGCATGAAATCGTGGTCATTGCGGCGAATGAGCAGACGGCAGGCCGCGGGCGTCTCGACCATACGTGGACGAGCGTTCCGGGGGAGTCGTTCATCGTGTCGCTGGTGGTAAGCGTGCCCGTTTCGATTATGCGCGATTTATCCGTCAGCGGTTGGCTGCAAATGATCGCCGGCTGCGAGATGCGTGAGGCGATTGTCGGCGCGGTACGCGATTGCGGCGGCGGTTTTGACGAGAATATCGGGGATATTGCATTGAAATGGCCGAACGATATTTTCGTGGATGGACAGAAACTCGGTGGCGTGCTCGCCGAAATGGTGCCGATTGCGGGTTGCGAGGATCGCGTCGCCATTGTGATCGGCGTCGGTTTGAATCTTGCCATCGCACAGGAGCGGTTGCCGATAGACAAGGCCACGTCGTTGCAGTTGATTGCGCACGATCTGCCGGATGTTGCCGTTATGCGCGATGCGATCGCCGCACGTTGGGTGCGAGGCTTGCGCTCGCGGTTGGCTGATTTTGAGGAGGATTCCCATCGTGAGGCTGTGCGTGCCAGAGAGGCCATGATTCCGATCTGCTGGACGCTTGGCAAGTCTTGCGAAGCGCATTTCATGGACGGAACCACTCTGCGGGGCAAGGCCGTCGCTTTAAACGACGACGCCTCCCTGACCATTGAGGATCAGGAAGGCGTGTTGCATCAGGTCAGCACGGCCGATGTGGGCGTGTTCGGCAAGTGAGAAAACGTTCGTAACGCGTTCCACTCACTTCAGCTTGGCAAGACCTGCTACCACGGCGGAAGCGATGACGGCCTTGACCGCGTCGCCGGCAATGAATCCCATGGAAGCCACCGCAACGATCGGCAGCGCAACGCCGGTAATGGCGGACTGCACGATGAAACCAAGCAGATAGTCAAGCACAATGCAGCCGGCGACGCAGGCGAACAGATAACGTGCGGCGGTCAGTGCACCGTGCTTCAGCGAATCGGTGCGGGCCTCGCCCTTGAGCAGCGAGGTGACGACGGCCGCCGGCAGGAAGCCGATCAGGAAGCCGGCGCTCGGGCCGACCAATGCCATGGTGGAAGCGCCGCCTGCGAACACCGGCAGACCGACCGCGCCTGCCGCCAGATACATGAGCATCGCGGTGCCGGCCTGCTTCCACGGCAGCATCAGCGCGGCCAGCATCACCACAAACGTCTGCAGGGTGATCGGCACGGGCGTGCCCGGAATCGGCACGGCGCCGGCCGCGGAAGCCGCCCACATGAGCACGGCGAACAGTGCGGGCTTGAGCACGGATCCAAGAGTGCCGCTGGTAGCGGTTTTCAGTGTGGTCTTGAGCGTCAGCATTGCGTTACGCACGATAATTCTCCTTGAATTTGATTGCATTACTGTTGATGAATCGACGATTATTGGCAGCCGAAATGACGGCGATCGCAAAAGTGACGAAAATGCAGGATTTGTCAACTTATGCCCCCAATCGTAGGCTTGCTGAGTTTCGGTAACGTTTGTGGAGCCTTACAAAAAGTTTGCGTGTCTTTTGTGGGAAACGAGTTCGCGATTTTTCGTTCGTTTGGCCAAACTTGACGTTATGCCTAAAAATGTCAACAAACTTTTGGTGGCGAATCGCGGCGAAATCGCGCTTCGCGTAGTGCGCACCGCACGCGAGATGGGGATTCCCACGGTTGCGGTGTACGCGGAACAGGATCGCCATGCGCAATATGTGCAGATGGCTGACGACGCATATCTGCTTTCCGGAGATACATACAAAGACACGTATCTCAACGAGGATCTGCTGATCGACATTCTGCAGCGCAGCGGTGCCGACGCAGTGCATCCCGGCTACGGATTCCTTTCCGAAGTCGCTACATTCGCACAGAAAGTGATCGACGCGGGCGCGGCTTGGGTTGGTCCCAATCCGAAAGCCCTCGTGGATTTGGGAGATAAGATCACCGCACGTCGTGTGGCGACTTTTGCAAAAGTTCCGCCGGTTCCCGGCATTTCCCAGTCAATTTCCGACATGCGATTGCTGCTTGATTTCGCACACACGCACGGTTATCCGCTGATGCTCAAGCGTACCGATGGCGGCGGTGGTCGAGGCATCACGCTGGTACGTAATGATGATGAGCTGCGCGGCTTCTACATGAATCATGACGCTCTGCAGGGCGGTGATTTGAACGAATATTTCGTGGAACGATTCATCGACAAGGGACGTCACGTCGAAACGCAGTGCGGTCGTGATTCGCACGGCAACTTCACCGTGTATTCCACGCGCGACTGCTCCGTGCAGCGCCGCAATCAGAAGCTTGTTGAAGAGGCTCCGGCACCGTTCCTTCCCTCCGAGGTGACCGACCAGCTGGAAGCCTACTCCCGCCGACTGTTCGAAGCGGTCGATTACGAAGGCCTTGGCACCTGCGAATTCATGGTGACCGAACAAGGCAAAGTGTACTTCCTGGAAGTCAATCCTCGCCTGCAGGTTGAGCATACCGTCAGCGAGGAGGTTTGCGGACTCGACTTGGTGCGCGAGCAGCTGACCATCGCCAACGGCGGGGAATTGACCGTGAATCATCCGCTTCGTGGACACAGTTTCGAATTGCGTCTGACCTGCGAAGATCCGGCAAAGAACCTTGCGCCAAGCTCCGGCACGCTGACTTCTCTGCGTTGGCCGTCCGGGCCGGGCATCCGTGTGGATTCCGGCGTGGTCGAAGGCGACACCATCTCGCCGAAATTCGATTCGATGATGGGCAAACTCGTGGTCACCGCTTCCGACCGCGCAGCGGCCGTGGCACGTGTGCGCCGAGCATTGAGCGAACTGAAAGTGGAAGGCGTGCCGACTCCGGCAAGCCTGTTCGAACAGATCTTCAATGACGACGAATTCACCGCCGAACACGGTGTCGCATACGATGCCAGCACCAAATGGCTGGAACGCAAGTACCTCAACAAAGCAGCCGCATCGTCCCAAGGCGGGCAGCCGGCATCCGTGTCTGGCGCGACGGGCTCTCTTGACGTCGACAAAAAGGAATCCAGCGAAACCTTCGTTATCGAAGTCAACAATCGCCGAGTGTCGCTGACCGTGCCGAACGATATCGTCGCCAACCTGACGGGCGGTGCCAAAGCGCGTGACGCGAAACGTGCCATCCAGCCTCTGCGCGGTCAGGGACTGCATCATGCGCAGAAAAAACAGCAAAGCAATGACGGACAATCCGGTGTGATCGCAAGCCCAATGCAGGCCGTCGTGACACGCATCAACGTGGCCGAAGGCCAGCAGGTGGCCAAGGGCGACCTGCTCGTCGTACTCGAATCCATGAAGATGGAAAACTACGTGTACGCGCCGGTCAAGGGCGCCGTCATCAAGATTTTCGTAGGGCCTGCGGCGGGTGTGGAAGCCGGCGAAACATTGATGACCATCGATGTGACCGGAGCGAGTGGCGCGAGCGGTAACGGGCAGCAAACTGACGGAACCGCTGTTGGCGACACTGTGGAAGGGGGTAAGTGATGACTGATATCATCGCAAGCCCGGCCGTTAAAGAAGCCGTGAAAATCGTGATGGAACAGCAGGAGCGACTCGGCAAAGACGCAACCGAAGCCGTCTCCGCGGCCGACGTGCCGGGCGCGTCCCAGCCAATCCGCGCATCCGTACTGCGAGCGGCGCAACTTGCGCACGAAGCGGAAGACCATGCACGCAATCGCCAGCACGTCAAAGGCAAGCTGACGGCACGCGAACGTCTCGATCTGCTGCTCGACACCGGTTCTTTTGAAGAGATCGGACGATTCTGCGGCGGCGACATCAACGGTGGTCGTGCGGGAGCGGCGGTCATCACCGGTTTCGGCGAAGTGTTCGGGCGCAAAGTCGCCGTCTATGCGCAGGACTTCTCCGTGCGCGGCGGCACGCTAGGCGTTGCGGAAGGCCGCAAGATCTGCCGATTGATGGACAAGGCGCTCGACCTGAAGGTGCCAATCATCGCGCTCATCGATTCGGGCGGCGCCCGCATTCAGGAAGGCGTAGCCGCACTGACGCAATACGGGCATCTGTTCCGTAAAACCTGTGACGCCAGCGGTTTCGTGCCGCAGCTTTCGCTGATTCTCGGCCCTTGCGCGGGCGGAGCCGTGTACTGCCCGGCGCTGACCGACCTGATCATCATGACCCGCGAGAACTCCAACATGTTCGTCACCGGTCCTGACGTGGTCAAAGCGGCCACCGGCGAAGTGATCAGCATGGACGATCTCGGTGGCGGCTATGTGCACAACGCCACCTCCGGAGTGGCGCACTATTTGGGCGAAGACGAAGCCGACGCGATCGACTACGCACGAACCGTGCTCGCCTACCTGCCATCCAACTCCGACCTGCAGCCGCCCACCTACGCGTACGCCGCAACCCGCGCCGACCGTGACGTGTCCAAACGACTCGCCACCATCGTGCCCGACAACGATCGCCAGCCATACGACGTGCTCGACGTGATCCGCTGCATCGTGGACTACGGCGAATTCGTGCAGGTGCACGAGCTGTTCGCATGCTCCGCAGTGGTGGGATTCGCCTGCGTGAACGGGCATCCGGTCGGCATTGTGGCCAACCAGCCGAACGTCAACGCGGGCATCCTCGACGTGGATTCCTCCGAAAAAGTGGCACGATTCGTGCGTTTGTGCGACGCGTTCAACCTGCCGGTCGTCACCTTGGTGGACACCCCCGGATACAAGCCGGGAGCCGAACAGGAACATGCGGGCATCATCCGCCGCGGTGCGAAAGTGATCTACGCCTACGCCAACGCGCAAGTGCCGCTGGTCACCGTGATCCTGCGAAAAGCCTTCGGCGGTGCCTACATCGTAATGGGATCCAAAGCCATTGGAGCCGACCTCAACTACGCTTGGCCATCCAGCCAAATCGCAGTGCTCGGCGCGGCCGGAGCGGTGAACATCATCCACCGCAAAGACCTGCAGAAAGCCAAAGACTCAGGCAAAGACGTCGAAGCGCTCCGGGCCAAATACGTGGCCGATTACGAACGCACCACCGTCAACGCGAATCTTTCGCTGGAAATGGGTGAAATCGACGCCATGATCGACCCCGAGCAAACGCGAGAAACCATCATCGAATCGCTCAAACTGCTCTCCAGCAAGAAGCGCGTGCGTAAAACCACCAAACACCATGGCAACCAGCCATTGTGACAGGTGCAAAGTGCGCGGATGAATCGTAAGCAAACGTAAACGCAAGAATCGATCGCAAGAACACATCGCAAGATTTTTAAAACAAGTAAGGAACATCATGAATACTTTTTTTCTTGATCGACTGAACGGTGAGCCGCACGCGCTTGCCTTCGCCGGACAATCCACCCCATGGCCGGTGGCGCTTGCCGACCAAAGCGCCAATCCAATGCTCAGCGAAGCGCTGCGCGCCCATGTCGACGCAGCCCAGGCGCTGCTGTACCCGGTGGCAGCCGACCTGCTCGCCACCACCGGCCGCCCGGTCGACCTGTTCGGATTCGAACCGAATCCGGCACGACTCGGCGCTGCCGCGGCGGCTTCCGCCAGCGTCCCTGGCATTGCGCTCGCCCAGTTGGGTGCGCTGCTTGACGCTACTTCTCTCGGCTACAATCCCGCCGTTGCCAAGCCGGTTGCCGTGCTCGGTCACTCCCAGGGCGTGCTCGCCGTGCACATGGTGCAGGCGATCGTTGAAGCAGGTTCCGTTGAGGCGGCTTCCGCACAAATCGATGAAATTCTTGCGATTGCCACGCTGATCGGTGTTGCCGGCACCCGTCAGGCACGTCAGCTTGGTCTTGCCGCACGTCACGGCGAAGCCACGCCGATGCTGTCGGTCAAAGACATCACCCGCGCGCAGGTGGACGCGCTGATCGAGCGTGTTTCCGGCGCTCGCGGCCCGATCGCAGTGGCCGTCACCAATTCCGCCACGCATTATGTGCTCTCCGGCTACCCGGAGGACCTGGCCGCGTTCGGCGTGGAAGTGGCCAAGGAACACAAGCACCAGGCCAAGCTGCGCGAAGAGAAGGTGCGTGGCGGTCGCGTGTTCGAACCGGTGCTCGAATACCTTGACGTAACCCTGCCGTTCCACAGCCCGCTTATGGCCGAGGCTGTTTCACAGGCTGTTTCATGGGCGGAATCTTGCGGAATCAACGTCGACCACGCTCACGAGCTTGCTGCCGAAGTGCTGCTCAACCATGTGGATTGGGCCGCCCGCGTGCGCGCGCTCATGAAATCCACCGATCCAAGCGCCCTGTGGGTGCTGGATTTCGGTCCGGGAACCACCGTCGGCAAGCTGTTCTCCACCGTTGCCCAAGGCACTGGTGTCGGCGTGGTGGAAGCCTCCACCGTGGCCGATCGTGGCACGCTCTCCACGTTGGAAACCCTGCCTGAGCGCACCCAGAACTGGACCCGCTTCGCACCAAGCATCATCCACACTTCCGCCGGAGACAAGGTGCGTACCGCATTCACCGAACTGACCGGCAAGGCTCCGGTACTGCTCGCCGGCATGACCCCGACCACCGTGGAACCGGAAATCGTGGCAGCGGCCGCCAACGCCGGCTACTGGGCAGAACTCGCAGGCGGCGGCCAGGTGACCGCCAGCGTGTTCGACCGTCATGTCGCCAAGCTGGAAGAAGAGCTTGAAGAAGGCCGTACCGTTGAGTTCAACGCAATGTTCATGGACCGCTACCTGTGGAACCTGCAGTTCGGATCCCAGCGCATCGTGCCGAAGAAGCGTGCCAGCGGCACCCCGATCGACGGCGTGGTCGTGTCTGCGGGCATTCCGGAACTTGACGAGGCCGTGGAACTCATTCACAATCTCAACGCCGACGGATTCCCGTATGTGAGCTTCAAGCCGGGCACCGTCGACCAGATTCGCCAGGTGGTGCGCATCGCCAAGGCCGTCGCTCCGGTCAAGGTGCTCATCGAAGTTGAAGGCGGCTCCGCAGGCGGCCACCATTCGTGGGAATCATTGGACGATCTGCTGCTGAGCACCTATGCCGAAGTGCGTGAACAGACCAATCTGGTGCTCGTGGTCGGCGGCGGTATCGGCACGCCGGAACGCGGCGCCGACTACATCACCGGCGAATGGTCCGCAGAGTACGGCCGTCCGCTCATGCCAGTGGATGGCGTGCTCGTTGGCACTGCCGTGATGACCGCCAAGGAAGCGCACACCAGCCCTGAAGTCAAGCAGATGCTTGTCAACACTCCGGGTATTCCCGCCAAGGGAGCCGACGGCGATCCGTTCGCTCCGTTGGGCGAGCAGTGGGTGCCGAGCGGCCAAGCCAAGGGCGGCGTCACTTCCGGCCTGAGCCATCTGCATGCCGACATCTACGAGCTGGAAAACTCTTCCGCACGTTGCGGACGCCTGCTGGTGCGCGTGATGAAGCATCCGGAAGAGCTGGAAAGCCGCCGCGAGGAAATCATCGAAGCGTTGAACGCCACCGCAAAGCCGTATTTCGGCGACCTGAAGGCCATGACATATCTCGCATGGGCGCAGCGTTTCGCCGATCTCGCCTTCCCGTGGGTCGACGAAACCTACGCCGATCGCTTCCTGCACTTGCTGCAGCGTATTGAAGCCCGCGTCACCACGCAGGAAAGCGGCGAATTCGTATCGCTGTTCGCATCCCGCGCCGATGTGGAAGCCGATCCGCATGCGGCCATCGCCAAGCTTGCCGAAGCCTATCCGCAAGCCGACGAACTGACCGTCACCCCGATGGATGAAGCCTGGTTCCCGGTGCTCGTGCGTGAATACCCGAAGCCAATGCCGTTCGTGCCCGTCATCGACAACGACCTGCTGCGTTGGTGGGGTCAGGATCAGCTGTGGCAGTCCGAAGACTCCCGTTACTCCGCCGATTCCGTGCGCATTATTCCTGGTCCGATCTCCGTTGCGGGCATCACCACCGTTGACGAACCTGTAGCCGACATTCTTGGACGCTTCGAAGCGGCCATGGTCAAGCGCGTTTCCGCAGAATCGCCAAGCGCGGACAAAACTGCGTTCGCACAGCTCGGAGCGGCATCTTCCGCAGAAGAATTCATTCGCAAATCCCCGAACATCTCGTGGGTGGGCCATCTCATGGCAAACCCGGCATACGGCACCAGCAATGGCGACGACAGCTACGAAATCCGCAAGATTTCCAGCGAAGGAAGCGTCGAAAAGTACGATCTCGACATTCATCTCGATACCTACTGGGACAACGATCCGGATGGTGGCGCATCCAAGCATGCCGTACGCGACATCGTCATTCCGCTGAACGTGGACGGCAACGAGTCCGGACTTTTCCCGGTGGTCGATCGCGACCGCCTGCCGGAACACGTGTATCGTATGCTCGCAGACACTGCCGGCATTGGTAACACTGCCATTACTGGCGACAAGCTCACCGCCATGCCCGTTATTGAACAGATGGCAGACAAAGCCTCCTATCCGTTCGGTCAGGCGCATGCCAGCTACACGCTGTCGGCCAACCTCGGCTTCGACCATGAGGCAGCCACCGGCGGTGCACTGCCAAGCGATCTGGTGCCGTCCCGCATCGCACCGGACGCACTCGTCGGACCGGCATGGCCCGCCATTTACGCGGCCCTCGGATCCGTGTACGTCAACGGCTTCCCTGTAATCGAAGGCCTGCTCAACGCAGTGCATCTCGATCATCTCATCGAACTGGAAGTCAGCGAAGACGAACTGCTCAAGCATATCGGTGAACAGATCGCGCTGACCAGCTGGGCCGAAAACTACTTCGAATCGGCATCCGGCCGTGTGGTGACCATCCACGTCACCCACCGCGCGCAAGACGGCACCGTGCTTGCCAACGAAACCGAACGTTTCGCCATCCGCGGCCGCGCATACTCCGACGCACTGCCGCCGGAAGCACCGGACTATGGTGGAATCGACGCGGAAATCGAAAGCACTCCGCGCCGACTGCTGCGCCGCGTCAAGGTGACCGCTCCACACGAGATGACCGCCTTCGCACGTACTTCCGGCGATTTCAACCCGATCCATACTTCGCATCGTGGCGCTGCTGTTTCCGGTCTTACGGCACCGCTCGTGCACGGCATGTGGCTCTCCGCAACCGCGCAATACGCGGTGCAGGCGCTTGACGGCAAGGGTGCGCACTACGAAATCGCAGGCTGGACCTACAACATGTACGGCATGGTGCAGCTTGACGATGAAGTGGAAATCTCCGTCGAACGAGTCGGCCGCGTGGCACACTCCGGCATAGTGCTCGAAGTGACCAGCCGTATCGACGGCAACATCGTGTCTCGTGGCACCGCCATCGTGCGTGCGCCGAAGTCCGCGTTCGTATACCCGGGCCAGGGCATTCAGCAGCAGGGTATGGTGCTCGACGAGCGTGCCAAGTCCCCGGCCGCACGAGACGTGTGGAAGCGCGCCGACAAGGTGACCCGCGAGAAGCTTGGATTCTCGATCCTTGCCGTCGTACGCGACAATCCGAAGGAACTGACCGCCAACGGCGTGACCTACCGCCATCCGGAAGGCCTGCTCAACCTGACCCAGTTCACGCAGGTGGCGCTCGCCACCGTGGCATTCGCCCAGACCGCACGTCTGCGCGAAGCCGGCGCCGACATTTGGCCCGCCTATTTCGCAGGCCACTCGCTGGGCGAATACAACGCGCTGAGCTCCTTCGCCAACGTGATTCCGCTGGAAACCGTGATCGAACTCGTGTTCCACCGCGGCTCCACCATGCATCACCTCATTCCGCGCGATGAGAAGGGCCGTTCCAACTACCGTATGGGTGCGTTGCGTCCGAACCAGTTCGGTGTGGGCGATGACGGCGTGCGCGAGTACGTCGAATCCGTGTCGAAGGCTTCCGGCGAGTTCCTGCAAATCGTGAACTACAACCTGGCGGGCCAGCAGTATGCCGTGGCAGGCACCATCGCCGGTCTAAAGGCGCTGAAGGCCGATTCCGCCCGCCGTGTGGCCGAATATGGCGGCAAGCCCGCGTTCATGCTGGTGCCGGGCATCGATGTGCCGTTCCATTCCACGCTGCTGCGCAAGGGTGTGCCGGAATTCCGCGACAAGCTCGACGCACTCCTGCCTCAGACCATCGATTACCGTGGCCGTCTGGTCGGACGCTATATTCCGAACCTGGTCGCGGCTCCGTTCGACATGACGAAGGAATTCGCGGCCAAGATTCTCGAAGTCGTGCCGTCCGAACGTATTCAGGCTGCTTTGGATGATCCGCAGATTTGGGATTCCTATGCTGCGGATGATCAGAAGCTCGGCCGATTGCTGCTTACGGAACTGCTGTCTTGGCAGTTCGCTTCTCCGGTGCGTTGGATCGAGACGCAGGCTCTGCTGTTCGGTTCCGCCGAGCAGGGCGGTCTTGGTGTGGAAGAGTATGTGGAGGTTGGCCTCGGCAATGCTCCGACGCTCGCCAATCTGGGGTCCAAGACGTTGCGTCTGCCGCAGTTTGCCGGTCGCGATGTGACGGTGTACAACGTTGGTCGCGATGAAGGCCGCGTATACATGACCGATTCCGATTCGCTGGTTCCGGAAGAAGATGCTGACGATTCTGCAGTTGCGACTTCTGCCTCTTCTGCGGCTGCTGCTCCGGCTGTTGCCTCGGCTCCTGCAGCTGCTCCTGCTGCTGTTGCGGAAGTTCCGGTTGCTGCAGCTCCCGCCGGTGCTCCGTCTGGCGCTGCCGTCGCGGATATTCCATTCAAGGCATCCGATGCGATTGCCACATTGCTGGCTTACTCGGCTAAGGTTCGCCCCGATCAGATCGGCGAAAGCGATACCACCGATACGCTGACCAATGGTGTGTCTTCTCGCCGTAATCAGCTGCTTATGGACATCAGTTCCGAACTGGGTGTGGCTTCCGTGGATGGCGCTGCCGAGGCGACGGTCAAGGCACTGAGCGCTCTGGTCAACAAGGTCGCTCCGAACTACAAGGCGTTCGGTCCGGTGCTGTCTGACATTGTGCGCGACCGTGTGCGTGGCATGTTCGGCGCCGCCGGTGTGAAGCTCGGCCAAATCACTAAGCGTGTGACCGACACTTGGCAGCTTGGCGAAGGCTGGGCCAGCCATGTGGTGGCTGCTCTCGTGCTCGAAACTCGTGAAGGCGCAAGCTCCCGCGGTGGCGATCTTGCCTCCCTGAGCACTGACGCGGCTTCCAATGCGGCCACAGCCAATGCGCTGATCGATGCGGCCGTGCAGAAGGTTGCCGCCGATAAGGGCATCACCGTTGCCATGCCGAGCGCTGGTGGTGCCGCCGGTGGCGCAGTTGTCGATTCCGCTGCTTTGGATGCATTCGCGGCCAAGGTGACCGGCGCCGATGGCGTGCTCGCCTCCACCGCGAAGTTCGTGCTGAACCAGCTGGGCGTTGCCGCTCCGGTTACCGAAGACGCAACCGACGAGAATGCCGCTGTTGTGGCCGCGGTCGAAGCTGAACTTGGCGCCGACTGGCCGAAGCAGGTCGAACCTCGTTTCGACGAGCGCAAGGCCATTCTGTTCGACGATCGTTGGGCTTCCGCACGTGAGGATCTGGCACGCGCCTACTATAACAACGACGAATCCGCGTTGAACGGCAGCTTCATCGGTCTTGGTGAGACCATTGCCGACGAAGCCGCCTGGTATGCGGACAAGAGCGATAGTGCGGATCTGAAGGCCGCTTTCAAGCGTGTTGCCGACGAAGCCATTCAGAACGCTTCTGAATCGGCGGAAACCAGCCGTTTCGCTGGAGATATCGCCGTGGTGACGGGTGTTGCCCCGAATTCCATCGCAGCGCAGGTGGTCAACGGCCTGCTTGCCGGTGGTGCCACCGTGGTTGCCACCTCGCACAGCTTCAAGCCGAGCGTGAAGGCGTGGGCTAAGCAGACCTACCGTGAGCATGCGGCGGGCGATGCCAAGCTGTGGCTGGTTCCTGCGAACCTCTCGAGCTACCGTGACGTGGACGCGTTGGTCGCTTGGGTTGGCAATGTGCAGAAGAAGACTTCCGGTGCGACCACCACGATTCTCAAGCCTGCTTACGAGCCGAGCCTATTCTTCCCGTTCGCGGCTCCGCCGGTGCATGGCAGCCTCGCTGATTCCGGCGAGCTGTTCGAATCTCAGGCTCGCCTCATGCTGTGGGGTGTTGAGCGTGCGATTGCCGGACTTGCGAAGATCGGTGCCGACACTGATGTGCAGCATAAGTTGCATGTGGTGTTGCCGGGCTCTCCGAACCGCGGTATTTTCGGCGGAGATGGTGCTTACGGCGAGGTGAAGAGCGCATTTGATGCGATTGTGAATCGTGCTCGTGCTGAAAAGGTGTGGTCGAGCCGTGTGACCTTCGCCCATCCGAAGATCGGCTGGGTGCGTGGCACCGGCCTGATGGGCGGCAATGATCCGCTGGTAGAAGTGGTGGAACGTCACGGTCTGAAGACTTACTCCACCGCCGAAATCGCGGTTGAACTGCTGAACCTCTCCACCCGCGAATCCCGTATCGAAGCGGCCAAGGCTCCGCTCGACGTGGATCTGACCGGCGGACTCGGCAACGAGCCGATCGATATCAAGGCACTGCGTGCGGAAGCCATGGAAGACGCGGCTCAGGCGGAAGCGGCGAATGCCAAGAACGCAATCGCAGGTAACGAATCCGATACTGCGGTCAAGACGCTCATCAAGGCGCTGCCAAGCCCGCGTGCTCCGCGTCAGGCCAAGGTCGATCTTGCCGATTGGCAGAACGTCAGCGCACGTCCGGAAGACGAAATCGTCATCGTGTCCGTGGGTGAACTTGGCCCATGGGGCTCCGGCCGCACCCGCTTCGAAGCCGAACTCGGCATCCATTCCGACGGCCAAGTGGATCTGTCTGCCGGCGCGGTGCTCGAACTGGCGTGGAACATGGGCTTGCTGGCGTGGAACGACAGTCCCAAGCCGGGCTGGTACGACGTTGACGGCAACCTCGTGCCTGAGGAGGATATCGCGGAACGCTACCATGACGAGGTTGTGGCCCGCTCCGGTGTGCGTCCGTTCGATGAAGGCATGGGCAACGACTATAGGGACGGCACCGACGAGGAAGAGGCCGAGGTGTTCCTTGACCACGATGTGACCTTCTCGGTTCCGACTCGTGAGATCGCCGAAGAGTACGTCAAGCTCGACGAAGCCCACACCAGCTTCGCGGCCGATGCCGAATCCGGTGAATGGAACGTCACCCGCCATGCTGGCTCCATGATTCGCGTGCCTCGTCGCGCGGCAATGACCCGCACGGTCGGCGGCCAGTTCCCGAAGGGCTTTGACCCGGTCAAGTGGGGCATTCCGGCTTCCATGGTCGGCGACGTCGACAAGATCGCCCTGTGGAACATCGTCACCACGGTTGATGCCTACCTGTCCGCAGGCTTCACGCCGACCGAAATCCTCGAAGCGGTGCATCCGTCGATGGTCGCCTCCACGCAGGGTACCGGTTTCGGCGGCATGGCCTCTATGCGCAAGCTCTACCTGGATCGCTTCCTCAACCACGAGATCCCGACCGACATCCTGCAGGAAGCCCTGCCGAACGTCGTCGCGGCGCACGTGATGCAGTCTTACATCGGCGGTTACGGCAACATGATCCAGCCGGTTTCCGCCTGCGCCACCGCCGCCGTCTCCCTTGAGGAAGGCGCCGACAAGATCGCGCTCGGCAAGGCCGACTTCGTGGTCACCGGCGCAATCGACGACATCGGCGTCGAATCCGTGATCGGCTTCGGTAACATGAATGCCACCGCCAACTCCGAGGAGATGTACGCCAAGGGCATCGACGCGCGATTCTTCTCCCGTGCGAACGACCGTCGTCGCGGCGGATTCGTGGAATCCCAGGGTGGCGGCACCGTTCTGCTGACCCGTGGCGATATTGCGTTGAAGCTCGGCCTGCCGGTTGCCGGCGTGATCGGATTCGTGCACTCCTACGCCGACGGCGCGCACACTTCCATCCCGGCTCCGGGCTTGGGCGCGCTTGCAGCGGGCATGGGCGGCAAGGATTCCAAGCTGGTGCGCGATCTGGCCCGTCTCGGCGTCACTCCGGATGACATCGCCGTGGTTTCCAAGCACGATACGTCTACCAACGCCAACGATCCGAACGAATCCGAACTGCACAACACGTTGGCCCACGCCATTGGCCGTGCTGACGGCAACCCGCTGTTCGTGATCTCGCAGAAGACGCTTACCGGCCATGCCAAGGGCGGTGCCTGCATCTTCCAGGTCAACGGTCTGACCCAGCTATTCAAGTCCGGTGTGATCCCGGCCAATGCCGCCCTTGACTGCGTTGATCCGAAGCTCATGCGCGACGACCACATGGTCTGGCTGCGCGAGCCGCTGAAGGTCGGCTCCGTTAAGGCAGGCCTGGCCACGTCGCTCGGTTTCGGTCACGTATCTGGCTTCGCTGCGATCGTCAATCCGGGCGCATTTGAAGCTGCGGTGGCCAACACCGCGGGCGTCGAGGCGCTGAATGCATGGCGTGATCGCGCCAACGAGCGTCTGGCCGCTGGTCAGCGTCGCCTTGAGGAAGGCATGATGGGACGCGCCGCGCTCTACGAGCCGATCGACAACCGTCGCTTCCATGAAGATGGCCGCGGCTACAACGCGCACGAAGTGGAGAAGGCCATGCTGCTCGATCCTAACGCGCGTCTGAGCGCCTCCGGCTACTTCGAAGCCTGATCCCCGCGTCTGAGCGCCTGAAATTTCTGGCGCTCAGCGCACGATTATCAATCACGTATCTGTCGCAATCTCAGCATTTCGCGGCAGATACGGGATTTTCATATTCTTGAATCACCTTACTGCCCGTCTGCACAACTCCCGTTCCATGTCTGCACAGTGCGGACGACAGAGGATGAAGCGCTTAAGTATGATGGTATCCTTGCATGAAAACGAAGTGTCGCCCGCCTGTTTTGCGGAAGTCGACATGGTTCGTTTCTTCCTGAAAACTTTCGAAAGGCTGGAAAATGCTGGGTTTGGGGCATGACGTCGTGGATGTGCCTGCGTTCGCCGAGCAACTGGGCGAACCTGGGTCGCGCATGCGAAACCTGTTCTCCGCGCGCGAGCTATGGCAGACCACTCAACGGGCGCGGGTCAAGCGGGATGGCGAGGCGGTGCATCTTGCGGCCCGCTGGGCGGGCAAGGAGGCCTTCCTCAAGGCGTGGTGCGAGGCGATTTCGTGTAGGGCGAAAGGAGATGGCGACATTGCATATCCGTACACGCTTGACGATTTTCCTTGGTCGCGCATCGAAATACTTGACGATTCCCACGGCGTGCCCCACGTCATGCTCTCACCCGAGGTGCGATGCAAGTTGCGGCAATCGTTGGGGTTGCCGGTTGACGGGGATGGCCAATCGTGCGAAATGCATATTTCCATCAGCCATGACGGAGCTGTTGCATCCGCGGTGGTGACAATAGAAGCGTGAATGGCGATTGCGCAATCGCGGGCAATCGCACAATAACCAGTAATTTCGTCAATCGATTGACATTGGTCGTCAAAACGCCTCGAACCGGTTTGATAAAACCGTTGATTCACGTTACACTTGTGCCAGCATCGCAGCAATGAAAGCAGTGAAACCCAATACTCATAACAACGAGGTTCCCTGAGAAGAGGAGTAGAGGAATGGCACGTTCCAAGTCCGACCAAGCGTTTGACGAGCGCATCGCGAAGAACAGCGAAGAACTGCATGAACTGCTGACGGAACTGTACGGAGAACAGGCCGACGAAGCCTTCCGAAACCTCACCGAGCTGATGAAGGCGTCGCATGCGGCGCGCCCCGCCGATTTGAAACGCCTCGACACCAAGCGTCTTGCCGATCCGGAATGGTACAAGCGCGGCAACATGTTCGGCATGACCATGTACACCGATCTATTCGCCGGAGATCTAAAGAAACTCGCAGACAAGGTGCCATATCTGAAAGAGCAGAAGCTCACGTATCTGCACCTGATGCCGTTGCTGAAAATGCCGCATCCGCAGAACGACGGCGGTTATGCGGTGGAAGATTTCGACACCGTCGATCCGTCGCTCGGTACTAATGAAGACCTCGCGGCGCTCACCAAAAAACTGCGTGCGGCCGGCATCAGCCTGTGCCTCGACTTCGTGATGAACCACACCGCATCCAGCCATCGTTGGGCTAAGGCGGCTCAAGCGGGCGATCCGAAATATCAGGATTACTACTACTGTTACGACGACCGCACTGTTCCCGACCAGTACGACGCCGTGGTGCCGGAAGTCTTCCCGGCCACCGCCCCCGGCAACTTCACCTGGAACGAACGGATGCACAAGTGGGTGCTCACCTCGTTCTACCCGTTCCAGTGGGATCTGAACTACCGTAACCCGAACGTACTCGTGTCGGTGCTCTCCAGCGTGCTCGGCCTCGCCAATCTTGGAGTCGAAGTGTTCCGCATCGACGCCGTGCCTTACATCTGGAAGGAACTCGGCACCAACTGCCGCAACCTGCCGCAAGTGCACACCATCGTGCGCATGTTGCGCATCGTGCTCGAATGCGTCTGCCCGGCCGTAGTGCTGAAGGGCGAAGTGGTGATGGCCCCCAAGGAACTCGCCGCCTACTTCGGCACGCCGGAAAAGCCGGAATGCCACATGCTCTACAACGTGTCGGTCATGGTGAATCTATGGAGTGCGCTTGCCAGTGGAGATGTGCGCCTACTCAAAGACCAGCTCGACAAGCTTAACGCGCTGCCGGAGAACTGCTGGTTCGTCAACTACCTGCGCTGCCATGACGACATTGGCTGGGGCTTGGACGAGCCGGTGGAGGAGAGTCTCGGCATCGACCCGCTCAAGCACAAGGAATTCCTGTACCACTTCTACGAGGGCTCGATGCCCGGCAGCTGGGCCATGGGCGAGCTGTACAACTACGACGAGGCGTCGAAGGATGCGCGCAGCTGCGGCACCACGGCCAGTCTGTGCGGTGTGGAACGCGCTCTGATCACGCATGACAAGCCGTTGCTCGACATTTCGATGAAACGCGATTTGATGATGCATTCCGCCATGTCGTTCCTGCGTGGCTTCCCCATGTTGAGCTGCGGCGACGAAATCGTGCAGCTCAACGGCTGGGAATACAAGGAAGATCCTGACCGCGTCGAGGATTCGCGTAATCTGCATCGCAGCCCCTTCAATTGGGAGAATGCGGCCAAGCGCAAGCAGACTGGCACCCTGCAGAAGCAGATGTGGGACGGATTGAAGAGCGTTCGTGAGATGCGCGACGATCCCGCTTTCGCGCCCGAAGCATGGGTCACCACTTGGGACGCGCATAATGATGCGGTTCTTGCGGTGGTGCGCCATGTTGAAGGACGCACTGTTCTCGGATTGTTCAATTTCTCGTCCGCACGTCAGATCGCACGTCTTGATTCGGATGGCGACATCGTGCTTCCCGCTGAGGTCGCGTTGGAACCGTACCAGGTTTGCGTGGTCGAAAAATAATTATTGCGATTTCGACTTGCGATTGTTGAGGGAATGTGTATAATAGCTCGAGTCGTTTCATGTTGACTTCGGTCGGCATAGACGGTGCGCGGATGTAGCTCAATGGTAGAGCCTCAGTCTTCCAAACTGATTACGCGGGTTCGATTCCCGTCATCCGCTCCACACAATCGTTAGAGAAGAAGAAAGGCGTGCTTAATGGCACGCCTTTTGCATACCTGCCGTGCGATTGCTTCGACGACTGGGTATGCTGGACGTGTCGTGACAGCGGCGTGACGGTCGCAGCAGGCGGTAATCGCAATACAACGGAGCGGGTATGGCACAAACGCAAGGCAACAAGGTGACGGAAGTCGTCGACGGCGTGATCGAACAGGTCGACGTTTCCAAGCATCCGACGGCGTCCATTGAAGCGTCTGATCTTTCCTTGGCCGACATCGAGCGTCGTAAATCGCATCCGGCACACTGGGTGCTGTTCATCGCTCTGGTGCTGGTGGCTCTGATCGTGCCCTACTGGTGGGGACGTTTTCTCGCGGTCAAGGATGCGGCTTGGATTGTCGGCAACCTCGGTTTCCTTGATCCCAAGGGTGTTGCGTTGATTTCGTGGACTGTCACCATCATGGCGATGACCGGCTTGGGATTGATGGTCGCCGATGTGAAGAAATGGCTGTGGGGCACGGTTTTTGTGGTGGGACTCGCCGCCGAGCAGTTCGTTGCCGGCATGTGCCTGCTGAGCTTCAACTTCTGGAACGCCACTTATGTGATGTATGGCGATTCCTCGGGGCTTGCCAACGCCGCGAATCTTGGCATTATCGCGGCCGGATGCGGTGTCGCCGTCTACGCGGTGCTGTGGGTTGGACTGCTGGTCTGCATCAAAAAGGAATCGAAATTCAATGTGCTTACGCGCAGTTGGGCGTCGTTTTTGCTGTTTTTCGTGATTGAGAGCATTTCGCTCGCGGTGGTGCTGTTCGGCGGGCTGCTGAACGTGGTCTGAAGCGTCGCTTGCGGAATGGTCTGATTTGGTCTGCCCCTCGTGTATGATTTCCCTTTGGCGTATTTCGCCCGCGGATAGAGAGCGCGTCGGTATTGGACCGGCAGCACCGCGCAGCAACATAAGGAGGATGCCGTGGCACTTACGGCTGAGGAAAAGCAGGAAATCATCAAGACTTACGCTACCCACGAGGGTGACACCGGCTCCCCGGAGGTCCAGGTTGCTCTGCTGACCAAGCGTATCGCTGATCTGACCGAGCACCTCAAGGAGCACAAGCATGATCACCACTCCCGTCGTGGTCTGCTGCTGATGGTCGGCGATCGTCGTCGTATGCTTGATTACCTCAAGCGCGTTGACATCAACCGTTACCGCTCCCTGATCGAGCGTCTGGGTCTGCGCCGATAGTTAAATTCTTCCGCCCGAATGCCTTCCTTGGCGTTCGGGCGTTTTTGCATGACAGCCGCGTTGAGGAAAAGACAGTTTGAAAGCCCAAGGTTTAGGGCGCATGAGGTCTAGAATCTAAAGATGAGGAAGCGACGAAGGTAACGTCGCGTCACGCATGCAGAAATCGGTTGGAGTCCGCTGAAGAGGACTGCCGATAGTTGGTAAAAGAAAAGAAAAAAGGAGGAACCCTATGGAGGGTCCCGAAATCAAGGCTGTTGAAGCCGTAATCGATAATGGTTCATTCGGTAAGCGCACGTTGCGCTTCGAGACTGGTCGTCTCGCCCAGCAGGCGGATGGTGCCGTCGCCGCCTATCTTGACGATGATTCGATGATTCTGTCGACCACCACCGCCGGTTCCAGCCCGAAGGAGAACTACGACTTCTTCCCGCTTACCGTGGACGTGGAAGAGAAGATGTACGCCGCCGGCAAGATTCCGGGATCGTTCTTCCGCCGTGAAGGCCGCCCGAGCTCCGAAGCTATTCTCGCTTGCCGTATCATCGACCGACCGCTGCGCCCGCTATTCCCGCACACGCTGCGCAACGAAGTGCAGGTTGTGGAAACCGTGCTCGCCGTCAACCCGGACGATGCTTACGATGTTATCGCTCTGAACGCTGCTTCCGCTTCCACCATGATTTCCGGTCTGCCGTTCGAGGGTCCGGTTTCCGGCGTTCGTCTGGCTCTGATCGACGGTCAGTGGGTCGCTTTCCCGCGTTGGAGCGAGCGTGAGCGCGCCGTGTTCGAAATCGTGGTTGCCGGCCGCGTGGTGGAGAACGGCGATGTTGCCATCGCTATGATCGAAGCTGGCGCAGGTAAGAACGCCTGGCACCTCATCTACGACGAAGGCCAGACCAAGCCGGACGAGGAAGTCGTTGCCGGTGGTCTTGAAGCCGCCAAGCCGTTCATCAAGGTGATCTGCGAGGCTCAGGCCGAACTCAAGAACATCGCTGCGAAGGAAACCAAGGAATTCCAGCTCTTCCCGGAGTACACCGAAGATCTGTACAACCGCATCGACGAAATCGCCCACGCTGATCTCGACGAGGCTCTCTCCATTGCCGAGAAGCTGCCGCGTCAGGATCGCATTCATGAGATCAAGGAAGGCGTCAAAGCCACTCTCGCCGGTGAATTCACCGACATGGACGATGCCGAAAAGGAAAAGGAGATCGGCAATGCGTTCAAGGAGCTGCAGCGCCAGATCGTGCGTCGCCGCATCCTGACCCAGGATTACCGCATCGACGGCCGTGGTCTGCGCGACATCCGCACCCTGTCCGCTGAAGTGGACATCGTTCCGCGCGTGCACGGTTCCGCACTGTTCCAGCGTGGCGAAACCCAGATTCTGGGCGTCACCACCCTGAACATGCTCAAGATGGAACAGCAGATCGACGCACTGTCCGGTCCGCAGTCCAAGCGTTACATGCACAACTATGAGATGCCGCCGTACTCCACCGGTGAAACCGGCCGTGTCGGCTCCCCGAAGCGTCGTGAAATCGGTCACGGTGCTCTGGCCGAGAAGGCTCTCGTGCCTGTGATGCCGAGCCGTGAAGAGTTCCCGTACGCCATCCGTCAGGTCTCCGAAGCCATTGGTTCCAACGGTTCCACCTCCATGGGTTCCGTGTGCGCTTCCACCCTGTCGTTGCTCGCCGCAGGCGTGCCGCTGAAGGCTCCGGTTGCCGGCATTGCCATGGGCCTCGTGTCCGGTGATGTTGACGGCCAGCACATCTTCAAGACCCTGACCGATATTCTCGGTGCCGAAGACGCATTCGGCGATATGGACTTCAAGGTCGCCGGCACTTCCGAATTCATCACCGCCCTGCAGCTTGACACCAAGCTCGACGGCATTCCGGCAGACATTCTGGCCTCCGCTCTGCAGCAGGCCAAGGAAGCCCGCACCACCATTCTCGAAGTCATCAACGAGTGCATCGACGGCCCGGCCGAGATGAGCCCGTATGCTCCGCGCATCATCACCACCACCGTTCCGGTCGACAAGATCGGCGAGGTCATCGGCCCGAAGGGCAAGATGATCAACCAGATTCAGGAAGAGACCGGTGCGGAAATCGCCATTGAAGATGACGGTACCGTGTTCATCTCCTCCGAGGGTGGCGACGGCGCTGAAAAGGCCAAGCAGATCATCGACCAGATCGCCAACCCGCACGTTCCTGAAGCCGGCGAAACCTACAACGGTAAGGTTGTGAAGACCACCTCCTTCGGTGCCTTCGTGAACCTGACCCCGGGCACCGACGGTCTGCTGCACATCTCCCAGATTCGTAATCTGGCCAACGGCGAGCGTATCGATGCCGTCGAAGACGTGCTCAAGGAAGGCGACACCGTTGAGGTGGTCGTGCAGGGCGTTGACGATCGTGGCAAGATCTCCCTGGCCATTCCGGGCTACGAAGATCAGGAATCTTCCGCTCCGCGTCGTGAGCGTTCCGATCGCGACGACCGTCGCAGCAGCCGTGGCCGTCGTGATGACCGTCGTGATGACCGTCGTTCCGATCGTGACGATCGTGATTATGATGATCGTCCGCGCCGTCGTCGTTCCGATCGTGACGATGACCGCGACTACGATGATCGTCCGCGCCGTCGTCGTTCCGATCGCGATGACCGTGATTATGATCGTGATGACCGTCGTTCCGATCGTGACGATCGTGATTATGATGATCGTCCGCGTCGCCGTCGTTCCGATCGTGACGATCGTGATTATGATCGTGATGATCGTCGTTCCGACCGTCGCCGCAGCAGCCGCCGCGACGACCGCAATCCGCGTTACGCAGCCGACGAGAACTACGACGAGTACCGTGCCGATCGCGAAGAGCGTTCTGAGCGTCCTCGCCGTCGCGTCCGCCGCGACTTCGATCCGTTCGAAGACTGACGTCCTCAAGAGGATCCCTCGCAGCATAACTGCATAACTGATTGACTGAAGTGCCCTGTGCCGAAAGGTGCGGGGTACTTTTCGTTTCGTGCAGAATGTATGAAAATGAGATACGGGGGCATGGATTTTGTCATAACATGCCTAGGTGCATGCAAGAATGGTTTGAAGAGCCATTAACGAAGGAGTCATCATGGTCGTTGGCATCATCATTGCCGTCATCGTTGTTCTCATCGTGCTTTGGGCCGTTAGCGCCTACAACGGGCTGGTCACACTACGCAATCGTGTGAGGAATGGCTGGGCGCAGATCGATGTGCAGCTCAAGCAGCGTGCCGATCTTATTCCGAATCTGGTGGAAACGGTCAAAGGTTATGCGGCCCACGAATCCCAAGTGTTCACGCAGGTCACGCAGGCCCGTGCCGGCGTGGTGCAGGCCGCGCAAAGCGGTGACGTGGCGCAGCGCATCGCCGCGGAAAACCAGCTGAGCCGCGCGCTCATGAATCTGCAGGTTGTATCTGAAAACTATCCGCAACTGCAAGCCAATACGAATTTCATGGATCTGCAGAGTCAGCTGAAATCGTTGGAAGAGAAAATCGCTTACGCACGCCAGTTCTACAACGATGTCGTGCAGAAGTACAATACCCGGATTGAAGTCGTGCCAACCAACATCATCGCAGGACTGTTCCATTTCGAACAGGCCCCCTACTTCCAGGTGGACGAAGCGGATCGTCAGGTTCCGCAAGTCAAGTTCTGACATGCACGTAAAGCCCCGTCCGATAACGATGGGGTTTTACTGTTCAGTTCGACTTGTACGGCCGTCTGTTGTACGGACATCTGAGAGAAGAAGAAATGAGAAAGAGGGATCATGGCGGCCAAACAATACGCATCACGAGGAGTGCGCAGCGTTTTTATCGCGATTGCCGCCACCATCGGCGTTGTGGCGATCATGTTGCTGGCAATAGCGCTGGATGATGGCAGCGCCGACTTAAGCTACAAAACGCTCGACTACGATGTGCAGGTGCAAAGCAATGGCGATTTGAAGGTCACCCAGCATATCGACATGAAACTCGCTGACCGCAGCGATGACGACGGCGATCATCCGTGGAAGCAGCTGTACCAGCAGTACATGCTGAAGGAAAGCGATCTGACCAATATCACCGATATCAGTGTGCGCAATGTGACAACGGGGGAAACCTATCAGCAGGGCGATATCGCAATCCCAAGCAGCTACAGCACCGGCGAATGGAATCAAGAACATGCGAAGCAGTGGTATATCGCCGATGTTTCGCAAGGTGACAGCAATCCGCAACCGTTCGATCCAGCAAAAGACGGTCTTGTTGCCGGCAATACCGACGATCGTTCCAAGAAGATCGAAATCGGATGGAACATTCCCGTCACCACGTCGGCAAGCAGCATGAAATTCGACATCACCATGACCATGCAGGGCGTGACCACCGCCTATCAAGACGTGGCCACGTTCCAATGGGAGCCGTTCGGCGCGAACAATCAGATTCCCATCGGCAAAGTCACCGGCACCATCACGTTCCCGAACGACATCACAGCAGATAATTCATGGGCTTGGCTGCACACCGAACGCACGTCAACCACTGAACGTGGTGATAAAGGGTCGCTGCAGTTCACCGTGCACGACGTTCGTGCCGGCGACTATGTTGACGTGGTCGCCATGTTCGATGTCGATGCGACCAGCGGTGTGGCACGCACTCGTGATACCACCATCAAAAACGGCATCATGAAAAGCGAGGCCCGACAGGAGCAGCAGTGGCGTGATCAGCAGCGCAAAAAAGCGCGTATCCGCTTGATCACGTGGATCGCCATCTCTGTGATCGGCCTGGTGTTGTGTGTGATCGCCGTTGCGCTCGCATTGCGCAGTTTCAATCGTTCGCAATACCACGGTGACATCGAGTATTGGCGTGACGAGCCGGAAATGAGTCCTGCCAGTGCTGCGGAGTTGCTGCATATGGTCGACGACAAGCATTCGAAGACATTGTCGAGCAGGAAAATGTCGGCTTCCGTGCTCTCGCTCGCTTCGCGTGGAGCGATCGCCATCTACCCGGGTGTGGCCGCCATGTATCAGGGCATTGATATGAGCCAGGCGAACAATGCCGATATTGCACGGCTGATCGCCAACGATCCCGCTCGAACCCGCGATGTGGGCAAAACCAGCACGGTGGTGATACTTCCCGTGGTGTTTGACAACGTGCAATCGTTGCGGTTGTGCCCGAGCGAGCAGGCTGCGCTCGACTTGCTGGTGACGGCGTCCGAACGCATCGGCTCTCCGGTGTTCGATTTGGATCAGATGAACGAGAATTTCTCCGATTGGGAGAACGGTTACAAGCTTCAGGAGAAGTTCACGAATACGTGCGACAATGAATTCGCCATGCTGGGTGCCACGTCGATATGCGGTGGGGGAGCGTTTGCTGCGGGCATTTGCGCTGTGATGCTGGCATTCCTGTCCATGCTGTATTTCGGAGCCATCGGCAATCTTGCGTTGCTCGCGGTAATTTCCGTGCCGATGATGTTCGCATCCGTGTTTGCGTTGAGCTACCTCAAATTGAAGGGGCTTACCGATAATGGGCAGTATCTTGCTGGCCAGGTGCTCGGATTGAAGCATTATATGGAGGATTTCAGTGAATTCAAGGATCGCGGTGTGGCCGATATGACGTTGTGGGGCCGGTACATGGTGTATGCCACCGCGTTCGGCATTTCCGAAAAGGCGATGAAGCAGATGTTGAAGGCGTATCCGCAATTGGCTGATCCGAATTGGCTTGATGCCAACGCTTCCGATTCGTTGCTCTACTGGAGTTACCGTTCATGGTATTTCAACCATCGTTACGCCGGTCCTGCTTCGGTTGAGACGAATTCGATGGATTTCTCGCAATTCAGCGCCAATTTTGGTGATATTGGCGCGCAGTTGGAATCAGGTTTCGCGGATATTCAATCGACGATTTCGGCGGCGTCTACGTCCGGAAGTTTCAATGGTTCCGGCGGCAGTTTCTCCGGTGGCGGTTTCGGCGGTTCGTCCGGCGGTTCCGGTGGCGGTAGCTTCGGCGGTCGCTGACCTGCGGCATTACGCGCATGTTTAGTGGGTTTGCTGTCTGCTGAGGCGGGTCGGCTGGTAAGGTTGCATTCGGAAAGACACTCTGTACGTTGTTGAAGGAGATCGGGATGGCTTTGTTCCGTAATCTTGGACCGTTCCACACCACGGCTATCGGTCATGGCGAAATGCCATTGACCATTGAAAACAATCGTGGTCACGATGTCGGTATCGAAACATTGCACGCCTCGTTGGATGCCGGCTGCCGTCATATCGACACCGCTTGGGCGTACTACACGCCGGGCGAAGAGGAACAGACCGGCGAAAAGCTGGTGCGTGAGGCGCTTGACTCGTGGAAGGGCCCGCGTGAGGAAGTCACCGTGGCCACCAAGGTGGGCTTGCGCCGCGCTTGGGAGGGTGACAAGCCGGTTTGGCCACGAGACGGCAAGCCGGAGCATCTGATCGAATATGGCAAGCAGTCCGCGATGGCGCTTGGCGTTGACAGCATCGATCTGCTTTACCTGCACCGTCATGATCCGGAAGTGCCGTACAACGAGTCCTGCGAAGGCATCAAGGCGTTGCTCGATCAGGGTGTGGCCCAGTGGGCGGGCGTTTCCAACGTGAGCATCGAACAGTTGAAGATCGCGCAGGAGATCCTCGGCGACAAGCTTGTGGCCGTGCAGAACCAGTATTCTCCGATTCATCTGGACACCCAAGATACGCTTGACTATTGTGCCGAGCAGGGTCTGGCATTCGTGTGCTGGAGTCCGTTGGGCGGTTATCGTCACCCGTATGACGAGCACCTGTTCGATCCGTTCCGCGAGGTGGCTGAAGCCCGTGGCGTGAGCTATCAGCGTGTGGTGCTCGCTTGGGAGCTGGCCAAGGGCGACCATATGTTCGTGATTCCCGGCGCTCACCGACCGGAAACCATTCTTGATTCCCTCAAGGCCGACGAGCTTGAACTCACCGAAGAGGAACTTGCCAAACTCGGCTGAGTGTCATATTCGCAACGATTTGCATAAAGGCGTCCGTCTTATCGATGGACGCCTTTGTTTTCCGCATGTGTTTTTCAGTGCATGTATTTCCCGGATGCGGCAGAAGTGTCCCGTGAATAGTTGAGAATATAGAGCGACAAAATCGAGCAAGAGGAACAAGCGTGCAAAGAAGAAACAAGCCTGAAGTATTGGCTCCAGCAGGCAATCTGCGAGGACTGAAAACCGCCGTCGATTACGGTGCGGACGCCGTTTATTGCGGAGGCAAGGCGTTTGGTATGCGTTCGGCGCCGAAGAACCTGAGCTTGGAGGATTTCGAAGAAGGTTCCCGTTACGCGCACGAGCGTGGCGCTCGCGTGTACGTGACCTGCAATGTGCTTCCACGCAACAATGAAGTCGAAGCGATGCGCGAATACATCGGCCAGCTCAAAGACACCGGCGTGGATGCGCTGATCGTTTCCGACATTGGCGTGATGCTTATGGCTCGTGAAGTGGCGCCGAATCTGGAACTGCATGTGAGCACGCAGGCCGGAGTCACCAACTATCAGGCGGCGAACGCCTTCTACCAGCTGGGCGCACGCCGTGTGGTGCTTGCCCGCGAAATGGATCTGCAGGCCGTGCGAGA
Source organism: Bifidobacterium sp. N4G05 (assembly GCF_002742445.1). Classification (GTDB taxonomy): domain Bacteria; phylum Actinomycetota; class Actinomycetes; order Actinomycetales; family Bifidobacteriaceae; genus Bifidobacterium; species Bifidobacterium hominis. The sequence continues at coordinate 233,541 of NZ_NJNQ01000001.1, read as the reverse complement.
CATTCGTGCACGCATTCCCGACGATCTTGACATCGAATGCTTCGTGCATGGCGCGATGTGCATGGCGTTCTCCGGTCGTTGTCTGTTCTCCAACTATCTGACCGGACGTGACGGCAATCATGGTGAATGTGCGCAACCGTGCCGCTGGAAGTATTCCATCGTCGAAGAAAAGCGACCCGGCCAGTATTTTCCGATAGAACAGACCAAGGAAGGCGCGTATCTGTTCAATTCGCAGGATATGAACATGCTTGCTCATATCGACGATCTGCTTGATTCGGGCGCTACCAGTCTGAAAATCGAAGGTCGTTCCAAGAGTGCCTACTATATTGCGGCGATGACGAACGCTTACAAGACCGCCGTTGACGCATACATGGTGCAGCGCGGTTTTGAAGACGAGGATGGCACTGTGTTGAAGCCGTTCCACGATCGCGTGATTCGCCCGTCCGATCCGGATTACGGCAAGCCGGAAATCACGGATTCGATTATGGAACATGCGGATGGCGCGTTCGCAGGGAAGCCGGATATTGCAGCCGTTCCTATTACGTCTGCTGGCGAACCCGATGATCTGAGCTATCACGCCCGCAGTACAAGGCGTAAGTCGAACATGGCTGCCGAAATTCTGCCGGAAGGCTGGTATCACGCCGGAGTGCGCCCCGCGGAGCATGTGTCTTTGCCTGACTGGCTGCTGGACGAGCCAGACAAGGTGGCACACCGCGACTATTCCACCGGCTTCTATTATCCGGAACACAAAGTGCAGCAAAGCACCGATCGTTCCGCGTATTTCCGCGCATGGCTGGTGGTCGGCGAAGTGCTTTCGTGGAGTCCGGAAGACGGCGGTCGCGTGACCATTATGAGCCGTAACAAGATCGAAGCCGGTCAGGAGGTTGAATTCGTGCTTCCGGGTGCGGCGCCGCTCGCTTATACCATTCCGGCCGGCGGATTCCGCGACGCGGAAGGTCACTGGGTTGAAGCCATCAACAATCCGGCGCATGTGTTCTCCATGCCATGCCCTCAGGAAGTGCCGGTGAACGCTGCCATCCGATCGCGCACCAAAAAGCCGACGCTCAAAGCGGAATAATTGCGAAAAATATCGTGTAGACGCAGAAAATCATCAGAAATTAGTTGAAATAATCGTAGAACAATCAAGGAAAACAGAAAAATGACCGACAAGCAGTATGATGACGCGATTCTTGACAGCAATGCGATCGACCCGACCGACGTGGACGGCAATCCGATTCCGGTGACCATTCCGATCATGCTTGCGCCGGGCGTCAAAGTCGTGTACACCACGCGACTTGGCGGTACCAGCGAAGGCGACTATGCGCACTGCAATCTCGGTGGTAAAAGCGGCGATGATCCGAACCATGTGCTCGCCAATCGCGTGGCGCTCTCCAATGCCATCAATGCGAAACTGAGCTTGGTCAGCCAGGTGCATTCCGGCATTGCCGTCGATGTGGACGAATCGTTCGTAATGAACCGTCCGTTCGGCTTCGACGTGTCCGGCAGCAAGGGTGAAAACGCCCAGCAGATGACCGAAACCGCGGATGAGCCGGCAGTGGTCGAGGCCGACGGCCAGGTGACCGCGCAGAAGAACGTGGCGCTCGGCATGTTCGCGGCCGACTGCCTGCCGGTGCTCATGGCCGATGCGGAAGCCAGTGTGATCGGTGCCGCGCATTGCGGTCGTCGTGGCCTGCAGAACGGTGTGATCGGCGCCACCATCGAGAAGATGGTGGCCAAGGGAGCCAAGCCGGAACGTATTGTCGCCACGCTCGGTCCGTGCATCTGCGGCGACTGCTACGAGGTTGGCGGAGACATTGCCGACGAATTCGACGCGCAGTTCCCGGGAACCTTCACACTGAGCCGTTTCGGCCAGCCGGGCATCGATATTGCGGCCGCTGCGCTACAGGAGCTTGCCAAGGCCGGAATTCCAGCCGACAATGTCATGTCTTCTCGCCCCCGCGTCAACGCGGCCACCCAGTATCTTTCCGAAGATGAGGAATTGGCGGAAATCTGCCAGTCCGATGGCGAAGGTGAACCGCAGCTCGCGGAACGTTTTAAGAAAATCCGCCGTAGCCTGTGCACGCTGGAAAATCCGCTCTGGTTCTCGCATCGCCGTGCCGCCATCGCAGGCAAAGCGCACGAAGGCCGTATGCTTGCGCTGATCGTACGCGAATAGTGGGAGAGCGACGCGCTGTTGCGGATTGCGTGCAGAACGTGAGGCAAAGCGCGTTGCAAACCGATTCGGGGGTTTACGGTGGGATGTATGAGTGAGAGAGAGCAGATGCAGGAACAGAAGATGCCGGTTGTGGCCGTGGTGTTGGCGGCCGGTTTCGGCACGCGATTCGATGAGAACAATCCCAAACAGTTGGTCTCGGTGGAAGATAAACCGATCGTCTGCTGGAGCATTGAGGCGTTCGAGTGCAACGATCGCGTGAGCGACATCATCGTCGTGGTCAACGAGCGTGTCGGCAACATGGTGAACATGCTGATCGACGAAGCCGGCTATACCAAGGTACGTGCGGTGATTCCGGGTGGCTCCGAGCGTGTGGACAGCACCCGCGCCGCGCTTGACCTGCTCAAGCAGGCGGGCATTCCCGATGGTGCGAAGATCCTCATCCACGATTCCGTGCGACCGTTCGTCGAACAGCAATCCATCGACGGCTGCATCGACAGTCTCGATCAGTTCAACGCGGCGACCGTGGCATACGCGTCCACCGACACGATTCTGCTGACCGAAGATCTTGGAGAGCGTAAGGTGGTGCGCTCCGTGCCCGATCGTACGAACGCATTCCGCGCGCAAACTCCGCAGGCCTTCCGTTTCGGCACCATTACCAAGGCTTACGAGCTTGCCACCGCCGATCCGGACTTCCACCCGACCGACGACACCCGCGTGGTGGTGGACTATCTGCCGAACGAGCCGGTCGCCATTGTCGCCGGATCCGAAACGAATCTCAAAATCACCACACAGGCCGATATGCCGATCGCCGAGAACATCGCGCGCAGCCTCGACCCGGAACACGCCAAACAAGAAGCGAAAGCACGCATGCACGCGGTGTTCGCCGAAGCGTTCTCGCAAATGCATAAGCACTGATCGTAAACGAACCTACCTTTCGACCACGTACACTGGAACACATGCAGCAGATCAACATCGTCATCTCAGGTTTCACCCCGTACGACGGCATCGACGTGAATCCGGCCGTACTTGTTCCTGCGGCGCTCGCCGAATATTGGAATGATCCATCTCAATCCGTGGCGTTGTCCGACGATCTTCTGCAGGATGTTTCCATTAGCGTGACGACGGTGACGCTTCCGGTCAGTTTCGCCAACGCCTGGCCCATGCTGTTGAACGCCATCGAACAGGCGAATCCTGACATTGTTATCGCCACCGGTTTGAAGCGTTCTGCCCGTGGCGTGCTGTTGGAACGATGCGCCACGAATCTGATGGACGCGGCCAAGCCTGACGCCGACAATGTGATTCCGCCTCGCCGTCCGATCAATCCGGAAGGCCCGGCTGCATATTGGACGCGTTTGCCGCTGCGTTCGATTCTGCGCGATTTCGCCAAACATGAGATTYCCGCCGCATTGAGCTCGGATGCGGGCACGTTCGTCTGCAATTCGCTGTTCTACCATCTGCTTGACTGGTCGGCAGCGCAGGAAAAGCGCATTCTGTCGGGTTTCGTAAGTCTGCCGATCGTCAACGAGCAGCCGCATCCGCAACATGGACTGTCGATTGCGCAGCAAATCACCGCAGGCAACGATGTGATCCGCGAATCGGTGCGTTATTTTCTGCAGCCATCCTCAAGTGAGATCCTGCTCGGCTGAACGGCGTCGGCGTTTCCTCGAACGATTTCTGTGCTCTCTGTGAGAATTATGCAACTGCCGTGTGCCGAACGTTTTTCCTGCGCTAAAGTTCAAGACGGACAGGCGCGGGCAAGATGCGCGATGAAAGGGAATTCGTGAAAGGAATACCATGGTTGAGCAGTTCCCAATCGTGTTGAGGGGGTATGACAAGGAAAGGGTCGATGAGGCGTTCGCTTCGGCTCAGGAGACGGTGAACCGTCTGCGTGAGCAGGTCAAGACCGACGATCAGACCATCCTTGAACTGCAGGCACAGCTGCAGGAAGAGAAAAACAAGAAGGCCAACCCGAATTCGTTCGCATCTCTGGGCGCCAATGCGCAGCAGATGCTCGCCAGCGCGGAACAGACCAGCGCCGAGCTGCTTGACCGTGCCAAAAAAGACGCTTCCGCGGCACGTGCCACGGTGCAGCTGCAAGCCGAAACCCTGCTGAACAATGCCAAGCTCGACGCCAAGCGTATTCTCGACGAGGCTAACGCCAAGGCCGAAGCGGTGCTGTCGAAGGCTAACAACGATGCCGACACGTTGAGGTCCAACGCCCAGCGCGAAGCGAACCAGCTGCGTGGCGAAGCGCAGAAGGCCGTGGTGGCGCAGCGCCAGACCGTCGACTTGGAATTGACGAACTCTCGTGAGGAGCACGACAAGCGTCTCGCATCGGAGCGTGCCACGCAAGAGCGCGAGCTCGCCGACATGCGTGCCGAAGCCACTGAGCAGATTGCGGCACAGCGCAAGAACGCCAATGACGAGATCAACCGCATGAAGAGCGAGACCAACGACCAGATCGAATCCGCGTTGGCCGAAGCCAACAAGAAGCTGGCCGACGTGCGTGAGCAGGTGTCCAAGATGATGACGGACGCGCAGCGCCGTGCTTCGGAAATCACGGATACCGCCAAAGCCAAGGCGCAGGAGATCACCGACGAGGCCGAAGTGCATCGCACCAAGACCATCAGCCAGGTCAATGCCGAAGTCGAGCAGATCCGCGCCGATATTTCCGCCCAGCAGGATGAGGCCACGAAGAAGGTCAACGAGCTGCTCGCCGATTTGGACGAACGCCGTGAAACCGCCAAGAAGCAGTCCGACGAGCTGATCTCCGAAGCGCAGCATACGCGTGATGAGGCCGAGGCATACGCTTCCGACAAGCGAGACGCCGCCGACAAGCAGGCTGCCAGCATTCTCAAGCAGGCTACCGAAGAGGCCGACGAACAGGTCAACGAGCGTCGTGAGGCAGCTAAGAGCGAATTGGAGGGCGTGCAGAAGCGCATCGCCGACCTGCAGACCCGCGAAGCGCAGATCACGCAGCGTGTCAGCGAACTGCGTGCCATGTTTGCCAACGCGTTCTCCGGTTTCGGTGCGAACGGCCTGTCCGTGGTCAATTCCATCGACGGCGAACAGCATGATTCCGCAGCTGAAGCTGAAACTCCGGAAGAATCGTACGACGAGGGCGAGCCCGTTGAGAACGAACCGGAAGTGACCTTCGACGAAGACGTTGTCTCCGACGAACAGCAGAATAATGACGACTTTGAAGAACCGTCCGAAGACGAGCAGTCTGACCAGGGCGAGGAAGCACAGGAGGAGCAGAACAATGACTGACATCACGCCGTTGAGCGCTGATGCATTGGCAACGCTGGTTGAGGATTTCGAAGCCAGCGACCGCAACCGTATGGCCATGAACGCGGTCACCGCGGCGGGTATCAACAAGGTGGCGCGCAACTATGACCGCGCCCGCCTCATGCAGCGCAGATTCTCCACCATTGTCGACAATGGCACCGCCACCCATCAGGATCGTTCCGGCCGTTGCTGGCTGTTCAGCTCGCTGAACGTGGCCCGCTTCGTGGCCAAGAAGAACATGGGTCTGAAGGAATTCGAGTTCTCCCAGAACTATGCCATGTACTACGACAAGCTTGAGCGCGTCAACTACTTCCTGCAGGACGTGGCCGAACTTGTGAAGGCCGGCGAACCGTCCGACTCCCGTCTGATTCAGCATCTGCTCGCCGACGTGATGGGCGACGGCGGTCAGTGGACCATGGCCATGAACGTGTATAAGAAGTACGGTGCCGTTCCGAAGGATCTGTTCCCGGAAACCGAATCCTCCAAGAACACCGGCGAAATGAACGTGCAATTGCGTCGCCTGCTGCATACCGCCGTCGCGCACATGTATGCCGATCCGGCTTCGATTGACTCGGTGATCGCCGAAGCGACCGCTGCCGGCCACCGCATTCTGACAATCCACTTGGGTGAGCCGCCGAAGAGCTTCGACTGGGAGTGGACCGACAAGGACGGCGAGTTCCACCGTGACGGTGAGATCACGCCTGTGGAATTCTGGCAGAAGTACGTCGGTTCCGCCGATTTGGAAAGCTACGTGTGCCTGGTCGACGATCCTCGTCAGGAGCATGCGAAGGGCAAGAAGATCGGTATCGAGCACTTGGGTAATGTGGCCGGGGGAGACCCGACCGAATACCTGAACGTGCCGAACCAGTTCATGAAGGATTGCGTGCGTCAGATTCTCGAAGAGCAGGGCATTCCGGTATGGTTCGGTGCCGACTGCCACCCGATGATGGATCGTGAAAACGGCGCTTGGGCCACTGATCTGTTCGAATATGGCAAGGTGTATGGCGTTGATTTCGACCTGAACAAGGAAGATCGTGTGCGTTTCGCCGATTCCGCAATGAACCATGCCATGGCGTTCGTCGGTGTGGACGTGGCCGAAGACGGCACGACCACCCGTCGTTGGCGCGTGGAGAACTCCTGGGGAGACAAGATCGCAGACAAGGGTTACTTCACCATGAGCGACGACTGGTTTACCGAATACGTGTACGAGGTCGCTGTGCCGAAGGCGCTGCTCCCTGCCGAATATCAGGCCGCTCTTGACGAGCCGGCCACCATGCTCCCCGCATGGGACCCGATGGGCGCTCTGGCTGACTGATACGTAAACCGACAAGCCGATTGACGAATGCCGACTGCATGGGACTTCGCAAAAAGTCCAGCATGCAGTCGGCATTCGTGTTATTCCACCTTTATCCGTTAAGGTAACTTCGGTGATTGTCATTCATGCCAAGCATGCCTGAGGCAGGTATGTAGATATAGGGAGGAGCAGAAGAGATGTCAGGTCTTCGCGGTCCAGATAGTTCGAAGGATGCACAGTTGTTGGACAACGCTGTGTTTCCGGAGACCGTGGATGTCAATATTCGACAGTTGGACCCGATTCCCGCTCCCCGATATTTTCTGAAGGAAATCCCGCTTACCGACGAGATGAGCGATCTGGTGTTGAAGTCCCGTCAGGAAATCCGTGACGTGCTGAACGGCAAAGACGATCGTTTGCTCGTCATCGTCGGCCCCTGCTCGATTCATGATCCGAAAGCCGCACACGAATACGCCGCAAAGCTCGCGGCCGTCAAAAAAGAGCTGGAAGACCAGCTGGTCATCGTGATGCGCGTGTATTTCGAAAAGCCGCGCACCACCATCGGGTGGAAGGGACTGATCAACGATCCTGATCTCGACGGCCAGTTCAACATTCGTAAGGGCATGTGGCTTGCACGCAAGGTGCTGGCCGATGTGCTGAGCCTTGGACTCCCGGCAGCCACGGAATGGCTTGACCCGATCACCCCGCAGTACATCTGCGACCTGATTAGCTGGGGTGCGATCGGCGCTCGCAACACTGAAAGCCAAGTGCATCGCGAGCTCGCTTCGGGCATGTCGATGCCGATCGGCTTCAAGAACGCCACCGACGGTTCGATCAAGCCGGCAGCGGACTCCTGCTTCGCGGCCGCCTTCGAGCATCATTTCCTGTCCATCAATCTTGACGGACGTGTGATTTCCGCCGAAACCAAGGGCAATCCCGATTGCCACCTGGTGTTGCGTGGCTCTTCGCACGGTCCGAACTACGACGCCGAATCCGTGGCGAAGGCGTTGGCCGGTCTGAGGGTTTCCAAGGCTTCCGGCCCGAGCGAACACGGCCTCGTCATCGACGCGGCGCATGGCAACTGCGGCAAGAACGAAGTGCGTGAAGCTGAAGTGGTCGAAAACATCGCATCCCGCATCGCAGCAGGCGAACAGGGCATCAGCGGCATTATGGTGGAAAGTTTCCTGAAGGCCGGCAATCAGAAGCCCGCTCCGCTCGACCAGCTGGAATACGGTAAGTCCATTACCGACGCCTGCGTGCCGTGGGAACGTACCGAACAGTTGTTGCGCACGCTTGCCGAAGCGGTCGAAAGCCGTCGCAAGCTTGCCGAATAATCGCAAATAAGCGTAAATAAGCTAAATAGAAAACCGTGCGAAAACCGCGTAATCTGCGTGATCGCACGGTTTTTGCATTGTGATTGCTATTCTTGGGAAAGATAGTGATTTGGAAAGATAGTGATTTCCAAGGAGAGCAGTGAGATGCAGCAGCAGCTGAACACGCCTGAAGAGCTTCGTGCCATCCGTCAGGCCATGGATGAAGGTAAGAATCCGCTGGTGGTTACGGATGTGCCACGGTGGGAAGATCAGGTTGGCATCAGCCGCATTGTAAACCGCCGAGTGCTTGAATTTGAGGTGCTTCCCACACCGGCGCAAGTGTTGGGCGATCTGCCGCTCAGCGATCAGGCTCAGGAAATCGTCGCCTATTCTCGAGATGAGATTCGCGCCTGCCTATATGGTCAGGATGATCGATTGCTGGTGATTGTAGGCCCATGTTCCGTGCATGATCCTGCGGCAGCGCTCGACTACGCCCGTCGTTTGGCCGCGTTGAAAGACGAGTTGGGCGGCGAATTGCTGATTGTGATGCGCGTGTATTTCGAAAAGCCGCGTACCACAGTCGGTTGGAAGGGCCTGATTAACGATCCCGACATCGACGGCAGCTGCAATATCAAGAAGGGCTTGCTGTTGGCCCGCCGTACACTGCTTGGCGTATTGGACGCCGGTTTGGCTACGGCCACGGAATTCTTAGAACCAACCAGCCCGCAGTACATTTCCGATGCGGTCAGCTGGGGTGCGATCGGCGCTCGCAACACCGAAAGCCAAGTGCACCGTCAGCTCGCGTCGGGCATGTCGATGCCGATTGGCTTCAAGAACGCCACCGATGGTTCCATCAAAGCGCCGACCGATTCATGTTTTGCTTCGGCTCAACAGCACACGTTCTTCGGTGTCGATCACATGGGTCGCGCGGCCGTGGTCAAAACGCTCGGCAACCCCGACTGCCATGTGGTGTTGCGTGGTTCGAGCAGCGGCCCGAACTATGACTCCGAATCCGTGGCGAACGCCATGAAGCTGATCCGTGAGGAAATGCCAGCTGAATCCGCGGCCGCGCACGGCCTGATCGTGGACTGTTCGCATGGCAATTCCGGCAAAGACGAGCATCGTCAGGCCGAAGTGGTGCGCAATATCGCAAGTCGCATCGCCGACGGTGAAGAAGGCATCACCGGCATCATGATGGAAAGCTTCATCGAAGGTGGCAGCCAAAAACCGGCGCCGCTTGCCGAACTGACTTACGGTCAATCCATCACCGACAAATGCTTGAGCTGGCAGACCACGGAACAGCTGCTGCGCGAACTTGCGCAAGCCGTGGGCAAGCGCCGCTGGAAGTGAGCGAAGCAAAAATAATCGAAACCGAGCGAAAAGCGTGAAGCAATCGAAAGGAACGGACGTATGAGCACAATCGCCATCATCGGCGCCATGGACGAGGAAGTTGCCAATATCGCATCCGCATTGAGTGACATCACCGTAACGGAGGAAGCCGGCGTCAGTGTGACGCGCGGCGCCATCGAAACCAACAAGGGCACGCGCGTCAACGTTGCGGCAACGGTTGGCGGTATGGGCACCGTCAATATCGCCGCCACTACGCAGCATCTCATCGACGCAGACCAGCCTGACGCCGTGATCTTCTCCGGCATTGCAGGCAATCTCAACACGCATTTGCACATCAACGACGTGGTGCTTGGTGGCACGCTGCGCTACCTCGACACTGACATGCGTCTCGTCGGCCAATGGAAGCCAGGCACTGCGGATCAGCCGGTGGAGGAATTCCACTCCGACGGCCGTCTGATTGAAGTCGCCGATAAAGTGCTGACCGATCTGAATGTGCATCACATTACCGGCATCATCGCCACCGGCAACTATTTCGTGGATGATCCGAAGAAAGTGGAGCTGGTGATTCGCGAAACCGGCGCGGACGCGGTCGAAATGGAAGGCGCTGCAGTGGCGCATGTCGCGGCACGCAATGACCTGCCCGTGCTGGTCATTCGCGCGTTGAGCGACAATGCCGACACGGATTACGTGGAATTCAAGGAATTCGACATTTCAGAATATGCCGACACTGCGGCGAAAATCGCAGTGAACATCGTCAAGCGCATGTAGTCGCAACACAGCCCGTCCAGCGCATCGACTGCTGGACGGGCCGTCTCATATTTCGATATGGCGAATCTCATGAAAGTGAACTGCAGGGAAACTTCCGATGGCGTAAGGGAATCACGCACGGAAATCGCTTTTCGGAACCGCTACTGTTGAAGAAGAATGACGGATTATCGGAAGGTTAACGTATGACGCTGGAGCACGTGGCGATGGCGATTGTGGTTGTCGCCGTCGCTGTGGTCGCCTTTCTGCTGGGGCGTGCCCGGGGCGTGCAGCTCAGGGAGGATGAGATCGATCCGAACGATCCAAGCCTGTTCGGCGCGCAGAAAAACATGTCGCTGTTCGGTCCGCGCGTGCCTGTGCAGTCCACGGAACGTCAGCTTATTGCCGTCATGCCGGAGGCGTTGATCGTCGTCGATTCGCTGGCATCGGTCAAATATGTGTCCCCGGGCGCGCAACGTTTCGGCATTGTTGAAGACCGTGCGGTGACGCTTGCCGAAATCCGCGATATTCTGCGATTGGTGTCGACCGACAGCGTGGTGCGTGAGCGTGAATTGTCGATTCCGTTGGATCGCGCCGCCCGTGCGGCCGCGAAGAACACCGACGGCAAGGGCATTGAGGCAGGCAAGTTCCGTCCTTCCGACACGCTGTATCTGCATGTGCGCGTCGGTCAGATTTCCGATGATCTGTTTGCGATTTTCATTTCCGACATGAGCGAGCAGCGTCGTTTCGAAATCATGCGTCGTGATTTCGTGACGAACGTTTCGCATGAATTGAAAACCCCGGCAGGTGCGATTTCTCTGCTTGCCGAAACGATTGGCGATGCTGCAGATGATCCCGATATGGTGAAGTATTTCGCTGGTCGTGTGTCCAAGGAATCCGAACGATTGACGGAATTGGTGCATCGCTTGATCGACTTGCAGAAGGCGCAAAGCACGGCCGCGGTGCTGAATGCGGAACGGCTTTCCGTGCTTGCGTTGGTACGCGAGGCGATTGTCGAAAACCAAGTGAAGGCCGAATCGAAGCATATCAATCTGGTGCTTTCGCTGAATGGCAAGCAGAAGCTGGTGTACGTCGAGGGTGCCGTAAACGCTGTCGATGAGGATGATGTGTTCATCAACGCCGATCATGAAACCATCAAAACCGCGGTGAAGAATCTGGTGGAGAACGCCGTCAACTATTCTCCGGAACACACCACCGTCGCGGTCGGTGTCGGCAGTGGCGATGGCAAGGTCGCAATTCGTGTCGTAGATCAGGGCATCGGCATTCCGGAATCTTCGTTGGACCGTATTTTCGAGCGATTCTACCGTGTCGATCCCGCGCGCTCCCGCGAAACAGGGGGTACAGGATTGGGTTTGGCCATCACCAAACATTGCGTGCAGGATTGCGGAGGCACTATCGCCGTGTGGTCGCGTGAGGGTGAAGGTTCGACCTTCACCATCACCTTGCCCCAAGCACAATCGGAGCAAGACGAGAAATCTGCGAAATCTGAAACCGCGGAAATTAGTGAATCAGAGCAGCTTCCAATCGAATAATTCAAGAAAATAACCAAATCAGTCAACGTTCCAATCAACAAGAGCACACAGAGGAGAAGCATTGATGACGCGCATTCTGATCGTCGAGGACGAGGAATCGTATCGAGAGCCGCTGGTCTACCAGCTCACCCGCGAAGGCTACGACGTGTCCGCCGCGGCCACCGGTGAGGAAGGACTGGAACTTTTCACCAAAGGCGGCATCGATCTGGTGCTGCTCGATCTGATGCTGCCCGGGCTCGACGGCACCGCGCTATGCCGCAGAATTCGTGAACAAAGCCGTGTGCCGATCATCATGCTCACCGCGAAAAGCGCGGAAATCGACAAGGTGGTCGGTTTGGAAATCGGCGCGGACGACTACATCACCAAGCCGTACTCATTCCGCGAGCTGCTGGCGCGGGTGCGTGCGGTGCTGCGACGTAACCAGATGGTGGCCGACGCGACGGAAACCTCCGATGGCGATATTCCGCTGATCTGCGGCGACATTTCCATGAAGATCGGCCAGCATGAGGTGATGGTGCGCGGAGAGAACGTGTTCTTCCCGCTGAAGGAATTCGAGCTTCTCGAATATCTCATGCAGAACAAGGGACGTGTGATGACCCGCCACCAGCTGATCGACCGCATTTGGGGGTCCGATTACGTTGGCGATACCAAGACGTTGGATGTGCACGTCAAGCGTGTCCGCTCCAAAATCGAGGAGGATCCGGCGCATCCGAAATATCTGACCACCGTGCGTGGTTTGGGCTACAAAATCGACGTTCCTGCGGAATAAAGCGAAAATATCGCAATGGCTGAAAATATATATTATAAAATGCTGCGATTCCAGTAATCATCGCAAGTTGCCGAAGTGTTGATTATCGATTAATAACTGAATGTAAAACCGTTGCATCACAGTGGTCGCCGAAGATCGGTGAATGGAAATGACGAAAACGTCCGAAGTGTCGTAGAGTGTTCATCTTCCGTTCACCGATTTTGGTTATGCAGGCCCCAAACCACCAATAGGCTTGACATTGTCATGAAGAACGATGGCGACAACAGAACATGAAATATCAGAAACATGCGCCATCAGAAGGTTGACAGAGGGAAAAAGAATAATGCGTAATTCCATTCTCGTACGTTCCATTGCAGCTGTGTCCGGCATTGTGATGCTGGCTTCCGTCGCGGCTTGCGGCGACAACACTGCTTCCACCACTGATTCTTCAGCCAGCACCAACACCAAGACCACCGAGACCGTGTCCGGCAACTTCTCCGGCGCTGGAGCTTCCTCCCAGCAGGCTGCTGTGGAAGCTTGGATCGCCGGCTTCCAGGGCACCAACCCGGATGCCAAGGTCGCTTACAACCCGTCTGGTTCCGGCGCTGGCGTTTCCACCTTCCTGACCGGCGCCACCGCATGGGCCGGCTCCGATGCCTCCCTGTCCGATGACGAGGTCGAGCAGTCCAAGAGCGTGTGCGCTTCCGGCAACGCCTTCGACATCCCGGTCTACATCTCCCCGATCGCAGTGGTCTTCAACCTCAACGGCATCTCCGGCAAGGGCAAGACCCTGAACATGGACGCCGACACCATCGCCAAGATCTTCGACGGCAAGATCACCAAGTGGAACGATGACGCCATCAAGCAGCAGAACCCGAAGGTTGACCTGCCTGATCTCGACATCACCGTGGTGCACCGCTCCGACAAGTCCGGCACCACCAAGAACTTCCTGAGCTACGTCAAGGATGCCGCTGGCGACGCTTGGAGCTATGAGCCCGGCGAGAACTGGCCGAACGAGGTTGGTCAGGGCGCCAAGGGCACCTCCGGCGTGATCTCCACCGTGCAGCAGGCTGACGGCACCATCGGCTACGCCGACGCTTCCCAGGCTGGCGAGCTCGGCACCGTTGCAGTGAAGGTCGGCAACGATTACGTGCCGTTCTCCGCTGAAGCCGCCGCCAAGGTCGTGGACGCCTCCCCGCTCGACGAATCCGCCACCGGCGACAACCGTGTAGTCGTCAAGCTCGACCACAACACCACCGAGGCCGGCGCCTACCCGATCGTGCTTGTCTCCTACGACATCGCCTGCCCGGCATACAAGGATGCCAACACCGCCAAGTTCGTCAAGTCCTGGCTCACCTACGTGGTCAGCGACGAAGGCCAGAAGACCGCTGCTTCCGCAGCAGGCTCCGCCCCGCTGTCCGACACCATGCGCCAGAAGGTCCTCAAGTCCATCGACGCCATCGAAACCAAGTGAGCTTTGATACAGTAAGCGATAAGCTCTCGGTGAACGGCAACTGACCGTCTGTTTCAGGCCGCAGCCGCAACATGAAAGCGGGTGCGGCCTGAAACGGTACCTGTAGATGAAACGGAAATCGTAACCATCGAACGTCATCATCGCCAGTCATCGAACGTCATCGTAGACCTGTTCAAGCAATCGCAAGTTAAGGAGAACCCGTGAGTTCGCAAAGCAAAACGGCACAGCAGCCGGTAAGCGGCAAAAACGCGGACAAGGTGTTCAAGGGCGTGGCCTACGCCTGCGGCATCCTGATCCTCGTGGTGCTCGCCGCCGTCGCGCTGTTCCTGCTGTTCCGCGCATGGCCGTTGATCGGCGGCGATCAGCAGGCCAATAGCGAAACCATCAGCAACTTCACCGGCGGCAAGGCCTCCAGCTTCTGGGGCTACGTCGGACCGTTGCTGTTCGGCACCGTGCTGATCTCCGCGCTGGCACTGTTGATTTCCTTCTTCGTGTCGGTCGGCATCGCACTGTTCATCTCGCACTACGCGCCGAAGAAGCTCGCCACCGCCTTGAGCTATGTGGTCGATCTGCTTGCCGCAATCCCGTCCGTTATCTACGGTCTGTGGGGCGGCTTGGTGCTGGTGCCCGCCATCTACCCGTTCTGGAATTGGGTGGCCAAGTATCTTGGCTGGATTCCGCTGTTCGCAGGTCCTGCCGCCAATCCTTCCCGTACCGTCGCCACCGTGGCCGTGGTGCTCGCAGTCATGATTCTGCCGATCATCACCTCCATGTCTCGCGATATCTTCCTGCAGACCCCGCGCCTTCAGGAAGAGGCCGCGCTCGCATTGGGTGCCACTCGTTGGGAAATGGTCAAGCTCGCGGTGCTGCCGTTCGGCAAGTCTGGTGTGGTGTCCGCTTCGATGTTGGGCTTGGGCCGTGCTCTTGGCGAAACTATGGCCGTGCTCATGATCCTGTCTCCGGGCCTCAACTACTCCATCAAGCTGCTGCAGGCCTCGCAGAACCAGACGATCGCAGCCAACATCGCCGCGCAGTATCCAGAAGCCAACGATCTCGGCGTGTCCGTGCTGATCGGCACCGGCCTGGTGCTGTTCCTCATTACTTTCGTGGTGAATTTCATCGCCCGTAAGCTTACCGAGAAAGCGAGTGCGTGATGACCGCAGTGAATAACAACGCTTCTCCGATGGACGGTGCCCCCGTCATCGATTTCGACAAGTTCAAGCCGACGCGTTCCTTTACCGCTGCACGTAAGCGCAAGGATCTCGCGATGCGCGTGCTGATCGCGCTTGCATTCATTGTGGCGCTGATTCCGCTGTTCTCGGTGCTGCTCACCACCATCGTCAACGGTGTCAAGAGGCTGAATCTCAACTTCCTGAGCTATAACATGACCGGCGTGGTCGGTGGCAATCCGACGCCGTCCGGTGGTTACGGCGGTATTCAGCACGCCATCATCGGTACGCTGGAAATCACGTTCGGCGCTATGGTCATTTCCATTCCGATCGGTCTGATGTGCGCCGTGTACTTGGTGGAATATTCCAACCGTGGCAAGCTGTCTCGCGTCATCACCCTGCTGGTCGACGTGATGAGTGGTATTCCGTCCATCGTCGCAGGTTTGTTCGCATTCTCGATGTTCACGATTCTGATTGGGCCTGGCACCATCAACGGTTTCGAAGGTTCCGTGGCACTGTCGCTGCTGATGCTGCCGACCGTGGTCAAGTCTTCTGAAGAAATGTTGAAGATCGTGCCTCACGATTTGCGTGAAGCGTCGTATGCTTTGGGTGTTACCAAGCAGCGCACGATTACGAAGATTGTGTTGCGTACCGCTTTGCCGGGCATTGTTTCCGGTGCGATTCTCGCCGTCGCACGTGTGATTGGTGAGACCGCTCCGTTGCTGATGACCGCAGGCTACATCGCCTCCACGAACGTCAACCTCTTCTCCGGCCAGATGACCACCCTTCCGGTGTACGTCTACCAGGAGTATTCCAAGCTCAACGCGAATTGCCCGGCTTCCGCCGACGCTTCCTGCGTGACCACCATCCCGATGGAACGCGCATGGGCCGCGGCTCTCGTGCTGATCCTCATCGTGCTTATCCTCAACCTTATCGGTCGACTCGTGGCGAAGATCTTCGCTGTCAAGTCGGAACGATGAGCGGTAGTCTTACATACAGAAACAACATATAAGGAACCAAAATGGGACAACGTATTGATGTCAATCATCTGAACATCTACTACGGCGACTTCCTGGCCGTTGAAGATGTGAACATCAACATCGAAGCCAACAAGGTCACCGCTTTCATCGGACCTTCCGGCTGTGGCAAGTCCACGGTGCTGCGCACTCTCGACCGCATGCACGAGATCATTCCGGGCGCTCACTGCGAAGGCGAGGTGCTGCTGGAAGGCAAGAACCTGTACGACAAGGACATCGACCCGGTTGCCGTGCGTCGTGATGTCGGCATGGTGTTCCAGCGTGCGAACCCGTTCCCGACCATGTCCATCCGCGAGAACGTGCTCGCTGGCGTGAAGCTCAACAACCGTAAGATTTCGAAGTCCGATGCGGACGATCTGGTCGAGTGGGCTTTGCGTGGCGCCAACCTGTGGAACGAGGTCAAGGATCGTCTTGACAATCCGGGCATCGGCCTTTCCGGCGGTCAGCAGCAGCGTCTGTGCATCGCCCGCGCCGTGGCCGTGCACCCGCAGGTGCTGCTGATGGACGAGCCGTGCTCCGCTCTTGACCCGATTTCGACGCTGGCTGTCGAGGATCTGATCAACGAGCTGAAGAACGACTACACCATCGTGATCGTGACGCATAACATGCAGCAGGCTGCTCGTATTGCCGATTACACCGCCTTCTTCAACCTGAAGGCCGTCGGCCAGCCGGGTCACCTCGAGTACTTCACTGACACGACCACCATGTTCAATAACCCCCAGAACGAAGAAGCCGAGCGCTACGTATCGGGACGCTTTGGCTGATCGGCAAAGCCGATCTGCCAAAGCGTAGCGTTGACCCAGTGGGTCAACGCAAGCGAGCTTTAGCAAGCCGGCAAATTATGTTTCGCTTTGCGAAGCTCCTTAATTGCACGCGGCTGATCGGCAGATCATCTCTTACTCCCGCTTGTGGGGAATTGTCGTACGAATGTGCGGTCGAAAGCGGTTACTTCGCTAACCATTTCGATTCCGTTCGTGGCGGCCGTTCCCTGAGCGGGAGTTTTTGTATGTGATGCTTGGTCACGACACGCTCTATTGATAATGATTCTCAATTTAGGTTATGATGGCGTTGTATCACGTTAGAGAGGATCTATCATGCATCGTATTGCGAGAATCGCGATTGCCGCACTTGCTTCTGCAGGAATGCTTGCGTCGGTTGCTGCGTGCGGAAGCGGCCAATCAACATCCGAAAAAAGCGGAACCATCGAAGTGGTCGCTTCCGTAAATCAGTGGGGTACCGTGGCGAAAACTCTGGGCGGAGACAACGTCAACGTAACCAGCATCATCAATTCCACTAATGTGGATGCGCATGATTATGAGCCGACAACGTCGGATATCGCCAAACTGCAGAAAGCGCAAGTCATCATCGTCAATGGAGCCGGATACGACGCGTGGGCGGTCAAAGCGGCGCAATCCACCAAAGCCACTGTCGTCAATGCCGCTGAAGTCGGTGGTGTGCAGGATGGAGACAATCCGCATGTATGGTTCTCCGCCGACGTGCGCAAAGCCATGGCGCAAGCGATCACCGACGCCTATGCGAAGGCCGATTCCGCAAAAAAGAGCGATTTCGACAAGCTGAACGATCAATGGATGACGGAGGAAGGTAACGTCGAAGGCAAAATCGCCGAAGTGAAACAGAAATCGGATGGATTGGCGTACGCGGCAACGGAATCCGTGGCAAGCTATCTGGCGGAAGACATGGGTCTGGCCGACGCGACGCCAAGTGGGTACGCGCAAGCCACCGCGAACGAAAGCGAGCCGACACCAACGGATATCAAACAGTTCACCGATGCGCTGAAGGCGGGTGAAATCAAGCTTTTGGTCGTCAATACTCAGGAGGAAAGCGAGCTGACGGGCAAAATCACGAATGCCGCGAAATCCGCAAACGTGCCAATGGTTAATCTGACCGAGCAAATGCCGGAACAATACGATTCCTTGACGGCCTGGATGGAAAGTCTGGTTGACGCCTTCTCGAAAGCCATCGCATAAGACGGTTCACTAAAAAGTAGTACGAAAACAAGCGATACAACAATAGGGGCGACTCCGCAGCGAAAGCGGAATCGCCCCTATCGTATTTTCAAATCAGTTGTTTAAATACCGATTTGAGCTGGCGTTCGAAACTACAGGATCGCGGTGATGACGAAGTCCAGAATGAACAGCAGCGACACGATCCAGATCACCGGATGCACTTCCTTGGCCTTGCCCTTGCAGGTCTTGATCAGGCAGTAGGTGATGAAGCCGCCGGCGATGCCGTAGGAGATGGAGTAGCTGAACGCCATGAACACGGAGGCGAAGAATGCCGGTACGGCCTCGGAGATATCGCTCCAGTCGATTTCCTTCAGCGAGGATGCCATCATGCAACCCACCACCACGAGCACGCCTGCGGTTGCGGCGGATGGAATGGCGGAGATGACCGGGGAGAGGAAGGCCGACAGGGCGAAGCAGATGGCCACGATCACGGAGGTCAGGCCGGTGCGGCCGCCGGCTGCGATACCTGCGGAGGATTCCACATACGTGGTGGTGTTGGAGGTGCCGCAGATGGCGCCGATGGAAGTTGCGATCGAATCGGCGAACAGCGCCTTGTCCATCTTGGAGGAGAAGCCGGAACCATTTTCGAGGGCTTCCTCGTCTTCCGCGGAGAAGATGCCGGTGCGGCGGCCGGTGCCGATGAACGTGCCGATGGTGTCGAAGGTGTCAGACATGGAGAATGCGAAGATCGTCAGCAGAATGATCGGCAGCTTCGACACGTCGGAGAACAGAGCGGGGAAGCCCTCGGCGCTGAAGATCGCACCAAAGGTCTGCGGCAGCTGGGCGAAGGTGTCGCCGATGGAGATGGAGTTGGCCATGGTGGTCTGACCCATCGGGATGCCGACGATGGCGGTGACCGCGATGGCGATCAGCATGCCGCCGCGCACCTTGAGCACGGTGAGAATGATGGCGAGGAACAAGCCGATGATGAACAGCCAGATGGTCGGATTGTTCATGACAGCAAGGCCCGGGGTTGCCTGCACGGTGTCGCCGTTCTTGGCGTCGGCCTTGGTGGTGAAGGTGAAGAAGCCGACGTTCAGGAAGCCGACATAGGCCACGAACAGGCCGATGCCGCCGCCGATGGCGTTCTGCAGCACTTCCGGAATGGCCTGGATGATGATCTTACGAATCTTGGTGACGGTGATCAGAATGTTGATCAGGCCGCACAGGAACACCATGCACAGGGTCTGCTGCCAGGTGAAGCCGAGGCCGAAGCAAACGGTGTAGGTGAAGAACGCGTTGAGGCCCATGCCGGCGGCCTGAGCGTACGGAACGTTGGCGAACAGGCCCATGACGAGCGTGCCCGCAATGGCTGCGATGATGGTTGCGAGGAACACGCCACCCCATGGCATACCGGTCTGCGACAGGATCTGCGGGTTGACGATGATGATATATGACATTGCGAAGAACGTGGTCAGACCGGCCATGACCTCAGTGGACACGGTGGTGCCGTTCTCCTTCAGATGGAAGAATTTTTCCATTTTCTCTATCTCTATCTCTTGGGTTGGTAGGAACGTTCCGGCTGGTGCGCGGCGCGTTCCGGCGAGAATTGCGACTCGCCTCATGGAATCGTGGGATTCCAAACAAGGCCTAACCGTAACACCTGAGTAAGTCATGAGGATTCGTGAAGTGCGACACGCCCGAATGATCGTAAGTCCAAGCATGGCCGTAAGTTATTCGTCTGTAAACCACAGACCGTTGGTTGGGGCGCATAAGCGCTCACGAAGTTTGGTTCGCCAAGCCAACGCAGGTTGAAGAACATACGCCCACCAAGGGCTTTCCGCTTAGCGGTCGAATGTTGCTCTGCCTGCGTGCAGGGCTTTTTTATTGCCCGGCGAAACGTTCCTGCTTCACAGTCAATGGTTGACTAAGGAAGGAACGCCATGAAGAGGCCCGAAAAGGAAGCGGTGGTCGCCCAGCTTACGGATAAGTTCCGTGAAGCTGACGCTATCTACCTGACCGAGTACCGCGGGCTTACCGTTCCGCAGATCTCTGAACTGCGCGAAAAGCTAGGCCGCGATACTTCCTACACTGTGGCTAAGAACACGCTGGTCCGCATCGCAGCCAAGGAAGCTGGCATCGAAGGTCTCGATGAGATCCTCGCCGGCCCGACCGCTGTAACCTTCGTGAAGGGTGACTTCATTGAAGCTGCGAAGACCCTGCGTGACTTCGCCAAGACCAATAAGGCACTGATCATCAAGGGCGGCTTTGCTGATGGCACCGTCTACGATGCTGAAGGCGCCAAGAAGCTGGCAGACCTCAAGTCTCGCCCGCAGCTGCTCGCCGAGTTCGCCGGCGACATCAAGGCTACGATGTCCAAGGCCGCGTACCTGTTCAACGCTCTGCCGACCAAGGCTGTGCGTACGATCGATGCGCTCCGCGAGAAGCAGGAAAAGGCCGCCTGATTTCATTGCGGTTAGCCGCGTGAATGATAGTGACCATAAAAGAAAAAATAATTGTTTTAGGTGGCGGTCACCTCTTCAATCAAACCGTCGCCAAGAATGAAAGGAAGCCATTATGGCTAAGTACACCAACGATGAGCTGCTCGAAGCTTTCGGTGAGATGACCCTGGTTGAGCTCTCCGAGTTCGTCAAGGCTTTCGAAGAGAAGTTCGACGTCGAGGCTGCCGCTCCGGCTGCTGTCGCCGTTGCCGCTCCGGGCGCTGCTGCTCCGGCTGAGGAAGAGAAGGACGAGTTCGACGTCATCCTCTCCGCCGTTGGCGACAAGAAGATCCAGGTCATCAAGGCCGTCCGCGCTATCACCTCCCTGGGTCTGGCTGAGGCCAAGGCTCTGGTCGACGGCGCTCCGAAGGCTGTCCTGGAGAAGGCCAAGAAGGAAGACGCTGAGAAGGCTAAGTCCCAGCTCGAAGAAGCCGGCGCTACCGTCGAGCTCAAGTGATTCGCGCGGCTTGAAGCCGCATATCACGATTTTGAGTAGAAACCCCGTTCGCCACAAGGCGGCGGGGTTTCCGCATATTCACGGGATTTTCTTTCGCTGACAATCCAATAAAACCCGATTTGAGCGTGAACGCTTCCATATCGTGCCATACAATGGGGGAAATAGGCGAAAGTTGTCAATTAATCGCGTCATAATCCTGAAATACGTGGCAAGGGCATGACACAATGGCAGATAGTGTTGTGTGTGAAAGGAAGGCCGACAACGGTGAGCGAAGATCAACGAACGGCGCAGCAGTGGACCGTCAAGGTTGATGGAACCGAACTCAAGAAGCTGGGCAACGGCGACAGCGTGGAAATCGGCCGTAAGCCGTTACGCCCTCTGGTGGATGATGGATTCGCACGACTCGACATTATGGACGCAAATAAATCCATGTCGAAACGGCATGCCATTTTTTCAGTCGATGCGCAGGGCAATGCTTCCGTGCGTGATCTCAATTCGACCAATGGTTCGTTCGTAGTGGCCGATAATGGTCAATTGATGCGTCTGCCGGTGGATGAGGATTTCAGACTGCCGTTCGCGCCGATGACGTTGCAGTTCGGCGACGTGCGCGTCACCTTCGAACACGGCAGCGAGCAGTCCGTTCCCGAAACCGAAAACAATGCGTCCGCTCCGGTTTCCAACCTGTTCTCCTACGCGGTGTCCGACGAGGTGCCGCAGGAGCCTGATGCGGCGGATATGTCAGTCGATGATATTCTCAACCTGCGTGCCGGCGAACCGACCGCATTGTTCAACGCGCGCAATGTTGCTAATCGCGTTAATTTCATGCAACACGCCGAGCATCAGTCTTTTGCTCCCGTACGTTCCAATGAGCCGGATTATGGAGATCTGCCATCCGTTTCGCTGGTGCAGCATAACGTGGTCGCAGACAATACTCCGCGCGACCTGTTCGCGGATGCCGTGGCGGAACAGCATGCCGCGGAAGAGGCCGCCAAGAAGAACGCTGCGGAAAACGAAAATGAAGTGAATCAGCCGGAATTCGTGCAGGAAACCGCATTGCCGACTCGAACCGCAACAGGCAACGAAACCGAGCATGACACGATTCCCGTGAGCAAGCTGTTCAGCGCGCGTCCAAGCAAACCGATTATCGTGGCGTTGCCGGCTGAAGAAAACAATATGCCGGAACATATGCCGGAACAACAGACGGAGACATCGCACGAGCAGTCCAACGACGAAATAGTGGAACAGGCTGCCACGGTTGCGCAACAGGCAAACGAAACTCCAAGCCAGGAGGAAACAGCGCCGCAGCAGGCCGATGATGAGCGTTTCAGACCACATGCTGCACAATCGCAGGTTGCGGATGAACCGTCGCCGGACGAAACCAGCGTGTTCAAGCCCACTTTCGAACCCGGATCAGTGTTCGACCGTGTTTCCAAGGGCGAGCTCGCCAAGCAGGAGCAGACCATCGAAGTTGACGGGATGACTTCGGACGATGCCAAGCGCACCGACGATTTCACCGTGCAGTTCGAGATGGCGCGTCATCCGGAACTGCTGCCATTCCTTGCCATGAACCCGTCGCTGTATGACGATCTGTATGCATGGCTGGGCGCATTGGGTAATACAGACATCGACGCGGCCCTGTCACATAATCCGGGGTATGCGGAATACCGTAAAGCGGTAGGGAAGTGAGCCAACACATGAGCGAAAGCAATGAGAACGTCACTGAGCTGGATCGTATTCGTGGGTGGCGTGAGAAGTACCGTCTTGGCCTATCGCCGTCGCCGCTTGAGGATGTGACGCAGCTGAGCGCCCAGCTTGATATGACGCACGCGCACCCGTCCGGCATCGCACAGCTGTTCGCCAGCGGGCATGTTCAGCTCAATTCCTTGTTCCGTGACAACGGCATGTTGCGCGCCGCTGGTCGTCGCGTGGAACGTGTGCTTGACGACCGTGAGGCGAAAAGCCGCGTCAGCGGCGTGGGTGAATTGTCTTTGGTGGTCGGCGTGGCCATCTGGAAGGGCAATCAGATGCCGGTGCTCATGTACCCGGTCGAAGTGCGCAAAGAAGGCCGTAATATCGAAAACGGTACGGTGATCGCATTCACAGGGCGTGTGCGTCTGAACGCGGCTTTCGCGGCCGTGCTGCGTGAGAACAACGTCGTATTGGATGAGGCCAAGCTGTTTGACGGTTCGAACTATGAGAGCGGCACGCCAGAGACGTCCGCGGTGTTCGCGGCCATCACGGATCGTGCGGCCAACGCGTTCCCCGATTTCGAGATTGAACGGCACATTATTCTCGGGTGCTTTATGGATCCGGCGTCGCAGATGCTGGTGGAAAGCCAGAAGATCATCGATCAGTTGGCTCAAGGCCCGACTGGCAATACCGCTTTGGACGCTTTGGCTGGAGACAGGGCCGCCGCGGAAGCATTGGAGGGGGCTGAGATTCCGGAATACAGTCCGTTCGATGCTGATCCGCATGGCGAGTATGAGGTCGGCGATATCGACAATACCGTCCGATACGCTTCGCAGCTTGCGTCCGCGGGCCATTCGCTGTTTGTGGATAGCCCGATTGCCAACAATACCGCCGAGCAGGCTGCCGCGATCGCGTCCCGTTGCGTGATGAACGGACGTTCCGTGCTTTATGTGCCGTGCGTGACCGATCAGAAACGTCGATTTGTGCAGTCCGTTGCCGCGAATGAGATGAGCGGACAGTTGTTGGATATCGCCGATGATGGTGCCAATGCGGCGATTGATCGTCAGTTGATTGCCGCGGTCGGCTTCCAATCGGGTGTGGCTTCGTCCCGTTTTGATCAGATTGCCGATGAATTGGTTGGTGTGCGCTCCCGTTTGACCCGTTATCTGGGTGATCTTCACGGCGTGAGCCCGGAGTGGGGCGTATCCGCCTACCAGACGATTCAGAATCTCGCGCAGATCGCGGCGCTACCCACCCATCCGACCACGCACGTGCGTTTGAGCAAGCAGACCGCGCATTCCATTGCAGACAAGATCGAGGATTGGGCTGCGAAACTGCAGCGTGCGGGTGAACTTGGCGAATACACCATCACGGAGAACGATACCGCATGGTACAAGGCTTCGCTGTATTCCGAGGAGGAAGCGGTGAGCGCATACCAGCGTGTGGTCGAACTGTTGCGCAAGGTGCTGCCCGCCACCCGTGAGCAGGTGGCCAGCACGGTGCAGACCTGCGGATTCCCGATTCCAACGACCGCGCAGGAGTGGGGCCGTCAGGTCATGGTGCTGAAGAACCTGCGACGAGTGCTTGACGTATTCCAGCCGGAAATCTTCGAACGTGACATCGCATCCATGATCGAGGCGACCAAGCCGAAGGCCGAGCGCAAGGCCGAAGGCAGTTCCATGGGATTCTGGGAGCGTCGCCGCCACATCAAGGAAGCCAAGGGCATGCTGCGCGTCGGCGCACAGGTGGAGAACCTGCACGAGGCGTTGCTTGTGGTATCCAAGCAGGCCGATCAGTGGCATATGTTCGTGCCTCATGGCGGTTGGCCAGTACTGCCCGCCAAGCTGGACGATATCATCGAAACGCAAGAGAATCTCAATCGTGACATGACCGCGTTGAATGCGGTGCTTGCCACAACCCCGCAGGGAGGCAATCTCGAAACCGTTGATTTCAACCAGGTCGAAGAGCGTTTGAAGGCCCTGTATGACGACAAGCAGGCGCTCGACAATCTGCCGGAGCGCGCTCGCTTGGAACGTGACTTCCACTCGGTCGGTCTTGACGAGCTGGTTGAGGATCTGAACAATCGTGGTATTCCCAACGATGCCGTTGCAGGAGAACTGCAGTTGGCATGGTGGACCACGGCGTTCGAGGATATTGTGAAATCCTCCGCCATCATCTCCAACCAAGATGGTTCGGCATTGCAGAGCGCTGCGGAACGCTTTGCCCAAGTCGACGTGGAGCACGTGCGTTCGGTCGGGCCGATGGTGGCGCAGGAATCCATGCGTCGCCTATGCGACATGCTGTTCTCGCGTACGCAGGAAGCCAATCTGCTGCATACCATGCTTGCCGGCTCCCGTAATGTTTCGTTGAATCGCCTGCACAAGGAGCATCCGCAGATTCTCGCAGCGGCGAAACCGATTCTTGTTGCGACGCCCGCCACGCTAGCGGCGATTACCGATCCGGCGCCGTTGGCTGACGTCGTCATCATCGATGCGGCCTCGCATATCCAGTCCATCGAATTGCTGAGCATCATTAGCCGTGCCAAGCAGGTGGTGGTGATCGCACATCGTGAAACGGTCACATCCGATGGTCTGAAGCGTCTTATTGCGCTGCTGCCGAGCGTGAAAATCGCCAATCGTCCTGTTCGACGCGCTCCGAAACTCAATGCGTTCCTGGAATCGGAAGGCTACGGTTCCGTACCTTTCGACGTGGCAAAAGAAGGCGCACAAGGCGAGATCGCCTACCATTTCGTGGCTGACGCCAACGGTGTGCCGGTCATCACTTCGGGGCTGGTGGAAAGCAGCCAGCAGGAGATCGACGAGGTGATCAGGCTGATCACCAAGCGTGCCGCCGGTTTTACCATTGTGCCCGCATCATACATGCTTACAGTGGTGACGCTTACGCATACGTTCCGCACCCGACTGGGGGCAGAGCTCAAGGCCATCGCCAACAAGAACAAGGCCATGGGCATGTTCCTTCGCCATGTGCGCATCGTGGACATTTCCGACGTGGCCGGTGCGCATGCCACTGACGCGATTCTTGCGATGTGCTATGCGAAAACCTCCCATGGGCGACTGCTGCAGCAGTTCGGAGCGTTGGAATCCGAAGGCGGGCGAGGCATGTTGTTGGACGCATTGGCCGTGCCGGACCGCCATCTTGACATCGTGTCCGCGTTCTCGTCGTCCGACATGGACGACGAACGTCTGCACCAGGCTGGTCCGAAGATGCTGAAGACCGTGCTTCGTTGGGCGGAGCAGCTTGATGACAGCGTGGTGCGTCCCGCCGTCAAGATGACCGGCTCGAACGTGCTTCTCAACGATCTTGCCGATCGCATTCGAGCCCGTGGACTGAATGTGGCCGTCGATTATGGTTTCGACAATGGATCCAAGCTGCCGCTAGTGGTCGGTCTGAACGACAAGCCGTTCGCGTTGGCGGTGCTCACCGACGACGCGCAATTCATGGGATTGCAGTCCACCAGGGAACGTCACCGCGTGCTTTTGCAGAACATCGAATCGCTTGGCTGGTCCGTTATGACCGTGTGGAGCGTCGGCGCGTTCGTGAATCCAGACAAGGAAGTGGACCGCATCGTGGCACGCTTGAGCGACCTGTATCAGGAGGTCAAATGATCGTCCAGATGAGCGTCGACGAGCATTCTCCGCAGGAGTCTTCCCAGGAAACCGACCAGTCTGCCGTTCGCGTGGTGTCCGGCTATTGCGCCACTCGCCGAACGGCACGCAAGCACAAGCGTGTGGTCCGCCAAGGCACGGAGCTGTTCGATGCGGACGGCGTTAAGCTCGAACCGTCCGATGTGCTCACCGAACGTCAGCGCAATGCGGACGACGACAAGCGTATTCTGGGCGAATTGCCGCCGCATTGGGGCGTGTTCTCCGAGCGGGGACACTGACATTCGCCTGGGATTCGCCTCGCTGTCATCACGAACTGACGATGGCGATAATCGCGCTGTATTCTTGGGCCTGCAGAACGGTCGCCGCTTCATGAGGAGGCATGGCAAACACCGCAAGGGTGTTGCCGTCCGCATCGCGCGAGGGTTTTGCGGTCAGGATCGCGCCCGAGCATAGTTCGCGCAACGTCACGGCATCCGTATCCGGTGATGTTTCCGGTGTCGCCTCGCCGAATATCGTGGCGCTGGAAAGCGTCGCGATATCGCCAAGCGACAGATTGTCGGCGGAACTCGCCAATCGCACTTCGATCGCCGTGTATCCTTCGGGAACAACGGGAGAGGCACGCGCCATGGTCGACGTGACGATGCCGCCTTCCGCAACGTCCACTTGGGCGATTAGCCCGACGGCATCGTCGCAATCCTGGAAAACGTTACGTAAGGCCTCGTCATACGGAAGATCGCGCAATGCGAGCGAATCCGCGGTAATCACGCTGCCTTTCGCAATGGTCTGCGCGGCGACGACAACCGGTTGCGTGGAAATCGTCAATCGCACGCACTGCAGGGCTGCGAACATGGCAAGTCCGGCACAGACCGCGGCGAGCAGCCGGTGCAATCGCGCGTTCCTTCGTCGCCGATAGGGCGCAGTCCGCGTGCCGTCGGTTGTTCGCCTGCCATCCGTGCCCTGCAGACGTTGCAACAAATCATGGAAAAAGGTCACCATGCATGCATGATGACCTTACGAATAGTTGTTGCGCAAGCCGGATCAAGGGTTGTGGTCGGAGGATGTGAGTTATCCACAGGCTTCGGCGTGTCGCCTTGTTTTCCAAGGGGTTGAGCTTGTTTGAATTATGTGATTGAGCTCACTTGGATTTATCGGTGCGGTAGAAACCAGATCCCTTGAATTCGATCGGCGGCGCGGAATACACCTTATGGACCTGTTCCTCGCCACATTCGGGGCAGATGGTGATCGGATCGTCGGTGAACGACTGCTGCTCGGTGAAATCGTAGTTGCAGTTCTTGCAACGGTAATGATAAGTAGGCAAAGTATCCTCGCTTCAACCAGATTCTCAAATTTCTTAACGGGACATATCCTAGTACGCTCCCTGAGACGGCCGCATGAACGTCTTATTCACGAATGGTTTATTGGCGAACCTCCGTGAATCCATTCGGCGTAAGTACTCCATTGACGGGAATGTCGTGCGCCTCATGCGGCACTGGCTCGTCGGTCGGCTCCCAAGGCCAGCAGACCGCCACCACGCGCGCTCCGATTGCACGGTATTCAAGCGCCCGGTCGTACCATCCTCCGCCGCGCCCCAAACGGAATCCCTCATGATCGACGGCAAAAGCGGGAACGATGATCAGTCCAGCGTCTTTCAACGCTTCGGGCCCACATGCGCTGTTGCTGGGTTCCTGCGGACGATGCGTGTTGATGGAGCCGTCGCTGTTGGTCTGATCGTGCAGATCGTGGATGCTGTCAAGCTCGCTCCAACCAATATCCGTGCCTTTTCCAAGCCGTGGAACGAGTATGCGGCAGTTTGAATCGAAAAGCGTCTGCAGCATCGGTGTCATCGACATTTCGCTGCCCATGGATGCGAATGCGGCCACCGTGGTGAATGAATGGATGAGATTCGCCTGCCGTGCCTGTTCGGCCAGTTTTCTGCCGGCTTCCAGCCGTTCCTCAGGGTTCGTCCGTCTTCTTCTTGCGATTGCGGTCTTGCGCCATTGCCTTTTCAGCTCGCGTTGTGCTAAGGCTTCGTCACGCGTGCCGTCGCCTGCGGCATCGGTTTGCATATTCGGGGTCATATCGCATGTTCTACCACGGGATGGTTGCGCGAAAACGAAAATGTTATGCGCATGGCAGAATGAAGGCGTGACGATTTTGCAATCTTTGCGCGGCATGATGCGTTCGGAATCCAATGCCATCGATGTTCCGCGTTTCATCCAATCGCATGGGCTTCACGTTCCCATAATTCTGCGGCCGCTGACCTTCGACGACTGCGATGAATGGAACGACGTCCGTTGGCGTAATGACGACTGGCTGAAGCCGTGGGAATCCGGAGACCCGTTGCATGGCGCGTCGATGTCGTTCAATGAGTGGGTGCGCGCGATGCGGCGCAACGAGCGAAACGGTACCGGAGTGGTGTTCGTCATCGAGCATCATGGGCGTATCGTCGGCCAGATTTCGTTGGGAGCGATCTGCTACGGCGCCATGCGTACTGGCGTGGTCGGCTACTGGATCGACGAGCGTTGCGCAGGTCGTGGATATGCTCCTATGGCCGTCGCGTTGTTGGCTGATTGGGCGATGTTCGACCCCTCCGGACCGCAATTGCATCGTATGGAAATCGACCTGCTTCCCGAAAACGAGCGTTCCCGCAAGGTCGCG
Organism: Bifidobacterium sp. N4G05; assembly: GCF_002742445.1. Classification (GTDB taxonomy): domain Bacteria; phylum Actinomycetota; class Actinomycetes; order Actinomycetales; family Bifidobacteriaceae; genus Bifidobacterium; species Bifidobacterium hominis. The sequence continues at coordinate 204,500 of NZ_NJNQ01000001.1, read as the reverse complement.
CTCAAGGTGGGAGCATGTTATGAGGGTGTGCGCAAATCGTACATGTTCGTTAACGGACAATGGCGTGATCATGAATCGTATGCGCTGCTGCCGGAGTGCGCACCAAACGGTTTCACCGCACGGTTGATGGGCGAGTGAGTCGTTGGAGAGGCTCGACACGCACTTTCGACGAACATGTTCGAGACACGCGGGGGCGTGTGCCCCGAAGAATGTCGGAATGTCTCCTATTCTTGTGAGTTATGGGTTATGAATCGTTAAGCACGGTTGTGGTGCTTGCGATTGTGATTATTCTCATGGCTTTCTGGCTGCCCAAACGGACGGTCAAAGGCATGAAGCGGGTAATCGAGCACCGAGAGGACCGCTTTTCGCCGTCGCTGCATCTGGTGGATGCCGACAGTGGAACGCGATTCTCCGATAAGACCGCCGCAAAGGCGAAAGGGGCAATAATGCAGTCCAACGAGACGCATGAGGGCAAGCTGACCGACGAAAGGATTGCGCATGTCCGTGCCCTTCGTCGTGCCGCGATCCGCAGAAGACGGATTATTGTTGTCTCGATGCTGGTGATCACAATCGCCGTGTTGGTGTGCGCGTTTGTGTTGCATTTCAGTCCGTCGTTCGCTTTGATTCCCGCCGCGTTGCTTGCCGGAGTGCTCGCTTTGGGGGTGAGGGCCGCCAAGCAGGCCGCAGCGTGGGAGCACAAGGTCGCCAAGTATCGTTCCAAGATGAGGAAGCGGGCTATGGCGGAGCGCAAGCGTGCCCAGGAGGAGCAGGCGGAACGCGCTCGTTTGCAGGCGCAGGAGCTTGCTGAAATTCGTAGGATTGCCGAATCTCAAGTGCCGACCGATGTCATGCCGGAAGGTGAGATTCGTCAGGCGATCGATCGTGGCAAGGCCGACCATGATGCCGCCGTAAGCAAGCGCAAGGAGGAATCCGAAGCGAAATCCGCTGCGGAACCGAACGTTGTGGATGCGCAGGTCGTGTCGGATAAGAAGAACGGTCTGTCCATCCACGATGAGCGTGATGAAATCGCCAAAGCCGAGGGCGCGGATGCATACGATACGGATTCGTCCGCCGTGGCCGGTGCGTCGCAGGATCTGATTTCGTTTTCGCTGGGCGCGCCGCGTAATGGCAATGATATCGCGCCAGCCGCTCCGGAAAGCATGGAGATCAAATCCACCCGTCAGGTGGCCAAGGCTGTGCCTCCGGCTGAGAGTGCGGTTTCTGGCAATGTCGAGCCGTTGATTGTGCCTTCCGACGCGATGAGCAGCATGGATGCCGACGAGGCGGCCGCCCGCGTGGAGGCCGGCGTTCATCTGCAGGACGTGGATGCTGTGGGATTCCACGACTCCGAGGTCAGCGCCGACGTTGAGGCTCCCAGCGTCACCTCCGATTCCTTGGGTGTGGGTTTGGCGTCCATCATGGCCCGTCGTGGGGCATGACGGAGGGAAGCGAACGCGCGAAACGCACGAAACGTGCAAACAAGCGTAAAGAACATCAGCCTGAAACCGTATGGTTTCAGGCTCTTTTCGTAGATTTAGCTCTCGGCGTTAGCACTCGAGTTGGCAGAGTGCTAATAATCGCGCTAGGATATGTTTCAGCGCGAAAGGACGACGCCGTAAGTGATCGTCAGCCTCTTGCAAGCGGGTCCCGGCGCGGTAAGTAACGATTTCTCTTAGAAAGAGGAGGTCCACAGTGTCGATCTCACTCACACCGTTGGAAGACAAGATCATCGTCAAGCAGGCGGAAGCCGAAACCCAGACCGCATCCGGTCTGTTCATTCCGGACAATGCCAAGGAGAAGCCGCAGCAGGGTGAAGTCCTGGCTGTTGGCCCGGGCCGTCGTAACGATGCCGGCGAGCGCATTCCGGTCGACGTCAAGGTCGGCGATAAGGTGCTGTACTCCAAGTATGGCGGCACCGAGGTGCACTATCAGGGTGAGGATTACCTGATCGTTTCCTCCCGCGATATTCTGGCCATTCTCGGCTGAGCGTAGCGCGTAGCTGTTTGAAGACCCCGTCAGCGGACGATTGGTGAACAATCGTTGCGGTGACGGGGTCTTTTTTACCTTCAAGCACTCGAAGTTTCTGCAATGGGATGCGTGTCGGCCGTCCAGGTGTGCAAGGTGTGCGATTGTCTGCGCAATGGCGATTGCGATATCGACGATGATTCTACGCATCGCATGCCTCGAAGGTTGCGTTTGACGCTGCGTGCGCTGTTCCCGACATCGCTGTTTAGTCGGTCCAGGGAGGAGGGCCGGAAGAAAAACTCATGATTTTTCCTTCCGGGAAGTTTTTTCGTGAGAATTTGCCCTGATTTGCGCACATATGCGGCTGATAGCTATGAAACGTTGGAATTCCAACGATTGTGAGCATTTCTGGTTTCCGCGACACGCCGTATTTGCGTTAATCGCATGGTCTGTGGCATACTAAACGGGTTGCCGGTTCGGGTTCAACCAAACAGGCAGCACGGCGGATTTCCCAAGCGGTCAAAGGGAACTGACTGTAAATCAGTCGCCTCGTGCTTCAGTGGTTCGAATCCACTATCCGCCACGCCTCGATAGCTCAGTGGTAGAGCACTTCCTTGGTAAGGAAGAGGTCGTGAGTCCGATTCTCACTCGAGGCTCTCATGGCGGGATAGCTCAGCTGGCTAGAGCGTACGACTCATAATCGTAAGGTCAAGAGTTCGAGTCTCTTTCTCGCTACAAAGGTCGACGGAACGTCGGCATAGCAACGAACCACAAGAGGTGAACTTAGATGGCAAGCAAGAGCGCCGACATTCGTCCGGGCATCACGCTGGCATGCACCGAGTGCAAGGAGCGTAACTACATCACGACGAAGAACCGCCGTAATACGCCGGATCGTCTTGAGCTGAAGAAGTTCTGCTCCCGCTGCGGCAAGCAGACCGTGCATCGCGAGACCCGCTGAACGAGTTCAAAGTTTTCAACCCGACCAATTGGTCGGGTTTTTTGTTTTTTCCGGAACCCTCTTAGCACTTTTCCAACTGCCTTCCCCGCACGCTAAGCTAATCACCATGACCAATTTCGCAGATCTCACCACTATCGCCGTAGGCGGACCAATTGCATCCTTTATCGAACCGACTTCGCGTGTCGGCGTTATCGAAGCCGTCGAGGATGCCGACGTCAAAGGCTTGCCGTTGTGCGTGATCGGAGGCGGATCCAACATGCTCGTGGCCGACACACCGTTCAATGGCGTCGTGGTCCGTGATGCGCGACGCGCCGTAAGTGTGCTTGATGAGGCAGCGCCTGCCGAAAACGACGAAAAAATCGTGCATGTCAACGCCGAAGCCGGCTGCAATTGGGATGATTTCGTTGACTACTGCGTCGGACTTGGCTTGGAAGGCGTGGAAGGACTTTCCGGAATTCCAGGCACCGTCGGCGCGTCGGTGGTGCAGAATATCGGCGCATACGGACAGGAGGTCGCATCCAGCGTCGAAAGCGTGGAAGTCTGGGACCGCAAAGACAAGCAGATCAAAGAGCTCACCAATCAGGAACTGCATTTCGGGTACCGTATGAGTGCGCTCAAAGCCAGCATGTACAGCGCTCCGGCAACGCCTGCGGCCGACTTCTTCCCGACACCGCGCTACGTGGTACTGTCCGTAACCTTCGCGCTGCATCACAGCGCAACCGGCGTGGTAGGCTACGGGCAGCTTGCCAAAGCATTGGGCGTGGAAGTGGGCGAACGCATGTCGACAACGGATATTCGTCACGCGGTATTGAAAGTACGTGCCTCCAAGGGCATGCTTGAGGATTCCCACCGTTACCTGACCGAGGCCATGCGCGGCACCAAAAAAAGCGAACTGGTCGCCATTGCCCATAATGCGCAACGCACACAGGCAGGCAATGACGAACCCGACTACAATCGCCATAGCTGCGGCAGCTTCTTCATGAATCCAATTCTGAGCGAAGAGCAGGCGGCCAGACTTCCCGAAGACGCGCCTCGATTCAGTGCGACCCTGCCGGATGGCACGTCAGGAGTCAAAACATCCGCAGCATGGCTTATCGATCATGCAGGCTTTCATAAAGGCTACAAAATCAGCGAAAACGCTACTGCGGGACTGTCCACCATGCATACGTTGGCATTGACCAACCGAGGAGGAGCTTCGGCAGCCGACATCGTGAAACTTGCCAAAACCGTGCAGGATGGTGTCGAACAGACGTACGGCATCCGTCTCATTCCGGAACCGGTCGTCATCGGCATGAGCCTCAAGTAAACGTAAGAACGAAGGGAGAGGGAAACATAATGAACATATTACGTAAGAAATCCGTCGAACAGACATTGGCGGAAACGGGGGAGTCGGGGCGCTCCCTGAAACGAGACCTGACCTGGTGGGATCTGGCCATTATGGGCGTGGCAGTGGCCGTCGGCGCGGGCATCTTCTCCATCGGCGCCCAGGCGGCAGCCTTCCATGCGGGCCCAGCCGTGATCATCAGCTTCCTCATCGCCGGCGTGGTATGCGGTGCGGCCGTAATGTGCTACGCCGAATTCGCGTCCATGATTCCGGTTGCGGGATCTGCCTACACCTTCACCTATACCACTGTCGGTGAGATCGTCGCATGGGTGATCGGCTGGGATCTGATCCTTGAAATGCTGATGGCAGGCTCCGTCGTATCCAAATATTGGGGCGTCTATCTCAACGATTTCTTCCGACTTGTCGGATGGAACATCAATACCAACGTCACCTTCGGATCATTTAATTTCGATTTCGCGCCAATCATCGTCGTGGCCTTCTTCACGACACTCTTGGTATGCGGCACGAAAATCGGCGCACGCGTAGACGGCGCGCTCACCATACTGAAAATCGCCATCGTGCTATTCGTCGTGATCGTCGGCTTCTTCTACGTCAAAGCCGAAAACTTCACCCCATTCATCCCACCGAGCGAACCGGCAGCCACCACCGGATCCGGCTTGACCGCAACCATGGAACAGCCATTATGGCAGTGGGTCACCGGCATGACCCCCAGCATCTACGGCATCACCGGCATCATCTCCGGCGCGGCCCTCGTGTTCTTCGCGTTCCTCGGCTTCGATGTGGTCGCCACCACCTCCGAGGAAACCATCAACCCGAAGAAGAACGTTCCGCTGGGCATCGGCGTGGGCATGGGACTGATCATCGTGCTCTACACCCTCGTCGCCATCGTCACCACCGGCATGGTCTCCTACAAAGACCTCGCCAAGCAGAAAGACCCGTCGCTCGCCACAGCATTCGAAATGGTCGGCGCTGACTGGGCCGCCAAAATCATCAGTTTTGGCATTGTGATCGGTCTGGCCACCGTGGTCATGGTGCTGCTGCTCGGCCTGACCCGCGTGGTGTTCGCCATGAGCCGAGACGGCCTGCTGCCGCGCCCGCTCAGTCACACAGGCAAGCACGGCACTCCAGTACGTCTGCAGATTGCCGTCGGCGTGCTCATGGCACTCATCGCAGCCAGCTGCAACGTCAGCATCCTTGCCGACATGGTGAACATCGGCACACTGTCGGCATTCACCCTTGTTTCCATCTCTATTCCGATCATGCGCAAGAAGCGCCCCGATCTGAAGCGAGTCTTCAAAATCCCCGGCAATCCATGGGTCCCTATCCTCATCGCGCTCGCCAACATCTGGCTCATGCTCAACCTGAGCGTGCTCACCTGGATTCGATTCGTGGTCTGGCTTGCGGTCGGCTTCTGCATCTACTTCGGCTACGGCTACCGCCACGCCCGACTCGGCACGGGAGAGCTGGAAGTTGGCAATCAAGAGTAATCTTGAGCGGTAAGTGTTAAGGAGGTAACCATGCCATACGTTGTCGCTCAGCCGTGCGTCGATGTCAAAGACAAGGCCTGCGTGGACGAATGCCCGGTCGATTGCATCTACGAGGGCTCCCGTTCCCTGTATATCAATCCGAACGAATGCGTGGATTGCGGCGCATGCGAACCGGTGTGTCCGACCGAAGCCATCTTCTATGAAGATGATCTGCCAGACGAGTGGGCCTGGTACAAGGATGCCGCAGTCAGCTTCTTCGCTGAAGTCGGCGATATGGGCGGCGCTTCCGCAGCCGGCCCGATCGGCAAGGATCCGGAGCAGGTAGCTGCTCTGCCGCCGCAAAATCAGTGATTGGCATTTGAACGCGGCCTTTTCCCGTTGGAAGAGGCCGCATATTTTGTTTATAGAGGGTTATTAAGGAGTTTTCACGATGGGCTTTCATGAGTTTTCTTCGCCATACGATTGGTCGCGTATCGCAGCATACAAGCGCACGGCAAAGGCCGCGTTCGGAGGCATGATCGACCTGTCCGTGGGGTCTCCCGTCGATCCCGTGCCCGATTCGGTGCGCAAGGCGCTCGCAGTGGCGGCGAATGATCCGAATGCGTATGGATATCCGGTTACTGCAGGTACTGCCGATCTACGTGCTGCGATTGCTGAATGGTTTTCGGTGACCCGCGATGTTGATTTGAAGGCGATTCATGCTGATGTGGTGCCTACCGTTGGTTCCAAAGAGGGTGTTGCGTTGATGGCGTCGCTGTTGCATTTCGGCGAGGATGATGTTGTGGTGCAGCCGAAGGTTTCGTATCCGACGTATGAGATCGGCACGCAGTTGGCTGGGGCGCAGGTGCTTAAGGTCGACGATGTGGCTGATGTCGCGTCGTGGCGCAATGTGCCTGGCGTCAAAGCGGTGTGGGTGAATTCCCCTTGCAATCCGACGGGCGAGGTGTATTCGGCTGAGCAGATGGCTGGCATTGTCGCAGCTGCGCGTGAGATCGGCGCGGTGGTGCTTTCCGACGAATGCTATGCGCTGATGCAGTGGAGGGACGCCGTGAATGGTGCTGAAGGTGATGCTGATTCTCTTGCGTCGACGCCGTGCGCGCTGCGTGGCGATGTGTGTTTGGGCTCCGCAGAGGGCGTGCTGGTGCTTTATTCGTTGAGTAAGCAGAGCAATATGGCTGGGTATCGTACCGCGTTCATTGCCGGAGATGAGTCTTTGATTGCGTCGATGAATGCATATCGCAAGCAGATTGGTCAGATTATTCCCGGTCCGGTGCAGGCTGCGATGGCTGCCGGATTGCGTGATCTGGAATCCGTCAAGGTTCAGCATGCGCGCTATCGGGAACGTCTCGGCGTGTTGGTGGGCGCGTTGCGTGCTTACGGATACTGTACCGACATGCCGGAAGGTGCGTTGTATGTGTGGGTGAGAGCCAAGTCGGGCGATTGCTGGACCGATATGGAACAGCTTGCCAAAATCGGCATCATCGCCAGCCCCGGCGAGTTCTATGGTGCGCCGGAATATCTGCGCTTCTCCGCCACCGCCAGCGACGGGGCAATCGCTTCCGCCGCTGAACGCTTGGCGTGCTAAGCCGATATGCAAGAGGGCTTCCGGCAATTGCTGGAAGCCCTTTATCTGCGGAGTCAGAGGGAGTCCAACGCCCATGCGTCTTATGGTTATGCGCAGCTGTTGATGTCGCTGATCCAGGAGTGGCGTGCGCTGTTCAAGCGTCCGGAACTACCATTCATATTCGCCCAATTGCCGAACTATACTTTGGAACCCGATTGCGATTGGTCAAGGCTGCGTGATGAGCAACGGCGCGCTTTGACGTTGTGGAACACGGCGATGGTGGTAACGGAACCGGGCGTGCGAGTGGCGCAGTGAGAGAGCTCTCCCCAGTACAGTGTCAGTTTGTCGGACAATGAAGCATCGATGATAACGCTATTGCCGGGGACGTCGTAAATAGTTTTCGCAGTTAATTGTGTTTGGGCGGAAGCCTGTAATTTTCTGCTTTTGGAATACTTAAATCTATTCGAAAGTTTCGTAAATATTTGCATATAGAACTTTCGTAACAAAAATTTTAAGTATTTAGTTAAGTGACTTGACTTTCTTGAAAGTCAAGTCATATAATCAAGCGATGCTTTGACTGAAATGCTAAAGCATTTACGAAACATGAAGATGTGTGTTCGTGCATGTCGCCAAAGGAGAAAGACTTTGTATTCCCACATCCGATATTGGATAAGGAGATTCAGCAATGAAGTTTGAATACCATGTCAAACCAACCGGCAGCGATGCTGCGTGCGGCGACGTGGAGCATCCGTTCGCCACGATTTCCAAGGCCGCGCAGATGGCCTCTCCGGGTGATACGGTAATCGTGCATGAAGGCGTATACCGCGAACAAGTCGATCCGAAACGCGGCGGTCTGAGTGAACATGAGCGCATCACCTACTGCGGAGCCGAAGGCGAAGCACGGCCGGTTATCAAAGGCTCGGAATGCGTGCAGGGCTGGACGGAATTGGCCTATCATCCGCATGTGTGGACGGTGATGCTTGATAATACGATGTTCGGGGATTTCAATCCATTCGCGACCCCGATTTTCGGTGACTGGCTGGAAATGCCCAAGTTCGGCGAGGATCCGGACAAACATCTTGGCGATGTGTATCTCAACGGTGTTTCCTTCTTCGAATCGACGACGTTGGAAGGCGTATACGATCCGCAGCCGCGTGATACGGATGAGGATTTCGCGTTGAAGATTCCCTGCCCTGTGCCGGATGTGGACCGTACACGTTATGTATGGCATGCCGAAGTGGACGAGAATGCCGGCACCACAACGATCTGGGCGAATTTCCAAGGTGCCGATCCGAATGAGGAACTGGTGGAGGTCAGTGTTCGTCGCACATGCTTCTTCCCTTCCCACAACCATGTCAACTACATCACCGTGCGTGGCTTTGAAATGGCGCAGGCCACTGGAGATTGGGCGCCGCCTACCTCGCAGCAGTGGGGCATGATCGGCCCGAACTGGTCGTATGGCTGGATCATCGAAGACAACGTGCTGCATGACGCCAAATTCTCCGCGGTGTCATTGGGCAAGGAAATCTCATCCGGCGACAACGAGTGGGCGAAAACCGAGCGCAAGACCGGTTACCAGTACCAGTTGGAGGCCGTGTTCAAGGCCCGTCGCATCGGCTGGGAAAAGGGGCTGATCGGCGGTCATATCGTACGCAACAACGACATCTACGAGTGTGGACAGAATGCCATCGTCGGACATATGGGCAGCGCATTCTGCCGTATCGAGCATAACCATGTCCATCACATTGCGTTGAAGCGTGAATTCTTCGGATGGGAGGTCGCTGGCATCAAATTCCATGCCGCATTGGATACGGTCATTGCCAACAACAACATCCACGACTGCTCGCTGGGCATGTGGATGGATTGGCAGACGCAGGGCACGCGCATCACGCGCAATGTGTTCCACGATAACGTCCGTGACCTCATGATTGAAGTGAGTCATGGGCCGTATCTGGTGGACAATAACGTTTTCGCCTCGCCGGTGATGTTCCAGAACTGGTCGCAAGGTGGTGCCTTCGTCAACAATCTGATTTGCGGCGGCATTGAACCGCATACCGTCCCCGACCGTTCTACGCCGTATCACTATCCGCACACCACCGAGGTGGCCGGGTGCGCTGTGGTATCTGGCGGCGATGAGCGTTGGCTGAACAACATGTTCGCGCCGCAACCGGTGAAACCGACCGTCGGTGAGTATGGTTTGTCTGCCTACAGCGATTGCCCGATGTCGATGCATGAATACTTGGAACGCCAGCGGGCCATGTGGGCAGATCCTTCGCAGGGTGGTGGCGAGCGCAATCCTCTGCAGTCTCTATACGCGGGTGGCAACATCTATCTGTCCGGCGCACAGGGGCTGAACAAGCAGGAAGGTGCGGCCGACGATTCGGAGCGCATGCAGGAGGACGCCCCGTTCTTCGGCGGCACCGCCTCCACGAGCGTTGCGTGTGATGAGCCCATGCCGGTGACATTGGTCGAAGAACCCGATGGACTGTACCTGCAGTGCACTGTGCCACAGGCCGTCGCTGATACCAGGATGCAGGTCGTCACCAGCGATATGCTCGGCGTGCCTCGCATCGCGGAGGAACGCTATGAACAGCCCGATGGCAGTGACTATGTGCTGGACACCGACTTGCTGGGACAAGCTTTGACGGCAACGGAACGTAAGGCCGGGGCGTTGAATGGTCTTGTCTCCGGAGAGAATCGCATCCAAATCTGGGAATGGAACAACTGATATGACAAATGCAACCGATACCAGCAAGACATTGGGCGAGTCCATGTTCGCACAGTGCGGATATGCCCAGGACGCCATCGATAAGCGCGTGTCACAGGTCTGGCATGAAATTTTCGAAGGTCCGAACAAATTCTATTCGGAGAACGACGAAGGTCTTGCCTATGTGATGGACACCGGCAACAACGATGTACGTACCGAGGGTATGAGCTATGCGATGATGATCGCCCTGCAATACGACCGTAAGGACGTATTCGACAAGCTGTGGGGCTGGGTAATGCGTCACATGTACATGGAGGACGGTCATCATGCGCATTATTTCGCATGGTCGGTCGCGCCGGACGGTACGCCGAACTCGAATGGTCCTGCACCTGACGGCGAGGAATATTTCGCGATGGATCTGTTCCTCGCCTCCCGTCGCTGGGGTGATGGCGAGGATATCTACGAATATTCCGCATGGGGACGCGAGATCTTGAGATATTGCGTTCATAAGGGCGAACGCTACGACGGCGAGCCCATGTGGAATCCCGACAACAAGCTCATCAAGTTCATTCCGGAAACCGAGTGGAGCGATCCGTCCTACCATCTGCCGCACTTCTATGAAGTATTCGCCGAAGAGGCCGACGAAGAAGACCGTCCATTTTGGCATGAGGCAGCTGCCGCAAGCCGTCGCTATCTGCAGGCGGCCTGCGACGAGCGGACCGGCATGAACGCTGAATACGCGGATTATGACGGAAAGCCGCATGTCGACGAGTCCAATCATTGGCATTTCTATTCCGACGCCTACCGTACTGCGGCGAATATCGGACTGGATGTAGCCTGGAACGGTCCGCAGGAAGTGCTGTGCGACCGCGTCGCCGCGCTGCAGCGATTCTTCCTGACCCACGACCGTACTAGCGTCTACGCCATCGACGGCACCGCCGTGGACGAGGTCGTGCTTCATCCGGTCGGATTCCTGGCCGCGACCGCGCAAGGCGCACTTGCGGCGGTGCATTCGGCCCAGCCCGACGCGGAGCATAATGCCCGTGAATGGGTGCGCATGCTGTGGAATACGCCGATGCGAACCGGCACGCGTCGTTACTATGACAATTTCCTCTATGCTTTCGCCATGCTGGCGTTGAGCGGAAAGTATTGGTATGAATGATGATTACCTCAACTAATCCTATGGTCTACACGGATTTTCCTGATCCAGACATCATCCGGGTCGGGGACGTGTATTACATGGCCACTACGACTATGCATTTCACACCCGGGTGCGATATTCTGCGCAGCTATGACCTAGTGCATTGGGAATTCATTGTGCACGCATTGAATATCGTGGCGGATACCCCTGAAGAACGTTTGGAATGTGAAGGTGCCAACGCCTACGGTCGAGGCATGTGGGCGCCGTCACTGCGTTACCATCGGGGCACCTGGTATGTGTTGTTCGCCGCCAACGATACGCATGCCAGCTATCTGCTGACGGCGGACGATCCATGCGGCCCATGGCGAAAGCGTGAGCTTGACGGCTTCTATTACGACAGCGGACTGTTCTTTGACGACGATGATCGAGCCTATGTCGTACATGGGCAGTCGACATTGCGCATCACGGAGTTGAATCCTGAATTAAGCGGGCCGATGCCGGGTGGGCTCGACCGGGTCATCGTACAGGACGATCCGCAGGCTGACCTTGGTTATGAGGGCAGTCACCTGTACAAGCATGATGGACGCTATTACGTCTTCACCTGTCACTTCCCGCAAGGCAAGGGCAAAACAGAAGCCTGCTTGATGGCCGAATCCTTGGATGGCGCTTTCGAAGTGCGTGAAATTATCGACGACGACCTGTCCTTCCATGGTTACGGAGTCGCGCAAGGCGGTATGGTGGACACTCCGGACGGCGACTGGTATGCATTCATGATGCAGGACCGCGGCGGTGTGGGACGCGTGCCGATACTGATGCCGATGCGGTTCGGCGAGGACGGATTCCCCGTCGTCGGCGAGAACGGCAAAGTGCCGCAGTCGGTCAGCGTGCCGGCTGCAAGCTGTGCCGAACCTGTCACGCCCATCAACGGCAGCGAATTCATAGCCCGGCATAATGCCGAAGGCGGAGTCGATGCCAACTGTTTGCAGCCATACTGGCAGTTCAATCACATCCCACATAACGAATACTGGTCACTGACGGAACGTCCGGGAGCATTCCGCCTGCATTCCGGACGCATCAGCTCGAATCTCAATCATGCATGGAACACGCTGACGCAGCGCACGATGGGGCCGGTGACGGTGGCCGAAGTCACCGTCGACGCGTCGACATTGCATGATGGCGACTTCGCCGGATTGGCGGCGTTCCAAGGATGCTATTCCTACATCGCGCTTATGCGAAGGAACGGCCGCACGATGCTGACCGTCCAATACAAGCCGGCGAATGACGATTCCATCTTCTCCGACGATGATTGGGACAGTCCAGCCGTAACGGATGCGGAAATCATGGCGGATGCGGATTGCATACGCCTGCGCGCGGTATATGATTTCACCGATTGCAAGGATGAAGTGACGTTCTTCTACCGCGATGCGGATACGCCGGAATCCGAATGGTGTCCATTGGGGACAGCGCACCGGATGATCTTCAAAATGGATCATTTCACAGGTTGCCGTATCGGATTGTTCCTGTATTCGACAAAAGAGACTGGTGGAATCGCCGATTTTTACGACTTCGCGTATTCGACGCCGGATACGAAGGAAAGAGAGCAATGAAGCGACAGGTCATAGTGGCGCAGGGAACTGTCGAAGGCTTGGCGGCTGAAGATCAGGGCATCACCGTGTTCCGAGGGGTCCCGTTCGCCCAGCCTCCCGTCGGCGGTCTGCGCTGGCGTGCGCCGCAGCCGGCCCTGCCATGGGATGGTGTGCTGCAAGCCTTCGATTTTGGGCCTACCGCGATGCAGCCGACGCCGGGTGCCTCCGATGATTTCTATGATCGTGAATGGGGCACCGATCCGGCCGTGCCGATGAGCGAGGATTGCCTCTACCTGAATATTTGGACTCCGGCATTACGCGGATATGGCGCGGATAGCATGGTAGCCTCCGAAAAGCTGCCGGTCATGGTCTGGATCTACGGCGGAGCCTATCAATGCGGCGGCACATTTGAAAAGGAATTCGACGGCACACGTCTCGCCGCGAACGGCGTCGTTGTGGTCAGTGTGGCCTATCGTCTGAATGCATTTGGGTTTATGACGCACCCTTTGTTGCATGAGGAGGCCGTAGAACGCGGCGATGGCGAATCATATGCGAATTTCGGATTCCTGGATCAGCGTGCCGGAATCCAATGGGTGAAGGAAAACATCGCGAAGTTCGGCGGAGATCCGGAAAACATCACGGTTTTCGGCCAATCGGCCGGTGCCGCCAGCGTCTTGGCCCAGATCTGCTCGCCGATGAATCATGGCCTGTTTCAGAAAGCCATCATGCAATCCGGTGCAGGCTTAGGGTATTTCAATGCGCGGCAGGACACGCTGGAGCATGCGCAGGCCAACGGAATCCGTCTGTTCGAAGCATTGGGTGTCTCCACGCTGGAGCAGGCCCGTGCAATCCCGGCCCGAACGGTATTGGAAGCCGCCGAGTCCCTGCCTGTTCCACCGGACAGCGGACGTGAAGATGACTGGTCGATGATCGTCAATTGGGTGCCATGCGTGGACGGCCTGTTCCTTCCCGATCAGGAGGAGCGTATCGTCGAGGGCTGCAAGGCCAACAACGTCGACATGCTGGTCGGCAACACGACCAATGAGTTCATCGCTTCGACTGAAGATGGGAAGCCTGTGCATGTCGGCCAGCTCGGCAATCTCACGTTGATCCGCAAATGGACCGCAAGCGGTGGGACCGCGCCATACTACTATCATTTCGATGTCGCTATGCCGGGGGATGATGCCGGAGCCTTTCACTCGTCCGATCTGTGGTTCTCCTTTGGAAGCCTTGCGAAATGCTGGCGTCCGTTCGTTGGATGGCATTACGATCTGGCAAGGCGAATGGGGCTGTACTGGACCAATTTCGCCGCCAATGGCGATCCCAACGGAACGGACCGTGACGGAACGCCGCTTCCTGTATGGGATCCTTGCATCGGTGAGGAATGCCCCGCCATGCATTTGTGCCAAGAACCGGGCATGCGGACGGATTGGCTTACCGAAACGGATCGAAAAGCATTTGGCCTGTGACGGCATGCCGTTGATGTATAAATACTGATATGTAAACAGGGACGGTCTTTGCGGATCGTCCCTGCCGCATAATGATTTGCCGTTGCGCGTGCAGGAGGATTTCGAGACTGATTATCCGACTTTTCACCGTTTCTGTCGTCTGGTTCGTCGGTGGCGTCTCGCGGAGGCTCGGGCCATTAAAGACCCTGTTCGGCGTCGGGCGGATATCACGCAGTCGGTAGGAGCCTTGCCGTTTATCTGCTGTTTGAGCATGTCGGTCATGGCGTCGCCCATGTGTATCGTCGCGTTGGATGCCGCCGTCGGATTTGTATTCGATCCACGAGGGAAGGAAAGAGGTTTCCATGTAGTCGCAGAACAGCACTCTACGGCGTTCTATGGCGGTTTCCTCGCGTTTCCGGTCGGCTGGGCTACCCCAAGTTGGATTTCGGCTTTGTCGGCTTCTACGAGGGCTTTTTCTTTCCGGTGTGCATAAATCCAGTATGTCTTGTTGGGTACTCAACTCGGGTACCTTGCTGGGTACCGGAAATGTTGACATTGGCGTACATTTCCGTACATTCTCTGTTTGCGCCGTATGCCTTGAAATCGTTGGTATTTCACCGTTTTGGCATGAAAAAAGGGCCTCCGGATTTCTCCGAAAACCCTCAAGGCGGAGTCAGAGGGATTCGAACCCTCGAGCCGCTAAAAACGACTAACACCTTAGCAGGGTGCCCCTATCGGCCACTCAGGCATGACTCCACTGTTTTACCGTTTTCACGGCGCAACAGCATGTAACTATACCATCTATCTGCGAGCGAAACACCATATCTCGAAAAAAAGATGGAAGAACGTTGGAGCATCAAGGAAAAATCCGTGCTGTATGCATGTGTGTGCCTTATGGAATCGCAACTGTCGACACGCCGGTTTCATAAGATAAACTGCGATATTCGAACATTTGTTTCAGTAGAACGTGAAAACAGCTATCATGGAATCATGAGTACCGCACCGAGAATCGCAGCAGCCAAATGTGACTGGGGTCATGACGAGGCTGGATGCACGGTGCTGCATATCGACATGGATGCTTTCTACGCGTCTTTGGAAGTGGCTCGGCATCCGGAGTACCGCGGCAAGCCGGTGGTCATCGGCGTGGGCAATCGTTCGGTGGTGTCTGCGGCCAGCTATGAGGCGCGGCAATACGGCATCAACTCGGCCATGGCAAGTTCCAGGGCTCAAAAGCTATGCTCGAACGGAATTTTCCTTCCGGTCGACATGCGCTACTATCGCGCGATGTCGCATCGCATTTTCAAGGAAGTATTCAGCCGGATTACCGACCGCATCGAACAGGTATCGGTCGACGAATGCTATATGGACGTTTCCGGAGCGTTGCTGCAGTGGGGCAGTCCCAGTGCCATTGGGGCGTGGATACGTGAACAGGTGGCCTTGCGCTACAACATCACCTGTTCCGTCGGCATCGCGGCGAACAAGCTGGTCGCCAAAATGGCATCCACCAATGCCAAGCCCAACGGCATGTTGATGATTCCCGTGGCGCGGCATGCACAATTCGTGCAGATGATGCCATTGCGTGGCATTCCCGGCATCGGACCTTCTCTGGAAAGGCGTCTGAACGCGTGGGGCGTCAACTCGGTCGCCGACCTTGCACGCATGAGTCTCGAATCTCTGGAACAGGCCACCGGATCTGCTCTTTCCGCACACGGCCTGTATCAGGCGGCCCGAGGCCTGGACGATAGGCCCGTCGTGCCATACACGCAGGAAAAATCGATTGGTGCGGAACGTACCTTCGAAGCTGACACGCAAGACATGCGGCAGGTGTGTTCCATGCTTCGCTGGTGTTGCGATGACGTGGCTACGTCGTTGCGTAAACGTGGTTTCCTCGCACGCAAGGTCATGGTCAAACTCCGATTTCCGGACTTGAGTTATGCGACGAAAGGACGCACGTTGGACTGCCCTACGGACGCGGCGAGCGTGCTTTACCCGCAATGCGTCGACCTGCTGCTCGTCATGATGGGCATGGCCCCGGAGTCCGTGCATGCCGTCTCCCTTGCCCGACCAGTGCGTTTGGCGGGAATGAGCGCCAGCGGACTTGTACTTGCCGAAGAGACCGCGATCCAGCCCTCACTAGATGATCTGCTGGAAGAAAAAGAAGCCGAACGGCATGAGGCTGTTCAAGCAAAATCTGCGCAAATGCAGACCCACGCAAAACGTTTGCGCGGCGCGGAAGCGGCACTGGATGCGGTGCGTCAAAAATACGGCAACAACATCGCCAGCTTCGGAGTGTAGAAGCTAGGGTGCATCCGTTATTCTTGAATTGAAGAGTTGAGAAGGTCTAGGGGAAGGCAGGGATGCCATGAAATACAGGAAAGAGGCAGTGCACGCAACTAACACGGAAGTGCTTGCGGCAGGTCGGCGCAAGCTCGCATTCGCGGCATTGGCCGTGCTTGCCGTCGCGCTTGTCGCGGGAACATGGCTACTGGTGCATGGCCTTCAATCAAAGCAGAGTGATGCCGATGCGAAGCCGGCAACAACGGTGAGCGAGCCAAAAACGGTTGAAAAGAAACAAGTGACCGAACCTGTGGAGCATCATGGCAATTCCTCGGATTGCCCCGATACCGATTGCATCGCCATGCTTGTCAACGGTGATTTGCTATTCCATGAGGGATTGTGGAACCAGTATGCCGGCGCCAACACCGCGGCCACCGACGGCACCGCATTCGATTTCACCGGTCTGTTCGAGCCGATGCGCAAATATATCGACGCTTCCGACATCGCCGTATGCGAATTCGAAACACCTATTGCACAACGTGGCGGTCCATATTCCGCCTATCCGATTTTCAATATTCCTGCGGAAGTGGCAGATGCCGCGAAAAATGTGGGATATCGTGCCTGCACGCATGCTTCGAATCATTCTTGGGATCAAGGTGCCGACGGCATCGCACGTTTGTGGGACACGCTTGAACAGGACGGCATAGCGCAAACCGGTTCCTATAAAACCGAAGAGGATTCGTATAAGCCGCTGGTCATCGATTCGCCGACGGGCGGCGGCAAAATCGGACTCGTTGCGGGAACCGTGTCGTTGAACGCGCAAACGCCCGACTACGACTGGCGTGTGGATCGCCTTCGCGAATCCGGAGATCCGAACCATCAGGCCGATATCGACAAGGCCGTGGCCAAGGCGAAGGCCGCTCGGGAACAAGGCGCCGACGTGGTGGCCATGGCCATGCATTCCGTGCAGGAATACTTGGATTACGCCGATTCCTGGCAGCAGGAGGAAGCGCACGAGCTAGCTGATACGGGTGCATTTGATGTGATCTATGGTGCCGGTTGCCATTGCGCGCAGCCGATCGAGAACTATAACGGCACTTGGATCATCTACGGTTTGGGCAATGCCGTAACCGAATCGGCCAATACGGCAGACACCATCGTAAACAACCAGGGTGTGACCGCGCGTATTCAATTCGCAGGCAAAAAAGGTGTGGCGGGCTCGTGGCGCGTCAACCGTATCGACTGGGTGCCCAGCGCCAATGAGACGCAAGGCAAATACCAATGGTGTTCGCTGGCAAGCGACCATCCGGACGGCACCTGTTGGGATGAAACGCAAGACGCGAATGTGCGCCAACGCATCTGGGACGTGCTCTACTCCATGGGCGCCGACCAAAACGTGGTCAAGGAATGGAATATAACCGCAGAGCGGGCAAGTTCATCTGGTGAATAGTTTTCCGTGGCACAATATGCCTCGTACCGTTGGTTGAAAACGTGGAAGAACCGCTTGAACGTACAGTGTGAGGTGAAAGACATGGATGAAATCTACGAAACCCAGCCGGAACGCACCGATCTGCCGCTGGTGGTTATGCCTGTCATCATCGAATCGATGATCGAACCGTTCGAAAAGAACTTCGAGCTGTTCAAAGACATTGCCCGCGTACGCATGTACAAGGATTTCACGCTCGATGAAGACACCATCGTCGCGCGTTGCGCCGAAGCCGACGCCATCATGGTGGTCGGATTCCACTGCACCGACTCAATCCTCGACCGTCTGAACGCCAAATGCTACGCTTTCGGCGGCACCGGCGTGGCCAGCTACATCAATCTAGACAAAGCAAAGGAACGTGGCATCCGCGTATGCAACGTGGTGCACTACGGCGACCATGCCGTAGCCGAACACACCATCGCACTGCTCATGGAACTCGCCAGGCAGGTCGGCAAGCTCGACAGGCAAGTCAAAGAAGGCAACTGGGGTGGTGCCGACGGCTACGAACTGTACGGTAAGAAGCTTGGCATCATCGGCCTTGGAGGTATCGGCCAAACCGTGGCGCGTATCGCCGGAGCGTTCGGTATGAACGTGTCCGCATGGAACTCCCACGTTCCCGAGCGGGTGTTCACCGATCTGAACGTCACTCCGGTTGACGACATGAACGAACTGATTGCCGGATCTGACGTGGTGTCCATCCACCTGCCGTTGTTGGACTCCACAAAAGGCATCGTCACCGCACAAAACCTTGAAGCCTTGAAACCGGGAACCATGTTCATCAACACGGCTCGCGCGGAAATCATCGAGCCGGGCGCGCTGCTCTCCAGACTCCAGCGCGGCGACATTCCTGCGGCACTTGACGTGTTTGACCATGAGCCGCTCGCTGTCGACGATCCGCTGTGCTCGATTCCAGGCATCATTCTCACCCCACACACCGCCTGGCGTACCGACGGCGCATATGTGGGCATCACCGAACAGGTGGTCCAATCGGTCGCTGCTTACTTTAAGGGCGAGGATTTCAACGTCGTCGTGTGAGCGATCGTACGAAGCGGTATAAGAAAAACGTACGGACGGTCGGCGTGATTAGGTAGGTTGAAAGACATGCAGACCATACTCGATTCCGCCGATCAGCCCGCACATGATGCGTTCGTCGAGAAGAAATCGGAATTCATTGGCGACGCCTGCCATATCGATTCCTTGGATGAGGCGATCGCGTTTGTGCAGATGATTCGCGATCAGCATCCGAAAGCCCGTCATGTTGCCTATGCTGCGGTGTGCGGCGGTTCCGACGGTCGTTTGGCCGAACGTATGAGCGATGACGGCGAGCCGTCGGGTACGGCCGGCAAGCCGATTCTCGACGTGCTGCGCGCCAACGAGATGACGGATTGCGCGGTTGCCGTCACCCGGTATTTCGGTGGGATCCTATTGGGTTCCGGTGGCCTGATCCGTGCATATTCCACGGGCGCGTCCATTGCCGTCAAAGCGGCGACCAAAGCGAAAATCGTGCCGTGTAGCGAATATCAGGTAACGCTCGACTACTCACAATTGGGCAGTTTTCAGAATCTTCTCGCCTCGGTGCAGGGTGAGCAGGCGGACGCGCAGTATACCGATCGCATCGTATTGGCGGTTGTCGTGCCGCAGGAGCAATCGCAGCAATTCGAATCGCGTGTGGTTGAAACGTTCAATGCAACCGTGACTCCGCAAAAAACGGGAACTTCCAATCGTCCGGTGAAAATGTGAATCCCGGAAGGCAATGGCGTAAGGTGGAAACTATGACCGATGCTGAAATCAAGCAAGACGGCAATGCCGAGAACGAATCCGCACAATCGCAAGGCCAGAAGATTCCTTTGGATTTCGAGCCTCTGACCGCGACCTACGAGCGTTTGCGGCATTCCACGGATGCCGCTGAACTGAGTGAATTCGCGCGCCGGCCATTGCCTGACCGTTCCGAACAGGCTGCGTTCTCGCGCGCCACGGCACTGCTGGAGGCTGTCGCAGGCAATGCACATACGCCGTTGGAAGATCGTGTTTTCCTTGCGGAAACCATGCCGTTTCCGAATATTCTCGTTAAACTGTCCACCGACGAATCCATTGAAGTGCGCAAAGCCGTTGCCGGCAATGCCAATGATAAGAATTGGCTGGTGGGGCGTCTCACCAAGGATGAGTCCCTCGAAGTGCGCGATGTCGCGTTGCGCAACAAGCGGACATCTTGGAAGATGAGGCTCGAAGGTGCGCAGGATCCGGATATGGATTCGCGAACCCTTGATTTTTTGGGATCCTTGGGAACCGAGATCGAGCCGAATGCTCCGGCGGTGCTCGCTTCCATGGTGCGCAGGGCCGTTGCGTTGAACCCGAATGCATCCGATCAGATGCTGGAAAAACTTGCGCAGGATGCGTCGGGAGAAGTGAAAAGGGCTGCTGAAAAGCGTCTTTCGGAAAAATAGTTGCATACGTTGTCATGTTGTGAGATTCTTGCGCGTGGTGTGTGTGATTGGGGCATAGACTGTTGCTTATGACAGAACAGACCGAAAATGCAACGCGTCTAGCCCGTCCGCTCATTCGTCTGGCAAAGTTGGTGGGTGTCGCTACCAGTTATGTCGGTATGAGCCGTGATTACCACGAAATCGAAGACGATGTTCTTGTGGCGGTGCTCAAGGCGCTTGGAATCGACGCTTCCAACGATGATGCAATCGAACAGTCCATCGCCGCCATTCAGCGTGAACGTAACATCCGAATCATTCCTCCGACCGTGCTGCACATTGTCGGTAAGAAAAGCAAGATAGAGGTTCATGGCGGCGCGCTTGACGTTCCCGAAGCTTCCATCACGTTGGAAGATGGCGAGACGTATGCCGGCAAAATCGAGCATGAGGGCGGCAACGGTGCCGCGGTTGAGGTCGATGGCGGATTTGTGTGCACATCGTACCTAGTGCTTCCGGAAGACCTTCCCGAGGGATATCACACCCTTGAGGTCACCGTGGGCGGCAAGACGGAGTCTGCAACCGTTATCAGTGCTCCGGAGAAGATCGAACTGCTCGACGAGATGAAGGAAGGCTCCCTGTGGGGCTGGATGAGCCAGCTCTATTCCATCCGTTCCAGCGGTTCTTGGGGAATCGGCGATTATGAGGATCTGAAGGCCCTGCTCGTCGAATCCAAGAAGAAGACCGGTGCCGACTTCATGCTGATCAACCCGCTGCATGCCGCCGAGCCGGTGCCGCCGATCGAGCCGTCTCCGTATCTGCCGATTTCGCGCCGTTTCATCAACTTCAGCTATATTCGTCCGGAATCCATGCCGGAATATGCCGCGCTTTCGCCGGAAGACAAGGCGAAGGTCGACGCGCTGCACGAGCAGGTCGAGCCTCTCAACGGCGATGCGCAGGTTTTGGACCGTGAAACGATGTGGCGCACCAAGATGCAGGCGTTGTGGATCATCTACAAAGCAGGTCTTTCTGTACAGCGTCAAGCTGAGTTCGATCGGTATCTCGCCGAAGTGGGCGATGAGATCGAATCCTATGCCACGTGGTGCCTGTGCTACGACAAGTGGGGCGCCTCCAATGGCAGCGACGACGATTGGGTGCGTAAGTACAATCGTGATTCCGAAGAGGTCGCGCAGCTTCGCGCGCAGTATCCTGACACGCTCGAATTCTACCGTTGGCTCGAATGGGTCGCCACCGAGCAGCTGCATGCGGCCCAGCAGGCGGCTCGTGACGCAGGCATGAAGATCGGCATCATCGCCGACATGGCGGTGGGTGTGCACCCGGCCGGTTCCGACGTGTGGTGGAATCCTGAACGTTTCGCCAAGGGTGCCACGGTCGGCGCCCCGCCAGACATGTTCAACCAGCAGGGTCAGGATTGGAGCCAGCCGCCGCTGAACCCGATCGCCCTTGATCAGACCGGTTACAAGGTGTACCGAGACATGGTGCATGGCATGTTCTCCAATGCGGGCGCGGTGCGTATTGACCATATTCTTGGCTTGTTCCGCTTGTGGTGGATTCCGGAAGGCAAGAAGGCCATGGACGGCACCTACGTGCATTACGATTCTGACATCATGCTCGGCATTCTCGCGCTGGAAGCGTCTCGCGCCGGTGGCGTGGTCGTGGGCGAGGATCTTGGCGTGGTTCCGGCTTATGTGTCCAAGTCGCTGTCCGAGCACGGCATTCTCGGTTGCGCAGTGGAATGGTTCGAACAGTTCGACGGTGTGTTCCGTGCGCCGAAGGATTGGCGTCCGTATGCGCTGGCTTCCGTCAACACGCACGATTTGCCTCCGGCGGCAGGCTACTTGGAGTATGGGCATGTCAAGCTGCGCGAGCAGTTGGGATTGTTGTCCGGTCCGGTCGAGGAATTCAAGAAGTCCGCGGAAGCCGAGCATAACGCCATGCTGAACATGCTTGTCAAGGAAGGCTATCTTGACGCTGACGTGCTGGAAGACGAACTTGCCAACGAAAACGAAATCGTCGACGCCCTGTACCGCGGTCTTAAGGGATCGCCATGCAAGCTGATGGCAGCATCCATCGTCGATGCGGTCGGTGAAAAGCGTACGCAGAACCAGCCGGGAACCAGCAACGAGTATCCGAATTGGCGTATTCCCCTGGCTGACGGAGATGGCAATGTCGTGCCGCTGGAAGAGTTGTTCGGCAATGCTCGACTGCAGGAGATCGCGGCGATTATGTGCGGCTGATCGCATTTGGCAGCAGCTTTTAGATATATAAAACCGGCGATATGAAACGGAACGTCCATTTGTGTATCGCCGGTTTTTCGTTGCTGTGCAAAAAGGGGTATTTTGCGCTGATTTTGCTATGCGATGTGTCGCAAATGTCAAGGCTGGCGATATACTAGTAGATTGTTGTGTTTCCCTACGGGGTCCTTCAAAGCGCTTTTCCCACTCGCCATCGAGGACTTTCAGGGAGCCCACGGATAATGAGACCTGAAAACGGCATCATTCTGCGCTTAACCAACGCATTGATGTTGATGGAAGGTCCGGAACACAATATATAGAAAAGGTACATCGTGAAAACTTTCACTCCGAAGCCAGCTGATCTGACTCACGACTGGTACGTTATCGACGCCACCGACGTGGTGCTCGGCCGTCTCGCTTCCCAGGCAGCCATCCTGCTGCGTGGCAAGAACAAGCCGACCTACGCTCCGCACGCCGATTCCGGCAACCACGTGATCATTCTCAACGCCGATAAGATCGCTCTGACCGGCAACAAGTTGGGCAAGGAACTGTACATGCACTCCGGTCGTCCGGGTGGCCTGCGTCGCGATAGCTACGGCAAGCTGCTCAAGACTAACCCTGAGCGCATCATCAAGTCCGCTATCAAGGGCATGCTGCCGAAGAATCGTCTGGCCAAGGTCCAGCTGGATCGCCTCCACATCATCTGTGGCACCGAGCATCCGTACGCTGGCCAGAAGCCGCAGGTTTTCGAGATCGCTCAGGTCTCGCAGCAGGCTAAGTGAACCGAAGGGAGATAAGAAACATGGCTGAAAACACCAACGACTCCGCGGTTCTCGAGACCGAAGAGGAGCTCACCTCGTACACCACCGAAACCAACGCTGGCGCTGGCACCGGTACTTCCGCTATCGCTCCGGGCTACGGCACCGGTCGTCGCAAGGAAGCCGTCGCTCGTGTTCGTCTGGTTCCGGGCACTGGCAAGTGGACCATCAACGGTCGCACTCTGGAAGAGTACTTCCCGGCCAAGCTGCTGCAGCGTGAGGTCAACTCCCCGATCGTGCTTCTCAAGCTCGAAGGCAAGTTCGACGCTATCGTCCTCGTTGACGGTGGCGGCACCACCGGCCAGGCTGGCGCAATCCGCCTGGGCGTTGCCCGCGCTTTGAACGCCATTGATCGTGATGCGAACCGCGCAGCCCTGAAGAAGGCTGGCTTCCTGACCCGCGACGCTCGCGTCGTGGAACGCAAGAAGGCCGGTCTGCACAAGGCACGTCGCGCTCCGCAGTTCTCGAAGCGCTAAAGCTTTACGGCTTATACGAAACCCCTCGGAAATTCGTTTTCCGAGGGGTTTCTTGGTATTTGAGCGATTCAAGCAGCTCTTGATGGAATCAAGCGGTCGGCATCTGCTTCATCGCACTGATACTCAACGCCGGAAGCGTCCACAATGTCGGATCGTCTTCCGACAATCCATCGTCGGCGGATTGCAGATTTGCTTCATCGTCTTGCGTCTGCCAGTACATCATATTGATGCGGTGCAGATGATTGCGCAATCTGCCTGCCGGCTTGTTTTCCGACTCCTCGTCGAATTCCGACACCCGTTCGATGGATGTTCCCAAACCGGGATATTCTCCAACAATCTCAGCCGAGGACCAGACCATCTCCCATTCAATGCCTTTCGGAAGATGGAAACGCGTAACTTCGTCAGATCCATTGATCAGAATTAGCAGGGTCGGCTCGTCGGGGGAGAGCAGCTGCATGGCGAACGAGCGTACGGAAGGATTCGTCCAATCCGAATCGTTCGGCATCTGCCCGTCCGGAAGATACCAATGCACGCGATCGGATTTCTTCAGTAAACCGATTTCGCTCAGGCGAGTGAAGAAATCCTCATGATTGTACAAATCGAGGGATTTCCGCAATGTGATCAAGCGTGACATTAGATTGAATTGCTTCAATTCCGGCGTTTGCTCGGTGCTGTACAGCCAATCCCAATCAAGCCATGTAGTGTCGTTGTCTTGCGTGTAGGCGTTGTTGTTGCCGTTTTGCGAATTGCCGAATTCGTCGCCGGCGAGCAGCATTGGCGTGCCCAACGACAGTAGGAGCGTGCCCAGCAGGTTCATGATGGCGCGCTGGCGCTGCCGTACGATGATTGGGTTGCTGCTGGGGCCCTCGTGGCCGAAATTGACGGAATGGTTGTCGTTTGTTCCGTCGTGGTTGTTTTCGCCGTTGGCCTCGTTGTGTTTGCTCTTGTACATGGTCAGGTCGGCGGTGGTGAAGCCGTCGTGGCAGGCCACATAGTTCACGGAGGCGGTCGAACCGCGGCCGGGGTCGGTGGCGAACAGGTCGGAGGATCCACATAGTCGTGTGGCCATGTCTTGCATGGTCATTTCGCCGTGTTCGCCGCCGCGCGCGCGATTCACATCGGTCAGCCAGAATTTGCGTGTGCAATCGCGGAAACGGTCGTTCCATTCCGCGAAAGGAATGCCGAATTCGCCGGTACGCCAGCCGTTCGGGCCGCAATCCCATGGTTCCATGATCATTTTGAGATTGCCGAGCAGCATGTCGGAGCGCAAAGCGTACAGGAATGGATGGTAGCGGGTGAATTCACCGTCGAGACGTGCAAGCGTCGCCGCGAGATCGAATCGGAATCCGTCGATGCCAATGCGTTTGGCCCAATAGCGCAACGAATCCACGGCGAACGTGGTGACGTGCGTGTTGGTGAAATCAAGCGTATTGCCGCAGCCGGTGGTATCGTACAGGCGACTCATCTTGTCTTTGGTGCGTCGATAGTACGACAGATTGTCAAGTCCACGCCAACATACGGTCGGTCCTTCCGGTCCGGATTCGCAGGTGTGGTTGTAGACCACGTCCATAATCACTTCGAAACCGGCCTCGTGCAATGCGCGCACCATGTCAATGACTTCCTGGCGTACGGCGGCGGCGCCGGCCTCCTGCGAGCGTTTGGTGGCATATGAGGCTTCCGGTGCGAAATAGCCAAGCGTCGAATAACCCCAATAGTTGACGCGTCCACGTTCCTGCAGGAAGAGTTCGGACTGTTTGGCTTGGATCGGCAGCAGTTCGATGGAGGTGACTCCTAGATCCTGCAGGTAGGAAAGCGTCGCCGGATGCGCCAATCCTGCATAGGTGCCGCGAAGTTCTTTGGGCAGCCATGGCGCATTGGCGGTGAAGCCTTTGACATGCAGCTCGTAAATCACGGTTTTGCTCCATGGCACATGCGGATGCGACGGTTCGCCATCATGCTTGTTGGCAGCGCGGTCGTCTATGGCTACGGAAACGGGAACATGGCCTACGGAATCGATGGTGCTCATCGGTCCGAAGGGGGAGCCTTTGACCTTGCCGTTGACGATTTCGCATTCGTAGGCGAATGCGCCCGGATCGAGTTTCATCGATCCTTCGATGCCTTTGGCGTATGGGTCAAGCAGCAGCTTGTAGGGGTTGAAACTCACGCCATGATCGGGATCCCATGGGCCGTTGACGCGGTATCCGTATTGCATGCCGTCCCATGCTTGTGGCACGTGCACGTACCACAGTCCGTAGTTGGGACCGTCCATGCGGAACAGTGTTTCACGAAGATTGAACGAGGGAATGCGTCTGGTGCAGATGCGCTGTTTTTTTGCCTGATCGATGAAGGTGAGTCCCGGCTCGTTGAACAGACGGACTGCATCGGCATAAAAGGCACTTGGTTGATCGAGGGGTTCAAGAACGCAGAACCATACCTGATCGGCGGTTTCGGAGCGGACGATGGCGTCGGCGCCACCGTCATCGGTGAAATAGAGACCTGGTCGGGTTGCGTAGCGGTGCAAAGGTGGGTTCTTCATAACCTCATTCTAAACACTTTGAAATTATCTGTTGGCTTGCTATGTCGAGGCTGTCGACGCTCGTGCCGGTCTGATCCAGCCGTGAGCTTGAACTCGAGCAGGTGCAGGACTTCCTCGACGGCAAAAATCGCCGCCGCTTCCAAGGCTGTCGTCAAAATCGGTGCCTGACGTTGTTTATTCGTCCTGAACAGCTTGGAATTAGCGAAAAAGTATCACGACATGACGGCAAATGCGCCGCCGACATCGCCGCATAGCGCATATCCTAATCACAAAAGGGAAAAATCAATCGTATTCATCGTTATCAGGAGGTATTTTTATGGCGAAAGCAATGTCTGAATTCACTACCGATCTGCAGCATTCCGGCATGCCGGCGAAGGATCTCGACGAAACCATCGAATTCTATACAAAGAAGCTTGGTTTCGAACTGGACGGACTGTTTCATAACGGCGAAAATCGTTGCGCATTCCTGCGTTACGGCCATCTGACCATCGAAACGTGGGAGGGTGATCCGGCTCCGCTGACCACTGGTGCCATCAACCATTGGGCATTCGACACTCCCGACATCGAAGCCGCATTCGAAAACGCGAAGGAACTCGGGCTGAATTTCAAAGATAATGAAATCCAGCATATCGACAGCTTCTGGGAGCATGGCATCCGCTACTTCAACGTGTACGGACCGAACGGCGAAACCATCGAATTCTGTCAGATTGTCAAATAACTATCGTTAGATGATTACCGTCAAATAATCGTTGAAAACAAATACAACAAACGAAACAGACGGAAGCAAACAAAGAAGCGTGTGCTGAACCTTATATACGGGTTCGGAACACGCTTCTTTTTGTTATGCAATCGATGCGATTAATGCGATTAATATGTGCGCAAAAGCGGTCACATATCGCATAGTTCGCGTACGTACGGCTCCACAAAACGCAGGGCCGCGCCAATAATGTCTTGATGGTCGAGCGCCATTCCCTTGCGCAGGGCGAAATCCGTGGTGCCGAATGGCGTATGTTCCACCACGCGTTCGCGTAGTCCGGCCATATCGTCATCATCGAGATATTGTGCTGCCTCACCGCTGATGATCACGTCACCGGCCAGTACCGAGCGAATATTCGTTACCGCCAGCGCCACATAATCCAGCCATTGCGAGAATCGTTTGCGATGCTCCTGCTCGCCTTGTTCCAACACCGAAAAGAAGCCGGGCAGGCTTTCGCCGTCTTCCATCAGCGTTTCCGGCGAGCAATACGTATCCATGCAGCCCTGTTGCCCGCAGTAGCAGGTGTTGCCTCCTGGAATCAGCGTCATATGTTCGATTGAGCCATTGCATTGGTTCGGCCCCTGGTAGAGCGATCCGTCTACGATGACCGCGCCTCCTGGGCGTCGCTCGAGGTAGATGCAGACGGCATCCTTCAGATTGTGGTCGAACCAAAGTTCCGCCATGGCAGAAGCGTCGAAATCGTGAATCATCAGCGACGGATAGTTGAGGCCGTGGCTGAGTTCGCTGAGTTTCAGGCCGGTGTTGTTCATGATTTTGCCGAAGGTGATCGACTGCCCGTCTACCGATACGATGCCTTGCATGCAGAAGGCCACGCCTAGCACCGTGCTGCCTTGTTTCGCCAGTTCCTGCGCGAAACCGTTGATGATGCCGTTCATGCGCTGGTAGTAGGCGTCGTTGTTGCGATAGGGGAGTGTGCGCTGTCTGGTGGCCACGGATTTGCCGTTCAGATCAATGGCGATGGCCGTGATTCGTGTGGTTTGGATTCGCACGCCGATAGCCACACTGGAGTGTGCCGCGAATTCGTAGATTTGCGCTTTGCGTCCACCGGTGGATTGCTGCATCTCGCCTTTGACGATGAGCCCGTCGGCCTCCATGGCGCGCAGATTCTGCGTGATGGTTGGCAGGCTGAGCCCTAATTCGTGTTCGAACATCTGTTTGGTGGCTGAACCTTGGGTATAGATGAACGCGGTCATGGCCTTGAGATTGGCTTCTTTGACTGATAGGGCGGATTGGGCTTTCACTGGTTGATCCTTCCTACGCAACTTCTTTTTCAAGACTACTTCATAAAAGTCCTTTCCTTATGTCTCGTGTTGGTCTGAGATATCAGGTATTGCAAAAAAGTATCAAAAATAGCTGTGCATAAAGGATTTTCTGCCACTTTTCTGCGTCGAAAATATGTTTATCAACAAAAAAGTTGAGACGGTGACAACGACGTTCTACCAAGAAAAGAGACATGTTATGAAGATAGGTCTGCCGCGCACGCTATTGGCCGGCTTGGTCGCCATAGCGGTGTTCATGACTGGCGATGGCTTTGAATTGACTTTTTTGTCCAAATACATCGTGGACCAGGGATTCAGTTCTTCACAATCGTCGCTGATGTTCACCATGTACGGGCTGATGGCTGCGCTTGCTGGCTGGGCGTCCGGTGTGCTAGCTGAAATGTTCGGTGCCAAACGCATCATGCTTATCGGCGCGAGCGCCTGGGTCGTTTTGCACCTGCTGTTCGTTGGTGTGGCGCTGCCGAGCGGCGTCTATCCGCTGATGTTAGGAGTGTATGCGTTGCGGGGTGTTGGCTACCCGTTGTTCATCTACTCGTTCGTGGTGTTGATGGCGCAAACCATCGATACTGCCAAGCTCGCGTCGGCCATGGGGTGGTTTTGGGCCGCCTACTCGTTCGGCATTGGCGTGTTCGGCGCATATTTGCCGAGTTTCACCATTCCGCTGGTGGGCGAGTACTACTCGCTGTGGCTTTCGTTGCCTTTTTCTATAGCTGGACTGCTGATTTGCCTGCTGATGGTGCCGAAAAGCAAGAGTTCTGACACCTCTTCCATGAGTAATGCAGACAAGCTGCGCGAGCTTAGTCGAGGAGTCACCATTCTGGTGCATAATCGCCAAATCGCTTTGGCTGCGGTGGTGCGTGTGATCTGCAATCTGACATTGTACGGCTTTCCCGTCATCATGCCACTCTACTTGGCCACTACCAACAATGGCGGCGGCGCTTGGTTTAAGGTTTCGCAATGGAGTCAGATTTGGGGATTCCAGTTTGTGGTCACCATTTTCGGCAATGTGTTCTGGGGTCGTATGGGCGATTCGCATGGTTGGATGCGGCAAATGCGCTGGTTTGGCTGCTGGTTCTGTGTGATCGGCACGCTGGGCATGTATTACATTCCGCAGTTTTTCGGGACGAATATGGTGCTTATGTGTGCTGATGCGGTTGTTCTTGGATTGGGAATTTCCGCTTTCGTTCCTATGGGAGCCGTGTTCCCTGCGTTGGCGTCGGAACATAAAGGTGCTGCGATTTCCGCGCATAATCTCGCTTCCGGTCTGACTACGTTTTTCGGTCCGCTGATTGCGACGGTGCTGATTTCCACTATCGGATTCGGCGGCGTGTGCTGGACGTATGCGATCTGCTATGCGATCGGATCGTTGGTCACGCTCGGCATTCATCCTCATCAACCCGGATTTGACGATCGTGGCCATCGCATTACCGCGATCGAACGTAACTAATCGCAATTGAATATCAATTGCTCAATCATCATTTTTCTCAAAAAAACATCATTATCCACAAAGGAGAATAATCATGAAGGCAGTCGTTCTCGAAGAGCAGGGCGTCATCAATGTGCGTGAGGTGCCTGACGTCCCCGCACCTGGTCTAGGCGAGCTGAAGATCGCGCCACATACCGTTGGTGTGTGCGGTTCCGACCTGCATTATTACACTCATGGTCGCGTGGGTAAATATGTGGTGGAGCAGCCGATGATTCTCGGTCATGAGGCTTCCGGCACGGTGGTTGAGGTCGGTCCTGGCGTCGAAGGCTTCAAGGTGGGCGATCGTGTGGCCATGGAGCCCGGCATTCCGGATATGAGTTCGCGTGCCAGCAAACTGGGCATGTATAACGTCGATCCTGCGGTGCGTTTCTTTGCCACTCCGCCGATTGATGGCTGCCTGTGCGAAACGGTGAACCATCCTGCGGCGTTCACCTACAAGCTGCCCGACAATGTGAGCTTCGGTGAGGGTGCGCTGCTTGAACCGTTGGCTGTGGGCATGTGGTCCGCCACCAAGGCTCGTATCAAGCCGGGCGATGTCTGCGTGGTCACCGGATCAGGCACGGTCGGCATGCTGACCGCGTCGTGCGCGTTGGCGGGTGGCGCTTCCAAGGTGCTGATCTCTGATGTGTCGGCAATCAAACTGGCGATTGCGGCTCAGATTCCAGGTATTATTCCGGTGGATCTCACCAAGGAGGATCTGGTGGAGCGCGTCCGCGAGGAAACGGGGGGCTGGGGTGCTGATGTGGCTTTCGAGTGCTCGGGCTCGCCGAAGTCATACGAGACATTCTGGAAGCTGATTGCTCCCGGTGGCGCTGCCGTTATCGTTGGCATTCCGGTCAATCCGGTGGCTATCGACATTACGGAACTGCAGGCTACCGAGGTGCGCATTGAAAATATCTTCCGTTATGCCAATGTGTATCAGAAGGCCATTGACCTCGTGGCTAACGGTAAACTGAATCTGAAGCCATTCATCACCGACACCTATGCGATGGAGGATGCCAAGGCGGCGTTCGATCGCATGGCCGAGGGGCGTCCTGGAGACATTAAGCTGCAGATTACTGTGAATAACGACTGACGTTACGCATGTTACGGAACGACGAAAGGGGTCTATGCCATGGGCGCTGTTGCACAAGTCAACGATAATCGGCATGGGAAGGCGGCTTTGGCTCAGACCTCTTTTGGTGGATTCGTGCCGAAAGGTGGAAGTTCGAACGATTCCGGCGTATTGGAGATCATTGTGCCGGACGCGCAGGCTTCGGTGCGTTGGGCGAAGCATGGCTACCCAAGCTCGTTGGCGAAATGGCATCATCATCCTCATATTGAAATTCATCTGATTCGGGAAGGTACCGGATTGATGATGGCGGGCAATGCCGTTGTTCCGTATGAGGCCGGGCAGGTTGCATTGATTGGTTCGAATCTTCCGCATAATTGGGTGTCCGACATCGCTCCGGGGGAGCGGCTTCGTCAGCGTGATGTGGTGTGCCATGTGCGTCCGGAAACCATGCGTCTGCTGATGTCTGGATTTCCGGAAACGTCTGGTTTTGCAATGGTGTTGAGGCGTGCGGAGCAGGCGTTGGTGCTGAGCGGTGAATCCGCTCGTCAGGCCGGTTCGATTCTGGAAAGCATGGAGGAACATAGTCTTGCTTGCCGTGTTAGCGATCTGATTCGTGTGTTGGATGTGTTCGCGCATGCCCCCGCAGATGAATCCTATACAGTGGTTGCGTCCGGATACGATCCGGCTGTATGCAGCGGTGCGGAACGTGTGGTCAACGATGCCATTGAGTACATTTCATCGCATCTGAGCGGTGAAATTAGCCTGGATTTGGCCGCTCATCAGGCCGGAATGAGTGTTTCGGCTTTCTCTCGTCTGTTCAAAAGGGCCGCAGGAATAAGGTTTTCGGATTTTGTTCGACGATTGCGTATCGGGCATGCATGCAGATTGCTGACGACCACGAATCAAAGCGTCGCGTCGATTCGTCGTGCTTGCGGATATGGCAACGCTTCGAATTTCAATCGTCGCTTCTTTGAAGAAACGGGCGAAACTCCTACTGGCTGGCGGAAAAAATACATTGGACGAACAAGATAAGTAAATCGACTTTGTAAAAGTTTGATATGATTGATATCATATAGAAAATACTTTTATAAAAGATGAGGAGGTGAGACTTGAGAAAGTGTGTGTGATTTATGATAAAAAGCAACAAAAACGCTCAAAATGATGTTTTTAAAGCTTTTTGATTTCATAAAAGAACGCAATCTAAACATTAAATGAACAGAATATAACATTTCTCTTGCGACACGACACAGTGGAAGATCATATTGCATACTCACTAAAGTGTGTCCTAGGTCACAAAAGACCAGCAACGCGTCCATCCGCTTCGAGGTGGGTGGAATAACGGGAAACTACTTTGCAAACCCCCAAAGAATCGAGGAGGACTTCAAGTGGCAGACGCAAAGAAGGAAGAGTCGACCAAGCCGACTCCGGAAGAGAAGCTCGCCGCAGCCGAGGCTGAGGTCGACGCTCTGGTCAAGAAGGGCCTGAAGGCTCTTGACGATTTCGAAAAGCTCGATCAGAAGCAGGTTGACCGTATTGTCGCCAAGGCTTCCGTCGCAGCATTGAACAAGCATCTGGTGCTCGCCAAGATGGCCGTTGAGGAAACCGGCCGTGGTCTGGTGGAAGACAAGGCCACCAAGAACATCTTCGCCTGCGAACACGTCACCAACTATCTGGCCGGCCAGAAGACCGTCGGCATCATCCGCGAAGACGATGTCATGGGCATCGACGAGATCGCAGAACCGGTCGGCGTCGTCGCCGGCGTGACCCCGGTCACCAACCCGACTTCCACCGCCATCTTCAAGTCGCTGATCGCACTGAAGACCCGCTGCCCGATCATCTTCGGCTTTCACCCGGGTGCACAGAAGTGCTCCGTCGAAGCCGCCAAGATCGTGCGTGACGCGGCCATCGAGGCAGGCGCCCCTGAGAACTGTATCCAGTGGATCGAGCACCCGTCCATCGAAGCTACCGGCGCTCTGATGAAGCATGACGGCATCGCCACCATCCTCGCCACCGGTGGTCCGGGCATGGTCAAGGCCGCATACTCCTCCGGCAAGCCGGCCCTCGGCGTCGGCGCTGGCAACGCTCCGGCATATGTCGACAAGAACGTAGACATCGTGCGCGCCGCCAACGATCTGGTGCTCTCCAAGCACTTCGATTACGGCATGATCTGCGCCACCGAGCAGGCCATCATCGCCGACAAGGAAGTCTACGCTCCGCTGATCAAGGAACTCAAGCGCCGCAAGGCTTACTTCGTGAACGACGAAGAGAAGGCCAAGCTCGAGCAGTACATGTTCGGCTGCACCGCATACTCTGGTCAGACCCCGAAGCTCAACTCCGTGGTGCCGGGCAAGTCCCCGCAGTACATCGCCAAGGCCGCAGGCTTTGAGATTCCGGAAGACGCCACCATTCTTGCCGCCGAGTGCAAGGAAGTCGGCGAGAACGAGCCGCTGACCATGGAGAAGCTCGCTCCGGTCCAGGCCGTGTTGAAGTCCGACAACAAGGAACAGGCCTTCGAAATGTGTGAGGCTATGCTCAAGCACGGCGCAGGCCACACCGCAGCCATCCACACCAACGATCAGGCTCTGGTCCGCGAATACGGCCAGCGCATGCACGCATGCCGCATCATCTGGAACTCCCCGAGCTCCCTCGGCGGTGTGGGTGATATCTACAACGCCATCGCACCGTCGCTGACCCTCGGCTGCGGCTCCTACGGTGGCAACTCCGTGTCCGGCAACGTCCAGGCAGTCAACCTTCTCAACATCAAGCGCATCGCTCGGAGGAACAACAACATGCAGTGGTTCAAGATTCCGGCCAAGACCTACTTCGAGCCGAACGCCATCAAGTACCTGCGCGACATGTACGGCATCGAAAAGGCCGTCATCGTGTGCGATAAGGTCATGGAGCAGCTTGGCGTGGTCGACAAGATCATCGACCAGCTGCGTGCACGTTCCAACCGCGTGACCTTCCGTATCATCGACTACGTCGAGCCGGAGCCGAGCGTCGAAACCGTCGAGCGCGGCGCCACCATGATGCGTGAGGAGTTCGAACCGGACACCATCATCGCCGTCGGCGGTGGTTCCCCGATGGACGCCTCCAAGATCATGTGGCTGCTGTATGAGCACCCGGAAATCTCCTTCTCCGATGTGCGTGAGAAGTTCTTCGACATCCGCAAGCGCGCCTTCAAGATCCCGCCGCTGGGCAAGAAGGCCAAGCTCGTGTGCATCCCGACTTCCTCCGGCACCGGTTCCGAAGTCACGCCGTTTGCTGTGATCACCGATCACAAGACCGGCTACAAGTACCCGATCACCGATTACGCGCTGACTCCGTCCGTCGCCATCGTCGATCCGGTGCTGGCACGCACCCAGCCGCGCAAGCTCGCATCCGATGCCGGCTTCGACGCCCTGACCCACTCCTTCGAAGCTTACGTCTCCGTCTATGCCAACGATTTCACCGATGGCATGGCGCTGCACGCAGCCAAGCTGATCTGGGACAACCTCGCCGAGTCCGTCAACGGCGAGCCGGGTGAAGACAAGATCAAGGCCCAGGAGAAGATGCACAACGCCGCCACTATGGCCGGCATGGCATTCGGCTCCGCGTTCCTCGGCATGTGCCACGGCATGGCCCACACCATCGGTGCTCTGTGCCACGTCGCCCACGGTCGTACCAACTCCATCCTGCTGCCGTACGTCATCCGCTACAACGGCTCCATCCCGGAGGAACCGACCAGTTGGCCGAAGTACAATAAGTACATCGCTCCGGAACGCTACCAGGAGATCGCCAAGAACCTTGGTGTGAACCCGGGCAAGACTCCGGAAGAGGGCGTTGAGAACCTGGCCAAGGCCGTCGAAGACTACCGCGACAACAAGCTCGGCATGAACAAGAGCTTCCAGGAGTGCGGTGTGGACGAGGACTACTTCTGGTCCATCCTTGACCAAATTGGCATGCGTGCCTATGAGGATCAGTGCGCTCCGGCAAATCCGCGTATCCCGCAGATCGAGGATATGAAGGATATCGCCATCGCCGCATACTACGGCGTCAGCCAGGCCGAAGGACACAAGCTGCGCGTCCAGCGCCAAGGCGAGGCTGCCACGGAAGAAGCTTCCGAGCGCGCGTGAGTCGTTTCATGTATAGGTCACCAATATTGACCTATACATAAGGTGCTTGCGCTACATCGATAGACACCATTGATAACGAGGAATTTGGTTGGATTCGTTCAACCGGATTCCTCGTTTCTCTATATATGGAAAAGCATTTTCGAATGATGCCGGAATGACGATCAGTTACGTTCGGCACTTCGATTCGGGGTCTGCAACAGGACTTCTGACCGCGACACGCGAGGATTTCTTAAGACTACCCCTGATGCTTAAATAAAGAAGTTGCCTGATTTTAGGGCTCGCAAATTGGAATTAAAAAAGCGAGCGTGGCACAGTGATCACGAGAGTGAAAACTGCATGGCTGCGCACTGATGTGGTATGGCCACGGAACTTCCACGGTTCCGGGAGGTCTTCTGCGCCGGTGCCCTTTGAGAAGCAGGCTGGTAAACAGTAACTAACGAATCGCTAGAAAGGGCGGAAGGCAATGGCGGGACAGAAAATCCGCATCAGGCTTAAGTCCTATGACCATGAGGTCATCGACCAATCGGCGAAGAAGATCGTCGAAACGGTGACGAACGCGGGCGCAACTGTGGTTGGCCCGGTTCCGCTCCCGACCGAGAAGAACGTGTTTGTCGTTATCCGTTCTCCTCACAAGTACAAGGATTCTCGCGAGCATTTCGAGATGCGCACTCATAAGCGTCTCATCGACATTGTGGACCCGACCCCGAAGGCCGTGGATTCCCTTATGCACATTGATCTGCCCGCAGATGTGAACATCGAGATCAAGCTGTAAGGGAGGAGGGAACCATTATGTCTAATCGCACTGCACTGCTGGGCAAGAAGCTCGGCATGTCTCAGGTCTGGGACGAGAACGGTTTCTTCGTTCCTGTGACCCTCGTTGACGTCTCCACCAACGTGGTGACCGCTGTCAAGTCCGATGAGTCCGACGGCTACAAGGCTGTTCAGCTTGGCTACGGCCAGGTTGACCCGACCAAGGTGACTAAGCCGCTCGCCGGCCACTTCGCCAAGGCTGGCGTCACCCCGCGTCGTCACCTCGCTGAGGTCCGCACCGATAACGCCGAAGAGTTCGAGCCGGGTCAGGAGCTGACCGCTGAGCTGTTCCCGGAGGGCACTCTGGTCGACGTGACCGGTACCACCAAGGGCAAGGGCTTCGCAGGCACCATCAAGCGCTGGGGCTTCAAGTCCTATCGTCGTACCCACGGTTCTCACAAGAACGAGCGCCGTCCTGGCTCTGTTGGCGCATGCGCTACCCCGAGCCGTATCCTCAAGGGCAAGCGTATGGCTGGCCGCATGGGTCATGTAACCAACACCACGCTGAACCTCACCATCGTTTCGTCGGATGTTGAGAACGGCGTGCTCGCCATCAAGGGCGCCATCCCGGGCCCGAAGGGCAGCATCGTTCTCGTCCGTTCGGCAGTGAAGGGAGCCTGATAAATCATGGCAAACGTTACTCTGAACGTTACCGATAACCAGGGCAATGCAACCGGAACCGTCGAGGCTCCGGCTGAGATCTTCGGCTTCTCCGCCGAAGAAGTCCAGTCCCGTATCCCGCTGATTCACCAGGTTGTGGTGGCCCAGCGCGCCGCTGCTCGTCAGGGCACCCACGCCACCAAGACCCGTGGCATGGTTTCCGGCGGTGGCCGTAAGCCGTGGAAGCAGAAGGGCACCGGTCGTGCTCGTCAGGGCTCCATCCGTGCACCGCAGTGGTATCACGGCGGCACCGTGTTCGGTCCGCAGCCGCGCGACTACTCCCAGCGCACCCCGAAGAAGATGAAGGCCGCTGCTCTCAAGTACGTGCTTTCCGATCGCGCCAACGCAGGTCGTTTGGCAGTCGTGGACTTCGGTGTTTCCGAAGCCCCGTCCACCAAGGCCGCTGTTGCCGCTCTTACCCCGGTGACCGAGAACAAGTTCACCACCGTGGTGCTCTCTCGCGAGAATGTGAACGAATGGCTTTCCGTTCGTAACATCCCGACCGTTCACCCGATCTTCGCCGATCAGCTCAACACGTACGACGTGGTCACCGCTCAGTACGTGGTCTTCTCCAAGGAAGGCTTCGACGCTTTCCTCGCTGCGAAGGCTGAGCCGGCTGCAAAGGAGGCCTGATTTTCATGGTCGCTATTCACAAGCCCGCACACGACATCATCCTCAAGCCTGTCGTTTCTGAGAAGAGCTATGCTCTGTCCGATCGCGGTCAGTACACCTTCGTGGTGGCTCCGAACGCGAACAAGGTTCAGATCAAGCAGGCAATCGAAGAGATCTTCAATGTCAAGGTGACGAACGTCAACACCCTCAACCGCGCTGGCAAGCGTCAGCGCACCCGCAACGGTTTCGGCCAGCGTGTCAATCAGAAGCGCGCCATCGTGACCGTCGCCGAGGGCCAGACGATCGACATCTTCGGTAACTGAAGGCTAGCCGAGAAAAGTTAAAGGAAGAACTAGATTATGGCTATCCGCGTTTATAAGCCGACGACTGCAGGCCGCCGTAACGCGTCCGTCTCGGACTTCTCCGAGCTTACGCGTTCCACGCCTGAGAAGTCGCTGGTTCGCAAACTCAGCAAGACTGGCGGTCGTAACTCTTACGGCCGTATGACCTCCCGCCATCGTGGCGGCGGTCACAAGCGCCAGTACCGTCTCATCGACTTCAAGCGTTGGGACAAGGACGGCGTGCCGGCAACGGTCGCTCACATCGAGTACGACCCGAACCGTTCCGCTCGCATCGCACTGCTGCACTACGCAGATGGTGAGAAGCGCTACATCATCGCTCCGGAAGGCATCAAGCAGGGTGACGTCATCGAGACCGGCGCCAAGGCTGATATCAAGCCGGGAAACAATCTGCCGCTGCGCAACATCCCGACTGGTACCGTTGTGCACGCGATTGAGCTTCGCCCGCTGGGCGGCGCCAAGATCGCCCGTTCCGCAGGTGCTTCCGTGCAGCTCGTCGCCAAGGATGGCGCTTACGCCCAGCTGCGTATGCCGTCCGGCGAAATCCGCAACGTGGACGCTCGCTGCCGCGCAACCATCGGTGAGGTCGGCAATTCCGATCACGCCAACATCCAGCTCGGTAAGGCAGGTCGTGCACGTTGGATGGGCAAGCGCCCGATCACCCGTGGTGAATCCATGAACCCTGTCGATCACCCGCACGGCGGTCGTACCCGCGGTGGTAAGCCGCCGGTTTCTCCGTGGGGCAAGGGCGAGGTTCGTACCCGCCGTCCGAAGAAGGCTTCGAACAAGATGATTGTTCGTCGTCGCCCGAATGGTAAGAACCGTAAGTAAGGGAGTGTCGAGTAGATGACTCGTAGCATCAAGAAGGGCCCCTTCGTCGACGCCCACCTGCAGAAGAAAGTCGACGAGCAGAACGAGAAGGGTACGCACAACGTCATCAAGACGTGGTCCCGTCGTTCGATGATCACCCCTGATTTCATCGGACACACCTTCGCCGTTCACGATGGCCGCAAGCATGTTCCGGTGTTCGTCACCGAATCCATGGTTGGCCACAAGCTCGGTGAGTTCGCCCCGACCAAGACCTTCAAGGGTCATGTGAAGGACGACAAGAAGGCACGCCGCTAAAGGAGAGTAAGGACACATGGAAGCTAAAGCAATCGCTCGTCACGTCCGCGTGACGCCGCGCAAGGCTCGCCGTATGGTCGACCTCATCCGAGGCAAGAAGGCGACCGAAGCCATCACCATTCTGAAGTTCGCTCCGCAGGACGCATCCCTTCCGGTGCGTAAGGTCCTGGAGAGCGCCATCGCGAACGCTCGCGTGAAGGCCGATAAGGCCGGTGAGCCGTTCCGCGAGAACGACCTGGTCGTGAAGGAGACCTATGTGGACGAAGGCGTGACGCTCAAGCGTTTCCGCGCTCGTGCACAGGGCCGTGCCGCTCGTATCAACAAGCGCACCAGCCACATCACGGTCGTCGTCGCTAACAAGGAAGGAAACCGCTAAAGATGGGTCAGAAGATCAATCCGTTTGGCTACCGCCTGGGAATCACTGAGAACCATCGTTCCAAGTGGTTCTCCGATTCCAACAAGGTCGGCGAACGCTACCGCGACTTCGTTCTCGAAGATGACGTCATCCGCAAGGCCATGAGCAAGGATCTCGAGCGCGCGGGCGTGTCCCGTATCGTCATCGAGCGTACCCGCGACCGCGTGCGTGTGGACATCCACACTGCTCGCCCGGGCATCGTCATCGGCCGCCGTGGTGCTGAAGCTGAGCGCGTTCGCGCCAAGCTTGAGAAGCTCACTGGCAAGCAGGTCCAGCTCAACATCTTCGAAGTGAAGAACGCAGCACTGGACGCCCAGCTCGTCGCACAGGGCATCGCTGAGCAGCTCACCAACCGCGTGACCTTCCGTCGCGCGATGCGTAAGGCCCAGCAGGATGCCATGCGTGCAGGCGCTAAGGGTATTCGTATCAAGCTCTCCGGTCGCCTTGGCGGTGCCGAAATGAGCCGTTCCGAGTTCTATCGCGAGGGTCGCGTTCCGCTGCAGACCCTGCGCGCCCTCATTGATTACGGCTTCTTCGAGGCCAAGACCACTTACGGCCGCATCGGCGTGAAGGTCTGGATCTACAAGGGCGATATGACCGAGCGTGAGTTCGAAGAGCAGCAGGCACAGCAGGGCAACAACCGTCAGGGCCGTCGCGGCGATCGCCGTCCGCGCCGTGGCCAGCGCAACGCTGCCCCGCAGCAGAACGCAGCAGCAGAGGCTCCGGCCGCAGCTGAGGCACCTGCCGCAACGGAAACGAAGGAGTGAGCTGAGAAATGCTTATCCCAAAGAGAACCAAGTATCGTAAGCAGCACCGTCCGGTCCGCCGTGGCATGTCCAAGGGCGGAAACGAAATCGCATTCGGCGATTTCGGTATCCAGGCTCTGGCTCCAGCTTATGTGACCAACCGCCAGATCGAGGCCGCTCGTATCGCCATGACCCGCTACATCAAGCGTGGTGGCCGCGTGTGGATCACGATCTTCCCGGATCGTCCGCTGACCAAGAAGCCGCTCGGCACCCGAATGGGTTCCGGTAAGGGTACTCCGGAATTCTGGATCGCTAACGTCCACCCGGGTCGCGTCATGTTCGAGATCGGTGGCGTGTCCGAGGATGTCGCTCGCGAGGCTCTGCGCCGCGCAATCGACAAGCTCCCTATGAAGTGCCGTGTTATTGCTCGTGAAGGCGGTGACATCTGATGGCAGTCGGAACTGCAGACTACACCATGAAGAATCTGAACGAGAAGACCAACGAGGAGATCGAGGGCTTCCTCAAGAAGTCCAAGGAAGAGCTGTTCAACCTGCGCTTCCAGTCCGCGACCGGTCAGCTCGAAAACACCGCCCGCCTCAAGGCGGTCAAGCACGACATCGCCAGGATGTACACCGTCCTGCGCGAGCGTGAGCTCGGCATCAGCCAGGCCCCCGAGGCGACCGAAACGAAAGCTGAGGAGAAGTAATGGCTGAAGAGCGTAACTTCCGCAAGGTTCGTCGCGGTTACGTCGTGTCCGATAAGATGGACAAGACGATTTCCGTCGAGCTCGAGCAGCGTTCGACCCACCCGCTGTACGGCAAGGTCGTGCGTTCCACTCGTACGGTCAAGGTCCATGATGAACACAACGAGGCTCACATTGGCGACCTCGTGAGTATTATGGAGACTCGGCCCCTGAGCAAGACCAAGCGTTGGCGTCTCGATAGCATCATCGAGCGCGCTAAGTAAATAAGTTCGGCAAGGCTCCGTGAGTCACCCCGCCTGCTTCAAGCAGGCAGGCGGGGTGCTTGGGGAGAACCAGCTCGGCTAAGGAGAATCAATGATTCAGCAGGAAACGCGGCTTCATGTCGCCGACAACACGGGTGCGAAGGAACTCCTCGCCATCCGAGTGCTCGGCGGATCGAAGCGACGCTATGCCGGCATCGGCGACGTGATCGTCGCCTCCGTCAAGGACGCCATCCCTGGCGGGTCGGTCAAGAAGGGCGACGTCGTCAAGGCTGTCGTCGTCCGCACCGTCAAGGAGCACCGTCGTGTGGACGGCTCCTACATTAAGTTCGACGAGAACGCCGCCGTCATTCTCGGCTCTGGCCGTGAACCGAAGGGCACTCGTATCTTCGGACCGGTCGGTCGTGAACTGCGCGACAAGCGCTTCATGAAGATCGTGTCCCTCGCCCCGGAGGTGATCTGACATGGCAGCCAAGATTAAGAGCGGCGACCTGGTCAAGGTCATCCGCGGTAAGGATCGCGGCAAGGAAGGCACCGTCAAGCAGGTGCTCAAGGACGATCGTCTGATCGTTGAAGGCGTGCAGATCGTCAAGAAGCACGTTCGCGCCACGCAGCAGGGCCAGCAGGCCGGCATCGTGGCTGTCGAGGCTCCGATTCATCGCTCCAACGTGATGGTCATCGATCCGGAGACCAAGCAGCCGACCCGCGTGCGCATCGTCGAAAAGGAAGAGGCTCGCGACGGCAAGGTGAAGACCGTGCGTGTGCGTGTTGCCAAGAAGTCCGGAAAGGAGCTGGCATGACCGATACCACTGTCGAAGCGCCGGCAACTCCGCGCTTGAAGCAGAAGTACAACGAGCAGATTGTGCCGGAGCTGGAGAAGGAATTCCACTACTCCAACCCGATGCAGGTCGCTCGCGTTCAGAAGGTCGTCGTCTCCATGGGCGTTGGCGCCGCTGCTCGCGACTCCAAGCTCATCGAAGGCGCCGTCAAGGACCTCACCCTGATCACCGGCCAGAAGCCGAAGATCACCAAGGCTAAGAAGTCCGTCGCACAGTTCCACCTGCGCGAAGGCCAGGCCATCGGCGCTTACGTCACCCTGCGTGGCGAGCGTATGTGGGAGTTCCTGGATCGCCTTCTGACCATGGCTCTGCCGCGTATCCGCGATTTCCGTGGCATCAACGGTGACCAGTTCGACGGCCAGGGCAACTACAACTTTGGTCTCACCGAGCAGTCCATGTTCCACGAGATCGATCCGGATTCGATCGATCACCAGCGCGGTATGGACATCACCGTGGTGACCAGCACCAAGGACGACAAGGAAGCTTGCGTGCTCCTGAAGCACCTCGGCTTCCCCTTCAAGGAGAACTGATATGGCAAAAACCGCTCTTAAGAACAAGGCGGCCGCTAAGCCGAAGTTCAAGGTGCGCGCTTATACGCGTTGCCAGGTCTGCGGTCGTCCTCACTCCGTCTACCGCAAGTTCGGCCTTTGCCGCATCTGCCTTCGTGAGAAGGCCCACCGCGGCGAGCTGCCCGGCGTTACGAAGTCCAGTTGGTAAATAACGACGCTGAAGGTCCGCGGCCCAATCGCTGAAAAGCGTGCGGGCGGCGGAAACCACGGCGAGAAAGGGCAATAAGCCCAAATGACAATGACAGATCCGATCGCAGACATGCTTACGCGTCTGCGTAATGCGAGCGCGGCAAAGCACGAAACCGTGGATATGCCGTACTCCAAGTTCAAGGCGAACATCGCCGAGATTCTGAAGCGCGAAGGCTACATCAAGGACTTCACCGCTAAGGAAGCCAAGGTCGGCCAGACTCTCGAGGTCACCCTCAAGTATGGTCCGAACGGCGAGCGTTCCATCCAGGGCATCAAGCGCATCTCCAAGCCGGGCCTGCGTCGTTACGCAAAGTCCGATGCTCTGCCGATGCCGCTCGGTGGTCTTGGCATCGCAATCATCTCGACTAGCTCGGGACTGCTGACCCAGAAGGAATGCCTCGACCGAGGCATCGGCGGCGAAATCGTCGCTTTCGTTTGGTGAGAAAGGAGAGCTGAAACATGGCATCGCATATTGGTAAGCTCCCCGTCACCATTCCTGCTGGCGTGGAAGTTAAGATCGACGGTCAGTCCTTCACCGCCAAGGGCGTTAAGGGCACTGACTCCTACGAGATTCCGGAAGGCATCACCGCTCAGGTCGAAGGCAACGAGATCATCCTCGTCCCGGCTGACGATCTGCGTCCGACCCGTGCAAAGCACGGCCTGGCTCGTTCCATCGTGGCGAGCATGGTCAAGGGCGTGCACGAAGGCTATGCCAAGACCTTGGATATCGTCGGCACCGGTTACCGTGCTCAGGCGAAGGGTAAGGGTATCGAGTTCTCCCTCGGTTATTCCCACACCATCACCGTTGAGCCGCCGGAAGGCATCGAGTTCGAACTGCCGAACCCGAACCAGGTGATCGTCAAGGGTATCGACAAGCAGGCTGTCGGCCAGTGCGCCGCAAACATCCGCAAGCTTCGCGCTCCGGAACCCTACAAGGGCAAGGGCATCAAGTACTCGGATGAACGCATCCTGCGCAAGGCTGGAAAGGCTGGTAAGTAATGAGCGTCCAGATTTTCGGTAAGGGCAAGAAGGTCGCGCTCCAGCGCCGTCACGCTCGTCTGCGCAAGCGCATCAGCGGTACCCCGGAGCTCCCGCGTCTGGTGGTTACCCGTTCCAACCGTCACATGGTTGCCCAGATCATTGACGACACCAAGGGCATCACCTTGGTGAGCGAATCCACTCTGATGAGCGATTTCGCTGGTTTCGAGGGCACCAAGACCGAAGCCGCCAAGAAGGTCGGCGAACTGATTGCCAAGAAGGCTCAGGACGCAGGCATCACCGCGGTTGTGTTCGATCGTGGCGGCAACAAGTATCATGGCCGCGTCGCAGCTGTCGCTGAAGGCGCCCGCGAGGGAGGTCTGGCACTGTGAGCGACAACGAAAAGGAAACCCAAGTGGCTGAAGAAACTCAGAACACTCAGGCTGCTGCTGAGGCTACCAACGAGGATCGCAAGTCCCGTCGTGGCCAGCGTGGCGAGGGTCGTCGTGGCGAGCGTCGCAATCGTCGTGAGGAATCTCACGAGAACGAGTTGCTCGATCGCGTGGTGACCATCAACCGTGTGTCCAAGACCCACAAGGGTGGTCGTACGTTCAGCTTCGCCGCCCTCGTGGTGGTT
This sequence comes from Bifidobacterium sp. N4G05, assembly GCF_002742445.1. Lineage (GTDB taxonomy): Bacteria > Actinomycetota > Actinomycetes > Actinomycetales > Bifidobacteriaceae > Bifidobacterium > Bifidobacterium hominis. Next base: position 160,419 of record NZ_NJNQ01000001.1, on the reverse strand, counting down.
GGCGACGGCAACGGCACCGTGGGTGTCGGCTACGGCAAGTCCCGTGAGGTCCCGGCTGCAATCGCCAAGGGCCAGCTGGATGCCAAGAAGCACATGTTCACCGTTCCGCGCATCAAGGGCACCGTCACCCACCCGGTGATCGGTCATGATGCAGCAGGTACCGTGCTCCTGCGCCCGGCTGCTCCGGGTACCGGCGTTATCGCCGGCGGTGCAGTCCGCGCCGTCATGGAATGTGCTGGCATCACCGACGTCCTGACCAAGTCGATGGGCTCCGCCACCGCCGTCAACGTGGTGCGCGCAACTGTCGACGCTCTCAAGAAGCTCGAAGAGCCGGAAGAGATCGCAGCTCGTCGTGGCATGTCCCTCGAAGAGGTGGCTCCTGACTCCCTGCTGCGTGCTCGCGCCGAAGGCATCGCCGAGGCTCGCAAGGCTCGTGAAGAAGCACAGGCCAAGGCCGCTCAGAAGGACGGTGAGTGATGACTAACCTGAACATCAAGCTGCACCACGGTCTGGTGAACTCCACTCCGAAGCAGCGTGCTGCGGCTCAGACTCTGGGCCTGAACAAGATTGGCAAGACCGTGACTCGTGAGGACACCCCGGCCCTTCGTGGCCAGCTGATGGTTCTCCGTCACCTGGTCACCGTTGAGGAGGCTGACTGATTATGGCAGATATTCTGCAGATGCATGACCTGAAGCCGGCTCCGGGCGCCAAGAAGGATCGCATTCGCGTCGGTCGTGGTGAAGGCTCCAAGGGTAAGACCTCGGGCCGTGGCGACAAGGGCACCAAGAAGCGCTACCAGGTTCGCCCGGGCTTCGAAGGTGGCCAGCTGCCGCTGTACATGCGCCTTCCGAAGCTGCGTGGCTTCAAGAGCCCGTTCAAGAAGGAGTATCAGGTCGTCAACGTCGCAGCTCTTGCGGAACTGTTCCCGCAGGGTGGCGAGATTACCGTTGCTGATCTGGTTGCCAAGGGTGCCGTGCGTGACGGCTACCCGGTCAAGGTTCTGGGCGACGGCGAGGTTTCGGCTGCCTACACCATTAAGGGTGTCAAGGCTTCCGCTTCCGCCAAGTCTAAGATTGAGGCTGCCGGCGGCTCCATCTCCGAGGACTGATTTCACGGAATGTAGCTGACTTAAGCTCGTGAGTGAGGCTTCTCCCGCTGGGGCGGGGGAAGCCTCATTTCGTTTTTCGATCCAGTACGGGGAACGAAAAACAATGCCCAGAAATCTAATAAAAAACCAGCAAAGGATGGAACACTCCACGTGTAGGTAGACGCCGTACGCTAGACTCGACCGGTAGAGTCTGTTTTTTGCATGGGTGCGCAGGCGCGCACGTCGATGGAAGGAATCCCAGGTGAGGACGTTAATCCAGGCCTTGAAAACCAAGGAGTTGAGGAACAAGATCCTCTTCACTCTTGGCATCATCATCATTTATCGTATTGGCTCGTTCATTCCGACCCCAGGTGTCGACTACAAGGTGGTCCAGGAGTGCGTCGGCTCGATGAACAGCACCTCCGAGAACTTCATTAGTCTGGTGAACCTCTTCTCCGGCGGCGCAATGCTGCAGCTGTCGATCTTCGCACTGGGTGTCATGCCGTACATCACGGCATCCATCGTCATCCAGCTGCTCCGCGTGGTCATTCCTCGCTTTGAGGCGCTGCATAAGGAAGGCCAGTCTGGCGAAGCCAAACTGACCCAGTACACTCGTTACCTGACCATCGGCCTCGCTGTGCTGCAGTCCACCACCATTCTGGTGACCGCCCGCTCAGGCGCCCTGTTCAACTACCAGTGTTCCCAGGTCGTGCCTGACGGTTCCGTCTGGAATCTCGTGGTCATGGTGCTGATCATGACCGGTGGTACGGGCCTGATCATGTGGATGGCCGAATTGATCACCGATAAGGGTCTTGGCCAGGGTATGTCCATCCTTATCTTCATGTCCATCTGCTCCGGCTTCCTGCCACAGTTGTGGGAGATCGGTTGGGGTACCAAAGGCACCGATGGCAATTGGGGGAAGTTTGCCGCGGTCGTCGGCGTGCTGTTGGTCATCATGATCCTCGTCATCTATGTCGAGCTTTCCCAGCGCCGTATTCCGGTGCAGTACACCCGTCGTATGATTGGCCGCAAGATGTACGGCGGATCCTCCACCTATCTGCCGCTGAAGATCAATATGAGCGGCGTTATCCCGCCGATCTTCGCGTCCTCCATTCTGGCCATCCCGACCCTGATCGCACAGTTCGGCAATTCCAGCCAGTCCTGGGTCAAGTGGATCAACTCCAACCTGGCCAACACCACTTCCGTGTGGTACATCGCACTGTACGCGCTGATGATCGTGTTCTTCTGCTTCTTCTACACGGAAATCACCTTCAACCCGGACGAGACCGCAGACAACATGAAGCAGTATGGCGGCTTCATTCCGGGCATCCGCGCAGGCAGCGCCACCAGCCGTTATCTGAGCTACGTGATGAACAGGCTCAACACCGTCGGCGCCGTGTACCTGCTATTCGTGGCGCTTATTCCGACCGTGCTCATCATGGCGCTTGACCTCAACACCAAGTTGCCGTTCGGCGGCACCACCATCCTGATCATCGCAGGCGTCGGCCTCGACACCCTGCGTCAGGCCAAGGCTCAGACCGAACAGTTCCAGTACGCTGGATTCCTGTTCGAGAGCACTGACCACAAGGAAGGCAAGTAAAGACTTGAAATCGTGATACCGTTTCGGCATGAGGCGGTATCACGATTTTTTATATAAACAATCGAGAATCAGAAAGCCTCGAAAGAGGCCAAATGAAACGGAGAATAATATGCGACTGCTGATCATGGGACCTCAGGGCGTCGGCAAGGGCACTCAGGCTGCTCTGCTGAGCGAACACTACGGTATTCCGGCAATCTCCACCGGCGATATCTTCCGCTACAACATCAAGAACAAGACTGAGCTTGGCGTTGAGGCGCTGAAATACATCGATAAGGGCGAACTGGTTCCTGACGAGCTGACCAACAAGATCGTCAAGGATCGCTTGGCCATGGACGATGCCAAGAACGGCTGGATTCTCGATGGCTACCCGCGCAACGCCTCCCAGGTCGAAGCACTGGACGCCATCCTTGCCGATCTGAACACTCCGCTGGACGCCGTGGTGGCTCTCGACGCCGAGCATGACGTGCTTATGGAGCGCATGAAGAAGCGCGCCGAGATCGAAGGACGCTCCGACGACACTCCGGAAGCAATCGCCAAGCGCCTCGACGTGTATGCCAAGGAAACCGCTCCGCTGCTGGCAACCTACGAAGAGCGTGGCCTGCTGAAGACCTTCAACGGCGTCGGTTCCGTCGAAGAGATCCAGTCCACCATCGTGGCTGAACTCGGCTGAAATAGCTAAAATAGCTGAGGATTGGGCTGATTCGAATCATATGCATAGATAAGAAAGCCCAATAAAATACCATAAGTCGATCAAAAACGGGAATTGCGACACGCCGAACGTGCCGCAATTCCCGTTTTCGTGTATTCTTGCAAGTTGGTGTGTCTTCGGGCACTCATAGTAATCGCCAAAGAACGGAACGAGGCTCATGGCTAAAGACGGTGTGATTGAAGTCGAAGGACAGGTAGTGGAAGCACTGCCGAACGCGATGTTCCGCGTTGAACTCGAGAACAAGCATATCGTGCTCGCAACCATCTCGGGCAAGATGAGGAAGAACTACATCCGCATTCTGCCGCAGGATCGTGTTGTGCTTGAAATGAGCCCCTACGATCTGAACCGCGGCCGTATTACGTACCGTTACAAGTAAGGTACATAAGCAAAGGAAAACCATGAAGGTCAGCCCTAGTGTGAAGAGGATCTGCGAGAATTGCCGCGTGATCCGTCGTCACGGCCGCGTCATGGTGATCTGCGTCAACCCGCGCCACAAGCAGCGTCAGGGCTGAGAGTAGATCCAGCGGCACAATAAGTACAGGCGCTGAGTCACAGATCGCGCAAGCGATATGAACCCCGGGTACGCAGGCCCGGGCCGGGAAACCGGACGACTCGGTGCAAGACCTGCGGAAAACAGAAGGAATCGCAATGGCACGTCTTGCCGGAGTCGACATCCCCAATGAGAAGCGCATCGAGATCGCCCTCACCTACATCTTTGGTGTGGGTCGCACTCGTGCCAAGGAAACGCTTGCCGCGACCGGTATCAACCCGGATATTCGCGTCAAGGATCTGACGGATGAGCAGCTGATCACGCTGCGTGACTACCTCGAGGGTAACTACAAGATCGAGGGTGATCTGCGTCGTGAAATCGATGCGGATATCCGTCGTAAGATTCAGATCAACTGCTACCAAGGCCAGCGTCACCGTAAGGGACTTCCTGTGCGCGGTCAGCGCACCAAGACCAATGCGCGCACCCGCAAGGGACCGAAGCGTACGGTCGCCGGAAAGAAGAAGGCCACCAAGTAATCGGTGGCTGTCAGTTCAGACCACGAGACGTAAGTTTCATCGCCTGAACAAAAAAGCAAATTCGTTATTAGGAAACGAGGGTCAATGGCAGCTCAAAAGCAAGCCGCGCGCAAGCCGCGTCGCCGCGACCGTAAGTCGGTCCCGGTTGGGCAGGCGCACATCAAGTCCACTTTCAACAACACCATCATTTCGATCACCGACCCGTCCGGCGCAGTTGTGTCCTGGGCGTCCGGTGGCGATGTCGGCTTCAAGGGCTCCCGTAAGTCTACGCCGTACGCCGCTGGCATGGCCGCTGAATCCGCAGCCCGCAAGGCTATGGAGCACGGTCTGAAGAAGGTCGACGTGTTCGTGAAGGGTCCGGGTTCCGGTCGTGAAACCGCTATCCGTTCCCTGCAGTCCGCCGGACTCGAAGTCGGTTCCATTACCGACGTCACCCCGCAGGCACACAACGGCGTTCGTCCTCCGAAGCGCCGTCGCGTCTGAGCACTAGAAAAAATCATCAATCCAACGCCGCTTATGGCCGGTGAGTGCACCACCGGCCTGAAGCTGAAAGGATAACCACAGTGCTTATCGCACAGCGTCCGACACTTACCGAGGAATCTCTCAACCCTCAGCGTTCCCGCTTCACCATCGAGCCTCTCGAGCCTGGTTTCGGTTACACGCTTGGCAACTCGCTGCGCCGCACCCTCCTGAGCTCCATCCCTGGAGCGGCTGTGACTTCGGTGCGTATCTCCGGCGTCCCGCACGAGTTCACCACTCTGCCGGGTGTTGAAGAGGACGTTACCGAGATCCTGCTGAACATCAAGGGCATCGTGCTCACCAGCGAATACGATGAGCCGGTTGTCATGTATCTGCGCAAGAGCGGCAAGGGCGAGGCCACCGCGGGTGACATCACCCCTCCGGCCGGCGTCACTATCGCCAACCCGGATATGCATATCGCAACCCTCGCGGAAGATGGGGAACTCGAAATCGAGTTCACCGTCGAGCGTGGTCGTGGTTATGTGCCTGCCCAGATGAACAAGCAGGATAACGCCGAGATCGGTCGTATTCCGGTCGACTCGATTTACTCCCCGGTGCTCAAGGTGAGCTATCGTGTGGAAGCCACCCGCGTTGAACAGCGCACTGACTTCGACAAGCTCATCCTGGACGTGGAGACCAAGCCGGCAATCTCCCCGCGCGATGCAGTCGCATCCGCAGGCTCCACCTTGGTGGAGCTCTTCGGCCTGTGCCGCGAGCTCAATACCCAGGCTGAGGGCGTCGAGGTTGGACCTGCCCCGGTGGCAGAGGAAACCAACCCGGAGATGGCCGTTCCGATTGAGGATCTCAACCTCACCCAGCGCAGCTACAACTGCCTGAAGCGTGAAGGCATCCACACGATCGGCGAGCTGGTCGCCCACACTGAGCAGGATCTGCTCGACATCCGCAATTTCGGTATGAAGTCCATCGACGAAGTCAAGGAAAAGCTCCAGTCCTTGGGTCTGGCTCTCAAGGCTTCCCCGCTGGGCAACTTCGATACCAACAACCTCGAAGGTGGCACTTTCTTCTCGCCGGAAGACGAGTGATTCGCCGCTTTTGACCTAACCGCTTCGTTGGATTCGGATGTTCGGGCGACTGCCCACCTGAATCCGACGGGGCTTTCAAGGAGAAACAATGCCTACACCAAAGAAGGGTCCGCGTCTGGCCTCCAGCCCGGCTCATGAGCGTCTTATGCTCGCGAACATGGCTACCAGCCTGTTCCAGCGCGGCCGCATCACCACCACCCTGCCGAAGGCCAAGCGCCTTCGTCCGCTGGCTGAGCGCCTGATCACGCTCGCCAAGCGTGGTGATCTGCACAGCCGCCGTCGCGTGATGCGTGTCATCCGCAACAAGTCCGTCGTGCACAAGCTGTTCACCGAGATCGCCGAGCAGATGGAGCAGCGTGAGGGTGGCTACACCCGCATCGTCAAGATCGCTCCGCGTCGCGGCGATGCCGCTCCGGCAGCCGTCATCGAGCTCGTCACCGAGCCGGTGAGCCCGAAGCAGGCTGTGGTCAAGGAAGCCGAAGCTGCAACCAAGGTTGCCGCTGAAGAAGCTCCGGTTGTCGAAGAGGCACCGGTTGAGGCTCCGGAAGCCACCGCAGAGAACGCCGAGTGATTGGCATCAGGCAGGCTTGACTAGCTGATACAGAAGGCTGGGAATCGAAAGGTTTCCAGCCTTTTTGTTATGTGTTGTTATGTGTTGCCATGTGTTGTTATGCGCCTTTTGTTATGCTCATTGCCGTGAGATTACGTATCGACTTGGCATATGACGGCACCGATTTTTACGGATGGGCGAAACAGCCTGACATGCGCACCGTGCAAGGTGAGATCGAACGGGTGCTGCATACCATTCTGCGGGTGCCGGAAGGCGACGACAACGAGCCGTTGCGCCTGACCGTCGCAGGTCGTACCGATACCGGCGTGCACGCGTCGCACCAAGTTTGCCATCTCGATATCAATGAAGAGACACTTGCACGTTGCGTCGGGCATATGCAGGTCGAACCGGCGATGGCGTTGACGCGACGACTGCAACGCATGCTGCCGAACGATATTGCCATTCGTTCCATCAAAGAGGCCTCTAAAGGATTCGACGCACGTTTCTCCGCGCTGGAACGCACCTACGTATATCGCATTGCCGACCGATCAAGCGAAATCGATCCACGTACCAGAAATTGCGTGCTTCATATCGACGATGATCTCGACATCGAAGCCATGAACAAGGCTGCTGAAATGACGATCGGTCTGCATGATTTCGGCTCGTTCGCAACTCCCAATCCGGGAGGGACCACCATACGCGAGGTCAAAACCGCGTATTGGAGGCGCATACCGCAGCATCCGCTTATCGACGACGGAGCCACCATGGGGGAGCGGTACCGAACGCCCGCCTTGGAATCGGGACTGCTCTGCTTCACCATCGTCGCCGACGCATTCGCACGCAATATGGTGCGTTCGTTGGTTAACGGTTGCGTACAGGTCGGTATTGGCAAACGTTCCTTGGATTGGTTCGCTGGAAAAATGGTGACGCCGCTGCGTGAAGGCAGCACCGGCCCGATCGCTCCGCAAGGATTGACGCTCGAACATATCGAATATCCGGAAGACGACCAGCTGGCGATTCGTGCCGAAGCGATTCGTGCGAAGCGCACTTTGTAAGAGCACATACTGTATAGCAGCACAGAAGATCGCACTATACGATCGCACCAGATATCGCATCGCAAAACTGCATCAAGCAATCGCAAGAAAAACGGAAAACGAGATATAGTTCGAAAAGAACACGCGAATCATGCGAAATGCCATGACGACGTTACGTCGTTCTCACGAGTCCGTGACCGAGACGCAATCGTAATAATTCGTTGCATTTTAGGGTAATCGAACGCCAGTACGTCTTCTATCGAGGATTGAGCGGCCTTAAGACGGGCATGCATTTTCAGGGGTAGAAGAAGTGTGCGACGATGAATGAAGGCATAAAAGTTGCAGATCGTCTAAAGCAATAACCTTGGCTCCTATGTGCTCCTACGTGCCACAGGGCTGTAAGCAATAAAAAAACCGAAGCGCCATTGCTCCGGTTTTTCTGCTTGCGGATAAGGCGAGATTCGAACTCGCGGAGGGGGTTGCCCTCACACGCTTTCGAGGCGTGCTCCTTAGACCGCTCGGACACTTATCCACTGCGCCGCTTGAAAACAAGCAACTTCATTATTTTGCCACAGCTTTGGCGATTGTCAAATCCGGCTATGAGATTTTTGCGATGTCCGCGATTGTTCGGCGTGTCTTGGCTGCATGGATGATGCGTCACGTTGTCAGGCTCGTGGTTGCGTGGGTATCGCGTGAACTGTTGCGTGGATTGGCGCATGTGTTGATGTGTGTTGATGTGCGCTATTCGAACAGTGCCTCGTCGAATGATGGATAGCCCCATGTGAGAGCCAGATCCACACGGTCGGCGATCATGCTGGTAAGTACGCCCAGAGACTGTTGCCTTGAATCATCCGAAGAGTTTTCTGCGGTCATGCGGGATTGTGCTGAGTCACCCGTCGAATTCGAGCTTGATGCGACGGCCGCGATTTCGCTGCGCGCGCAATTCATTTCAATGACGGCGTCGGTCGGTGCGAACAATCCAGTTGCGGAATCCACCATGGTGTTGGGATTGGCGAGCAGTTGCGTGACATCATATGTTTTCGCACGATCGTCTTTGGCTCCGGAGAAAGAAATCAGTCGCTGCGAAGTTGTTTTATGACGATCGCTGATATCGAGCGTCGCATGTCCGATGGAACGTGCCGCGAAAACTCCCATCGCAAATCCTGCTTGATCTTCCGCAACGGACATGGCGGAAAGCGAATCCGCGTCGATATCAAACGAATCGATGCCGTCGCAACGCGACAGCGTGGGCTGTGCGATGTTGATCGCAAGTCGCGCCGCCATCAAACGGGCAGTGTGACGGGCCTGCGCGCTACGCAACGTGCCGTCAGCGAACCATGCTGGGCAGTAGGCCGCGGTGTTCGCCCAATCTGAAATCGCCTCCTGCGCGGCGAGATAGCGCATAACGATATGGCGTGACTTGTCTGCCATGATATCGGCGTTGGCAGTCGCGTCGGCATACGCCTTCTCGCAAGGACTTGGCTGCTGTTCCGCTTCGGCGCGGCCTGCGATTCGGGGTGCGGAGCAGGCGGTCAGAGACGCTACAAGCAAGCCTATGCATGCCAAGACGCAGACGCGTCTTGAGGTCGACGAGACCGAGGGGAAAAGAGGGGAACGTGTCTGCATGAAATATTAGACTAATAGTCGACTGTGACCATTGGGCCGAGCGCTCGGAATAACTTCATATAGGAGGTCTTGGAAGTATGGAACTGGACCTGGCAGGAATGCACCAGCTCGCAGCTGGGCAGGGAATCGATCCCGAGACGCTGGATGCCGCACTCTCGGAAGCGTTGCGACTGGCATATCTGAAAATGCCGCACGCGGCGAAGCATGCTCGTGTGGAGCTTGATCCGCGTGCCGGAAGCTTTACTGTTTGGGCTCAGGATGAGATTCCGGTCGAACCGACCGAGGATAATCCTTACCCTGCGCCGACTCTGGGCGAGGAATATGATGACACTCCGCGTGACTTTGGCCGCTTGGCCGCAGCCACCGCGCGTCAGGTCATCAGCCAGCTGTTCCGCAAGGCCGAGGACGACAAGGTGTTCGGCGCGTTCTCAGGGCAGAAAGGCAAGCTGATCACCGGTATCGTGCAGCAGGACGTGAAGGATACCTCCAATGTGCACGTGGCCGTTGGCGATGTCGAAGCGTTGCTGCCCCGCCGTGAGCAGGTGCCGGGAGAACGTTACCGCCACGGTGAGCGCATTCGCGTATATGTGGTGAATGTTGCACGTGGTCTCAAGGGACCGGAAATCGTAGTGTCCCGCTCCCATCCGGAGCTGGTTCGCCGCCTGTTCGAGCGTGAGGTTCCGGAACTGGTTTCCGGTGCCGTGTCGATTATGGCCATTGCTCGTGAGGCCGGCGCCCGCACCAAGATCGCGGTACGAGCTAATACCGAAGGCGTCAATCCGAAGGGTGCCCTGATCGGCCCCGGCGGCGCTCGCGTGCGTGCGGTGATGGAGAATCTCGGACCGGAAAAGATTGATATCGTCGACTGGTCTGCCGATCCGGCGAAGTTCGTCGCTGCGGCGCTGTCTCCGGCGGTCGCCACCGGTGTGCAGGTGATCAGCGAGAAGAACCAGACCGCAATCGCCTTCATCCATGATGATCAGCTGTCTCTTGCCATCGGCAAGGAAGGCCAGAACGCACGTTTGGCCGCTAAGCTGACCGGATGGAAGATCGGCATCGAATCTGCCGAGGCACACGCCAAGAAGATGGCCGAAGCGCAGGCTTCGACCAGCGAGGAAACCGCCGAATAACCAACACTTTCAGCAACGGCAAGCCCGTGGGGATTCAATCCACGGGCTTGAGTATGCTGGACTCGATAATCCAAAGCGTGGGGGTTCATGCCGTCATGCCCAGGGAAAAGACGAGGTATCACGAACATGGTTGCACGATGAGAAGGAACAAGCTCGCCGTGAATCAGTAGCGGTCGCGCTCGTATGCGCGCGGCCCAAGATAGGAGAAATTGAGTGCCGAAAGCACGCGTATATGAACTTGCCAAGGAACTTGGCGTTGACAGCAAGACTGTTTTGAACAAACTTGAGGCGATGGGCGAATTTGTGAAGTCTGCATCGTCCACTGTTGAACCTCCGGTTGCCCGTAAGCTGAGGAATGCTTTCGCTTCCAACGCGAAGGGCAACGCATCCGAATCCAAGAAGCCTGCGGCTCCGGCCAAGAAGCCTGCGGCTCCGGCCAAGAAGCCGGCTGCCCCCGCAGCTTCGCCCACTCCTGCGCCTCGCGCCACCCCGGCTGCTCCCGCGGCATCCGCGGCAAAGCCTTCCGCTCCAAAGCCGGCACGTCCTACCGCATCCAAGTCCGAAGCTCCGAAGCCCGGGCAGCGTATGCCTCGTCCGGGTGATTCCCGCCAGCATGGCAATCGCGCCAACGGCAACGCCCCGCGTCCGCAGGGCGAACGCCGTCAGGGCGGCAAGCCAGCTCCGGTTCCGGGACCTCGCGCACAGCGCAACAATACCAATGCTTCGCAGGGCGGCAATGGCAACAATGCCGCCAATGGTGCGAAGCCGCACACTCCGGGTCCGCGTCCGGGCAACAATCCGTTCAGCCGCAAGCAGGGCATGCACACCCCAACACCGGGTGACATTCCGCGTCCGCATCCGATGAACCGTCCGAACGCCAATAACAATGGCGAAGGCCGTCGTGGCGGCCGCCCGGGGCAGGGTGGCGGCCAGCGTGGTGGTTTCCGCGGTCGTCCGGGTCAGGGCGCCGGTGCGAAGCCGGGCCAGTGGGGCCAGCATCGTCCGGGGCAGGGTGGCGGTCAGCGCCCTGCAGGCGGTGGTAACCGTTTCGGTGGCGGTTCCAATGCCAACGGCGGCGGTTTCCAGGGCGGTAATAGCGCTCCGAGCAACGGTCCAGCACGCGGCGGCGGTCGCGGTCGCGGCGGTGCTGCGGGCGCATTCGGACGTCAGGGCGGCAAGTCCTCGAAGGCCCGTAAGAATCGTCTGGCAAAGCGTCAGGAATTCCAGGAGATGAAGGCCCCGGTCATCGGCGGCGTGCGCATTCCTACTGGCAACGGCCAGACCGTTCGTCTGCGTCAGGGCGCATCCCTCGCCGATTTGGCCGAAAAGATCAACGTCAATCCGGCTGCTTTGGTCACCGTGCTCTTCCATCTTGGTGAGATGGCCACGGCAACCCAATCCTTGGACGAGTCCACCTTCCAGATCCTCGGCGAGGAAATCGGCTGGGATATCAAGATCGTGTCTGCCGAAGAGGAAGACAAGGAGCTGCTGCAGCAGTTCGACATCGACTTGGATGAGGAAGAACTGCAGGAGGATGAGGATCTGAAGCCGCGTCCGCCGGTCGTTACCGTGATGGGCCACGTCGATCATGGTAAGACCCGACTGCTCGACACCATCCGCCGTACCAACGTCATCGCACGTGAGGCCGGTGGCATCACCCAGCGTATCGGTGCATACCAGGTGACCGTCGATCTTGAGGGCGAACCGCGTAAGATCACGTTCCTTGATACCCCAGGCCACGAAGCCTTCACCGCCATGCGTGCCCGTGGCGCCGAGCTCACCGACGTCGCGATTCTTGTGGTCGCGGCGGATGACGGCGTGATGCCGCAGACCGTGGAAGCCATCAACCACGCGCAGGCAGCCAACGTGCCGATCGTGGTAGCCGTCAATAAGATCGATAAGCCGGGAGCGAACCCCGACAAGGTCCGCGGCCAGCTCACCGAATACGGTCTCGTGCCGGAAGAATACGGTGGCAACACCATGTTCGTCGACATTTCCGCCAAGCAGGGCACCAATGTCGACAAGCTGCTCGAAGCCGTGCTTCTTACCGCCGATGCTGAGCTTGATCTGCGTGCCAACCCGGATATGGACGCTCGCGGTGCCACCGTGGAAGCTCGACTCGACAAGGGCCGTGGTGCCGTGGCGACCGTGCTTGTTCAGTCCGGTACGCTGCACATCGGCGACTCCATCGTCGCTGGCACCTCCTACGGACGTGTCCGTGCCATGCTTGACGAGAACGGCAACCATATGAAGGAAGCCGCGCCGTCCACTCCGGTGCAGGTGCTTGGCTTGACCTCCGTGCCGACCGCAGGCGACCTGTTCCTGGTGGCCTCCGACGACCGTACCGCACGCCAGATCGCCGAGAAGCGTCAGGCCACCGAACGCGCCGCCCAGCTGGCCAAGCGTCGCAAGGTCGTGTCTCTGGAAAGCCTCAAGGAGCAGTTCGCCAAGTCCGAAGTCGACATGCTCAACATCGTCATCAAGGGCGATTCCTCCGGTTCTGTCGAAGCGCTGGAAGATTCCTTGATGAAGATCGAAGTGTCCGACGAGGTCGGCATCCAGGTGATCCACCGCGGCGTCGGCGCCATCACCCAGAACGACGTCAACCTGGCTACCGTCGACAAGGCCGTCATCATCGGCTTCAACGTTCGCCCGAACCGTCAGGTGGCGGATCTGGCCGAACGTGAAGGCGTGGAAATCAAGTACTACTCGATCATCTACAAGGCCATCGAAGACATCGAGGCATCCCTCAAGGGCATGCTCAAGCCGGAATTCGAAGAGGTTGTCACCTCCCACTCCGAGATCCGCGAAATCTTCCGTTCCTCCAAGTTCGGCAACATCGCGGGTGTCATGGTGCAGGACGGCGAAGTCAAGCGTGGTACGAAGTGCCGTATTCTGCGCAACGGCATCGCAACCGTCAACGATCTCGAGATCTCCTCGCTGCGTCGTTTCAAGGACGACGTTACTTCCGTCAAGGAAGGTTACGAAGCGGGTATCAACCTCGGTTCGTTCAACGACATCGAGCTTGGCGATATTATCGAGACCTTCGAAATGCGGGAAATCGAACGTAAGTAGTCGATTGATTCGAACCAACGATCGATAACAGGAAAGGAACGCCCACAGCTGATATACGGCTGCGGGCGTTCCGCAATACAACAAGAACTTATTTCAAAAACTAAGCTGATACATTTATCTGATTGAAGGACGATAATGGCAGGAACCAATCCTCGCGCCGCACGTATCGCGGCGTTGATTCAACGTGTGATCGCATCCTCCATGGAGGCGCAGCTGCACGACAAGCGTCTCGCAAACGTGACCATTACCGAAGTGCGTGTGACCAATGATCTGCAGATCGCCAAGGTCTACTGGACCCAGCTTGGCCGTGAAGGACACGAGCAGGGTGAACGTCGCCGCGCACAGCAGGCGTTGAACCAGGCCAAAGGCCGTCTGCGTTCCCTCGTGGGTACTAAGGCCGGCCTGCGCCTGACTCCGCAGCTCGAATTCGTGTTTGACGAGGTGCCGGGCGAAGCACATGAGATCGAAGATATTCTCGCCATCGCGCGCAAGCGTGACGAAGAGCTCGCCAAGACCCGCGAAACCGCGCAGTATGCGGGCGAGGCCGATCCGTACAAGCATCCGGAAGAGGACGATGACGATGATTTCGACGATGACGACGTCGAAGTCGAAGATTGGGACGATGACGAAGAAGCCTGAACATTCCGGTCTGCTGGTCATCGACAAGCCGCAGGGCGTCACCAGCCATGACGTGGTCGCGGCCGTACGCGGCGCCCTGCATATGAAGCGAGTCGGGCATGCGGGCACGCTCGATCCGATGGCCACCGGCGTGCTAGTGGTCGGATTCGGCAATGCCACGCGACTGCTCAACTACATTGTCGACCATAACAAAACGTATGAGGCCACCATTCGCCTTGGGCAACGCACCACCACGGACGATGCCGAAGGCGAGCTGCTGCCGGGGGAGCGGACAGCGAGCTTTCCCTCGCGTCAGGCCGTGGAACAGCTGATCGCAGAACGGTTCACAGGGCGTATCGAACAGGTACCGAACGTCTACTCCGCCATTAAGATCAACGGCCATCGCGCCTACGATCTGGCGCGCGAAGGCAAGGACGTGGAGCTTAAGGCACGCCCTGTGACCATCGAAGAGTTCAACGTGCGGCAGGCGCGTTACGGCTACACGCATAGCGATCATGCCGGCGCGGAACTTGCTGGCGCAATCGTGGACGAGACGGCAGGCGATGGATGGATTGCCGACACCGCACTGCATGAAGACATGCATCCCGTTATGGAACTCGACGTGACCGTGACCTGTTCCGCAGGTACCTACATTCGCGCGCTCGCACGCGATTTAGGTGAGGAACTCGGGTTGGGAGGCCATCTGACGATGTTGAGACGCACGCGCGTCGGCAGATTCTCGGTGGATATGCCCAACGTCATGAGCGCCCACGCTGAATCCAAAACATTCACCAATCGTGAAGGCACGGAAGTGACGCGCAATCGTGCGGTACTTGACGATGCCGATCATGCGCTCGATCATGCGCTAGATCCCGTGGCCAGTGCCGCGGCTTCCATGAGTATGCTGGCCGTCAGCGAGCAGGAGGCGGCCGACTTGCGTTTCGGACGCAGAATCGCACATGACATACATACGACCACGGCGGCGTACGTTGAGGAAACCAACGATTTGGTCGCCATCCTTGAACGTGCGAAACGTGGTGAGGCCAAACCGGTCGCGGTATTCAACTGAACCATCCAATCAGACTACAGACACGAATCCATACACAAGAAGGACATGATGAAGACAATCACGCTCACGCCTGATGCCAGTGGCATGGTGGATTGGCCTACACTGAGCAACGATAAGAAATCCGTGGTGACCATCGGTTCGTTCGATGGCATGCATCAGGGCCATCAGGCGGTGATTCGCCGCGTGGTGGAAGTCGCCAAGAAGGAGCAGTCCTTCTCCGTGGTGGTGCTGTTCGATCCACGCCCCGCTTTGGTACACGGTTATGCGGCGAAGAACGGTGGTCAGGAGCCGCCGACCGGTATGGCTGACACGCAAGCGCTCACCAGCATGCAGGAGCGTCTTCGCACCATCAACAAGCTGGGAGTGGATTACACGCTCATCGTGCACTACACACTGGCATTCGCGGCGAAATCATACCGATTCTTCCTCGGTCAGATGGTCGGCAAGCTGGGTATGCGCGCCTTGGTGCTCGGTTCCGACGCGGCCATGGGTGCGAATCGCGCCGGAGACGTGAAAGCCATTGAGGATCTCGCGCTCGCTACTGGTGTGTTCCAGCTTGAAGTGGTTGATGATCGAGGTCCCGGAGAGACCCGCGTGCCAGCCAATGCCCAACCGGTTACGCCGACCGGCCATGGCGAGCCGGCAGACCCGCTGGAAGGCGCTTCCAAGGCGGAACGCCGCGCATGGAGCAAGAAGAACCAAGCCAAGCTCGTGCGTGTGTGGAGTTCCACGAATGTGCGTTACCTGCTTGGCCGGGGACGCATCAAGGACGCCGATGCGATTCTGGGGCATCCGCACGCCGTGGAAGGCATTGTGGTGCACGGCGAGGAGCGTGGACGCACCATTGGATTCCCGACGGCGAATTTGAGTGACAATGTTGCCGGTTATCTGCCGGTTGACGGCGTGTATGCGGGTTGGCTCGTTGATTTGGGAGCGAAGACTACGGAGAGCGACCATGCGGAAGCGGCGTCCGATGGTATTTCGCAACAGTTTGACTCGTCTTCCGTTGACGCCCGCCTTGCCGATCATTCGCCATATCGTTGGCCCGCTGCGATTTCCATTGGCACCAAGCCGACCTTCAACGAGGCGACCGGCATGAATGAGCGTGTGGTCGAGGCCTACGCCATCACCGACGATTGGCTTGATTTGTACGATCATCAGGTGCGTGTGGAATTCGCTGGCTTCCTGCGTCCGCAGATCAAGTTCGATTCTGCGCAGGATCTGGTCGACGAGCTGAAGCGCAATGTCGAGGAGACCAAGCGAATTACTGCCTGATACTAATCGCAGCAATAATCGCAATAATAATCACGATAATGACAGTGATTAGTGAATGCTGGTATTTTCGATAAATTCGTATCAGTATTCAAAAAATAGCGGGGTTCTTACGTGAGAATCTACGTAAGAACCCTACTAATATAGTGTTATATAATTATGGAATTACCATAAGATTAATTGCGGAAATGAGAGAAGAATTCCTTTGTTTCCGGATCTTGCGATTCATCCATGACCTCATGTGGCGTGCCGTTCTCAGCAATGATGCCATGGCGCAGCAGCACAATGCGATCGGCTGCATCATGTGCGAAGCTCATTTCATGGGTCGTCATAAGGATCGTGGTGCCCTGCTCTTTGAGTTCGGCCACCATGTTCAGCACCTCGCCCACCAGCATCGGGTCGAGTGCCGAGGTGATTTCGTCAAGGAGCAGCAGTTCCGGATCGGTCATCAACGCTCGGGCGATGGCCACGCGCTGCTGCTGGCCGCCGGAAAGCTGATCGGGGTAGGCACCGGCCTTGGCTCGCATACCGATGCGGTCAAGCAGCTCCAGCGCGCGGGCTTCGGCACGATCCTTATTCCAATGGTGCACCTTGAGCGCCGCCAAGGTGACGTTCTTAATCACCGACATGTGAGGAAACAGGTTGAACTGCTGGAAGACCACGCCGATGCGCGAACGAATCTTATCCTGGTTGGCGTGAGGATCGGTGATATCCGTGTCTCCCAGCCAAATCTGTCCATCGTCGACACGTTCCAACAGATTCACGCATTTCATCAACGTCGACTTGCCCGAACCGGAAGGGCCGAGCAGCGCCACCACCTCATGCTGGTTGACATCGAAGGAAATGCCGTCAAGCACCGTGGTGGAGCCAAAAGATTTGCGGATGCCGTCCAGATGCAGCACAGGCGTCTGGGATACGTCTACGGACGGGGTCATAGTCTCGCTCATACCGTGCCTCCACTCAACTCGCGCTTACGCAAACGTGCCGAATACCAGTCGTTCAGCAGAATGAACGGCACGCTCATCAGAATGAACAGCAGGCTCGCTACCACATACGGGGTGAAATTGTAGGTGCTCGCCACCTCGATCTGGGCGGCACGCACTGCGTCGACTGCGCCCAGCACGGAAATCAATCCCACATCCTTCTGCATGGAAATGAAGTCGTTCATCAATGCGGGAGCGACCTTGCGCAACGCCTGCGGAATCACGATCATGCGTGTCGTCTGACCTGCGGTAAGTCCGAGGGAGCGCGCCGACGCGCGTTGCGAAGGATGCACATCATTGAAACCGGCGCGTAGCACTTCCGCCACATATGCCGAATAGCCCATGATCACGGCGATGGTGCCTAGGACCGACGGGTCGATACGTCCGAAAATACCCAAGCCGGGAATGCCGAAACCGATAAGATACAGCACGACGATCATTGGAATGCCGCGCATAATCGTGGTATACAACGCGGCAAGAGCGCGCAGCGGGAACAGTACGGGATTATTGCTGGTGCGCACCAACGCAATCAACGTGGCAAAAATGGCCACACCGACCAACGCTATGGCAAGCACCTTGATATTCAGCCACAATCCCTTCAAAATCTCGGGGAATGACGAAACGAAATATTCGGCGGAGAAGAACGTCTCCTTGACACGCGGCCAACCGGGGGACATCTTCAAACCGATGACGATGATCGCCACAAACACAATCGTGCTGATCAGACTGGTCATTACCGATTGCAATTGCTGCTTTTTGCGATACGCGCGCCGGGAAAGCTCGACCTCGCTAACTTGATGTTCAGCGAGGCCGTCCGGACGACTATCCGAAACACTCATGAGAGAAATCCTTATGTAGCGAGCTTGCCATGAGCCTACTTGAGTTCTGCCAGATCGGTGGTGTATTCGGCCAGCCACTTGTCCTGCAGGGCCTTGATAGTACCGTCGGAATCCAACTCCTTCACGGCCTTGGAGGCAGCGGAGGTGAGCTTGGAATCCTTCGGAAGCACAATGCCCATGCCGTTCGGATCGGTGGAGTCGGCAATGCGGCCGACGACCATGGCGTCCTTAACCTGCTCGGACTGCACCATGTACACGCATTCCACGGTGCTGGTCACCAGAGCGTCGATCTGGCCGGCGTCGAGCGCCTGGGCCACGGCGGCGTCATCGTTGAAGGTCTGCACGTCATCCTTGATCTTCTTGGCGTACTTGTAGCCTTCGGTGCCTACCATCGCGCCGATGGTGGCGTCCTTCAAGTCGGTCAGGCTCTTGGCCTTGGCGTACTTGCCGTCCTTCTTGACGATAATGGCCTGAGAATCGTTGTAATAGCTGGCGGAGAAATCTACAGCCTTCTTGCGTTCAGGAGTGATGCCGAACTGCTGGATGTTCATATCCCAATCCTTGGCGCCCGGTGCGATGGCAGAATCGAACGTAGTGCGTGTCCATACCACGTCGGACTTCTTGAAGCCCATCTTCTCGGCGACGGCGTAAGCCACGGCTGCCTCATATCCCTTGCCAGATTCTGGCTTGTCGTTCATGACCCACGGTTCGTAGGCCGGATCGCCGGTGGCGATGGTCAGCTTGCCGGGAGTGACGGTCTGCTGCGTGATGTCGGAGCTGTCGGAGCCGGCCGACTTGGTATCGGAGCCGGATCCGCAGGCGGCGGATAGCGTCAGCGCGGCGATGGATGCCAACGCCGCCGCGGCACGTATAAATTTTCTGCCTGAGAATGCCATTTTTCTTTACCCTTGTCTTCATGCTGCGTGTAAAGCGCGATTCTTCTTGTCCATAATGAACGTACGCCACTATAGACTATTGATGTTTCTGAAACGGCGCACGCGATATCGCATTATGTGATATCGCATTATCGACGGACTCGCGTTATTCGAGCGTGAATCCGTCGAACACAAAACCGGGACTGACCACACAGGAGACAAGCGCGTCGCCCTTTCCTGGAACGGTGCGTTGCCAGACCCCTGCAGGTACCACGGCATGGCCGGTGGGGATTCCCTGCGCGCCGTCCGGAGCGATTCCCGTGCCCAGCACGATGGATTCCACTGTGCCATCGCCGGCGGGCGAATCGCCCGTGCCTCCCAATTGCAACGTGACCGGGGCTGGACCGTGCCATAACCAGATTTCATCGGCGTCCACCTTATGCCAGGCGCTCATGTCTCCCTCCGGCAGGAGGAAGTAGATCAGCGATGACAGGGGACGGTGCGAGGCTTCGTCCGTTTGCGGCGACTGCCAGTCGCGTACATACCATCCGCCTTCCGGATGGGCTTCAAGACCAAGGTCCGCCACCACGCCACGGGCATAATCGCTCATCTGATCAAGTGGGACACTCATGATATTCCTTTCGTTTGTATCGCTGTGCCGTCAGCGAAGGTCGAACGCGCCGTCGTTGTAGACGATATCGCCGGAAATGATGGTCGCCCGGTTGGTGCCGGCCCCATGACGGACGAAATCCTCCAAGGTTCGTTCGATGGCCTGGGGTGAGTCCGTGCCGACGGGAATGTCGAAGAACGCAAGATCGGCTGTGGCACCAGCGTTGATCTGACCGATACGGCCCGCGCCAACATGCAATCCCATTTCCTCGGCGCCGCCGATGGTGATCATGCGAATGATGCGGTGGGTCAGGTCATCGCGGGTGTACCCCTGCTCGCGTGCCAGATCGTAAACCATGGCCGCATCGTCGAGCACGTCCAGGCTGGGCGAGCTCGACAGTGAATCCGTGCCGATGGCAAGCAGATTGCCCTCTTCAAGATATTGGCGGATCGGCGCGTCCTTGCCTGTCACGGTAATGCGGTTGGAACGCGGACACAGTGCCACGCCAACCCCACGCTGGCGTAGGATGCGGCGATCCTCCGCATCGGCCCACACGCCATGCGCGATATGCACGTCCGGGCCGAGCGACCCCAGCTGGTCGACGAACTGGATGGCGGACGCGCCCTTGCCTGCGGCCTTGAGCTGCTTGTAGCTGTCCCACTGGCCATCACGCCAATCGGCTGCGGAATACGTGGTGAGCGTGGACTCATGCTCACCTGCCTCGATCGGCGTTTCCGACAGGTGGATATGCAGTCGCATGTCGAGCTGACGTGCAATGTCGGGAAGATCCACGAACGGTTCCGTCTCCAACGTGTAGGGAGCATGCGGGCTGATGCCGATGCTTGGCAACCCCTCGTGATGCATGTGCCCGAGATTGCTAATCAACTCGGCGATGCCATCGGTTTTCCAATCGTCGTTATGCCAGCCCATGACCTCCCAATAGGCGATGCCATGCATGCCCTGCGAGGCAAGCGCGCCCACGGCTTCCGGGTCGGTGACGATATCGGCTGCCGCGGTCGTGCCGGCTTCTACCATCATGCGCGCGCCCTGATATGAGGATTCCTTCCACGGGCGTGTTTCCTGCAGCTTCTCGTACACTTCGTTGAAGCCGAGTTCCCAGGCGCGGAAGCGGTCGTAGGTTCCACGTCCCACTTCGGCCATATTGGTGTACTGAAGATGCGTGTGCGCGTTGATCAGGCCGGGGGTGATGATGCCGTCCCAATGGTGTTCGACGATGCGCCCATTGGCGGCCATATCGTGCTTCAGCGCATCGAGCACCCACTGTCGGGTGCCCACATGCACCACTCGGCTGCCGGACACCGCGATGGCGCCATTGAGCACCACCGGTCCGGTGACGGGAATGATCAGCGGAGAGCTGTACAGCGTCACCGAGTCGAGCGGCTGCGGATGCGCGGCCAGGTGCAGGGGGTTGTCAAGCTGCATGATGCTGTTCCTTTTCGTTTTCCGCGAAACGGGTGAGGGTCCAATCGTAACCGTTATCGGCTACCGCTTGGCTTGCCTGGTAGCCGCGTACGCGCAATGCGATATCGGCGATATCGCAATCGATATCATGTCCAAGCTTCTGCAGTCCGTTCTGCAGTTTTCCTTGATTTCTCAACAGATGCGTGACCGCTGATATCTGCACGGCGAAGCTTAGATCCATGATTTCGATCGGATTGCCGCCTCCGACGGTGTAGTTGACGCCGTCGCCTTCCGAAATAAGCCGGATTCGCGGTCCGCTTGGAACGTCAAGATTGCGGATTTCACGCTTGTTCTCCGCTTGGAAACCGTCAATTTCGTCCAATGCGATTTCGTTGGCGATGCCTCCGATCACCGAAAGCACGGCATTCGGCTTCATGATCTGCAGATGCTGCATGGCGATGGTGTGACGCACGCCGGTTGCGGAAATCACGATATCGGATTCGGAAATCGCGTGATTGATATCGTCGGCGCCGAATCCGTCGAATACGGCCTGCAATGCGACCACGGGATTGGTGTCGCAAATGGTTACGTTGGCGCCGAGCGCACGTACGCGATGCGCGAAACCGCGTCCGACAGGACCATAGCCAACCACGCATACGTTTTTGCCTGCGAAGCAGTCATGGCCGAGAATGCGCTGCATGGTGGTGACGCAGGTTTCGCCGGTGCCGTGCGCATTGTCGAAACCGGTTTTCAGCATGCTGTCATTGACTGCGATAACGGGGAACGATAGCGCTCCGGCGTCCTGCATGGCTTGGAACGCGCGAATGCCGCTGGTAGTCTCTTCCGCCACGCCTATGATGTGTTTCATCAGCTCGGGGCGTTCCATCGCGGCCAGTCGCGCGAAGCTCGCACCATCGTCGATGATGATGTTCGGCCGGATCTCATCAAGCAGGTCGAGTGCCCCCTGATGCGCCTGCTCCGGCGTCCAATCGGGATTGTATGCGACGGGAATGCCCTCTTCGCGTAGCTGCGCCGCGACGCGCTCGTCATTGGCTTCAGAACCGCAGTATGCGCCGACGATGGCTCCTGCCTGCTTCAATTGGCGGAGCAGCACGGCGGTTTTCGGCTCAAGAATCAGGCAGACCGCAATGCGAATGCCGGTGAAATCAACATCCTGTCGTGCCTCGCGCATAAGTTCCGCCGACACCGGCATATGATCCTGTGCGAAATCAATCGCCTCTGCTCCGGTCAATTCGCGTGCATCGGGTACTTCGTCCACGGGAACCGTTGCGTCAATGGCATGGTATGTCTGCGATTCGGCCTGATTGTAAACGGGAATCATGCCCCAATCCTGCGCTTTGGCGAGATCTGATTGCGTGAAACATGCCTGTGTATCGTCATCGCCGACATGCAAGCGGGTGCCGGCCAGCGAAAGATTGGTTTTCTGGGAATATTCCGCGGCCCATGCACTGAATTGCGATTGTTCCATGAATCACCTTTCCTTAATCCGTCTTCTCTGCCCGCGCATTGCGTTGCAGCTGCATAAGCATAATGTATATGCTTCGCGCGCATACATGCGAAAACGGTATGTAGGGTGTGTACTATCGCAACATGGCGCCAAGCGCATCCTGCAATATGTCGACCTGAACGATCGACAATCCGGGAATCGCGATTTCCCTACGTAATGTCGGCACTACAGCGGTGGTGAAGCCAAGACGGGCGGCTTCGCGCAACCGGTATTCCAGTCGAGGCACCGGACGCACCTGCCCGGTCAACGAAATCTCACCGATCGCACACGTGGTGCGGCCGATCGCCTTCGACTTCGCGGCGCTCGCCAACGCGCCCACAATCGCCAGATCGCAGCCCGGCTCACGTGCCTGACCTCCGGCAATCGTAGAAATATACAGGTCGTTCGCCAGAAGATTGACGTTGCCATGCCGGTATAGCACCGCCACCAGCATGGCGATGCGGTTCGCATCCACGCCGTTTGCCGCACGTCGAGGCGTCGGCAGCACGGATTTGGTAACGAGCGACTGCACTTCGATGGGAAGACTGCGATGCCCATCCAACGTGAATGTCACGCACGTGCCTTCCACCGAAGTGGGATTGGCGGAATTGGAAGACGACAGAAAAAGCCCCGACGGGTCCGTCACCTCTTCGATGCCTTCGCCGCTCATATCGAAACAGCCGACCTCATCGGTGGGGCCGAAACGATTCTTCACCGCGCGCAGCATACGCAACGCGGTTTCAGCGTCCCCTTCGAACTGGCAGACCACATCAACGAGATGCTCCAGCGTGCGCGGGCCGGCAATCGAGCCGTCTTTGGTGACATGACCGACCAATAATACTGGAATATCAAGCGTTTTTGCGGTGTCGATCAGGGCGCTCGCCACTTCGCGCACCTGCGTCGACCCTCCGGAAATTCCGTCGACTTCCTGCGAGACGATGGTCTGCGCGGAATCGACGATGGCCAGCGCAGGCTTGCTTTGCTCGATCAGTCCGAGCACGGTCGACAGGTCGGTGGTGGCGGCCAGTAGCAGATTAGGTTCGACAGCGCCTATGCGTGAGGCCCGCATACGCACCTGCGCTTGCGATTCCTCGCCGGAAATGTACAGTACCGTGTTGCGTTCCGGTTGCGCCGCACAAAGACGGGCCACGTTGCCGGCGGTTTCCAGCAGCAGCGTTGATTTGCCGATGCCCGGCTCGCCTGCGATGAGCGTCACAGAGCCGGGTACGATGCCGCCGCCGAGTATGCGGTTGAATTCTGTGAAACCCGTGCTGATTCTGGAAATGTTTTCCGTACCGATTTCCGTGATGGGCTTTGCGGCGGAAGCGGGCACCGCATGCGATTGCGTGCGCGATGTGCGCCCAGGAGCCGCGGTGCGTTTCGAAGCGGCGGGACGGGCCTCATGAAATTCCTCGATGGTGCCCCACTGGCCGCATTCGGGGCAGCGGCCCAGCCATTTCGGGCCGTTCCAGCCGCATTCGGAACATACAAATTGTGAGGACGTCTTTGCCATACCGCCGACAATACGGATATTTTGAGACAAGCGTTCGCCGCGATGCTAAGGGGGTACTGATGCGGGGGTGCTGCGCGATTGTGTCGTCCGGATTTGAGCGTCTTGCGGATGTGAAAGAATAACAGCCATGTCTAATACGCAAACTTCCTCTTCCCATGGCAAGCTGATTGTGGCTGTCGTTGCCGCCGCTTTGGTGGTTGTACTCGCTTTGGTATCCGCTTTTATTTGGCCCGGCTGGGCGTTGAACAAGGGTGACGGGGCGAGCTCTCAAGGCACCACTTCTCGGGGAGCGTCGCAGGATGCCTCCGAACCGACCACGCCGTCCATCGACGCGGTGGCTTTGCCGGATAATGCCAGCGAACTGCTGAAGGCCATGCCTGATTCCGTACTGAATTTCGCACGTACCAAGGCCGATGCCAGCACTTCCTGGAGCGGCGCGTCTCCGGTTGAGGAGTACACGCTGACGTATTCAACTGGCACGGACGGTCAGGAAGTCACTCTTGAAGTGGCGCAGTGGTCCCAAGACAAGGATGCGCAAAGCCAGTACGACAATCTGACCGGCGCCATGACTGGCAAGGAGCTGGGCAGCGGCAATGTGAAGGTTTCCGGCGAGGCTACCGGCTCCTACAGTGCCAAAACCGATCCGAACGATGAGACCAAGGCCATTGCCGTCTGGCGTAACGATACCGTGGTGTTCCAAGCCACTGGTGCCAAGGATTCGGTGCAGCGCTTCTACCAGCAGTTTCCGCTGTGACATTTGGTGGTCGGATACTAGACTCGCATGATGCACGCATAATTCTGTCGTGTCCTATGAGGATTGTGGTTGATCTGACTTTCCAATAAAGGGGTGCGTGCTTCCACCATGTGAATGCGGTTGTGCGCGTTCGTCCCCGAAGCAGTGTAGTATTGGGCAAGTTGCAAACTTTTACCCTTTGAGTTTAAGAACGGAGGCTGAGATGGGCTCGGTCATCAAGAAGCGCCGCAAGCGCATGAGCAAGAAGAAGCACCGCAAACTGCTTCGTAAGACTCGCCACCAGCGCAAGTAGTCTTCAGGCGCGGTTGAAGCGTCGCTTAAACAAAATCCCGCATATCTTTTCTCTGATATGCGGGATTTTTGCATATCTCAAGGAAATAAACGAAAATCACGAAAACGAAGTCACAGGCAAAATGCAACATCAAAGTCAATAAATGCAAATGAGGCTGTGCGTTCGATGTGAACGCACAGCCTCATAAGGGTTCGCGGAACTTCCTCTACTGCTCTAATCTCATTTGTTGGAGTTGGTGAGCACGCGCGGGCCGTTTGGATCGCCTACGATGACCTGATCCACCATGTGCAGGAACAGGCCGTGCTCCACCACGCCGACGGTGTTGATGAGGTCTTCGGCCAGAGCTTCCGGGTGTTCGATGCACTCGAGGTGCAGGTCGACCACATAGTTGTTTTCGTCGGTACGTACCGGATGACCTTCGGCGTCGAGGCGCAGCACCGGCTTGTAGCCGCGTGCTTCGAACTTCTTGACGACCTGGCCTGCGCCGAACGGAATCACCTCGACCGGCAGCGGGAACTTGCCAATGGTGTCGACGACCTTGGATTCGTCCACGATCCACACGATCTTGTTGGAGTTGGTGGCCACGATCTTCTCCCACAGCAGGGCAGCGCCGCCGCCCTTGATGCCGTTGAAGTTCTTGTCGACCTCGTCGGCGCCGTCAATGGTCACGTCGATGTGATCAACGTCATCGATGTCGACGATCTTGATGCCGTAGCCTTCGGCCTGCTCCTGGGTGCGGCGAGAAGTGGTCACGCCGGTGAACTCCAGGCCTTCCTCCTGCACGCGGCGACCGAGCTCGTCGACCAGGAAACGCACGGTCGAGCCGGTGCCCAGACCTGCGATCATGCCGTTCTGAATCAGCTTGGCAGCTTCGATGCCGGCTGCTTTCTTCAATGCGTCCTGCTGTGCCTTGTCCATGATCCTCCTTCGATATGGGGTTAAGACCGTCTCCATATTATCGGATGTGTTGATTTTTGTACGTTTGTCGACATGTCTTGGCCGATGATGTGCAATCAATTGCTGGCAAATGTTTTCACGAGGTGTTTCACGCGCTTTTTTGGATGGGGATATGGGTTTCGGTGTGCGATTCCGCTAATTGTGTTTGACTGCGAACGGCGCGTCCTCCAATACCAGTGTGCCATCGCCCTGCACATACCCTTCCACCGCGATGTAGCCGCAAATACGGCGGAGTCCGCCGTCGAACGTCGGACTGGAATTTGGCGGGGGAGTGAAACGAATGGTGCCCGACACCGACAGTCCCGAAGGGCTTTTCCGGCGTGGTTGCTGGGATTGTTGCGGTTGCGTCGCCGATTGTGGTGCGCCTGCTTGCGATTCCTGTGTTTCTGGTGATTTCAGGGAGTCGACGATTTCATCAGACTGCGTCGCCGATTGCTCGGATTGCGTTGGCTGCGCCGTTCCGTCGGATGCATTTTCTGCGTCTTCACGCGGGAAATAATCCGTTTTGATCAGCATTTCCGCATATGATTTGTGCGGTGCAGTGGTATCGGATGGCGTGGAGTCGGACGTCGCGGTATCGGATGGCGTGGCGTCGGATGCGGTCGTGGCAAGCACGGTGGTCGGTTCCAGCATTTTGTCGGATTCTGCCGTCATTCCGTTTGGGGGCAACGGCAACGTCGCCTCGTCGGGTGCGGGGTAGCCTTCGGACTCCACCAGCATGTCCGCTATGGAACGCGGCCGCGGTTCCGGATCGGACACATCCATCAGAACGTTGGTCGGAGAACCGTCGGCGGATTCGCCCTGTCCACGTCCGATATGGTATTCGTCCGAAGTGATTTTGCCGTCGAGCAGCATCTGCGCATCGTCGGGAACATCGGTGCCTTGCGAGTATTCGGAAGCCAGCAGCGATTGCCAGCCCTCCAAAGGAAGATATCCTTCGCGAACCTTCGAACGGCAATCGCCGGCATAAGTGCGCGCAAGCTCATCCACCTTCTCGTTGCCCGCATTGCCGGCATGGCCCTTGACCCATACGAATTTCACCGATCCAGGACGTTTGGAAATCTCGGCGTCGATTGCGCGAATCAAATCCGCGTTCTTCACCGGCTTCTTCTGCGAGTTCTTCCAGCCGTTCTTCTTCCAGCCATGTACCCACGTGGTGGAACAGTTGATCGCATACTGCGAATCGGTTTCGATCACCAACGGTTCGGAACCGGGATGCGCGCGCAACGCCTCCAACACCGCGCACAGTTCGCCGATCTGGTTGGTGCCGTTCGTTGCTCCACCGGCGTCGCAATCACCTTCATGGTGGTGTCCCGGCTTGCCGCCCGTCGCGAGTTCGTGATCGGCCCAACCCCAACCCATCGGACCATTCGGATTACCCAAAGCGGAACCGTCTGTAGAAACCGTAATCGTCATGTCTCTACCCTACGAAAGCCGCAAGACGCCTATCATACGGAACGAATCGCGTCTGATGGGCGAACAATCAGTCATCCAAGCACAGCATGACAGAAGTGCGGAACGGTGTGCCATCATAATCGAACGACGTCGTGCCGTGATGCCGTTTGCATGGCTTCGTTTGAAATATTCCGTGCACATGACGGCCATCGGTTGGCGTTCGGCGTCATAGTCTTCGACGATGGCGATGCGCATTGTTCACCTCCCATGCAGATTTCCCATGCAGATTGGCGGGGCCTCTGGGCTGAGCGTTGCGTCGTCATCAGTCAAGCAGAATGCGAAGCGGGGCAGTAGGAAGACGGTCGCGTGCGCTTCATGCCAGAATTTGACGTTTCATGCCAGAATTTGACGTTTCATGCCAGAATTTGACGTTTCATGCCAGAATTTGACGTTTCATGCCATATTGCGATTCGTATTTGGTTGATTTGTATTTGGCTGGATATGCGAGAAGCCCACCTTCTTCTCGAAAAGAAGGCGGGCTTCCCGATGGATTTTACGAATGATTGGCGAACGGCTGGATTATGCCGATTCGCCGATTATCACTCGGCTAGGGCTTTGTCCACGACTTCGGTGGCTTCGGCGAGCACCTTGTCAAGAGCCTCCGGGGATTCGAAGGACTCAGCGTACACCTTGTAGATGTTTTCGGTGCCAGACGGGCGTGCCGCGAACCAGTTGTTCTCGGTGGTGACCTTCAGGCCTCCGATCTTGGCGTTGTTGCCCGGAGCCTCGGTGAGTTTGGCGGTGATGTTTTCGCCGGCCAGCGTGGTGGCAGCAACGTCGTCGCCGGAAAGCTTGGCGAACTTCTGCTTCTGCTCCAGCGTGGTAGGCGTGTCGATACGCTTGTACCAGCTTTCGCCGAAGCGCTCCACCTGCTCCTGATGCAGCTGTGCCGGGTTCTTGCCGGTCTTGGCGGTGATTTCCGCAGCCAGCAGATCAGGGATCAGACCGTCCTTATCGGTGGTCCACACGCGGCCGTCCTTGCGCAGGAAGCTCATGCCGGAGCTCTCTTCGCCGCCGAAGGCGACTTCACCCTTGAACAGCGGATCAACGAACCACTTGAAGCCGACCGGAACCTCAACGAGCTTGGCGTCGATGGAAGCGGCCACGCGGTCGATCAGGGAGGAGGAGACCAGCGTCTTGCCGATGCCGGCGCCTTCCGGCCAGCCCGGGCGATTGCCGCCGAACAGATACTCCACGCACACGGCGATGTAGTGGTTCGGATTCATGACGCCCCAGTTCGGGCATACGATGCCGTGGCGGTCGGCATCCGGATCGGTGCCGCCGACCAGATCGTACTTGTCCCAAGCGCCGTTGTTGAGGGAGTCCACGAGGCCCTTCATTGCGTACGGTGAACTCGGATCCATGCGAATCTTGCCGTCGTGGTCGATGGTCATGAAGCTCCAGGTCGGGTCGACCTGCGGGCGCACCACGTCGATGGTCAGGTTGAACTTCTCGTTCATCAGCGGCCAGTAGTTGACGGAAGCGCCGCCGAGCGGGTCGATGCCCAGGCGCACGCCGGAGGAACGGATTGCGTCGAAGTCGATGACGTTCTCCAGATCGGCGACATAGTGCTCACGGAAGTCGAAACGTTCGACCAGGTCGGACTTGACGGCCTGCTCGAACGGAACACGCTTGATGTTCTTGAAATCGCCGAGCAGTTCGTTGGCGCGGTCGGCGATGGCGTTGGTGACATCCGCCGGAGCCGGGCCGCCGGTGACCGGGTCATACTTGAAGCCGCCATCGGTCGGCGGGTTGTGCGATGGGGTCACGACGATGCCGTCAGCTAGGCCTTCGCCCGTGAAGCGCTGGGTGCCGTCAGCTGCACGGTTGTGGGTCAGGATGGCCTGAGACACAACCGGGGTCGGGGTGAAGTCGTCGCGCGAATCGATGCGAACGGTCACGCCGTTGGCGACGAGCACTTCGATGGCGGTCTTCCAAGCCGGCTCGGACAGGGCGTGGGTGTCGCGGCCGATATACAACGGGCCGGTCACGCCGGCCTTCTTGCGGTATTCGGCGATGGCCTGGGTGATGGCGATGATGTGGGCCTCGTTGAACGAGGTCTTCAGGGACGATCCGCGGTGGCCGGAGGTGCCGAAGGAGACACGCTGTTCGGGAACGTTGGGGTCGGGGACGACGTCATAGTACTTGCCGATGACCTCGTCGACATTGATTAAATCTGCTGGGGTGGCGGGCATTCCCGCATTGTTTGCAACCATAGCCACTATTCTGCCACGCTTTTGCTGCGAATGTGCGTAATTGTCCCATTATGTGCGATGAATACGTTGTCTATTTATTGCATGTTCAGATATAAATATAAGTATTTTCGATAATGATGGATTGTGCTTTCGGTCGATTTGCGCAATGTCAGATGATGGTGTATAGTTCTATGCTATTCGACTGAAGCAGGGTTGCTAGTCAACATAATGACGCAAGACCTGAGATGTGGCTTAACCATAGTCATATCTCAGGTCTTTTTTGTTGCCCGAAGCAGTGTTGCTCGGATCGAATCGGTTGTAAGGGAAAGAAAGGAAAACAGGATGGCTGACTCACTCGCAGCGCAGATCATCGCTGCAATCGGTGGTCATGAAAACGTTCGCAGTCTGACGCATTGTGCCACTCGACTGCGCTTTGAATTGGTTGATGCATCCAAGGTCGATCAGAACAGTCTCGAGCACATGCAAGGCGTGCTCGGTGCGGTACCGCAGAGCGGTGACCGTTTTCAGGTGGTAATCGGCGGTGGCGTTGCCACCGTGTACGAAAACATCATGCATCTGCCCGAAATGGCCGGTGTCGGCGGTACCTCCGCATCCGGCGATGGTCAGAAGAGCAATGCCGACGTTAAGGCCGAAGCCCGTTCCAAGGCCCGCGGCAAGGTGGCCTGGCTGGACTCCTTCTTTGAGTATCTCGCCGATTCTTTCCGCCCGATTCTGGGCGTGCTGCTCGGCGCTTCCATCATCATCGCGCTGGTCAACCTGCTTATTTCGCTGGACGTCATTCCGAATGACGAAGCCTCCGCGGGCTGGGTGTTCGTGAAAGCCATCTGGAAGGGTGTATTCTACTTCCTGCCGATCATGGTCGCCTACAACGCAGCCAAGAAGCTCAAGGTCGACCCATGGCTGGGTGGTGCCATCATGGCCATCCTCATGACCCCGCAGTTCACCGGCTTGATGGACGCCAAGACCACCACGTGCGTGGAGAATGCCGCGCTGGGCACTAAGTCTTGCACGGCCAGCATATTCGGTCTGCCGATGGCATTGAGCGACTATTCCGGCAACGTGTTCGTGCCGCTGCTCATGGCTGCCGTACTTGCTCTCGTCTACCACGGACTGAAGAGGATCATCCCCGAAAGCGTCCAGCTGGTCTTTGTGCCGTTCTTCTGCCTGATCATCGTTGGCGCACTGACCGCCTTCATCATCGGCCCGATTGGCGTGTGGGTCGGCAACGGTCTCGGCGTCGGCTTGGCCTGGATGAACACCCATGCTCCGTTCATCTTCGCCATCATCATTCCGATGCTGTACCCGTTCCTCGTGCCGCTCGGTTTGCACTGGCCGCTCAACGCCCTGATGCTCATGAACATCCAGACTCTCGGTTACGACTTCATCCAAGGCCCGATGGGCGTGTGGAACTTCGCCTGCTTCGGCGCTACGGCTGGTGTGCTCTTCCTTGCTGTGCGTGACAAGGACAAGGACATGCGCCAGACCGCTCTGGGTGCGCTCGCGGCCGGCCTGCTCGGTGGCGTTTCCGAACCGTCCCTGTACGGCATTCACCTGCGTTACAAGCTCATCTACAAGCGCATGCTGGTGGGCTGCGGTCTCGGTGGCGTCGTCATCGCCATCCTTGGTTGGCTCTTCCCGTCCGTCACCGCCGCCGGCCAGACCGTGCATGGCGTGACCACCACTGCCTTCGCATTCACTTCGCTGCT
Organism: Bifidobacterium sp. N4G05; assembly: GCF_002742445.1. Classification (GTDB taxonomy): domain Bacteria; phylum Actinomycetota; class Actinomycetes; order Actinomycetales; family Bifidobacteriaceae; genus Bifidobacterium; species Bifidobacterium hominis. The sequence goes on along the minus strand of NZ_NJNQ01000001.1, from coordinate 128,932 downwards.
GACCATTCCGGTCTTCAACCAGATGTGGGTGTATGCAGTGTCCATCGCCGTGTCCTTCCTCACCTCCTTCCTGCTGATCATCACCTTCGACTACCGCACTCCGGAGCAGAAGGCTGAAGTGCTGGCCCGCACGTCCGCCAATCAGAAGGGCGCTGTCCCGTCGGTCGAAGCCAAGGGCGCCGCTCCGGCTGCTGCCACTGCGACTGCCACTGCTGCCGCTACCAAGACCGAAGCCCCGGCTGCTGCCACCACCGACGAAGTGAATGCTCCGGTCGCAGGCCATGTGATTTCCCTGGACGAAACCGGCGATCCGGTGTTTGCATCCCGCGCACTAGGCGAAGGCGTCGGCATCCAGCCGGCAGACAGCACCGTCGTCTCACCGGTATCCGGCGTGCTGCAGACCGTCGCCGAAACCGGTCACGCATTCGGCATCAAAACCGATGATGGCGTGGAAGTGCTCGTGCACGTCGGCATCGACACGGTGAAGATGAACGGCGAAGGCTTCGATGTGAAGGTCAAGGCCAACGAACACGTGAACGCGGGGGACACCCTCGTTGTCGTCGACTTTGATAAGGTTAAGGAAGCTGGATACAGCACCACCACATTGATGACGGTGCTGAACACAGTGGCCTTCGCGTCCGTCACGCCAAAGACCGGCGTCGATGTCAAGGCCGGTGAGTCGGTGATCGGCATTCAGCACTGACCAATCGCATAGTCGGAAGGGGCCGACGTGGACGTTCTTCGCGTATTCAACAATAATGTCGTACTGGCAAAAGACGGCAATAGTGAGGTGATTCTCACCGGTCGAGGCATAGGCTTCCAAGCCAAGCCCGGCCAGCATGTTGACGACGCGAAGATCGTCCGTCGGTTCGTTCCCGCAGATGGCAAGGATCCCGACCATATGGCCCAACAGGTGGCCGGGATCCCACCCGAAATCATTCGTCTCGTTACGGACGCCATGAACCGCACAGGTCTGAAGGAACAGGCCGACCGGCAGCCTGCATTGGTTCTGGCATTATCCGACCATATTTGCGGTGCTATTCGCCGATCGCAAAACAAACAGACCATCGAATATCCACTGGAAGCCGAAGTGCGTTCGCTCTACGCGAGCGAATATGCCAAAGGCAAAGCTCTGGTCGATGCGATGAACACGTATCTGGGCGGCGCCCTGCCGGACTGCGAAGCCGTGGCTTTGGCCCTGCACTTGGTCAATGCGGGCTTCTCCACCGGAGATCTTTCCGCCACATACACCATGACCGGCGTCATCCAGCAAATATTGACGGTCATCGAAGGCTATTACGGCATCAACCTTGACCAGAACAGCGTCAATGTGGCGCGTTTCATCACGCATCTGCGCTATCTTTTCGTGCGCATCCACCAACATGAACAGCTTGATGACGAGCCTGAACCAATCGTGGAATCCATCAAAACCTCATATCCAAAAGCATCGGATTGCGCAAACAAACTCGCGATCATCATCAAAATGCGATTGGATGCAAATCTTTCGCAAGCGGAAATCGCCTATCTTACCTTGCATGTCGCACGAGTGACTTCTCATGCGGCGGAATCGCATGAGAATAACAATATCAATGCATAACCTGCATAAAATGCATAATCGTCGTAATGAATAATTATTGATAATTACGATTAATAGTTACTGATTTACATTGGCAGTATTGTTGTCGGGCGCTTCCGGCACACGCACGCACAACGACTTACGCTCCACGCTGAAACGAATATGCTGCGTTTCGGGAAGCATATCACCGTCAACCTGCGCCAAAACAGGCTTCTCCAACTTGATTTCCGCACTGACGCCCTGAATCTGGTCAACCGTGGAATTCGTGGAGAGCGGACTCTGCTGTGCCTTGCCAGTGATGGTCTGATGCAGCACATCGCCAAACAGATTCGCCCAACCGATCAAACCGCCGGACGTGTCAATAATCTCATAATCGAGGATGCCATCATCGTATACGGCGTCGGGCATGAGTGAAAACACCGGAATCTGACCGCAATTGCCAGCCATGAACGTGCGGAACGTCAGTCCGTGCGTGGTGTGCGTGCTGCCATCCGTGCTGGTGATGGTCACGTCGCCCTTGTACTTCGGGGCGAACAGATTCTTCACGCCCGACACGAAATAGGCGAGCCAGCTGATGTTCTTCTTCAACTCAGGATCGGTGTCATCGATCATCACCGCATCGAATCCGATCCCTGCGATAATAAGGAACGCATGGCCATGATCGGCGGTTTCATCATCGAGCAACGTCAAACGGCCGACATCTATCAAACGTGAGCCGTGAGACGTTGCAACGGTCAACGCCGCATCGATATCATCCACGGGAATGCCCATATTGCGGGCAAACAGATTGCCGGTGCCAATAGGGATGATGCCCAGCGCGTGGCCGGTTCCCGAAAGCGCGCTCGCCACCGTGCGCACCGTGCCGTCGCCGCCAACCGCGACCACTACATCGGCGCCATGTTCCAACGCTTCTAACGCGCAGGCGCGACCATCCTTATCAAGCTGTGTTTCGATATATTCGATCTGCGTAAGATGCTTCGCTTCGCAGAACTCCTGAATATGCTGTTTGCGCTGTTCCGCTTGGGGCTTTGACGGATTGATCACGAACGCATAGTGCACCTGATCGTCGTCGCGCTTGTCGAGCTGCTTGGCAAGCCTACGGCGCTTATATTCGCGCACCGCGAAAAAGACGGACGTGCACACCGCTGCGACCGCAAGAACGACAATCACAATGATAACTGGCATAGGCATGTCACCTATTGTTCACGTAAGACGCGAAAAAAACGAATCAAGCACGATTTATTCGACGATTCCTGCACGTTGTATGCAAAAACGAGAGGCTTGCGGCGAGTGTCGGCTTTCGGCACTAGTCTAGGAATCATGCTTGATATCCAATTCATTCGTGAACATGCTGACGTTGTTAAGGAATCCCAGCGCAAGCGTGGCGAATCGGTCGAACTGGTCGACGAGGTGCTGCGCTCTGACGAGGTTCGTCGTTCCTCTCTGAAGGAATTTGAGGCTGCACGTGCGCAGCAGAAAGAAATCGGCAAGAAGGTCGCCGCGGCTCCGGCCGACGAAAAGGCCAAGTTGATTGCCGAAACCAAAGAACTCTCCCAGAAGGTTTCCGAATACAAGGCCGCAGCGGACGCCGCAGCCGAAGAGTACACCACCGCCATGTGGAAGCTCTCCAACGTGGTTGAGCCGGAAGCTCCGGAAGGCGGCGAAGACGATTACGTGGTGGTCAAGAAGGTTGGCCAGATTCGTGATTTCGCAGCTGAAGGCTTCGAACCGAAGGACCACCTGACCCTCGGTCGTGGCGTTGCCGGCATTGATATGGAACGTGGCGTGAAGGTCGGCGGCTCCCGCTTCTACTTCCTGCGCGGCCAGGTGGCCCGCATGCAGATAGCCATGCTTACCATGGCTGTGGACCAGGCTCAGGAGCACGGCTTCACGTTGGCTATCACCCCGACGTTGGTGCGTCCGGAAGTGATGCGCGGCACCGGCTTCCTCAACTCCCACGCCGACGAAATCTACCGTCTGCGCGAACCTGACGAGCAGTACTTGGTCGGTACCTCCGAAGTGGCGCTTGCCGGTATGCACGAGAACGAGATTCTCGACCTGTCCGACGGTCCGCTGCGCTACTGCGGCTGGAGCTCCTGCTACCGCCGCGAAGCAGGTGCTGCTGGCAAGGATACTTCCGGCATCATCCGCGTGCACCAGTTCGACAAGGTGGAGATGTTCGTCTACACCAAGCAGGAGGACTCCTACAAGGAGCATGAGCACCTGCTGGCCATGGAGCAGGAGATGCTCGGCAAGGTTGAGGTGCCGTACCGCATCATCGATACCGCTGCCGGCGATCTGGGCTCTTCTGCAGCACGTAAGTTCGATTGCGAAGCTTGGGTTCCGACCCAGGGTCGCTACCGCGAGCTGACCTCCACCTCCAACTGCACCGAATACCAGGCTCGTCGCCTGAACATTCGCGAACGTATGGAAGATGGCGGAACCCGCGCCGTTTCCACGCTGAACGGTACGCTGGCCACCACTCGTTGGCTGGTCGCCATTCTCGAGAACCACCAGCAGAAGGACGGCTCCATCGTCATTCCGCAGGCCATGCGTGCCTACATGGGTGGCAAGGAGGTCATTGAGCCGACCAAGTGGGAAGCCTGATAGAGTTTGGGTTTGCTTGGCAGAGTCTGATAGCTTGGATTGCTCGGTTGAGTTTGGCGACTCGGGTTTGTTTATCGGTTCCACTGAGTTGCTCAGCTGCTGAACTGCCGAAGCGGACTTCTGAAATGCGAAATACGGAAGTCTGAGGATGTCTGGCATTTGGCACTTGCCGATTTCTGGCTTTTCTGGCTTATGGGAAGGGACTCGCGGTTGAGCGGGTCCCTTCTTTTTTGTTTTTACCGCATTCTTCCTTTATTCTTGCTCGCTTTCTTCCCCTCGTTCTTTGGGTTGTGCTATATTAGCGTTTCGTGCGTGATGCACATGGGTAGGTGTCTGAGCGGTCTAAAGAGACGGTCTTGAAAACCGTTGAGGTGCAAGCCTCCGCGAGTTCGAATCTCGCCTTACCCGCCTACAAGGCTTACTGAGAGCGCCCTTAGCGCCCGGTAGGCCTTTTTTGTTGCTGCAATTCGGATAAACTCCGCCCAAGTTCGGCTCAGCACCGTCCAAGTCTTAATTCTTCCATCCACTGGAACAATCTTCCCGCTAGGGAGCGCGTGAAAGTCCGTATTCTTCCATCCACTGGAACAATCTCCCCGCTGACGGTCCTGTGAGCGTACCGATTCTTCCAGTGGGTGGAGGATTTGGGTCGCTGGGATGGTCTGTGGCGTACTGATTCTTCCAGTGTCTGGAGGATTTTTCCCGCTGGGGGAGCCGATATGAGTCCATTTTCTTCCAGTGGGTGGAGGATTTTTCCCGCTGAGGGATTCGTGAGCGTCTATTTTTCTCCAGTGTCTGGAGGATTTGGGACGCTGGGGTGGTCTGTGGCGTACCGATTCTTCCAGTGGGTGGAGGATTTGGGACGCTGGGGTGGTCTGTGGCGTACCGATTCTTCCAGTGGGTGGAGGATTTGGGACGCTGGAAGAAAACGCGTCGATACTGGAGAAAACCGCGGATTCGGTCTTTCTTTTGTCCGAAAGACACAGCTTTGATGCGGATGGGGAGCTTGTGGAATATGTTCGATCATTTCTTGATCCGAGCCATTTCACCATGCATGTCACTGTTGGAGAAAGGAGTTTGCGTTGAGTTTGCAGGTGAGAGAACGGGCTATGGGGGCCATGGCTGGGCTTGCGTTGGGCGATGCGTTGGGAATGCCTACGCAAAGCATGTCGGCCGAGCAGATTCGCCGGTATTACGGTGGTCCGATCACGAAGCTTATGAATGCCGTGCCGCAGCAGCCGATCGCGCCGAATATGAAAGCCGGTGCTGTCACCGATGACACGGAACAGGCTTTTGTGCTCGCACAGCGACTTATCGCCGATAACGGCTGCATTGATAACGGCCGATATGCCCACGATTTGCTGCAATGGGAAGCCGCGATGAAGGCCAAGGGATCGCTTGACCTGCTGGGACCTTCCACCAAAGCCGCGCTGCAAAAACTCACCGAAGGCGTAAGTCCGGAAGAGACCGGCCGGTTCGGCACCACCAACGGCGGTGCAATGCGCGCCACTCCCGTGGGTGTCGCATTCCGCCCGGGCCAAGCGCTCGCCGACGCCGCCTGGCAATCCTGTGTGGTGACGCATAACACGGTGCAGGGCATTGAGGCAACCACTTTGGTGGCTGCGGCGGTGAGCTTTGCCGTTGAAGGAGAACGTGACTTTTTGCACCTCGCGGTGGAATTCGTGCAGAAGCTTCCGCAGCGTGGCAATTGGTCGGCAAAGGCCTCGGTGCTTGCGCGTGTGCAGTATTTCATGAATTGGGCCGAAACTGATGGATGCAGGCTTAATGATGACGAATTCGCTGCTGTGCTGCAGCGGGATTGCGGTACCAGCGTGGAGTCGAACGAGTCCGTGGCCGCCGCTTTCGCCATTGCGACGCGTTTTTTTGACGATCCCACGCATGCTTTGTGTTTCGCGGCTTCTGTTGGTGGCGACACTGACACCATTGCGGCTATTGTGGGTGCGATGCTGGGTGCGTGGCATGGTGTGCAAGGTTTCGACGAAACCATGCTTGATCGGGTGCTTTCGCAACTTGATGAAGATAATCACCTTGATTTGGTCGGCACTGTCACGTCGCTAAGCGCGTTACGTGATGATAGTGCGCTTAATGATGCAAATATTGTTTGATCTGCAGGAGCCATGGTTGGCGAAACTATGACGAAAGTGCGAAAGGCATTGCAATGACTGGAAAAGTTATTTCTCTTGGGCAGGTTATTGTCGATCTGACCATGAATGTGGACGCGGTGCCGCGTGCAGGTGAGGATGTGTTCGCCGGCAATGTGCAAACGCAGGTTGGTGCCAGCTTCAACACGCTGTATGCCGTTCGCCGCATGGGCGTTAACGCGTCTCATGCTGGTGTGATTGGTACGGGGCCGTGGGCTTCGCAGATTCTACAAACGTTGGAAAATCAGGGAATTCAGCATATCGGCAAGCGGGATGCCGTTCGCGATTCGGGATTTTGCGTGGCGTTGACCGATGCGAATGCTGAACGGACGTTCATTTCGACGAGAGGTGCGGAAGCGTATGGCAGTGCCGATGCGTTTGATTCCGTGAATCCAGAAAAGCAGGATGTCGTGCATGTGAGTGGATATACGTTGGTGCATCGCACGGCGGACGCACTGCTTGCCTTTGTGAAAAGAACGACTGAACATCGTGAGTTCACTGCTGTATTCGATCCTTCTCCGATGATCGCGACAGTTGATGATGACGTTTTTCGCGCGATGCTCGCATATCGTCCGATATGGTCGTGCAATGAACGTGAGGCAATGTTGATTGTGCAACGTTTGGCGGCGCTCGATAATGGTAATTCTTGCGATTGCAAGGTTTCGCAAGATATTTTGCAAGAGATTGAGAACGCGAATGTCAATGAAGAGACGGTTGCGTGGCTGTGCGATCGATTGCGATCTTCTGTAATCGTTCGCGTGGGTGCGGATGGTGCGTGGTTGGCAATTCCCGGTGGCGAAGTGCTGCGAATTCCAGGTTTTCCAATGAAGGCGGTGGATACCAATGGCGCCGGTGATTGTCACACAGGTGTGCTGTGCGCCCTGCTGTGCGAAGGCGTGCCGTTGAAGGATGCTGTACGTTGCGCCAATGCCGCTTCGGCGTTGGCTGTAACGCGGCGAGGGCCAGCTACCTGCCCTGGTCGAAAGGAGGTTGAGCGGCTTCTGGTAGGATCGTTCTAAGACTTATAGTACAAATGACTATAAGTGGTTATATCATGTGCACAATTGCGCTGATGTGGCGTGCATATAGCCTGCCCGCAGTGTCGCACGGCAGATTCAAGGAGATTAGTTTCACATGAGCAATGAGAAAGGAACCCTCTCCATCGAGGAGCAGGGCATCGACACCATATCCGAAGAGGAGCGTAAGGGTACGCCGGCCAGCCTGTTCTGGCCTTGGTTCGCCGCCAACATCTCCATGTTCGCCATGTCGTACGGTGCGTGGGCGCTTGGCTTCGGCATTTCATTCTGGCAGGCCACCGCCATGACCATCATCGGTGTGGTCGTCTCGTTCCTGCTGGTCGGCATCATTTCCATCGCAGGCAAACGCGGCAACGCGCCCACCATGGTGCTCACCCGCGCCACGTTCGGCGTGGAAGGTGCCAAAGTGCCGGCGGCGTTGAGCTGGATCGCAACATTGGGCTGGGAGATTTCACTGACCACCACCGCTGTGCTGGCGCTATCAAGCACCATCGAAAAACTCGGTTGGGGCTCTGGCGCCGCGCCCAAGATCATCTCCACCATTGTGGTGGTAGGCCTTGTGGTGGTCGCAGGTATTTTCGGATACGACCTGATTATGCGCTGCCAGCAGGTCATCACCATCGTGACCGGTGTGATCACCGTCGGCTTCTTCATTCTCGGCTGGGGACATATCGACTTTTCCGCCATTAACTCGGTTCCTGCGGGATCATTGCCGGCCATGCTCGGCTGCTGCTTCTTCGTGATGACCGGCTTTGGCTTGGGCTGGGTAAACATCGCTGCCGATTACTCGCGCTATCTGCCACGCAAGTCCTCTAATGGCGGCATTGTGTTCTGGACCACGTTCGGTGCGTCCATCGCCAATGTGTTCCTGATTTTCTACGGTCTGCTGCTGGCTGTTTCCAATGCCGATATGGCTGAAAACGTTGGAAATGATCCGATTGGTGCCATTGCTTCCATTCTGCCGACCTGGTACTTGATTCCGTACACCATTGTGGCCGTGCTCGGTTTGATGTCCGGCTCCATTATGGACAATTATTCCAACGGGCTTGCGCTGCTGTCGTTCGGTGTGAAGTTGACGCGTACTGTGGCTGCCGCGCTCACCGCCGCTTTGACTGTGCTTGGCGTGGTCTACGTGACTTTCTTCTCTGACACGTTCATTGGCCCGTTCCAAGGCTTTCTGACCACGCTCGGTGTGCCGATGGCCGTATGGGCTGGCATGTTCGTGGCCGATGTGATCATTCGCAAGAAGGATTACAGCACTGCTGATTTGTATGATCCGAAGGGTCGTTACGGTGCGTGGAACGGTAAGTCTTTCGCCATTCTCGTCGTCGGTACCGTGCTTGGTTGGGGATTGGTGGTCAACACTGCCGCCAGCTGGCTGAACTGGCAGGGTTATCTGCTGTTCCTTATCGGTGGCAAAGAAGGTAGTTGGGCTGCCGCCAATCTTGGTGTGATTGTTGCGCTGATTATTGGTCTTGCGGGATCGTTGATGTTCCAGCGCGGCGATATTGCCAAGCAGGAAGCTGATCTGCCGGTTTCGGAAGCATGAGTTGATTGTTGCGATAATACAAGGAAAGGAAAAGTCATGATTGCGGAAGATGAATGGCTGGTAGTTATCGACAGGCAGCGTGTTTTTGCGGAAAGTGAATGGTCCGCATGGGCTTGCCCGGACGGCTCCTATCACACTACTGATGAAGCGTTCGCACGATTGGCTAGGGCGTTCGGCGATCGTGTGGTCTACACGCGATATGTTGCGCCTGAGCCGCCGCAAAACGCTTGGGTTGATTATTTCAAGAATTGGCCGCAGTTTTTGGTTGCTCCCGACGATCCGATGTACGATTTCACTGCAGACACCGCGGAATTGGCAAAGGGCCATGCAGTGGTCAGCCGCGACACTTTCGGCAAGTGGGGAAGCGTGCTGAGCGAAGCCATTAAAGGCGCTAAAAAGATCACGGTATGTGGTGTTGCCACTGATTGCTGCGTTCTGACCACCGTGCTCGCTGCTGCCGACAGCGGTGTGGCAGTGCGCGTTGCCGCCGACGCCTGCGCCGGTAGCTCTCCGGAAAATCATCAGATGGCATTGAATACCATGGCGTTGTTCACGCCACTGGTTACCGTCACTGATACTGATTCCATCGTAGGATAGGTAAGGACTTGGATTCTGCGGGGGTTTGTTGAGTTCTGCTCAGCAAACCCCGCTTTTTTGTATGTCGTGCATATTGCGCCAAAACTTGGATGATGCTCGGCTGGCATCGGTAATGAGCCATTAATCTTGCGGTGCGCTTTTGTAACTGCGGCGTAACAGTGCGGTGGTGATTGTAACGGACGATTCCGGCACAATCGTGGGTATCGACAGTTTCGTGAAGAGGTTTTACTGACGGACATGTCTCTCACAGGAAAAATCCCATGTATGAATCGAGGCCACCATGGCACAGCAGATCACTAGCTTGCTTGACGATCCTACGCAAGCGGTCAGTCTAGACACTTTCAGTGGGCTCACCAAAGGATGCCCCGCACCATTCTGGCTTTTCCAAGGCGTTTGCGCGGCTTGGGGCATCGACCACCAGCGGGCGCAACTCAACCTCATCACCGTATCCGAGAACGCGACGTTCCTGCTGTTGCTGGACGGCGAGCCCCAAGGCGTGGTACGTGTCTCGCAGCCGGGCTACGTGGGAGGTCCCGAGGCGGTGGCGTCGGAAATCAGCTGGTTGAATGCGTTGCATGATATCGAAGGTATCAGCCTGATCAATCCGGTTCCCACCATCCGTGGCACGTTCGTAACGAAAATCACCGATCTGAACGGTGTCGGTTGGACGGTGATCTCCACGAAATATGTGGAAGGAACCGTGCTGGAAGATCTTGAGAATCCTGCACCGTATTACGAGACGATCGGTGAATGGGCTGCGAAATTCCATGAGCAGTCGCGCACGTGGAGCAAACCGTACGGTTTCACCCGCTTCAATTGGGATCTTTCGAACATGGTCGGTCCGGCACCGCGTTGGGGACGTTGGGAAAACGCCAATCTCACCGACGAAGAGAAGCAGCTGTGCGACACCGCGCTGTGGAAGGCCATGGACGTGGTGATGAAAGTGCCGAGAACCAACGAAACTTGGGGGCTTATCCATGCCGACCTGCGCCCGTCGAACGTGATTCGCGGCAATGACGGGAGACTGACCGTCATCGATTTCGACGATGCCGGATACAGCTGGTATCTCTACGATTACGCTTCATCACTGAGTTTCATCGAGCATGAACCGTATGCCCCCGATCTTGCCAAGGCGTGGGTCAGGGGATACCAGCGCGTCGCAGGTTCGTTCACGGATGGGGAACTGCATATCATGTCCGCGCTTTCCATGATCCGACGCATGCAGATGCTTGGCTGGACCACCAGCCACCGTGAGGATGCCCTGCCCGACGGTCTCGCTGCACAGCAGGCTCCCGGCAGCGTGATGTGCGCGAAAAACTATCTTGAGGATCCGCTCTGGCTGCTGCATTAGGCAAGTTGCATGAAACAAGCGTGATTACGCAGAAACCAGAAAATCCAAGAAATCCAATCGTAAGCACGTAAAAATGCGCAATTACGAAAATCTTAATTTTCATAACTTAACAACATCTGACCGCAACCAACCAAACGAGGAATCAATGGCATAACTCGCCGAACAATAAGAGAGGAAGGCGATTACAATGACTGCGTCAACTGTTTCGGGACGATCGATAGGCGGCGTGACCTACGTTGAAACCGACAAGGACTATTTCGCAAAACGACAGCTTAAGCGAACCGCGGGAGCGTTCGGTCTATGGGCCATCGGCATTTCCGCGGTGATCTCCGGCGACTTCTCCGGCTGGAACGGAGGCATCGCCCAAGCCGGATGGGCTGGCATGCTGGTGGCCGCCATCGTGGTGTACCTCATGTACGTGCTTATGCTCAACTCCATCAGCGAGATGGCGTCGGCCATGCCGCACACGGGTGGCGCGTATTCCTTCGCGCGTGCCGCCATGGGTCCGTGGGGCGGCTTCTTCACCGGCCTTGCGGAAACCATCGAGTATGTGATGACCGCAGCCACCATCGTCTACTTCTCGTCGGCATACGCTGATGCGATCCTGTCGAACCTGACCGGATATTCGCTTGACGATCATGGCTTGGCTTGGGTTTGGTGGCTTGCCTTGTATGCGATTTTCGTAGTGGTCAATTGGCTGGGCGCCGAAACGTCGTTCCGTTTCGCCGAAGTCGTGTCGATCGCCGCGCTCGCCATCGTCGCACTGTTCGGTATCGGCGCTTTCGCCACTGGTAAGGCCGATTTCTCCACGCTGCTCAATATCACGCCTGCCGAAGGCAACTCCGCGTTCCTGCCGTTCGGCCCAGGTGCCATCTTCTACGCCATGCCGTTCGCCATGTGGTTGTTCCTTGGTATTGAGCAGCTGCCTCTGGCTGCAGAGGAAGTGCGTGAGCCGGAAAAGAACATTCCGAAGTCGTCCCGCCTGTGCATTTTCACGCTGGGATTGTCCGCGCTGATCATCGTGTTCCTGAACCCGGCTGTGGTCGGTTCCGAAGCGCTCGCTGGTTCCGATGAGCCGTTGCTGGATGGCTATCGTGCGATTCTGCCGGGCAATCTCGCCGCGGTGCTGTCCGCATTCGCGTTGATCGGTCTGCTCGCTTCCATCCAAGGCATTATGTTCGCGTATGGCCGCAACCTGTATTCACTGTCCCGTGCGGGCTATTATCCGGCGTTCCTGTCGCTGACCGGTAAGAAGAAGACGCCGTACTGGGGTCTGGTCGTCGGCGCGATCATCGGTTTCGCAGCCCTGTTCATCATCGCGTACGGCGGTGATGGCGCCGGTTCGGTGGTGTTGAACATCGCCGTGTGGGGTGCGGTGCTGGCATATCTGCTGCAGATGGTTTCCTATGTGATCCTCAGGAAGAAGATGCCTGATATCAAGCGTCCGTTCACCAGTCCGTTCGGCGTGCCGGGCGCGGTAATCGCAGGTTTGCTTGCATTCTGCATTTTCGTTGCCGTGCTGCTGAACCCGGATTATCGACTGGCCGTCTACGCCATGGTGGTCATCTACGTTCTCGCGACCATCTTCTTCGCGGTTTACGGACGTAAGCACCTGGTGCTTTCTCCGGAAGAAGAGTTCGCCGCTTCCGGCGGAAAGGTCGCATATAAGACTGAAGACTGACTGATTTTCTGCGATTATCGTTTCGTTTTCTTGAAATAAAACGATATTGCCAAGGCCGTGTTCATCTGGGATGCGGCCTTTTTCAATCATCGGAAATATGTAAAAAGGTCAACCAAATAGGTGGAAAACAGCGGAAATGGTTTGTTTCTGCGCTGTATCAGCCACTCAACATTACTGCGTTACCGTGTGGGTAACGCCACAGGAAGCCAACGAAAGAAGGAATCATGGCAACTCGATCAACCATCATGGACACCAATAGCTTCCGTCCGGAAATGGCGGCCGCGCTTGACCCAGAAACACGCAAACTAACCGAAGAGCGTGACGTGCTTGGTCCGGCCTACCGTTTGTTCTACCGCAATCCAGTGCATCTGGTGAAGGGCCGTGGCTCGCATCTTTGGGATGCCGACGGCGAGGAATACTTGGACGTGTACAACAATGTCGCATCCGTCGGCCACTGTCACCCGCGCGTGGTGGATGCACTTACCCAGCAGGCTTCGATGCTCAACACCCACACGCGCTACCTGCATGAGAACATCCTGCATTATGCGGAAGATATCCTCTCCACCATGCCTGACGAACTTGACCGCATCATGTTCCAGTGCACTGGTTCCGAAGCCAACGATCTGGCCATTCGCGTAGCGCAGACCTACACTGGCGGCGAAGGCGTGATCGTGACCAGCGAGGCCTACCATGGCAATTCGGCACTCACCTCCAAGCTTTCCCCAGCGCTCGGCACCGCGCAAACGCTTGGCTTGACCATGCGCATGATTCCCACGCCGGACACTTACCGCTTGGTCATTGACGGCAAGCCTGCCGCGGAATGCGCCGCCGAGGAATTCGGCAACTGGATGGCTGGCGAAGTGCGCAAGGCCGTTGCCGATATGGAACGTCATGGCATCAAGTTTGCGGCATTGCTTGCCGACTCCATCTTCTCCTCCGACGGCGTGTACCCCGATCCGGTCGGCTATCTGAAGCCGGTGATCGACACCGTTCATGAACTGGGTGGCGTATGGATCGCCGACGAAGTGCAGCCGGGCTTCACTCGCACCGGCGACGCATTCTGGGGATTCGGACGCCAAGGCATTGTTCCCGATCTGGTCACATCCGGCAAGCCCATGGCCAACGGTCTGCCCACGTCGATGATGGCCGCCCGCCACGAAGTACTTGAACCGTTCGCAGGCTCCATTCCTTACTTCAACACTTTCGGCGGCAACCCGGTATGCATGGCCGCGGCCCAGGCGGTGCTTGACGTGATGCGTGACGAAGACACCATGAGCAACGCCAAGAAGGTCGGCGCAATATTCAAGGATGCCGTCGCGTCGCTTATGCCGGCACACCCCTGCATCGGCGACGTGCGTGGCGCGGGCCTGTACATCGGCTGCGAAATCGTCAAGCCGGGCACCAAGGATCCCGACCAGCAGGCAGCGCTCGATATCCTCGAAACCCTGCGTGACAACCACATCCTCACCTCCGTATGCGGCCGTTACGGCAATATCCTCAAGCTGCGCCCGCCGCTGGTGTTCAGCGAATCCGATGTGGATTGGTTCATGGATGGATTCACGAAGACTCTGGAAACATTGAAGCTGTAAAACGACAGATAACCATAAAGAAAGGGCACGGATATGGAAGATCATACCGGCATCGGGCGCACGCGAAGCGCTACGAGCGAACTGGTCTACCGTATCCGCGCTCGCATTCGTGAACAGGAGCTTCTTCCCGGAGAGAAACTCGGATCGGAACGGGCGCTCGCCGAAAGTCTTGGCGTCAGCCGTTCCGATTTGCGCAATGCGTTGACCGTGTTGGAATCCGATCATGAAATCATCCGCAAAATCGGGCGTGCCGGAGGCATCGTCATATCGGACGGACGTTTGGAACGCAATATCAACACGGTGGAATCATTGCCGACGATCGCGCGAAGACAAGGCATGCGCGTTTCGTCGAAAGTATTGCAGGCGGTGATTGCCCTGGCTTCCGTTTCCGACGTGCGTTTGCTGCGATTGCCGGGCGAGCATCCGATGATCTACGACATTACGCGATTGCGGTATATCGAAAATCGGCCGCTTTCGTTGGAACGGTCGCATTTGCCGGCATATCTGTTTCCTCTGTTCCTTACACGCGATTTGACGACCCCGTTCTACACCATGTTCGAACGTGATTATGGCGTGTATCCGTGCAATGTCGACGAAACATTGGAATCGGCGGTCGGCGATGAGCAGGAGAACGAGCTGCTGCAGATCGAGGCGGAAACTCCGCTGATGCGCATTCACCGGATCGCCTATGCGTCGGATGGACGCCCGTTCGAGCGTGCCACTGACGTGTATATCGCTGATCGCATGCGATTCACCATGCATCATTCCGGCTATGTACGCCTGTCCGCAACGTCTACGCAGAATATGACGAAATAAGCCGGAAGATTCTTCGGTTATACGATGCGGCGGTCGGCGGCCCAGCGGGTGAGTTCGGTGCGGTTTGACAGCTGCAGTTTGCGTAGTACGGAGCTGACGTGCGTTTCCACGGTTTTGATGGAAATAAACAGTTCCGCTGCCACTTCCTTGTACGTGTAGCCGCGCGCGATCAAGCGCATGACTTCCTGCTCACGGTTCGACAAGCGGTCCAACTCGTCATCGTGGATCGGTCCACTTGCAGAGCCACCCATGCCAGCCGGTGAGCCATTTTGGAAGGCGGAGAGCACGAATCCCGCCAATTTCGGCGAAAACACGGCATAGCCCTCATGTACTTGCTTGATGGAAGAAATCAAATCATCGCCGGAAATCGTCTTCGTTACATAGCCTTGCGCTCCGGCACGAATCACCGATCCAACATCCTGCGGCGAATCAGACACCGACAGTGCCAGAAACACGGTATTTGGGGAGTATGCGCGCGATTTCACGAGAATTTCAGCTCCGCCGCCGCCCTCACCACCGGGAACATGCACATCAAGCAGCACCACATCCGGCTTCGTCTGCGCGATCATCGCCACCGATCCCTCGACATCGGCCGCTTGCCCGACGATATCGAAATGCGGCTGCAGCGTTGCGATAACGCCCGCGCGGAACATTTCATGATCGTCAACGATGGCGATGCGGATCTGCTGTTCCTGCTCGTTCATTGCTGTTCCTCCGTTGGCATATTTGTACTTACGGTTGCATTCGCGTCTGTAGTTGCATTCGCAGGAGTTGCTGCGATCGGCATATGCATGCGCACCTCCGTGCCCCATTGCGGTCTTGATACGATCTCCACTGTACCGCCACGACGTTTGATTCGTCCGATAATCGATTCACGAATGCCAAGGCGATTCGCAGGAATCGCATTCACGTCAAATCCGTTGCCATGGTCGCGTACGAATACTTCCACCAATTTGCTGCTTGCCTCGCAGTAGACGGAAATCGGCTCGCCTCCATGCGTCACCGCATTGATAAGCGCCTGTTGCGTGGCATCAAGCAGCGCATCGGTTTGCGCGCTTGGACGTGCGTCGCCCACCGTCACCACTTCGATCGGCTTGCCATGCGTGTCTTCCACATGTGCGGCGATTTCTTTCAAACCGGCGTTCACGGAACGGTCAGACGTGGTGCGTTCCTGATACAGCCATTCACGCAATTCGCGTTCCTGCGAGCGCGCCAGCGAAAACACCGTCTGCTGATCATCGGCATGCAACTGAATCAGCGCCAACGTTTGCAGTACGCCATCATGCAGATGTGCGGTCATGTCAGCACGTTCCTCTTCGCGTTCCTTCAACGCGCGTTCCGTACCCAAATCGCGAATCAGTGCCATAATCCATGGCACAATCGCAAGCAATGCGCCAATCAGCAGTGCCAAACCGGCGCACAGTATGCGAATCATGGAAAACGCGTCAAAATGCATGCAGGAACTGACATACAAAGCGTATGCGGCGAAAATAATCGCAATGCCGCCAAGCATCGTCCATAACTGACCTTCTTCAGCGTTGAAACGCAACCAAGAGACGCCGATACCGACCAGACCAAGCAGCAGGGGCACAATCAGAGTGCGTTCAACACCGCCTGCGAACATGACGAAACAGATGGAAAGCAGTATCAGACCAGCTAATGCAAGCAAAGCGGGTTTCGGTGCTTTCTTCAGTGTCTGTGCAAGGTTTTCGCTGGAAGATTGCGTATTGCCATACGTTCCGTCGTTGTGTTCAGTCGTATCTTCAAAAGATGGTGGTTGCGTGTGCTGACCATCTTGCGTAGCTGTAAAAGATTGATATTCCGGGGAAACGGGATATGTTCCGTACGGCATGTTGCCTCTGGAAAGCGGTGCCTGCCATGGCGAACGCTTGCCGGCAATAATGTACGTCTGCTGTACGGGGTCTCCTACGGGAAGTGCCATCCACAGGAAAACATAGGCGATCAGTCCTGCGCCGAACAGACATGTGGTGGCGAGAAAAAACAGGCGCACCCATAGCACAGCAATGCCCAAATGCATGCTGATCGCCTTGCATACGCCGGCTCCCATGCGTCCGTATGGAGGGCGCATCAACGGCAGTTTGGCCGGCTGCGTCGGCAGCAGACGTCCCTCATGCAGGGCTTGATCGCAGCAGTAGCGCATATACACGGCGCTCGCCTGGTCGTATTGGCTTTGCGTGTACCACGGTTTTCCTAAGGATTTCATACTTCTATTGTGCCCTGTGAGGGATGCCGTTTCAGGGCATTCATATAGTGTTCAGGGCAGATTCAGGGTGTTCCCCGATACGTGTGGCACGCGCGAGTTGCTGTAATGGAACCATGAGCAATGCAAATAATGATCCGCTGGGTGATCGCGGCAACGCAGGGCCGCAACCTGCTGCTGGACAATCGTATCATCGGCAGCCTGCGTACGGTTCGCCGCAACCTTCCCGCGGTGGCCGTTTCTTCGCGTGGATTCGTTCCAGCCAGGTCAAGCGTGGGCATGACCGTTGGATTGGCGGCGTGTGCGATGGCATAGCACGTCGTCTTGGTTGGAATACCACGTTGGTTCGTGCGCTTATGATGGTTGCCACGCTGTTTTTCGGCGCGGGTGCCGCGTTCTATGGCCTGGCGTGGTTTGTGCTGCCGGATGAGCGCGACAATCAGATTCTTGCTGAGGATTTGATTAACGGCAAGTGGGATTGGAATTGCATTGGCGCGCTGTTGTGCTGCCTTGTTGCCATCTGTTTGCCGGGTGCAGGATGGTTTGCTTTCGCGCTGGCCGCGTTGGCGCTGTGGCTTCTGCTCAATAGGCAGATTTATGCGCCGAATGTTCGTCCAGCTCAGTGGCAGCAGCCCCCGTATGGTCAGGCTCCGTACGGTCAACCGCAATATGGTCAGCCTCAATATGGAAGTCCTTCGTACGGACGGCCGGTGCCTCCTGCATCGCCGTCTCCGGCGCAATCGAATCCTTATACTCAGCCGATGCAGGCGAGCGGCGCATATAACGGGGCGGCCAACACGGCTTCGTCACCGGAATCGCAATCGCCTCAGCCTCAGCGTCCTCAGCCTCAACAGCCTCAGTATCATGCCTACCAACAGCAGGCCAATGGTCCGGCCGCTTTTGCCACGGCCAATGTTCCTCCAACATTCACCGCTCCGGCAGCCCCGGTAGCGCAGACGCCTACGCAGCCAAGAAGGGGACGCCGTAAGCCGGCCGGTCCACTGCTGGTATTGATGATGTTCGGTCTCACGATGATCGCATGCGCACTATGCGTATGGTGCATTATGACGTACGGCGTTCAAGGCGGGCAGCGGGGCACCGAATACACGTTGCAGGCATGCGCGGCATTCGTCGGTGGCATCTGTCTGGTGACGGGAATCGTTATTGTCGCGCTCGGATTCGCGGGCAGAAGAACGGGAGGATTGCATCCTCTGACATGGATATCCATATTCATGTCGTTGGTCATGGTGATAGCTTTGGCGAGTTATTCGCTGTTCAGCTATCGGATTGACACGAGCATTCCCTCATCCTACAAGAGGGTCAATGTGTCGGGAATAACCACCATGGGCTCTACCGCCAGTGAAATGAGCAAATACGAGCAGGGCATCGTCGCGCAAGGCAATGATTACGCCACCGACGTGCTGCATATCGACTTAAGCGATTACGCGAAAAACAACGGTCCGCACAAAGTGGATCTTCAGGATGGCACACAGGGCACAACTTCCTGCCCTACAGGAACGTTGAATGTGGTGGCCTCAAGCGCACAGGTCGTGGTGACCTTGCCGAACGGCTGCTGGTGGGCGTTCGGGTCTAACGGTAATTTCTATAACATCACCGATTTCGTCGGCAGTTCGGACGGGCTTACGTTGGATTCCGGCAATATCTATGTCTCGCTTATGGGCAACGATTCCACGAAATCGGTAGTGAAAAAGCGTGCGCTGGGAACTTACGATACTTACGATTGGAGTTGCGGCTCATACGGAGATGAATCTGGCATCGAGGATTTCGATGATGAGACCGATACGGAAGATGGCACGGATACCGGCGCCGATTCCACTAGGACCGATTCCCCATTCAAAGACGGGGATGTAGACAAGGCCTACCGCGAAATCTACGACAATCATCAATATTGGCCGTGCTTCACCGGTGATGACAAGGCTCCGGTCAGACCAGCCGGACTGCGGATCAATACTATGGCAACGATCGGCGGCAGCGTCGCGGTGCAGTATGCGTCCGACAACACATTGGGCAAAGCGGGAAAGGAGTGACCATGAGCGACGACAAAACCCAGGAAATGCCGGTTATGACGGATGCTGGAGATATGCCTACCGAAACGTTGCATACCGTGGATGCGCAGTCCACGTATGACCAGTCGCAGCACAGTGGGCGTGCGACGCAGGATGATAAGCCGCGCGTGGAATCCGTTCCAGCGCAAAGCGTTCCGACCTATACCGCTTCGGCAGCCGGTGCGAATGACGGGCACAAGAATCGGCAGATTGGAGACGACATCATCAGACCTTCCGGAAGAAGCGGTTCGACCATCGCGCTCGGCGTGTTCACGTGCTTCATGGGGGTGGTGACGCTGCTTTGCGGCATGCATGTGCCAATGAATCTCTGGTGGTGGGCCAGCGATCCGAAACAGTCCTTCGTATTCCTGCTCGGAGGCATCGGCGTGCTGCTTATCGCCGTCGCCGTGATTTGGGCGATAGTCAGCGCGGTGCATTCAAACCGATCCAAGAATGGAAACGATGCGGACGGCGACGATCCGTTCGACGCTCCCCATAGCTCGGATACCACGGCCTTTTCGACTGATTCGGATAAGTCACCGGTTTCGGAACGATTGTGAGAATCAGCTGAATAACCCCTGATATCAGCCGCACCAACGAAATCGAGGCTGACATCGCAAACAAATACGTGGCCACCATGGCATGACCAAATCCAACATTTGCTTTTCCATCTTGACGTTGGATTTTGGTCGTACCATGGTGGTCATTTTTTATTGTGATTTATGGGACTTACTGCAGTTTTCAGTAATTTTCACGGTGTTATTTTCACTGTGTTTTACTGTGCGGCTTCAGCCTGTGCCAAGTCCTCAAATCCAGCCAAACGAACCGTATTGCGAATCGTCTCTTCGGTTAGATTACGCTGCTCATGCCGCAAACGCTCCACAAAATCGCGGTATAACGCCACAGTACGGTCGGAATAGGTGCCCAATTCGCCGCGCAGATACGTTTCGAACGACGTGGTCTCTGGCGTATCTTCGACAGTGGTCAGCACGCGCATCGCCTCGCCAAGATGAGGAAAACGCTCACGAAAATCACGCGCCCACGACACCTGAACTGTTATGATGCCTTCCTGCAAGGTGTTGCGATCCGCGGAAATCCGGGGAATATACGGCGCAATGTTTGCACAATACTCCTGTGGATATGTGGATTGCATCATGCGACCATACTTTTCCGTCACCAAATTACGTCCAACACGGTCGGCTTCCTGCAAGTCCGACCGGTAACTGCGCAGCAATTCTTCCGGCCACGTCATGAACTGACTGGCACGCATCTGATGGAACATCGGCCAATTGCCTTGGCAGGACGCGCGGCCGCCCTCATTATTGGTTTGCTGAAACTGATTCCATTCCAGTTTGATAATGGATTCAACAAGATTTGCTGTATCGTGACCGTCTATTACATCTGAACTTACGCTGCTATTCATATGATTTCGATTCTTGATTTCGATTTTTGATTTCGTCTTATTGCTGATCTGAATGTGCGATGCCTGCAGTGAAGTTATTGCAATCACAGGCTGTGCAGACAACTTGCATCGGACTTGATATGGTCCTCAATATACGGACGTTGCCATTCCACAAACGTTTCGTGGGATTCGGTCAGTCCCTCCCGCAACAATTCATCCACAACATCACTGCAGATGCGCTCAATGGTGGCGATAATGTGATCCGCCGCAGGCTTCGCGCCCTTGCCGCCCTCACCGAAGCCGGCACCACCAAAACATGCGGCGGAGCCCAATCGCAATATGTCTTCCAACTGCTCGCACACGCCTGCAAGCTTTGTTGCCATACGGCGGCTCAGCTTGCGTAATGCCGCAAACTGCCATTTGTAATACGGCAGATATCCAACGCTCACCGGCTCATTGATCAGAAACACCAACGAAGCCGTGGCGTTCACGAACTCATGAATGCTCAACATCGCAGCAGCACCATCGCCACGTTGCAGCATGCGCGGCAGATTGTACTGCCCCGCCTGAGCCATCATGCCCAAACGGCGAGAAATCAAGGAAAGTCGAACATCTTCCGGCATGAACTTGAACCCCTGCCGAGTCTTGGAAAACATGCCCAATGGATCAGCGAACACCTGACCGTTTGTGGCAGTGGCAAGTGTCGCATCCTCCAAACTCAGCCAAGACGCGTGGTCGTTCTGCGCCGGAGCCTCACGAAACAGCGTGATACGCTCGAAGAAATCACCGATACGAAACACGCCATCACGGCGGAACTCGCCTTGCGCACGCGGCGTAAGTGGCGATTGAGATGCGGCAAGAGCGTCGGAATTAGCCGAACCATACCCTGCAAAATGCGGCTTGCCCTGCTCATCAACAGTGAAATCGCGACTCAACGCATCGTAATCAGCCTGCAATTGCTCGCCAATCGCATCATAATCCTCATCGGTAAGCCACAGGCAGAAACGCGGCGCGAAATCATGATCGCGCGAAAACTCATCGTCGAAACCGAAACATTCCGAACCATAACCGACCAAACCTGCGGCAATCCGCCCCTGATATGCCGAATATGCGCCGGCAAGCAACGGTTTGCCGAGATCATTCCAGAATGCGCGAGACAAAGCAAGTCCCGAAATATGGTGAGAAATCGCAGGAATCGAAGATGCGCCGGATTCTGTCATATAGTGCGGTTCACTTGATTGCTGAGATTCGCTTGATTTCGGTGAATGCTGAGATTTCAAGGATTCTTGCGATTCTTGATATTCTTGCGATTCTCGCGTTTTATGTGATGATGGCATGTGTTTATGCAACGTCTGTTTTGCCGCTTCAAGATTGGCTGCAGTCGTGTGATAGTAGTCGGTGTTGCGTCCGTAGCATTCTTCAATCACGCTCAACGCATGCTCATAACCGGAAACCGCATCTTGCAGGCAGCCGGCCATATAGCAGGCCTGCGCATAGCCGGCCAGCGCCGAAGCATAATGCGCACTATGTTCCAAATGCCCGGTACGGTAGATTGTCAACGCTTTCTGGGCGTGCTGCATGGCGTCGCTCGCCCAATACCGGTCCATCTGCAGGAGCAGCAACGCAAGATTGGTGTGCGTGGAGGCAACGTCGATATCAGCGCTCGCATCGGGGGAAGATTGCTCCAACAGGTCCAGCGCCTGTTCCAGCTCGCGCTTCGCCTGATTGAGACAACCGGTTTCGCTGTACAACATGGACATATTGTTATGCAGTGCGGCCAGGCGTCGGTCGGCGGGGGAGAAGGCGGACGTGGCCGCGTCAAGCGCCTGACGGTACAGCTGCTCGGCTTCCTCGTACTGGCCTGCGGCTCGCATGCCCGTGGCCGCGTTGATCAGCGTCGTGGCCCACGTCTGCGGGTCGATTTCCTGAAGATGCAAATGATCCGCAATGCTTAACGATTCGCGGATAATCGGCAGATTGTCGGTATGGCGACCTTGCGAACGGTAAAACCCCATCGTTTCGTTCAACACCGTCAGCAAACCGGCGTCATCATGACTGTGTTCGGCTTCGGTTCGTGCCTTCTGCAGGTACGGTTCAGCCTGTTCAGGAGCCTTATGTGCGTCGAAAATCGCATCAAGACCACGCAAAAATCGTTGTACATCAAATGTTGCGCAACCGTCATCGCAATTATTCATATTCAGATTGACATCACTGTCTGCCATCGCAATCCCTTCATCGGTGACTTCCATCATCTCCCGAACCGCAGACGGCATCGCAGACGGCGAAACAACGAAAGATGGGGAACATGCGATACGTCGTAAAAAGAACAACGGGATATCTCATCACAATAATTGTGATGAGATATCCCGTTAAATAACAGAAATAATCGAAATAACTGATTGTCGAATGTCAGACATGCACTTCGCGCATACGCTCCGTAGCACCCGTATGCGTTTCGTAACGACGCGAATAGGTGACCAGCATAATCACCGCGATCAAGGCGATCGGAGCACCGGCCAAACCGGTGTAATGGTAGTTCATGGCGGTTGCCGTCAATGCGGCACCACCAACGATCGAACCGATTGCATTGCCGAAATTGAACGCGATCTGCACGGCCGCGCCCGCAATCAGTTCGCCGCCGCCCTCACCGGCCTGCACCATCAGCAGCTGCTGTGGAGACGAGTTGAAGAACAGCGCGAAACCAAGCATGAACGTCAACACCGCAGTCGTAACGAGATTGCCGGGAACGAAAAACACCAACAGCAAACCAACCGTGGCGATGGCCTGCGAAAGACCGGCAGTGGCACCTGGCTTCCACAAATCAGTCAAACGGCCGCCAGCAATACCGCCAAGCACCATGCCGAAACCAGCAAGCACCATTAACAGGGGAACCATCGAGGAATCCCATCCACCGACCTTCTGCAGCCACGGCGAAATGTAGCTCCACCAGCAGAAAATACCGGAATTACCGCAGAACACCGCCATGAGAATAAACCACGGACCGGCGTGAGTGAGGAAACGGAACTGCCCTTTAATACCAGCGTCCTTGATCGGCGCGACGAACGGCACCCATGCGATCACCAACACCATCGTCATCAATGCCCAAGCGGCAAGAATCGCAAACGCCAAACGCCACGACAGCATTTCCGAAAGCAATGTGCCCGCAGGCACACCCAACATATTGGCAACCGTCTGACCCGTCACCATCATCGACACGGACTGCGCTTCCTTGCCCTTATCGGCCAAAGTCTTGGCAATCAGCGTGGCCGTACCGAAAAACGCGCCATGCGGCAAGCCCGAAATGAAACGAGCACCCAACAACATGGGGGAATTGAACGAAACCGCGCTCAACGTATTGCCGACCAGCGCGATGATCATGAACAGAATAATGAGATTCTTCGGCGGTATCTTACGGCCGAACACCAGAATCAGCGTGCCTACGCACACGCCGATCGCATATGCGGAAATATAATGGCCTGCCGCAGGAATGCTGACCTGCATGGCGGCGGCTGTCTGGGGCAGAATGCCCATCATCACGAATTCTGCGGCACCAAGAATAAAGGCGCCGGAAGCCAAAGCCAGAATGCTTCTTTTCACAGTCTCTCCTCCATGAACGTGAAGCGTGTTGGTGTGCGCGCTTGTTTACGCGCTTGTGTATTACGTGTTTTTTGATTTTTCAGGTGGTTGCGTCTCGTATATGCTGTTTTGCACCGCTGATGCGCTGGAAATAAAAAAGGCGGAACCGAAGTTCCGCCTTAAGTTGTCGGGCTGGCGGGATTTGAACCCGCGGCCTCTTCGTCCCGAACGAAGCGCGCTACCAAGCTGCGCTACAGCCCGTTTTGCAACAGTTGGAAATATTACACGATTGCTTAGGTAATGCAAATACGGCGTGTCGCATGTGGTGTAGTGGCTTCTCGGTACACTGTGGGCTTATGAGTGAGACCATCGAATCGCAAGAAAATCAGAATGAAGAGGCTGCCGTTCCCGCTATGACCACAGTGGAACGTGCCGAAATGCTGCTGCAGCAGGATGCGGCTATCTACGCCAAGATCAATGACGGCGCTACCCTGGATGAGGCCGTTGATCCAGGCAATAAGGAATTCGGACCGCTGGCGCATCCGGAACAGGTGCAGATGCGCGTGGCCAAGCGTGCCATGATGCTTAAGGACGGCATTCAGCCGTACCCGGTGACCCTCGACGTCACCGCCACCATCGAAGAGGTCCGCGCCAAGTATGACGGCAAGCTTGAAGCCGGAGACGAAACCGAAGACGTGGTCGGCATCGCCGGTCGCGTACTCTTCCTGCGCAACGCCGGTGGCTTGTGCTTCGTGCAGCTTTCCGCTGGCGATGGCACCAAGATTCAGGGCATGATTTCCAAGAAGGAGATTGGCGCTGATTCCCTCAAGCAGTTCAAGCAGCTGGTTGACCTGGGCGATCACCTGTTCATTAAGGGTCGTGTGATTGCCTCCAAGACCGGCGAACTGTCCGTGTTCGCCACTGAATGGGCTATTGCCGCCAAGGCGCTTCAGCCGCTGCCGGCCCTGCACAAGGACCTGAACGAGGATACCCGCACCCGCAAGCCGTACATCGGCATGATCGCCGACGAGAAGATGCGCAATATGGTGCGTAACCGCTCTAAGGCTGTTGCTTCCCTGCGCAAGACCTTCGCTGATCATGACTTCCTCGAGGTTGAAACCCCGATGTTGCAGACCGTGCACGGCGGTGCTGCGGCCCGTCCGTTCACTACGCACATGAACGCGTTCGACCTTGACCTGTATCTGCGTATCGCGCCGGAACTGTTCCTCAAGCGTTGCCTGGTCGGCGGCATCGACCGCGTGTTCGAGATCAACCGTGACTTCCGTAACGAAGGCGTTGACGCCACCCACGCTCCGGAATTTACCATGGTCGAGGCCTATCAGGCTTACGGCAACTACGACACTATCGGTGCGCTCGTCAAGCAGCTCGTGCAAGACACTGCCATGGACGTGTTCGGCACCCACAAGGTGACGTTGCTTGACGGCACCGAATACGATTTCGGCGGCGAATGGAAGACCATCAGCATGTATGATTCCCTGTCTGAAGCGCTCGGCGAGGAAATCGTGCCGAACGGTGGCCCGGACAATCCGGGCACTTCCGTGGAACATCTCGGTGCCATTGCCGACAAGCTTGGCGTGGAACGCGACGATGTGGAGAACCACGGCAAGCTCGTCGAACACCTGTGGGAGCACTTCTACGAAGACAAGCTGTTCGAGCCGACCTTCGTGCGTGACTTCCCGGTCGAAACCTCCCCGCTGGTCAAGGGCCACCGTTCCAAGCCAGGCGTGGTCGAAAAGTGGGATCTGTATGTGCGCGGCTTCGAGCTGGCCACCGGCTACTCCGAATTGAACGATCCGGTTGTGCAGCGTGAACGTTTCGTGGCTCAGGCCAAGGATGCGCTCGCGGGCGACGAAGAAGCCTGCGATATTGATGAGGACTTCCTCGAGGCTCTCGGTGTGGGCATGCCTCCGGCAGGCGGCATGGGCATGGGTATCGATCGACTGTTGATCGCCCTGACCGGCGCCACCATCCGCGAAACCATCACCTTCCCATTGGTGAAGCCGCTGAATTAAGGCGAAGCCTTAATTCACATCGGCTTCACGCGAGGCGGAAAAGCTGACGGCCCAGTGGGCCGTCAGCCCGCCGGAGCCATCCCTATAAAAATGGCGTTCATGGGAATGACGATTTGGATTCGTGGGGCACGGTTGAAAACGTTGCCGTTGGCGATTGCGCCGGTGTTGATTGGGGCGTCTCTGGCTTGGCATGATGCTGGCGAGCATCGCATTGCGGTGGCGGTGTTGTGCGGTTTCGTGGCATTGTTGCTGCAGGTCGCAGCCAATTTCGCCAATGATTATTCCGATGGCATTCGCGGTACGGATGAGGGGCGTTCGGTTCCGGTGAAAGATGCAGACGATTCTGCGGTCTCCGGCAAAACAACGCCGTCGCGCGGTCCTGCCCGCCTCGTGGCTTCCGGCGTGAATCCCAAGAAAGTGCTGGCTGCGGCGGGAATCAGCGCTCTGCTTGCTTGCCTGTGCGGACTGGCGATCATTGCGCTGACTGGCTACTGGTGGTTCATTCTGGTCGGCATTGCATGCTTGGCGGCAGGCTGGTTCTACGTTGGTGGCAAACACCCATACGGCTACCACTATTTGGGTGAGGTCTTCGTATTCATTTTCTTCGGATTGACGGCCACCTGCGGTACCATGTTCGCCCTGTCTGGCACGATTACGCCTGATGGATTGCTTGGCGGTTCAGCTGCGGGATTGGTCGCGGTTGCTGTGCTGTGCGTCAACAATCTGCGCGACATCGAATCTGACCGCAATCACGGAAAACATACGTGGATGACTGCAATGGGGCTGCGAAACGGCACTATCTTCACTATTGCAATCCTGATTATTTCAGCATTGATCGCGTTGCGCCATCTGTTGCAATTGTCGATATATGCGGCAAACAGCATTCCGCTAATCGCAATTATTGCAATACTGTGTGCGGCGCAAATTGCCGCATCGTACGCAATCGCAAGAAAAACCTACTGCAGAGCATTGCCGCTATGTTCTCTCGATTCGTTGACTGTCGCAGCGATTTTCGTGCTATCGACGATGCTTGCATAACGTTTGCCTGACAGTAGATTGCAGCGGAATGAAAATTGTTGAATAAACGTAACTCGAATAATCGAGAAAACACTCGTTTTTGGGTGTGCAAGGCGGTAGACTGGCAAACATGACTTACAAACTAGTACTGCTCCGTCATGGACAGAGCGCATGGAATAAAACCAATCAGTTCACCGGCTGGGTCGACGTCCCGCTGACCGAGCAGGGTGTCGAGGAAGCCAAGAATGGCGGTCGTCTGCTCAAGGAGAAGAATGTTCTTCCGGATATTGTCTTCACCTCGATGCTGCGTCGCGCCATCAACACCGCCAACGTGGCTCTGGATGAGGCAGATCGTCTGTGGATTCCGGTTCAGCGCAGCTGGCGTCTGAACGAGCGTCACTACGGCGCTCTGCAGGGCAAGAACAAGACCGAGATCCGTCAGGAGTACGGTGACGAGAAGTTCATGCTGTGGCGCCGTTCCTACGCCACTCCGCCGCCGGAGATCGATCCGAACGACGAGTATGCGCAGAACAACGATCCGCGCTACACCGGCGATCCGGTTCCGGAAGCCGAATGCCTTGCCGACGTGGTCAAGCGCGTTGAGCCGTACTTCAAGTCCGACATCGAGCCGGAGCTGAAGGCTGGCAAGACCGTTCTGATCGCCGCTCACGGCAACTCCCTGCGCGCCATCGTGAAGATGCTTGACAACCTCTCCGAAGAGGAGATCGCCAAGGTCAACATTCCGACCGCAATGCCGCTGCTGTACGAGCTGGATGAGAACTTCAAGCCGATCAAGCCGCGTGGCGAGTACCTGGATCCGGAAGCCGCTGCTGCCGGTGCCGCTGCCGTCGCCGCTCAGGGCCAGAAGTGAGTTTGTTGCGATTGATACGCAGGTAATCGCGTTCAATCGCACGGAACGTATATGAAAAGGTGGAAACCCACGTACTGTGGGTTTCCACCTTTTCATATACGTTGCCTTTGTTGGGCTATTGCGTCCGTCTGCCGGATGGAATGCGGAACATGGGATGTACGGCAGGCGGACGTCAATCGCAATCGACTCAGATCACGCCGTATTCCTTAAGTAACATCGGAATGTCGGTGGAATCGAGCCTCTTCAGAATCTGTTTCAGCACGGTCTTTTCAATGGGGTTAAGCTTCATGTCGGTAATCGGCTTGCCGTCACGCAGCATCACCGTGGCGTTGAGCAGGTTGCGTACGTCGTAGACCGAGCCCCACACTTCCGGCACGCCACGGTCCACATCGCACAAGGTATACACAGCCTCCATGCCGGTGCGCATCGAATACTCAGTGGTGAAGATCGTGTCGCGCGGGGTTTCGGCGAACTGACCGAGGAAAGCGAAGTTCACCGCGCCGTCCGGCACCACATCAGGGCGGTCTCCGACGGAACGAGGCATGAAGAACGCATCGATGTATGGCATCATCACCGGCACGGTGTTCGCATGATTCGTGGCGAGATCCTTGATCTTGTCGGTCGGCACGCCCATATGGTAGAGCCATTCCTCGCAGATCTCCTCGCCCGTGCATTCCTGCATCGGCTTCTTCACGTAATTGCCCGGCTTGTCGGGGAATAGGCCGTACACCCATACGCTCAGCTGATCCTTCGGCTGTTCGCGGAATTGCTGTTGACGGTTCAGCGTCCAGCTCATAAGCCAATTGGAATCCTCGACGGTCACAATGCCGCCGGTCACCACATGGCCGGTGAACGGGTCTCGCTTGCAGATTTTCTGAATATACGGCGGAATCTCCATGTCAAGCGTGGTAACGGTGGCGCTCATCCACTTCGAATGCTCCGGATCGCCGCAGAATACGTCCGGGTGGCCGAAACTCGGGTCTTGCTTGGCGATGCGACGCCACATATCCCAGCCGCCGCCGGGCTTGATCTCCGGAGCCCATGCGGCTGCTTCGGTCTGCGAGCCCATGGTCGAATTCTCCACGCAACCACCGTTAGTAATGAATACCAGATCGTTTTCGCCCAGGTCAATGCTTCGCGCGGTGCCATCCGCCTCGGTCAAGTCGATGCGCGTGGCCATTTTCTTGGTTGGTGAGCTATACGGATTGCGTACGAACACACCGGATTCAGCCTGCTTCTTCAAAATCGTGTCTTGACCGGTGCCTGTATGCTGCCGAACTGGACCCATACCGCCGCCAATCTTAAAATCGACATTCTCCACCTTCACGTTGTAGTGGAACTGCACGCCGAATCCTTCCAAATACTTGATCATCGGCAGAATCATCGACTCATACTGGTTGTAACGGGTAAAACGCAACGCACTGAAGTCCGGCAATCCGCCAATATGATGAATGTATCGACGGATATACAGCTTCATTTCCAACGCACTATGCCAATTTTCAAAGGCGAACATAGTGCGCCAGTACATCCAGAAATTCGAATTGAAAACCTCATCGTCGAAATAATCAGAAATTTTCTTGCCGTACAGTTCCTCATTCGGCGTGAAGAACAATTTCATGATCTCCATCGAGGCTTTGTCTGACAGATTGAATTTGCCGTTCGTGCCTGCGTCAACGCCGCGCGCTTTTGTGGAGCGGCAGAGTGAGAAGTTGGGATCTTCCTTGTTCAGCCAGTAATACTCGTCAAGTACGGAAACGCCTTCCGTTTCGATGGATGGAATGGAACGGAACATGTCCCACATCACTTCGAAATGGTTGTCCATTTCACGGCCGCCGCGCATCACATAGCCGACGCCGGGAATATTTGCGCCATCGCAGGCGCCTCCCGGAACCGCGTCCTTTTCGAATACGTGAATGTGGCTGCCCGGCATTTGCGCGTCTCGCACCAGGTAGCAGGCTGCGGTGAGTGCGGCCAAGCCGGTGCCGATGATGTACGCGTTCTTGCTGTCCATGCCTTCGGGCTTCTTCGGTCGGGCGAATGCTTCGTAATTGCCGTTGGAATAATACATGACTGCCTCCTTTGGATGTCACTGCACATATTGTGCCGCGACATTGCGTAAAAGTATATGGGCAAAAAATAGACAGATTGTTTAATTTTTCTTACGGCTTGACGAAAGTGAAATAATGCGGGAGATAGTGCTTGACGATTCGTGCTGAAAGATTGCAAAAACAAAACAAGAAGGCGGCTTCAGTGGGGAACGGAAGCCGCCTTCTCAAAAAGAAGATGAAAAAGAAGATCGCAAGAAAAAAATCAGGCGATGTCGGTGTCTTCGTCGCGGGTCGGCTCCTTGGACGGGTCGAAACCGGAGACGATGTACACCACGCGGCGAGCCGCGGACACGGCGTGATCGCCAAGACGCTCCATGAAGCGGCCGATCAGCACCACGTCGATGAGCTGCTGGTTGGTGCCGGACCAATCCGCGGACTGAGCCAGTTCAAAGGTCTTCTTGTGCAGTTCGTCTAGCTTGTCGTCGTTGATGATGATCTGTTCGGCGGTCTTGGTGTCGCGGTCAGACAGCATGGCCACGGTCTGGTCGGCGACGTCGTTCAGGAACGCCTGCATTTCGGCGAACAGCGTCTGGGCTTCGGGCGGCAGCGGGGAAGCCGGGTAGGTGCGGCGGGCGGCTTCGGCGATGTGACGAGCCAGATCGCCCATACGTTCGAAAGTGGTGGCCAAACGCATGGTGGAAACAACCACGCGCAGATCGGTGGCAACCGGGTTCTGCTTGGCCAGCAGCTTCACGCATTGGTCGATGACGCTGGCTTCGAGGGCGTCGATTTCGATGTCGCCGTCAATAACGGCCTGGGCGGCTTCAAGATTCTGGTTCAGCAGCGCGTCGCCGGCGCCGTTGATCGCCTTGCGAACGCCTTTGACCATATGGTCGAGATCATCGGCAACAGCCTTGAGCTCTTCGTTGAAAATAACGCGCATGTGACTTGCCTTTCAATGCTTCATAATTTCAGGTCTGGTAATACCTTTCATAAGTCTATTAGAGAAACGCCATATTCATAACCAGCGTTTGTGTTGTTCCGTGAAAGTTCACCGGCGCGTTCACCTTGCGTTCATGAACGGGCTGTGGTGTCGTGAACATAGGAGCCGTAGGAGTATGCGAGAATGAAACCATGGTTGAATCTTTGGGCTCGTGGTGGCGTTCATTGACGCACCGCAACGACGATGATGAGCATGATGCCGATGATGATACATTGGATGATGCCACTAATGCGTTGCTTTCCGTGCTTCCGTTGGCTTCCATTGTGGTTGATGAGCATGATGAGGTGATTCGTGCGCATCCTTCCGCATATTCGCTTGGCGTGGTGCGGGACGACGTCATCATCGAAGACAGTGTGCTTCAGGCGGTGCGCGAAGTGCGCTCCTTCGGTGGCAAAAAGCAGTTCGATCTGACCACCACCACCGCGTATGTTGCGCAGCGTGCGCCGAAAGCAGGCAGGCTTTCCACTCGCCAAGCCGCGAAACAGGCGCTGATTGGGCAACAGTCAGCCAGCAAGCCTACGGCAACCGTGTCAAGGCCAAACTGGTTGAAAGTCATCGTCGGCAAACTCAGCGACAATCTTGTGGTGGTGTTGATCAGCGACGTCAGCGAAAGCGTACGATTCTCGCAGATACGCGACTCCTTCATCACCAATGTGTCCGAGCAGCTGCTCAAGCCCACGCAATCGCTGGAACAGTTGGCGGATATCGTGGAACAAGGTGGAACAAGCCAGCGGGATGTTGAGCGCAACGCCATGCAATTGCGTCAGTCCTGCTCCCGTTTGGAACATATGATTTCCGACCTGCTGCTGCTTATCAAGGCGCAGGAGCCGATTCTGCCGACCGCAGACAATCGCATCAATGTGATGGGCCCGGTGCGGGCTGTGGTCGACTCCCATCGTGAGGTGGCGGCGCAACGCAATATCACCATCGATATGAAGGGCGACGAAAGCCTGGAAATCAATGGCGATGCCGAACAGATTCAGGCGGCGCTTGCCAAGCTGGTTGAAAACGCCATCACCTATTCAAAGGACGGTTCGACGATCAATGTTGTGGCCAAAGCCAATGAGGAGGGCACGGAGGCGGTAATCAGCGTGCTTGATCGTGGCACTGGCATTGCCGTTGGCGAGCAAGGCCGCATTTTCGAGCGATTCTACCGTGGTAATAATCAGAATGATCATTCTGGCGATGGTATTGGTTTGGGACTTGCGATTGTCAAGCATGTTGCGTTGACACATCATGGTTCCGCTTCAGTGTGGAGCAGTCCGGGGCAGGGGAGCACGTTCGCACTGGTATTGCCGTTGGCTGGAGAATAATACAGGGAGACAACATGATGCCCGTCTTGCTTTCAACAAGGCAAGACGGGCATCATGCTTCTATTTATGAGAAAATTTTCGGGGGTATGCTGCTGGTTGTTCGTGTTGACGGTTACTCGCCGAGACGTCGATAGTCCCAACGGTCGAAATGCTCCCAAACCAGCATAAGCACGCCAATGACCGTGCCGGCCTCGCATACGGTCTGCGCACGCTCGGCGTTGATGCCGAACGCAAGCAATACGATGCAGACGATCAGTGCGATGGCCCAAAGCGCGGTGCCGAACGTGAACACCTTGCGCAAGTCCACGCGCACTGGTTTTGGTGAGGGCTTCCTCACGCTGGGATCAATGATCGGAGCAATCTTCATATCGCCATACCCTACCTTGCGTCACAGATGTTCCACCACATAGTCGATGCAGCGGGTGAGCGAGTCGACATCGCTTGGATCCACCGATGGGAACACGCCGATGCGCAGTTGGTTGCGGCACAGCTTGCGGTATCCGTTGGTGTCCACAATGCCGTTTTCGCGCAGTGCGGCGACCACTTGGGTGGCGCTGATGCGTTCGTCAAGGTCGATGGTGACCACGGCGTTGGAATGAGCGTTCTTGTCGGCGACGAACGGGGAAGCGTAATCGGACTTTTCCGCCCACTGGTACAGCAGGGACGCCGACCTTGCGCAACGTGCCGAAGCCCAGGCGAGGCCACCGTTGTCGTTGAGCCAGCGCACTTGGTTTTCCAACATGATCAGCGTAGCCACGGCCGGAGTGTTGAGCGTCTGATCCTTGCGCGAATTCTCTATTGCCGAGGTGAGCGATAGGAACGGGGGGATCCAGCGGCGTGCGCCCGGAAGGTCCACGCTTTTGGCGATGCCGTATGCGCGTTCGACCGCGGCGGGGGAGAGCACGGCGATCCACAGTCCGCCGTCGGAACCGAAGGCCTTCTGCGGGGAGAAATAATAGGCATCGGTCTGGCTGATGTCGACCGGCAGCGCTCCGGCGCCGCTGGTGGCGTCGATCAGCGTGAGCGCGCCCTGTTCCTTGGTGCCTGCGATGCGTTTGATCGGTGCGGCAACGCCGGTGGAAGTCTCATTATGGGCCCAGCAGTAGGTGTCCACGTATTCCGTGAGCTCCGGCAGACGGTAGGTTCCCGGCTCTCCTGCGAAAATCTTCGGCTCTTCGAGGAACGGCGCGGATTGCGCCGACTTGGCGAACTTCGAGCTGAACGAGCCGTACGTGCCGAATGCGGCCTTGCGGGTGATCAGCGAGGCGCAGGCGATATCCCAGAACGCGCTGGCTCCGCCGTTGCCCAGCACCACTTCGTAGCCGTCGGGAATCTGGAAGAATTCGGACAGTCCTTCGCGGATTGAGCCGACCACCTGCTTGATGGGGGTCTGTCGATGGGAGGTTCCCAGAAGATTACGGGCTCCCTTATCGAGCGCTTGGATTTGCTCCGGGCGAATTTTGGTCGGTCCAGAGCCGAAACGTCCGTCTTCCGGGAGCATGTTGGAAGGAATGGTCACAGTGTTCGTCATGACACCTAGGGTAGTCAGATGGTCGGATTGTGCGTGGTGATGACCGCTTTTCGGAACCATGACGTGACGATGATGACTGCGATATCCCGGTGTCGGTGTAGCGTGAACTTCCGTGACGGTTCTGTAACCACGCGGCCATAAGTTTGCTGTGGTTGAAGTAATCCGCAAGGAGTGTTGATATATGAGGCATGCGGCGCATAAAGCTGCCAAGGTTTCGAATGAGCGTTTCAGCGTTGCCAAGGCGCTGTTCACCTCGAGCCGCGGTTCCCACACCGCCAAGGCCGTTCGTATGGTCCAGCTGGCAAATGGTGAGGGTGCCGTTGTAGGTCTTGAGCCTGCGGTTGCCAAGAAGCTGAATGAGGTGGTTCCGATGAGCCGCCGCGCCATGCGTGAGGCCGCTCGTGCAGCCGGCCGTCGCTCCGCATTCGTGACTTCCGCATCGCTGGCTGCGTTGGTTGGCACCGCGGCCACTGCCATGGCGGTCAGCCAGCAGAATGCGTCTGAAATGACTTTCGCTGACAATGCCACCACTACCACGCAGATGAAGCGTATCTCCGACGATGCGGCATCCCGTTCCGAGTCCCGTAGCGGTCTCGACGCTCTGGCCTCCACCAGCAACAGCGGTGATTGGCAGCTTGGCGAAACCAGTTCTTCCATGGACGCGAATCTTCTGTCAAAGTCCATTGCCGACAATCCTAATGTCGCCGTTCTCATGGATCAGGATGCCGGCCTTCTTCCTTCGGGCTTCAATCCGAACCACGGCACCGGTGACACCGGCAATGACTACCCGTACGGCCAGTGCACATGGTGGGCGTATACCCGTCGTGCGCAGCTTGGTCTGCCTGTCGGAAGCCATTTTGGAGATGCGCGTAGTTGGGGTGATTCCGCGCGTGCTCTCGGCTATTGGGTTGATAATACGGCACGTCACACTGGCGATATCGTGGTATTCGCTCCAGGCCAACTGAATGCGGACAGCTATTACGGGCATGTCGCGATTGTCGAAGAAGTGAATGCCGACGGTTCGATCAAGATCTCGGAATCCAATGCCAAGGGTCTTGGCGTGATTTCCGATCGTACGTTCACTGCGCAGGAAGCTTCGCAGTTGACGTATATTCATTACTGACATTACTGATTTCACTGTTTTCCGTTAATTTGCGTTTGCCATCCCGTTTTTTGCATAACATAATCACGTCGGCGTGTCGCATGATATGACACTGTTCCGGTTGTCTTGCTGTTCTATTGAAGGGGAATGTTTATGGTAGCTTCGGACACGATGAGTATTGCTAGACGTTTCACGAGTATCTTCGCTGTTGTTACTGTGTCTGCCATGTTGGGTGCGGCGGTTCCGGCCGCAAGCGCAGGCAATGCTGTGGCTGGTACCACGGTAACCGCTACACGTTCTTTCCCGAAGACCACCACGGCCAAGCGTGATTTCCTCGCCGAGCACACATCCACGGATATTGAGTCCAACGCCGATTGGGGTGGCATCGAAAGCTTGGATGTTCCCCAGACCGAGTCTCAGGCGGAAAAGGATCAGAAGGCTCAGGAGCAAGCTAAGGCTGAAGCTCAGGCTCAGGCGGCTCAGGAACAGGCACAAGCGCAAGCGCAGACTGGAGCTCAGGCTGCCAGCCGTTCTTCCGAACGTGCCAACATCAGCGTTCCTACGGCTCCTGCGAGTGCCACTGGTCAGGCATTGGCCGACTATGCTCTGCAGTTCCAAGGCTATCCGTATGTGGCTGGAGGCAATACTCCGTCCGGCTGGGATTGCTCTGGTTTCGTGCAGTGGGTGTTCGCCCAGTTTGGTGTGAGCCTGCCTCATTATTCTGGCGCCCAGATGAGCGTTGGAACGGCTGTCGGAAGCATTGCCGAAGCAGCTCCGGGGGATATCATCGTCAATGCTCAGCATGCCGCGATCTATATTGGCAATGGTATGGTGATCAACGCGCTGAATCCGGCTCAGGGAACGCAGGTCACTTCGCTGGCCGTGTTCTCAGGTGGCTATGCGATTCGTCGTGTGCTCTGAGCGAACATACGGTTGACTTTTTAGGGCGTATCCTTTCGGGGATACGCCTTTTTGTATGGAAAAGATCGAGTCGTTGCTGACAAAAGCGCATGTCGCGCGGTATGGTGGAGCCTAGAGGCAATGCATGGTGGCGTTGCCGAGGCGATTCAAGGAGGTCGTCCCATGATTAATGACAAGGCAATCCTCGTTGGTGTTGATGGATCCCACGCCAGCTATAAGGCCACGTGGTGGGCTGCGAATTATGCGAAGCATGCGGGATTGACGTTGCAAATCGTATGTGCGTACTCGTTGCCGAGCTATGCCGCTGTCTCCTTTGATGCGACGTACACCGCCATGGGGGATGACAATGCGGCCCATAACGACGCTCAGGAGATTCTGTCGAAGGCCAAGGCCATCGCCGATGAGCAGGGCGTTGAGGCGACGACTCTCATCGTTACGGGCGATCCGGCGTCCGTGTTCGTGGAACTGTCCCGCAACTACAATCTCATCGTCATCGGCAATCGTGGCAAAGGTGGCTTGGCGGAACGCCTGCTGGGTACGACCAGTTCGAGTTTGCCGGCATATGCGTACTGCCCGATCGTGGTGGTGCCGTATACCGACGATGATGGCAATCTGATGCATTTGAACAACACCATCACCAAGGTGGCCGTTGGTTCCGACGAATCCAAGTGGGGCTTGAAGGCTCTTGAGATCGCGGCTGATTTCGCTGCCGCATGGGATGCCGAGCTTGACGTCATTTCCGCGGTGCCGAATATGAAGGGTTCCGACGATGAAGGCGTGATGGCTTCATTCAAGGATGATCTTGAAGTGCGTATCAAGCCGCTTGAGGAAGCCCATCCGGATTTGAAGATCAACAAGCAGATCGTGCCTGGCCCGGCGGTTGGCGCGCTGACCAAGGCCAGCTACGATCACGACGTCGTCGTGGTCGGTTCCCGTGGTCGCGGCGGCTTCACTGGTCTACTGCTCGGCTCCACCAGCCAAGGCTTGCTGCAGCATGCGGTCGGCCCGGTGTATGTGGTGCCCCGCAAGTATGTTGAGGCTGCGGAAACCCGTCTTGACACGGTTCCGAGTTCGCCGGCCGAGGTCAAGCCGAAGGCGCTCGACGATATCAAGGGTGTCGAAGAGGTGCCGGTCGCCAAGGCCGAGCCGGAAGTGGTCGAAGCCATCGAAACCAAGATTGACCCGGAACGTCAGTAAATATTTAATAAATATATAAAAAATGGCGATTGCGGCGCTTTTCACGGCGCTGCAATCGCCATTTATTTTTTAAAAAACTCTTACAAAGAAAACGTTAGTGCTTGATGGTGACGTTCATACGGACCGGAGTCTTCTCCACGTACGTATGCTTCACCGTGCAGCCCTTGTCAATATGACGGGTGACACGTTCCTTGAATTTCTCGGCATCCTCGTCGCTCAGACCGGCGTCGGAAGCGTCGATGACCACCTGTTCGTCGAAACCGATATAAGCGTCGTTGTCGGCGTCATAGGTGCCATCCACAACGATTTTCGCACCCTTGCCCTCGCCCAGCGTATGCTCGACGGCGAACTGGCTCGACAGTGCGGCACAGCCGGCCAAAGCGATTTTCATTAGGTCGCCAGGCGTGAACTGGCCACGGCCTTTGCCGAACTTGATATGCGCGCCATCCTCGCTGAACGCATCCCAGGAACCGTCTTTGTTGCGCTCGACCCACAGTCTCTTGCCCATGGTGAACTCCTCATCGTCTTGCCGGGAGCGCCATTCGCTCCTCGCCTACATACCTAATGTAATCCATCGATGTTCATTCACAGTGAAGCATTCCGAAAAGCGCAGGAACCATCAACACGCGGGCGTATGTGCTTGACCTGCGATTTTGTGCTGTTAAGCTTGCAAGCATGGCTTTGACACCTGAACAACTTGCTGATATTCGTACTCGCATTCCGGCACGCCCGGAAACCGACATTCCTATGCCTTATGAGGATTTGGTACGTCGCATCCTGACGGAGGGCATGTTGAAGTCCGATCGCACGGGCACGGGCACCATCAGCCTGTTCGGTCAGCAGATGCGATTCGACCTGAGCGAGTATTTTCCGCTGCTCACCACGAAAACGGTGTTTTTCAAGGGACTCGCCTATGAGCTGCTGTGGTTCCTGAAGGGGTCCACAAACGTGCGTTGGCTGCAGGAACACAATGTGCATATTTGGGATGAATGGGCCGATGAGAACGGCGATTTGGGCCCCGTGTATGGTGCGCAGTGGCGCAGCTGGCCGGCGCCTACGCCTGATGATCCGAATCGCACCATCGATCAGATCAGCAATGTGCTCGATTTGGTCAAGAACCATCCGGATTCCCGTCGTATGGTCGTGTCCGCTTGGAATCCGGCCGAAGTGGAGAATATGGCGTTGCCGCCATGCCACGCGCTGTTCCAGTTCTACGTGGCGGATGGCAAGCTTTCATGCCAGCTGTACCAGCGTTCCTGCGACATGTTCCTCGGCGTGCCGTTCAACATCGCATCCTATTCGTTGCTGACGCTGATGATCGCCCAGCAGGCCGGACTGCAGCCGGGGGAGTTCGTGTGGACGGGCGGTGACTGCCATGTGTACGACAATCACATCGATCAGGTTCTGGAGCAGTTGAGCCGCGATCCATATCCGTATCCTCAGATCCGCATTAACAAAGCCGCTTCTCTGTTCGATTACGATTACAGTGATTTTGAAATCGTCGACTACCGGCACCATCCAACCATCAAGGCGCCGGTGGCGGTCTGAGAGTCGTCGCCAGACGTTAGACTACTGACCCTAGTTCGACTTCAAGGAGTGAGTGAAATGGAGCATGACAGTAGCCGCAGTGGCTATCACGAACCCGAGCCCGGACATGCCGGGCTTGAGAACGAGGAGGATTGGGGCGATGATTTCCCCAAGACATTCTCGGTGAATCTGATTTGGGCGCAGGCCTGTGACAAGGAAGGTCATGACGGCGCCATCGGATTCAAGGGTGGTATGCCGTGGCATCTGCCCGAAGATATGAAGCGTTTCAAAGAGCTTACCGTCTCGCATCCGGTCATCATGGGGCGTAAGACGTGGGAATCCCTGAGCCTGAAGTATCGTCCGTTGCCGAATCGCGACAATATCGTGGTTTCGCACGATTCGTCTTATACGGCGCCTGGAGCGACCGTGGTCGACAGTTTGGACGATGCGCTTGATCTGGCGCGTCAGGAAGCCATTCCGGATGATGGTCTCGACCGCAGTGAAATCTGGATCCTCGGTGGCGGTCAGCTGTTCCACGAGGCGATGCCGTTTGCGGACAAGGCGTACGTGACGCAAATCAGCATGCATGTTGACGCCGACACCTATGCGCCTGACATCAAGGGACTGGTAGAATCTGGGGCATGGAAGGTGGCCGAGGAAGGCGTATGGCATGGCACGACGAAAGGCTCCGACGATATTGCCGGATTCCGTTGCATAACCTTTGAGAGAAATCACGAGGAGTAAACCCATGTATACCGTGATGACCGTGTGCACCGGCAACATCTGCCGCTCTCCCATGGCCGAGATCATTTTGCGCACCGAATTCGAGCGTCGTGGGCTCGCCGACAAGGTCAATGTCGAATCCAGCGGCGTCAGCGATGAGGAATACGGCAATCCGATCGATCGTCGCGCCGTCAAGGTGTTGCGTGAGCGTGGATATGAGCTTCCGGCGCACCATTTCGCGCACCGCATCACTCGTGATGAGATCGAACGAACCGACCTATTCCTGCCGATGACCGCTTCTCACATGCGTGCGTTGTTGCGTCAGCTTCCGCAAGCCAAGCGTGAGAACGTGCATATGTACCGTAGCTTCGATCCGAATCTCGCCAAGCCTGCTGCAGGTTACGAAAGCGAGATTGACCTGGTCGATCCATGGTATGGTGGCGCCCACGAATTCGAAGTGGCAATCGATCAGATTGAGGAAGTGGCTCCGTTCATCGTCGATTGGGTCGAACAGCAGCTCTGAACCTATGTTGAATGTGCCATTCGAGGCGATTGAAAAAGCTCGGTTCGTTTGAACCGGGCTTTTTTGTATGAGAGATATGCTGGCGTGACAACCGCAATACGACAATCGCAAAAGATATCTGAAAAGATTCAAAAAGAAATAAAAAAGCGACCCCGGCCGGACTTGAACCGGTGACCTCCGCCGTGACAGGGCGGCGCTCTAACCAACTGAGCTACGGGGCCGTTGTTTCAATCTTGCGAATGACAACAAATGTATATATTACGGCAAAGTCGCCATTGTGCAAATCACGGCGTGTCATCGGCGAATATTTGCATGGATCGTCGAAGGAAAAAATGTTTGTGAAATCAGAAATAGCGGGAAAACAAAGCAACGGCCGGTCGTATATGAGGGGAAAACTTCTCATATACGACCGGCCGTTACGTTTGCGGTGCCGTGTTGTCGCTCACGACACTACGTTTTGTTGAAATCAGTCGGCCTGCTTCCAGGTTTCGACGTCGATATGGTGTTCCGGATTGGCCTGCCATGCTGCCCAGGCGGACTTCACGATGTCTTCCACGTTGTACTGTGCGTGCCAGCCCATCTCTTCGTTGATGCGCTTCGGGGAACCGATCAGGTGCGGCGGATCGCCCGCGCGACGGCCCATGACGGCCTCCTTGAACGGCAGACCTGTGACCTTCTTGACCTCATCGACGATCTGGCGCACGGAGGTGCCTTCGCCGGTGCCGACGTTGAAGGCGTCGTACTTGCGCTCGTCGCGGTCCAGGTACTTCAGGGCGGCGATGTGGGCGTCGGCCAGATCGGAAACATGGATGTAGTCGCGCACGCAGGTGCCGTCCGGAGTCGGGTAGTCGTCGCCGAAGATTGCCGGAGCCTTGCCTTTCTTCAGGCGGTCGAACAGCATCGGGATGAGGTTCAGGATTGCCGGATCCTCGAGCTCGACCGGACCGCAGCCGGCCACGTTGAAGTAGCGCAGACCGCAGAAGCGAATGCCGTACGGCTCTTCGCAGGCGCGAGCCATCCACTCGCCGAACAGCTTGGTCTGGCCGTACGGGTTGATCGGCAGCATCGGAACGACGTCTTCCGGCACCACGTCGACCGGCGGAACGCCGTAGGTGGCTGCGGAAGAGGAGAAGACGAGCTTCTTGGCGCCAGAGTCGCGCATGCCGATGAGCACGTTGAGCATGCCGTTGATGTTCTGCTGGTAGTACCACAGCGGCTTCTCAACGGATTCGCCGACCTGCTTGCGGGCAGCGAAATGAATGACGGAGTCGACGCCTTCGGCCTTCATGATTTCGGCGAGACGTTCGCCGGCACCCGGAGCGGCGATATCCATGCCGTACAGGCGGGAGCCTTCGATGCGGGTTGGCTTGCCGTAGCTCAGATCGTCAACGACGACGACCTGTTCGCCGGCCTGATGAAGAGCGTGGACGACGTGGGCGCCAATGTAGCCGCACCCACCAGTGACGAGAACTGTCATGTTCTGGCCTTTCCTCCAAATGAGCGATAAAGCGCTTTGGTTCGAAAAACGAACGTTCAACGAACGTTGTTCACTTTTGCTCTAGTTTGTTACTTTTTGAACAATTTGAGTATAACACATGAACAGTAACGCACATAATCGCTCCGTTCCTGCGTTTCCTCTATAAATAGGGTATGCAAGAAGATGCGAACACGCCGACTGAAAATCAAGTAAACGGCGAAAACGAACAAAACATGTCAAAAACGCAAGGTGAACTACAGGCTGATGCTGGTCAGCGTCCTGCCTTGTATGGGCGCAAGGTGCTTTCCTTCGTGCGTCGTTCCGCCAGGCTCGACGCACGCTTGCAGCGCGCATGGGATGCCTATGCCGATACCTATCTTTTGAATATCAATGCAGGTGAAAGCTCCCTTGACGTGCGAAACGATCTGGTGTTCGATCAGCCGTATATTGCGGAAGCGTGGGGCAATGCCAATCCTCTGATTGTGGAAATCGGCACCGGTCAGGGCGAAAACATTGTTGCCGCGGCCGCCGGACGCCCGGAAATGAATTTTCTGGCGCTTGAAGTCTACGATCCGGGTGTGGCGCACACCATGCTGCTTGCGGGCAAACAAGGCCTTGCTAATCTGCGCATCGCACAGGTCAACGCTCCCGAACTCTTCAAAGCCGCCGCAGATGGCTCGATAGCCGAAGTATGGACTTTCTTCCCTGATCCATGGCCCAAGATGCGTCATCACAAGCGCCGCATCGTGCAACCGGAGCTTGCCGGTGAGATTCATCGCACGCTGTGGGCTGGAGGGGTGTGGCGGATCGCTACCGATATTGAAGACTATGCATTGCATGTGCATGAGGTCATGGATGGTATTGAAGGATTCCATAATGACGGCACGTTGACGGTGAGTCTGCCGGTTGAGCATGTCGGCAAGGGAAATGCCGACGAAGCCGCAAGTCTGCGACACGCCGATTTCGGTGAATCCGAGCGTTTTTCTGGTCGAGTTTTGACGAATTTCGAGAAAAAAGGACTTGCTGCCGGTCGTGTGATTCATGACTTCACCTATCGCCGCGTATGAGGCTTCGTGTTGTGCTGTTCATGTGATGAAATGGCTTTGTTTCAACGATTTTCAACATGTGAACAGCATGGTTTCCGCAATTGTGCAACGTTGCGACACGCCGAGACTTGCATGTTTCGATGATTCGCGTATAGTTAAGCGAGTTGTCAAGCGGAAACGCTGAAAGCGCCCCCTTCGTCTAACGGTTAGGACACCAGACTTTCAATCTGACAACGAGAGTTCGACTCTCTCAGGGGGTACTTACCTTGGTAACAAGGTGGCAATGGCCCCGTAGCTCAGTTGGTTAGAGCGCCGCCCTGTCACGGCGGAGGTCACCGGTTCAAGTCCGGCCGGGGTCGCTCGAACAGGTTCCTGTTCATGGCTCTGTAGCTCAGTTGGTAGAGCGAACGACTGAAAATCGTTAGGTCAGCGGATCGATGCCGCTCGGAGCCACCATGGCTTTAAACCTCGGAAATCTCCGAGGTTTTTTGTTTTTCGTCACTTTTTTAGTCATATAGGAACCAAAGTTACGGCGGACTGACTGCAGAGAGGCCATGACTTTTTGAAGGAGCAGACTCTTCGGTCATGGCTCTCTTAATCTCAAGTCTTGCTGAATCCGTGATGTGGGCGTATCAATGCCCCGCACGGGTGTGTCATCTTATGCGCTACTTAGCAATAACCAAGAAACCCCCGTTGAGGGGTGCATTTGTCTGTTGGCGGATTACACTGGAATACCGTAAGACAGGAACAATGGAGGGTTTGTGGGTAGAGCTATGCCATAACCCCGTTAAGGGAGTATTCACTGGGGCGGTAGCATGGAAGTGCTTTTGGTCGGTAATACCGATTTCATCACCAAACAGTGGATTCAGCATGCCTTTCCCCGAGACCATGTGGTGATAGCGGAACGAGAAGACACCGTAGACGGCAATGACCGTCTCAGAATCGTCAACATGTCTGACGCCAACACCCTTGCCGAAACCATCACCACATACGAATTTGATCGCATCGTATTCTTTTCTGAAAATCTGACCCCACGCAGCGACAGAGACGGCAATCTGGGCGCATTGCGAAGACTTCTGCATGCCATTCGCAACAGGCAAACGCAAATGCTGATGGTCAGCGGCCCCGAATCCGAGTTCACCTATCCGGAAAACGCCGACGTACGGGATACCAGCAAAAGCCTGATGTCTCGAGCATCGGAAGAACTCTGCCTGTACTACGCACGTACCTACCGTCTGGAAGCGAAAATCGTTCGCTGCCCATACTTGTATGCACCCGAACGCAATGGAGTGACCGCATATTTCGGCAGACTGTTCGAACAGGCCGCAGCAGGGTCGATCTCATTCCGCGAACGCGAACAGCAGCAGACATGCTTTCTCTGCGCCGACGATCTTGCCGAACTGATCTACCGCATGTTCGACGATTGGACCGCTGAAAGCGAAGTATTCCACGTGCCCAACGTGTTTGACTTCACGTACGGCGATTTGGCAGACATGATTCGCGAGGCGTTCCCCGGATTGTCGGTGTCTTTCGGCGAAGACAGGCCACAGCATTAC
This sequence comes from Bifidobacterium sp. N4G05, assembly GCF_002742445.1. Classification (GTDB taxonomy): domain Bacteria; phylum Actinomycetota; class Actinomycetes; order Actinomycetales; family Bifidobacteriaceae; genus Bifidobacterium; species Bifidobacterium hominis. The sequence goes on along the minus strand of NZ_NJNQ01000001.1, from coordinate 84,817 downwards.
CCAGCAGACGACCATGCGCTGCGTCTGCGTTATGGCTGGTCGCCGCGATATTCGCTCAAACAGGATCTTCCCCTAGTACTGCAACGCTGGAAAGAGGCGCGTGCGCAGGAACAGTCCGGAAAGCACCCGATTTGGGATTTTCTGCGTAACCATTCGAAACCATGGATCGCATTCGAAATCTGCGTCACGTTCATGCTGGAAGAGTTGCTTCGTTCCGCGGTACAAGGCAACAATCAGCTGGGAACCGTGGATGTGCGCCTGTTTTTCGTGGTGATCGTCGGCACGATGTACGGACTGAACGCAGGCGTGTTCGCGGCGGTTTTGGCATGTGTCGGCATGGCGTTGTCGTACGCGTCGAACGGTGCGTCATTTGCGCCACTGTTTTACGATACGTCGAATTGGATTACGTTTGTGGTGTATTTCGTTGCGGGCGCAGTATGTGGGTATGTACAGATGCGCAATCGCGAAAACCTGCGATTCATGCGTGACGAAAACAGTTTGCTGCGTGAACGACTTGCGTTCCTGCGTGACCTGTACCACGATGTGCTTGATGATCGTCGTATGTTGCGCGGACAGATTATCGGCAGGCGCGACAGTTTCGGCAAAATGTATGCGATGACCCGTGAATTGGACGAAGTGCTGCCTCGAAAGCTGTATTACGCGACCATTCGCATTATGCAAGATACGTTGGGCGGCGATAGTTTCGGTATTTACCGAATCGATAATGGTGGTCGTTTCGCGCATTTGATGGCCGCGAGTCCGCAGACCGAATCCTTATTCAGTAAATCGGCGCTGCTTGAGAATTATGCCAACATTGTTACGGCCTTGGATCATGGCGGATTGTGGGTAAACCGCAATCTCGAACAAAATCTTCCAATGTATGCGGCGGGCGTGCATGCCAATGGCAGGCTGGCCGTGGTGATTGTGCTTGCCAAAGCCCAGCCCGACCAAATGAACCTGTACTTCCAGAACCTGTTCATCATCATGTGCGGCTTGGTGAAATCCGCAATGGTGCGTGCCTTCGATTATGAGAATGTTGCGCGGCAGGCGATGCTGGTGCCCGGCACGGAATTCTTGAACACTCAGGCGTTCCTGCCCAGAGTGCTGGCTGCAAACGAGCTCAAGCGCAATCATATGAGCAATCATCTGCTGTTGCGTGTGGAAGACGCCTGGCAAGACGATGGTAGCCGCCTGAGGGGAGCCATTCGTCAAACGGATGAGGCCGGTGTACTGCAGGACGGCAATGTGTATGTGCTCATGGATCAGGTCAGCGAGCATGAGCTGCCGATCATCAACAAGCGTTTGACCCAGGCTGGATTGCATGCGAAGCTGGTTTCAGACCACGAGGAAGATTCGTTGCTGGCTGAGGCTTCGGAACAAGTAGCTGCCGAGTCGCAAGCGGATGAAACGCCGCGCAGTGACGCTGCACCGAATGACTCCGCATCGCATGAAGGCGGCACAGTGTGAACGCGACGGTGATGGCGATGCTGCTTATCGCCGTGCATGTAATGATATGCGTGCTGCTGTGCGTATTGTCTCGCGTTGGCGTGCTTCGCGTGGAGGGGCGGCTGCTTCCTTTCATGCTGCTGGTGCCATTGTGGGGGCCGTTATGTGTGCTGATGCTGCATACGCGCACGCTGATTCGCGCTGGTGAGCACACGGCTCCGGGGCTTGAGCAAATGCGTGTGGATGATGAGGAACGTCGAAGCATCCTGGTTGAGGAACGAGCTGATTTCGCCAATACAGTGCCGTTGGAAGAGGCACTGATCGTCAACGATTCGAGTCAGCGGCGCAGTCTGGTGATGTCCATTCTCAACGACAATCCCAGCCGTTATATCGATGTGCTGTCGCAGGCCCGACTGAATGAGGATGTGGAAGTCGTGCATTACGCGGCTACCGCCATGGCGCAGATCAGTGCCAAAGAAGATCTTGCATTGCAGCGCTGCCGTAACGATTATCTGCAGCATCGAAATTCCGAAACGATGTTGGAACGCTATTGCGATGCGTTGGAACGATATGTCAATTCCGGTATTGCGCAAGGATACGCATTGCAGTTGCAGAAGCAGCGATATGCCGAAGTGTTGCAGGAACGACTTCGTAAACATGACGATTATCACGTTGCGTGCCGTCTTGCGCAAATGCAGATTGATCTTGAACTCTTTGATGATGCCGCGCACACTATTGACGACGCTATGGAACGGTGGCCGGATCAAGGCGATGTATGGCTGATGCGTCTACGGCTCGATGCCGCACGCAATGATGGCGGTGCGTTGCGTCAAACCGTTCAGCAGATTGAAAGCAAGCATATTTATCTCGGTGGCCAAGGAAGACGCACGCTGCGGTTCTGGACTGGAGCCAAGGAGGCTGAACGCGCATGATTAGAGGATTCCTGTCAGACGTGTTGGCCAAGTGGAAGCGATTCCGCTGGCAAGGTCTGGTCAAGGTCTGGGCTGTGTTCATGGCCATCGCATTGGTGTTGCTGGTGGAAAGCCTGGGCGTGCATTATGGTGCCACGCGGTTCGACATCACGTATTTGGATCGAGCCAAAGCCATTCCTGCAGCCAATGCTATCGCTGGACAAAAAGCCACGAATCTGTTGGTGGTTGACAGTTCGCAGGAGGGTGTCAGCGATGCCGAAGCCATGCTCGACCAGATTCTGCTTGATATGAAAGTCCCTACCACTACGGTTGACGTGGCTGACGAAAACGCTGAATTTCCAGCGTTGAATCACTACAGCACCATAGTAGTGGCCATGCCTAATCTCGACCGTCTGGGCGAGCACGTGCTGCAAATCATGCAATGGGCCAAAAAGGGCGGCGGAGTCATGTTTGCCATGACTCCCGAAAAAACCGGCTATTTGGACGTAATCGGCCCGCAGATCGGCATTGAATCGTCCACATACGAATATGTGGCGACTAAAGGCATTACACCGTCCGAAGATTTTATGTTGGGTGGCGGCCAGACATACACATTCAGTGACCCGTTCAAATCGTCGCTGAGCGTCGCATTGAATGATCGTGCACAGGTGGAAGCGGTCAGCAGCAATGGCAGAACGCCATTGGTGTGGAGGAACGCGGTGGAGTCAGGAACGGCTGTGATGTGCAATATCGGCATTTACGGCAAGGTGTTTCGAGGGTTTTACGCTTCGGCGTTCAGTCTGCTCGGTTCTGCCATGGCCTATCCGGTGATTAACAGCGCGGCGTTCTACTTGGATGATTTTCCCTCTCCGATACCGTCTGGCAATGGCAAATACATCAAACGTGACTACAACATGAGTATTTCTGAATTCTATTCTCAAGTATGGTGGCCGGATTTGGTGCGTCTTGCGGAACGGTACGGTATTCGTTTCACCGGTGTGATGATTGAGAATTACGGCGATGACACCAAGGATGCTCCGGTACGACAGACGGATAACACACAATTCGAGTATTACGGAGGATTGTTGCTTCGGCAAAACGGCGAAATAGGATATCACGGGTACAACCATCAGCCGTTGGTGTTGCCGAACACGCATTACAGCAAAGAATACGTGTACGTGCAATGGCCGAATCGCAAAGCCATTATGGCATCATTGCAGGAACTGATTGCATTCCAGAAAGACGTATTGCCGGCCGCAACATCGTCGGTATACGTGCCGCCGTCGAATATCCTCTCCCAAGAAGGACGAAAGATCATAGGCGAGGATGTGCCGCAGATTCGCGCCATCGCCAGTACGTATATGCCTTCCGACAGTTCCTTGCCGTACATACAGGAGTTCGGTGTTGCGGCCGATGGCGTGGTGGAGGCTCCCCGTATCGTGTCCGGCGGCATGGTGGGCGACACATACATGCGTCTTGCCGCGGTTTCCGAATTGAACATGCACTATGTGAGCACGCACTTCATGCATCCCGACGATCTGCTTGATGAAGATCGTGGTGCGAAAGAAGGTTGGGAAACCTATCGCAAGGGATTGGAAGATTATTTGGATTGGTTGGAACAGTCGGCTCCATCCATTCGTATGCAGACTGGAACGGAATGCGCTGCGGCGGTGCAACGATTCTCAGGATTGACGGTTTCGATGGAAACAACCGATACCAGTTGGGATCTGAAACTTGGCAACCTCACCGATCAAGGGTGGCTGATGTTCCGTGCCAGTAATGGTACGCCCGGCAATGTGCGCGGCGGAAGCCTCACTAAGCTGACTGGCAACTTGTATCTGCTCAAAGCCACGAGCGCCACGGTTCATATCGAACGCAAGACTGGGGGAGCGGCATGAGAATCTGCCTGGTTTTGGAAGGATGCTACCCGTACGTGCATGGTGGCGTGTCCACGTGGATGCACAGTTATATCGAAGCGATGAAAGAGCACGAGTTCGTATTGTGCGTGATCGGCGCCAAAGCCGAAGACCGCGGCAAATTCGTATATGACCTGCCCAGCAATGTGGTGGAAGTGCATGAGGTGTTCCTCGACGACGCCTTGCGTCTGAGCGGTGAACGCGCGCAAGTGTCGTTCACCGAAGAGGAATTGCGGTCATTGCGCGAACTGGTGAATCTTGGCAGCCCGGACTGGGATGTGCTTTTCAACCTGTTCCACACCAAAGGCGTGCATCCGCTGTCATTCCTGCAAAGCCGTGAATTCATTGACCTGTTCACGCAAATCTGCATGGAGGAATACCCGTATGTGGCCTATGCCGACGCTTTCCATACTGCGCGCTCCATGCTGCTGCCGGTGTTATACCTGATGGGCAGCGAAGTGCCGGAAGCGCAAATCTATCATGCGATTTCCACTGGATATGGCGGATTGTTGGCTTGTTTGGGTGGTTCCATCAACCATGCGCCGGTATTGCTTACGGAACATGGCATTTATACGCGCGAACGTGAAGAGGAGATTATTTCTGCCGAATGGGTGCTTCCGGCTTTCCGTCCGCGTTGGATTCGTTTCTTCTACATGCTTTCGGAACAGATCTACCAGCGTGCATGGCGTATCACTAGTTTGTTCGGTCGTGCCCGTCTTATCCAAATAGGTATGGGTGCTCCCGCCGACGCCTGCCAGGTTATTCCCAACGGCATTCAATACGAACGTTTTTGCGATATTCCTCTGAAACCCGACGATGGTTGGGTTGATATCGGTGCGGTGGTGCGCATGGCGCCGATCAAAGACGTGAAAACCCTGATTCATGCGTTTCATGAGCTTTCATCTCGCGTTGACAATGTGCGTTTGCATATTCTCGGCGGTGTTGACGATCAGGAGTATGCCGACGAATGCTATGAGCTTGTGGAACAGTTGGGCGTGCGCAATCTTGAATTCACGGGCCGTGTGAATGTGGTCGAATACATGCGCAAGCTTGATTTCACCGTGTTGACCAGCATTTCCGAAGGCCAACCGTTGTCGGTGTTGGAATCGTTCGCAGCCGCACGCCCATGCGTGACCACTGATGTCGGCTGTTGCCGTGAGCTGTTGGAAGGTGAGGATGGCGATGATTTCGGCACTGCCGGTTTTTATGTGCCTCCCATGTACCGCGAAGGCTTAAGCGGGGCGATGGAACGCATGTGTTCCAGCCGCGTGTTGCGTGAAACCATGGGGCAGATCGGCCGCGATCGTGTGAATGCCTATTATCGGCATGAGCGTATGCTTGACGATTATCGCAGGCTGTATAGCGATACCGCGAATCAGTTCGGATTGAATCAGTTCGGATTGGAGCGCTGATATGGCCGGTATTGGATTTGAACTGAAGAAACTATTCCGCCGTAGAGGCTTGATGGCGATGCTGCGAGCTTACGGCTACGCCGGTGTGATTTGCGCAGGCCCGATGCTGCTGGGCGTGCTTCTGCAGTTTGGCGTGCTGATCGTGAGCAGTTGGTGGCAGGTGGGCCGCCCCGACCGTGATCTGCTCGTATGCATGATCACATACACATTGCTTGCCTCGTTGGTGTTGACAAGTTTTCTGTCGATGCCGGTCACACGTTTTTTGGCGGATATGCTGTTTGATCACGATGAGAAGATGATTCTGCCGTCGTTTTGGGGGTCTACCGGCATCATGTTGGTAGTGGGCGCGGTGTTGTACACGGTGTTTCTGCTGTTTTCTGGAGCCACGCTGATGCAGGGCGCGTTGTGTTTATGGCTGTTTCTTGAAATGGTCGTCAACTGGAATGCGATGAGTTATTTGACGGCCATTAAAGATTACAAAAGCATTCTGTATTCTTTTGCTGCTGCAGTGCTGGTGGCGTTTATTACGTCATGCGTGCTGCTTGCATTGGCGTTTCCGCCGGTGGAATCGCTGTTGTTTGCGGTGGTGCTTGGCTATGGTGTGATGCTGGTGTGGGATGTGCTGCTGTTGCATCGGTATTTTCCGCAAAGTCGTGAGAATCCGTGGCTGTTTCTGCAGTGGGTTGACCAGTTTCTGCCGTTGGCGTTGACCGGATTGTTCACCACCATTGGCTTGTTCGCCCATTTGGTGATCACCTGGTGTGGGCCGCTTGGCATCAAAGTGAAGGGTCTGTTTTATGGTGCGCCATATTACGATGTGCCCGCCATGCTTGCGTTTTTAACGATTCTGATCACCACGGTGAATTTTGTGGTGTCGGTGGAAGTGAATTTCTATCCGACATATCGTTCGTATTACAGTCTGCTCAACGATGGTGGCACGGTTAAAGACATTATCGTTGCCGAAAATGAAATGCTGGCTGTGCTCAATCGAGAATTGCATTACACGGCGTTGAAGCAATTGTTGGTGACCGCTGCCGTGATTTCGTTGGAAAAAACAGTGTTGAACGCGCTTCCTTTGGGCTTCAACGATGCGATGCATGGATATTTTCGTGTGCTATGCGTCGGATATGCGCTGTATGCGGTCGGCAATACCGTAATGCTGATCCTGCTGTACTTCACCGATTATTCCGGTGCGTTGACTGCATCGGCATTATTCGCCGGGTCGACGGTCATTTTCACGGTGATCGGACAGTTCTTCACTACTACACTGTTCGGCTTCGGTTTTCTGATGGGAGCGTCGCTGTTCGCTATTTATGCGACATTCCGGCTCGCCTCATACACCGACAATCTGCCATACCGAGTGCTGGGGCAGCAGCCGATTGTGGCACAGACGAAACGTGGACGTTTCACCGAACTGGGCATACTGCTTGAACACGGCGAACAACGAATCGATCAATCACTGCATCGCACGGAATATAAGAGGCACGTGCGGCGCGAGTGCGGGACGAACATTACAGAAGCGCACAATACAATCGGGGAGGAATCGTAAATCATGACATGGTGGAATCGACGCAACACAAAAGCTATTACCACGCTTGTCAAGCAAATAGCGGCATTGACGGCAATGCTGATGGTGCTTTCCTGCGCTGGGTGTGCGACTTCATCACCCAGCGATAATGAACAATCGCAATCATCGGATTCAACGCAGACGCATGAGCAAGTCAAGAAAAGCGCTGAACAAAGCATCGACGGCGCACACTTGCGCGACAACGAATCGTTATACAAGGTGTATGACGACAGCGGCGTGGAAACCATGTATCTGACGGTATCGCGCGGTAATTCGTCGGAAGGAACCGACCATAGCTGGAGTGAAATCAACCAGTATTCCGTTGATGACTATGCGGCAATGGGCGTTGGACGCTACAAGGTCAATGGTTTGCTGCAGGTCGGCGACGAACAGGGGCCGGTTTCCGGGGAGCTTGGTTTTGGCGAAAGCGCGCCGAACGCCACCGTGCAGGTACGTGGTCAGTCATCGAGTAAAAACGAGCAGAAGAATTACAAGATCGAGTTGAAAAGCGGCAAAGGCAAGTGGCGTGGACAGCGTACCATCGCATTGAACAAGCATATGGGTGAAGGTCTGCGTTTCCGTAACAAAATGGCCTTTGATCTCATCAAAGGCATCGACCAGATGATGGGGCTGCGCACGCAATTCGTGCACTTGTATGTGAAAGACGAAACCAGCGGATCGGATTCCTTTGACGATTACGGTCTGTATACGCAGGTCGAACAGCTCAACAAAACCGCATTGCAAGCACACGGACTTGATAAGAATGGCCAGCTGTATAAGGCCAATTATTTCGAATTCCATCGAGACGAAGACGTGATCAAACTCGCCGACGATCCCGATTACGATCAGACGAAATTCGAAGAAAAACTGGAAATCAAAGGCGACAACGACCATACCAAACTGATTGCCATGTTGAACGCGCTCAACGATTATTCAGTGCCGATGAGCGACATTCTCGGCAAATATTTCGATACTGAAAATCTCGCATACTGGATGGCATTCCAGCTGTTGACCGGCAATATCGATACGCAAAGCCGCAATATGTACCTGTATAGTCCCACGAATTCCGACACCTTCTACGTGCTTGACTGGGACAACGACGGCATGCTCATGCGCAAGGAATATGAGATCAAACAACGTTCCGATGGCAAAAGCTGGGAGAACGGCATCAGCAACTACTGGGGCAACATGCTGTTTAGCCGCTGTTTGCAGACCAAGTCGTTCCGAACTGCGCTCGACAAGGCAATACAAGACGAATATAAGTACATGAATGCCAATCGCATCAACTCCATGGTGAAGCATTACCGCAGCATTACGGAACAATATGTGTGGAAAATGCCTGATTCCATGCATGAAGGCGTCACCAAAAGCCAATATGATGTAATCGCGAACCAGCTGCACAGTGAAATCGAACAGAACTACCAGACATACCAAACCGGGTTCAACAAGCCCATGCCGTTCTACATCGGCACACCTACCCCTACCAATGGCAAGCTCAAACTCAACTGGGATGTCTCCTACGATTTCAACGATGAGGATTTGCGTTATACCGTCACCGTGTCCAAGGATTACGAAGGTAAGGATGTAGTGTTCACACAGGGCGACCTCGTATTGCCGGAAGCCGTGATGGACATGCCCGGTGAAGGCCAGTACTTCATCAAAGTGAGCGTGCGCAACGCATCAGGCGAGACTCAGGACGCGTTTGACTACTACATCACCAACGGCAACAAGATCTATGGCACCAAGTGCTTCTATGTGAAAGCCGGCGGCAGCATTGTGGAGGATGCCAATGTTCAATGATGGTGGCAATCGAGGAACGTCGCTGCTGCAGCGCGTCAAACGTCGGGTCAGCGAAGAATTATCCGTTCCGCCGAGCACCGCCAAGGAACGGTTCCGTCATGAGCTCAAATATCTGATCTCATACGCGCAAAAAGCCGATCTGAACGTGCGTATGGCGCCGCTGCTTGGTCTCGACAAACATGCGAGCAATGGCGGCTATATGATTCGCAGCCTGTATTTCGACGATTATTGGAACACCGCATATCGGGAAAAAGTCGATGGTGTGCTGCTGCGCAAGAAATACCGTATTCGCATCTACGATTACAGCGACCGTGTGATCAAACTGGAACGCAAACGCAAAAGCGACAGTTGGATCTACAAGGAGGATGCGCCGCTCACCCATGAGCAGTTCGACCGCATTCTTGCCGGCGATTACGAGTTTTTGCGCGACAGCGAGCATCAATTGTGCCGCGAGCTTTATGTGGAATGCATGTGCAATGTGTTGCGTCCGCGTGTGATCGTCGATTATGAGCGCGAACCGTGGATTCTTGATGCCGGTACTGTGCGTGTCACTTTCGATATGAATGTGCGTGCGGCGGTTGGAGGATTCGATATTTTCGACTCCACACTGCCGGTACTGCCCGTGCTTGAGCCGGGAAAACTGGTGATGGAAGTCAAATTCACTGAATTCCTGCCGCAGATGGTACGCGATCTGTTGCCTGGCAAAGCTCAGGAGTTGACGTCGGCTTCGAAATACGTGCTCTGTTATGACAAAGCCTCGTATTTGCGGAGATTCGGCTACTGGCAGGAAGGCTGGAGCGTGCCGAGCCTGTAAAGACAGTCTGTGATCGGCTGGCATTTCCCGAAATCAAACGTTACGAATCAAGGAAGCAAAGAGAGAAAGAGCAGCATTATGAGCGTTAATGACATGATTAAAAAGTCGGTGCTGAAATCCTTCAGCCAATACAATGTGCCCAAAATGGCGCTGGCATTACTGGTGGCGTTGATCGTTGGCATCGTTATTTACTGCGTGTACCGCCGTTTCTACACGGGCGTGGTGTATTCGCGCAGTTTCGCGGTCACGTTGGTGGGCATGTGCGTGCTCACCTGCATGGTCACATTGTCCATCAGTACGAATATTGTGATTTCTCTTGGTATGGTCGGTGCATTGTCGATTGTGCGTTACCGTACCGCAGTCAAGGACCCGATGGATTTGCTGTATTTGTTCTGGGCGATTACTTCAGGTATTGCGTCGGGTGCGGGCATGTATGTGCTGGTGATTGTGGCCGGATTGGTGATGATCGGCATGTTGGCATTGTTCTACTCGTATCAAGACAAAGGGCGCGTGTACATTGCGGTGATCCACTATGTGGGCGATATGGCTGGCGATGAGATCACGCGTGCGTTCGGACGTACTAAATTCTTCGTCAAATCCAAAACCATGCGTGGCGAACGCGTGGAAATGGCCGTCGAAGTGTTTTGCGACGACAAGGATATGGCGTTCGCCGAGCGTATCCGTGCGATTGATGGTATCGAGGACGTAACACTGATACAGTACAACGGCGAATACCACGGATAGTTTTTTCGACGAGAGGGAGACCGCGTGACCGACATGCCGGAAATGGGCGGAATGCCGTCTAACGACGAGCTGGTGCCTTTTTTCACATTCGAAGACATCGATTATGCGCTCGAAAACGGCGAATTCTGCTGTTATCTGCAGCCTAAATGCAATGCGGAGACGGGAACCATTGTAGGAGCCGAGGCGTTGGTGCGCTGGAATCACCCCAAATATGGCGTGATTCCCCCAGGATGGTTCGTCCCGGTATTGGAAAGAGCCGGGCGGATCTGCCATGTGGATATGTTCGTATGGCGCTTCGTGGCTGAGATGCTGGGCAGATGGGAGCGTGAAGGACGCAATCTGGTACCGGTTTCCGTGAACGTGTCCATGATGGATATCAACCAGATGGATGTGGCCGACGTGATTGGCGGGCTGCTGAACGAATATAGCGTCGACGCGCGTCTATTGCAGGTGGAAATCACCGAAAGTGCCGTGGCGAAAAACCTGCCCATAGTGGAAGGCACCATCCGCAAACTGCATGCGAGAGGCATCGTGGTGCTGATGGATGATTTCGGTTCGGCATATTCCTCGCTGAACATGCTCAAAGACATTAATGTCGATGTGATCAAACTGGACATGAAGTTCATCGAACTGAGCGATGAGAATGCCGGTAAAGGCATGAAAATCATCCAATCCATGATTATTATGGCCAAGAAGCTGCATCTGATGATCATCGCCGAGGGCGCCCAAACCAAGGAACAGGTCGATCGGCTGAAAGCACTTGGATGCGGATACATCCAAGGATATTATTTCTACCCTCCACTGCCGGTGAAACAGATGGAAACGCTGTTGGCTGAACGCGCCGACGGTCGGCACTATTGGGATATGTCGTGCGATTACCTGCATCGCAATCATGTGACTGTCAACGGCCGGGTGCTGTTGGGAGTCTCCGCGTTGGCGGCCGACACCTTTGAAATCCTGGCTGATGGTCTGGCGGAAATATCCCGGTTGAATGTGGAGACAGGCGAATACCGTGTCATCAAACGGGATGGGGTGATTCCCGATCCGGAAGTCGACGAATTCGGTGCCTACATGCGTGCGGTGGCCGCCAACCGGGTGGTGCATCCTGACGATGTCGGGCGATTCTTCGCCGATCTGAATCTGACCTCAATCCGAGAACGGCTATACAGGCAGGAAACCGTGCTGGGGTTATACCGCAGCGAGATATTGGCCAAAACCGGTGTAGTCGCATTCGCAGCGATTCCCACTCACGCATGCTCCCCATCCGACCCTTGGGCTGTGGTGCTGGTCGGACAGAATCTGCCCATGGGACTATTGGCATGCGGCGATGCCGATAATTATCGCAGAGACTCGCTTACGGGACTACTCAACCGCAATGCCTACGATGATGACTTGGAGTACATCCAAGCCACGCATGACAAGCCGTTGACGGTGGTGTACGTCGACATGATCGGACTGCATGAAATCAACAACCATTTGGGGCATGCCAAGGGCGATTCGGCGTTGTGCGGACTTGCGAATGCGATGCGTGCCTGCTTCGGGGACGACAGGATCTACCGCGTCGGAGGCGACGAGTTCGTGATTATCAGCTGCAACCATACGGTGAGCCAAAGTATGCGTCGGATGGCGCGTATGCGTCGGGATTTTCTGGAAGGTGATTGGGATATATCCGTAGGCATGGCCGAATCCGATGATGGAGGGGATCTTCCGGACCTCATCAATCAGGCGGAAATCCGTATGCGTCAGAACAAGAAACAGTATTACGTCAATGGCGGAGGCAAACGTCAGCTCCGCATGCTCAACAACCGGCTTGAGGATATTCTGGTGCGCGATGAGGATATGAAAATGCTGCTTGAACATCTGAATGTACGTTATCCGGTGTCATTTATAGTCAATCTGAATACCGATACGCAGCGTTCGATCATGGTGCCCGATTTCTTTCAGCGTATGCTTGATGGTCATGGCGGTTCCTTCCGCGAAGCATTACGTGAGTTTTGCTGTGTGAGGATTGCTCCCGAATACCAAGAAGGTATCCTGCGACTGCTTGACTACGATGTCGTCCGTAGCCGGCTCAAGTCGGAAGGTGCGGTGCAATGCGGTTACATGAAGAACGACGGTGAGCGGTTCATGTTGACGATTCTTACCGACAACAGATCCACGGACGAGACCATGTGGGTGTTCGAACGTAAGGACCTGCCGTAGCGGAAGGGCAGGTTGTTCGATGGATGATTTTACCCCTCAGCTGGTTTTATTTTGTGAGAATGGTCACATAATATCGCGGTGTCGTTGATCGCATAACGGTCGAAAATGGGTTTATGATGGGAGCGTTGGCTTCGGCAAGGTATGACGAAGCCTATGAACGCACAGTAGCTTAAAGGAGAGCACTATGGTCTATCGCATGATTTTCAACCAGACGGCGTATTTCGGTCGCGGAGCCATCAAGGAGATTCCGGGCGTTGCCAAGTCGCACGGCTTCACCAAGGCATTCATCGTCACCGATCCGGTGCTGCTGGAAACCGGTACCGTCAAGAAGGTCACCGATGTGCTCGATGAGGCAGGCATGCCGTATGAGGTCTTCGACAACGTCAAGCCGAACCCGCCGGTCGAATGCATTCAGGACGGTGTCGCCAAGTTCGCCGCATCCGGTGCCGACTTCCTGATTGGCTTGGGCGGCGGCTCCCCGCAAGACACCTGCAAGGGCATCGGCATCATCACCGCCAACCCGGAATTCTCCGACGTGCTCTCCCTGGAAGGCGTTGCCGACACCAAGAATCCGTCCGTGCCGATCTTCGGCGTGCCGACCACCGCCGGTACCGCTTCGGAAACCACCATCAACTATGTGGTCACTGACACCGCCAACAAGCGCAAGTTCGTGGCTGTCGACCCGCACGACATTCCGATCGTCGCTTTCGTCGACCCGGATCTGACCGACTCCATGCCGCGTGGTCTCAAGGTTGCCACCGGACTCGACGCCCTGACCCACGCCATCGAAGGTTACATCACTCCGGGCGCATGGAGCCTGTCCGACTGCCTGTCCATGCAGACCATCCGTATGATCGCCAAGAACCTCGCCAAGAGCGCCGACGGTGACATTCCGGCAGGTGAACAGATGGCCTACGCCTCCTACATCACCGGTATGGCCTACTCCAACGTCGGCCTCGGCCTGGTGCATGGCATGGCCCACCCGCTGGGCGGTCGCCTCGGCGTGGCCCACGGCGTTGCCAACGGCATTCTGCTGGCTCCGGTCATGGAATATAACAAGGACTATACCGGTGAGAAGTACCGTGACATCGCTGACGCCTTCGGCATCGCGGACGCCTACACCGGCGATATCGAAACCGTGCGCGAAGAGGCCGTCCAGGCTGTGCATAAGCTCACCGTGGATCTGAAGAACCCGACCACCATCTCCGAAGTCGGTGCAACCGAAGCCGATCTGGAGCCGCTGGCTTATGATGCCTTCCACGATGTGTGCACGCCGGGCAACCCCCGTCAGGCCACGCAGGAAGACATTCTCGCCATCTACAAGAGCCTGATGTAATGCGGCAATTCCCACGAATCGGCAATCGTGCGTAACGAACGACGAATCGTGAGAGAACATCGCTGAGAACATAAAAAATCGTGGTGTGAATCGTAATAAATTCACACCACGATTTTTGTATGCGATTACAATTACGTATGTTGATGAATTGAAATACTTCAATCCAATACGAAAATGTGCGAATTAATCGTTGGAATCCTCGTGCTTTTCACTCCACTCCTCATCAGTAGGGGTGTCGTCATACCATTCATGTCCCTCCTGCTCGGCCAATTCCATCTGCTCGTTGATCCACGCCGCCTCCGCAGGATTGATATCGGCGGTGTCAAGCACCTTCTGCCACACCGGATACAGCAGATGCATCACCGGATACAGCGCGGTGAGCAGAATCTCCGGCCTATGCTTGCGTGAATGCTGTGGATGCGCGTCGAACGTGTTCTTGAAACGACGCATGTAATTATTGAACGACGTGAGCGACGTGTCCATACGGCGGGCGCTGATGCCGGCGATCATGCGCGGGCAGTACACGGTTTTCAAATCCTTGCCCAGCAGATGCAGCGAAATATCGATATCCTCATGCATCACATCGGCCTTGTCGCGGCACACCTCGTCGCAGATTTCGCGCCAAGCTGAAGCGCGGACCGCCATATTCGAGCCAAACAGCAACGGCTGGCCGCCATCGGCCTTGTAAATGCGCTTGCGCGTGGAATTATCCCCACGCAAACCAAAATGGCGGCTCGGCAGATCGTAATACATCACCGGACCAGTGGCACCCATGGCCTCCGGATCCTCGGTGAAAATGCCGGACACCACTTCGACCCAATCCGGGCGAATCATGCAATCAGCGTCGAAACGGCCCAAAATATCGCCGGTGGCGTGATTCAAACCATAATCTCGCGTCGGAATCAATCCCTGTTCCTCATCCTGATGCAGCAAACGGACAGGGGCTTGAGGGTGGTCTTTCATAAACTGCTCCACCACAGCTACCGTCGAATCGGTGGAACGATTGTCGACAACGATCACTTCATGGGGCATCACGGTCTGCCTAGTGGCATTCAACAGGCAATCGTTGATACGCTCCTCTTCATTCCAAGCGGGGATGACAATTGAAACGTTCAGCATAACTACCACAATAGCTCAGCCTGTACACGACGCCTATCGCTACAATGGGAAGCCATGAGCGAAAGCGAACAGCGATTGAACAATACGCAGAGTGAAAACGGTGCGAACACCAGCGAGCAGCGCTGGGACCTCGGCACCCTGTTTCCAGCCAAAGGAGATCCCCGAAAACCGCCGGAATGGTTGGGGCGTGCACTGCTATACATCGCCATAGCCATTGTGGTGTTTACTTTCTGCTGGCGCAGCTGGGGCAAAATCGAATACCTGGTGATCGACATCATCGTCTCGCTGTTCATCGCGCTCGCGGTGGAGCCGATGGTGGTGCCGCTGGTCAAACATGGCTGGAAACGTTCGTTCGCGTCGTTGTTCTCGCTGCTGATGCTGGCCGTGATTCTCGGCGTGCTGTTCACGCTGTTCGGCAACCTGTTCGTGCAGCAGGTGATCGCATTGGTGAACGGTCTGCCCGACCTATACGAGCAGATGTGCCAGTTCGCCAGTCAATACGCGAATTTCCAACTTCCTGAAATCAATAATCTCGGCAATGAGATTCTGAAGAACATTCAAACGTCATGGGTCACCGATTTCGCGGGTACCGCGCTAAATACAGTGTCGGGATTGTTCTCGTTCCTGATCAACCTCATGACGATAATCATGACCACGTATTACATTTCAGCGGCTGGTCCGAAACTGCGCCGTGCCGCATGCCAGTGGATGGCTCCGGCGGCTCAGCGGCGATTCCTGTTCGTATGGACGGTGAGCCAGAGCCAGATCTCGTCGTTCCTGTTCTCCCGTGCCATTCTCGCGTTGCTGAACGCGTTCTTCACCGGAATCTGTCTGATGTTGCTGCATGTGCCCTATTGGATGCCATTGGCGCTGTTCTGCGGTATGGTTTCGCAGTTCATTCCCATGTTGGGTACGTATATTGGCGGCGCGTTGCCGGTGCTGTTCGCATGGGGTAGCTGCGGATTGTGGCAGGCTGTGGTGGTGTTGGTGTTCATTTGCGTATACCAGCAGATTGAGAATCTGATTTTCGCGCCGAAGATCTCCCAGCGTACCATGGATGTGAACGATGCCGTGGCGTTCCTCGCGGTGCTGGCGTTCACCTCGCTGTTCGGCGCGTTGGGTGCGTTCCTCGCATTGCCGGTGGTCGCGTCCGTGCAGACGATTTTCCGCACCTATACGAAGCGGTACGAGCTGGTCGATTCCCCGCTGATGGACGATCCGGTGCCTGAAAAGAAGTCGAAGCTGGTGGAAGGCGCCGAAGTGATCAGCGAGCATCTGCACAGTATGCCTCGCGCGGTGCAGGGATCCAGTGCGCATGTGCCTATTTCCGACGAAGTGCGGCAGTTGCAGGAGCAGGCGTACAATATCACCCGTTCCGAGGAATCGCTGGAATCGGACGAAACCGTCGCCATTCCGAAGCATGTGTTGGGCAAAACGAGCAAAACGGAACGCAAGCCATTGCGGGGTCTTGAGAGCGAAAACGCATCGCGGGAATCCAACGAAAATCCGGAATCCGGCAATGAACGGAAGAACGGTGAATCGCGGGAAACTGGAGGAAGCGCGAAAAACGTGGATGACAATCCAAGAAGTAGGTGGCGTTAATGGTACTGCTGAGTGTACTTGACATTCTGTTGGTCATCGTCGGCGGCGCAGGTGTGGTCTATCAGGCGGTGTGCATTCTCATCTCCCTGTTCACCAAGCCGATCAAATTTCCCGATGCGCCGATGAACAAGCGTTACGCGGTGCTGATTTCCGCACGAAACGAGGCGAAAGTCATCGGCAACCTCATTACCTGCATCCAAACGCAGACGTACCCGAGCGAGCTGATCGACATTTGGCTCGTTGCCGACAATTGCACCGACAATACCGCCGAAGTGGCGCGCAACATGGGCTGCCATGTGGTCGAACGCTTCAACAAGGAACTTGTGGGCAAGGGCTACGCATTGACGTATCTGCTTGACCAGATGAACGAATCCGGCGCATCCGACCTGTACGACGCGTTCTTCGTGTTCGATGCCGACAACAAGCTCGACAAGCATTACGTCGAAGAGATGAACAAGGCGTTCCAGTCGGGTTTCAAGATTCTCACCAGCTACCGCAATTCCGTGAATTTGTCCGACAATTGGGTCTCTTCCGGTTCTGCATTGTGGTTCATCCGTGAATCTCGATTCCTGTCGGCCTCGCGCATGTGGCTCGGCAACAGCTGCCATGTAGGGGGCACAGGTTTCATGTTTTCGCAGGAGATCATGCGTCGTAATAATGGTTGGAAATTCCACCTTTTGACCGAGGATTTGGAATTCACCATGGATTCCTTGCTACACGGCGACCGCATCGGCTACTGCGGTACCGCGATTCTGTATGACGAGCAGCCTGTCACCTTCGCGCAGAGCTGGCGTCAGCGTTTGCGTTGGAGCAAGGGTTTCCTGCAAGTGTTCCGTTATTACGGGCCGGCTTTGGTCAAACGCGCCATCAGGGAACGCGATTTCTCCGCCGTTGATTTCACACTGTTGTTGTGTCCGTTCACGGTGATCGGTATCATGCGCGTTCTGCTGGGACTGTTGTTCGCGACTTGCGGATTCGTGACATGGCAGAGCCAGTTGAGCTCGTTGACCAGTTGGACGTCCGGCATTGTGACGTCGGTGATCGGCATGATGGCGTTGGCTGCGTTGACGATCATTGTGGAACGCGATCAGATCGGCGCCACCAACAAGGAACTGTTCGCGTATGTGCTGAGCTTCCCGATCTACATGTTCAGTTATGTGCCGATCTCGTTCCAGGCGATGTTCGCCAAGTCGGAATGGAAGCCAATCGAGCATAAGGGATGACGTTCGTTCGCAGGCTTGCGTGTTTCCTGCTTTTTCGTTTTCATTTCGATTTTTCATTTCGATTTCCGCTTATGACTGGAGTGTTGTTGTTCCATGGATGATTCGGCTGAATACCGGCATGTGAAACGCCGCCGATACATTACGGTGGCGCTTTCCGTGGCACTCACCACGGTATTGTGCGTCGGCTATGTCGTGGCCGACATTTTCGACAAGCTGCCGGGCGTTCTTACCCTGCAGGAAGTCGAACACATCACCGCCAAGACGCCGGGCAACGCCGTTCCTGCGGCAACGGTGGTCGAAGGGCTTGACGCTTCGAAGACCGTGGATGAAGCTGCAGCGAAGGCGCTGATCAGCCAATTCGAAACGGCCGCCTCCGATTTCGGTGGCGAATATGGCATCGCCATCGCCGATGCGGCCGGCAATGTGGTGGCCGAGCATGATCTCGACAAGTCGTATACGCCGGCATCCACCATGAAAACGTTGACGGCATATGCTGCGGCGACCACGCTCGACATGGGTAAGACGTTGGACACGCAGACCTATCTGGAACAGCGTGAGGACGGCACCGCGCGATTGGTGCTCAAAGGCAATGGCGACATGCTGCTCGGTGCCGGTGCATCCGATTCGGAACATATCAATGGGCGTGCCGGACTGGGAACGCTTGCCGCGAACACGGCTCAGGCGTTGCGCCAGCGGGACATCGCCTCCGTGACGCTTGTCTACGATGATTCCCTGTTCGGTAGCGACCGTTGGCCAAGCGGCATCGCAGAACTAGACTCGGACCACGTGTACTACGCGCCGACCGCGTCCATGGCGGTGGATGGCGGGCGTAACTGGAACGGTGCCAATCCCGCGGATCCCGATGTGTTCAGCGCATACCCCGCTTTGAGTACGCAGCCTGCCCGCGAGGCCGCGCAGGTGTTCGCGCAGCGTTTGGCTGAACAGGGCATTGCCGTGAATTCTTCCGTGGAACAGGGAACGGTTCCCGAAGGCACCAGTCCCATCGCGGCCGTGCATTCCGCATCGCTGAATGAGATCATGGCGTTCATGCTTCGGCATTCCGACAATTCTCTGGCTGAGGAATTCGGCAGATTGCTGGCTTTGCATATCGGTGCCAATAATTCGCCGGCCGGCGCGGTTCAATCGGTCGAACAGGTGCTGACTCAGCGGGGAATCTCCACCAAGGGCCTCACCATGCTCAACTGTTCGGGGCTGTCTGATGATTCCAAACTCACCGCGCATACCTTGCTCGACGTGCAGCAGCGTAATCTGGCGGCCGGCGCCGGTGCCGCCGCCGCCGAAGGATTGTCGGTCGTGGGTTTTGTGGGTACCGCTGCGAATCGTTTGAACGATGCCGACGAAGCTGGTCTCATCCGTGTCAAAACCGGCAGTTTAGGGGAAGTGACCTCCATGACCGGCAATGTGTCGCGTCATAAAGGGGGTGCGTTGAGCTTTGCCGTGATCGTCAATAATCCCGATGATTTCGAGGCTGCGAAATCCGCTATCGACGCATTCGTGGCCGCGCTGCCGAAGCTGTGATGCCATGGTGTATTCGTCTCGTTTGCGTAAGGGTATCGGCGAGTTACGGGCCGCTCTGGAATCGGCCGGATTTGGATTGCAGGATGCCCGATTCGCCCGTCATGGCGAGCATGCGCCAGATGCGGACGCTCCTCTAATCATGGTGGCCTGTTCCGGTGGGCGCGATTCGATGGCGTTGGCTGCGGTTGCGGCGAAAACATGCGCTTCATTGGGATTGCGATGCGGGGCGATCATCATCGACCACCAGTTGCAGCAAAGCTCTGCCGAGGTTGCGCAGGCAACCGCCGATCGTTGCGTTGCGTTGGGTCTTGACCCAGTTCGTGTTCGTGCGATTGACGTGCCCGACTCCCGCGGCATCGGCATTGAAGCTGCGGCGCGTGAAGCACGCTACCATGCGATTGTCGACGCATGCTCCGACGCTTCGGCCGTGCTGCTGGCTCATACGAAAAACGATCAGGCGGAAACCGTTATCATCGGTTTGTTACGTTCCGCTGGCCTTGATGCGGTTTGCGGTATGAACGGTTCCTTCATGCGAGACGGGGTGCGTTTTCTACGCCCGTGGCTGAATGTTACACGCGAAGAAACCACAGGCATCTGCGAGGATTTACGGCTTGCCTGGTGGGACGATCCCACAAATGGGCCGGATGTAGGGAATTCGGATGGAAACGAGCCCCTTCCCGCGAACTATCCACTGCGATCCCGAATACGGCACGATCTCATGCCATATCTTGAATCATTTGCGGGAAGTGACGTTGTGTCGAAACTTGCGCTTGGAGCGAGGCTTGCCGAAGACGATCGCGCATATCTTGACGGTGTGGCGCAACGCGTGTGCGAACAAGGCGTAACCGTGAGCAACGGCGATATAATCATCGACGTGCGTGCGCTGCAATCGCAAGACATTGCCATCAGAAGACGGGTGATTGTGCGCTCGCTTGCAGAAGCCGGCATTTCGTGCATGGCACGGCAGGTTGAAGGGATCGATAGGTTGATATGCGACTGGCATGGTCAGCAAGGTGTGAATCTTCCCAGCGGATATTCAGCATATCGCCAGAAACACGTCATTCGCGTGTGCCAAGATGGTGGGCATGCGAATCGCTGACGTACAAGAAGACATTGATCACGAGCTGATCAGTAAAGAAGAAATTGCCGACATCATCAACCGTGCCGCGGCTCAGGCCAGTGAAGACTACCGTGGCAAGAATCCGCTGCTGGTCTGCGTGCTCAAAGGCGCGGTGAATACGCTGGCAGCGTTTTCGCAGGCCATGAGCATCCACGCGGAGATGGATTTCATGAGCCTGTCAAGCTATGGCTCCGGCACTCAATCGAGCGGCAAGATCACCGTGCGACAGGATTTGTCCACCGATGTTCGCGGTCGTCACGTGCTCATTGTAGAAGACATCATCGATTCGGGCATCACGTTGGCGTGGCTCGTCGATGAGCTCAAGCGCCGCGGTGCCGCTTCTGTGGAGGTTTTTGCGCTGTTGGAAAAGCCGGCGCGCCGTAAGGTGGATGTTTCTGTGAAATATAAGGGACGTGAGATTCCCGATGAATTTGTGGTCGGTTTCGGCTTGGATTATGACGAGCGATACCGCAATCTTGATTCGATCGCGGTGCTGAAGCCGGAAGTCTATGAAGGAGGTCAGGCATGAGTTTTCCTGGTCCGGGCCAGTCGCCGAACAACAACGGCGGCGGCAATAACCCGTTCACCAATCCGTTTGGACGCAACAACAACACCGGTAATGGTAACGGTTCCAACGGTAACGGTTCCAGTGGCAACGGTTCCAATGGTGGTCCACGTCCGTTCTGGCAGTCCCCGTGGCTGTGGGTTGTGGTCGTGGCCCTGCTTGCCGTGACCATGTTCCAGATTTTCGCCGGAACCGGTTCC
Source organism: Bifidobacterium sp. N4G05 (assembly GCF_002742445.1). Taxonomy (GTDB): domain Bacteria; phylum Actinomycetota; class Actinomycetes; order Actinomycetales; family Bifidobacteriaceae; genus Bifidobacterium; species Bifidobacterium hominis. The sequence goes on along the minus strand of NZ_NJNQ01000001.1, from coordinate 63,301 downwards.
CAGACCATCGACACCAAGAATGGTCTGCAGATCCTCAACGGCAACAATGTTGAATACGCGCAGATCGTAGACAACACCCAGCAGGTCAAGCTCAAGCTCAAGAGCGATTACTCCGCTACCGACCCTGATACCGGGCGTATGAAGAACTACGGCAAGAGCGTGCAGTTCTACTACACGTACGCGCAGTCCGCCACCGTGGTCAAGGCCGTTGAAAAGGCCGATCCGGCCAAGGGCTGGACGGCGACCATGCAGCAGAGCAGCATTTGGACGTATCTGCTGACCTCGCTGCTGCCGTTCCTCATTATCTTCGGTCTGTTCTGGTTCATGATGAGTCGTATGGGCGGTGCCGGCGGCATGTTCGGCATGGGCGGCAAGAAGAACAGCGGCAAGCTGCTCGAAGGTCAGACCCCGACCACCAAGTTCGCCGACGTAGCCGGCGAAGAGGCTGCCGTGCAGGAAGTCGAGGAAATCAAGGACTTCCTGAAGGATCCGTCTCGTTACAAGGCTTTGGGTGCCCGTATTCCGCGTGGCGTGCTGCTCTACGGTCCTCCAGGTACCGGTAAGACACTGCTGGCACGAGCCATCGCAGGCGAGGCCGGCGTGCCTTTCTACTCCATGGCAGGCTCCGACTTCGTGGAAATGTTCGTGGGTCTTGGCGCCTCTCGTGTGCGTGACCTGTTCGATGAGGCCAAGAAGAATGCTCCGGCCATCATCTTCATCGATGAGATCGATGCCGTCGGTCGTAAGCGTGGCGGTTCCGGTATGAGCGGTGGCCACGACGAACGTGAGCAGACGCTGAACCAGCTGCTAGTTGAGATGGACGGCTTCAATAACGATACCAATCTGATCATCATCGCCGCAACCAACCGCCCCGACGTGCTTGATCCGGCACTGCTTCGTCCGGGCCGTTTCGACCGTCAGGTGGCCGTCGAAGCGCCTGATTTGGAAGGCCGCGAGGCTATTTTGAAGGTGCATGCCAAGGGCAAGCCGTTCGTGCCTGACGTCGATCTGCATATGATCGCCGTGCGTACGCCGGGCTTTACCGGTGCTGATCTGGCCAATGTGTTGAACGAAGCCGCATTGTTGTGCGCCCGCGCCGGTGCGCAGCTGATCGACAACCGCGCCATCGACGAGGCTATCGACCGCGTGCAGGCGGGGCCGAAGCGCCGTTCCAAGGGCATGGCGCTCGACGAACTGCGCAACACCGCATACCACGAGGGTGGTCACGCGTTGGTGGCAGCCGCCATGAACGATACCGATCCGGTCACCAAGGTCACCATTCTGCCGCGTGGCCGTGCGCTCGGCTACACCGCGGTGATGCCGACGGAAGATCGCTATTCCATGTCGCGCAACCAGCTGCTCGACCAGATGGCGTACGCCATGGGCGGTCGTACCGCGGAGGAGGTCGTGTTCCATGATCCGACCACCGGTGCTTCCAACGACATCGAGAAGGCAACGAACATCGCACGTCAGATGGTGCTCGACTACGGCTTCTCCGACAAGCTGGGTGCCATCAAGTGGTCCGATGACGAGCAGAGCGATCTTGGATCGCTGAACCACAAGTATTCCGCACGCACCGCCGAAATCATCGACGAGGAAGTGCTCAAACTGGTGGAAACCGCGCATACCGAAGCGTGGAACGTCATCAACGAGAATCGTGAGATTCTTGACGAGCTCGTACGTCAGCTGCTCGTCAAGGAAACACTCAACGAAAAGGAACTTGCGGAAATCTTCGCTAATGTCAAGAAGGCGCCGAAGCGTGAAGTGTGGCTGAGCGACAGCAAGCGCCCGGATTCCGACATTCCGCCGGTTCCGATTCCCGAATCCCTGAAGAAAAGCGCAGGATTGACCAACTGATGAGCGATACCGAAGCATTCGATACCCTCTTCGACGACAAGGCCCGTGCCGCCCATGCGGCCGGGCCTGTCGGCTATGACGAGGAAGGCGTGCGCCAAGCAGTACGCCTGTTTTTAAAATCCATTGGCGAAGACCCGGACCGTGAAGGCCTGCTCGACACCCCCGACCGTATTGGGCGTGCCTGCAAGGAGCTGTTCGCAGGACTTGGACACGGCCCCGAGGAAGTGCTTAAAACCAAGTTCAAAGTCGATACCGACGAAATGGTGCTGGTACGCGATATTGAACTCTTCTCGGTATGCGAACACCACCTGCTGCCGTTCCATGGCGTGGCCCACGTCGGCTATATTCCGTCGAACGGCCAAGTGGCGGGCTTAAGCAAGCTTGCACGACTGGTGGAACTGTATGCCCGACGTCCGCAAGTGCAGGAGCGCCTCACCCAACAGGTGGCCGACGCGCTGATGGAAGGCATCGAAGCACGTGGCGTGATCGTGGTCACCGAATGCGACCACATGTGCATGGCCATGCGTGGCGTGAAGAAGGCGCAATCGCGCACGGTCACGTCGGCGGTGCGCGGCTGCATGCGAGACGCGACGACGCGAGCCGAAGCCATGAGTCTGATCCTGTCGCAGCATGCGTGATCGGCGCGACTCTTCAAAGTCGAATCGTAAATAACAACAACCGGATATAGGAGGGGAAACCGGATGGCCATTGATATGAAAGCGATTCACGACAGCACACATACGCTGGTGATGGGCGTGCTCAACATTACGGAGGATTCGTCCTCCGATGGAGGGCTGTGGCTCGACCCTGCGAAAGCGAAAGCGCACGGCGAAGCGATGATGAAAGCCGGCGCCGATATCATCGACATCGGCGCCGAATCCACTCGCCCCGGAGCCAAACGCGTCAGCGAGGAAGACGAGCAAACCCGCGTACTAGGTGCCGTGGATGCGCTGATTTCGGAAGGCGCGGTGCTGTCCATCGACACAACGCGCGCCTCGGTAGCTCGAATGGCACTGGAACATGGAGCGCAGATCATCAACGACGTGTCCGGCGGTCGGCTGGACCGCGAAGTGCCCCATGTGGTGGCCGAACATGCGGAAAGCCTCTACATCGTGCAGCATTGGCGTGGATGGCTTGCCGGTTCCGCAGGCGACGTGCCTGACGCTGATACGTCCGTGTACGCCAATGGCGTGGTGGATGACGTGTATGACGAACTCATGAAGCAGGTCGACGACGTGCTTCAGGCAGGCGTCTCACCGTCACAAATCATCATCGATCCGGGTCTTGGATTCTCCAAACCGAGCGTCGAGCATAACTTCCCGCTGATGACGGCATTGGAGAGGTTCAATGCTACCGGGTATCCGGTGCTGATCGGAGCCTCGCGCAAACGATTCGTCGGCGCGGCGCTTGCCGATGCTGGTATTGACACGCCAAACATGGATAGCAAAGACAATGCGACCGCCGCCATTAGCGCCCTATGCGCCGAACATGGAGCGTGGGCCGTGCGCGTGCATGACGTGGAGAAAAGCCGCGACGCGGTGCTGATCGGCAACGCATGGCGTGCCTTCGCTAACGACTGATGCACGGTGCTCGCATACGTCGTGCGTTCCTGACAGCGTAGGTGCGGCAACGTATTTCCACCATTAAACCTTAAAACATGCAAAGAAAGGCTGGCATGGATCAGATTCGATTGACTGGCGTTCGCGCGGTCGGCAAACACGGAGTGCTTGATTTCGAACATGAGCGTGCGCAAACGTTTGTCGTCGACGCCACGTTGTTTCTTGATCTTGCGCCAGCCGGGCATTCCGACGACCTGCGGGACACCGTCGATTACGGTGCCATCGCCAAAGGAATAGTCGCCATCATCGAAGGCGAGCATGTCGATCTCATCGAAAAACTCGCGGATCGCATCGCCAGCATGATTCTTGAATATCCTGCCGTGGCGCAAACGCAGGTGACCGTGCACAAGCCGAGCGCGCCAATCGTAGTGCCATTCGACGACGTGAGCGTAACCGTGGAACGTTCTCGTGAAACAATTTCGGCTGCATCGCAAGTGCATCATGCCATCATTGCCATGGGTGGCAATCAGGGCGATGTAGTGGCCACCTTGCGTGACGCGGTGCGTTCGATCGACGGACTGGCATCCACTCAGGTTACGGGTGTTTCGCCGCTGTACCGTACCGATGCGTGGGGCATGCCCGATGGCACTCCTGAATTCCATAATGCGGTCGTGTCGGTGAATACGCGACTGTCGGCCTTGGAACTGTTGCGCGGATTGCAGCGTATCGAAGCCGACCATGGCCGCGTGCGTACCGATCATTGGACCTCGCGCACGCTCGATCTGGACATCATCGATTTCGATGGTCAGGAAAGTCAAGATCCCGATCTGACGCTTCCGCACCCCCGTGCGTGGCAGCGGGCGTTCGTGCTCGGTCCATGGCTGGCGCTCGAACCCGATGCCGAACTGACTGGCGATCATGCCGGTTCCGTAGCGCAGCTTTTGCATGAATCAACTGACCGTGATCATATCGACGAAATCGCCGACGATTGGATGGTCGGTGGCTCAGTCGGTGACGGTATCGCCGACCATGCCGACGATACCGATAATGCGGATGATATGGGCGAATCCTATAGTGCGATTGATGCCAGCGATCTTCCGGAAGGAACCGCGGCAGCCAAAGCGGCCGCATCGGCATCCGTACAATCCGGTCCCGCATCCCGACGCGCAGTAATCTCGCTGGACAGCCCATCAACCAAGGCCGAACAGCAATTCCGCATGGCCATTGTTGCCTTGGACGGCATCCCTGGCAACCAGGTGGAAGGCATCTCACCGCTCTACCATGTGAGCCAACTTGATGGACTTCCCGACAAGATGGCTGCGGTGATGCAGATTTCCACACGCATGGGAGCCCGCGATCTGATCGAAACGCTAGGCAATGTGGAAGCCTCAATCAGCGGCGACCTTGATCTCGACCTGATCGACATGGAAGGCGTGACATGCGATGAGCCTGACTGCAAGGTGCCTTGGCCCACCGCGCGCAACCATGCCGCAGTGCTCGCGCCATGGCTCGATATGGATCCTGATGCGCGACTGGGCAAGGATCCGGTATCATTTCTGTTGGCCATGGCCCCCGATACCGCGCAGGTAGGATTGCTGACCGACAATTGGATTATCGGAGGTGAGCTGTGAAGGCACGCAGAACCCCTTGGTGGTACTACGTTCTCGCCGCCGCATTAGGAGTGCTCGCTGGTATTGGCTTGGCGAAATACGGTGAGATTTCAGGACTACCGCTCGTGGGCGCTCCATGGATCGTGCCTGTGGTACTGGCGATTTTGGGACTCGTCGTGCTGTATATGGCATTGCAGATCCACAAATACACCAGCACGGATCCCGAAAAACGCGTGCAGTTGAAACCGTTGGACCCGCGGAAAGCATTCGCCACACTGGTGTCATGCAAGGCGTTGGGTGTTGCCGGAGCGGCGTTGGCCGGTTGGTACGGAGGGCAGCTCATCATGAGCCTGCCACATGGTGAGGCGACGTTCTACAGTCAGGTCATTCTCGAATGCGCGATCGCGGCAATCGTATGCATCGCTGACATGATCATCGGCATTGTGGGGGAGTGGTTGTGCCAAATCCCACCAATCGACGGTCCGGAAAGCCCGAAAATGAAAACGGCCACGCAACGAAACCGTTACGCGGCCGCGGCAACCAAATCGGCAACCCAAACGAAAGCCTGATTGTCCTTACTTCTTCAAATCCTCCTCAGGAACACGAATCATCGCCTCCTGAGTCATGCAGGCAACAAGCTCGCCATCCTGCGTGTATACCTTCGCCTGCCCCAAGCCACGGCCGTGAGCCGCGGTAGGCGTATCCTGCACATACAAATGCCACTGATTGATGTCGATATCGCGATACCACCACATCGAATGATCGATCGAAGCGAACGAAATGCCAGGCGTGGCAATACTTAACCCGGCACGACGCAACACCGGCTCCAGCATCACCTGATCGCAACCCATAGCCAACATCGCACGATGCATGACCTGCGGAACGTCAACCGTGCCGTCGGCCTTCATCCACACCATCTGCTTGCCGGAATCGTTACTGGCGCTCTTCTTATCGGCACCCAGCATGATCGTGCGCGTCACATGACGAATGTCGAACGGCGACTTTTCCGCATAGTATTTGGCATACGAAGACTTTTCGGCAAACGGCTCCATCAGCTGCTTCGCACTGGTCAACGTTTCCGGCTCCGGCACGCCTTCCGGCATGGGGTCGGCGAACTCAATGCCATCCTGACCCTGCTCCTGGAAGCTGGCGATGGCCGTCAGAATCGAACCCTGAGCCTGCGTGACATTCACGCGACGAGCGGAGAACGAGCGGCCATCACGCAGATTCTCCACATCAAACAGCAAATCCTGACGAATATCACCGGCAGAAATGAAATAGCCATGAATCGAATTCGGCAGGCGAGACGGCGACACCGTTTTGGATGCGGCCATCATAGCCTGCGCAATCACCTGACCGCCATACACGCGGCCAGTGGGAAAATACAGGCTTTCACCATTCACATACATATGATTGCGGTACATGGACGGCGTGCCCAGTTGAAGCACCTTTGCTAACCGTTGCAATGGTGTGATTGCCGTTTCTGTCATGACACTCCTCGATTCTTCTGAGTCGCATAGGTAACGCTTCGTTCCGGATTCGAGTCTACGCAAGGGCGGTAAATTCCGCCGGATTGTTTTGTAACGAATGCGTGAGCAGCGTGAACGGCAGGTAATCGTCAAACGATTCACATACGGCAAAGCGCCGCACTTCGTAACGAAGCACGGCGCTTTACTGAAATATGGGGTTAACCGGCCCTGCAATTATGGACTTGCTTCGCAAAGCTCATTGTTACCCTCGTTCGGCTGTCGCCTCACTCAGGCTAAGCCTACAGACAGTCCACAGGACTGTCTGCTTAACGGCTAGCCTGTGGCCCTGCAATTATGGTCTTGCTTCGCAAGGCTCATTGTTGCCTTCCTTCGGCTGTCGCCTCACTCAGACTAAGCCTACAGACAGTCCACAGGACTGTCTGCTTAACGGCTTAGCGCGTCAGTTTGCGATGGAGACGGTGGGGGCGAGCCGCGTCTTCGCCGAGACGAGCGACACGGTTCTCCTGATAGGCCTGGAAGTTGCCTTCGAACCAGTACCACTTGGCTGGATTCTCGTCATCGCCTTCCCATGCGAGAATATGCGTGGCCACGCGGTCGAGGAACCAACGGTCGTGGGAAATCACCACAGCGCAGCCCGGGAAGCCAAGCAGCGCGTTTTCAAGCGATTCAAGAGTTTCGACATCAAGATCGTTGGTCGGTTCGTCGAGCAGCAGCAGGTTGCCGCCCTGCTTCAGAGTCAAAGCAAGATTCAGACGATTGCGTTCACCACCGGACAGCACGCCGGTGAGCTTCTGCTGGTCGGAACCCTTGAAACCGAAGGACGCCACATATGCGCGGGTCGGCACTTCCACGCCGGCCACTTCGATGAAGTCAAGACCGTCGGACACGGCCTCCCATAGGTTCTTGTTCGGGTCAAGGCCAGCACGATTCTGATCCACATAGCTGATCTGCACGGTCTCGCCGATCTTCAACGAACCGGACGTCAACGGTTCAAGGCCAACGATGGTCTTGAACAGGGTGGACTTACCCACACCATTCGGGCCGATCACACCAACAATGCCGTTACGCGGCAGCGTGAAGCTCAGATCGTCGATCAACACACGGTCGCCGAACGCCTTGTGAATATGCTCGGCTTCCAGCACGGTAGAGCCCAAGCGCGGGCCGGCCGGAATCTGAATCTCGGAGAAGTCAAGCTTCTTGTTGTTGCGTGCCTCCTGCTCCATCTGGTCGTAACGCTCCAGACGAGCCTTGTTCTTGGCCTGACGGGCCTTCGGCGAAGAGCGCACCCAATCAAGTTCGCTCTTCAGACGCTTGGCGAGCTTGGCATCCTTGGCGCCCTGGATCTCCATACGCTTGGCCTTGGTCTCCAAATACGTGGTGTAGTTGCCCTTATACGGGTACAGCTGACCACGGTCGACCTCGCAGATCCACTCGGCCACGTTATCCATGAAATAACGATCGTGGGTAACGGCGATGACGGCACCCTTGTACTGGTGCAGGAACTGCTCCAACCACAGAATCGACTCGGCGTCAAGATGGTTGGTAGGCTCGTCGAGCAGCAGCAGATCAGGAGCCTCAAGCAGCAGCTTGCACAATGCCACACGACGGCGTTCACCACCGGAGCATACCGTTACCGGAGTATCCGGATCCGGGCACTGCAAAGCATCCATAGCCTGCTCAAGCTGAGAATCAAGATCCCAACCATTCGCAGCGTCGATATCGTTCTGCAGCTTGCCCATCTCATCCATCAAAGCGTCGAAATCGGCATCCGGATTGGCCATTTCCTCGCCAATCTGGTTGAAACGAGCCACCTTTTCAGCGATCTCACCGAACGCCATCTTGATGTTCTCGCCAACAGTCTTGGTGTCATCCAGCGGCGGTTCCTGCTGCAGAATGCCGACGGTATAACCCGGAGTCAAAGAAGCCTCGCCATTAGACACGGTGTCGAGTCCGGCCATGATCTTCAGCAGCGTGGACTTACCCATGCCGTTCGGGCCAACAACGCCAATCTTCGCGCCCGGCAGGAAGCTCAAAGTCACGTCATCGAGAATCACACGGTCGCCGTAAGCCTTGCGGGCCTTGATCATCTGGTAAATAAACTCAGCCATATAAATCTACAATCCTGTCTTATCGTTGCAATTCCAACGTTTTGCTGGACCTGATTCCGTAATGACGCAAATGAAGAATGGCACAATCGTCCACGAGGTGTTCCGAACGGCCCGTTTTGTGTCATCCGCCGTTTGTTTTCCCGTGTCATCCCGGTGTCTGTCCACGCAAAAGCACCTTGTAGATTATCCCATATCCCATCGTCATGCCGCAACAGTGGAGTGGGGTCTGATTCAACGGCATGCGTATAAAACATGAGCCATGGTAGCCATGGTTTTAGCATCGTCTGTCCGCCAGACTGGGCCAATGCTAACTGGGTGGGTCAGTAGTCGAAGTGTTCGAGCTCGGAAGTCGGATATGCTTGTGTCCAGTGATGTGGTTGCAGGTCGTCCAGCCGAAGGAACAGGATGCGTCCGTCGTTTGTGTGATCGGTAATGGCGCATCGGACGTCGTTTCCCCAATATCTCAGTCGCTCTTGACAGATGCCGCATGGAGAAAGCACTATGAACGGGCTATTTTCGTTGTCTCTCACCAAGCAGATGGTGTGGGTGATCCGTTGATTGCGTTTCATCGCTTCGCACATCGCGCCCGTCTCGATGCACAGTGATGCCGAGGCGTTTGGCGTCTCGATCGCCACGCTGGTTACGATTTGTGCGGGAGTATCGTCTCTGCATTCCAGTCGCATTGCCGCTGCTCCGCCCCATCCGGAGGGAAAGCGTTGTTTGATAAGTTCCGCAGCGCTTCGATAGAGTTCGTCTTCGATGAGCCGTTCCGTTTCGTCCATGCGGGGATTCGTCCTTCTTTTCGTTATGTTCGGGGAGGTGCGTTCGAATTCGCCATACGAGTTTGGCGAACAAGTGGGCGGCGCTTTTCAGCCGGAAATCCGGCTGTGTGTTTGATCAGGTGAACAATTCGGGGTGCGGTCGCGTCAGTTCACGTGTGACCCTGATCGCGTCGCGCCTGCTCAGCATGCCGAATGGCTTGTCCTTAAGGAAACCGGCGCGTGGAATTCTGGCAATTTGCGAGCATCGCACGATGGACTCGCGGATCAGTCCCGCAGAGCTCCAGTCAAGTAGGGGGATGTCGCCGTCGTCGTCCCAGCCGTGGGAGTACAGTCCGACTCCGTCCCCGCGGTATGCGGCGGGCTTCACGATGCATGCGGTGTCGCGATTGACTTTGAACTCGGGATAGCCGTCCGCGTCGACCTTGATTCCGTCGTCCACTTTGGACAGCGGCACGGTGGCGGCATAATCGACCAGCGTCGCGTTGAGCAGGTCGTAGACGCTGCGTCCTTCGCGTGCCGCCGCCACTTCCGCGCGCTCAAAGGTCGCGTTGTCGAAAGTCAATGTAGCCATGTTAATCACCTCGCTTGCCTAGGAACTATGATACAAGCGCGATATATGGCAAATTAACGAGGGTGTTTGACGTCTTGCTGGGAGCGAATAGATTACTCGTTGAGAGTTTGGAAGGTCATTCATGTAAAATATCATGAACTTCCGAAATTGTCTTTTACTAAGTCTGTCTGTGAGGACACTGGGCGTTGCGGCAGTGGAGCACGGCAAAGTGAGCCGCATGACCAAGGAACGTCAAAGTCAGAGGATATATTATTGTGCCATGCATTTGATCGAGGTGTGGTCGGGGGAACCGGAACGGACTTATGCGCTGTTCGATAAGTTCCCCGCGGATGAAAACGGATTCGAGAATCCTGCGTCCGGCATGGACAAGGCCGCTTTCGGGAAATATGTGCGCGATCTTGAAAACGAGTCCGCGGGCATCGGACTCAAGCCCGGTTGGGTGCCGGCCACCAAATACATCCTTGTGAACGATCAAGGCGAATATGTCGGCATCTTCAACCTGCGTCATGAGCTCAACGATGCGTTGAAGGAAGGCGCGGGCCATATCGGATACGGAATCGCTCCCGAATGGCGTGGACGCGGATATGCCACCGAGGGATTAAGGCTATTGCTTATCAGGGCGCGTGACGAGTTCGGCATCACGGAGGCGTACCTTTCCGTACATAAGAACAATCCCGCTTCGTTGGCGGTGCAGCGTCATCTCGGCGCCTGTATCGATCACGAGTCGGACACTGAGTATTTCACGCGCATCGATACTTCGGCTACCGCCTAAGTTACAGGAAAAGATCTTTGCCACAGTGCATCTTGCCGAGGCGCTGCACGTTGTGCCTCAGATGACCACGCCGTCGCAATGATCGATCTCATGCTGGATGATCTGCGCGGTGAAACCAGTGAACGTGGCATGGCGCTCGCGGAACTTGCGATTCGCATACGTCACCTCAATGCGTTGGTATCGCAACGTATGACGCTCGCCATTGAGGGACAGGCAGCCTTCGGAAGCGTCGTAGGCGCCGTCCTGCGCGGTGATGTGAGGATTGAACATGACGGTGATACGGCCACCCAAATCCTCGTCCACAAACGCGATGATGCGTTTGGACACGCCGATCATATTGGCCGCCATGCCCACGCAGCCATTGCGATGCGCGTCAAGCGTGTCCTTCAAGTCCTGTGCCGCGACTAAATCCGCTTCGGTGTTTTCGGCCTCGACGGACGGTTGGCTCAGAAATGGGATAGACGTCATGATTTCACGCTGCATGTGATGTTTCCTCTCGCTGGTTCCTTTGCTGGTCTGCCAACATTGTATGGCGTTATTGTGCGACGCCGTACGGCGATGGAACGGATGACCGGTTCGCGCCTATCCATTTACGGAATGTCTCGTGGCGATTTTGAAATGTGGAACTGCAATCGACGCAATATGCTTGGAACCATGGATGACATGCCTCAATATCGGAAATACATGACGCAGGCGCTGGAACTGGCCCATAAGGGAGCCGGTTGGGTGAATCCGAATCCGTTGGTCGGCACGGTGGTGGTTCGCGACGGCGAGATTCTCGCAGCCGGATACCACGACCGCTACCGCGGACCGCATGCGGAACGCATGGCCTTCGACTACGCCGACAAGCATGGTATCGACATGCATGGAGCCACGGTCATCGACACTCTCGAACCTTGCTGCCATGTCGGATCGCAGCCGGCATGCACCGATCTAATTCTTTCGCACGGCATAACGCGCGTCGTGGTCGGTTCGATCGATCCGAATCCCATCGTGGCCGGCAAAGGACTTCGCATTCTTGAGGAAACCGGTGTGGAAGTGGTATATGACGTGATGCGGGCGGAATGCGACGCCATCAATCGCCATTTCTTCCACTACATCACCACAGGAATGCCGTACATTGTGGACGGCAGAAAACATGCGGAGGAATCTGATGCCGAATACGCTGTACGTCGACGCGGGCTATATGACACGTATGCGGCGGTGTTGGGCATATGTCCGACTGGTGGCCGTACGGGTGCTCCGGGTAATTCGAACGGTACGGAAGGATCGGTGGGAAGTGCCGCACGCCTTCCGGGTCGGAAGGATCGGCTGGATGTTTCGGATGGTGCCTTTGCCCATTTCGACGGGCCGGTCCAAGCTGTAGATGCTAACGAGGTGGTGGTCGGAAGGCACAAGCCGTTGCATCTCGACATCCGTGCGCTCGCCGATACGGAACCCGACGAATGGCTGCGCGAACTCGGCCGCCGCAAAATCGATAGCCTCGTCGTCGATGATGATGACGTTTTCGAAATGCTGTCTTCGATCTGACGAAAAAGGTGATATGTCTATGCCGTGTTTTCAGTTTGAAATGTCCTATATGTGGCAGTTTTTGGCATTTCAGAAAAATGATTTCCGTTATATGTGGCAGTCTCCCAAGGAAAATCTCGTCTAGGGGGTACTGATTGGGGTCTTTTGAAGCTTGAAACCAGTCTGGTCTGCCACATATAGCGGTTTTGGTTTGTCCGGGGATGGCAAATCTGCCACATATAGTGGCTTTCAGATGAGAATCTTTCTGCTTCCATTGGCGAGAGACGTTATGCGGATGTGTATCCTTCCCGAGGGCATTCTTTGACAGAGCATGATGGGCGTGCTTAATCGTTGGCTCATCCGGTCGGCCACGCGTTGCGCGAGTGCCCGTTCCTCGAAGTCGTTCATAAGGTTTTCGGCGGTCACTTGAATGTATGCCCAACCGTCATCTTCTAAGGCTTCACGTCTCTTGCTGTCGGCGAGCCATTGGCCGGCATGATGTCTTCCGTCGTATTCGATGGCCACTTTTATATCTGGATAGGCCATATCCAAAAGCGCGATTTTCCCATTGTTCAGTCGAACCTTCCAGTTGACTTTCGGGCATGGTAGCCCATTGCGAATCAGAGCAATCCTGCAACGGCTTTCCTGCGAGGAATCCGTGCCTTCGCGCATGAGCTGTAACGCATGTTGCATTTTTCTGATTCCTCGGATGGGACGTTGTCTATTCGCATTCGCGTAGTTGCTGAAATCTTTGAGCCGTTCCAGATATTCATGGAAGTCGTCAATGCAGACTTGGGAAAAACGTTGGTTCCTTCTTAGCATTGAATCGCCAAGCGTTATCAGTTCTTCTTGGGGAAGCCGATTCGCGTGCATTGCCCATGTGGTTACTGGATCCGTATGGCGAATCTTGCCATAATGCGTAGCGGTTTCGATGATTGGTCCTGTCCACAGTTCAAATTGGACGTTTCGAAGATGCGTGCGTGCGTTGTTATCTGTGGCAAGGGCATGCAGAGAAGACAGCATTTGCTGATCGGGATATCTTGGCATCTCGGTTCTTTGCAGGCATAATGCCGTGCTGTGTGTAAACACTAGCTGCTTACCGGTTCGTTGCTGCGCCGCAAGGCATTGTTCGATGGTACGCGCCCGCAGCTGCGCGAGACTCTCAGAATATTGTGCTCCATTGTCCATGGAGCAAGAATAAAGGGATTGGTCGGTCTCTGCCATCCGTATTCGAAAAACAGTGGATAAGTGGATAACCGAGGTTATGCGCAAAAAATGTGGATAAACAGTCGGCCGCCGGCATGCCTGATTGAGACGAACGTGCGTTACTGCGCTGCTGCGGGATACCATGGCACGGGTAGAACATCACGTTGAAATGAGGATGTATGGGCGAGCCGTGTGTGATTGAAAACGTGTGTTTCGTAGGTTCGGATAAGCCGGTCGACATTGCTGTCGGTCACGGGCGAATAGCTTCGGTGCGACCTTCGGAAGGGCCAACGGATGCTGCTTCGAAGATATGGGTGATTCCCGGATTGTGGGACTGCCACACACATTTCACGCAGTGGTCGTACACATTGGGACGGCTCGATCTGATTGATGCACGCAGTGCCGGCGAAGCGCTCGACATGTTGCGTCGGCACTTGGAGGAGCGTCGTGAAAGCGGCGCACTCGACCCGAACCAATATGTGGTCGGCATGCGCTTCCGGCATTCCCTGTGGTCCGATGACGCCCAGCCGACCCTGGCCGCGATCGATGCGGTGGCGGGAGACCAGCCGGTGGCGCTGTCAAGTGCCGATATGCATTGCGGTTGGGTGAACTCTGCCGCCGCGCGCAAGCTTGGCGTAGATGTGGACGAATCCGGACTCGTCGGCGAGCTTGAGTGGTTCGACGCCTACTGCAAGCTGGACAAAGGACCTGGTGCGGCCAATGAGCTGATGCATCTGTTGCGCAACGCCGAACACGACGCTGCGAGTAAAGGCGTGGTCGGCGTGCGCGACTATGAGATGGCGGAGAACATCGACACGTGGATTAACCGATTCTCGCAAGGGCTTGATGGTCTGCGTGTCGAGGTTGGCATATATCCCGAGAGACTCCGGCAAGCCATCGACGACGGCTGGCACACCGGAGACGAATTGCCCGGAAGTCATGGTTTGGGTCACGTCGGCGCGATGAAGATGATCTCCGATGGCTCGCTCAACACCCGTTCCGCCTACTGTTCCATGCCATATTCGGGCATCAGACCGGAAACCTACGGTACATTGAGCTATGTCCCTGAGCAAATCGAGTCGTACATGCGACTCGCCGTCGAACATGACTTCGACATCGCCTGTCATGCCATCGGCGATGAAGCGAACACCATTGTGCTTGATTGTGTCGAACGCACCCATGCGCATGGTTCCATTGAGCATGCCCAAATGCTCAAGGAGTGCGACATTCCGCGACTCGCGCAGCTGGGACTTGCCGCAAGCATCCAACCGCAGCACGCCATGGACGATCGTGACGTCATCGCGCGATTCTGGGGCACCCCCGCCGGAATCCCTTACGCATTCAATAGCCTGCATAAGGCGGGGACCAAACTGCTCATGGGTTCGGATGCGCCGGTCGCGCCGCTGGACCCATGGCTGGCCATCTCCGCGGCGGTATTCGGTACGGAAAGTTCCGACCGCGAGCCTTTCCAACCTGAGCAGTGCCTTGATTTTGAAACGGCGCTCGCTTCGTCCACCGCGGTCGGACGCGTGGCTTTGCGGGACGCAGATGCGGCCGATTTGGTACTTCTGGACTGTGATCCGAGCATAATCGATTCTCCGGAGGCCATGCGTGCCATGCCCGAGCATGTGCTTGGCACTATGCTTGCCGGTCGCTGGACGTACCAACAGGCTGAATGAAAACCGTTATGTGTGGCAGATTCCACGGTGCTGGAAAAGTCAAAATCGCTATATGTGGCAGACCTGAGATTTCTTAACGGGATTTTTCTATGGATTTATACCCTCGAATGTAGTGTGAATCTGCCACATATAGCGCAAATCGGATTTTGAAGATGCCTTAATCTGCCACATATAAGGGATTTCAGATGATTGGTGCGCCCGTGCAAGATGAGTATGGCGTGCGAGTCTACTCGGATAGGAGGAAGACCGCACCTCTGAGTGGGGGGGTACGGCCTTCCTGATGTGATTTTGAGTGAGAATCACTGCACAGCGGCGAGTGCCTGATCGAGATCAACGATGACGTCGTTGGTTGGGTTCTGCAGTCGGGTGTAGAAGTATCCGGATTCGGATAGGTCGAACAGTCGGCTCATCTGTTCGCTTGACTTGTATTTGAAGGTTGTCGCCTGAATGATCGGGGGCGTGCGGGATTCACCGTTTGCAGGTTGGTAGCCTCCATGCACGCAGATGGTGTCGACGTTTTCGCTCATGGATTTCTTCTTTCGATTGGGCGCTTCATTGCGTAGCGCTGCGGTGCAACAAACATGCTCACCTTATCACTGAGTTGATAATTGGCTATTCTTCAATAGAAACGCCGAATAGTTCACTGAATTGACAAATTTAGGAAATTGATTTTATTATGTACATCAAGACAGGCGGAAATCCGCTTGACGGGAAAAACAAGGTCTTACGAAAGTAAAAACCAATAGCAAAGGAGCAATCCATGGGTCTGTGGGATATCGAAAAGATTCCGTATGTCGGTCGTGAAAAGGGACCGCAGGAGGGTCTGGCTTTCCATTACTACGATGCCGACAAGGTTGTTGCCGGCAAGAAGATGAAGGACTGGCTGCGTTTCGGCGTCGCTTGGTGGCACACTTTCGATCAGGAGCTGGTCGATCCGTTCGGCACCGGCACCGCCCAGCGTCCGTGGTACGGCAAGTACTCCAATGCTGAGGATGAGGCCCTGGCCAAGGTCGACTACGCCTTCGAGTTCTTCCAGAAGCTTGGTGTCGAGTACTTCTGCTTCCACGATCGCGATATCGCTCCGGAAGGCGATACCCTGCGCGAGACCGACAAGAACCTGGACAAGGTCGTCGACAAGATCGAAGAGAACATGAAGTCCACCGGTATCAAGCTGCTGTGGAACACCTCCTCCCTGTTCACCAACCCACGCTTCGTTTCCGGCGCTTCCACCTCCCCGTTCGCCGACATCTACGCTTATGCCGGTGGCCAGCTGAAGCACTCCTTGGAGATCGCCAAGCGCCTGGGTGCTGAGAACTACGTGTTCTGGGGTGGACGTGAAGGCTACGAGAACCTGTGGAATACGCAGATGAAGCGCGAACAGGCGCACATGGCCAAGTTCTTCCACATGTGCCACGAGTATGCTCAGGAGATCGGCCTGGACGCTCAGTTCCTGATTGAGCCGAAGGCCAAGGAGCCGACGATGCACCAGTATGACTTCGATGCATCCACCGCCATCGCCTTCCTTAAGACCTACGACATCGACTTCATGAAGCTGAACCTTGAAGGCAACCATGCCAATCTGGCAGGCCACACCTACCAGCACGAGATTCGTACCGCTCGCGAGGCCGGTGTGCTCGGCTCCCTCGATGCCAACCAGGGCGACAAGCTCATCGGCTGGGATATGGATGAGTTCCCGACCGACCTGTACGAGACTTCCACCGTCATGTGGGAGGTCCTCGCCGAGGGTCAGATCGGCCCTCACGGCGGCCTGAACTTCGATGCCAAGCCGCGCCGCACCTCCTTCGCCGCCGAGGATCTGTTCCGCTCCCACATCGCAGGTATGGATGCATTCGCTGCAGGTCTCTTGGTCGCTGCCAAGATGCACGAGGACAAGGTCATCGAGAATCTGCAGGCCGAGCGCTACAGCTCCTTCGATTCCGGCATCGGCGCAACCATCGAGAACGGCACCGCAAGCCTGGCTTCCCTCGAAGAGTACGCTCTGGACATCCCGCAGTCCAAGCTCATCGAGGCCACTAAGTCCGATCACCTTGAGTCCGTCAAGGCCACGATCAACAACTACATTGTCGAAGCTCTGGCCGAGGCCTGATCTCGCGATGACAGCCTGACCCAGCTGCAAATCGGGTCATATTACGAGCCGGGGCGCACTCTGCTCCGGCTCGCCTTTCATCAGCTCTCTTTTCCTCCTTATCTTCCTTCCGATTCCTTGCGTGAGCCGTCCGTTGACTGCGGGTGGCTTTCGTATGCTCAAAAATATGGGATGGATAAGGAGGATTTTGCGTAGGACAAGATGTGAGCGTTCATGAAGAGACAATACTGAGTATAGGGGTCACGCCTGTTGATACCCTCCAACCGATATCTTCATCTCGCGGTTCGTAAATTAATAAGAAAGAAGGAATCGTGAGGTCAAATAAAGAGGATCGTGCGACAAAATGACTGAATTGTGAGGCTGGGTAACGTGGCTGTAGGGCTAACACAACAGAAATGTGCGATTATTGCTGAATGAGTGGCACATGATCATATGCAGAATACCCCCCCGAGTCTCTTGGTTTTTATCCATGATAGGATACAAAGGACAAATATGAAGGGGTATTGAATCATATGGGAGTTTTCGCTTCAAATATATTGAAATACGTATCGTGCGCAGTGTCGGTTGGGATGGTGGCGGTCTGCGCGGTGTTGTCGTTCGAGGCTCACGCGGATACCTATTCGGATTTGGTTGCAGCGCAGAATTCCCATGTGAATAGTGTGCAGCGGGAGCAGGCGCTTCGTGAGCAGTTGAAAGGTGTCCAGTCCGATCTGCTCGAACAGGTCGTCGAGCTCGACAAACTGACGAATACTCAGATTCCGGTAGCTCAAGAGAAAGCTGATGCAGCTAATGATGCTGCGGCTCAGGCTCAAAGCGAAGCCGATGCCGCTGCGGACAGACTTGATGCCGCGCGTAAGGATGAGCAGGATCTCAAAGAGAAAATAGCTCAAACTGGCGCGGATTATGACGATTCACATGCTGCCGTGGCATCAATGGCGCGTGAATCGTTGCATGGCTCGAATGCCGCGGACGCGATAGCTGTTGTTACGGGTGCGAAAAGCACGAAGGAATTTGTGTCCGCCATGCAGACGCGAGACGCTTTGGCGCGAACCGAGGCGAATGCCGCCGCTGCGGATGCTGATGATCTGAATGTGTCCATGAATCGTGGCGAGCGTCTGAAGGCCATCGAACAACGCATCGCCAAACTCAAGTCTGATGCCGATACTAAAGCTGCAGCTGCGCTGTCTGCCGCGTCGGAAGCGCAGGATGTTAGAGATTCCTTGGACGCATTGCGTGTGCAAGGCGAGAATCGTCGTGCGGAATTGGAAAGCAAGCAGGATCAGCTGCAATCCGATGCGGCGAAACAGGCCGTGCAAACGGTGCTTCTTCAATCAAAAATCGATGATGCCAACAGACAGTACGCACAGCAACAGGCGGATGCGGCTGGCAGTGCCAATCCCGGTCAGTCCGCTCCGCAGCCTGCAAAACCGGGTAATTCCGCTTCTTCGGGAAATATGACTCCGCAGCGGCCTTCGAATCCAGTTCAGCCGTCTCAGCCGTCCCAGCCAAGTGTGCCGTCCACTACTGGTCAGGGCACGCATAACGGAGATTACGGGAACATGTATCCGGCCGGCCAATGCACATGGTATGCGTACAACCGTCGTGCGGAAATGGGCATTGGCACGCCGTCTTATTTGCATAACGGAGGGGAATGGTATCTGACTGCGCCGGCATATGGTTTGAGAGTCGATCATAACCCTCAAGTCGGAGCGGCGATCTCTTTCCGCCCCGGCCAAGACGGTGCCGATGGCTCATGTGGTCATGTCGCCGTTGTCGAAGCAATGTATGGAGACGGTACGTTCCTGATTTCGGAAATGAATTGGGGGAGGTCCGTTTCTGATGCACTCGAGAGTATTGGTGAATAGGGGCCAGTACTGGTTTGTGCACTGAATAGTGTTTTTGGGGATTGTGATTTTAATGCAAATGGGTGCCGTCACGGTTTGGCTGTGACGGCACCCATTTTTTGTGTTGGATCATGCCGGATTCACGATGGCTGATTGATTAGCCGCGTGCTTTTACGTAGGCCTCGTACACGGCTTCGGTCGGCTCGCCGGTTTCCACGCCGTCGATGGTGAGCGGCCATGCTGGCGGTTCCGTTTCGCCGGACAGCACCCAGGCGGCCTGACGGGCGGCGCCGATGGCAACATACTCGTCGGTGGTCGGGCGGGTTACGTCCATGCCGAACACGCTCGGCGCGAGCGTGCGGATTGCCTTGGACTTCGCGCCGCCGCCGATAAGCAGAATGCGGGAAATCTCAGCGCCAAGCGAACGGATAAGCTCTAGACAGTCGCGCTGGGAGCACAGCAAGCCTTCGACGAACGCGCGGGCCATGTTCTCGCGTGTGGTGTTGGCCAGCGTCATGCCGGAAAGGGTTGCGGTCGCGTCCGGGCGGTTCGGCGTGCGTTCGCCGTCGAAATACGGCACCAGCGTAATGCCGCCGGCGCCCGGTTCGGAAGCGAATGCCAGGGATGCGAGTTCGTCGTAGTCGACGCCGAGGGCTGCACGGCCGGCGTCAAGAATGCGCGATCCGTTGATGGTGCAAGCCAGTGGCAGGTAGTGGCCGGTGCAGTCGGCGAAGCCGGAAACGGCACCGGTCAGATCGTAGGTCGGATTTTCGGAAATGGCTGCTGCCACGCCGGAAGTGCCCAATGAAACGGAAACGTCACCCACGCTCATGCCAAGTCCGAGGGACGCCATGGCGTTGTCGCCGCCGCCCGGTGCGATGATGCAACCACCCTCAACGTTCTTGCCGGCGATTTCCGGGCTTGCCTTGACTGCGGCGGCATCGTGCGGTCCAAGCACGGTCGGCAGCATGATTGCGTTGGCGTGCTCGCGTGCCGCTTCGGTACTTTCCGCTGGCTCAAGCACCATGGCGATCAGATCGCGGCGGTATTCGTTGGAAGCGGCATCGTAATAGATGGTGCCGGAAGCGTCGGAACGGTCGGTGAACAGCGCTTCCAAGTGTGCGTCCTCTCCTTCCGCGACCGGGCCGTAGCCGGCGATACGCCAGCTCAGCCAATCGTGCGGCAGGCAGATCGCGGCGATCTTCTTAGCGTTTTCCGGTTCGTTTTCAGCCACCCACGCCACCTTGGTCAGCGTGAAGGAAGCAACGGGGGAGGAGCCAACGGCTTTGACCCAACGCTGCTTGCCACGTGCAATCACATCTTCCGGTTCGCCTTCTTCGGCGGGAGCCTCGCCCATCTTTTCGATGAGGGCCGCGGCCTGTGGCGCCGAGCTTACGTCGTTCCATAGCATGGCGTCGCGAATCACGTTGCCTTGCTGGTCGAGAATCACCATGCCGTGCTGCTGACCGCCAACGGCCAGTGCTTCAACATCGTCAAGTCCGCCGGCCTGCTGGGCTGCCTCGAGGAACGCGTCCCACCAGAATTTCGGGTCGATAGACGTGCCATTGGGGTGTTTGGCCTGGCCGAATCGTACCATTTCACCGGTTTCGGCGTTGGTCACGCGCACTTTGCAGGACTGGGTCGAGGTGTCGACGCCGGCCACGAGAGTTCGAGTCATTGTGTCTCCTTGCGGTGAGCTGGCGCAACGAAGTGCAAGGAATTTGCACCGTTCGCCACCTCATTTAGTTAGATGAATGAACTATAATGTCTAGTGTACCATCATAAAGTGATTTAACTATTGAGACGGTGCGCTTTTTCGGCAAAAACGCGTCAAAGAGGAGGGAACTATGGCTTCACTGCGGAGTATCAATCAAGACGATTTGCGAAACCATAATCTTTCCGTGGTGCTCGACTCGCTGTTGCGTGCCACCGAACCAATGAGTCGCGCCGATCTTGCCAAGAAAACCGGATTGACCAAAGCGGCCATGTCGGTACTGGTGTCGTTGATGCTCGACAATGAGATTCTGGTGGAGGGTTCCCCCTCCGGCCAGACGTTGTATGGGCGTCCTAGCATTCCGCTTGAAATCAAGAGCGGTCGCATGTGCGGCATGGGATTGCAGGCCAACACAGACGGTTATGGCGTGGTGGTGCTCGATCTCGACGGTTCCGTTGTGGGGGAGCAGTGGGTTGACGCCGACATGTCCAATGCCGACGAGCGGGAGATTTTCGCCCGTCTCGATGAGCTTGCTTTGCAGCAGGAAGATGCTCTTGCGAGGAAAGGTTATGTGCTTGCCGGCGCCGGTTTGGCATTGCCGGGTCTCGTCACCGATGATTTGCGATTGTTGGGCGCGCGCAATCTCGGTTGGGAACGTTTGGATCTCAAACAGTTCAATGTGGTCAAACGACTCGATCCTGTTGCCTGCAATGAGGCCAATGCAGCTGCGTTGGCGCAGGTTCCCGGCTATGCCACGCGGCGTGAAGGTTCAGGGCAGATCAAACCGACCGATTCGTTCATCTACATGTCGACCGATGTGGGCATCGGCGGTGCGGTGATCCGTGAGGGACGTGTGGTGAGCGGCGATCATGGTTTCAGCGGCGAATTGGGTCATGTTTCCGTCGACATGCGTGGTCCCATCTGCCGTTGCGGCCGTCGCGGCTGCCTTGAAGTGTATGCGGGCAGGCGCTCCATGGTGAGTGCGGCCGGAATCGCCAGCAGCGATGCCGCCGCGACCAGCAGTGCCATTGACGAACTGATCGACCGTTGGCGCCAGCGCGACGTGCAAACCGTGGCCGTTGTGGAAAAAGCTTTGGAGGCCATATCCTCCGTAATCGCATCAACCATCAATGTCTGCGACGTCGACGTGGTGATGCTCGGTGGTCTGTGGGCGCGTTTCGAACCTGAACTGATCCGCAGGATCGAACGCATGGTACGTCCGCAAGTGCTGGCATATCCGGAAGTCGAAGCGAGCGTGCTCGTGGCTGACGTCGTCGACCGTCCAGCCTTGATGGGCGCGGCCGAAATCGGCTTGCGACGCTTCGTCGACAACCCGTTGCGTTTCATGGGGCAAAACTAGTCCACCCATTTGCTAAACTTACCGAGTTGGCATGTTCGCATGTTGCAACGTGGGGCGTTAGCTCAGTCGGTTAGAGCATCGGACTCATAATCCGCCGGTCCACGGTTCAAGCCCGTGACGCCCCACTCTTTCGTAAAGTCAAGGCTTCTGATACAATCTGAAAGGTTATCCGGTTCACGCGATGCCATAGGGGCGTTGCGACCCGGGTCCCCCGAATCTCTAGGAGACAAACTATGAAGCAGGGTATCCATCCTGATTATCACGCAGTGCAGGTTACCTGCTCTTGCGGCAACACCTTCGTCACCCGTTCCACCTACAACGGCGATCACATGACCGTCGACGTGTGCTCCAACTGCCACCCGTTCTACACCGGCAAGCAGAAGATCCTCGACACCGGTGGCCGCGTGGCACGCTTCGAGAAGCGTTACGGCAAGAAGGCCAAGTGAGTCTTATTGCTTAGGCAATGAAAAACGCCAGTCCGATTGTGGGCTGGCGTTTTTCATTATGCAACGGATGCGCATGCGCTGCGTGCATGCGATTGGGATATTCGTAAGATGCGTGGAATGCCTGCGAAATACCGCGCTTCGGCAGCGTTTCCAAGGCACCTTATATGATGGATAGGTTGAGTGGAGTTCAGCGAAGCGTTCACGCTGAAGCGCAGATTTATAAGCAGACAGAAAAGGCGTACATTGGCAGACGAGCAGTTCCCCGCGGCAGTTACCGCACTTGAGGAATATCACAATATCGAACAGCAGATGGCCGAGCCGGAAGTCGCGTCGGATCCGGATAAGATGCGTAAGCTGGGACGTCGTCACGCTGAGTTGGGCGTCATCGTTTCCGCATACACCGCATACAAGCAGGTGAAAGACGATCTGGAGGCAGCCAAGGAAATGGCTTCCGAAGATCCGGATTTCGCGGAAGAGGCGAAACGTTTGGAGAGCGAGCTTCCAGCGGCGGAGGAGAAGCTGCGTACCGCGTTGATTCCGCGCGATCCCGATGATGCGCGTGACACGATCATGGAAATCAAGGCGGGCACCGGCGGCGAGGAAGCGGCGCTTTTCGCGGGCGATTTGCTGCGCATGTACATGCGATATGCGGAAAAGCGTGGCTGGTCGGTCGCCGTGCAAAGCGAAAACACCACCGAGCTGGGTGGTGTCAAAGACGTGCAGCTTGCCATTCGCGCCAAGGGTACTCCTGCGCCGGAAGATGGCGTATGGGCGTCCCTCAAGTATGAGGGTGGCGTGCATCGCGTGCAGCGTATTCCCGTCACCGAATCGCAGGGTCGCATCCAAACTTCCGCGGCTGGTGTCATTGTGTTCCCGGAAGCTGACGAAGACGATGATGAGATTGAAATCGATCAGAAGGATCTGAAAATCGACATCTTCATGAGCTCCGGCCCGGGTGGCCAGTCCGTGAACACCACATATTCCGCCGTTCGTATGACCCACATTCCGACCGGCATCGTGGTGAGCATGCAGGATGAGAAGAGCCAGATCCAGAATCGTGCGGCCGCACTGCGCGTGTTGAAGAGCCGCCTGCTCGCCATGAAGCACGAGGAAGAAGCCGCACAGGCCGCAGACATGCGTCACTCTCAGGTGCGCTCGCTGGATCGTTCCGAACGAATCCGCACGTACAACTTCCCGGAGAACCGTATCGTCGATCATCGTACGAACTACAAGGCGTACAATCTTGACGCCGTGCTTGACGGCGATTTGCAGGCCGTCATCGATTCCGACATCCAGGCGGATGAGGCCGATCGTCTCGCCAACCAGAAGTAAGGCGTGGTTGTGGCTACGGTATTCGAAACGGTGCGTTCCTCCGCGGCCATATTGAGCGCGGCGGGTGTCGACACTCCGGAACATGACGTCAAACTGCTGCTCGCCGAAGCCTTCCACGTTGATTTGCGGGACGTGGACAAGGCCATGCTTATGGGAGATGACGTTGGACATCTGAACAGTGCTTTGGCGTCCGATTCACCAGAATCGGGCGCTTGGGCGAATGCGAAAACCACCGGGAATACCGTCGCGGCGGCCATGGAACGGTTCCATTCCATGGTGGATCGTCGAGCCAAACGTGAGCCATTGCAACACATCACCGGCCATGCGCCGTTCCGCTATCTCGATCTGAAAGTCGGACCGGGCGTGTTTATTCCGCGTCCTGAAACCGAGTTGGTGGTGCAGGAAGGCATCGAATGGGCCACCCGGCATGGCATGTACCGTGCCAAAGTGGTCGATTTATGCGCCGGTAGCGGTGCGATCGGCCTTGCTTTCGCCACGGAAGTGCCGGGCAGCGAAGTCTGGGCCGTCGAAAAAAGCGAACAGACCGCGCAGTGGACGCGTCGCAATCTTGACGAAACCACGAAACGGTATCCGGCGATCGCAGGTAATTATCATCTGGAAATCGCCGACGCCACGCAGATGCCGACACTGAACCAGCTTGACGGCACAATCGACATCGTGCTTACCAATCCTCCGTATGTGCCGCTTTTCGACATTCCCGTACAGCCAGAAGTACGCGATTACGATCCCGATCTGGCGCTGTACGGCGGTTCCGCGGATGGTACGCTCATTCCGGAGCGCATTATCTCACGTGCTTCGAAACTGCTCAAGCCAGGCGGGCTCATGGTAATGGAACACGATGTCACGCAGGGGGAGCGGCTTGCCGCTTTTGCACGTACTTGCGATTTCGTCGATGTTGTC
This sequence comes from Bifidobacterium sp. N4G05, assembly GCF_002742445.1. Taxonomy (GTDB): domain Bacteria; phylum Actinomycetota; class Actinomycetes; order Actinomycetales; family Bifidobacteriaceae; genus Bifidobacterium; species Bifidobacterium hominis. The sequence goes on along the minus strand of NZ_NJNQ01000001.1, from coordinate 38,434 downwards.
GTGCACAACGATTACACCGGTCGTCCGCGTTATCTGACGGCAGAAAAGCAAGAAATCGGATAATACAAGACGTTTCACGGCATGCCGGTGAAGATATAGCCGGAAGTTGAGTCTCACTATAAGAACATTTTATGCATGGCGCTGTCCGTCGGGCTATAAAGAACAATCGGAATGCACATGAAGAACGGATGGCAGCCATAAGCGGCCATTGCGGTTCCGCGCACGGGATTGAGATGAACATGAATGGCTTTCATGGTGCGCGTTGAGAGGAATGTGCGGCATTTTCAAGAAAAGAGGAAGAACGGAATGAACGTCAAGTTCTCCGCCAAGTGCGTTGCCGTGATCGCGGCAGGCGCAATGTCAATGTCCCTCGCTGCCTGCTCTGGCGGCAGCATGGACGGTTCCAGCAGTTCCAATGGTAGTGCGGCCAACAGCGATACCATCACGCTGGGATCCATCACCACCAACTCCGGTACCGCCGCCGCATACGGCGAGGCCGAAGTCGCCGGCTTCAAGCTGGCTGTGGACGAGATCAACGCCAAGGGCGGCATCAACGGCAAGAAGGTCAAGCTCGAGTCCATGGACGATAAGGGCGACGCCACCGAAGCCTCCAACGCCTTCAACAAGCTCGCCGGTGACGCCAGCGTGCTCGGCGTGCTCGGTCCGACCATCTCCTCCACCACCGCAGCAGTGGCTCCGCTGGCCGACCAGGCCAAGCTGCCGGCCATCGCTCCGGCCGCCACCTCCGACTCCATCGAGACTGGTGGCTACATGTTCCGCACCTGCTTCAAGGATTCCTATCAGGGTGAGATCGCGGCCAAGTTCGCAGCCGAGACCCTGAAGGTCAAGAAGGTCGCCGTGCTATACGGTACCGGCGACCCGTACTCCTCCGGCGTGGGCAAGGCTTTCGCCGATGCCGCCAAGAAGGCCGGTCTTGAGGTCGTGGCAGAGGAGAATTCCTCCAGCGCCGACGACACTGAGTACTCCTCCCAGCTACAGAAGATTCAGGCCGCTGGCGCCGAGTTCCTGTACGCTCCGTACTATTACTCCGTTGCTGGCCCGTACATCATCCCGCAGGCCCGTTCCGTCGGCTACGATGGTTATGTGATGGGTCCTGACGGCTACGATGGCCTGAAGATGACCGACGATAAGTCGCTGTACAACAATGTGCTCTACACCACCCATTATTCTCCAGACGACGCCTCCAACGCCAAGGTGCAGGACTTCATCAAGTCTTACAAGAAGGCCAACAAGAACGCCGATCCAAACACCTTCACCGCACTGGCCTATGACTCCGTGTACATGATGGCTCAGGCGATCGAGAAGGCCGGTAAGAACGCTACCCGCGAGTCCGTGCGCAACGCCATCTCCGGTATGAGCTTCGAAGGCGTGACCGGTAACTTCACGCTCGACAAGAAGGGCTCCCCGAAGAAGTCCGTCATCGTCCTTGAGCTTAAGGACGGTAAGCCTCAGTACAAGACCACCATCCAGCCATCCAAGTGATTTCCATCTGCTTGAAGGCAAGGATTTTGAAAGCCTGAGCATATAAGAGGAGGGGACCGGGAAACCGGTTCTCTCCCTTTCGCGTATCAAGGTGTTTTTATCCATATTCGTCGGGTTCGAGAGCCTGACGGCATACAAATTTTTGAAAGGAGGAATGATGGGCGATCAGATCATCATGTTCGTCAGCCAGATCTTCAATGGTTTGAAGATCGGTAGCGTGTACTCGCTTGTGGCACTTGGCTACACCATGGTGTACGGCATCATTCGTTTGATCAACTTCGCGCACGGCGATTTCATCATGGTCGGCGCATATGTGCTGATGCTTACCATTCCGGCAATCGTCGCGTTCGGCCTGCCCGCATGGGTGGCCGTCATTCCTGCGATCCTCATGTGCGTGGCGGTGGGCGTCATCGTGGAGAGGGCCGCATACAAGCCGGTGCGTGAGAAGGGCAACAGCATGACGGCCCTCATCACCGCAATCGCCATGAGCCTGTTGCTGGAGAATGGCTCCCAGGCCATCTTCGGCGCCGATTACCAGACTGTGCCAACGATCATCCAGATTCCGACGCTGTCGCTCGGCAAGCTGAAGATTGACGGTGCGACCATCATCACCATCGTGCTCGGCGTCATCATCATGGTCGCGCTGCAGCTGTTCGTCTCCCACACCAAGCAGGGCAAGGCCATGCGTGCGGTTTCCGAAGATAAGGAAGCGTCGATTCTGATGGGCATCAACGTGAACTCCACCATCACGCTGACCTTCGCCATCGGTTCCGGTCTGGCTGCGGTGGCGGCACTTATGTACTGCATTTCCTATCCGCAGGTGTCCCCGATGATGGGCGCGATGCTGGGCCTGAAGGCATTCGTCGCGGCCGTGCTCGGTGGTATCGGCTCCATTCCGGGCGCCATGGTCGGCGGTCTGGTGATCGGCGTGGTCGAAAGCCTGACCAAGGCGTATATCGGCACTATCACCGGAGGTGTGATCACGTCCGCGTTCTCCGACGCCATCGTGTTCGGTATCCTCATCATCGTGCTCCTGGTCAAGCCATCCGGCCTGATGGGCGAACCGGAAACAGAGAAGGTGTGATCCCATGAAGAAATCAATGCTTTCCACCAAACAGTCCTATCTGATGTGCGCGATCGGCGTGGTCGTGCTGTTCGGCATCCTGATGGGCGTATGTGAATCCGGCATGGCCAGCGCCTATATCAAAGGCATCATGATGACCATCTGCATCGCCATCATCATGACCACTTCGCTGAACCTCACTATCGGCGTGCTCGGCCAGCTTACGTTGGGATGCTGCGGTTTTGAGGCGATCGGCGCGTATTCCGCTGCTTTGCTGAGCAAGCTGCTCGTCGCCAATGGCGTTGCGATGGATCCGACTTTGCGATTCCTGCTTACCACCCTCGTCGGTGGTGTAATCGCTTGCATTTTCGGTATTCTGGTCGGTATCCCTGCATTGCGTCTGCATGGTGATTACCTCGCCATCATCACGCTTGGCTTCGGTGAGATCATCCGCGTGATCATCCAGAACCTGAAGGTTGCCGGCGGTATGGGTCTCGACAAGGGTGCCGCAGGACAGGCGTTGATCGGCATCGACCGTCTCGCCAACCTGTATGTCGTGTTCTGGATTACCGTCGTCACCGTGGTGCTGCTGTTCATGTTCGCCCGCTCCCGTTACGGACGTGCCGTCAAGGCTATCCGCGACGACGAGATCGCGGCCAGCGCATCCGGCATCAACATCACTTACATGAAGGTGCTCGTATTTGCGATTTCCGCGTTCTTCGCAGGCATCGCCGGTGGCATCTTCGCGCAGTACATCGGTTCGTTGAATCCGTCCATGGCCGGATGGTTGCAGTCGATCAATTACGTGATCATGGTGGTGTTCGGCGGTATGGGATCGCTGACCGGTTCCATCGTCTCCGCCATCGGCCTGACGATTCTTCCGGAATTGCTGCGCGCCTTCTCCACCTACCGCATGCTCGTGTACTCGGTGGCACTGGTGCTCATCATGATCTTCCGACCGCAAGGCATCTTCGGCAACTGGGAATTCTCCCTGACCAAGACCCTCAACAAGCTGTTCTACCCGATGAAGTTCAAGGCACACGGCAAGCCGAAGCAGGCTGAAACCGTTGAAAAGGTCAAGGCGTCCAAGGAATCCGGCAAGAACGCTAAGAAGACGACTGAAAAAGTCGAAACCGCTGAAAAGGTTGCTGAGACGGTCACCACTACCAAGGAGGCGAAGGCATGAGTGAGCCCATCCTCAAGGCCGAGCATCTCGGCATCACCTTTGGAGGCTTGAAGGCCGTATCCGACTTCAACATGACCATCAACTCCGGTGAGCTCATCGGTCTGATTGGACCGAACGGCGCAGGCAAGACCACTGTGTTCAACCTACTGACCGGCGTGTACCAGCCTACGGAAGGCGAGTTCTTCCTGGACGGCGAACGCATGAACGGCAAGAAGACGTACCAGGTAGTGCGTGCCGGAATCGCCAGAACCTTCCAGAATATTCGTCTGTTCGGTCAGATGACGGTGGAAGAGAACGTGCTGGTCGCGTTCAACGAATCGTTCAGCTACCGCATGGGCGGCGCGATTTTCCGCACGCCGAAATTCTGGAAGCAGGAACGCGAAATGCACGCCAAAGCCATCGACCTGCTCAAGATCTTCGGATTGGAAGGTCTGGCGGAAACCGAAGCCGCGAATCTGCCGTACGGCGCCCAGCGCAAGCTGGAAATCGCACGCGCCCTTGCCACCGGCATGAAGCTGCTTCTGCTCGACGAACCGGCCGCAGGCATGAATCCGACAGAAACTGAGGATCTGCTTAACTGCATCAACACCATCCGCGACCGTTTCGGCATCGCCATCCTGCTAATCGAACATGACATGAGCTTGGTGATGAACGTCTGCCAGCGCATCCAGGTGCTCGACTACGGACGCACCATCGCAGCCGGCACGCCGGATGAGATTGCCAACAATCCGCAGGTCATTTCCGCATACCTTGGTTCCGATGACGAAGATGACGAAAGCGAGGAGGAAGCCTGATGCTGGAAGTCAAGAACCTTTCCGTTTCGTACGGTGCCATCGAAGCCGTCAAGGGCATCAGTTTCACCGTGAAGGATGGCGAGATCGTGTCCTTGATCGGTGCGAACGGCGCGGGCAAAACCACCACGCTGCACACCATCACCGGTCTGGTGCCGGCTAAATCCGGTTCCGTGATGTACAACGGCGTGGACTTGCTGAAAACCCACAGCAACAAAATCGTGACCCTCGGCATGGCTCACATTCCCGAAGGCCGTCACGTCTTTACGCGCATGAGCGTTGAGGAGAACCTCGAAATGGGCGCGTTCAGCCTGAAGGACCAGTCGAGCCTTAAGAGGGATCTTGATATGGTCTACGGTCTGTTCCCGCGTCTGAAGGAACGTCGCAACCAAAAAGCCGGCACACTGTCCGGCGGCGAGCAGCAAATGCTCGCGATGGGCCGCGCGCTGATGAGCCATCCGAATACGATCCTCATGGACGAACCGTCCATGGGTCTGTCCCCGAAGCTCGTCAAGGAGATCTTCTCCATCATCCGCAAACTGCACGAGCAGGGCATCACGATTCTGCTGGTTGAGCAGAATGCCAAGATGGCGCTGTCGATCGCAGACCGTGCATACGTGCTGGAAACCGGCCGTATCACGATGGAAGGCGACGCCAAAGAGCTGCTGAACAACGAGCAGGTGCGCAAGGCGTATCTGGGCGCCTGAGACAGTGTCCGTCTTGTTCCGTCGGCTGGAATCAGAAATAATTCCGGCCGACGGATTTTTTATGCCGTTTCCGGTCTTATTTGCGTTGCAATGGGCCGGTGAATCGTCGTTTTTTTCATTGCGCGTGATTGGTCCATTTTGCGACGTTTCGTGCCGAACACACGCGTCGATTCGCCTTATTCGACCGCATCCGCGTTCCATGCTTTACAATAGGTGAGTCGATTGGAAAGGGAGGTGTCATGAGCGAGATTTGCACAGTAAACGACGAATCCCTTGCCCGGGCCGTTGAAATCATCCATGATGGCGGATTGGTGGTCATTCCTACGGACACTGTGTATGGAGTAGCCTGTGATCCGCGCAATATCGAAGTGATTCGCAAGGTGTTCGCTGCCAAGAATCGTCCGAAATACAAATCGCTGCAGGTGTTGCTGCCGTCCATCGAAAGCTTGGAGAAACTGCATTTGACGCTGCCGGTGCCGCTTAATCGTTTGGCGGCCATGTTCATGCCGGGTGCGTTTTCGCCGATAGCGGAAGCGGAAAGCAATTGCTCACTTGCCACTTTGCGGCATGATCCGTCAACGGGCAAGGCCACGCAAGGCGTCCGTATTCCTAATTCCGCGGTCGCTTTGCGGATCCTTCGTGCCACAGGTCCGCTGGCTGCCACCAGCGCCAATCGTTCTGGCGAGGAAAGCGCGCAGACGGTTCAGGAAGCCGTCGCAGCGCTCGATGATGCTGTGGATCTGTACTTGGATGGGGGAGCGACTCCCGGTCATGTGGCTTCCACAGTTGTGGCGGCTGATCCTCATGGGCGTGACGGCATTGCGATTCTTCGGGAGGGAGTGATTCGCGAGCCGGTTATCCGAAAGGCCTTGACGTTGAATGGCGGTGCTTTGGGCGTATGAGAATTTACCTGTTCATTGCTGCGATTGCTGGTGGCGTCACCTATCTGATTACGCCGCTGATTCGCCATATCGCCATTGAAATCGGCGCGGTCGGCGAAGTGCGTGCGAGAGACGTGCACACCATTCCAACCCCGCGACTGGGCGGTTTGGGCATGTTGATCGGCTTCACCGTGTCGATGCTGTTCGCATCCCGCATTCCGTTCATTCAGGGATTGTTTGCGCAATCGCAGCAGGCGTGGGTGATTCTCGCCGGCGCAGTTATGATCAGTCTGCTGGGCATGGCCGATGATTTGTGGGATCTTGATTGGATGCTCAAACTTGCCGGCCAGTTGCTGATTTCCGTGTTTGTGGCATGGGGCGGCTTGCAGATCATTTCACTTCCGCTTGGTTCGTTGGTGACGGCATCGCCGAGCCTGTCGATGGCCATCACCGCGTTTTTGATCGTCGCGTCCATCAATGCGGTCAATTTCGTGGATGGTTTGGATGGCTTGTCGTCGGGCATTGTGGCGATCGGCGGCATTGCGTTCGCCATTTATTCGTACATCATCGCCCGCAATTCGCCCTCATACGCTTCGATGGCGACGCTGATCGACATTGCCATGGTCGGCATGTGCGTGGGCTTTCTGCTGCATAACTGGCATCCGGCGAAGCTGTTCATGGGGGACTCCGGTTCCATGCTGCTTGGCTATCTGATCACCTGCGCTTCGATTGTGATGACCGGTCGTCTTGATCCCGCCAGCATTCATGCCAGCATCTATCTGCCGGTGTTCATGCCGATTCTGCTGCCGATTCTGGTATTGTTCCTGCCGATCCTCGACATGTGTCTTGCGATTGTGCGCCGCTTGCGTAAGGGGCAGTCGCCAATGCATCCGGACCGTATGCACCTGCATCATCGCATGTTGCGTATCGGGCATTCTGTGCAGGGGGCCGTGTTGATTCTGTGGGGTTGGGCAGCGCTGATCGCTTTCGGTTCGATTATGACGTTGTTTTTCAAAGCACAGTATGTGCTTATCGGATTTCTGATTGCGGCTGTGGTATTGACCGTCGCCACCATGTATCCGTATTTAAAGCATAGGATTCCTGAAATGCTGGAAGAGGATGCTGCGGACGGCAGCAGGCATGCGTCAGTACGGTCGTAGAAGCACGGTAAAAACTGATTAAACGCTTTGCCTGACGGTATTGGTTGACTTTTGCGACACCCTTGTTTGACGTTGGTTTTGTCGTGTCGCAGTAAGTCAGCCCACGTTCATATAGTGGGTCTATGGCTACAATTCCTGATATGAATGCAGATTCCACGTACGCTCCACTTCCTCCGATTTTCGCACAGCTTGGCCTCGCCTATGATGATGTGCTGCTGCTGCCGAACGAGACGGATGTCATTCCGTCCGAAGTGGACACGACCACCCATCTGACCCGCAACATCACGATGAAGGTCCCGGCGATTTCCGCCGCAATGGACACCGTCACCGAGTCCGATATGGCCATCGCCATGGCTCGTAATGGCGGCATCGGCGTGCTGCACCGCAATCTTTCTATCGACGACCAGGCCGCTCAGGTCGACATCGTCAAGCGCTCCGAATCCGGTATGATTAACGATCCGTTGACTGTCAGCCCGGATGTGACGCTGGCTGATCTCGACAAGCTGTGCGGCCGTTTCCATATCTCCGGCCTGCCGGTCGTTGACAACGACAACAAGCTCGTCGGCATCATCACCAACCGTGACATGCGTTTCATCGCATCTGAGGATTACGACCGTCTCAAGGTTTCCGAGGTCATGACCCGCGAAAACCTCATCACTGGTCCGTCCAACATCTCCAAGGAAGATGCCCACGACCTGCTGGCCAAGTACAAGGTCGAAAAGCTGCCTCTGGTCGACGATGAAGGCCACCTCACCGGCTTGATTACCGTGAAGGACTTCGTGAAGACCGAGCAGTATCCGGACGCCACCAAGGACGAGCAGGGCCGTCTGCGCGTTGCCGCCGGCATCGGCTTCCTGGGCGATGCCTACAACCGTGCTTCCGCTCTGATGGAAGCCGGCGTGGACGTGCTCGTGGTCGACACCGCCAACGGTGAGGCCAAGCTGGCTCTCGACATGATCCGCCGCCTGAAGTCCGATTCCGCGTTCAAGGGCGTTGACATCATCGGTGGTAATGTGGCCACCCGTCAGGGCGCTCAGGCCATGATTGACGCCGGCGTCGACGCAGTCAAGGTTGGCGTGGGCCCAGGCTCCATCTGCACCACCCGCGTGGTGGCCGGTGTCGGCGTTCCGCAGCTCACCGCCGTGTACGAGGCCGCCCAGGCCTGCCGTGCCGCTGGCGTGCCTTGCATCGCCGACGGTGGCATTCACTATTCCGGCGACATCGCCAAGGCTCTGGTGGCCGGCGCATCCACCGTCATGCTCGGTGGCACCCTCGCAGGCTGCGAGGAAGCTCCGGGCGAGAAGGTGCTGCTGCATGGCAAGCAATACAAGCTGTACCGTGGCATGGGCTCCCTCGGCGCCATGGCTCCGCGCGGCAAGAAGTCCTACTCCAAGGATCGCTATTTCCAGGCCGATGTCACCTCCAACGACAAGGTCGTTCCGGAAGGTGTCGAAGGCGAAGTTCCGTACCGCGGACCGCTGAACGCAGTGCTGTACCAGATGATCGGCGGCCTGCATCAGTCCATGTTCTACATTGGCGCCCACAATATCGCCGAAATGCCGGAACGTGGCCGTTTCATCCGTATCACCGACGCTGGCTTGCGCGAATCCCATCCGCACGACATCGTCATGACCGCCGAAGCTCCGAACTACTCCGGTCGCCAGTGATTGCTGAATTCCGGTAATCAATAATCGGTAAAAGCCTCTTACTTCTCGGAAAAGACCGAAAGTAAGAGGCTTTATTCATATCTGCAACGCGAATATTTATATAAGAAAACCGCTTGACGAACCGTATTCCATCATGTTCACCTCACTTGTGCTGCGTGGTACCACCGAACGTCGCCTTATCGCCAAGTAGCGGCATTGATATACGAAGCAAATCGCGAAAAACAAGCATGACTTCCCAGTGCGTGGTTTTCCAATCTCCCTACCTCGCGGTATCTTCAAATGTTCAGCTGAAGCGTGCCAAGCGGCACGCGCACACGCAAAGGAAACGAGGCAAGATGGTTGACGCACATGACGGTGAAACATACACGGCGAAGGATTCACGCCTGATCTGGATCGACTGCGAAATGACTGGTCTTGACATCTTCCACGACGAACTGTGCGAGATTTCCGTAGTGCCGACGGACTTCGACCTCAACGTGCTCGACGAAGGCATCGATTTCGTGATCAAGCCTTCCGATGCGGCCGTGGCCAATATGAACGATTTCGTGCGTGCCATGCACACCCGTTCCGGACTCATCAACGAATGGGAGAACGGCCTGAGCGTCGAGGAGGCCGAACGGAAAGTCACCGAATACGTGGCCCGCTTCACCCCGGACGGCGTCAAGCCGCTGCTCGCAGGCAACTCCATCGGATCAGACAAAAAATTCCTCGACCGTTACATGCCGAACCTCATGGAACACCTGCACTACCGCGTAATCGACGTGAGCACGCTCAAAGAGCTTGCCCGTCGCTGGTATCCGGCCGTATACAGCAACCGTCCGCCGAAGAACGGTGGACATCGCGCGCTCGCCGACATCATCGAATCCTTGGATGAACTGCGTTACTACCGTAAGGCGTTCATGGCAGCGGCGCCCGGTCCTGACGCAGCCGAAGCCAAGGCGATCGCCGATCAGATCGTGGCAACCAGCATTTTGAACAACAACTGATTCCGCATATCGCACAATCGTTGGAAAACCTGATATTCCAACGAAAACATGGAAAGGACTCCAGTGAGCGCAGCCGATTGGACCAGCATCGAAATCCCGCAAGACATTCGCTTGGTGGTTGCCGATATGGACGGCACCCTGCTTGATGAGCATAGCGAGATTCCGCAAGGTTTCTGGCCGATGCTTGCCCGGCTGCGCTCACGAGGCGTTGAATTCGTGCCGGCGTCCGGACGCCAGTACGCTACCTTGCGTGCCATGTTCGCCGATAAGGCGGCGCGGGTGCTTGACGGCGGCGAACTTTCGTATATCGCGGAAAACGGCAATGTCGTGGCCATTGACGGTAATATCGCCGAAGTGCACGGCGTCGATACCGATGTGACCCGCTGGACCATCGATACGGTGAACGCTTCTGCCGCGGCTGGCGAATACGATATGGGATTGGTGCTTTGTGGCCTGCGCACAGCATATGTGCAGCGCACGGACAAGCCGTTCCTTGACGAAGTCGGCAAATATTATGCGGCACTGGAGATTGTGGACGATCTGCATAGCGTGCTTGAAGATGTGATCGCTTCAAACGGCGAAAGCGACACCATGCTCAAACTGGCGATTCTTGATTTCGACGGTGCCGAAGCGATGGCCGCGGAAAAGCTGACGCCACTGAAAAACGATTATCAGGTGGTGGTTTCCGGCAAACTGTGGGTCGACATCATGAATGCTACAACCAATAAGAAGCAGGGCGTCGAAGCGTTGCAGCGCGTGCTTGGCATCACTGCGGCCCAAACGGCGGTATTCGGCGATTATCTCAACGATCTGCAGATGCTTTCGGCAGGGGAGTGGTCGTTCGCCATGGGCAATGCGCACCCCGCGTTGAAGCAAGCAGCGCATTTTGTGGCTCCATCCAATGCCGATCACGGGGTGCTTCAGGTTGTCGACAAGCTGATTGCGTAAGGAAGCCGTTTTTTCGGAATTGATGGTCGATTGAACAGGAAAGGCGGTGCGGCATGCGGCAGGCTGAGGCATTGGCGATTCTGCAAAGTGGCGCGAGCGTCTTTCTGACGGGTGCGCCGGGTGCTGGCAAGACTTACGTGCTCAATGAGTTCGTGCGTCAGGCCCGTGCCGAAGGTGCTGCGGTGTCGGTGACGGCGTCCACCGGTATCGCAGCCACGCATATCAACGGGCAGACCATTCATTCATGGAGCGGTGTCGGACTTGCCAACGCGCTCACCGACAATCTGATCAAAACCATACGTACCCGACGCAAACGTAAGCTGCAGGGCGCTGACATTCTCATCATCGATGAGGTTTCCATGCTGCATGCGTGGCTGTTCGACATGGTCGATCAGGTGTGCCGCATCATTCGACGTGACCAACGCCCGTTCGGCGGGCTTCAAGTGGTGCTGTCCGGCGATTTCTTCCAGCTTCCTCCAGTGAGTGTGGGTGGACGCAACCACGATCTGGTCACGCCAAGCCCGGAATTCGTGGCTTCCCGCGAACGATATGCGAAAGCGGGACTCAATCCAGATGGTTTCGTCACCGAATCATTGGTATGGCGGGAATTGAATCCCGCAATCTGTTACCTGACCGAACAGCATCGTCAGGATGACGGCAGTCTGCTCACCGTATTGACCGATATTCGCAACGGTTGCGTGAACGATGACGATCGCAATGTGCTCCTCACCAGACTGGGCGCAATCCCCGAACCTGGTCAGCAGGCCGTCAATCTGTTTCCCGTCAACAAGCAGGCGGACACGCTCAACGACATGCGCCTGTTCGAAATCAACGAGGAACCGCACGAATATTTCGCCGAAGCCGCAGGACCAGTCAATCTGGTGGAACGTTTGAAGAAAAACATGCTTGCCCCCGAACGCTTGCAGCTCAAAACCGGGGCTGCGGTGATGGCCGTACGCAACGACACTGACCACCAATTCGTGAACGGATCATTGGGCACCGTGCGCGGATTTGCCGCCGAAAACAAGGGCGGATGGCCGATCGTTGAATTTGAAAACGGCAATGTCGTTACCATGAAGCCGAATTGCTGGGAAATGATGGACGGCGACACAGTGCTCGCCAGCGTCAACCAAGTGCCGTTGCGCTGCGCGTGGGCGATCACCATCCACAAATCGCAAGGTATGACGCTCGACCGTGCGGTGATGGATTTGCGGCGCACCTTCGCGCCCGGCATGGGGTATGTGGCGCTGTCTCGTGTGGAAGGCCTGCAGGGCCTGTATTTGAACGGTGTGAACGAACGCATGTTTTTGGTTTCGCCCGATGCGGTGCGCCTGGACGGCGAGTTGCGTCTCTCCTCGGCACAGGCGTCCGATACATTGGCTCACGATGGCATCGCCGCGTTCCAGCAGATGACTGCAGTCTCCGACGATGACGAGTTCGCGCAGGATGCGCTGTTCTAGTGCGGCGATTGCCTTGTTCGGCATTTACGATGATTTTTGGGATTCGACGGATATGACTGTTGTGTTCCGTCCGTGCATCGCCATACATCGGTGAACGGGTGTCTGGATTGGGCTTACGTCCCCTTGCCTGAGTAGTTTTGGGCATATGACTAAAGCACTTCGTATGTCCACCATGTTCCTGCGCACTCTGCGTGAGGATCCCGCCGATGCAGATGTCGTATCGGATAAGCTTCTGCAGCGCGCCTGCTACCTGCGCAAGGCCGCTCCGGGTATTTGGACCTGGCTGCCGCTGGGCCTGAATGTTCTGAACAAGATCGAAAACATCATCCGTGAGGAAATGGCTTCGATCGACGCCCAGGAAGTTCACTTCTCCGGTCTGCTGCCGCGTGAGCCGTATGAGGCCACCCATCGTTGGGAAGAGTATGGCGACAACATCTTCCGTTTGAAGGATCGTCATGAGGCCGACTACCTGCTGGCACCGACCCATGAGGAAATGTTCACCTTGCTGGTCAAGGACCTGTACTCCTCCTACAAGGATCTGCCGGTTACCCTCTACCAGATTCAGACCAAGTATCGTGACGAATTCCGTCCGCGTGCAGGCCTGATCCGTGGCCGTGAATTCATCATGAAGGACGCCTACTCCTTCACGCTCGACAAGGAAGGTCTTGTCAAGGCGTATATGGACGAGCGTGGCGCCTATGAGCGTATTTTCAACCGTCTCGATTTGAAGTATGTGCCGGTGCACGCCATGGCCGGCCCGATGGGCGGTTTCGAATCCGAAGAGTTCCTTGCTCCGATGGAAATCGGCGAAGACACCTTCGCCCAGTCTCCGAGCGGCAAGGCTTGGAATGTTGAGGCGCTGACCACTCCGGAACCGGAAGCCATCGACTTCAGCAACACTCCGACCGCTGAAAAGCGTCCGACGCCGAATGCTGAAACCATCGATCAGATGGTTGAATTCGCCAACGCCAACCATCCGCGTTCCGACGGCCGCGCGTGGGAGGCTTCCGATATTCTGAAGAATGTGGTAATCGCCGTGATGCATCCGCAGGATGACGATCATGACGAGCCGTGGCGCGAACTGGTGGTTGTCGGCGTGCCTGGCGATCGTACCGTCGACATGAAGCGTCTTGAAGCGCAGTTCACTCCGGCTGAAATCGAAGAGGCCACCGACGAGGATCTGAAGAAGCATCCGGAACTCGTCAAGGGCTATATTGGCCCGATGGCGTTTGGCCCGCAGGCTCGCGGCGGTGAAAAGGCCGAAAACGCCAACGAAACCGGCGAAGCGTTGCGTTACCTTATCGACGCGCATATCGCCCGCGGCTCCGCATGGTTCACCGGCGCTGATGAAGCCGGTGTTGACTACTACGATCTCGTGTATGGCCGTGACTTTGAGGCCGACGGCGTGGTGGAGGCTGTGCAGGTTCGCCACGGCGACATGAGCCCGGACGGTTCCGGCCCGCTGAGCTTCGAACGCGGTGTGGAAATCGGTCAGGTGTTCCAGCTCGGTCTGAAGTATTCCAACGCGCTCGGCCTGAAGGTGCTTGACCAGAACGGCAAGACCGTGCCGGTGTGGATGGGCTCCTACGGCATTGGCGTGTCTCGTGTGATGGCTTGCATCGCCGAAACCCACCATGACGAGAAGGGCTTGGCATGGCCGGCCATCATCGCTCCCGCCCAGGTGCATGTGGTGGCCACCGGCAAGGATGCGGCCGCATTCGAAGCCGCCGAGCAACTGATCGCCGAGCTGGAAGCCAAGGGCATCGAAGTGATCTTCGATGACCGCAAGAAGGTTTCCCCGGGCGTCAAATTCAAGGATGCCGAGCTTATCGGTGTGCCGCTGGTCGCCGTCGCAGGCCGTGACACTGTCAACAATGGCACCATCGAAGTGCGTGACCGCAATGGCGAGAACGCCGAAGCCGTGCCTGTTGCCGACGCCGCTCAGGTGATCGCCGACCGTGTCGCCGCACTGCTGAGGTAATAATCTTTTTTCCGATTATTTCAGCATATATAAACGGGAGATTATGGATGTTCCATAGTCTTCCGTTTTTTTATCTAGAAAACAGATAGACGGAAGCATGATTTTGCGGAAAACATGCACATATCGACAGTACATTGCTGTGGATAAGTGAAATTTATCCACCGACTATCCACGACTCGCCCGAAACGGCGTCCTTTATCCACATTTGTCGGTTGCGCTTGTGTCAGTATGGTCGAATCAGTGATAGTGGTTCTACCGCGGAAACGCAAGGAAGCGGAAAGGCGTGCAGAGCCCCTCTCTCGCAACCCATTTCTCCGACTGCACGTTGCTTTCGCACCTTCATCGGTGCTTTCCGCGGCCCCTTTATTTACCAAAGCGACAGAAAGGGCCGATCATGGCACAACAGCAAGCTCTCATCACCATCACCGGATATGTGGGCGCCAATCCCACGCAATTCAACAAGGATGGCATGCCTCATGCCAGCTCGTTCAGAATGGCAAGCACCAGACGGTATTTCGACAATCGCACACAGCAATGGAAAGATCTTCCCACCACGTGGATCACGGTGAAAGCGTACCGGAATCTATCCGAAAACATCTGCCAATCGTTGAAGAAAGGCGAACCGGTTATTGTAATGGGTTCGCTTGCCACGGAAACATGGACCGATATGAATGGTAAACCGCAGTCGCGCATTGTGCTGGAAGCCAGCGCGGCAGGACATGACCTCAACCGTGGCGTCACTACGTTGCGTAAGTTCGTCAAGCCAAACGACCAAGCCCAACCGGAAACGAAGGGCATGGAACCTCAAGTAGGAGTCGACCCGTTCGCAAGACATGGCAGCGTGGCTCCGGTTGAGATAGTGGTTCCCGAAGATGACGAAGCCGCCGAATTCTCGGGAGATCCCGAAGAATTCGGCGGCGACATACATTAGGAGGCATCAATGCCTTGTACGATTGGCGACGATTGCCTACTGATGATGCGGCTCGCTACCAGATGCGCACGCGCTGATCGGGATCAAGCCACATGCCGTCCTCAGGCTTCACATCGAACGCCTTGTAGAACAGGTCAACGTTGCGTGCGATGCCGTTCGTGCGGCATTCAGCGGGGGAATGCGGGTCGATCTGCAGATACTGCTCCGCCAGCTCGTCACGATTCTTGGTGCGCCAGATGGATGCATAGCTGAGGAAGAAACGCTGCAATCCGGTGAAACCGTCGATTTGCGGCGCTTCAGCCAGCGAATCCTCAATTGCGTCCATGGATCCGTTCTTCTCACGGCCGGCTGCCTCGTCAAGGGCGAACGAGTACGCCTTGAGTGCGATGTTCACGCCACTTAAGTCGCCGATGTTCTCGCCGATGGTCAGCGCGCCGTTCACATGCGGAGCCTGGGTGGGATCATCGGCGTACTTTTCGGCGAGCTGAGTCGGTACGAATGCGTTGTACTGGTCGATGAGCTTCTGCGTGAGCTGTTTGAAATTGGCTTTGTCTTCTTCGGTCCACCAATCGTTGAGCTTGCCGTCGCCGTCATACTGGGCGCCCTGATCGTCGAAACCGTGGCCGATCTCATGACCGATCACTGCGCCGATACCACCGTAATTTGCGGCGTCTTCGGCGTTCGGATCGAAGAACGGCGGCTGCAGAATGGCGGCCGGGAACACGATCACGTTCATGGTCGGCTCATAGTAGGCGTTCACCGTCTGCGGATTCATCAGCCATTCGTCCTTGTCAACGCTCTTGCCGACCTTGGCTAACTGGTAGCCGGTCTCATACAGGTTGGCGGCACGCATGTTCTCGGCGAAACCGGCATCCTCATGTACGTCAAGCGCGGAATAGTCACGCCAATGGTTCGTGTAACCGATCTTCGGCACGAACTTGGAGAGCTTCTCCAACGCCTTCTGCTTGGTTTCCTCGCCAAGCCAGGCAGAACTGGAGATGGACATGCGGTAGGCGTCGATCAGATTGCCGACCAGCTGTTCCATGCGTTGCTTCGACGACTCGGGGAAGTGCCTCTTCACATATTCGCGGCCCACATCCTCGCCGCAAATGCCGTTGACCAGCGAAACGCCACGCTTCCAGCGCACACGCTGCTGCTTCTGGCCAGACAACGTCTTGCCATAGAATTCGAAATTCGTCTCATCGAATTCGTGCGGCAGCTCCAATGTGGATCCGATGATCACATGCACGCGAGCCCACAGCTTGAGATCATCAAGGTCCGCGGTCTTCCAGAACGCGTTAAGACCGGTGAGGAAGCTCGGCTCATGCACCACCACACGGTTGAAAACACCGCGGAAATCAAGCGGTTGCACCTGCGCTGCGGAAGTCTGATCATATGCGGACTGCCAAGATTCGATCCATGCGTCGAAATCATAATCGGCAAGCATGCCGCTCAATTCCGCATAATCAGTGGGATTATAGGTCTTCACCGAATCACGGGTGGCTACATTGTCCCAATGGTTCGCGGCGATACGCGTCTCAACATCGAGGAAACGCTTGGCATCGGCTTCGGCTTGCTCGCTATCGGCGGCAAGCTTCGCGTTCTTGAGCTGCTTGGCCACCATATCGACGTACGCTTCGCGAATCGGCGCATAGTGGTCTTCACGGTAATACGCTTCATCGGGCAGACCCAAACCGGCCTGCTCAACATGGATGATGTTGGTTTCGGGAGCGCCGGGATCGCCATATACGGCAATGCCAATCAAGTCAGGGCCGCCAGCCGGATTCATCGCGCCCAAAGCGCGGGTGAGTTCGGTTTTGCTGGCAGCGGCATCAATGGCCTCAAGCTGGCGTTCGATGGCGGCGAGCCCGGAAGCGTTGATGGTATCGACATCAAGGAAGCTTGCATACAGGGCGTGGGACTTCTCGGCAGGGCAGTCATCGTCCTCGAGAATCTCACGAATCTGGTTTTCGGCGTCTTCGGCGAGCTTGTCGAACGAACCATAACGGGAACGGTCGTCAGGAAGGCGATACATGTCGATCCACGGGCCGTTGACATAGCGGAACAGATCTTGCGCAGGGCCGGTCACGGCGGAGAACGATGCCGGATCAATACCCGAATTCAAAGTGGTACTCATGACTTCACACTATCCATCTTTGATGACAAAACAGTGTATCCGAAACGAATAATCGTCATTATGCAATTCCATATGCAAGACGCGATTGCCTGATCGCAAGAAACACATGCACTGTAGGGCGTACGAAGTAGGGTTATAAGCATGATTGAACTGAAGACACCGAAAGAGATCGAAGAGATGAAGCCGGCCGGCCGTTTCGTCGGCGGTATTCTGCGTGATCTCAAGGAATTCACCAAAGTTGGTACCAATCTGCTGGAAATCGACGAATTCGTGCACAAGCGCATCGTCGACCGCAAGGGAGCCGAATCCTGCTACGTCGACTACGCTCCGGATTTTGGCACCGGCCCGTTCGCACACTACATTTGCATTTCCGTGAACGATGCGGTGCTGCATGGCGTTCCGTTCGACTACAACCTGAAAGACGGAGATTTGGTCAGCCTCGATCTGGCGATTAACGTCGACGGTTGGGTTGCCGATTCCGCCATCAGTTTTGTGGTAGGCGAGCATAAGGATCCTGAGGATCTACGTCTGATCAAGTGCACCGAAGAGGCTTTGGAAGCCGGTATCGCCGCCGCACAGCCGGGCAACCGTCTGGGTGATGTTTCCGCGGCCGTCGGCGATGTGGCCCGCGAATACGGTTATCCGATTAACCTTGAATTCGGCGGTCACGGCGTCGGCCGTATCATGCACGGCGATCCGCACGTGCCGAACGATGGCCGCGCCCACCACGGCTACAAGCTGCGTTCGGGCCTGGTCATCGCTATCGAACCGTGGTTCCTCAAGACCACCGACGAGATTTACCAGGATCCGAAGGATGGTTGGACGCTGAAGAGCTCCGATGGTTCCCGTGGCGCGCACAGCGAGCACACCATTGCCATTACCGATAATGGCCCGGTGATTCTCACCGTTCGTGACAAGTGATCAGTGGTTGGCGAAAACGTTGTGATTTCGTAGTGGACTAACGAAATTTATCAGGCGAAGCCGATGTCTGGAATTCTTTTGCAATTCTAGACATCGGCTTTTTATATGCGTAATTTCGCACGGGAAAACTGATTATTCGTTATACGGGAATGAGGGATCGAATGTCAATCGATTGATTTTGAGACGAAACCATGCTTGGAAACGCGGATGCCATATAGTGTTCGATACTTCCGAACGATTGTGACGGTTAAGGAGCGTGCAAGCATGGCCACAGCCAATCTGAGTGTGGAATCCAAAGACTTCACCCTGCCGGTGGTCGAAGCCACGGCAGGCGCGGACGGCATCGTGGTATCAACGCTGCGTAATGATGGCTGGGTCACGCTTGACCCCGGATTTCTGACGACCGCGCAATGCGAATCGAAAATCACCTACATCGACGGCAAGAACTCGATTCTGCGCTACCGTGGATACCCGATCGAGCAACTGTGCGAGCAATCCGACTTCCTTGAGGTCGCATGGCTGTTGCGCCACGGCGAACTGCCGAATCGGGAGCAGTACGACCGTTTCATTTCCGACATCAACCATCGTACGATGGTGGGGGAGGATTTCCGCACCTTCATGGGCTCCTTCCCGCGTACTGCGCATCCGATGAGCGTGATGGCGTCCGCGGTCAACGCGCTTGCCACCTTCTACCCGGATACTACGGATATCAACGATTCCGACCAGCTTGATGAAGCTGCGACCATTATCATGGCGAAGGCGCGAACCATCGTCAGCTACATTTTCCGCCGTCGTCGTGATGAGCCGATGCTTTACCCGGATTATTCGCGCGGTTACGTGGACGATTTTCTGCGCATGTGCTTCGCGGTGCCGTACGAGCCGTTCGACTCCGATCCGCTGTACGTGCACGCGCTCGGCCGACTGCTGATCATCCATGCCGATCATGAGCAGAACTGCTCCACGTCCGTGGTGCGTATCGCCGGTTCCGCCCACGCCAACCTGTATTCCGCGGTCGCCGCAGGCATCAACGCGCTTTCGGGCCCATTGCATGGCGGTGCGAATGAGGCGGTGCTGCGTCAGCTCAAAGCCATTCGCGATTCGGGTAAAACCGTCAAGGAATTCGTGGAAGACGCCAAAACCAGTGGTCAGCGCATTTCCGGCCTTGGCCACCGAGTGTACAAATCGTATGATCCTCGTGCGGCGATCGCCAAGACGTATCTGCAGAAGATCATGGAACGTGCGGATACGTTGAAACTGCCTGCCGATGAGCGTGCATTGTTCGATGTCGCCACGGAATTGGAGAAGATCGCGCTGAATGACGAGTATTTCGTGTCTCGTCACCTGTATCCGAATGTCGACTTCTACACGGGATTGATCTACCGTGCGATCGGGTTCGATCCGTCGATGTTCACCACATTGTTCGCATTGGGACGCATTCCCGGTTGGATTGCGCAATATCGTGAGATGCTTGCCGATCCGAACACCAAGATCGGTCGCCCCCGTCAGGTGTACACCGGTTACACCGAACGCGATTATGTTCCGATCGACCGTCGATAGTTGCTTTTTCGCTGTTTCATGGAATCGTGATGCCTTTCGCCAAGCCCTGCGGCTAAAGTATTGCACGGAAACGTGCAAGTAATGCAATCACTATTGTGAAGGAGCGAAGAATGACCGATCAGCGCACTGCGTGGGGTTGGGGTCTGGCCAGCGTGGACGCGGCCGGCAATACCTTGGATGTTTGGTATCCGGAATTGAAGCTTGGCGAGGCACCGAAGGAAGTGGCCCGCCCGAACCACAATTTCGACAACCTCGCCCATGAGGGAGTGGACGCGCGTGGCGTACGCCGCATTCCGGTGTTCACCGTGTCGAAGCTTGAGGAGCCGATCGAAGACGCCGCCGACGCCTACCTGCGTCTGCACTTGCTGAGCATGCGTCTGGCCAAGCCGAACACACTGAACCTGGACGGCATTTTCGCGGCCCTCAACAATGTGGTGTGGACCAACTATGGACCGTTCGCGGTCGAGGATTTCGCTCTGCGCAAGCTCGATGTGATGGCCGCTGCCAACCAGAGCGCTCCGGGCTTGCCGAAGGCCGACGTGAACGTGCTGTCGATCGACAAGTTCCCGCGCATGGTCGACTATGTGGTGCCGACCGGCGTGCGTATCGGCGATGCCGACCGCGTGCGTTTGGGCGCCCACCTTTCCGAAGGTACCACCGTCATGCATGCCGGCTTCGTGAACTTTAACGCTGGCACGCTCGGCGTTTCCATGGTGGAAGGCCGAGTCTCCCAAGGCGTTGTGGTCGGCAACGGTTCCGACATCGGCGGCGGCGCATCCATCATGGGCACCCTGTCCGGTGGCGGCAAGCTCAAGAACTCCATCGGCGAGCATTCGCTGCTCGGCGCGAACGCGGGCATCGGCATCTCCCTCGGCGACAACTGCGTGGTTGAAGCCGGCCTGTATGTGACCGCCGGTACCAAGGTAACCATCTACGACAAGGCCAAGGTCGCAGCGGGAGAACCGCTCGAGACCGTCAAGGGTGCCGACCTTTCCGGCAAAGACAACATTCTGTTCATCCGCAACTCGGTGTCCGGCCGTATCGAAGCGCGCTATCGCAAGACCGGTATCGAACTGAACGAAAAACTGCACAAGAACTAAAAAACAAGCCATGAAAATCTCCCTTATCACCGTCGGTAAAGTCAAGGAAAAATATCTGCGCGACGCCATCGCCGAATATTCGAAACGACTCAGCCGATACTGCAAGCTTGACATCGTCGAAGTGGCCGACGAGAAAACGCCCGAGCATGCCAGTGAGGGAGTTGAACGGCAAATCAAAGCCAAGGAAGGCGAACGCATCGCCAAGCATATACGTGACGATGCGTTCGTCATCGCGCTCGCCATCGAAGGCCATCAGCTGACCAGCGAGGAACTTGCGCGGAAAATCGATGGTCTCGGGCTGCACGGCACAAGTCATATCCAACTCATCATCGGCGGCTCGCTCGGACTCGATCCAACGATTTTGAAACGGGCGAACTACCTGCTGAGCTTCTCCAAAATGACGTTCCCGCATCAGTTAATGCGCGTTATTTTGTTGGAACAGATCTATCGTGCGTACAAAATCAATGCCGGAGAGCCCTACCATAAATGATTCGTTCACGTTTTCGAATGATTAGTGCATGATTTCCGCGCATGAAATACGAGACTGCGTCAAAAATGCCGTAAGTCGATAAGTAGAAGGTGTTGCCTATACTGGTGCCCCATGAGTGACTACAGAAGCGAACGCGAGCAGCGAGAGCGCCGCCGCCGCACTTTGGTGCGAGCGGTGTGCATCGTCATTGCCGCGGCGATGCTGCTGAGTCTGGTGATTCCTGCTATCTACGCAGGTCTTTGACGCCCTTGGTCTGGTACGATCCTCCCCGGGTCTGCATTCCCATACGTAACGAGACTGGTTCGCGGTTCGGCAGGGTGGGAGCGAGCATGTGGGCATGCGGAAAAATTGAGGATTGTGCGAAAGCCGTATGAGGCTCCATGACAGAATATAAAGAACGCATAAAGAAATGTATGGTGTAAACGATGGCAGAATTTGATTTTTCCCAAGCAATCGGCGAAGCACGCGCCAAATACGAATCGATTTCCAAGGCGCTTGACGTCGACCGACTGACCGCACAGGCCAAGGATCTTGAAGTGCAGGCGGCCGAACCGGGACTGTGGGATGACCCTGAAAACGCGCAGAAGGTGACCAGCAAGCTTTCCGCGGTGCAGTCCCAGCTGAAGCGTCTCGCCTCCGCAATCCAGCGTATCGACGACGTCGAGACGCTCGTGGAATTGGGACAGGAAGAAGACGACGCCGACACGTTGGCGGAAGCGCGGTCTGAAGTTGAAAGCATTCAGAACGATCTGGCTGACATGGAAATCCAGACCCTGCTTGACGGCGAATACGACGAACGTTCCGCAGTGGTGACCATTCGCTCCGGTGCCGGCGGCGTGGATGCGGCCGACTTCGCACAGATGCTGTTGCGCATGTACCTGCGTTGGGCGGAACGCAACGGCTACAAGGCCAAGGTCATGGATACATCTTATGCGGAAGAGGCGGGCATCAAGTCCGCCACCTTCCAGGTGGATGCCCCCTATGCGTATGGTCGCATGAGCGTGGAAGGCGGCACCCACCGTCTGGTGCGCATCTCCCCATTCGACAACCAGGGCCGCCGTCAGACCAGCTTCGCAGCTGTGGAAGTGGTGCCGCTTGTCGAAGCGACCGATCATATCGACGTTCCTGATTCCGAAATCCGTGTTGATACCTACTGTTCTTCCGGTCCTGGCGGTCAGGGCGTGAACACCACGTATTCCGCGGTGCGCATCACCCACATTCCGACCGGCATCGTGGTGACCATGCAGGATGAGCGCTCGCAGATTCAGAATCGTGCCGCGGCCATGGCCGTGCTGCAGTCCCGACTGTTGGTGCTGCGCCACGAAGAGGAAGCCAAGAAGAAGAAGGAACTCGCCGGCGATATCAAGGCCAGCTGGGGTGATCAGATGCGCTCCTACGTGCTGCATCCGTATCAGATGGTCAAGGATCTGCGCACTGGCTATGAGACCTCGCAGACCCAGGCCGTGTTCGACGGTGACATCGACGCGTTCATCGAAGCTGGTATCCGCTGGCGTCATGAACAGCGTCGCGAGGCTGCGGAAGAAGCGGAAGCCTAAAAGCTGCGATTACCGTAATCAGAACAGCACATAGTGGAGGGGTACGACGATGGCGCTGATTTCGCTTGAACATGTGAGCAAGGTGTATCCAAAAGGCACCAGGCCTGCGTTGGATGATATCAATCTCGACATCAATCGAGGGGATTTCGTGTTCCTCGTAGGCGCATCGGGTTCTGGCAAAACCACATTGCTGAGCCTGTTGCTGCGTGAAGAGGAGGCCACGGACGGCGAAATCCGCATCGCAGGCAACGATTTGCGACGCCTGTCCGCACGGCAGGTGCCTCATTATCGTCGTTCCATCGGTTTCATCTTCCAGGATTACAAGCTGTTGAACAACAAAACGGTGTGGGAGAATGTGGCATTTGCACTTGAAGTGATCGGCACAAGCCGTTCTACCATCAAATCGTTGGTGCCAAAAGTGCTGCAGACGGTTGGACTCACCGGCAAGGAGGACAGCTACCCGCATGAGCTTTCCGGCGGTGAGGCGCAGCGTGTGGCCATCGCGCGAGCGTATGTGAACCATCCGCAGATTCTGCTGGCCGATGAGCCTACCGGAAACCTTGATCCGACCACATCGTTAGGCATTATGGAAGTGCTTGACGCCATCAACCGCACCGGCACTACCGTCGTCATGGCCACGCATAATGAGGAAATCGTCAACTCCATGCGCAAACGCGTGGTCGAACTGCATACCGGCAAAATCGTGCGTGACGAGCAGCAGGGATCCTACGATTCCGCACTGTACTTCCCGGATGCCGAAGTGGAATCCAAATCGCATCAGGCGCTGAATGGTGGCGATGCCGACGCGAAATACCGTGCGCCAAGCGGTTTGGTCGTGTCCGATGCTTCCGATGGGACGGTGGATGTGGAAGGTGCGACGCGAGCCGAAACCGCGGCGAATGCGGTCGATGCAGTAGCCGCTGCCATCCACAGTGGCAATGGAGATGCGGGCATTGCGCGACTTGCCAATTCCGTGCATTCCGGTCGCACCGGCCGTTACGGAGAGGCGTTCGCCCCGGTGGAGACCACGCTGACCTGGGGCAAGGGGCTGAAGATCGAGGAACTTGCCGAACAGGAACAAGCTGATTCGTCTGCACTTTCCCAGAGCGAATCCAATGCCGATGCCACTATCGTTTCGTCTGAAACAAGTGTCGAAGCAGGAAACGCGGATGAAAACGAGCAGCCGGCGGAGCCAACGGTTCCTGCGCCTCCGGCACCGCCTATGCCTCCCGTGCCGCCAGCGCCTCCGGCCCCTCCTGCCGTTCCCGCGGCAACTGACGATGACGAAGCGAACTGCGCAGAACAATCCGCCGAACAGCATGAAACGTCCGAAAACAAGGAGAACGACTGATGCGTTTGCGTTTCATTCTTTCCGAAACCTGGAGCAGCCTCAAGCGTAACGTGCCCATGCTGCTTTCGGTGATGCTCGTTACCTTCATCTCATTCCTTTTCATCGGAGCGTCGGTGCTTACCCAGGCGCAGATCACCAAAGCCAAAGGCGATTGGTATTCCAAGGTCGAAGTGGTGGTGTGGATGTGCCCCGACGGCACCAGCCAATCCGTGAACTGCACTGCGGGAACCGCCGCGACGCAGGCACAGATCAACGACTTGCAGCAAACCATCCGCAATGAGCTTGCCGATGATGTTTCGCAGATCACCTTCGTCAGCAAGGAAGATTTCTATAACGACACCTTCCTCAAGCAATATCCGAACGGCGAATATCAGGGGCGTACGCTTACTGCCGATGACATGCAGGATTCATTGTGGCTCAAACTCAAGAATCCTGAAAAATACCAGGTGGTTTCCGAAGTGCTTTCCGGCAAGGAAGGCGTCGATACCGTCAGTGACCAACGGCAGATTTTCGAGCCGGTTTTTGCCGTGCTGAACCGCGCTACCATTGCGACCGCCGCATTGGCCACGGTGATGGTGGTTGTTGCCATTATGCTGACCGGCACCACGATTCGCATGTCTGCGGCGTCTCGCAAAACCGAAACGGAAATCATGCGTTTGGTGGGTGCTTCGAACTGGACGATTAGATTGCCGTTCGTTCTGGAAGGTGTGGTCGCGTCGTTGGTGGGTTCGCTGCTGTCTTGCGCCACGCTTTCGGTATTGGTGAAGGTGTTCGTCACTGATTGGCTTGCGACTTCCGTGAAATGGATTCCGTATGTGAATCAGATGACAGTACTTTGGATTTCGCCGATTCTGGTTCTTGGAGCGGTATTGCTGTCTGTGGTTGCATCCACGGTATCGCTGCATAGATATCTGAAGGCCTGATAGGTATTGCTTAATGGCAGGTGGCGGTACGTGTCGCGGATTTTAAGCATGAGATGCTATGGTGTGGAACAATGATGGGAGGCAAGTGACCGAATGATAAGCAAAAAAGCTCTCAAGCCGGCCGCTGCGGTGTTTGCAACGGGGGCTATGTGCGCCACGATGGCGATCGCCCCGTTCGCGCCTGTTGTTCCGCAGGCGCATGCAAATACGTATAGCAATCTGGTGAACGCGCAGAATCAGAAGTCCAATAGCGCACAGCGGGAAGCGCGGTTGCGTTCGCAGCTTTCTGGCGTGAAGTCCGATCTGGCAGACAAGATCGTCGAGCTGGACGAATTGACGAATACGAAGATTCCGGCGGCCCAAGCTGAGGTCGATGAGGCCAATGCCGCTGCCGCTTCGGCGCAAAGCGAGGCGGAGGCTGCCGCTTCCCGTTTGGAAGCGGCGCAGAAAGACAAGGAAAACCTCGAAGCGCAGATTGAGCAGACGGGCAAGGACTACGACGACGCGCATGCGGCCGTGGCACAGATGGCTCGTGAAGATATGCATGGTTCCGACACATCCACCGTGATGAGTGTGGTGACCGGTGCCACAAGTACGCAGGAGTTCATCAACTCCATGCAGTCGCGTGATGCGTTGAGCCGTACCGAGGCCAATGCGGCCAGCGATGCGGCGAATACGTTGAACACGTCGATGAACCGTAGCGAACGTCTTGCCGCAATCGAAAAGCAGATCGCCAATCTGAAAACCACAGCTGATGAAAAGGCTGCATCCGCACAGCAGGCTGCCGCCTCCGCACAGACCCAGCGCGACTCGCTTGACCAGTTGCGCGCAGAAGGCGAGACCCGCCGTGCCGAATTGGAAAGCAAGCAGTCGCAGCTGAATAGTGACGTGGCCAAGCAGGCGGCGCAAACGGTTATGTTGCAGTCGCAGGTCGATTCCTTCAATCGCCAGTATGCAGCCGAGCAGGCCGCCGCAGCCAATCAAAACAATGGCGGCAATCAAGGGCAGACCCAGCCAGGCAACAGCAATACCAATAATGGCAGCAACAATGTGACGCCTACTCCTGCGCCTACTCCCACTCCTGCTCCCGCGCCGAGCACCAATAACAATTCCGGTCAGGGAACCTCCAATGGCGATTACGGCAATGCCTACGTGGCCGGCCAGTGCACGTGGTGGGCGTACGACCGTCGTAGACAGATGGGCATCGGAACCCCTTCATATTTGGGCAACGGTGGTCAGTGGTATAGTACAGCTCCCTCATATGGTCTGCGAGTGGACCATAATCCGCAGGTGGGTGCGGCTCTCTCCTTCCTTCCCGGACAGGCTGGAGCAGATGGTTTCTACGGTCATGTGGCCGTTGTGGAAGCGGTGAACGGAAGCACTATCACCATTTCCGAGATGAACGCGTCCGGTGGTCCCTTCAATGTGTCGTACCGCACGCTATACAACGCATCTCAGTTCTGGTATGTGCACTGATTCATCAAGGAGCGTTTGAGTTTTTCCTTGAACGTTGTGTCACGGGAGCGCGCCGCCTGAATCGTTGGGCGGCGCGCTTCCGTGATATTGTCGATTGTTGCGTTGCAAAACACTTCTTCGAAGAACCGGAAAGGAGGTCCGACATGGCCAAGGAGCAAGGTGTGAAGCCGATTGCGCAGAACAAGAAGGCACGCCATGATTACGCCATCGAAGACAAGTATGAAGCCGGTCTGGTGTTGACCGGCACTGAAGTGAAGTCGCTTCGTGAGGGACGCGCATCGCTGGCCGAATCGTTCATCACCATCGACCGTCGCGGTGAAATGTGGCTTGAGGGAGCCAACATTCCTGAATATCTCAATGGTACGTGGAACAATCATGCCCCTAAGCGCAAGCGTAAGCTGCTGCTTCATGCGGCGCAGATCGACAAGCTGGCACGTCAAAGCCAAGCTAAAGGTTTCACCATCATTCCGCTGAGCCTGTATTTCAAGGATGGCCGCGTCAAGGCGGAAATCGCGTTGGCCCGAGGCAAGAAGGAATTCGACAAGCGTCAGGCGTTGCGCGAGGAACAAGACAAGCGTGAGGCGTTGCGTGCCATGCGCTATGCCAACAAGCAAGTGCGATAAGTCGAAACCGGAAAATTTCCGGTTTCACATACTGACATAAAGCGGTGGTCGTAATATTTTTGTAGCTTGACTTCTCTAGTGTATGGTTCGGATTCGGTCGAATAGGCCGAGCGAGACATAGGAGAAGGATATGGAAGCGAAGAAAAGTCTGAAGGCGGCTGCCGCGTGTGTGCTGAGCGTTGCGATGCTGTTTGCTGGAGCGGCATGCGGCACCAGTGATGGAAGCGACGATGCGGCTTCGTCCAATAGCGGTTCGAAATCGAACGAACTGACGGGGTACGATGTTTCGTCGGTGCAGAAAGACGATGACATCGCCAAACTGTTGCCCGACTATGTGACGAAGGACGGCAAGCTCACCATCGGCATGGACACGTCGTATGCTCCCGCGGAATTCCTTGCGGAGGACGGCAAGACCCCGGTCGGCTTCGATGTCGATATCGCCAAGGCTTTGGCACAGGTGTTCGGTCTTGAAGCGGATCCTGAAACCGCGAATTTCGATTCGATCATTCCGTCGGTCGGATCCAAGTACGATATCGGCATTTCGTCGTTCACCGTGACCAAGGAACGTTTGGATGCGGTTGATTTCGTAAGCCATTTCGATGCCGGATCGGCATGGGCCGTGAAGAAGGGCAATCCGAACAAGATCGACACGTCCGATTTGTGCGGCAAGAAGGTGGCCGTGCAGACCGCCACCATGCAGGAGACCGAAGCCAACAAGATGGCCAAGCAATGCGAGGCCGACGGCAAGGATAAGCTTGAAGTGATCTCCAGCAAGCTGCAGACCGATGTGACCACGAACGTTGTCACCGGCAAGGCTGACGTGTTCTATGCCGATTCGCCGGTCGCGGGCTATGCCATCGCGCAAACCGATGGACAGCTGGAAACGCTTGGCAAGGTCGAGGGCGTTGCTCCGGAAGGCATCGTCATCAAGAAAGGCGACAGCCAGATGGATGAGGCCGTGCAGAAGGCCGTGCAGAAGCTCATTGACGACGGTACGTATCTGAAGATCCTCAAGTATTGGGGCGTCGAGGACGGTGCCATCAAAACGCCGGAAATCAATACGCCGGGCGCCGAATGATTCCATGATTGAACCGTCTGCGGATCAGACGGTTTCAAGAATCGCATAGCTTGCGACATGCCGGAAACAAAGCGGGTTTTGATCATATTGTTATATGACAAAACCCGCTTTTTCGTAGGGAAAAACGGCATATCAAATAGAGTTTGCGTACTATTAACGCGGCCGTAGCAATCGTTTTTAGGGTGCGTGCAGAACTTCGGTTCGGCCGTTTTTATACGGTCGGGAATGAAGAGATGATTCGCGATGGCTTTCAATAATCTAAGGAAACTCACTGTTTTTGCGCTAAGCGCCGCCATGATCGTTTCGTTGGGTGCGTGCGGCACATCGGAAAAGTCCGATTCCACGGCTTCCGGTGATTCCAAGTCGTCGTCGAACGTCACCGGTTATGACGTTTCCGGTGTGACGAAGTATGCTGATATAGCCGCAATGCTGCCGGAATCAGTCACCAAGGACGGCAAGCTCACCATCGGCATGGACACGCCGTATGCTCCCGCGGAATTCCTTGCGGAGGACGGCAAGACCCCGGTCGGCTTCGATGTCGATATCGCCAAGGCGCTCGCCAATATGTTCGGTCTTGAGGCCGTGCCGCAAACCGAAGGCACGTTGGAAGCCCTTGGCGAGGATGTCGGCGTGACCAAGGAGGCAGTGGCCATCAAGAAGGGCGATTCCGATATAGCCAAGGCGGTGCAGGCCGCACTGCAGAAGCTCATGGATGACGACACGTATATGAAGATCCTCAAGCATTGGGGCGTGGAGACCGGAGCGGTCGACAAAGCCGAAATCAATCCGACCGACCTCGGCTGAACGATCAAACGTAAGGCAGGTATCGTACGCGGTGATACTGTGATGCCGATATGACGGAAGGCATGCGGACCGAATCCGCGTGTCTTCCGTTTTTCGTATATGAATTTTCCGTGATTCTTGGCTGGTGCGTAGGTTTTGCGCAACGTAACGTACATGTAGCATTGCGCTCTTATCGTGCCTATTTGAGATACTGAGGTTCTCTGCAATCGAATGGCGTTGAGATCTCGGTATGGCAATGAAGAGATAAGAAGAAGGATATGCGTATCATGTCTTTGAAGATCAAGTCCGTTGTGGCGCTTGTGCTGAGCGCGGCGATGTTGTTTTCCGCTGCCGCTTGCGGCACCTCCGATGCTTCCAAGTCCGGCGATTCGTCGGATTCGTCGAACACTACCACCGGTTACGATGTCAGCACCATTGAAAAAGATGACGAGCTGGCCAAGCTGGTTTCGTCCAGCGATCTGGTGAAGGACGGCGAGCTTTCCGCCGGTATGGAGCTTTCGTACGCTCCGGCTGAATTCTATGCCGAAGACGGTAAGACTCCGGTCGGCTATGATATCGACATGACCAAGGCCATCGCCAAGACGCTTGGTTTGAAGCCGAACATCGTGTCTTCCATGTTCGACACCATCATTCCTTCCATTGGCTCCAAGTATGATCTGGGCATCACCGCCATGACCATCACCGAAGAGCGTATGCAGTCCGTGGATTTCGTGAGCTACTACCGTGCGGGTTCCACGTGGGCCGTGCAGAAGGGCAATCCGAAGAAGCTCGACACTTCCGACATGTGTGGCGCGAAGATCGCGGTGCAGACCGGCACCGTGCAGGAAGAGGAGGCCAACACCATCGCCAAAGGCTGCGAGGCCGACAACAAGGCCGAAGTGATGTCGTACAAGCGTCAGGCCGAAGCGGCCACTGCAGTGGCTACGGGCAAGGCCGATGCGTTCTATGCCGATTCGCCGGTCGCCGGTTATGCCATCTCCCAGACCGACGGACAGCTTGAGGCCTTGGGTGACGTCGAAGGCGTGGCCAAGCAGGGCATCGCTGTCAAGAAGGGCAACACCCAGCTTGCTGAAGCCGTGCAGAAGGCCGTACAGAAGCTGATGGACGATGGCACGTATATGAAGATCCTCAAGCATTGGGGTGTGGAATCCGGTGCTCTGGACAAGGCTGAGATCAACCCGACCGATCTCAACTGATCTCATCTCCACTATTTTCATCAACAACGAAGGAACTGAAGCATCATGGCGAAAAAACAGATCGACGGCGACGGCCTCGATATTCCGAATCGCATCAAAGCGCTGCCGGTTAAGCGTACGGGCCCGATTGTGGCGGCGGTCATCGTTGCTCTGCTCGCCGCCATGCTGCTGCAGGGCCTGATCACCAATCCGCGTTTCGAATGGAATGTGGTTGGGAAGTACCTGTTCAACGAGAATGTGCTTGAAGGCATCAAATACACGCTGCTGCTGACGGTCATCTCCATGGTCATCGCGATTGTTCTGGCAGTGATTCTGGCCGTGATGCGCAAGTCCATCAATCCGGTGCTGCGTGGCGTGAGCTGGTTCTACATTTGGTTCTTCCGTGGCACCCCTGTGTATACGCAGCTGGTGTTCTGGGGTCTGTTCGCCGTATTGGTGCCCCGCATCGGTGTGGGCATTCCTTTCACGTCCATTGAATTCTGGAGCATTGACTCGCAGTCCGTCATTACCGCGTTCAACGCGGCATGGCTGGGTCTCGCGCTGAACGAAGCGGCATATCTGGCCGAAATCGTGCGTGCGGGTCTTGAAGCCGTCGATCCAGGTCAGACCGAAGCGGCCAAGGCGCTGGGTATGAAGCGTTCCATGATCATGCGTCGCGTGGTGCTTCCTCAGGCCATGCGCATCATCATTCCGCCGACCGGCAATGAGTTCATCGGCATGTTGAAGACCACCTCGCTGGTCAACGCCGTGCCGTTCACGCTGGAACTGCAGTTCGCCACCACCGCAATCGCAACCCGACTGTACAAGCCGATTCCGCTGCTGATCGTGGCCTGCATCTGGTATTTGGTGATCACCTCCATCCTGATGGTGCTGCAGTCTCGTCTGGAGAAGCATTTCGGCAAGGGCTTCGATGCACGACCGGCCGGCGCGCGCGGCAAGCAGCCGCCGCTGCCGGGTAAAACCGAAGGCGAACCGAAAGACGATATCACCAAGCAGAACGAGGCAACGTTCGCGGGCATGACCGCGTGAGGGGAGTGAGCAATGACTGAACCAACCACCAACGGTGTTGTTCCCGCAGTGAAGGCCACGCAGGTGCATAAGGCTTTCGGTAGCCTGCACGTGCTCAAGGGCGTCGATATGACGGTTATGCCCGGCTCGGTGACGGTGATTCTGGGACCTTCCGGTTCCGGAAAATCCACATTCCTGCGCCTGATCAACCAGTTGGAAACGCTGACCGGCGGCGAAATCGACGTCGACGGCGAAATGATCGGCTATAAATATGTCGATGAGGGTGGCAAGCAGGTGCTGCAGACCTTGAACGACAAGGAAGTGGCCGAACAGCGTTCCAAGCTGGGCATGGTGTTCCAGAGGTTCAACCTGTTCCCGCACATGACGGCTCTCGAAAATGTGATGGAAGCGCCGGTCCACGTCAAGCACATGGATAAAAAGGAAGCCCGCAAGCTTGCCATCGAAGAGCTGAACCGAGTGGGCATGGGCGATCGCCTTGACCACTATCCGGCACAGCTTTCCGGAGGCCAGCAGCAGCGTGTGGCCATTGCCCGCGCACTCGCCATGAAGCCGGAAATCATGCTGTTCGACGAGCCAACCTCCGCACTCGATCCGGAATTGGTGGGCGAAGTGCTGAACGTCATGCTGTCTTTGGCGAAAGAAGGCATGACCATGGTGGTTGTCACCCACGAAATAGGCTTTGCACGCGAAGTCGCCGATCAGATCGTATTCATGGACGGCGGTGTTGTTGTGGAACAGGGCGGTCCTGAAATCATCGACAATCCGCAGGAACCACGATTCAAGGACTTCCTGCAGCACGTGCTGTAAATCGTCGTAAGTGTAATCGTAAGAGTCAGACATCTCTTCATCGCAAGAATTGCGATTAAGGGAATGGCTGAAGAAAATCCCCATGTTGAAAACTGTCGGCATGGGGATTTTTGTGTCCATATATCAAAGGTTCGGCGCGATGGAGCGGTTTCGTTTCGAAAATGACACCATTACCCGATAAGCTGGGATGTTATGTGTGGAATCGTAGGATATGCAGGAAATGTGGAAACCGCGTGCGGCAAGCCGTTGGAAGTGTGCCTCCAAGGCCTCCAGCGTTTGGAATACCGCGGATATGATTCGGCTGGTGTGGCGCTGACCGCGCCCGGCATGGACCATGTGGAAGTGCGTAAGAAGGCGGGGCGTCTCGCCAATCTGATCGAAGACGTGGAACGCAATCCAATGCCGATGGCCACCGTGGGCATCGGACACACCCGTTGGGCCACCAACGGCGTGCCGAACGATATCAACGCGCATCCGCATACCTCGCGAGACGGCAAGGTCGCCATCATTCATAATGGCATCATCGAAAACGCCTCCCAACTTCGTCTTGATCTGCAGACGGAAGGTTACCGTTTCTCATCGGAAACCGATACGGAGGTCGCGGCGAAACTGCTGGGCAAAATCAGCGAGAAAATCGTTGAGGAAACCGGCAAACCCGACCTGTTCAAGGCCGTGCGACGCTTGGCTCGCATGCTGGAAGGCGCGTTCACGATTCTCGCCACTGACTGCCGTCAGCCGGGTATCGTGGTCGGCGCCCGCCATGATTCGCCGCTGGTGGTTGGTCTTGGCGAAGGTGAGAATTTCCTTGGTTCCGATGTGGCCGCGTTCGTGGCCTACACGAAACGTGCCATGGAAATCGACCAGGATCAGGCCGTGATGGTGTCCGCCGATAAGGTCGTGGTGTCTGATTTCATGGGCAACATCGTGGCCGATCCGAAGACCTACACCGTGGATTGGGATGCTTCCGCGGCCGAAAAGGGCGGTTGGGACTCCTTCATGGACAAGGAGATCCACGAAGGGCCGGCGGCGGTGCAGCGCACGCTGTTGGGACGTCTTGGCAAGGACGGCAATCTCAATCTTGACGAGGTTCGCATCGACGAGCATGATTTCAAGGCGATCGACAAGATTATCGTCATCGCCTGCGGTACCGCTGCCTACGCGGGCATGGTGGCCAAGTACGCCATCGAGCATTGGGTGCGTATTCCGGTGGAAGTGGAGCTTGCCCACGAATTCCGCTATCGTGATCCGATTCTCACCCCGCGCACGTTGGTGGTGGCCATTTCGCAGTCCGGTGAAACCATGGACACGCTGATGGCATTGCGCCACGCGCGCGAGCAGGGTTCGAAGGTGCTGGCCATCTGCAACACGCAGGGCGCGTCCATTCCACGTGAATCCGACGCGGTGCTGTACACGCACGCTGGTCCGGAAGTGGCGGTCGCCTCCACCAAGGCGTTCGTGGCGCAGATTACTGCCGCCTACGTGCTTGGCTTGTATTTGGCGCAGGTCAAGGGTGCAATGTTCCGTGACGAGATCGCGCAGGCGTTGGATTCCCTCAAAGACATGCCTCGCAAGATCCAGTGGGTTCTTGACACGCAGGCCAAGACCGTGCATGATGCTGCCGCACAGATGGTCGATGCGAAGTCCTTCCTGTTCCTGGGTCGTCATGTCGGCTACCCGGTTGCGATGGAAGGCGCGTTGAAATTGAAGGAAATCGCCTACACCTTCACCGAAGGCTTCGCGGCCGGCGAGCTCAAGCACGGTCCGATCGCATTGGTGGATGAAGGCGAACCGGTAGTGTTCATCGTGCCGCCGGCACGTGGCCGCAATGTGCTGCACGCCAAGGTTATTTCCGGTATCGAAGAGGTCAAGGCCCGTGGTGCGTACATTATCGCCGTGGCCGAAGAGAACGATCCCGATGTTGAACGCTATGCGGACGTGGTGTTCTGGCGTCCGGCTTGCCCGACGCTGATGAGTCCGCTGGTGGATGTGGTGCCGCTTCAGCTATTCGCCATGGACATGGCCAAGCTGAAGAATTACGACGTTGACAAGCCTCGTAATCTCGCCAAGTCCGTCACCGTGGAGTAATCGTTCATACGATGCGTCAACAGCGTCAGCAGAAGAGGCATCGTTACGTTCTTGAAGAGCCTCATATTCCGTTCGAATGTGAGGTTCTTTACGAGAACGATGCGATTATCGTGGTTGACAAGCCGCATTTTCTCGCCACCACACCGCGCGGCATGTGGTATCGCGAAACCGCGTTGATCCGACTTCGGGAACAGTATGGCGAACCCGATATTGTTCCCGCACACCGTTTGGACCGACTTACCGCAGGTATCGTCGTATTTGTGCGCAAACCGGAATTGCGTGGCGCTTACCAAATGCTGTTCCAAAATCGCAAAACCATAAAAACCTATGAATGTTTGGCGCCACTTGCCCCCGATCGGCATCCGCAATATGGAACAATCGTAAGAATCGACAGGCATCAACCATTTCCGGCAATCCGAGCATCGCATATTTGCAAGGATCGCGGGCGACTTCAGGCGTACGAAATTCCGGAAACCGTCAATGCGCAAACGTTGATTGAGCGGGGGAGCGCGGTACGTTGCGTCGACGGCAAAGCATATGTGAATTATGTGCTGCACCCGAAAACCGGCAAAACGCACCAGTTGCGTGTGCATATGAATTCGTTGGGCTTGCCGATTTTGGGCGATGATTTCTATCCGAATATTGTGCAGCATTCTTACGATGATTTCTCGCAGCCGTTGGAATTAGTGGCTCGTGAGTTACGTTTCGACGATCCGGTGACGGGAGAGCCTCGTACATTCGTTTCGAAAGTGCCGCTTGGCTGATTAACGGTCTGATTAGCGGATATTGCTCGATGAATAAAGACATATAAAAACCGTTCATCGATATACTGATATTTGATCGCATCGCTATGGCGTGTTGAAGTTGCGTGTCCCTATAATTGGACATTTCACATTTCGTGTTACCGAGCGTGATTAGGATGTGCTCTTGTTATGTTGGCTGGTAAAGGCAAGCTGGCTGGAAAGAACGAGAGAGAATATGAACCATATTTCGAAAGCGCTTCGTGGCGTTGCCGACAAGTACAACGGCGTGTCACTGATTATCCGCATTATCGTCGGTCTTATCGCGGGTACCGCACTGGCATTGGTCGTGCCGCATATGGCGTGGATCGGCGAATTCGGCACCCTGTTCGTAAGCGCATTGAAGGCCGTCGCTCCGATTCTGGTGTTTGTACTGGTTGCAAGCGCTCTGGCTCAGGGTAATTCCAAGCTTGATAGCCGTTTCGGTACGGTGCTTTTCCTGTATCTGTTCACCACGTTCCTGTCCGCCGTAGTGGCGGTGCTGACGTCTCGCATGTTCCCGCAGACCATATCGTTGGGCGATGCCGCTGACGCCGATGTGGTGCCGCAGGGCTTGAGCGAGGTTGTGCAGACGTTGCTGACCAATATTGTGGCCAATCCGATTCAGGCCATGATCGACGGCAACTACATCTGCATTCTGATGTGGGCTTGCCTGTTCGGTCTTGCCATGAAGGGTATTGCCAATGAAAGCTCCAAGGCGTTCCTTGCCAATGTGGCCGATGGCGTGTCTCAGGTGATTCGTTGGGTCATCAATCTCGCCCCGTTCGGCATTATGGGCTTGGTGTTCACCAGCGTTTCCGAAAACGGCTTGGCGGCCTTCACCGAGTACGGTAGCCTTCTGCTCCTGCTCGTCGGCACCATGCTGCTGATGGTGCTCGTGTTCGGTCCGCTGGTCATTTTCCTGTACCTGCATCGCAACCCGTATCCGCTGGTGTACCGCTGCTTCAAGGAATCCGGCCTGACCGCATTCTTCACTCGTTCCTCCGCGGCGAACATTCCGGTCAACATGCAGCTGTGCGAGAAGCTTGGCCTTGACAAAGACATGTATTCCGTGTCTATTCCGCTGGGCGCAACCATCAACATGAACGGTGCCGCCGTCACCATCACCATCATGGCCATGGCTGCCGCCAATACGATGGGCATTCAGATTTCGCTGCCGGCCGCCATTCTGCTGTCTGTGGTGTCGGCGCTCGGCGCATGCGGCGCTTCCGGTGTGGCTGGCGGTTCTCTGCTGCTTATTCCGATGGCCTGCTCTCTGTTCGGCATCAGCAACGACATCGCTATGCAGGTGGTGGGTGTCGGCTTCATCATCGGTGTTATTCAGGATTCCGTGGAGACCTGCCTGAACTCCGCTTCCGACGTGGAGTTTGCGGCAACCGCCGAATATCATGCTTGGCTCAAGCAGGGCCGTCAGCTTCCTGCGTTCATGTATTCCAAGAAGGAACGCCAGCAGCTCGGCATCGAAGCCTGATTTCAACAGATTTTCAATCTAGAAGGCGTCTCTCCCACGCGGTTCACCCACGCTGGAGAGACGCCTTTTTCGTATTGGCTGATTTGATTGATTGCGTTGATTAAAGTCGCGAGATATTGCGATTAGTCGAGTTTTGCCACGGATCCGCGGTCGATGAATTCGGGGGTGATAAGTTTCTTGATTCCAGAAGGCACTTTTTTGCCATTGCATTGTTGCTCGATCATGGAAAAAGCCTCTTTTCCCACAGTTCTGAGCTTGAGACGTACGGTGGTCAGTTCAAGACGGGGCACAACGCCGCGGAGTGAATCGTCCACACCGATAATGCTGACATCTTCGGGAACGCGCTTTCCGGCTGTCCTCAGGCCAAGCATGGCACCGTATGCCATTTGATCGTTGCCTGCGAAAATTGCGGTGCAATCCTTTTCGTGGGCCAAGGCCAATCCGGCTTGGTAGCCGCTATCTGCTTCCCAGTCGCCGTAATACATGGGTGGTGTGGGAATGCCGACTTGCGCTAATGCGTCGCGCCACCCTCTGATGCGGCTCTGTGCTGCGCGTGAAACGGTGGGGCCTGCGATGTGGTACACAGTTTTATGCCCCTTCGACAGGAAAAAGTCCACGGCTGCAGTGGCGCAACCATACGAGTCCGAATCGATGGTAGGGCAGTGGTTTGCCGGTTCCTCGCAAATAAGCACTACCGGTAGGTTGTCGGATGGCTTGAACTGGTTGAAGTCGGTGAAATCGCGTTCCATAATCACGATTGCACCATCGAGGGGGAGACCTTCCACAAGTTTCAGTGCGCCGGTGAGTGACTGATCCTGCAGGTTATCCAAGGGGCGAATGGTGATGGAATAGCCGCTATTCGCGGCCGCTGTAGTGATGCCTTCGAGGATACGTGAGTTCCCGTAGGCCGACATATGCGAAAGCAGTACACCAACATTGTTGAAATGTCCGCTTTTCAAAGCACGTGCCGCATAATTCGGCCTGTATCCGAGATGCTCCATGGCTGCCTCGACCTTAAGTTTCGTCGCTGGGCGTACGGCATCGCTCCCATTAGCCACTCGGGAAACGGTCTGCGGTGAAACCCCTGCTTCCCTAGCGACGTCTTGCAGCGAGACTGAGTTGCGTGCCATGTGTATCTACCTTCCGAACGAAAATGCGTACTGTGCTTAACTTTACATGCTTACTTCTGTATTGTTTTCGTCACCATGCAATTTGTTCGATGCAGTGAATATGTGGTCTAGAATGTGCGAAAAGTAGACACTTTTGGAATATAGTGTTATTATGATAACGCAAACATTTGGAAGGAGCTGTTTTACGGGGGTGTAAATTGCCCTGTGAAATGGTATTGCCTCGAAGGAGAGGAATGATGTCAGCAACGGAAGTTGTTGCCAATATGCCACTGCATTCGGCAACCGTGCGTGTCAATAAACACAAGGCGGATTGGCGTGGTTGGAAGTTTATGTGGCCGTTCGCGTTGGTGTTCGTGTTCGTGTTCGTGATCCCGATCCTGTACGCGGTCTACATCAGTTTCTTCCAGAAGCAGATGATCGGCGGCACGAAGTTCGTGGGAATCAGCAACTACATTCGTCTGTTCCACGACCAGCAGTTCTGGAGCTCAGTCGGCAGGGTCGCGCTGTTCACCTGCGTGCAGGTGCCGATCATGCTGTTCCTGTCGGCGGCGATGGCTTTGGCTTTGGATTCCATGAAGCTGCACGGCGCGAAGTTCTTCCGCATCAGCACGTTCCTGCCGTACGCGGTGCCGGCCG
>NZ_NJNQ01000012.1 GCF_002742445.1 Bifidobacterium sp. N4G05 | reverse complement strand
CGGCCGATCCTTGTGGTTGGCCGTTGTATTGGTTTTGCGGTGGTCATGGCCCAGGTGAGACGCCCGGTCCCTTTCCGAACCCGGAAGCTAAGGCCTGGCTGCGGCGATGGTACTGCACTCGAGAGGGTGTGGGAGAGTAGCGCGCCGCCGCATTCTACTTGAGGGGGTTCCCGTCGAGCGTCACGCTCCGGGAACCCCCGTTTTTTTTTTTATCCGCTCGCGTTTTGGTCTGCGGGTTTACGGGCCTTCCCGGCGGGAGGATTCCTCCACCGGGTGGACGGAACGGGACGCGGGGAGGCTAGCTGGCGGGCGTTTTCCACCACCCGCTGGAAGAATCCGGACTACTGCTTATCCAACCAAGCATGCAATTTCAGATGATTGAGTGCGGTGTTGGGGTCATATGTGTCATCTAAACGTCCCTGATACATCGCTATCAATTCGTTGCGGCGTCCTAGTGCTTCCAAAGCGGCCTCTCGAATCGTCTCCCACTCGTAGGGCACTACCTCTTCGGGGAACATCATCGTGACCTGATTAGGTTTGTCTCGCAATACCAGATCGACAAAATTGAGCAGATCCTGCCAACGCTCGGCAGCAATCAGACGTGCCGCATACGCATCGGCGAGCGGTTCGGAAGTATGGTTGTCACGCAGGAAACGATCAGCCTCATCAACATCACCACTAATTCGCAGCAAGTCATGCCGCAAAAACTGCACGGCATGATCGAACTGATTCTGCGCGGCCTGCGCAATCTCCTTTTCCGAAAGCAAAGCAGGATCAAGCATCGCAAGATTATTCAAATCTTCGGCAGACAAAGCATCCGCATCTTCAAACAAACTCGAATCGTTTTTCACTTGCGCAACAGACTGCGAATCAGTTTGCATGTCGCGGCTGTCAGAATCATCGGCCGAGTTTGACAACGTCAAAGCAGACGAGGCGAAATCACTCATCGTGGCAATGCCCTTATTCAACGCGTCGTAAGCGAACATGCGCGTATCATCCCACTGAGCGAACGATAATCCGCACGAGAGTAGTTCAACCATTTGCATGGCGTTGAGTCGAAAATCCTCATTGCAAGCCACTTGCGTGATGATATTCAGCGCCTGCTCGCCGGTCATGGGATCTGCATTGCATGCCACCGCATCCATGTACACACGCACGGTCTGAATCAGATCCTTCAAATAGTCGAAACCCTCATTATCACGGTCGGCCACATTGCCAACGAAACGAGCCGTCATTTCCACGGCCTTGGCGAGATTGCCGACAGCATCCAGCCAGCGTGTGCTTACGATGGCATTGCCGACCACCGCGTCCACGCCGGAAAGCGCCTGCGAATCAAGATGGAACGTTGGCATGTCAATTCTTGGAATTTCCACACCGGTATCGGTGCGTTCGGCTGTGGGCACCATGGCGGCGATGGAATCGAAATACCACTGCATGGGCATGCTGATTACCATGTCCGCGTCGGAAAGCTGTGCTACGGGCACATTATTGCGGTTTTCGGCGTCTTCTTGACTAGCTTCACGGATCATATGGTTCCATAGGAACGTGGGACCGTCGAATTCGCCGGAATGCAGCCAACCATTGTTGATGTACTCGGTGAGATCTTCGACTTCCTGCAGACGATTGATCTTACCGTGTTCGTTGCTCATTGCATGCCTTTCCTCAAAACGTGGATTGCATGTGCCGTGTTGGCGATGACGCTTCGCGGAACAAGACATATCCTTATTCAGCCTATATCATGCTGCCGTTGTTGCGCATGTTTTTTGCTCTTTTCACGGCGAAAAGCCGATGATTTTGAATAGTCGCTTGAATGCTGTTGCATTTCTTTTTTGTTTGAGCGAAAAGAATATGCCGAAATACTGTGTGAAACGATGTGTGAAACATGATTTGGAATGAGCGGCATGGCCGTACGGCAGCGCCCGGTAGAATGGCAGTGTTGCCGCAACAGGGCGGCTTTCCATCGAAGAAAAAGGGAATGATATGAAGGTCGCAAGCGGTAATGCTCTGTGGAGTCAGCGCAAGCGTAATTGGTGTCGTACGCCGTTCACGTTTACCGTGTACACGCTCACCGATCAGGAGATGAGCATCAAAACCGGCATTCTTAACGAGAAATTCAATCTCATCAAACTGTTTCGCATTGTGGATATTAGTGTGGAACGCACTTTCCTGCAGCGACTGTTCGGCCTGAGCACGCTGGTGCTTGATACGCGCGATCAGTCTTCCGGCAACGGCGTCGTGGTGCTGAAGAACGTGGTGCGTGGTTTTGAGGTTCGTCGGGTGATGCAGGAGGCCGTGGACGCATCCCGTAAGGAGAATGGCATGTCCGCACGTGAATTTCTTGGCGGCCCGGGCGGTCCAGGACCTGAAGGGACGGGTATGGGATTCGAAGCGCCTGATATGGGCGATTTCGGAGATGCGAGGTAGTTTCCGGCGTGTAGGAGCTTCGTTGTAACGCACATGAAAAGGCGTTTGGTCTGAGCTGGAAACACCAGCCCAGACCAAACGCCTTTTGTTTTCTGGAGAGTACCGCCGCGGCGGTATGGGAATCGTTATATGGCCGATAGGGTGGTCATGCAACGACCTATGGGTTGGTCAGTACTTGTTGGCGCCGCTGCCGACGAAGTTGACCTCGAAACCGCGGTGGTAGTGCAGGAACATGTCGGCGCCGTAGCGGTCGACAGGACGGTGGGTGAAGAGCATGCGGATGGCGAAGGCCGTCTGCACGTCTTCCGGCAGATTCATGAATTCCTTATGCGCATCCCAATACGGGTTCATGGTGATGGCCGCATCTGGCACGTAGGCGTAGCCGTAGCCGTCTTCGTTCACATAGCCCATGAACGGCAGACCCCATGCGTTGTGAGAGGTGAGGGCGGCCTTGAAGTCTTCGACCTGGGCGAGTGTCTCGTCGCTGATGCCAAGGCTCTTGGCCACCTTGTTGGCGGCTGCGGTCTTGGCGGCTGCGTCCTGGCCGAACATGTTCAGATCAACGGTGATGACGGTCTTTTCATCTGCCATGATGAGTTCCTTTCCTGCGATGTGTTCACATCACGTTATGAACATTGTTGGTGTTCGATTTAATGTTCGTTTAGATAAGCAAACGAACATCATTTCTTGAAGTCTGTTTCATGTTGTTGATGGATGCTTGCTGTATCCGTGACTAACGATAGCATGCATTTTTGGCTATGAAATCGCAGAAAATAGGCTTTTTGCAACTTGAAATGCTGGAAATCGTTGGCATTGCAATGATTGTAGGCTCTGAAAAATACATCGCAAAAAGTAACATTGAGCGTGTTCTTTTTGTTCTGCACAATCCTGTTATTTTTCTGTTCAAACGAACATTCACATATCTCTGTGGAGATGGTTTCCATGAATGAAAGCCATATTCCGTATGTAAAAAAAGGGGATTGTTCTGTCGGTTTCCTCAAGGTGCCTAACGCACAATAAAGTGCCGTCTTCCGCAAGCGGGGCAAATCGTCTAGGGTGATGAAACGATGAATGTGTGGAAGTGAGCGTGACGATGGGCCAAAAAGAACGCAGAATATGGATGATCCGCTATTTGCTGGCGGAACGAGGAATTGACGTACAGTCTGAACAATGCGAAATACCTGCCGGTGAACGGGAACAATGCGATCTGCCGCGCGCGTTGGTGAATGTGCGAGAACCCGAACCGATTGACGAAACCTTCCTGAGCGTGGAAAGCGCGTATCTTCAAGAACGATTGCGAGAGATCAACGTTACCGATTCAGCGGGAATTTCCGTTCAACTCATTGCGCCAAGGCTGGGGGAGCGTAATTCCGGAATTGCGGTATGGCAAGGCGACATCACCACATTGCAATGCGATGCGATCGTGAACGCGGCGAATTCGGGCATGACCGGCTGTTGTGTGCCGAACCATCATTGCATCGACAATGCGATCCATACGGTCGCAGGTATGCGATTGCGATTGGAATGCGCGCGCATTATGCGAAGCAAAGGGCGGCCGGAGCCAATTGGCGCGGTGACGATCACGCCGGGTTACGAATTGCCAAGCCGATACGTGCTGCACACCGTCGGACCTGCCATATAGACGGCCGATCCCATACCGACTGAACAGGATCGCAGCCAATTGGAATCCTGCTATCTCTCATGTTTGGAAGTCGCTACGGAACATAGTTTGGAAACATTGGCGTTCTGCTCGATTTCCACGGGCGTATTCCGTTTTCCAATCGAAGAAGCGGCCAATATCGCAGTGCGCACTGTCTACGACTTCCTAAACAACCATGAAACCAGCGTAAAGAAAGTTATTTTTGATGTTTTTAACGAACGGGATGCGGAAATTTACAAGAAAATCGTCGAACGATATGCGCAATCAATCTGATCAATCGAATCAACTCATTCAACTTTCGAAAGCGCTTGACGAAGCCGATCATGTGATGGTCGGAGCTGGATCAGGACTCTCCACCGCAGCCGGATATACGTATGGCGGCAAACGTTTCCAGCAGCTATTCGGTGACTTTGCTGCCCAATACGGCATCGAAGACATGTATCCCGGTGGTTTCTACCCGTTTGAGAACTTCGAAGAATATTGGGCATGGTGGGGTCGGCATATTTATTCAACCGTTATGTGCCGCCCGCGAAACCAACGTATGAACGCTTGCTGCAATTACTTGCAAACAAGGATTATTTCGTGCTAACCACCAATGTGGACCATTGCTTTCAGAGGGCCGGATTCAACCATGAGCGACTGTTTTACACGCAAGGCGATTATGGATTATGGCAGTGCTCATTGCCGTGCCACAATGCCACGTACGACAATGAGGCAATGGTGCGTCGCATGGTGGACGAACAGAATGACATGCGCGTGCCGGCGGAATTGGTACCGAATTGCCTGAAGTGCGGGAGTCCAATGAGCATGAATCTGCGTGCCGACGCCACTTTTGTGGAAGATGAGGGTTGGCATGAGGCCGCCAGTCAATTCGATAGATATATGCGTGCGATTTTTTCGGAAGATAGTGATGCGATATTTCCTTTTTCTGAGAAAGAAAATGACCATCCAGAAGGAAACGATTCTGATTCTCTGAGTAAATCAGTTTCACATAGTGAAACTAA
This sequence comes from Bifidobacterium sp. N4G05, assembly GCF_002742445.1. Taxonomy (GTDB): domain Bacteria; phylum Actinomycetota; class Actinomycetes; order Actinomycetales; family Bifidobacteriaceae; genus Bifidobacterium; species Bifidobacterium hominis. The sequence goes on along the minus strand of NZ_NJNQ01000012.1, from coordinate 215 downwards.
AACTAGTGGTACCAATCGTGTGCTGTTGCTGGAATTGGGTGTGGGGATGAATACTCCCGGAATTATCAAAATCCCGTTCTGGCAGCGAAATACGCGAATGTGACATACGCATGCGTGAATTACGGCGAAGCGGCGGTTCCCGCTGCGATCGCGCACCGTTCGATCTGCCTGAATGCGGACATCGACGATGTGCTGTGCTGCCTTTTGGGAAACCG
>NZ_NJNQ01000011.1 GCF_002742445.1 Bifidobacterium sp. N4G05 | reverse complement strand
GCTCAGGATTGGTATTGCAGGACCCCGATGCACAGACGATTCTGGAACGTGTGGGAGACGATACCGCTTTTGGTTGTGAAAATCTGAATCTGCCAAAAGATGAGATTTGGAGCAGGGTCCGTTCCTCACTTGACATTGTTGGACTTGGCTATATGAAACTTGACCGCTCCACGCGCAGGCTTTCTGGCGGGCAGCGTCAACGTCTGGCTTTGGCTGGCGTGCTCGCCATGCACCCCGGATTGCTGTTGTTTGACGAGCCGACCGCCAACCTTGATCCGGAAGGCGTCAAGGAGGTGCATGATGCGGTACGTGATGTGCTTGACCGAACCCATGAAACCTTGGTGGTGGTGGAGCATCACATTGACGTATGGCTTGATTTGGTGGATCGCGTCATTGTGCTTGGCAAGCCGGAAGCCGATTCGCATGTCAGCGGAGTCATCGCCGATGGCACTCCGGAGGAAGTGTTCGGCAGCATGGCGACGGTGTTGGCAAAAGGCGGTGCCTGGGTTCCGGGGCGCACCATTGAAAGCCATATTCCCGAATCCAAGCAGTCATCGGGAAAGGTTGTTCTGCGAACCGAGGATCTCAGCTTCGGACGTGAATTCGCGCTTGGCGAGCATGTGAACCTCGCGTTCCATGCCGGCGAGATTACTGCCCTGACCGGCAAAAACGGTGTGGGAAAATCCACGCTTGCTTTGACTTTGGCTGGCTTGCTCAAACCGATTTCCGGGCGGGTAAGTATGGATGAAAGCATGGTTCCCGCACATAGGGAGAACAACGTCTTCACGTGGAAAAGCAGGGATCTTCTTGGGCGAATCGGCATGGTGTTCCAAGAGCCGGAACACCAGTTCGTTGCATCCAGTGTGCGCGACGAAGTGGCGGTCGGCCCTAAATCCATGGGAAAAACCGATGACGAGGCCTACGCCATCGCCGATATGATGCTGGAACGGTTGAACCTCAAACGGTTCGCCCCAGCCAATCCATTCACGTTATCCGGCGGTGAGAAGCGTCGTCTTTCCGTGGCGTCCATGCTTGCCGCGGCGCCGAAGGTGTTGGTGATGGATGAGCCGACTTTCGGTCAGGATTTCACCACATGGACGGAAATGGTCAGGTTGATAGCGGGCGTACGCGATGAGGGCTGTTCCGTCATCATGGTCACTCATGACGAACCGTTGATCGAAGCGTTGGGAGCGCGTCGCATTCTCGTAAGCGAGGGGGAGTGAGATGGAACAGTTGGAAACCATCAGCGTGGTGCCGCATAAGGAACGTCATGATGACGCCAGGCCGGCGTCTCCGTCATGGTTTGTCGCGAAGATCAATCCGGTCAGTCGTTTCATCGGCGCGCTGATATTGTGCATTCCCATGTTCGTGACGTTGGACGTGGTTTCCGCATCGGTGGCGTTCGTGTTGGAGATGTTGCTGCTCTGGATTGGAGGCGTCGCTCCATGGACGGTGCTTCGTAAAACCTGGCCGGTATGGATCGCAGCTTCGGGAAGTTTCATTTCCGTGGCATTGTATGGCAAAACCTCCGGTGCCGTGCTGGTCAATCTTGGCAATGTCATTGTGATTTCGCAGGGATCGTTGTATTTGGCGTTGGCTACGTTCCTACGTGTGGCAGCCATTGCCGTTCCCGGCGTGATTCTCGCGCTTGGCCTTGACCCGACCGATCTGGCCGATGGCTTGGTGCAGATTTTGCATTTGCCGTCGCGATTTGTATATGGCGGTTTGGCTGGTATGCGCATGTTCACGTTGCTGCAGAATGATTGGTATGCGCTTGGACAATCCCGCCGCTCTCGTGGACTGGGTGACGGTAGTGCCATCAAGCGCGTGTTTTCTCAGGCGTTCAGCCTATTGGTTGTGTCGATTCGACGCGGCACGAAGCTTGCCACCGCCATGGAGGCGCGTGCGTTCGGAGCGGATACTCCACGTAGCCAGGCCCGGGAATCACGTTTGCATGCCGTCGACTGGCTGTTTTATGCGATTTGTGTGGCAGTGCCGGTGATTGCGTTGTCTTGTGCTTACTTCACGGGTTACTGGCATTGGGCTTTTACCGGTACCGGCAATTGATCGAACGCATGATCTCATAGCGAGAGATTGTTGGATTTGAGGCGATTACAAAAAGGACGTTTCATTCGTTGTATGGAATGGAACGTCCTTTTTTGTATTTTTTATTATAAAAAGCGTGGCATCCGCTACTTGGCGAGCTTGTCGAGCAGCAGGGCCTCGGTGATCACGTTGTTCTTCAGACTGGGCAGGCTGATGGACTCGTTCGGGCTATGCGCGTTGGCCTTCGGATCCTCCGGTCCGGTAACCAAGACTTGGGCCTTCGGGAAAATACGCTGCAATTCCGGAATGAACGGAATCGAACCGCCTTCACCCTTGTTGACAGGAGCCACGCCAAAAGCCTCTTCCATGGCTTCCATGGCATCCTTGGTGGCTTCGGCATTCGGATCCATGGCCCAGCCCATGCCATTATCGAGCTTGTCGACCCACACCTCGGCACCGAACGGGGCATGCTCGACCATGAATGCGGCAAGCGCCTCCTGGGCCTCTTCCGGGCGCTGGTTCGGGGCGGTGCGTAGGCTGAGGCGGAACGTTGTTTCAGGGGAGATCACATTGAAGGATCCTTCCACCGGATGCGCGTCAAAACCGATGACGGTCACGCTTGGTTTGGTCCACAGGCGTGCGGCCAAAGAACCGGTGCCAGCCAGACGGTAGGAATCGACGATGCCGGCGTCCGTACGCACGGTTGTCTCGTCCATGTCTCGCTGCAATCCGCCGATTGGATCTTCTGAGGCGACGCCCGGTACCGCCAGATCGCCGTGTTCGTCGTACATGGAAGCGATCAGCATGGCTGCGAGCGTGTTCGCATCGAGGATCGGTCCGCCGTACTGGCCGGAGTGCACTGGGTGATGCAATGCCTTGACATGCACGTCGATGTCGGTGTTGCCGCGAAGTGATGTGGTGAGGGAGGGGATTTCCGCGGACCAGTTGCCTGAGTCGGCGACGATGATCACGTCGGAGTCGAATTCGTCTTTGTGTTCTTCGATGAAGGGAATGAAGCTTGGTGAGCCCATTTCCTCTTCGCCTTCGATGAAGACTTTGATGTTGACTTTCAGATCGTCGCCGAGGGCCTGCAATGCGCCTGAATGGATGGCGATGCCGCCGCCATCGTCGGCCGCGCCGCGCCCGTACAGGCGGGTGTCGATTACAGTGCCGACGAATGGGTCGGTGTTCCACGCGGTTGCGTCGGGTACTGGCTGTACGTCGTGATGAGCGTACAGAAGCACGGTCGGTGCGTCGGCGTTGACGAATTTCGATCCGATGACTTCCCATGCGCCTGGCGTGCCATCGGGATTGTGGGACTGCACCACTTGGGCGTTTACGCCGACCTTGCTGAGTTCTTCGGCCACGAATTCGGCGGATCGTTTCATGTGTTCCGCGGTGATGCCTTTTGCTGAAATGGATTGCAATGCGATTTTTGTGTTGAGCACGTCGACGATGCGGTCAAAATCCGCTTCGACGCGTGCACGAACTTCATCGGCATGTAAAACTGCCATACTGCTCCTTCTTATATGTGCGGCGTATACGCAATCTGGGAATGTGCTACCGCATGCCATGTCGAATGACCATTGTATCCGCCGAATCAATCACGTCCAATCGTTGACATGAATGCGAGGAGGCGTCGATACGTCAATTTACGCTCTATAGGCATGAGTTTGTTTAATAAGAAGGAAGACGCGGACCAGGCGCCCGTCGAGAAGAAGGCCGAGGAGCCTGCTGCGGGCAAGGGACGTCCGACGCCGAAGCGCAAGGATGCTCAGGCTCAGAATCTTCGCCCATTGGTTCCCAAGGACCGTGAGGCGAGCCGTAAGGCCGCCAAGGCGCGTATGCGCGAGCGTGAGAACGCCGAGTACGATGCCATGCAGAAGGGCGACATCAACCATATGCCGAAGTCTGAGCGTCTGCCGTGGCGTATCTACATTCGCGACTATGTCGACGCACGATTCAACTTGGGTGAGTTCTTCATTCCGGTGGCCTTCGTTATTCTGATCGGTTCGATTTTCGTGACCTATCAGTGGCCGGCTCTGTCATTGCCGTTGATGCTGCTCATGTACGTCTACCTGTTCGCGGTGATCATCGACATTGTGATCATGTGGCGCAAGCTCAAGAAGAAGCTTATCGAGAAGTTCGGCGAGCAGTCCGTGGCCAAGGGCATGCGTTCCGGCTCCTATGCGTGGAGTCGTGCCATCCAGATGCGTCGTTGGCGTCTGCCGAAGCCGCGCTATCCGAAGCGTGGACACTGGCCGGAGTGATCGGCTCCTGCCGGGAATCGCGGCCATCGTTTTTTCAAGCCGTCGGCGAAAACCGGCGGCTTTTCCATTACCATGTAACCAGTTGTAACGCACGAATCAACGAGGACAGACATGACTGAACAGCATTTCGACATCGTCATCATCGGAGCGGGACCGGGCGGATATTCCACGGCACTACGCGCTGCTCAACTTGGCAAAACGGTGGCAATGGTCGAGCGTGACAACACCTTGGGAGGCACTTGCCTCAATCGTGGATGCATTCCATCGAAGGCGTTGCTGACGGCCGCGCATAGCGTGGAGAACGTACGTCAGGCGGAGCGTATGGGCATCAATGCCGCATTGCAGAGCATTGACTTCGGCAGGTTGCGTGACTTCCGTACGTCCACGGTGAAGACGATGACGAAAGGATTGGCGGGATTGCTGTCGCACCGTGGCGTCACCATGTTCCATGGCGAGGCACAGCTGCAAAATGGTCATGAGGTGCATGTTGCGCCGTCCGGGGGAGAGATGCAGGTTTTGCGTTCCATCAAGGCGGGAATAGAGGAACCTGTAGGGTCGGAACTGACGATCGCAGGAGACGATATTGTTCTCGCGACTGGTTCGCGTCCGATGCCGTTGCCTGACGATCCATTTTCCGGAGCGTTGATTGATTCGACGCAGGCTCTGGAATTGGACACGTTCCCATCCAGCGCGGTGATTGTCGGCGCTGGCGCGGTGGCGTTGGAATTCGCATCATTGTGGAATGCGTCGGGATGCGAGGTGACCTTGCTCATTCGCAAGGACCGCGTGCTGTCATCTTGGGAGAAGCGGGCTTCGATGACGTTGACGCGTGAGCTCAAACGCCGTGGCGTGAATGTGGTGACGCACACGTCGGTAAATCATGTGGACACCGGCACGAACTTGGGGGCCACCGTGCACTACAGGCAGGGTGATGACGGTGAGGAGCGCACCGCGTATGGCGAAGTGGTGCTTGCTGCCATTGGCCGCATGCCGAACACCGATGCCGACTGGTTCGCATCCAACGGCATCGCATTGGATGAACGTGGCCATGTTCTGACCGATGCGTACGGGCGTACGAACGTGGAAGGCGTATGGGCTTTGGGAGATATCACGCCGGGGCATGCCTTGGCGCACCGTGCGTTCGAGCAGGGCATCACCATCGTCGAAACCATCGCGGGACTTGATCCTAAACCTGTCGTCGACGAAACCGTGCCGCAAGTCGTGTTTTCCTTCCCCGAGGCGGCAAGCGTCGGGCTTACGCTCAGCGAAGCGAAATCACGTGACACCATTGTCGATCCGCAGGAAACCGCATATCCGATGCTGTCCAACTCGCGTATGCTCATGAGTGGAGAGGGCGGATCCATGACCATCGTCAGCGGTGCGATGGCTGACGCTCCCGATATCCCTCTTGTGCTTGGCGTGCACATCGTCAGTCCGATAGCCAGCGATCTGATCGCGGAAGCCGAACAGCTGGTCGGCAACCATGTGCCGCTTGCCGACGCGGCGAGGCTCATCCACCCGCATCCCACGTTCAGTGAAACGTTCGGAGAGGCGCTGCTCAAAGCGGATGGCAGGCCTTTGCACACCCGATAATCACCGTCAATCAAGGGAAACGGCGGCAATCATGCGATATGGCATGGTTCCTGATAGACTACCGTTCCAGTGTGAGTAACCGCATAACCAAGTGAGGAAGTCGATGGCAGACAAAGAAGAGCCAAAGAAGAAGCAGAGCACCATCAAACAGGTCATTCAGATCTTCAAGTACACCCATGCCGAAGACAAGGCTCTTCCGTGGCTGTGCGGAGGCGTGTTCGTGGCGCCGATCATCGTATTCGTAGTGCTTGGCATCGTATTCAAGTGGTCGGTGATCGGATGGGTCACGTCCATGATCCTGGCCGTCATGCTTGGCTTGCTGTTCGCCACCATGATGCTCACCAACCGTGCCGACAAGGTTGGATACGCCAAGCTTGAAGGCCGTCATGGAGCTGCCATCAGCGTGCTCGGCAACGTCAACAAGGCTGGCTTCAACTTTCCGCAGGAACCGGTGTGGGTTGATCCGAAGACCAAGGACGCCATCTGGCGCGGTACCGGCTACAACGGTATTTATCTGTTGGGTGAAGGCGAATACGGCCGTGTCAAGCGTGCCATGGATCGTCAGGAACAGAACATCAAGGGCGTGACCGCCGGATCCGATATTCCTGTTTACCGCATCTACGTCGGCCAGGGCAAGAACCAGACGAGCCTGAAGAACCTGCGTAAGACCGTGCTCGACTGCAAGAGCTACCTGCCGACCCACCACAAGAACAAGCTGGTGGCTGCCATCCATCCGAAGAGCCGTTTCGTGCTCACCAAAACCGAGCTGAGCATTCTCAACGAGCGTCTGCGCACTCTGCAGATGAAGAACGGAATGGGCATTCCGAAGGGTGTCGACCCGATGCATCCGCAGCGTGTCAGCCGTCGTGCCATGCGCGGCCGCTGATGCCTAGGATTGATAATCCGATATAACGTGCAGGAACCTCGATTGACATGTCAATCGAGGTTCTTTTTATTTCATCGTTCCACGAGCCTACGTAAGGGTGTTGCCTGGAAAAGAACTGGCGTTACGGACGGTGTGACGACACGAGTGTCCGCAAATTGAACGGTTTTGCGCAGGCGAATATGCGTGTTCGTAACAATTGAATCCCAGTTTTCCGCGAAATCATCCTTCGAATATGTCATTACGAAACATTCTCGTAACCCAATTGGCGAGTGAGCGAAACGCGCGTTCTTAGACTAAGAGCCTGTAAGTTACTTATTCGAAAGGAGCGGTCCCGTGACTGCACTTGAAACCAAGGCTGATGCTGAGGCCCTTATCAACAAGGAAGGCATCGAGTATGTCTCCGTTCGCTTCACTGATCTGATCGGTGTTCAGCAGCACTTCACCGTGCCGGCAAGCGAATTCCTGAAGGATGCTTTCACCGACGGCATGCCGTTCGATGGCTCCTCCGTGGAAGGCTTCCAGGCCATCAACGAGTCCGATATGAAGTTGGTGCCGGACGTTTCCACCGCATTCGTCGATCCGTTCCGCAAGCACAAGACCCTCGACGTGGCCTTCTCCATCGTCGACCCGCTGACTGACGAGCCGTACTCTCGCGATCCGCGTCAGGTCGCAGGCAAGGCCGAGGCCTACCTGAAGTCCACCGGCATCGCCGACACCGCTTCCTTCGCTCCGGAAGCTGAGTTCTTCATCTTCGACAAGGTGCGCTTCGAGAACAGCATGCAGCGCTCCTTCTACGAGGTCGACTCCATTGAAGCTCCGTGGAACTCCGGCATCGACACCGAAGACGACGGCACCCCGAACATCGCCTTCAAGAACCGCGTCAAGCGCGGCTACTTCCCGGTTCCGCCGATCGACCACACTCAGGATCTGCGCGACGACATGGTCGCCAACCTGCAGAAGGTCGGCCTGATTCTCGAGCGTTCCCACCACGAGGTCGCCGGCGCTGGCCAGCAGGAGATCAACTACCGCTTCAACTCCCTGCAGCACGCAGGCGATGACCTGATGAAGTACAAGTACGTCGTTCACGAGACCGCCGCTCTGGCAGGCAAGGCCGCAACCTTCATGCCGAAGCCGATCGCAGGCGACAACGGTACTGGCATGCACTGCCACCAGTCCCTGTGGAAGGATGGCAAGCCGCTGTTCTACGATGAGAAGAACTACGGTGGCCTGTCCGACCTCGCCCGCTGGTACATCGGCGGCTTGATCAAGCACTCCTCCTCTGTGCTTGCTTTCACTAACCCGTCTCTGAACTCCTACCACCGTCTGGTTCCGGGCTTCGAAGCGCCGGTCAACCTGGTGTACTCCGCACGTAACCGTTCCGCCGCCATCCGTATTCCGCTGGCCGGCACCTCCCCGGCTGCAAAGCGCATCGAGTTCCGCGCTCCGGATCCGTCCTGCAACCCGTTCCTCGCCTTCTCCGCACAGCTGATGGCAGGCCTGGACGGCATCCTGAACCACATCGAACCGCCGGAGCCGGTCGACAAGGATCTGTACGAGCTGCCGCCGGAAGAGCACGCAGGCATCAAGCAGGTTCCGAGCTCCCTGGCCGAGGCCATGGACGCCCTTGAGGAAGATCACGACTTCCTCACCGCAGGCGACGTCTTCACCGATGACCTGATCGAAACCTGGATCGGCATCAAGCGCGGCGAAATCGACCAGGCTCGTCTGGCTCCGACCCCGCTGGAGTACGAGCTGTACTTCCACATCTGATTTTTGATCGGATGCGCTGAGTCTAAGTGACGTTGGAACGCCCCGAACCATGGACAGTCATGGTTCGGGGCGTTCTCGTTTTCTTGAAAAAGACCTGTCGAATAAAAACGACCTGACTGAGCCGCCTATGCCTTGTGCATGGCGATAATATGCTCTATCTCGGCAAGATTCGAAGCGAAATAGATACCATGCTGGCGTTCCCCCGTGGAGAAGCCATCGTCGATCATGCATCATCCACTGGAACACCAAACGACGCCAGACACGACTCGGTGGACACACCCCGGAGGAATTCCGGAGAGCGTCCACCGTGGTCTGAGCCTGTATCCTAATAAACAGCGTCCAACAATCGGGGCGCAGTTCATGCCGGGCACCAGAAGACTGACGAGGTCATAGCCATAGTCATTCGCGAACGCTCTCGCCTCCTCGGCGTCGCGGCATCTGCTTCTCCTCCCGAGCGGCGCCCCCAGGAGCATCCTGTTCTGGTCGCGGAGCCACGCCTTCCAATAGCACGCGCGGCAGACGGGAGGCTCGTCCTTCTCTGCATGAATGAACTTCCTTGTATGGCTGGAAGTTATCGTCACAGATGATTCCGCAACCACTTACCTCTGTTCAAGCGCCGCGTTGACCTGTGCCTTGAGTACAGGCAAGGTCTCGGCCTCGAACCAAGGATTCCTGCTCATCCATAGCTGGTTGCGCGGCGACGGATGCACCAAAGGGAAGAATCCCCGGCCGAGATAGGCGTCATAATCGCGCACCACGGTTGTAATGCTGTCCGAATTCTTGAGATGCAGGTACCTGCGGACGGCATACGCGCCCACAAGCACAGTGAGCCGAACATTGGGCATGAGCGCCAAGAGTGCAGGATGCCACTGCTCGGCGAATCCCTTGCGCGGCGGTAGATCGCCCGACCTGCCATGTCCCGGAAAATAAAAGTCCATGGGGAGAAGCGCCACCCGCTCAGGATTATAAAACGTCTCGCGAGAAATACCCAGCCAATCGCGTAGACGCTCTCCTGACTTGTCGTTCCAGGGGATGCGCGTCTCTTCCGCCACCGAGCCTGGTGCCTGCCCGATGATCACGATGCGAGCGCCAGCCCCGACGGAGTAGAGCGGATCGATGCCGCGCTTGGTGTAGTCTGCATTCGCCCCATCAGCCTTTATGGCATTAAAAATCGCAAGGAAATCCTTGTCCATGTCGAAACCATCTCCTTGGCGACATGCGCCGTTCATGCATATTGATTACTCGTTCCCCACAAATATACCTTGCCTTTGCACTGCAAGGTATATCGTAGGGATTATTCTCATGTAGTAATTTTTGTCTTTCTTCCAGAGCGAATAGGCGGAGAACAGGAACACGCCGCCGAGGAAAATGTACAGCAGGACAAACGAGATGTTCATGGTGCCGACCATTTTCGAACTTGGTCTCAAGAGGGTGATGTTGACGAAACACGGGCGGCGGCTCATGCGAAACGGTTTCTCGTATTAGGCGCTGTGCATGCGGTGAAGACGGATGCGATACTCTCATTATTCGTATCAGGGCGGATACGGTTCGGTTATGCGACGGGGGAGATGCTGTTTACGCATGACGGACGTGGGGACAGGTTGGGCAACTGTCGCTGGTATACGAATCTACCGGTCTTGAAACCCGGGCTGGAACCGACTGGCACGGTGGCGGGTCTGCGGCGGTTTGATCTGGTGGATGCGTTGTGCGTGGGCCGGTTGGAGGATATTCCGGCCGATTATGAGGGTCGTTTGGGCGTCCCCGTTTTCTTGAAAAACCTGTCGAATAAAAACGACCTTACTGAGCCGCCTATGCCTTGTGCATGGCGATAATATGCTCTATCTCGGCAAGATCCGAAGCGAAATAGATACCATGCTGGCGTTCCCCTGTAGAGAAGCCATCGTCGATCATGCGCTGCAGCAACGCCTTCATATCATCGTAGAAACCGTTGAGATTATAGAAAATGCAAGGCTGTGCCAACTGGTCAAGACAGACTTTGGACACGACCTCGCTGATCTCCTCCAACGTTCCCGTGCCCCCGGGGAACGCAATGAACACGTCGCCAAGCTCGATCATGCGCGTGCGTCGTTCGGTGATGTTCGGCACGATGGTGAGCTGGGTCAGATTCTTATGCGCGACACCCTTGTCCACGAACATCTGCGCTTCGATGCCGGTCACCTCGCCGCCATGCTCAAGCACAGTGTCGGCGATGACTGCCATCAGCCCCTCGTTGGAACCGCCATACACCAAACGGTGCCCGTTCTCGGCAATCCATATGGCCAGCTCCGCCACGGCCTGCTTGTATACGGGGTTGTTGCCTTCGTGAGCTCCTAAATACACCGTGACGTTCATGCTTGTACCTCCAACATTCATGGGATGATGTCGCGCGCCCAACCGTAATCAGACAATAAGTCAGATAATCAGTGTAACGAACCGATGTTCGCAAACCAATCGAAAGCGGTGAAACACACTCGCAAGCTGTGCATATCTTTCATGGATGCGCAAAAGCCCCATACTCGGCCTGCCAAATTCATGACATGCCGAATACGGGGCAAGGTGAAGAGGTAGCTATCCTGCTGCGCCAGATCGCTGCCGTTGCACAATACTTTTCCCTCCGTGGGATTGGTAAGCTTGGAAATCAGCGATCATAGTGGTTTTGCCAGCGTCGGAAGGTCCGGTGATGGCATGTACCTTGTCGGCATGGAAGTCATGGTTGATGTTCCGCAATACACGTTTGCCGCCCTGTTGTGGTTGGGGCGGGGCATCGTCCTGTGCGTTGCCGGGCTGCTGCGAATCCGGGGAATTGTTATCGGTATTGGAATCCTGCGAGCCGGCAGAGTCGTTGAAATCATTTGCCTGACCCTGTATATCGCGACCGAACTGCGCCCTCTGGCTGGTCCGCTGCGATTGAAGCTGGAATGAATCTGAAAGTTTTCTGAATTAAAAATGCGACATGGACGGGGTATTCATTGCGGCAATGGTGTTAGGCTAACGCGTATGCCTATAAAATCCGAAGTCATTGCGAATCCCAAGTCGGAGCGCGTTCGCCGCGTGTCCGAACTCGTCGATCGAAAAGGGCGGAAACGGTCTGGCCGTTTCATGGTAGAAGGTCCGCAGTCGGTGCGTGAGCTGCTGGCGTGGCATCCGGGGATTGTCGAAGACCTCTACGTTGAGGTCGAGTCAGCACAGCCCGATGCCTCGTTTGCGACACCTGTCGTCGCGCAGATGGCGGGCAAGGCCATGCAGGCCGGCGCGTATGTGCACAAGGTCACTCATGCGGTGATGCACCGTATGAGCGCCGATGCGCAAAGCGTGCTTGCTGTAGCGGACATGCAAGCTTTCCTTGATGCATCCGCCGCTCCAAGTGATTTTGACGAACACGCGATGGTCGCCGCGTTTTGGCAGGTCCGAGATCCCGGTAACGCCGGAACCGTGATCCGTTCCGCCGATGCGGCCGGCTGCTCCGCCGTGGTATTGGTCGACGACTGCGTGGACGTGTTCAATCCGAAAGTGATCCGCTCCACCGCGGGATCACTGTTCCACCTTCCGATTCTGACCATGGGAACGGACGACTTCTTTGCATGGTGCGATACTCACGAGCTGGCAGTGTATGCGGCCGATGTATATGGCACGGATTCCCGACAGCCGGAATCTTTGACGGATGTAATCGCCGCGCCGGAAACGCTTGCCGGAGCCAAAGCGGTGTTGTTTGGCAATGAGGCGCGTGGATTGACCAAGGAAGTTTTGGAACGAACCGATAGGATCGTGTCCATACCGCTCTATGGCAAAGCGGAATCCTTGAACCTCGGCACCAGTTCGGCGGTAATGCTGCTGAGCTTGGCTATGTCGAGTCATGTTGAAAGAATGTAAAGTCGGAAAACGTTGAAATTGCGCGTTTTTCGCGTAAAACAAACGGGAAATGAGAAAGGTATCTCGTGGCAGAAGGTGCGGTATTCGACGCCCAAGCGGTAACCGATGCGGTTGCCGAGGGCATCGCGAAAATCGAAAACGCCTCCAGCATGGAGGAATTGAAAGCCATCAAGACGCAGTACGCCGGAGCGGAATCCGCGATGACGCAGGCCAGCAAGGCCATCGGCGCGTTGCCGAAGGACCAGAAGAAAGACGCCGGCAAGATTATGGGCAAGCTGCGCGCCGATTTCGGTCGTGCGTATGGCACCAAGGAACAGCAGGTCAAAGCCGAGGAAGAGGCCCGTGCGCTTGCTGCCGAAACCGTGGACATGACCCTTCCAGTCAATCGTAAGCCGCTTGGCGCGCGCCATCCGTTGCCGAAGCTGATGGAGGATGTCGAAGACTTCTTCATTTCCATGGGCTGGCAGATTTCCGACGGTCCTGAAGTGGAAACCGAATGGTACGACTTCGACGCGCTGAACTTCGGTCCCGATCATCCGGCACGTCAGATGCAGGATACCTTCTACGTCAAGGGCAATCAGGCCAAGGATGCCGCAGGCTTCGTCGGATCCAACATGGTGCTGCGCACCCAGACCTCCTCCGATCAGGTGCGTGGTCTGCTCACCCGTGGCGTGCCGCTGTACATCGCATGCCCAGGCCGTGTGTTCCGCACCGATGAGCTCGACGCCACCCATACGCCGGTGTTCCACCAGGTGGAGGCTCTTGCGGTCGACAAGCATCTGACCATGGCCGATCTGAAGGGCGTGCTCGATAAGCTTGCCGTGGCCATGTTCGGTCCGGAAGCCAAGACCCGTCTGCGCCCGAGCTATTTCCCGTTCACCGAGCCGAGCGCCGAACTCGACCTGTGGTTCCCCGATAAGAAGGGTGGCGCAGGCTGGCTTGAATGGGGCGGCTGCGGCATGGTCAACCCGAACGTGCTGAAGTCCGCAGGCCTCGATCCCGAGGTCTACACCGGCTTCGCCTTCGGCGTCGGCGTGGAGCGTACCCTGCTGCTGCGCCATGACATCAACGACATGCACGACCTGGTCGAAGGCGACGTGCGATTCAGCGAACAGTTTGTGATGGGGGAGTGATTGACCCATGCCAATGGTTGACATTGATTGGCTCAAGGACCACGTCGAGGTTCCGGAAGGTCTTACGTACGAACAGCTTGCCAAGGATCTGGTGAAGGTCGGTCTCGAAGAGGAAGAGATTCACACCTCCCAGCTGGTTGGTCCGATTGTCGTCGGCTACGTGGTCGATGCCACTCCGGAACCGCAGAAGAACGGCAAGATCATCAACTGGTGCCATGTCGACGTCGGTGACGAATACAACGAAACCGATGAGAACGGCAACAAGGTGCCGCGCGGCATCATCTGCGGCGCTCCGAACATGGCCGCAGGCGAGAAGGTCGTCGTGACGCTTCCCGGCGCTGTGCTTCCGGGCGATTTTAAGATCGAGCCGCGTAAGACCTACGGTCATATCTCCAACGGAATGTGCGCTTCCGAGCGTGAGCTTGGTTTGGGCGATAACCATGATGGCATCATCCTGTTGCGCAAGTACGGCTTCACCCCGGAAGAGTATGAGAAGCTCCAGCCGGGCGACGACGCCATGCACCTGCTGCACTTGGATGAGCCGCTGCTGGAGATTAACATCACTCCGGATCGCGGCTACGCGTTCTCATACCGTGGCGTGTCTCGCGAATACCATCATTCCACCGGTGCCGCCTACACTGATCCTGCTGTCGCTCTGAATGAGAAGGCGCCGATCACTAAGGGTCTGCCGGAAGGCACCAAGACCGATATCGAAGTGATCGTCGACGACAATAATCCGATTCACGGTGTGGTTGGATGCGATCGCTATTACGCTCGCGCGGTCAAGGGCTTCGATCCGGCCAGCCATACGCCGAACTGGATGCGTCGCCGTCTGGCCCGTGCAGGCATGCGTTCCATCTCCTTGGCTGTAGACATCACCAACTATGTGATGCTCGACTTGGGACAGCCGATGCACGCCTACGATCTGGATAAGATCGAAGGACCGATTGTGGTGCGCCGCGCCAATGAGGGTGAGAAACTCACCACACTGGATGGCAAGGACCATGATCTGAGCGTCGAAGATCTGCTGATCACCGATTCCCCGAACGGTGAGCGCGGTTCCCGTGTGCTCGGCATCGCCGGCGTCATGGGTGGTCTGTACGGCGAGGTTACCGCTGAGACCAAGAACATCCTGCTGGAATCCGCGCACTTCGATCAGGTGTCGATCGCGCGTTCCGCACGCCGTCACAAGATTCCGTCCGAAGCCTCCCGTCGTTTCGAACGCGGTGTGGACGACCAGCTGCAGCCGGCAGCCGCCCAGATGGCGGCCGAACTGATGGTTAAGTACGGCAATGGCGAGCCGAGCGAACACCCGACCGACTTCAATACCGTCTCTAACCGCCGTCCGATCCTGTTCAAAGCTTCGGAAGTAGCTCGTGTGGCCGGACTTGATACGGACGTGAACACCATCAGCGACATTCTTACCGATATCGGTTGCTCTGTCGCAGGAGGCGGCAACGGCGAGTTTTCCGTGGTGCCTCCGAGTTGGCGCCCCGACTTGAACGAGCCGTGCGATCTGGTTGAGGAAGTGGCACGTCTTGTCGGATATGACGAGATTCCCGTCACCGTGCCGCCGGCACCGGTCGAAGGCAGGGTCGGTCTGACTGCTGAGCAGCTGCGTAAGCGTCAGGTTGCCGATGAACTTGCCGAATACGGCATGGTGGAAACGTTGAGCTATCCATTCGTCGGCGATGAGGATTACAAGAACTTCGCGTTGGACGCCGCTGAGACGAAGAACATCAGCGTGGAGATCGCCAACCCGCTCGCCGGTGATCGTCCGTTCCTGCGTCGTGACATTATTCCAACGCTGGCACAGACCGTTCAGCGCAATCTGCGTCGCGGTGTGGAGAATGTGTCGCTGTATGAGATTGGCCACGTGTATCTGTGGGATCCGAACGCTCCGGCGATTCCGGCGCTGCCGGGTGCCGTCAAGCCGACGGACGAGCAGCTTGCCGCGCTTGATGCCGGTCTTCCGGAACAGCCGATGCACGTTGCTGGCATTCTGACCGGCAACGCCGTTGACTCCGGTTGGCTGGGCGACCGCCGCGCAGTGGATTGGTCTGACGCCGTCGAGGCGGTGCAGCGCATTTCCGACCGTATTGGCGCAGCTCTCACACTGGATCAGCCGAAGGCTGAAGATGTGTCGGCACAATGGCATCCGGGCCGTGCAGCCCGCGTGATGGCCGGTGACGTATTCGTCGGCATGGTCGGCGAGCTTCACCCGCATGTCAACGAGGCGTTGGGCTTCCCTGCCCATTCCGCGGCCTTCGAATTGGATTTGACCGCGCTGTTCGCCACGTTGAGCGGCAAGCCGGTGCAGGCCAAGCCGATTTCCACCTTCCCGCCGGTCAAACAGGATCTGGCTTTCACGGTGTCCACCAACGTTACGGCCGCTGAACTCAAGCAGGTCATCGTCGAAGCCGCCGGAGACAGTCTTGAAAGCATTGAGCTGTTCGATGTGTACACCGGCGATCAGCTGGGCGAAGGAGAGAAGTCCTTGGCCTACGCGGTCACATTCCGTGCTCCGGATAAGACTCTCGCATCCGAAGACAGCGAAGCTATCCGCAAGCGTATTGTGGATGAAGCGTCCAAACTGGGTGCGCAGCTGCGCGCCTGATCTCGACCTTCCCAAGAACAGAGGATGATTATGAACGAACCGGAACAGTATCAGCCGAACAACACCGACGAACGTCAGGAGACGGCTGATGCTGCTCCGGTTTCGTCATCTTCTGATGCCGCTGCACCTTCACAGCCGGAGTATGGTCAAATCAACCAACCCGAATATGGCGCGATGAGTAGCCAGCTGCCAGCCGGCTACGATCCGTATGTGTATGGCGCGCCTGAACCTGAACCGCAACCTGTGGATGCCGTCCAGCAGCAGAATATGCAATACCAAACGGGGCAATACCCTCCAAATGGGCAGCAGCCAATGCCTCCGTACAATGCGAACGGACAACAGAATCCATACGGTGCCAATCCGTATGGGGCAAATCCGTATGATCCGAACCAATATCCGCAACAGGGCAATATGCCCTATCTGCCGAATCTGGATCTCAACGATCCCCGGCAGAATCCCGCATACGGCCATTGGGATGCCTATGCGATCATGTCTCTCGTGTTTGCCGTGCTGATGCCGGTGCCGGTCCTTCCTGCGTTGGTCGGCGCAATCTCGATGTGGCGCACCAAGAAGCTCCACATGAAAGGGCATGGCTTGGCTCTCGCCGCGGTGATCATCAACGTGCTGTATACTTTGGCCGTGATTTGGTTGGCGATGCATGGACTATCCGTCGCCGACCTGTATAACGAGACCTTGCAGTACATGCTTGGCGGTGCGGAATCAGGCCAAGGAGACGAGTCGATCACCGCCTGATTCGGCGTGTTTCCTTGTCTTCTGATAATCGTCATAGTCACGCAATGACCACTATGCGACACGAAACGAATGCATAATTATGCAATATAGTGCATAAAGTGTATGCTGAATGTGTTTTCAGTGAGTCAATGAAAAGAGACGTGACTATGGCCAAATACACAGTAGCCGTGGCCGGCGCGACCGGATATGCGGGAGGCGAGGCCCTCCGTATCCTCGCGGCCCATCCATATTTCGAAGTGACGTGCGTGACCGGGCATTCGTCCGTTGGGGACAAGCTTGGCAAGCATATGCCGCATATTCCGCAACTTGCCGACCTTGTGGTGGAAGACACCACTCCGGAAGTTCTTAATGGGCATGATGTCATCATTCTTGCTCTGCCTCATGGGGCATCCGGCGCATTGGCCTCGCAGCTTGATCCGAATGCCGTGGTGGTGGACTTGGGGGCCGACCATAGGCTTGAGGAAAAAACCGCATGGGATGAGTTCTACGGCGGTGACTTCTATGAGCACTGGACTTACGGCATGCCTGAGCTTATTACCGGCATATCCGAAGATGGTTCTTACCGGCGCCAACGTGAAGTGATTCCAGGAACCACGCGTATTGCCGGTCCGGGATGCAATGTGACCGCAACTACATTGGCGCTGCAGCCGGGCATTGCCCAAGGGCTTGTTGAGCCGACGGATATTGTTGCCGATCTGGTGGTCGGTTACTCCGGCGCAGGGAAGAATCTGAAGCGCGTCAATTTGCTTGCAGCTGAGGCATTCGGTTCCGCATTACCGTATTCTGTCGGCGGCACTCATCGTCATATTCCTGAGATTTTGCAGAACTTCGCCCATGCTGCAGGAAAGAACGCAGCTGCGGCAAATGAGTTCACGCTGGGATTCACTCCTATTCTTGCGCCAATGGCCCGTGGCATTCTTGCCTCGGTTTCCGCTAAACTAACCGATAAAGCATTGAGCATGTCAGATGCTGAAATCAGGCAGGTTTGGGCTGACGCATATGCGGATCAGGATTTCATGATTGTTTTGCCTGAAGGCGTTATGCCGGCCACTGCCAACATCATCGGATCGAACGCGGCCCATATTCAGGTGGCCGTCGACCGCAAGGCAAGTCGTTTGCTGGCCTTCGCGGCAATTGACAACCTCAACCGTGGCACGGCCGGACAAGCGGTGCAGTCGTTGAATGTAGCACTGGGACTTCCTGAAGATGTAGGACTGGCAAAGATTGGAGTGGCGCCATGAGCGTAACGTTTGCGCAAGGTTTTTCCGCAGCTGGCGTGGAAGCCGGTATTTCCGCAGTTGAAGGTAAGAAGGATCTGGCTCTTGTGGTCAATAACGGTCCGCTGGATATGGCTGCCGGAGTGTTCACTTCGAACCGTTTCTGCGCAGCTCCCGTGCAGTGGACGCGCAAGATCGTGGCCGACGGTCATGTGAAAGCCGTCATCCTTAATTCCGGAGGCGCAAACGCATGCACCGGCCAGCCGGGATATGAGCAGTCCAAGGCCACGGCCCAAAAGGTCGCGGCGCTTGTAGGTGCCAAAGACAGCGATATCGCGGTCTGCTCCACGGGCCTGATCGGTGAGCTTCTGCCTCTTGACCATGTGCTTTCTGGCGCAGACAAAGCGTTCGCGGCCCTTGCCGATACCGCTCAGGCCGGTGCAGATGCGTCCCATGCCATCATGACCACCGACACCAAGCCGAAAACCGTTGAGTTGGAAGGCTCCAACGGCTTCCATATCGGAGGTATGGTCAAGGGGTCGGGCATGATTGCCCCGCAGTTGGCCACCATGCTGTGCGTCATCACTACGGATGCCGTGGTGAGCGCCGGCCAGTTGCAGGCGGCATTGAATGCCGGAGTGGAGATGTCGTTCAACCGCATCGATGTGGATGGATGCATGTCCACCAACGATACGGTGCTCCTGCTCGCATCCGGCGCTTCGGGCATCGAACCCGATCCGGACGAATTCAACGATCTCGTTGCGCAGGCCACGGCGTCTCTGGCACGCCAGATCATCGGCGATGGCGAAGGCGCGAGCCACGACATCCGTGTCAAGGTGATCGGCGCCACCACGGAGGATGCGGCGCTTGCCTGCGGTCGTGCGGTGGCCGCGTCCAACCTGCTTAAATGCGCCATTTCCGGCAATGACCCGAATTGGGGACGTATCGTCAGCTCGTTGGGCACCGTGCCGCCGGAAGTCGCGCCATACGATTCCACTAAAGTCACGGTTGATGTCAATGGCGTGCGTATCTGTGAGAACGGCGGAGCCGGACGCGACCGATCCGAAGTCGACATGACTCCGCGCGAGGTGCACATCGACATAGATTTGCATGCGGGAAATGCGGAAGCAACTGTCTGGACCGACGATTTGACCCACGAATACGTACACATTAATGCAGATTACGAAAGCTGATTGAACGGTAATGACCAAGGAACTCAAAGGACCTGGATTCCATTTTGACGTGCATACCGATTTGCGCGCCGACCAAAAGGCGGAAGTGCTGATTGAGGCACTGCCATGGCTTGAGGAATTCGCCGGACAGCGCATCGTCATCAAATATGGCGGCAATGCGATGATCGACGATCATCTCAAAGCCTGTTTCGCTGAAGATATGGTTTTTCTGCGACAGGTCGGCTTGCATCCGGTTGTGGTGCATGGCGGAGGCCCGCAGATCTCGCACATGCTTAAGGCTTTGGGCATTAAGTCGGAATTCAAGGGAGGTCTGAGGGTCACCACGCCGGAAGCCATGGATGTGGTGCGTATGGTTTTGACGGGCAAGGTTTCCCGTGAACTTGTCGGATTGATCAACGCCCATGGCCCGTTCGCAGTCGGTCTTTCCGGCGAGGATGGTGCGCTCTTTTCCGCCATGCAGCGCAAGCCGATCATCAATGGCTCTCCAACCGATATTGGTTTGGTCGGCGACGTGGTGAGCGTCGACGCATCCGCGGTTGAGGATCTGATCAATGCCGGACGCATTCCTGTTGTTTCCTCGGTGGCTCCAAATGAGGATGATGCTACCGAAGTGTTGAATGTGAACGCCGATTCCGCGGCTGCGGCGCTTGCGGCCGCCCTTGGAGCCAGCAAGCTGGTCGTGTTGACTGATGTGGATGGCTTGTACGCCGATTGGCCAGACAAGGACTCTTTGATCGGACGCATCGGCGTGGAGAACCTACGTGATATGCTGCCGGATTTGGAAAGCGGCATGCGTCCCAAGATGGAGGCCTGCGTCAGGGCCATCGACGGAGGTGTGCCTCGCGCCCATATCATCGACGGACGCAAGCCGCATTCCATCCTGAATGAGATTTTCACCACAGATGGCATCGGAACCATGGTCGTTCCCGAAGACGGTATTGAAATGAGGAGCTCGTATGGCAACTGAACAATTGGAAAACCTCGGCAGTGAGGACGCCAAGTGGCTGGGGAAGTACTCTCGAGTGCACATGAACGTGTTCGGCACGCCGCTTCGCGTTATGGACCACGGAGAAGGTGCGCATATCTGGGACGTCGATGGCAATGAATACCTCGACTTCCTTGCGGGCATCGCGGTGAACGCACTCGGCTACGCCCACCCGAAATGGGTGAAGGCCATCAGCGAGCAGGCCGCCAAAGCCGCCCATGTGAGCAACTACTTCGCCACGGAGCCGCAGATCAAACTGGCGTCGAAGCTCATTGAGCTTGCGGGCGCTCCCGAGGGATCTCATGTGTATTTCGGCAACTCCGGAGCGGAAGGCAACGAGGCGGCATTGAAGCTTGCCAAACTGTATGGACGCACCTTGCCGGGCGCATCGCCTGCCATTGGCGGGAAGCCGGCACGTATCATCGCCATGACCCACGGCTTCCATGGGCGTACCATGGGCGCGCTGTCCGCAACGTGGAAGCCCTCCATCCGAGAAGCGTTCGAGCCACTGGTTCCCAATATCGAATTCGTCGAAGCTGGAGACGAGGCCGCATTGCATGACGCGTTTGCCGAAACCGGTCCCGGCAAATACGGCAAGGGACCTGTCGCCGCCGTCATCATGGAACTGATCCAAGGTGAGGCTGGCGTGCGTCCGCTTGGGGCCGGCTATGTGAAGAAGGCCCGTCAGATGTGCGACGACAACAACGCGCTGCTCATCATCGATGAGGTCCAGACGGGTATCGGGCGTACCGGATCCTGGTTCGCGTTCCAGCGTGAGGATCTCGCGGGCGGAGTGGTTCCGGATATCGTAACCTTCGCCAAGGGCGTTGCAGGCGGTTTCCCGATGGGTGGCATGATCTCCTTCGGCGCCAAGCTTTCCGCACTGTTCACCCCAGGCTCCCACGGCTCCACCTTTGCGGGCAATCCGCTCGGAGCGGCCGCCGCGATGGCCACGTTGGAAACCATTGAGGAAGACGGCCTTGTGTCCAACGCCGAGGCGCGTGGCCAGCAATTGCGTGACGGCATCATGGCTTGCGGCAATCCGCTTTTCGTCTCCGTGCGTGGACGTGGCTTGCTCGATGCGGCCGAACTTGCCCATCCATGTGCGCATGCGGCGATGAATTGGGCGTTGGAGCACGGCTTGATCGTCAACGCGGTAGCGCCAGATGCGCTTCGTCTTGTTCCTCCGCTGGTGGTGACTGAACAGGATATTGATCAGGCCATCTCCATCCTCGCGAAGATCCCCGCGGATCTTCCCAACGACTGAACATAGCCGGCAATCACAACGAACCGAAACTCTTTTGAAAGGAGCCAACAATGGCAACTCCTGAATTGCGCCACATGTTGCGCGATGACGATCTCAACCATGAAGAACAGAAGCAGGTTCTCGAACTCGCCATCAAATTCCACAACAATCGTTTCTACCATCAGCCATTCGCCGGCCCGCAGGGCATCGCGGTGATCTTCGACAAGCCGAGTACCCGAACCCGTTCCAGCTTCTCCATTGGCGTTGCCGAACTGGGCGGCTATCCGCTGGTCATCGACAAGTCCGGCTCCCAGCTTGGCCGTGGCGAACCGGTCGCCGACACCGCACGCGTGCTTGACCGCATGGCCTATGGCGTGGTGTGGCGCACCTTTGGCCAGGATCGTGTCGAGGAAATGGCCAAGTATTCCACCCATCCGGTGGTGAACGCTCTGACGGATGAATTCCATCCCTGCCAGATTCTTGCCGACTTCCAGACTATCGCAGAACATCGTGGTGGCGTCGACAATCTGAAAAACCAAACCATCGCCTATCTCGGCGACGCGGCCAACAACATGTCGAACTCCTATCTGCTTGGTGGCGCCGTGGCCGGCATGAACGTGCGTGTCGCAGGGCCGAACGGCTATCTGCCGGATCCGCAGATCGTTGCCGATGCCGAAGCCATCGCATCCGAAACCGGCGGTTCCGTGTTGGTGACCACCGATCCGAAGGAAGCGGTCGCCGGCGCCGACTGCGTGTTCACCGATACATGGGTTTCCATGGGCGAAGAATCGGAATACGCCATCCGTTCCAAGCCGTTCTGGGATTATCAGGTGAACGCCGAACTCATGTCTTATGCCAAGGAAGACGCCATCTTCCAGCATTGCCTGCCGGCATACCGCGGCAAGGAAGTCACCTCCGAAGTCATCGACGGACCACAGTCCGTGGTGTGGGACGAGGCCGGCAACCGTCTGCATGCGCAGAAGGCACTGCTGACTTGGCTTACCGGCAAGACCCGCGGCGATGAAAGCCTGCTGGCCTGATGACGGACCAAACACCTGCGCTGCAACGTCCTGCCACACGGGCCGCTCGATTGAGCGCCATCGAGCAGGCGTTGCTGACGCGCATCGTCACCTCGCAGTCGCAGCTGTCCCAGATTCTCGCGGATCAGGGCATCGAAGTGACCCAGGCCACCTTGAGCCGCGATCTTGACGAGATCCATGCCACCAAAACCCGTTTGGCTGACGGAACCGTGGCCTATGCGCTGGGTAGACAGCCGGAGGAAAGCGCATCGGCTAATCCTGATGCAAAAACGGAACAGCAGATGAATCGTGTGCTTTCGGGACTGGTCACTTCGGTCGCGGCGGCTAGGAATCTGGTGGTGGTCCACACGCCGTCTGGCGCGGCCCAGTATGTGGCAAGTGTGATCGACAAGCAGCCCATCGATGGCGTGCTCGGCACCATTGCCGGGGACGATACCGTCATGGTGATCTGCGCCGATGACGATTATGCGAAACAGCGTGCGCAATGGCTGTTGGACGTCGTGTCCAAAGGCTGAATAGCCGTATAGTGGACACGACGCACCGTATATGCATAAATATACAGAGCATTGCATATACTGATGAATAACGTTTGATGTTAGAAAGGGAAACCATGAGCGATCAAAATCGTCTCGTTCTGGCGTACTCCGGTGGTCTGGATACCTCCGTCGCCATTTCATATCTGAAGGAACGCACCGGCAAGGATGTCGTGGCCGTATCCCTCGACGTCGGCCAGGGTGGCGAAAGCCTCGAAACCATCAAGCAGCGCGCGCTTGCCTGCGGTGCCGTTGAAGCGTATGTGGTAGACGCCCGCGACGAGTTCGCCAATGAGTACTGCATGAAGGCGCTGAAGGCCAACGCCCTATATGAGGGTGTGTATCCGCTGGTTTCCGCCATTTCCCGCCCGCTCATCTCCAAGCATCTTGTGCGCGCCGCCCACCAGTTCGGCGCCGACACCATCTCCCATGGCTGCACCGGCAAGGGCAACGACCAGGTCCGTTTCGAGGTGTCCATCTCCTCCATCGACCCGACGCTGAAGGCCATCAGCCCGATCCGTGATCTGTCGCTGACGCGCGACGTCGAGATCGCATTCGCTAAGGAGCACAAGCTTCCGATCGTGCAGACCGAGAAGAGCCCGTTCTCCATCGACCAGAACGTGTGGGGCCGCGCCATCGAAACCGGATTCCTTGAGGATCCGTGGAATGGCCCGACCAAGGACTGCTACTCTTACACCGACGATCCGGCTTTCCCGCCGGTCGAAGATGAGGTCGTCATCGAATTCAAGCAGGGCATCCCTGTCAAGATCGACGGTCACGACGTTACTCCGCTGCAGGCCATCGAAGAGATGAACCGTCGCGCAGGCGCACAGGGCATCGGACGTATCGATCTGATCGAGGATCGTCTGGTCGGCATCAAGTCCCGCGAGCTGTACGAGGCTCCGGGCGCTATCGCACTGATCACCGCCCACCAGGAACTCGAAAACTGCTGTCTCGAACGCGAGCAGCATCGCATCAAGCGTGATATCGACAAGCGCTGGGCCGAACTCGTCTACGATGCGCAGTGGTTCTCCCCGGCGACGCAGTCCCTGAACGCCTTCATCGAAGATACCCAGAAGTACGTTTCCGGCGAAATCCGCATGATTCTGCATGGTGGCCGCGCCGTCGTGACCGGTCGTCGTTCCGACACCTCGCTGTATGACTACAATCTGGCCACCTACGATTCCGGCGACAGCTTCGATCAGAAGTCGTCCAACGGCTTCATCGACATCTACGGTCTGCCGAGCCGTGTGGCCGCAGCCCGCGACGTCAAGTTCGGCAATGGAATCGAGGTTCCGGAAAACAGCGTCGAGTAAGCGGGTTTTACACCGAATCGTCTCGATAATGGGGGAGAGCGTACCGTTAGGACCATCCTGACTGGTATTCTCTCCCTCAGTCATATCTGCAAGGAGAATGAAGTAACAATGACCGAGAGCACAACCAATGGTGAACACCTCGCCCTGTGGGGCGGCCGTTTCAAGTCCGGCCCGTCTCCGGAACTCGCGCGACTGAGCAAGTCCACCCAATTCGATTGGCGTCTTGCCGACGACGACATCGCAGGCTCACGCGCCCATGCCCGTGCGCTCGGACGCGCGGGACTGTTGACCGCCGATGAGCTGCAGCGCATGGAAGATGCTCTCGACGAGCTGCAGCGTCGTGTGGATTCCGGTGCGTTTGCTCCAATCGAAGACGATGAGGACGAAGCCACCGCATTGGAACGTGGACTGCTGCAGATTGCCGGAGACGAACTTGGAGGCAAGCTCCGCGCCGGCCGTTCCCGCAACGACCAGATCGCTGCACTGATTCGCATGTGGCTCCGTCGCCACAGCCGCGTCATCGCCAAAATGTTGCTCGGCCTCGCCGCGACACTGACCGAACAGGCCGAAAAGGCTGGACGCACCGTCATGCCGGGCCGCACCCACATGCAGCACGCCCAGCCGGTATTGCTCGCACACCAGCTGATGGCTCACGTGTGGCCGCTGCTGCGCGATGTGGAACGTCTTGCCGATTGGGACAAGCGCATCGACGCAAGCCCGTATGGTTCCGGTGCCCTCGCCGGCAACACCCTTGGCTTGGAGCCGGTGGCCGTGGCCCGCGAACTTGGTTTCTCCAAGGTGACCGCGAACTCCATCGACGGTACCGCCAGCCGTGATCTGGTCGCCGAATTCGCATTCATTGCGGCCATGGCAGGTGTCGACATCAGTCGGCTGTCTGAAGAAATCATCATCTGGAACACCCAGGAATTCGCGTTCGTGCGCCTTGACGACGCTTATTCCACTGGATCGTCCATCATGCCGCAGAAGAAAAACCCGGATATCGCGGAACTCGCACGAGGCAAGTCCGGCCGTCTCATTGGCGATCTGGCCGGTTTGCTCACCACACTGAAGGGCCTGCCCACCGCTTATGCGCGTGATCTTCAGGAAGACAAGGAAGCCGTATTCGATCAGGTCGACACGCTGGAAGTGCTCCTTCCCGCGTTCACCGGCATGGTCGGCACCATGGTCTTCAACAAGGAACGCCTCGAAGCAGAAGCCCCGACCGGTTTCGCCCTCGCCACCGACATCGCCGAATGGCTCGTCAAGAACGGAGTGCCGTTCCGCCATGCGCATGAGCTTTCCGGCGCATGCGTGAAGATCGCCGAAGACCGCGGCCAGGAACTGTGGGACCTGACTGACGATGACTTTGTCGAGGTCTTCAAGGAATTCCTTCCGGCCGACAAGGCGCCTGAAGTGCGCGAAGTGCTGTCCACCGAAGGTTCGGTTTCCGCCCGCAATGGCAAGGGAGGTACGTCTCCGCTGCGTGTGCGCGAGCAGATCGTTTCCGCGAAAACCGCCATCGAACAGCTGCGTGCCTTCGCAAACTCCGTCAGTGATGGCCCGGCATACAAGACGCCGGAATCATTGCTTAAGTAACCACAGCAACAATACATAAACAAAGGCAAAGCGGTGCCACTGACACGAACGCAGATACAGCAGCTTGTTCGGCTTCACGGCCAGGAAATACTATGCCATGAGCATATGCAGATCGAAAGAGTCTGTTACCAGCATGGCGTGGTCACCACGTTTGCGCATTCCATTCGTGTGGCCTGTCTGACCGTATGGATTGCAGACAGGTTGCACTTATGGCATAGGGTGGATTTGCATTCGTTGATTCGCGCCGCTCTGCTGCATGATTATTTTCTATACGACTGGCATGCTCATGATGGTGGCCGGCATCGTATGCATGGTTTCACCCATGGTGGCACCGCCATGCGCAATGCCATGCGTGATTTCCATCTCAATAGAGTGGAACGTGACAGCATTGAGAACCATATGTTTCCTTTGACACCGATACCGCCTCGGTATCTTGAAGGGTATTTGGTGACTATCGCAGATAAGATCAGCGCCACACGGGAGACGTTCAGCTTTGACCGCTTCTATAAGACGAAAACCAATACGTGCATAAGTGGAAAGTGACGGCTCAAAGGCATGCTCCTGTTGGAATACCTGTTCTTATGGTTTCTGTTCTATTCATTTGCCGGATGGGTATACGAGTCGATTCTTGTGTCCGTTTCGGAACGTCGTTTGGTGAATCGTGGTTTCCTGAATGGTCCCGTCTGTCCGATCTACGGTTGTGGAGCCGTTCTTGCGATTATGCTGCTGCATGATCTGCATAATCCCTTCGCTGTTTTTCTCATCTCCTCGATTGGCGCATGCATACTTGAATACATCACGTCATGGGGCATGGAAAAGCTATTCCACGCGCGGTGGTGGGATTACAGTCATCTCCGATTCAACGTTCAAGGGCGCATTTGTTTGCTTGGAGCGGTGGTGTTCGGTCTGCTGGGTGTGCTCATCACCGATGTGATACAGCCTGAAGTGAATCGTGTCACACGGATGATTCCTTTGCCGGCGGTGCATTGGATGTGTGTGATTTTCATGGCGCTTATCGTCGCGGATACCATTATCACAGTGTTTGGCATCATCGATTTGGCCGATAATCTTGCGAAGTTCAGTGAAACCGTGCAGGCATATGCGGAGAAGGCCGGCGATTCTCTGCAATGGGGCAAGGACGTTTTCCGAGACAAATTCCGTGACAAGGTACAAGACAAGGTTCAGGACTGGTCGGACTCTTCGCAGGAGATTCTTGCCAGTATGCAGGCCACTGCCGCATCTATCCTGAACAAGCAGCAGCGTCGTATGATCAACGCATTCCCACGCCTGCGTTTCACGGATTCCATCAAATACAGCAAGATCATCGAAACTCTGCACGAAATGCTGCGTCGCAAATAATCGCGCAATAAGCAACGACATGAAATTGCCTGCCGCTCGAAAGAACGACAGGCGATTTCCATTATTGTTTGCGATATGCGATTTGCATGACAATCACGCTATGGCAGTCCATTGGATCGTTTACTGATTTCGTACGGAATGGGCGCTTCCAGCGACGTATCTGATCCCTTGTAGTCGGTGATGCCCTCGCCGATATTCGGATGCTGTGTGGAATACACTTGGTCGGCGCAATACAGCACGAGCAGCATGACAGCCACAATGCTAAGCTTTTGCGTATCGATTCGGCTGAGCAGATTGTCGAGGGCCGGAGCCAGCAAATAGACGATGGCCAATCCGCCAAGGCCGAACGTCAATAATCCTTCGGCGCAGATACGGCCGTTGACATTTAGAAAGTATCCGGTGTAATCCCACCAACGCTGGCCGTCATGCGTCATTTCCAGATACCACGACGAGAAGTATTCCAAGCATCCGCACAGCACCATGGTCGCCACGAACTCTAATACGGGCTTCTCACGCAGCTTTTTGAGCAGAATCAGAATGATCACTCCGCCAGTGCCGTAAATCGGCAACCATGGGCCATGCAAGGTTCCACGATTCACGAACATGCCTTCGGAAATGAATGCGAGGCTTACCTCCCACACCCAGCCGACGAAGCAGAACATGAAGAACATCATGACTAGATTGACCAGCGAATAGCTACGGTCAGCACTGATCGTACGTGATTCGCGGAATTTGAATGATATGGGAGCAGGTGCGAGACGCCCCGGATAGATGTTACCTTCCAAAATATCCTTGCCAATCTGCATTTGATGAAGATCCTCGCGATATTCCTCATAACGGTTCACCGCATCGGCATGCAGAATACGGATGCCGAACCATTCGGACAGGATTCCGGTGAATCCACGCGGCTTGAGGGCGGGGGAGAGTCCTTGTTCGAGCTGTGCCACGGACTGGGCGACGTCGGCATATGCGGTATGAAGCGTTTGCGGATCGGCCTTGGCATACAGGTATTCGTCGTTGAGCATCTTGGCGCCTTCAATGCCGTTGTCCTTGGCCAACGTGCGCAGATACACGTAATACTCGGCGAAAAATGCGGCGTTGTAGCCATTGGAGTAAAAGATACCGATCAGACCAAAAGTGACGAGGTTGAGCAGATACCAGCCAAGAAACGAGCAGTCCGCCACGAAGCATTCCCATTTATGCCCTTCCATCATATGTCGGGACAGGCGAATAGCGTCTAAGGCTTTGATGTTTGGATTCTCCGCAATGATATACGGCACCATACGGTAGGAATACTGTTTGATGAAGAAACCGATGATGGTAAGGCTCCAAAGGAACAGGAACACGTTTTCCACGAACATGGTCCAGGCTATCCGAAGCCATGCGTGCGTGTGGATGGGGTAAAGGAAGCGCGATGCCGGCAGTTTGTCGTAGGATCGTCCTTCCAACAGCATGCGCATCATGACGACGCGATACGTTTCCTGAATGAACAGCCAGATGAAAATATAGACGGCAAAAGAAAGAATGATTGGAACCGCAATGGAGATTCCGCCGTTATGGATGACGGAATTGACGGCATCGACAATGGCAACCACCAGCGATCCTGATGCAAACGAGTTGAGCAGGGACGCGATTACGCCGCGACGGCGGCCGAACATGGCATCGGTATCGTTGTTGACGATCTGCTCTTGGTTTTGCTTGACTTTTTCACGGGCATTGTCTTCATTGCCTATGGCAAGATCCCGCAATACGCCATACATATCGTTGGATTGCGTGGAATCCTCTGTTTGCGGGGTGCTGACCGAAATGTTGATGTTGACCGAGAGCGTCGATGATGCGTACGCAACACCGAATACCGAAGCGAACAGGCAAATGACGACTATCATCCAATAATGTTTTCTCTGGGCTTTCTTAGCCGCAACCTTCATGCCTTTGCGGTCCATACAGATATCTCCCTTCTTGGTATGGGGATTCTCCTTCTAACTTTACTTGTATGCACGATGGTTGATGGATGATGGCAAAAACACCGCGTGTGCCTGTCTTCATCTTCTGCGAAACTGTAGGATGCGTAAAACGCAGTATCATCCGCAATTCAATAGGGAGAAAGCACAGCTATGGCTCACGTCATCGATTTCAAGGAGGCCGGTTTCGAGTCCGTCCTCGATGAACTGGAATGGCGCGGGTTGATTTCCCAGTCCACTGACAGGGATCGACTCGCCGAAGCGTTGAACGGAGATCCTATTTCCTATTATTGCGGTTTTGATCCGACCGCAGCTTCCCTGCATATCGGCAATCTGGTGCAGCTGATCAATATGCGCCATCTTCAGGCTGCGGGTCATCATCCGATTGCTTTGGTCGGCGGCGCCACCGGTTTGATCGGCGATCCGCGCCAGTCGGGCGAACGCACGTTGAATCCGAAGGATGTCGTGGCTGGTTGGGCCGAGCGTCTGAAGGCGCAGATCGGCGGCATTCTCGAAGTGGAAGGCAGCAACTCGGTTCGTTTTGTGTCCAAT
This sequence comes from Bifidobacterium sp. N4G05, assembly GCF_002742445.1. Taxonomy (GTDB): domain Bacteria; phylum Actinomycetota; class Actinomycetes; order Actinomycetales; family Bifidobacteriaceae; genus Bifidobacterium; species Bifidobacterium hominis. The sequence goes on along the minus strand of NZ_NJNQ01000011.1, from coordinate 9,157 downwards.
TACGATTGGACTGCCTCCATGAACGTCATCGACTTCCTGCGTGACGTTGGCAAGAACTTCCGTTTGGGCACCATGCTCGCCAAAGACACCGTTGCCCGTCGACTGAATTCCGAAGATGGCATTTCCTTCACCGAGTTCAGCTACCAGGTGCTGCAAGGCAACGACTTCCTGCACCTGTTCGACGAATACCATTGCGTGCTTGAGCTTGGCGGATCCGACCAGTGGGGCAACCTCACGTCCGGCCTTGATCTGATCCACAAGGTACGTGGCGTGGATGTGAACGTGTTCACCAGCCCGATCATCACCGACGCTCAGGGCAAGAAGTTCGGCAAGTCCGAGGGCAACGCCGTCTGGCTCGACGGTAACATGCTGAGCCCGTACAAGTTCTACCAGTTCTGGTTCAACCGTCCCGACAGCGAGATGGAAAACCTGCTGAAGGTGTTCACGTTCCTGCCGAAGGTGGAGATTGAACGTCTTGTGGAGGAAAGCAAGACCAATCCGGGCGCGCGTGAGGCGCAACGCACCTTGGCTTGGGAGGTCACCAGCCTGGTTCATGGTGAGGAAGCCACCCGACAGGCCATTGAGGCGGCTGGTGCGCTGTTCGGCCGTGGCGGCGATCTTGCAGGTGTTGACGAGGCTACGCTTGAAGCTGCTCTTGACGGTGTGAAGATCGATGGTGAGTTCGCCAAGGCCACGGTGGGCGACCGTGTGGCGGAAGCCGGCATGAAGGCCGGACTGTTTAAGTCGATTTCCGAAGCGCGCAAGACGATCAAGGCCGGCGGCGTGTATCTGAACAACGCTCGTGTTGAAGACGAAGAGCAGATTTTGAACGAAAACGACTTCCTGTATGGCCGTTTCGCATTGATTCGTCGTGGCAAGAAGGCCCTTGGCGTCGTCGAAAACGCGTGAGGCGATTGCGAGCGGCGCAGTCAAACGTAAGCAAAGAACAAACGAAGACCATCCTCAAGGGATATAAGGAATATAAGGAACAGCATGGCAGAAGAACAGCGCGGATCGCGCGGCAAGTCCTACGGCAACCACAAGTCCTACGGCTCGGGCAAGCCGGGCAATCGCGGCGGCAAGGGATTCAAGCCGCGTGGCAATGGCGGCAAGTCCTACGGCCACAAGGCCGGAGGCTTCCATAGCGACGACCACAAGGGCGGATATCGCAAAGGCAATGGCGGCAATTTCCACCGCGACCGCGATTTCCGTCGTGACGGTGAGGGGGAAGGCCAGGAGCGCCGCTTCCATAACGGTCCGCGCAAGTTCAACCGTGACGGCGAGCGTCGTGACGATTATCGCGGTTATCGTGGCGGTCGTGGAGACAATCCGCGCTATCAGCGCGATGGCGAGCGTTCCGGTTTCCGTCGTGACGATCGTCGTGACGGTGATCGTAAGGACTTCCACCGTGACGGTGATCGCCGTAGCTTCCACCGCGACAACGATCGCAGGGATTTCCATCGTGACGGTGAACGCCGCAACTACCGTGATGGTGAGCGTCGTGACTTCCATCGTGACGGTGATCGTAAGGACTTCCGCCGTGATGGCGAACGCCGCAACTTCCACCGCGATGACCACCGTGGCAATGATCGTCGTGACGGCGGCCGTCGCAATTTCCGTGATGGTGATCGTAAGGACTTCCGTCGTGACGACCAGCGTCGCGACTTCCACAAGGATCGTGACCAGCAGCAGGGTGAGGAACGCCGCGAGTTCACCCGTGAAGAGAAGATGGCTTACCGTGAGGAGAAGCGTGGCGAGTACATGGCCAAGCCACGCCGCAATTCCGATGGCACGATGAGCTTCCCCTCTCAGAATCCGTACACGCATCGTCGTCCTGACGAGCCGAAGATGCCGAAGGGTATCGAATGGCGCATGCTCACCACCGACGATCGTGAACGCCTGCGTGGACTGTCGAAGGAGCATGCGGAGAACATCGGTCTGCACATTCTTGCCGCATACACGCTTGAGGAAAGCAATCCGGAACTGGCTCTCGAACACGCCAAGTGGGTGGCGCGTCAGGCTTCCCGCATTGATTTTGCTCGTGAGACGCTCGCCTTCGTGGCATACCGTCAGGGTGATTATAAGCTTGCACTACGCGAGTTCCGTACCGCGTTCCGTATGAACGGTTTCCTGGATTACCTGCCGTTCATCGCCGACTGCGAGCGTGGCATGGGAGAGCCGAAGAAGGCCATCGAAGTGGCAGCGAGCGACGACGCCAAGTATCTGCGCGGCGAAGCCAAGGCTGAAATGTTCCTGGTTTACGCGGGCGCCTTGGGCGATCTGAAGATGTGGGACAAGGCCATTGAGATCGTGCATACGCTGGGTCGTTCCAAGGGATTGGCCGGCGAATACCGCATGCGTGCGGTGCAGGCCGAACAGTACTTCCTTGAAGAGGCCGGTCGTACCGATGAGGCCATCGCATTGGATCGTCTGCTTGACAAGCTCGAACTGCAGTATGCCGATGTTGAGGATGATGAGACTTCCGATGATCTTGTTGTCGAATACGATATGCAGGAGCTGAACGACGAACTCATGGATGTGCTTGGCATTTCCGAAGATGACGCGCAGTACGCCCCGGAAGATCCTGAAGATGAGGAAGGCGAATCCGAAGCCATCGGCGAGAACGGCGAAACCAGCGATGAAACCCAGCTTGAGGCCGAGGAGGCGGAAGCTGGCGCGGAATCCGATGACGAGCCGGCGGCTCAGGTCAACGCTGAGCCGGCCGAAGCCAACGAGGCGGATGAAACCGTGGAAGGCGAAGCCTACAGCGACGAAGATGAGGCCGAGGAGTCTTCCGAAGCCTCCGAAGACAACGAGTGAGGTGCGTGGCCCACATGCTGAAGTCCACGAATCAGCCGCTCAGCGAGGCGTACAAGCTGGCGTTGCTTGATCTTGATGGTGTGGTTTACCGCGGCAAGAACCCTGTGGAACATGCCGCCGAGAACATTCGCAAGGCCGAATCTTCGGGCATGACGGTGGAATACACCACCAACAATTCGTCCAGATTGCAGTCCGTGGTAGCGGACCAGCTGAAAGGGTTCGATCTGGAAGTCGAACCATGGCAGGTCATCACCTCGTCGGTTGTCGCCGCACGAATGGTGGCGCGTGCCGTGCCTGAAGGCTCGAAGGTTTTCGTGCTTGGCGCCCAACATCTGCGTGAGGAAGTGTCCAAGCAGGGACTTGAGGTCGTCGATCGTGCGGAAGAGCAGCCGGTTGTCGCCATTCAAGGCTGGTATCCCGACATGTCATGGAATGAGATGGCGCAGATCGCTTATGCAGTCGAGCATGGCGCGACCTATTTCGTTACCAATCGTGATCTGACCATTCCTCGCGAGCTTGGCATTGCGCCGGGATGCGGTTCCATGATCATGGCGGTGATCAACGCCACCGGTGTGGAACCGGTCTCGTCCGCAGGCAAGCCGGAATCCGCCATGTATGATGAGGCGCGTGTTCTCGCAGCCCATGATGGTGACGATCCGGTGGCTAAGGAACTGTGCCTCGCCATTGGAGACCGTCTTGACACCGATATCGAGGCGGGCAATCGTGGAGGATATGATTCCCTTGCGGTGTTGACCGGCGTCACTAATCCGAACGAACTCATGTTCGCGCCGGCGCATCTTCGCCCAACCTACATCGCCAAGGATTTGCGCGGCCTTAACGAGCCTGCTCCTGAAGTGGTGCATGATGAGGGCGCATGGCTGTGCCGCGATGCGAAGGCTCGTGTTGACGGCGATCGTCTGTATGTCACCGACGTCACCAGCGTCGACGGGTTGCGTGCCGCATGCAGTGCCATGTGGGCCGCTGCTGACAGCGGACGCGACGTGAGCAGCATCATCGTTCCGGAATTCCGTATTTCCTAGCGGACAGTTCATGCCGATTATTGGAAAACCATTGCGAAACAGTGATTCCATTCGAGTAGTTCGTCTTGACGTTGCGTTGTTGGAACGAGGTCTGACCGACAGTCGTTCCAAAGCGCAACGTTTGATCGCGGACGGCAAAGTCAGTGTGAACGGTGTCACCGTCACCAAGGCGTCAACGAAAGTCTGTTGCGATGACGTCATCACAGCAGATAGGGGAGACGGTTACGTTTCCAGGGGCGCATACAAGCTGGTCGGCGCGTTCGAACGATTCGCCGACGCAGGATTGCGTTCAGCGCAGGGATTGCATTGCTTGGATATTGGCGCGTCCACCGGAGGTTTCTGTGACGTGTTGTTGCGTAATGATGCCGCGCAGGTCATCGCATTGGATGTCGGACATGGACAGTTAGACCCGAAAATCGCACATGACGATCGTATTGTCGAAATGAGCGGCGTCAATATTCGCGATGTGTATGTGGATGATTTGCCGTATCGTCCGGAAATGATTGTTTCCGACGTGTCGTTCATTTCCCTGACCTATGTGATTCCCGTGATCGCAAGAATCGCCGCACCGCAGGCACAGATCGTGCTACTGGTCAAACCGCAATTCGAGGTCGGCAAGGGCAACCTTGGAAAAAACGGGATTGTCGAAAGTCAGGAATTACGCGAACAGGCGTTGGCATCCGTCGTGGCATGCGCGGAATGCAACGGGCTTGACGTGCGCGCCACAACGGTATCTCCCATTGAAGGCACGCATGGCAATATCGAATATCTGCTGTACGCGGTCATGCAATGAAACAGTGGCTGATTGAGAAAACCGTGTCTGCAGTGTAGGCAAGGCAAATAAGATAAGTAAAAGAAAATCCGGAAATCATGATCATGAAATTCCGGTTTTTCCATAAGATTGAAACACTAAAAAAATCCCGCCGTGAGCTGGCGGGACAGAAAAAAGAGCTTTATGCAGAATACCGGGAGACCCAGCGGCAAATGCGGGAGGCCGTGGCAATAAAGCGAACATTGATCATCTGCTCGGCATAACAGACGAGCGTGAAAATAAGGCCCAGGAACGATAGTGGCGGGCCGCAGACTACGGTGCAGCGCACCTGTACTTTGGGGACAATTTGTCCCGAAGTACAGCGGGTTTGGGGAGCTCCCCAACAAGCATTTTTGCGGGCCCTGCGCCCTGCAAAAATTTCGGAGTGTGGCCACATCCGAATTGCTTGCCAAAACGCGTAACCCGCAACATGGCGCAAAAAAAGGAGGTTACGCTTTCTTTTACGTTTCCTCCGTTTCTTTCGATGCTTTCATCGCTTGGATTGTAGCTTCAACGATTTTCAATTCTCTTTCGTCCAAGGCGTTCAACATGGCATCAATCCGCTTTCTGCACTCGCTCCCGCTATTTTGGGACGGGTAAAAGTATTGATCCACCGATATATCAAACATTGTGACCATCTGATAAAAGGTGTTGAGGCTTGGATGCTGGCCGTCATTTTCGTTATATATACTGGTACGCGGAGCGCGGTCAACAATATAGGCCAGTTGCTCCTGCGTCATGCCGCTGGCTTCTCTTGCCCGCTTGATGGCGAGCCCTATATCGTGAAAATCAAAGCGTCTTTCATCTCGTTCTATCTTCATAACATCACCTGATATGATTTTACATTTCATGTGATATTATTTGAACGATTTTGAATTTCATACTACTGACTATTTAATTTCACTTATGAAATTGAAGAATATTTTCACTATAAAAAGCTGGTGTGCATACTTGACTTTTGCTATCAACAATAGTAATATTGATAATAGCAAACTGGAGGTATTAAATAATGTCAACAATAGATTTAGTGATTCTTGGGATTGTAGCTGAAAAACCGCAAAGTGCATATGACATACAGAAAGATATTGAATATCATCATCTTTCGAGATGGACAAAAATAAGCATACCTTCAATTTATCGAAAAGTCTTACAGTTAAGTGAAAAAGGCTATCTTCGAAGCGATATTGTTAAAGGGGATAGATTTGCGGATAAGGCAGTGTACTCCATTACTGATGAGGGAAAAGATTATTTTAATAGTTTGATGCAATATTATGCTACTCAAACAGTTCCCTTACTATTTGATTTTAATGTTGTTATTGCTAATCTAAATAAACTCAATAAAGATGCTGCTCTTGATCTGATTTCCAAGTTAAAGGAAAGCATTACAGTTTCTGTCGGCACTAACGAGGAATACTTAACAGAATACTCTAATATTCCCCTCGTTGGGAAAACCATTATTGAACAACAGGGACTTCTTTATAAAACGCTTTTAGAATGGCTTGATACATTTCGAGAACAGTTTGAAAGGATTGATTAGATGAAATGTAGCCTAACTATTCTGTTTGAAGATCCTTTTTGGATTGGATTGTATGAACGATTTGACAATGATAAATATGAAGTTTGTAAAATAACCTTTGGGGCTGAGCCGAAAGACTACGAGGTATATGAGTTTTTGCTAAAAAATTGGGGCAAATTGAAGTTTAGCCCGCCTATAAAAAATGAGGTTGTTGAAGAACGAAGAATAAGTCCTAAACGAATGCAACGCGAAATTAACAAGCACTTGCAAAATAGAGGAATTGGAACTAAAGCTCAACAAGCATTGAAATTGCAACATGAGCAAAACAAAGTTGAACGAAAGACAAAAAGTCGAGAACAGCGTGAAGCTGAACAGGAACGTCAATATGCCTTACGGCAAGAAAAGAAAAAGGCTAAACATAGGGGGCGATAAAATGATAATAGATGAGCAGTGGATATATTGTCCAGTGTGTAGTAATAAAACACGGATCAAAGTTAGATACAATACAGAACTAAAAAATTTTCCCTTGTTTTGCCCAAAATGCAAACAAGAAAATTTAATTGATGCAAAAGGTTTTCAAATAATTGTTATCAAAGAGCCAGACGCAAAGACGCAGAGCCGATGACCACTTACTGATGTAGGTTATTGGCTCTGCTTTTTTATATCATAGACTTTTATCCGCCCAACGGGATAATAAAAAAACCGTTGTTTCGGAGGCTGAGTTTCTATGCGCCAAAACAAAATACAGTAGCCTTACGGCGGTTTTGAAATAGCAATTTCAAGCCGCCGTTTTCTTTTCAAAAAGTAGAAATACGGAGGGTGTATTAAAGTCACCCTTTTTTAAGACACGGCGGTTCCCGGGAGGTATTGCCGTGTCCATTTTATTATTTCATTGTTCGCGTGATCTGCACCAGCTAAAAAAGCGTAGCCCCTCCATCGGAGCAGTCCAGTTTTGAATGTGAAATTAAACAGTACATAACCGATAATATCTTTTCGTGCGCTTGTGCGGCTTTGTGTCGCGCAGGCGCATTTTGCTTTCCAGACTTCGAGACAAAGTGTCCCGAGGTGCGGTGCCGTTCTCCGCCATTACTCCATTTCGTTTCCGGCCAACCCCGAACAAACTGAAATGGAGGATTTTACGATGACTACTATCAATCTGAAAGATCTTTATTATTGGTACACGCAGGATCAGCTTATCGAAGTTTCTGACGAGGTTGCCGAGGTATTCAAGGCCGATGCCCGCTACGAAATGGCCTACCAGCGGCGGCTCTCCCGGCACAAGGCGCAGTATTCTCTGGACTGCGATGACGGGATTGAGTATTCCGCTTGCCTACATGAGCCGACCCCGCAGGAGCTCCTTGAACGAATGGAAACCTTTCTTCGTCTGTGGAACGCTCTCAATTCTCTGCCGGAGATCCAAGGCCGCAGAATTGATGCACATATCATTCTTGGCAAGTCGATTAAGGAAATTGCCGAGGCCGAGGGCGTACATGAGGAGTCTATTCGCCAGTCGATCAAGCGTGGCCTTGAACGCATGAAAAAAACTTTTTGATTTTTTCTTCTTAACCCACTTGGAATTGATGAAAAAATGTCTCGGTTTATGAGAGGAGGTTTTCTTCCTAACGCAAGGGAATAACGGCAACCCTGAGTAAGTTCGGGAAGCCAGACGGTGGGGGCGGTGACATTTCCCAAAAGAGATTGAGCGAACAACACCAACACTGTAAACGGGCCCGGCCATCCCAAGGCCATGATCCGGCGCTGAACAGGTTGGCTGCCTGTTCCTCCGGCTTGTCGCTTTACTTGCGTTGAGAGCGCCGCACAGAAAATAACGATTGTCTTTGGACGGGCCAAGTAAATAAGTAAAAGAAAATCCGGAAATCATGATTATGAAATTCCGGATTTTTCCATATGGAACGAGCATGTCAGCCGCGTAGGAACCGGTCGATCTGATCCTGCTTGCCCATGATGATGAGCTCGTCGTTGCGGTGCATGATGAGCTCTTTCGAACCGTATTCGAATTCCTTGCCCGGGGATTTGATACCGACCACGGTGATGCCGAAACGTTCATGCACGCGAGCGTCTTCGATTGTGTAGCCGACCACGTGTGCGGGGGTATGTATTTTGACGACGTTGTATGCGCCTTCAAGTTCGATGTAGTCGAGATAGTTGCCGGACACAAGATGTCCGACGCGTTTGCCTGCATCGGTTTCCGCGTTGATGATGTGGCGTGCGCCGATGCGCTGCAAAATGCGGGCGTGTTCCTTCGATACGGACTTGGCCCAAATGTCGGAAATGCCGGCGTCGAGCAGATTGCCGGCGGTAATGACGGAAGCTTCGACGCTGTCGCCGATGGCCACGACGGCCGTGTCGAAATCGGATGCGTTGATTTGCTCCAACGCCATCACATCGGTCATGTCGGCCTGCACGGTGGGAATCTGCGAAGACCAACGGTTCACCAGTTCGCCATCTTTGTCGACGGCGAGCACATCCTGACCCATCATGTCGAGCGTGGTGGCCACAGAGCTGCCGAAACGCCCCAAACCAACTACGAGAACGCTTCTGGTGTTGTTAGCCATGATGTTATACACCTTTCGAAATTCCGTCTTCAAAAAACTATATTCATGTGTGATTGCAGGCAACTGCAAGTATATGAAGCCGTATCGTCAGCCGACCACGATCTGCTCGGTGGGGTAGCGGACGGCCTCGAGATTGTGTGGACGCGAAATCGCGTAGGCGATGGTGAGCGGTCCGAGACGCCCGATGAACATGGTGGCGGCGAGAATGTATAGCGCCGTTGGGCTGCTTTCACTGGCCACGCCCACCGAGTAGCCGCCCAGGCCGAACGCGGAGCAGGTATCGAACAGTGCGTCGCACAGCGAGCAGTCGGTGATGATCATCAGCGCCATCGACACCACGGTGACCAGCATGAGGCATGCCGTACTTACGGCCACGGCGGTCATAACCGCCTGC
>NZ_NJNQ01000010.1 GCF_002742445.1 Bifidobacterium sp. N4G05 | reverse complement strand
GAGGTGGAAGCCTTGCGAGGGGTGGAGCCGACCGGTACTAACGGGCGATCGCGGCACATCTTTCCGACCCTGTTGGGTTGGGTCTCGTCCTGTGGTGGTTTCTCGTTGGATGGCAAGGAATGCTGTTTCTTGTGGTCACGACGACGATACTGGTAAGGCGTTTGCTTGCGTCCGTTGTCCGGTTCCCGGACCGCCACGATCGGAATCGTGGTCGGTTCCGTTGCCGGCCGCCGGTTTCCCGGTTGGCCGTTGTGTTGGTTTTGCGGTGGTCATGGCCCAGGTGAGACGCCCGGTCCCTTTCCGAACCCGGAAGCTAAGGCCTGGCTGCGGCGATGGTACTGCACTCGAGAGGGTGTGGGAGAGTAGCGCGCCGCCGCATTGAATTTAGGAATATGAGGATCCCCGGTGGAGCTTGGCTCCCGGGGATCTTTTCGTATTTCCGGGCGGATGATCGCCATTCCAATTAACCGCCCGGCATGGCAGGACGGCGGCTTGGCAAAGCCGGACCAGAAAAGGGAAGGCCGGGAACGGCCGCGAATCCGTGCCATGGTCCATTGCACGAAATGATAGCACGGCAACGCAAGATGACGAGAACATCTCCATCAATCTTATTTTTTATCTGCTTGCGTTCCGGTCTTCGGGGTTACGGGCCTTCCCGGCGGGAGGATCGTTCTGGCCACTGAAAGTTCCAGTACGCCGACAGATCTCAGGAATGTTAAGGGACCTTCTTGCGCTTATCCGATGGTTGAATAGACTGAAGAACTATGCATTATTTCGTACCCAAACGCTGTGTCGAATCGAACAAAATCATGTATCACGACAAAGCAACAGCTCAGCAGGCCGCTGACCAAAGTTGGCGTGAACGCGGCACCGAACTTTGGGTATATCGGTGCGAATTCTGCGGAACCTGGCATCTCACGCATCGCGATCCACAATCCAGCTATACGTACGTTCCATTTAATCAGCAGATTAAACCGCATTCCCGCAAAAAAGGCTATAAACCACGTCGTAAGTAGCCGTACCGTCCCGATTCCTCCACTCGCTGGAGGAATCAGTCCTCTTGCACGTCTTTAAGCGTCTGAAAACCTCCACCCACTGGAAGAAAACCCCCGCCTACAAGCCTTGTAGCGTCTTAATCTTTCCACCGACTGGAGGTTTATGGACGTTTAGAGGTCTGTAGGCGGGGGTTTCTTCCACCGACTGGAGGAATCACCCCGCTCGCATGCTTCCTAGCGTCCCGATTTTTCCAGTGAGTGGGATTTTGGGACTCCCAGAGACTGTGAGCGGGGTGATTGTTCCACTGACTGGAAGTTTTGCTCGGGCGGAGCGCATGGGGGCAGTTCGTCGAAGCCGTAGTTTCGTTAGCGCTCGAGGCGGAAGCCTTGGTGCTTGGCGTTTGGAACTACGGCCTTGCTGGTCACACCGGAATCGACCGCATTCGACGCAATCTGATCGCTGAACGTATCAACCGGGCGCTCGGTATTGCGCAAATCGTAATACCGATGCACTTCCTCGTCGAAATCCTGCAAACCAGCAAGTAACGTCTCATTGTTCGACGGATACTCATTCTCAAAGAACTGCATGGAACGCGGCATACGCGGCTTGAGTGCAGGATCCTGATCGGGCTTGCCGATCGCCAGTCCCAGCACAGGGTACGTGTATTCCGGAAGATTCAGCAGATCAATCAAAGCCGGAACATCGTTAAGCAGCGAGCCGAGAATCACGCAACCAAGACCGAGCGAATAAGCGGCAGTCTCCATCGCATGAAGCGCCAAAACTGCGTCATTCTGCGCCTGAGTGTAACGATAGCTGCCATTCAACGTAAACTCGTCGGAAGCGGTCTCAACGCCCTTGGAAGCTGCGATGGCCGCATTGCGATGTTCGTCAAGCACAAACACGTACAGCAGTGGCGCGGTCGCAATATATGGTTGCCCGCCGATTTCAGCAAGACGCTTCTTTGCGGCCGGATCGGTAATGCGGATTGCCGACCGGTCGTTTAGGAATTGGCTGCTTGCGGCATGCTGAGCCACGGTTTCGAGTGTTTCGACGATATCGTCGCTCAGTGGCTTCGGCTTGAATTTACGGATTGAACGACGCTCCAGTAGAGTGTCAACGGTTGCATTATGCAGAATATTGCTCATGTTGCCTATTTTTATCCTATCCGCGTAATTGCGCAAGCAATTTCGCCCACAAGCGCACCTCTTTCCAATCGCAGTTTCAGTGGATTTCGCGTGCTTGTCGTGAGTGTCGGCGGTTGACCAGCGCTTGCGATCCGTGGTCGAAAAGCTGCGATACCAGTGCACCGAAACCAGCGGAAACTACGCCGAATACGAGATTCAGCGCCAGTTCCTTGCGTTTGTCGGTGGTGCCGTCCGGTAATACGGCTTTGCGGCCAACCGACTTGTGCCATGCCAGTTCGAACAGTTTGCCGAACACGAGTCCGGCCAGCGCGGGGGCGGCCGCCTTGAATATCTTGTCGCAAAGATCGTCGGGATCGTTGATTCGCTGTTCGCGCAAGGCGTTCACCTTCTCGTCGACGTTGTGCAGTGACGCTACGATGCGGTCTGCGTTGGATTCCAAGTCAGGCATTTCACTCATGGTTTCCAGTGTAGACCGTGCAGTCGGATTTCGGTTGGATTTCGCTGGATCGTGCGTGCGTTGCGAAGCGCTTAAGACACATGGTGAAAGATTGCTGGTGAAACGCTTTCCGTCGGTTAGAGTAGGAGTATGACAGATATTCAAGTTGGAAGCGAAGATGCTTCTTCAATCGTGCCCGGCCGCCTGGTGCTGTTGCGTCATGGCCAGACTGTGTGGAGCGAATCGGGCCAGCATACTGGCCGAACCAATATTCCGTTGACCGATACCGGTTGCGAGCAGGCCCGTGCGGCGGGCGAGCGTCTTCGTGAGGCGTTTCCCAAAGGGTTTGATCCGGACTGCATATTCGCAAGCCCTCTGCGCCGCGCCCAGCAGACCGCGCAACTGGCCGGTTATGGCGATTTCAAAGTGCTTGACGAGATTGCGGAATGGGATTACGGCCGTGCCGAAGGGCGTACACGTCAGGAGGTGAGCGAGGCCGGCGGCTTCCAATGGGATGTATGGCGTGACGGTCCGCGTTCCCTCCCCGAATCATTGGAGGGCGACTGGGTTGAGACGTTGCCAAGCGGCGAGCAGGTTCCGGTGCACAATGGCCCTGGCGAGACGGTTGAGGAGGCTGCCGCACGCACCTGCGATGCGATCGACGTGGTGATGCCGCTGCTCAATGCCGGTCATGACGTGCTGTTGGTGGCACACGCGCATGTGTTGCGCATTCTCACCTCGCAGTGGCTGGGCGTCGATCCGCATTTCGCGCGTTTGCTGCGTCTCGACACCGCACATTATTGCGTGCTGAGCCAATATAAGGGAGACAACGTTATCGAGCATTGGAATTGCTAGGCATGCTGCGCTGGACTGAACGTCGGTAACGGGAAGGTTTTCGCATTTCACCAACATTTGGACCGTTTTTTGGGCTGATATTTGGCTGCGTCGCCTGAAGACACCTGGCTTACGGCACCTGAAGCTGACTGTTGCGAACGTCGGTAGTTTGGCATCGTTTACAAACTGCCGACGTTTTTTGTTGCCGCAAGTTGTCAAGTTTGCGATCTACTGCGTTTTTTGCCGTGCAACATGGAGGGTGTGTCGCAAACGGTTTCATAAAGATAGTGTGATGAAAACCGTTGAAAATAAAGGATTTTGAGAAAAACTTGCGATTGTAGAATCGCCCTAAAAAAGGCTTTTTCTGCTTACGTTTGCAAAAATGGGGGAAATGCGGCACAATAGTGCATGTCAGGAATCGTGAGGAAGCGATTTCACAGGATGTTTTCCAGCGGGGTGCTGGGAAACAGGAATGGAAGAGAAAGGTTCGCTGATGAATCGTACTATCAAGGCAGCAGTTGGAATGGTCGCCATTGCGGCGATGTCCGTAGGCACGTTGGGCGCTTGCGGATCGAGCTCCAGCTCCAACGACGGCAAGGGCAAGGTCTATTACCTGAACTTCAAGCCGGAATCCAACGACGAATGGCAGAAGCTGGCCAAGGATTACACCAAGGAAACCGGTGTCGAGGTTAAGGTCCGGACCGCTGCTTCCGGCACCTACGAGCAGACCCTGAAGTCCGAGATCGCCAAGTCCGAAGCCCCGACCCTGTTCCAGGTCAACGGTCCGGTCGGCTATCAGAACTGGAAGTCCTACACTGATGACATGACGGACACTGAGCCGTACAAGCAGCTCATCAACAAGGACGTCGCCCTCAAGGATGGGGACAAGGTCGTTGGCGTTCCGTACGCTATGGAAACCTATGGCCTGATTTACAACAAGGATCTGCTGGCCAAGTACATCGCTACCGATGGCGCCAAGATCAAGGACGTCAAGGATATCGACAATTTCGATACCTTGAAGGCCGTGGCTGATGACATCCAGGCCAAGAAGGACCAGCTCGGCGTTAAGGGCGCATTCACTTCCGCCGGTTTCGATTCCAGCTCCGATTGGCGCTTCAAGACCCATCTGGCCAACCTGCCGCTGTACTATGAGTTCACCAAGGACAACGTCACCGAGCAGCCGGAGACCATCAAGGGCACCTACCTGCCGGAGTACAAGAACATCTTCGACCTGTACCTGAAGGATTCCACCACCGAACCGACCCAGCTGAGCTCCAAGACCGGTGATGACGCCACCTCCGAGTTCTCTCTCGGCGAGGCCGTGTTCTATCAGAACGGCACCTGGGCATGGACCGATCTGCAGAAGAACGGCATGAAGGCCGAGTCCGTCGGCATGCTCCCGATCTACATGGGCGTCAAGGGCGAGGAGAACCAGGGTCTGGCCACTGGCTCCGAGAACTACTGGTGCATCAACTCCAAGGCTTCCGACGCCGATAAGAAGGCCACTAAGGACTTCCTGAAGTGGGTCGTCACCAGCAAGACCGGCATCGAGGCCCTGTCCAGCGCCATGGGCTTCACCACTCCGTTCAAGTCCTTCAGCGATGTCAAGTCCGACAATCCGCTGGTGCAGGCCGCTGTTGAAGATCAGAACTCCGGCAAGACCGCAGTCTCCTGGAACTTCACCATGATGCCATCCGAAGAGTGGAAGAACAAGCTTGGTTCCGCCCTCCTTGAGTACGCTCAGGGCACCGGCGACTGGAATGCCGTCAAGACCGCATTCGTGGACGGTTGGAAGACTGAATACGACGCGGCTCACTGATCGCATCGAAAAACCAATCAAAATCGCGCATGACGAATCGGTCCGCGCATCGCGTAGCGCAGACCGCTGGAAATGCCATCAGCGCGCGATCAATCGAATAACTTCATAACTGAATAATTGAATAAACGACGAGCTGCAATCAGGAGTCTTCTTTCCTCTCCTGATTGCAGCTCCTTTTTTGTGCGCGGCGATGTATGGCTGTAGGACACGCCGTGTGTTGGAGGATTGCATTGCATTAATGAAAGCGCTATCATTTTAATTACGAACAGAGAAGAAATCAATATAGGATTGTTTTTATCTGTAGTTTGAAGAAATGTAACCGCTATCATTTTGCGACGATGCGAACGAAAGTGAAAAACAATGATGCAACAAGAAATTGATACTACCGATCCGGCGTTGTGGTGGAAGCAGGCCGTGGTGTACCAAGTGTATCCGCGTTCCTTCAAGGATTCCCGAGGTTCGGGCTTGGGCAGCATTGCAGGCGTCACCGAGAAGATTGACTACCTCGCCGAACTCGGTGTGGACGCCATCTGGCTGAGCCCGTTCTACCCGTCCCAGCTCGCTGACGGCGGCTACGACGTGGACGACTACCGCAATGTCGACCCGAAGCTCGGCACCATGGACGACTTCGACGAGCTCGCCAAGGCCGCCCACGAGCGAAACATCAAGGTCGTGGTCGACATTGTGCCGAACCACAGCTCCAACCTGCACGAATGGTTCAAGGCCGCCCTTGCCGCCGCCCCAGGCTCCCCGGAGCGCGACCGCTACATCTTCCGCGACGGCAAGGGGCCGAACGGCGACCAGCCGCCGACTGACTGGATCGCAAGCTTCGGTGGTCCTGCGTGGACGCGCGTGCCCGACGGCCAGTGGTACCTGCACATGTTCACCAAGGAGCAGCCCGACTGGAACTGGAAGAACCCCGAGGTGCGTGCCGACTTCATCAAGACGCTGCGTTTCTGGCTCGACCATGGTGCGGACGGCTTCCGCGTGGACGTGGCGCACGGCCTCGCCAAGGACCTCGACCGCGACAATCTTGAAAGCTACAAGGTCTGCGAGCATCTGCTTCCCTCGGATGGGTCACACCCGTTGTATGACCGTGATGAGGTGCACGACATCTACCGCGAGTGGCGCAAGGTGTTCAACGAGTACAATCCGCCGGCATTCGCTGTGGCCGAAGCGTGGGTCAATCCGGATCGCCAGCATCTGTACGCATCGACCGAAGAGCTCGGGCAGGTGTTCAACTTCGAGTTCGCCAAAAAGGATTGGATCCGCGATGACATGCATCTGGCCATCGAGGAAGGTTTGGAAAGCGCGGAACGTTCCGGTTCCTCGGCAACCTGGGTGATGAGCAACCACGACGTGCCCCGCCATGCCAGCCGTTATGGATTGCCGCAGGTTCCAGCCTTGTCGCACCATCAGTTGGCCAAGGATTGGCTGCTGCGCGACGGCACCACCTATGAGGAGAACCGCGAACTGGGCGCCAAGCGCGCTCGTGCCGCGATTCTTATGGAACTTGCCTTGCCTGGATCCACCTACATCTACCAGGGAGAAGAACTGGGATTGCCGGAAGTCGCGGATATTCCCTGGGATGAGCTGGAGGATCCCACCGCGTTCAACAGCGTGCGCGGGCAAATCGAAAAAGGCCGTGACGGCTGCCGTGTGCCGCTGCCTTGGGTTGCTGCCGATGCGCCGAAGCTCGATAATCCCGATGACGAATTCGGCCATGGTGGCTCCTTCGGTTTCTCTCCTGCGGGCGCCGAGCATGATCCGCACCTTCCACAGCCGAAGTGGTACAAGGATTTCGCCGTCGACGTGGAGGACGCCGACCCGAATTCCATGCTGAACCTGTATCGTAAGGCGCTGTCGTTGAGGCATAACCTGATGCCGCAGGACACCGTGCTGCAGTGGCTGGACGAGGACCGCCCCTCCGATATGCGTGACGGTGCGGATGGGCAGCGTGGTGGAGTCATTGCCTACCGTCGTTCCAATGGTTGGGCGAACATCACCAATTTCAGCGAACGTCCAGCCGAACTGCCGCAAGGCGAAGTCATCCTCGTATCGGGCGAACTCACTGCGGACGGGCGTTTGCCGCAGGACACCACCGCTTGGCTCCAGCTATAACGCGGCGACCAGAGGCGCTACCAATACCAGCACACATAGGAATAACAACAAATCCAACGAAGGAGATAAGCAATGAGGCAGGGAATCATCACCAAAACGTGCGCGGTCGCCGCGGCGTTGGCCATGGGTGTATCGTTGGCGGCTTGCGGCGGCGGCAGCAGCGCCGATTCCGACAAGGGCCATGTGTATTTCATGAACAACAAGTCGGAAGTTGTGGACCAATACAAGCAGCTCGCCGAAATGTATACCGAAAAAACCGGTGTGCAGGTGGACGTGCAGACCGGTGCGTCCGGCACATACGATGCGACCATGAGCTCGGAACTGGCCAAATCCAACGCGCCGACCATGTTCAACATCTCCGGTTTCGACCAGTTCGCAAAATATCAGAAGTATTGCGAGCCATTGCAGGACACCGAAGTGTACAAACTGCTCACCGATGACGGCAAGGCCTACTCCTACACCATTGATGGCGATTCGTTCACGCTGCCATACGCAGCTGAATGGTACGGCATCATCTACAACAAGAAGATCATCAACGATTACGCCAGCAAGAATTACGCGGTAATCAAGAGCGCCGACGACATCAAGGATTACAAGACGCTCAAGGCCGTGGCCGAGTCCATCAACGAGCACAAGGACGATCTCGGCGTTGACGGCGCGTTCGCGACGCCAGGTCTGGATGCCTCCGACACATACCGTTTCGCCGCGCATATGGGGCGCATCCCGCTGTACTACGAATACAAGGATATGAACACCACGTTCTCCAAGACCATCAAGGGCACCTACTTGGATAACTACAAGGATCTGTTCGATCTCGAGCTGGAGACCAGCCCGACCGATCCGAGCCTGGTCAGCTCGAAGACGTACGACGACGTCACTTCCGAATTCGCGCTTGGCCAGGTGGCGTTCTACCCGAACGGCGTCTGGGCTTACACGCAGATCAAGGGTAACGAGGTGGCGGATGACGATCTTGGCATGCTGCCGTATTACATGGGCATCAAGGGTGAGGAAGAGACCGGTCCTGCGGGCGTGTATGACGCCAGCTGGGCGGTGAACAAGAACGCTTCCGACAAAGACAAGCAGGCCACGCTCGATTTCATCAAGTGGATGGTCACCGATGACGAGGCCAAGAAGATCCTCTCTCAGGATATGGGCTTCTCCGTGCCGTTCACCACATTCGATGGCGATGAGTTCCAGCCGGATAATCCGCTGACCAAGATCGCCCGTTCCTACTCTGCCGACGGCAAGACCGAGGTACGCAGCTTCACCGTTCCGGATCAGCAGTGGCAGGACGACGTGGCTGCGGCGCTTATCGAATACGCGCAGGGCACTGGCGATTGGAGCAAGGTGAAGAGCGCCTACGTCGACGGTTGGTCCACCGAATGGAACAACAACGAGGAATCGCTGGGATCCATTCCTCAAGCGCAGAAATTCGATCAGCAGGGGTGAGATCGCACCGCTGATTGAAGCCCTACAAGGTTTGCGATGAAAAGAGCGGCCTGTGTGCATGATTTGGTTCATGCACACAGGCCGCTTTCGTGTTTTGGCGGCTTTACGTTTTTCCGCTGCCTCTCGATTTATTCAGCTGCCGTCGATTTATGACGCCGATTTATGACGCCGATTTATTCCGACGTCGCCGCCCCGCTGTCAATGCGGCTTGTAGTGTTGCGCAACACCAGCAAAGGATCCTGCAGTTCATGCGGATGTTCAAGAGGTTCGTTACGTAGGAGCTGCAGCACTTTTCTACCGGCTACGCGCCCTAGCTCGATTGGCTCCTGACGGATGGTGGAAAGGTCTGCGGCCTGCGCGATTTCGGCGTCGTCAAAGCCGAGCACCGAAATGTCTTCCGGCACATTCAGCTGCTGTTTGCGTAGTTCCTTGACCAGTGCGATGGCGACCTGGTCGGTTTCCACGCAGACGGCGGTGGGGCGTTCCGGAAGTGACAGCAGTTTCGCGGTCAGTTGTGAGGCGAGGTCGGATTTGCTCAGCGGTGCATCGTGCGCGTCGGCCGTGAGCAGGCTGAACATGATTCCATCGGTGGCGTTGGCCTGTGCGGCATCCGCGAACGCCTGGGTGCGTTGGCTGGTGTTGTAAATCATGTCGGCCGGAATGTAGTCGCTGCAGAACGCGATATTGGTATGCCCTAAGGAACGCAGCAGTCGTACGGCCATGGTCATCGCACTGTAGTTGTCGATGCTGATGGAGGCGTCGAAATAGCCTGATTCCGCAGGGACATTGACGCCTACCGTTGGCAGGTCGATGGCTTGGAGCTGCTCCCGCATGGCGGGCATGAGCTGGAATGAGGAGATGATGATGGCGTCCGAGTTGCGGCTTTTTGGCAGCTGGGAGAAGAACCGGTCCAGTTCGCTGCGGTCGGTGATGAAGGCCGGTGTGACGTCATAGCCGAACGGCGCGAGCTCCTCGTAGACTCCTTGGAGCACTCCGGAATTGAACCACTCGTTGAGTTTGCCCGAAACCAAGAGGATGACACGCATGGTTTTTCCGGATGCCAGGGCGGAAGCGCTTTTGGATAGCGTGAAATTGAGCTGATCCGCTGCCTGCCGAACTTTGTTGCGGGTTGCTTCTGTGACGTTGGTCGCGCCACGGAGTGCTCGGGAAACGGTGGCTTGCGACACTCCTGCCAATTGGGCCACGTTGGCGATGGTCGGTTTGGCCATGTGTCTCCTTCGATGAAAATGATTAACGCTTCCATGATACTAAAAGCCTTGATTTGCGACGAAAACACGCTGTAGATTGGTGAATTTGTACAACAGAAATGAAAGCGCTATCATTTACAATAGTCGAAAAACGAATATAAAGATTCGATTACAAGATAGCGTAAAGCAACGGTAGCCTGTAAGCGCTGTCACGAAGTGGTGAAGTTCAACATGGCAGCAAAAAACAGACGCTATGCGAACGGTGCTCGTTCGGAACGTTTAGCGATGCAGATGAGCCGTAGTGGAACGTACGATCAGCTGTGCCGGGAACGTTTTGAACGGCTGCTCCAGCGGGCGTCCCTCAATCAGGTCGAGCGTCATGCGGGCCGCTTCCTGCGCCATTTCGATGGGCTTCTGGCGCACGGTGGTCAGTCCGAGATCACGTGCGTAGATGCTATCGTCGTAACCGATGATGGAAACGTCGTTCGGCACGGTGAATCCGTTGCGTTCCAGCTGGAACAGCAGCGGCACGGCGATGCCGTCTTCCTGGCAGGCGATCGCGGTCGGCATGTGGTCGAGGCTGAGCAGCTGCGTCACGACTTTGCTGATGTTGTTCTTGCTCTCGTCGGTAACGAGCACGCGCGGCGTGACGCCGTTCTCTTTGCAGCGGGCCATGAACGATTCGAAACGCCCCTGTACGCTGAAGTGGAGCGTTACGTCGCGATTGGTGCGAATGTAGGCGATGTCGCGGTGGCCGAGAGCCATGAGATGGCGTGCGGCAAGCTCGGATCCCTGCTTGTCGTCGATGCGCACGGCCGCGCTGAAGCCGCGCTCTTCCGGCAGGCTCGAGTTGATGCCGATGATCGGCACATTGACGGACCTGAGCTGCTCGATCTCATTGGCGTCGATGTCGAAGGAAATGACGATCACCGCGTCGACATTGCGGCGCACCGGCAGCATGTCGAAGAATTCGCGGCGCTCCTCGGTGCTCGACATCTGGTAGATGGAGATGTCGTAGCCTTCATCATGGAATATCTCGTTGAGTCCTTCGATGATGGATGAGCTGAACCACAGGTTGAGCCTTCCGGAAACCAGTACTGCAATGCGTAGCGCGCGGCCGGTTTTCAACGCGGCTGCGGAGCGTGAGATGGAGAAGTTCAGCTCGTCGGCTGCTTTCATCACCTTGTCTCGGGTGGCTTTCGACACGAGGTCGGGGCGTGTGAACGAACGCGAAACCGTCGAGATGGACACGTGCGCAAGCTGCGCTACATCTTGAATACTGCTTTTCATTTTTTTTTCCCTTGTAACTGCGTACGTTCCAGCATACTGTATTGCAACACGTTTGCAATACATGCATTACAAACGTTTTCATCATAGCAGGAAAAGTGTAAAAGTGTTTGATATGACAACAATTTTAGAGGGTCACAAAATATGACAACGTTGGTAAAATCACGCCTTGAGACATGCGAAAATGACAACGTTTGACATCTTGTGTCATGCCGTTTATCATGACGAATGTAAGCACCGGAAAGGTGGAGAACAGAGCAGTGATCCGCTGATTCGGTTAAAAATGCAAGATTCCGCACCGCGTTGACGCGGTGCGGAATGGAGAAGGAAGAAAGCAGGCAGGCTATGATCAGCATGGCTGGCAAGGCGATACGCAAATGGTGGGCGCTGTTCGCGCTACCGACGTTTGCCGCATTCATTATTGGATTTGTCGTTCCATTCATCATGGGCGTCTATCTGAGCTTTTGCAAGTTCACTACGGTTACCGACGCCGAGTTTGTAGGGCTTAAGAACTACACCCGTGCACTGCAGGATAAGGAATTTCTGCATGCGCTGGGCTTCTCTACGTTGCTGACTATCGTTACCACGATTGTGATCAACGTGGTCGCGTTCTCCATCGCGTACATGCTTACCAAGGCGATCAAGGGATCGAACATTTTCCGTTCGGTGTTCTTCATGCCGAACCTGATTGGTGGCATCATTCTGGGCTACATTTGGATGCTGCTGCTCAACGGCATTCTCGCGCACTGGGCGCGCTCGCTGACCTATAGCGCAACGTACGGCTTCTGGGGTCTGGTCGTGCTGGTGTGCTGGCAGCAGATCGGCTACATGATGATCATCTACATCGCCGGCATGCAGTCGCTGCCGACCGACGTGCTCGAAGCGGCTTCCGTGGATGGCGCAAATGGCACGCAGACCATGTTCAAGATCATCATTCCGCTGATGATGCCATCAATCACCGTGTGCTCGTTCCTGTGCGTTACCAACGGCTTCAAGCTCTATGACCAGAACCTCGCATTGACGAACGGCGCTCCGTCGAACATGTCTGAAGGCCTGGCGATGAACATCACTCGCACCTTCTATGGCCGCGTCGGCTGGGAAGGCGTTGGACAGGCCAAGGCAGTGCTGTTCTTCGTGCTTGTCGCGATTGTTGCGCTGATTCAGAATAAGCTGACGACTTCCAAGGAGGTGGAAGCATGATTTCCGGAGAAAAGGTCAAGCACGGCGGATTGTGGACCGTACTGTTTTCCTTGGTATCGCTGGCATGGATTTTCCCGATCGTGCTGGTGGTCATTAACTCCTTCAAGCAGAAGGCGTACATTTCGCGTAACGCGTTCTCCATTCCGACCGGCAAGGCGTTCGTTGGATTGGAAAACTATACCCGTGGCATTGAAACCACGGATTTATTCGCCAGCTTCGGCTGGACCCTGCTGATCACGGTCGGTTCGGTGATTTTGATCCTGGTGTGCACCTCGATGTGCGCATGGTGGATCGTGCGTGTGAACAATTGGGCTGCGAAGCTGCTGTACACGTTGTTCCTGTTCAACATGATCGTGCCGTTCCAGATGGTGATGTTCACGCTTTCGAAGCTTGCCGACACGCTGAAGCTCAATACTCCGTGGGGCTTGTGCATTGTGTATTTGGGATTCGGCGCAGGCCTGGCCGTGTTCATCTTCACCGGTGTGATCAAGGGCATTCCGCAGTCGTTGGAAGAGTCCGCGATGATTGATGGCGCTTCCGTGCCCCGCATTTTCTTCCAGATTGTGGTGCCGATCATGAAGCCGTCGATCGTGTCTGTTGCGATTCTGCAGGCGATG
The DNA here is from genome assembly GCF_002742445.1 of Bifidobacterium sp. N4G05. Classification (GTDB taxonomy): domain Bacteria; phylum Actinomycetota; class Actinomycetes; order Actinomycetales; family Bifidobacteriaceae; genus Bifidobacterium; species Bifidobacterium hominis. The sequence continues at coordinate 26,262 of NZ_NJNQ01000010.1, read as the reverse complement.
TGGATTTGGAACGACTACCTGCTGCCGTACCTGACGCTCGACTTGGGCAAGTACAAGACCATTTCCGTGGCCATCCAGTACCTCAAGGGCGGTTACGGTTCCGTTGATATGGGTGCCATGATGGCCTGCCTGGTGATGGCCATCATCCCGATCATCGTCTTCTACCTCATCTGCCAGAAGCACATCGTCAAGGGTGTAATGGCTGGTGCAGTCAAGGGATGATCGAAGATCATCCCTTGTGGGACAGCGCAGTGCGCTGTCCCAAGGCTCCAGCCTGAGCGAGGCCGACAGGCCTCGCGAAGGTAGCATTGAGCCCGGCCGAAGGCCGGTCCTTAATTGCAGGTCCGAAGGCGGAGCCGTCAAGGATGATCCTTCGATCAGCCACGGAAAAACGCCGCTGCCTCGCAAAAAAGAGCCCGAACGAGAGAAATCTCGCTCGGACTCTTTCATATCCGAATCAGAAAACTACTTCATATATTTGCGGAACACGTGCTCGAAAATCGGCACGTGAATCATAATCATGGTGCCGTAGCCCAAAACGAGTAGCAGGAACAGGCCTTGCGGCATGTAAAACCAGCTGCCGACCAAAAGCGCGATGTAAATCGCGTCTATGGCGGCCATGCCGAGCGTGTGCCCGATATTGCTCACGCCGAATACGAAGGCGTTGCCGAGTGTGCGCCAGAACGAGTTTTCGAAGCGTGACTGCAATGCCCAGATCCATTCGAATCCGATGGCCCATACGATGCTCAACGCGAATTTCGGAATCAGCAGCGGCGTGATCTGCAGCACGATCCATGAGTACACGCTGATCGCCCCGGCAATGCCGAAAATCAGCCAATAGCCGGTTGCTTTTACGAAGTTTGACCGGAATGCGGCGAAATAATTGCGGGTGACGGTGCCTTCGCCTGCGAGCGAGCGTCGTGCCGCATCGTGACCGGCGGTCAAGGCCGCGCCGATGGTGATGATCGGAATGCTGGTGACCAACATGAGGATGTTGATCCAAATCGCGTCGACGGCGTCGCTGAGGCCGCGCATAAAGCCGGAGTCGGGTGATAGGAACTTCATGCGCACCAGTCTACTCGGCGGTGCGGCAATCGTTTTCATATATAAAACCGTTTACCGCATACTATTTCTTGTGAAAACTCTTGTTATTGTTGTCATTAAACAGAGGATTAAACAGGGCGTCGAACAGAGATAAAGAAAAGTCCCGTCAAATATTTCGTTTGACGGGACTTTTCTGGTGTTGTGTGAGGAAATTTTACTTTCGGGAAATCATCATCGGAGAAAGCTTACTTTTCACCGTTCATGATGGCGGAAAGCGACTTCACGCGCGGCAGGTCGAACACTTCGTCGGTGTGCACCACCTTGTGGTCGGGGCCTGCCAGCGGCACACGCCAGTTGCAGTATTCGCTGGACGTGCCCGGCTGGTTTTGTGCGCGGGTTTCGCCGACGCCGTCCACCAGCGCCGCCTGCAGAAGCACGGATGGTGAGTGGAGCAGCATTTTGTGCATCGCTTCGACGATTTCCTGAATATGATTGTCGACGTCCGCTGCGATTTCCGGCGTGATCAGTTCGCTTTCGACCAGTCGGTCAAGCATGGCCTGGCGCTCCGCGGTTGCGGATGCCTGGAATTCCTCGACCGGGCCGGTGAGCAGGTGCAGTTTCTCACGCAGTTTGACGTGTTCGAACTGCAGGTAGCCGGCGGTTGGCGGCATATCGTGCGTGGTTACGGAAGCCAGCGCGTACTTGCGGTAGTCGGCCGGGTCGGCGTACGGGTCGCCGGCGTTGGGGGAGTCGTCCACGCGGGCGAACCATTCTACCATGCAGCCGAGCAGGCCGTGCTCGGCGAGCACATTGCGCACGTAATCGGGCACGGTGCCGAGATCTTCGCCCACCACCAGGCCGTTCACGCGGGAGGCTTCGATCGTGAGGATCGCGATCATCGCCTCATGGTTGTAGGTGACGTATGCGCCGCCGCGTGCACCTTCGCCCTGCGGAATCCACCACAGGCGGAACAGGCCGAGCACATGGTCGATGCGTACCGCGCCCGCGTGCGAAAACATGTTGTGCACCATTTCGCGGTACACGCCGTAACCGGTTTTGGCGAGATAATTCGGATTGAACGGCGGTTGTCCCCAATCCTGGCCCTGCTGGTTGTAGAAGTCCGGCGGGCAGCCCACGGTGACGCTGCCGACGGCGAAACGTTCCGGATTCCACCACACGTCGGCGCCCAGCGAATGCACGCCCACGGCCATGTCTTGCATGAGGCCCAATGCCATGCCGCTTTCGCGCGCGGCGGTCTGTGCGGCGGTCACCTGTTCGTCGGCGATCCACTGCAGCCAGCATTCGAAGTCGACCATATCGGCATGATCGTGTAGGAGTTCGGCCACTTCCGGCGAATCACGGTTCGTCTCCGCAAACCATGTGCCCTCCCACGGAGCGCCCCACACCTGGAATGCCACCGACCATGCGGCGAACGCACGCAGATCGGGGCCGGCCGCTTCCTTGAACGCTTCGAACGAGGCCTGGCGCTCGGCGGAACGTGGCACCTTGAACACGAGCTGCAGAGCTTGGCGCTTATGCCACCACGCGGAGTTGATGTCGAGTTCGTCGGCGTTGTCGTTGGCGGGGGCCACTTCGGCGTGCAGACGCTCGACCTCGGCCTTTGCTTCCTCGTCAAGCCCTGCATATTCCTCAATATTCTGCGGGCGAATATAGGTGACGTTCATGAATCGGCGCGATTCCGGCAGGTACGGCGACGGTTCGAGCGGCTCGACCGGCGCGGTCGCGTGAATCGGGTTGATGAGCATGAAGTCGGCATGAGACTTTTCGGCGGCGTCGGTGAGCAGCAACTTCAGGTCGCCATAATCGCCCACGCCCCACGATTCGGCGGAGCGGATGGAATATATTTGCGCCATCCAACCCCAACGCTGCTTTTCGGCGACCGCCGGTGGCAGGGTCATGCGTGCCGGGGCACAGATCAGTCGCGCCTCGCCGTGCAATGGGCCCGCGTTGACGCGCAACGTGTGGTAGCCGGCGGGAATGTCGTCGGGCAGAGTGAGCGTAAGTGAGCCGTCGGCCTGCGAGGTCAGGTACATGCACAGGTTGCCCTCGTACTGCGTGCCGTCTTCGAGTAGCAGGCGCAGCGTCACGTCATGGCCTTTCGCGCGGATCGGCGTGGTTGACTCCTTGCCGATAAACTTCACGATGGTCGGTTCCACGAGCGTGTCTGCGATGCGATGCTTGGTGAGTTCGTACGATGTTGTGATCGCCTCGTCGCTGGACGCGTCCACACCGAGCGCCGCAAGCACGGAGACGAGCACTTCGTCGCGGATTTCCACGTAGGTGCCGAGCTGGTCGATGTACGACGTTGATATGCCGTTGAGCTTGGCGAGCTGGATAAGCGGTCGTGCGATGCGTTCCGCGCTTTCGGTTTGTTGGGTTTCCGCCATAGGTTCCTTCTTCCCTGGGCCGTTGATGGCCAATCATGCTGCATTGCCACGCGATTGGCGCGCTTCGGTGCGATCAATCGTTCTGATATGTACTGTAGCATATGGTGACATCGTTTTCAATAGGCGTGTTATTGGGTGTAAACGTTGCTGTATTGCGATTTCTTGACTGTCTTATGGATGAGAAATAAGAAAAATGTTTTTTCTATTTGACTATCGTTTGCAATCTGGAGGTTGCGGTAACCTCATGTATAACGCATGTAACTCATTGGTTTGCAATGGCGGCGGTTGCAAAGTGGCAATAGCCGCCGCCGGTAAAGCGGCGACGATGCCGACGAGAGGACCTGTTATGGAAAATGTGACGCATACCCCTAAATATGAGGTTGTGTTCTTCGATTTGTATGGAACGCTTATCGACATACGTACCGACGAACAGTGCGACGCGGCCTGGCAGGCCTTGTATGACGCCGCATGCGAATTGGGCGCGCAATACGATTCGGTCGAGGCGTTGCGTGAGCGTTTTAAAAAACTTGAGGCGCGCGAAATAGCGCATCAGTCGAATCATGCCATCGTTCGCAATGGGTGGGACGAGTTCGACGTACTACCGGTATACCGATCGTTGCTCATGAATCGCAGCGATGAGGCGGAACGTTTGCTGGCATTGCCGCAAGCCGCTCAAAAAGCCGCATGGGCGTTCCGGCAGGGCAGCACCAGTATGATCCGCCTGTACCCGGGGGCTCTGGAAATGATCGAAAAACTGCAGGAATCCGGCATTGTCGTGGCGCTGCTGAGCAACGCGCAATCCTGCTACACCCGCGCAGAACTGGAAATGACGGGACTTGTCAACGTGCTTGACGACGTGATCATCTCCAGCGAGGAGAAGATCCGCAAGCCCGCGCGCGACTTGTACATGCTGGCGCTCGACCGCGAATTCGTGACCGCCAAGCATGCACTGATGGTGGGCAATGACGAGCAGAACGATATTGTTGGCGCTCGTACCGCGGGCATTGACGGCGTGTATTTTCGTACGGAGATTTCGCCGGCAGATGATCCGGAAACATCGAGTTATGCAGTGCGTTCGTTTACCGGCGCCGATTATGAGGGATTGCTGGATTACGTGCTGAACGCCTGACCTTGCGTGGTACGCGGTGCGTATTGCGCGGCACTGAAATGTGCGGGAATGTACTATCGCAAGAAGGAAGAAATGCGATGGTAGGGGAGCGATGAAGAAATCAGATATTTCCAATATTTCGAATGCTGAAAGTGTTGAACGCGCTGAAGATAGCGGACAGTCGAATGCGCAACCGAGCGGGCAGATGAGTGGGCAGTTCAGTAAGAAAGCGGACCGGCTGTTTGGCGCGGATCCTGCGGGACTCGACGAATCCGCGCGAGGCATTGCAGTGCTGGTGATCGTCGGCGTGGCAGTAGGGCTACTATCCGGCATGTTTGGCATTGGCGGCGGTACTGTGATTGTGCCCGCGCTGGTATGGCTCGGACTGACGCAACGTAATGCGGCGGCGACGTCAATGCTTGCGATCGTACCAACCTCGATTTCCGGCGTCATTTCTTACGCGACTTGCGGGAATGTGGACTGGCTCGCCGCGCTGCTGCTGTTTTGCGGCATGTTCGTAGGCGGCCAGATCGGCAGCTGGCTGCTTTCGCGCTTGTCGGAACTCGTATTGCGATGGATTTTCGTAGTGTTTCTCGTGTTTGTGGTGGCCAATCAGATTAGTTTCGTGCCGTCGCGCGACCAGCACATTGCGATGAGTGCGTTGACCGGAGTTTGCCTGGGGCTGCTGGGTGTGGTGATTGGCACGTTGGCGGGACTGCTGGGAATTGGCGGCGGGGCTCTCGCCGTGCCCGCACTATCGATGCTGTTCGGCGCGTCCGATCTGATTGCGCGAGGTACGTCGCTGCTGGCCATGTTCCCGAACTCGATTACCACAAGCGCGGCAAACCTGAAACGCAAGCTGGTGCATGTAAAGGCCGCGCTGGTTATTGGCTTGGTGGCTGCCGTTACCGCGCCATTCGGTACGTGGATAGCGGGCGTAGTCTCGCCACGCGTCGGCTCGATTCTGTTCGCATGCTACCTGTGCGTGCTCCTGATTCGCTCGATATTCGTAGCCGTAAAAGCCACCCGATCCGTCCACGCTTCCGCCTGACCGTCAGCACATCATGCGACAAAAGCATGAGTCATGATTCAGTTTTAAGGGTGAATATTGGGGATGATGGTTGGAGGAAAGGGAATTTGAGATAAGTGTTCACTTTGTAAAGACGAGAGTTCACGTTTCGTTCGTCTAAAACGCCTCGGAAGTTGATTTGCGAAATCTAGCGTGGAGATCGCAATACAGCACAGGCTAAAGAAAGAAGAAAAAGATGAACAATCGAAGGGCTCTCAAAGGAGCGATTGCAGCAATCGCTTCCGCTGCAACGCTCGGTGCGCTCGCGGCACCGGCACTCGCCAACGAAACTTCCACTTACAATCTGAACGGCAAGTCCGTTGCGGAACTGGCTCAGCACGGCGGCGCACAGCGCATTGCAGCCATCGGCAACGGCACCGCCAAGAACGTCATCCTGTTCATCGGTGACGGCATGGGCGATTCCGAAATCACCGTCGCCCGCGATTATCTCAAGGGTGCAAACGGCCACTTCGAAGGCCTCGACGCAGTCGGCCAGCCGGCAGAGCTCGGCGACACCAATGCCGGCACCGGCCAGTACACCACCTTCTCGCTGGGCGGCAACAGCGGCGACAGCGCGGTCGGCAAGGATGACAAGGGCGGCCTCAACGCCAACCCGAACCCGGGCAAGCTCACCGCAGTGACCGATTCCTCCGCATCCGGCTCCGCATGGGCAACCGGCACTAAGACTTACAACAACGCGGTCGATGTAGACGTTTATGGCAATCCGCAGCTCAATCTGTTCGAACTCGCCAAGGCGGCAGGCAAGGCCACCGGCAATGTGACCACCGCCGAAATCCAGGACGCCACCCCGGCCGTGCTCGAATCGCACTCCACCGAGCGTGGCTGCTACGGTCCGCAAGGCAAGACCGACGGTTCCTCTAATGATGCTGCGAAACGTTGCCTCGTGAATCAGCTCAAGGAGAACGGCGGCATCGGTTCCATTTCCGAGCAGTTGCTCGATACCCGCGCCGACGTGACCATCGGCGGCGGTTCCAAGTACTTCCGCCAGACCGTTCAGGGCGGCGAATATGCTGGCAAGACCGTGTGGGAGCAGGCCAAGGAAATGGGCTACCAGACCGTCGAGAACGATCCGGCTGCCATGAACGCGCTCGAATACAAGGAAGGCCAGCCGGTGCTCGCCCTGATGAGCGACGGCAACATGCCTACCAAGTTCAACCCATCCAAGGCCACCGCCAAGGACCCGGCCAAAGACGCCAACCCGACCGTATGCACTCCGAACGCCGACTGGCTCGGCAACCAGGGCTCCTCGCTCGCTGACATGACCAAGAAGGCGCTCGATCTGCTCGAAGCCAACCCGGCCGGCAACACAAACGGCTACTTCCTGCAGGTTGAAGGCGCTTCCATCGACAAGCAGGATCACGCTGGCAACGCTTGCGGCCAGATTGGTGAAACCGACGATTTCGATCAGGCCATCGCCTACGCCATGAAGAACGTTGATCTGAGCAACACCCTCGTGATCGTTACCGCCGACCACGCCCACACCTCCCAGATTCTCAACGCTCAGCCGGCTTATGCGCTCTCCACCGTGCTCAAGACCGCTGACGGCAACAACATGGTCGTCTCCTACGGCACCGCTGAAGCTGACTCCCGCGACGAGGACGGCGGCTACAACGGTGGCGACATGGCTCACACCGGCACCCAACTGCGCATCGCCGCTTCCGGCCCTGGGGCCCAGCGCGTGATTGGCCTGACCGACCAGACCGACAACTTCTACACCATCGCCAACACCCTCGGCCTTGCCTCCACCTCCGATGCTCAGCAGTCGCTCTCCAACGACGCCAAGACCGAAGTCAAGCTCACCGATGGCAAGTATGTGGCCGAATCCACCGGATTCAACGGCGACGCAGTGCTCTCCTATGAACTCAAGGACAAGTCCGGCAACGTGGTCGTCGCTTCCGACAGCTCCACTCCGGTCTCCGGCGTGCGCGTCAAGACCGCTCAGACCACCGGCATCACGCTCGACAAGGTCACTGAAGGCAATGAGTACACGCTCACCGTCACCGGCCGCCAGTCTGGCAAGACCGTGACCGTCGACTTCCAGGCTCCGGCCCGTGATTCCTCAGATGAGAAGCCGGGCGACGGTAAGAATGACGTGATTGCTTCCGGCAAGGTGAACAACAATCCGAAGTCCGGTGTGCTCGGCAACACTGGTTCCGCGATCTCCATCGCCGCACTTGCGATCGCCATGCTGGCCGCAATCGCGATGATTGTCAAGACCACCAAGATCAGCCGCTGAAAATCTGAAGAGATCTGAAGATCACGGACTAGATCCGGATCGCACGCGTCGCAGTGTGATCCGGATCTTTTATCTCACCGTACGATCAGGTTTGATGGCGATCGTATCTTGAAATCGTGTCTTGAGATTGCACTTAAGATTGCGTCCGAAAAAAAGTTGAGCTCTCTTCGCTCAACTTTTTTGTAAATTTGGGAATAATCGCTTGCGAATCAAAGTTGAGTGGTGTAGGCTCAAGTTTTGGAAAGTCCGAGAGACGGCAAACCGAAACTTGGGCGAAAGAACGAACAGAACAGAAAACGCATAGCGAACCTATCTACAAAGGAGACAAGTTATGGGACGCGCAGTTGGCATCGATCTGGGTACTACCAATTCCTGCATCGCAACTCTTGAAGGTGGCCAGCCCACCGTTATCGTGAACGCTGAAGGCGCTCGCACCACGCCGTCCGTCGTGGCATTCAGCAAGTCCGGTGAAATCCTCGTCGGCGAAGTTGCCAAGCGTCAGGCCGTGACCAACGTCGACCGCACCATCAGCTCCGTCAAGCGCCACATGGGCACCGACTGGACCGTTGAAATCGACGGCAAGAAGTGGACTCCGCAGGAGATCTCCGCACAGGTGTTGATGAAGCTGAAGCGTGATGCCGAAGCCTACCTCGGTGAGCCGGTCACCGACGCTGTGATCACCTGCCCGGCATACTTTAACGACGCTCAGCGTCAGGCCACCAAGGACGCCGGCACCATCGCAGGTCTGAACGTGCTGCGTATCATCAACGAGCCGACCGCGGCCGCACTGGCTTACGGCCTCGAAAAGGGTAAGGAAGATGAAACCATTCTGGTCTTCGACCTCGGTGGTGGCACCTTCGACGTGTCCCTGCTGGAGATCGGCAAGGATGACGACGGCTTCTCCACCATTCAGGTGCAGGCCACCAACGGCGACAACCACCTGGGCGGCGACGATTGGGATCAGAAGATCATCGACTGGCTCGTCGGCGAAGTCAAGAACAAGTACGGCATCGACCTGAGCAAGGACAAGATCGCCCTGCAGCGCCTGAAGGAAGCCGCAGAACAGGCCAAGAAGGAGCTGAGCGCTTCTTCGAGCACTTCCATCTCCATGCAGTATCTGGCCATGACCCCTGACGGCACTCCGGTGCATCTGGACGAAACCCTGACCCGCGCACACTTCGAGAGCATGACCTCCGACCTGCTGGGTCGCTGCCGCGCCCCGTTCAACAACGTGCTGCATGACGCTGGTATCGGTGTTTCCGATATCGACCACGTGGTGCTCGTCGGCGGTTCCACCCGTATGCCGGCCGTCAAGGAGCTCGTCAAGGAGCTCACCGGCGGTAAGGAAGCCAACCAGTCCGTGAACCCGGATGAAGTCGTGGCAGTCGGCGCAGCCGTGCAGTCCGGCGTCATCAAGGGCGACCGCAAGGACGTGCTGCTCATCGACGTGACCCCGCTGTCCCTCGGCATCGAAACCAAGGGTGGCATCATGACCAAGCTCATCGACCGCAACACCGCCATTCCGACCAAGCGTTCCGAAGTCTTCTCCACCGCTGAAGACAACCAGCCGTCCGTGCTTATTCAGGTTTACCAGGGCGAGCGTGAGTTCGCTCGCGACAACAAGCCGCTGGGCACCTTCGAGCTGACCGGCATCGCTCCGGCTCCGCGTGGCGTTCCGCAGATCGAAGTCACCTTCGATATCGACGCCAACGGCATCGTGCACGTTTCCGCCAAGGACAAGGGCACTGGCAAGGAACAGTCCATGACCATCACCGGCGGTTCCGGTCTGGGCAAGGACGAGATCGACCGCATGGTCAAGGAAGCCGAAGCTCACGAAGCCGAAGACAAGAAGCGCAAGGAAGACGCCGAAACCCGCAATCAGGCTGAATCCTTCGCCTATCAGACCGAGAAGCTCGTCAACGACAATAAAGACAAGCTCTCCGACGATGTGGCCAAGGAAGTCACCGACAAGGTCAACGAGCTCAAGGAAGCCCTGAAGGGTGAGGACATTGAGAAGATCAAGTCCGCCCAGAGCGAGCTGATGACCTCCGCGCAGAAGATCGGTCAGGCCCTCTACGCACAGCAGGGTGCCGCCGACGCTGCAGGCGCCGCTGGTGCCGCAGGTGCTACCGGTTCCGCTCCCGCTGACGACGACGTGGTTGACGCCGAAGTCGTGGACGATGACGACAAGGACAACAAGTAATCATGTCCGACTTCAACAAGGACGAATATCTGAACGACCTGCCCGACATGGACAACCTGTCCGGGCAGGCCGCCCCTGCAGCCGGTGCATCGCAGGAGTCGCAGAATAATGGCGATTCTGCAGCAACTGCATCTGCCGATTCCGCAGCTTCTGAAACTGCGGCAACGGCCGCGAACGCAGCATCTTCCGAATCGCAAGAAAACGGCGATGCTGCGGATAGTGCAACGCAAGATGGTGAAGATACGCTGACTCCGCTTGGCCAGGCCAAGAAGGAAGCGGCGGAATATCTTGAAGCACTCCAGCGCGAACGTGCGGAATTCATCAACTTCCGCAATCGTTCACAGAAGGAACAGGAACGCTTCCGCCAGCATGGCATCATCGACGTGCTGACCGCGCTGCTGCCGGCACTTGATGACATTGATCGCATTCGTGAACACAGCGAAATGGACGAGTCCTTCAAAGCCGTTTCCGCCAAAATCGACAAGGCGTTCGAAAAGTTCGGCGTCGAGAAGTTTGGCGAAAAAGGTGAGGATTTCGACCCGACCAGGCATGACGCGATCCTGCACAAGCCGGATCCGCAGGCCGAGAAGGAAACCGTCGACACCGTGGTGGAAGCCGGCTATCGCATCGGCGATCGCGTGATTCGCGCGGCTCGCGTGGTCGTGGCATCCCCGCAGAACTGAACGCAGTGACATTCTCGATTTCGACACTAACAACCGCAAAACAACACGCAGTGACATCAGCGACCTCGTGAAAGGAGGCACATCATGGCTGAGAATGAATGGCTGAGCAAGGATTTCTACAAGGTCCTCGGTGTCTCCAAAGACGCCACGGACGATGAGATCACCAAGGCGTACCGCAAGCTGGCGCGTAAGTACCATCCTGATCTGAACAAGACCAAGGAGGCCGAGGAGAAGTTCAAAGACATTTCCGAAGCTTACGACGTGCTCAGCAACAAAGACAACCGCCAGAAGTACGACGCCATCCGCCAGTTTGGCATGGGTGGCGCGCGCTTCGCCGGCGGTTCCGGTGCGGGCGGATTCGATGCGGGGGCGTTCTCCGACATCTTCGGATCGATGTTCGGCGGTGGCGCTGGAGCGTATGGTGCGGGCGGTAATGGTTCGCGCATCCGCTTCCAGAACGGCGGCAACCCGAATATCAACGATATTTTCTCGATGTTCGGTGGCGGTGCGGGCGGACCTGCCGGGGCTGGTGCGTATGGTGCCGCCGCTGGCGCCGGAAGCCCTTACGGGGGCGGCTACAAGCAGGCTGCGCAACCGGAAGACGGCGAGGACCGTAACTCCAAGATCAACCTGACCTTCCGCCAGTCGGTCAAGGGGGCAACGGTTTCGCTGTCTGCCGATGGCAAGAAGTTCAAAACGCATGTTCCGGCAGGCGTGCGTGATGGGCAGAAGATCCGCATTTCAGGCAAGGGAAAGCCGGGGCGTAACGGCGGCAAAAACGGCGATCTGTACCTGCAGATCAGCGTTGTCGAAGATCCGAAATTCAGCCTACGCAAGCGTGACATCATCATGGATCTGCCGATCACCGTCGGCCAGGCCGTAGCTGGCGCGAAAGTGACTGCGAAAGACGTCGACGGCAACGAAGTCACCTTCAAAGTGCCGGCGGGCTCATCCAGCGGCACGGAAGTGCGTATTTCCGGCAAAGGTGTGGCCAACAGGCAGGGCAACGGCGATCTGGTCGGGCGCGTGCAAATCCGCATCCCCGATAAGCCAGGCCTGAAAGTCAAGCATGCGGCGAAGGAATTCGACAAGGAGTGCGGTGACTTCGCCGACGAACTTGCCAAGGAGCGCTGATCGCCATGGCACGCGCATCTCGGACCTCCCAAGCCCGCGCGGCGCGGCAGGCCAAAATGCTGTACGACATGTGTGCGATGGCGATTGTGGCCGGCAGGGCCGATCTTGATGGAGCAGACGAAGTTGGTTTCGACATCGAACTGCCGATGTTCACGGTCGGCCGTGCCGGTGAGCTTGCCAACGTGCACCCCCAAACACTTCGCCAATACGATCGGCTTGGGCTTGTGGTGCCGCAGCGCACGGATGGCGGCGCCCGCCGCTACTCATTGCGAGACATCGCCCGCCTTGCGAAAGCGCAGCAGCTGAGCCAGGAAGAGGGCATCAATCTGGCCGGTATTGCACGGATCCTTTCCCTGGAGGAGGAGAACCGCGAGCTGCGCCGCCAGGTCGAGCGTCTGCGCAAGCCAGCCGGTTCCAGCGTGTTCGCAGCTGATGCAGATGGCGACATTGTGGAGATTGAACGTTCCCGCCGTGCGCGCATGTGGCGTAGGCAGATTCAGGTCAATGCCCGACAGCTGCCATCGCGTGAGTTCGTGGAGTCCGCGCGTGCCGCGACCGACGCATACGACACGCCCAATGGGGCTATCGTACGCGAAAACGAGGGTATTCAGAGGGGTAAATCCGCCTCTAAGCCCGTTTCCAGGTCAATCGTGCTTTGGAGGGATTGACCGATTTTCGGAAAATACTGAAAATATTAACAAAACAGGCATATCTTGCAACGGATGTGCCTGTTTTGTTATATAGTTTTGCCAAATGCATTACTTTCTGTGACGATGTCGTTGTTGTGGGAAATAATGTTGAGTATCCGCGTTCTGACTGTCATTCTTCCGGTCATTAAGGTGCTTCGGTGAAAGGTGGTTCTCCTTTTCTGTGAGAAATCATGGGATAGGGGGTAAGATAAGCGGCAAGAACAGGAAAGGTTAGGAGCGTACAGTGCCAAGAGTTGCGTTCACCGCTAAGACCCGTAAGTATCTCGGGTCTTTGGATGCCGTGGAATCGGTCACCCAGTATCGTATTTGTTACTCCAAGGAGTTTCGCGACGACTGCATGCGCAGGTATGCCGAAGGTGGCTCGCCTGCCGCGATTTTCCGCGAGGCAGGACTTGATCCGAAGATCATCGGCTACAAGCGCGTGGAACGTTGCATCGCCCGCTGGAAGGCGGAAGATGCGGAAAAGGCTACGGAAGTCGCTGGGGAAAACAAGGAGAATCAGGGAGAGTAGATTTCGAATCTTCCGATAGAAGCGAAATTTTTCGAATGTCATGGGTTGCGGCAATGGGGGTTGCCTGTAGTGTGTGAAACGGATGATTTCGCAGACGTGAGTTATTGCGTTGATGTGGAAAGCGCTCGGATGAAAGAACGTCCGGGCGCTTTTTGTTTGCCGTTGTGCTGCTGCCTTGTTTGTTGTTTTGTTGCAACATTTGCAAACGTTGCATCTGTTTGCAAATTTGCCGTCTTGCCGCTCTGCTGAAATGGCAGAGGAAATCGCGATGGACGGCGCCGCACGCAAATCCGGTGCTCCGAGTCCGACGGTCGTAAGGAAGGAACATCATGACCGAGTCTAACCTGATGGTCAAGGCTGTGTTTTGGGATATGGACGGTACTCTGATCGATTCCGAGCCGTACTGGCATGAGGGGGAGATGAAAATCGCAGCCGCGCATGGCGGGTATTGGGATGAGGAGCTTGCCTGGCAGGGTTCGGGTACGCCGGTTCCGGATGTGGCTCGCCGTATGGTGGAGCATGGTTGCCAGCTGTCGATCGAGGAGATTGGCCAAGGCATGATCGATTATGTAGCCCAGAAGGAATTCGAGTGCATTCCATGGATCGAAGGCGTGGAAGACGTGCTTGTTGCGTTGCGCGATGCGGGTGTCCCTTCGATGCTGGTCACCACGTCGCCGCGTCATCTTGCGGAGAATCTGGTTGCGCAGGCGCCGGCCGGTGCGTTCGCGGGCTACGTGTGCGGCGATGACGATGTTGAGAAGAAGCCGTCTCCGGCCCCGTATTTGGAGGCTGGTCGCCGCCTGGGCATCGCTCCGGAAGATATGAAGTACTGCATTGCGGTCGAAGATTCCATGTCTGGTTTGCGTTCGGCTGTCGCTTCCGGTGCGACGACGATTGGTCAGACCGGATTCATGCAGATCGACAATTCCAACGGCCCGCAGTTCGCCTCGATTAAGGGGTATGAGGGCATCGACGTGGCCTCGCTTGACGCATTCGTACGTCAGCGCACGTCTCAAGCCTAAATTTGCGCCCTATCTCGCTTATATATGGCAGATACATGAGTTCGGGGGTGTTTGGTGAGGATTGGTGGTTGGTGACCGGCATGTATGGGCAAAGAAAAAGCCCGCTGCGGTGGAATGAATGCAGCGGGCTTAGTGGAGCCGACGGTAGTCGAAACCGCGACCTCTTCGATGCGAACGAAGCGCTCTACCAACTGAGCTACGGCCCCATGTCTTAAGACAACTCTCGTGATTCTAGTACGAGGTCTGTACTAATGCAATTCCCGATGGTCGCGTGTTGCTATGATTTCTATGAAAAGCATACGAAAATGGCGTCTTCCGAATGATCGAAAGACGCCATTTTCACCAAGAAAAGGAGGGAAACGAAAGATCAGGCTTCTACGGTTTCGGTAGAAGCTTTCTTCTTACCGAATTTAGCCTTGAGCAGGCCGACGATCGTAGGAATCAGCGACAGCACGAGAATCGCAATGATGACCAGCTCGAAATGCTTTTGTACGGCCGGGATGCCGCCGAAGAAGTAGCCGAGCAGCGTGAACAGGGTGGACCAGCACAGGCCGCCGAGTACGGAGAACGGGGTGAAACGGCTCCAACGCATGCCGGAAATGCCGGAAATGAACGGCATGAACGTGCGGATGAACGGGAAGAAACGGCCGAGAAACACGGCGAGCGGGCCCCATTTTTCGATCATGCCTTCGGTTTTGGCGAGGCGTTCGGGGGTCATGGCCTTGACTTTGCCGGATTCGATGATGCGACGGCCAAAGAAGTGGCCGATCCAGTAGTTGCACTGGTCTCCGATGATCGGCGCGCACCAGACCACGGGCAGCAGCGCGAACAGCGGTAGCGCGGAAACGCCGGTCTGGGCGTCGGGCGCGGCGAAGAAGCCGGCGGCGAATAGCAGGGAGTCGCCCGGCAGGAACGGGAAGAACACGACGCCGGTTTCGACGAACACGATCAGGAAGATGAAACCAAGCGTAGGGGCGACGCCCATAGAGATCCAGCCGGCAATCGCGGTGCGTGGATCCTTGAGCAGGTTAATGAAGAAGTTGATAATTCCCATGGAATGCTCTCTGTGAGTACCTTACATCTAAACATTTAAAATTACGTGGTTCAGGCTTCCTTTGGCGGTTGGCCTGAACTTCCGCACGCCTGCGGAACCAATGTCAGCCTACCAGCGGCCCTCTAATGCAGCGCTTAGTAACGCCCGACGGGTGGTAAATCTGCACAAACAGGCGCAAAGTGTCAACTTCGCTCGACAATGAGGATACACGGCGTGCGCTCGTGGCGTGAGCATGCAATTGCAGGAAGATTCTTCCAGTCACTGGAGGAATCTTCCCGTTTTTAGTCTTGTGAGCGTCCGGATTCCTCCAGTGACTGGGGGTTTGGGTTGGTGTTGGGCTTGCGGGCGGGGTGATTCTTCCAGTGAGCGGAGGAATTGGGACGCTGGGAGGGCTGTTTTCCTTTGCGTTGGATAGGCTGAAGGCATGGAACGCATGAATGAGCGCGAATGCGAAGACAAGCGCGAACGTGAAGATGAAAACGCAGACGGCGATGTGGGACTTGACGCTCTCGTGAGCGGAGCCAACGTTCCGCAAGGCACGGTCGTGCTGGCGGCCACGCCGATCGGCAATACTGCCGACGCTTCCGCACGCCTCATTGCGCTGCTGGAGCGCGCCGACATCGTCGCAGCCGAAGACACCCGCCGTCTCTATGCGCTCGCCAACCGTCTTGGCGTGCATGTGAACGGCCGCGTGGTGGCCTACCACGATCATAACGAGCGAGACAAGTCTGATGGTCTGCTTGACCAGGTGGAAACCGGTGCGACCGTGCTGGTCGTGTCCGACGCGGGTATGCCGACCATCAACGATCCAGGCTTGGCGATTGTGCGTCGCGCCATCGAACGCGGCCTGCCCGTCACCTGCGCCCCCGGCCCGTCCGCCGTACTGGACGCGCTGTGCCTGTCAGGCCTGCCGACCGACCGATTCTGCTACGAAGGGTTCCTGCCCCGCAAGCATTCCGAACGCGTGCAATACTTGCGCACGTTGCGTTCGGAGCGCCGCACCATTGTGTTTTACGAGACTTTGCATCGCATCGACGATGCCATGGCCGACCTGCTTGACGTGTTCGGTCCGAACCGCAAGATGGCGCTTTGCCGCGAACTTACCAAGGATTTCGAGCAGATTCGCCGCGGAACCATCGCGCAGATTCGCCAAAGCGTGATCGACGAGCCTCCGCGCGGTGAAATGGTGTTGGTCGTCGCCGGCGCTTCCGAAGAAGAGGCCGATACCGCGGTCCCCGCGTCGCTGAGCATAGAAGACTTGGCGGTACTGTCGATCGACCGTGCGCGGGAAGACAATCTGCGCATCAAAGACGCGATTTCGCAAGTCATTGCCGAGCACCCCCTTGCGGACGGCTCGCTCGCCAATCGCAAGCAGGTCTACAACACGGTTCTTGCCATGAAAGAGTAAGCTTTTCGCATTGTCTGCCGTTCGGTGATCGCTTGCCACACGATCGCTTGCCGCGCGATTGCCTGCTGCGTACTTGCGATTGCGTTGTTGCGTTGTAGTCACTTGTGATTGCGCTACCTTAGCCATCATGCGCAATCGCATCTAATGCGTGCGATTCCAACGATTCCAGCAGTATTTGCAGGGAACGTGCCACATCCGGTCCGTCGACTTGCGCAAGATATTCCAGCATCGCAGGTGTTGCGGAAGGATTGGCAATCAGCCATTTGCGCAGTCGAGGCGCATATTCCGCGATATGCCAGAGCACGTCCTGTGGGGTGCCGGGACTGCACGCCACCAGTGGCGTCAACGGAATCGGGGGAGATGGCGGGTCGACCAGCGGTTTTGGCCGTGGCTTGGGCTGGTATGGCGGTACTTTGCGCCTGCCGTGCGCCTTATGCCTGCTATGCGCCGCGCACATATTCGGCATCCTTACGGTTCATACGGTCTTCGCAATCCTTACGGTTCCCGTGTTCGTAACCTCTGCCGTCAATCGCAAGAATGTAATTCCGTGCCTGCGGAGCGTTGCGAATATGCTTCGCATCTTCCATGATTTGCATGCAATCGTTGGAACGAAAATGAAATTCCTGCATAAGCATGCAGATGATTTCAGAAATCTTCGATTCCGTTTCGGGGACGCAGTTCAGCGCCAGATCACATGCGGTGCGAACGGGTGTGGTCACGGTGATTGGGCCGACCTTAATGGTGTGCTCGGATGGTGCGACGCGGTTGAAAACGTTGATTTTTCGCCCGTATCGCAGCGTTCTGTAGTGGGCTTTCGCGATGATGTCTATGGAGTCGGGGAACGTGCCTCCCAGCCAGACCCATGCGGCGGTGCGCGCACATGCCACGGAACGGCTTGGCAATAGTGTCGCGATGATGCATGCCCGCCCGTACAACGTGTCCGAATCATGGCTTGAGTAGGCGTTCGCGCTGTCGAGCTTGCACAGCGCGCCGGATGAGGCCAACAGGTTCAGGCACATCGGTCCCGGAAGGTCGTCGTTGCCCAGAAGGGGTGGTGAAGTGTCCATGGGCGGTACAGTAGCGGATTCGATTCCTTCCTCGCCACTTTCCCCGAAAATCTGTGGATATGTGGAAAATGATTGTCGCACAATGCAACAATGTGAATAAATCGGCAGATATTCAAACAATCGAAATCAACAATCGCACGTCAGTCCTCCAACAAAAATCCAACTACCGAAATACATTGAAAATGCGGGATATGGAGGTTTGTATAATCAGGCACCATGAGTCATATTTTGGTGAATGTTGCTTGGCCGTATGCTAACGGCCCCCGTCATATCGGTCACGTCGCCGGCTTCGGCGTGCCCTCCGACGTGTACGCGCGTTACGAGCGCATGAAGGGCAATGACGTGCTGATGGTGTCTGGCACCGACGAGCACGGCACCCCGATTCTGGTGGAAGCCGACAAGGAAGGCGTCAGCGCACAGGAGCTCGCCAACCGTTACAACCGTGTGATCGCCAAGGATCTGTGCGATCTTGGCTTGAGCTATGACCTGTTCACGCGCACTACCACCGGCAACCACGAGCAGGTGGTGCAGGAACTGTTCAAGCAGTGCCTTGCCAACGGCTACATCTACAAGGGCACCCAGAAGGTTGCCATCTCGCCGTCCACTGGCCGCACTCTGCCTGATCGTTACATCGAAGGCACCTGCCCGATCTGCGGTGCAGACGGCGCCCGCGGCGACCAGTGCGACGCCTGCGGCAACGAACTCGACCCAGACGAGCTTCTTAACCCCGTTTCCAAGATCAACGGCGAAACCCCGCGTTTTGAGGAAACCGAACACTTCTTCCTCGACCTGCCGGCGCTCGCCGAAGCCAATCTCGCATGGCTGAAGACCCGCGAAGGTTGGCGTACCAACGTCATTAACTTCTCCATCGGTTTGTTCAAGGAGGTCAAGCCACGTGCCATCACGCGTGACATCGACTGGGGCATTCCCGTTCCGGTTGCCGGCTGGATCGACAATCCGAACAAGAAGCTGTACGTGTGGTTCGACGCTGTGATCGGCTACCTGTCGGCATCCATCGAATGGGCTCGCCGCAAGGGCGATCCGGAAGCGTGGCGCGCATGGTGGAACGATCCGGAAACTCCGGGCTACTACTTCATGGGCAAAGACAACATCACGTTCCACTCCCAGATCTGGCCGTCCGAAATGCTCGGCTATAACGGCCAGGGATCCAAGGGCGGCGAAACAGGTAAGCTTGGCCCGTTGAACATGCCGGAGCAGGTTGTGGCTTCTGAGTTCATGACCATGGAAGGCAAGAAGTTCTCGTCTTCCCGCGGCATTGTCATTTATGTGAAGGATATTCTCGCCCGTTACCCTGTGGACGCCGTGCGCTACTACATTTCCGTGGCTGGTCCGGAAAGCTCCGATTCCGACTTTACGTGGGCTGAGTTCGTGCGCCACAACAACGAGGAGCTTGCCGCTTCCTGGGGCAATCTCGTCAACCGTGTGGCCAACCTGATGAACAAGAACTTCGGTGAGATTCCGGCGCTCGACGAGAACGAAATGACCGATGAGGATCGCGCTCTGCTGAGCGAAACCAAGGCCGCGTTCAACACGGTCGGTTCGCTGATCGAGAACCATCGTCAGAAGAACGCGTTGAGCGAAGCCATGCGCGTGGTCGGCGACATCAACAAGTACATTTCCGCCACTGAACCGTGGAAGATCAAGGACAATCCGGCTCGCCTCGGCACCGTGCTGCACGTTGCCGCCCAGGCTGTGTCTGACGCGAACCACCTGCTGGCCCCGTTCCTGCCGCATTCCGCGCAGAAGGTGTGGGAGGCTCTTGGTGGCACGGGCACGTTCTCGCCGCTGCCACGCTTGGAGGAGGTTGAGGATCTCGACAAGCCGGGCTTCATGTACCCGATCATCACCGGCGACTACAAGCTGGGTGAAACCGTGCATCCATGGGCTTCCGAGCCGATCGTGGCTGGCGCTCCGGTGCCGAAGCCGCATCCGATTTTCGCGAAGATTCCGCCGGAGGCCGTTGAAGAGGAGCTTGCCCGTTTCGATTCCGAACTGAAGGCTCGTCGTGAGGCTGAAGCGGCTCGTTTTGCCGCTGAAAAGGCCAAGCTGGAAGGCTGATTCAGCTGATATATTTCAGATGATTTGCTTGATTGCCGGTGCGGGAACTTACGAAGTTCTTGCACCGGCTTTTTATATCTGACGGTGTAATCCAGATTGCATCGATTTTGAATCCGTGAATCGTTATTTCTCTTTGCCATTCCTCTCGTTACAATGAGGAAGTTGAGGGAAATGCGATGCTGCAGGGAGGACTCTTATGTTGGACGTCAAGCGAGTGCTGAAAGCCGCGCCTACGAAAATGCGTTCTCAGGAGCCGCTGCAGCAGTTGTGGACGCCGTGGGGTGAGCAGATCGCCAGCGAATGGCTGTCTTCCAACGCGGCACACAAAGCGTTCTGTCCTACGAAAGATGGCGAACGCAAACTGAAAAACGGCCGCACGCCAATCCTGAACGAACATCCGCGCTCAACCATGGTGCGCAGCAATCACACTATGCTCAACGGATTCTGGGATTACGCGATCGTATCCATTCCCGAAAGCGACAACGGCTCGAAATGGCGCAAATCCACGACTGTACTCACCCGTGACGAAGCGGTGCAGGCAGTAAAGGAAGCGGCCATTCCTGAAACCTTCGATGGAAAAATCCTCGTGCCCTTTTCGCCGGAATCCGCGCTTTCCGGCGTACATCAAACGATTTATCCCGACAATATGATCTGGTATCGCACGATTGTGCACCCTGTCACGCTTGGGGGAGAGGAAGCGGTTCGGCAGATCGGGGATGCGAATCGTTTGATTCTGCATTTCGAAGCGGTCGATTACGTGTGTGCCTGCTTTATCAACGGGCAGTTTGCTGGGTTGCATGTCGGGGGCTATTTGCCGTTCGATGTTGATATTTCGGCGTTCGTCGATCCCGATGATGCTTTCGAGATTGCGTTGTGCGTGTATGATCCGAACGATTCGGGCACGCAGATGCGTGGCAAGCAGAAGATCGAGCGCGAGGGTATTTGGTACACCGCGCAAAGCGGCATTTGGCAGAGCGTGTGGATGGAGATCGTGCCGGAGGCGTACATGCAGACGCTCACGCTGAAGGGCGCTGCGGACGGCAGACTGTTCATTCGCGCAGAAATCGGCGGAGACAAGCCGAACGCCAAACTGCGTATCGTCGTAACGGATCCTGCGGATGGCACGATTGTTACAGACGAGCGGTTTGCGGCCGGCATGCGCAAGGTGCGTACGGAAATCGCAACGCGGGCCGAGCACTTATGGTCGCCTGAAGATCCGTATTTGTATGACGTGACGGCGACGTTGGAATTTGGCGCTGCGAAATCGCAAGAAAAGCAGGAGAAGCAGGAAAAACCGCAAGAAAAGCAAGATATTGTGCACTCGTATTGCGCATTCCGAACGGTTGAGATCAAGCCTGATTTGAAGGGTGTTGCGCGATTCCATCTCAACGGCAAACCGCTGTTCCTCAAGGGTGTGCTCGACCAAGGGTATTGGCCGGACGGCTTGCTGACCGCGCCGAGCGACGAAGCGCTGATTCATGACATAACCGCCATGAAGGAATCCGGCTTCAATATGTTGCGCAAGCATATCAAAATCGAGTCCGCACGCTGGTACTACCATTGCGACCGTCTCGGCATGCTCGTATGGCAGGATGCGGTGTCGGGCGGCGGCGAATATAACGCGTGGACCACGAATCGCAAGCCGACGCTCATGCGCACCACGTGGAACAAGTACCGCGACGACACGGCGAAGCATTTTGCGGCGCTTGGTGCCGACGATTCGACGTACCGCCGTGACTGGTCGCGCACCTGCGATGCCATGGTGCACATGCTTGCCGGCCATCCGTCGATTGTTGCGTGGGTGCTTTTCAACGAGGGTTGGGGGCAGTTCGACGCATGTGATGCGGCGGAACGCATTCACGCGCTTGACCCGACGCGTCCGATTGACGCTACAAGCGGTTGGTACGATCAGCGTTGCGGCGACTTCCATAGTGTGCACAACTACTTCCGTCCGCTGGAAATCTACCCTGATAAGGGGCCGTTGCGCGGGTATGTGGCTGAATATGAGAAGAGGCACAAGAGGCGTCGTCGTGCCGCGCATTATGCGGTGTTGCCGGTGGCGCAGCATGGCGTTCGTGCGTTCATGATTTCGGAATTCGGGGGATTGGCGCAGTTGGTTGCTGATCATGCAGCGGTTTCGCGAGCCTACGGTTATGGCGAATACGATTCGATTGAGGATTGGCGCGCTGCCGTCCGTTCCGTGCTTGCTTCGGCGGAATCGCTGGAATCACGCGGATTGGCGGGCTACGTGTACACGCAGGTTTCCGACGTCGAAGAAGAGCTCAACGGCCTCCTGACCTACGATCGCCGTCTCAACAAATTCGTGCAATGATTCGCCAAGATTGAGCGTGCGGTCATGGAGGCCTTGGCGGCCATGGAAGTGGTCTGCCTCTTGCGTTTCGATGGCACGTTCGGTACGTTGGAAGCGGCGGTCGTTATGACTGCGCTATACAAAGCGATCCAGAGCGGGGCGTGGTAAGTTCGCGTCGGCCGCACTAATCAAGGGGGTCTTATGACCGTGAATCATGTTCCAGAAGCACCACAGTCCGCAAGCGGCGATTATGCATGGCTGGGGGCTGAGCCTGGTTCTGTGGCCGATCAGCTGTACATGTCGGCTGCTGATGAATGGAATCAGGCCATCAATTCACGTTTTGTGAATGAAATGCTGGATGATACGCTTCCGGAATCGATTTTGAAATCTTATTTAATTCAGGATTTCAAATTCTTTAATCAAGGAATCATGGCGCATGCAATTGAACTTGCGCCACGTCAGGAAACCAAAGATATGCTGGCAAAACAATCGCAATGGTTTGCTGATAATGAGGCAACATATTTTACGGGATTCCTTAAGGAATATGGAATTACCGATGAAGAATACAATAATTCCGAGCAAACTCCGGCAAATCGCGAATATTGCGAATATCTCACCAAACTGGTTCAGGGAACGTGGGAAGAGCTGATCACCGCGCTGTGCTGCATGGAATGGATCTATCTCGCTTGGGCCAAGCGCACCATTGATGCGGGTGTTATTCAGCAGATTCCGGCGCACAAAGGCTGGGTTGATTTGCATGAAGGCGATCATTTCCGCGCTTGGACGGGTCGCCTGATCGCGCTCGTCAACGAGTATGCGTCGGTGGACGGCTCGGAAGCCGAAGTGTTCCGCACCATCGTGCATCTCGAGCGCCGTTTCTTTGAGGATTCCTACCCGCGGCAGTGAGCGGTGGCCGGGGCTATGCGTCGCCGATGAGGGAGCCGCGTTCGTGGATTGTCGGAACTAGTGTGCGGATTACGATGGTGGCTTGGCCTCGCAATGTGAGATCCTCGCCTTGCCTGCAACGGTGAATTTGCGGCGCTTTCTGATAATCCGTGGTCATGGTGCGCCTGATTTCATCTTCCATTGCGTCGATGAATTGAGCATTGACGATTTCCGGCGCCCCGTATATCGAAATGTCACGCAGATCCAGCAGTCCGGTCGGTATGGCCATGACGCGACCGAGCAGAGCGCCCGCTTCGGCGAGAATGCGCGTACGTGAGGCGGGATCCTGCGCGATGCGTTCTTGCAATCTGTCGTCGGAAACCAACGATTCAAGGCAGCCTCGTTTGCCGCATTCGCAGGTCGGTCCATTTGGGTCGACCACCACATGCGCGATTTCGCCGGCCGTGGAGGAGCTACCTTCGATGATGACGTCGTTAAGGCATAGTGCGGCACCGACGCCTCGTCCGATGGAGATGAGCATGGAATTGGGGGAGCAGTCGCCGAAGAATCGTTCCGCCACAAGCGCGGCGTTGGTGTCGTTGCCTACCAGTGTGGGCACTCCGGTGGCGTTTTCCACCTCGGCTTTCAGCGGCAGTTCGTCCCACTCCAAGTGCACGGATTTGCGCACTACGCCGTCGGGTTCCACAATGCCAGTCACGGCGATGCCGATGCCGAGAATCGGCAGTGGCGTTGAGGCGATGAGCTGCTTGCACAGGCCGATCACGTCCTCGACGCTGCAACCGTTGTCTGCAGGAAGTTCGGTGCGGTCCACGATTCTGCCGGAAAGATCCGCCAGCGCTCCTTTGGCGAGTTTCGGATTCGACAGGTCGATGGAAACGATTCGCCAGAAATCAGTGTCGATGGCGAGTACTTGCGAACGTTTGCCACGCCCCTCGCGATTGTCTGGTCCGAGTTCGCGCAGAATGCGATTGTCGACCATTTCGCCGGTCACTTCGCTGGTGGTGAAGCGTGAAAGTCCGATGAGTTTGCCGATGTTGGCTCGTGATATTTGCGTTGCGGGGAATAGTTGCTTGAATGCGGCGGTGATATTGCTGATTCGAATATCGGAAGGTGATGCCTTTGTCTGAGTGCCGCTCACGGTGTCCTCGCTTTCCTGTGTGGGGCTGATACATATTGTAGTTTGCCGCGATGCAAGCGTGTCATGTAATTTTTATTGTCAATAAAGATTACTAAACAGGAGTGCGTGGTAGTTTTCGAAATCTTGCGCGCTCTGGATTTCGATAGTTCTCAGTGAAAGATTAGTTCACCTCCTTGGGATGTCGTCGAACATATACGGATTAACGGCATCGATGGCATCGATTATTCTCTTAGTGGTATCGAGGTCTACATATGAGCATTAGCCGATATTTGGCTCGTCTTTTTTCATCTATGTGAGGTAGTTTATTTCGGTGCTGCCCCTCTGGTTCTTATGCGTGGTTATTTATGCGCTCGAAAGGTTTAAATCTTGGCCCCTCGCGGTGCGCCTTAGTCCCTAGTCGTACTGCACGCCATCTTTTTGGATCTTAAGTCACAGTCTCACCGCCGTTTCTGTCTGCAGTGCCCATGCCAGCACTTTAAACTGTGCCGCCATAAAGCTTCCTGTTTTTACGCATAACGAGACCGCACCTTCGGCCATATGGATCTGAATTACTTCAGCTTTGCAGCCGAAGTGCGTCTCACAATGGGGAACAACTATCGCGATTTGTGAGGAAGGTCCGCCAGATCATGTATATGCGTATGGCCCGTACTTGTAGTACGGGCCATACTTTTCGTTCCATGGCTGTGGCGTAGAAATGGATTATTCCTTGACCGCACCCGCGGAGAGGCCGGACTGCCAGTACTTCTGCAGGCACAGGAACGCGATGACCAGCGGGACGATCGTGATCAACGAGCCCGTGATCACCAGATTCTGGATCGCCTGACCGCCAGCGGTGCTCGCCTGGTCCTTCCACTGGTTCAGGCCGATTGTCAACGGATACCAGTTCGAATTTTTCAACATGATCAACGGCAGGAAGTAGTTGTTCCACGTCGCCACGATCGTGAACAGGGCCGTCGTAACGATGCCCGGAGCCAACAGCGGCAGGGACACCTGGAAGAACGTGCGGAGCTCCGAAGCTCCATCAACTCGCGCGGCTTCAAGCAATTCCGTCGGAACCGCCTGCTCGGAGAAGATCCACATCAGATACAAGCCAAACGGGCTGATCAACGATGGAATGATCATGGCCCACGGCGTGTTCGTCAGGCTGAGCTTGGCGAACAGCAGGAACTGGGGGACCGCCAACGCGATGCCCGGCACGCTGATCGCGCCGATGATGACCGCGAACACGGCCTTGCGGCCCGGGAAACGGAACTTCGCCAGCGCGTAGCCGCCCATGATGGCCAGCAGTGTCGCGCCGCCCGCGCCCACGACCACGTACAGGAGCGTGTTGAGCAGCCAGCGCCCGAAGATGCCGTCCTGGTAGGTGAACACGGTCACGATGTTGTCCCACAGGGCGAACGTGTGGCCGAAGCCCAGACCGAACGTGGACGTGAAGTCGGCCTGCGTCTTCGTGGCGTTGACCAGCAGGTACACGAACGGGAACAGGCAGTACACCGCGAAGATCGCGCATACCAAGGTCAGCAGCTTGCTGCGCCTCGGGTTCGACACGTTCGCGAAACCGGACTTCGCCGCGCGTCTGCGCTCCGCCTTCTCATCCATTTCCACGCGCTTCAAGCGTGCCCTCTCGGCCTTCCTTGCGGCTCGTTCCTGCTCTTTAAGCTCTTGGGGAGTCATATACCCCGTCGACATCGCAGTATCGCTCATGATTGTTATGCTCCTTGAAAAATCCGTGTCCTATGCAGATGACGTACGCCCCAAGGCGTTACTTCATCTGCTCCTTCATGCTGTTGAGCTGCACCGCGTACGCGATCGCCATCGTGATCACGGCCATCGTGATCGCCAAGGCGGCGGCGTAGTTCGACTGGTTGCCCGCGAAGCTCAGGTTGTACGCGTACATGTTCGGCGTGTAATACGTGGTGATCGAGTTGCCCGGCACCATGTTCTGCAGAATGCTCGGCTCGTTGAACAGCTGGAACGAGCCGATGATCGAGAAGATCACCGTGATCGCGAGCGATCCCTTCAATTCGGGCAGCTTGATGGACTTGATGATCTGCCATTCGCTCGCGCCGTCAATGCTGGCGGCCTCGTACAGCGAGTGCGGGATCGTGGACAGCGAGCTGTAGAAGATCAGCATGTTGTAGCCCGTGAAC